>JBFLYK010000032.1:0-87687 GCA_040756995.1 Actinomycetota bacterium | reverse complement strand
CGGCCGCCTCGGCGTCGGCCGCCTTCTTCCGCGTCGCCCGCTTCTTCGGCTTCTCACCGGTCGGCTCCGGGACCGACGCTCCGCTGGTCGCCTTGTCGAGGATCGCCTCGATGAGGTCCGCCTTCCGCAGGCGGGTCGCTCCCCGCACGCCCATGGCCGACGCGATCTCGTGCAGCTCGTCACGGTCGCGCTGGCCGAGCTGGGCCCGTTCGGCGGCGAACTCCTCCGTAGTGGTCATCGGTCGTGTGTCCTCCTGGCGGATGCTTCAACTTTGATTCCGGGGGGCACCCCCGCACCCCCGGGCGGTTCGGAGTGCCCGTTCCGGGACGGGATCTCCTGCATCGCCCGGCTCACCACGAGCTCGATGACCTGAGCGAGGGTCGCATCGAGGCTGTAGGAGTGGACGATCGGCACGTTCCGCTCCAGCGCCAGGGACTTCACGTAGCGCTGGATCTTGCGGATGTTGTCGAAGAACTCGAGGTAGCGGTCGGACGGGCGGCTGCGGTTGTCGTGGGCCCGGGCCAGGAAGTGCGACCGGTGGGCCTCCTCGTCGTCGACCGCGATCACGAACTGGACCACGAAGGCGGCGTCGGCGAACTCGGCCGGGTCGAAGAACCCCGGCACGAGGTGGGCGCCTTCGAGGATGAGGTCGGTGCTCTCGGTCACCGCCCGGCGGATCAGCGCCTGCGCCCCGACCGCCACCGCCGCCGACTGCTCCCGGTACCCCACGATGACCGGATCGGCGTTGCGGGGCAGGGGGTGCCGGACCAGGTGGTCGGCGTCGAAGCTCGACGTGTGCAGCGTGGGCATGAGCTCCTCGCTGAACATCGAGCGCATGACCTCGCGGATGGCGTCGGTGGGGATGATCCGGGTGATGCCGAGCCGGCCGGCCAGCTGGGTGGCGATGGTGGACTTCCCCACGCCGGTCGCCCCGCCGATCAGGATGATGAGCGGCCGGTCGATCCGGTTGACCACCTGCCACTTGGCGAAGGAGTCGGCGTAGCGCTGGCCGACCTCGTCGACCAGCACCTCGCGGGCCAGCTCCGACAGCGCCGCCCGGGTGATTTCCGGCACGCCCCGTTCCCGGAGCCGCTCCTCGATGCGCTCCGCCACGTGGAACGCCCGGCCCGGAGGCAGCCCGGTGGCCATGATCGAGCTCGCCATCAGCCCCTTGGAGTACGGCAGGGCGTGTTCCTCGTCGGATATGACGATGTGGCGGGGGCTCTGCGTCATCGATCTCTCATGGCCGCTGGGTCATCCACTGCGTTCACCACTGCGAGGGGGGCCGGCCCGGAACCGTTCCGTCGCCAGGTCGGCCACGGAGGGGAAGAGCGTTTCCAACGGCCCGTCGCCTCCGGTGGCCACCAGCTGGTTGTCGGAGTAGACGACCCGCATCCCCCGCTCCAGGGCGAACCTGGTGGCGAGGTCAACTGCTGCTGCTTTCAGCTCGGTGACGAGTACGTCAGCCCGGCCGGCGGCCTGCAGGTCGGCGGCGAGCCCGGGGCGGTTCGCCAACGAAGAGCTATGACCGACGACAGTGGCGCCGTACGTCTCGAGATGCGCTGCCAGAATCCCCGCTACGGCCACAGGAGCCGTGGTGGTGAAAAAGACGGAATCTCCGGAGATCGACCCGAGAGGCCGCGGCCTGAACGTGGTGTGAACGACCGGAACCCCTGGAACGAGCCCCCGGATGCGATCCTCGAGGGCCGCCACCGCGCCCAAATCGGCAAGCGGTTGTTCCACCAGTGTAATCACGACCAGATCGGCCAGCAACAGAGGGTAAGCGCCCAGATAGCCCAGAAGAAGCTCCTGGTCAGAGGCACTTGGGGCACCAACGACGCAGATCGTGGCGTCGGCATGGACGGGCGGAATGCTCGTCCCGGAACCCTCGAGAACGAGCAGCTCCTCGGGCCGCTGGTTGGCCAGTTCGACGCCCCGGGCGAACGTGGCGCTGGCCGGTTCCCCGGCCAGCCCGCCGCCGCAGCGGCGGGTGCCGACGGTGACGACGCCGGCGGTGAGGGCGTCTTCCAGGTGGTCGCTGGCGGCGTGGCGGCCGGAGCGGGCCAGGGCCAGCAGCGCCTCGGGGGAGAGGTCGAACGTCGCGGGGTCGACGACCTCGGGTTCGGCCGGCCCGCCCCGGCCCATGGCCACGATGACCGGCCGCCGCCCGGCCGCCGTCAGGGTGCGGGCGAGCTCGGCGGCCACCGCGGTCTTGCCGGTGCGCTTGCCGGTGCCGATGACGGCGATCGTCGGTTTGGTGGCGACCGGCGGCCGGGGCGGCACCTCGAAGGCGAATCCCGCCCCCCGGTACGGCAGGCCCAGCGAGAGGGCGCAGGCCGCCAGCAGCAGGCGGTTCCGGGCGTCGAGGACGGGCTGGTCCGAGAGGTCGACGACCTCGTCGGGCTGGAACCGGTCGACGCCGGCCAGCAGCGCGGCCAGCGGCGATTCTCCGAACGCCATGTCGCCGACGCCGTAGTCGTCGGGCCGGGTGGCGCCGGTCGAGATCTTCTCCGATCCGCCGAGGAGGGCGGCCCCGACAACGGTGCGGCCGGCGGCGCGCAGCTCCTCGACGGCGGCCCTCACCACCGTCGGGTAGTGCTCACCGTCGACCAGCACGAGCGTGCGCGACGGCGGATCAGACTGGGGAAAAAGGACAGGCGTGGCTCAAGACCTCACACGCGAGCCGCTCCCGTGGGAAGAGCGGGCGTAGCCCCGCATGGTAGCCGCTCCCACCCCCCAACGAACTGGCGTTCCTTTTCCGCCCTATCCCGGAAAAGGAACGCCAGTTGGCGGAGGGTCAGGGGACGGCGGGGTCGCGGCGGAGGAACCTCGCCATCAGATCGTGGGCCACCACCGCCGGGGAGCCGGCCACCCCCCGCTCGGTGTAGGTGCCGCCCGGGCCCGGCTCCGCCGGGTCGTAGATCAGGTAGGGGACCGGGTCCGGGGTGTGGGTCCGCAGCACCGTGGGGGTGGCATGGTCGGGCATCAGCATCAGGCGCCAGGGGCCGAGGCTGTCGAGGGCCTCGACGAGGGGCCCGATGACCCGGCGGTCCCAGTTCTCCAGCGCCTCGACCTTGCGGTCCACCTCGCCGTTGTGGCCCGCCTCATCGGACGCCTCGATGTGGATCACGAAGAACTCCCGGTCGGCCAGGGAGGCGAGGCAGGCGTCGCGCTTCCCCTCGTAGTTGGTGTCGTAGTAACCGGTGGCGCCTTCGACTTCGACCGGGTCGATCCCCGACAGGACTCCGAGGCCGCGGATCAGGTCGACGGCGGTGACCAGGCGGCCCGTCAGACCCCACTTGGACTCGAACGACGGGAGCATCGGACGGGTGCCCTGGCCCCACAGCCAGACCTGGGTGGCATCGGCGCCGAGCTCGGCCGCCTTGGCCCGCACGATCTCCTTCGACGCCTCCATGATCCGGCGCAGCTCGGCTGCCGCCGGCCCGTCCGGCATGACCACCGGCTTGCCGGTCAAGTCGTGGGGCGGCACGCAATCGGCCTTCCCGAGCTCGGCCGGGGCCACCATCACGTGGCGGTACATGACGCCGGGGTGGAACCACAGGCCGTCGCGCCCGCCGCCCAGCTCGGCGTCGACCGCCTCGATGATCGGCGTCGACAGCTCGGTGGGAATGTGGTGGGCCGAGAAGTCGACCATCGTGCCGGTCGAGTCGTCGAGGGTCACCAGGTTGCAGCGGTAGGCCACCTGTCCGGGCTGGAGGTCGACGCCCATCGCCGCCGCCTCGATCGGGGCCCGCCCGGTGTGGTACCGGGCCGGGTCGTAACCGAGGATGGCCATGTTGCCGACGTCGCTGCCCGGCGGCATCCCGTCCGGAATCGTCGCCGCCCGGCCGACCTCACCCGCCGCCGCCAACCGGGCGAGGTGGGGCATGGCCGCCGCCTCCAGCGGCGTCCGCCCGCCCAGTTCCTCCAGGGGCTCGTCGGCCGCCCCGTCGGGGATGCAGACGACATAACGCATGTCCGGTCGCGTGGTCACGCCCACGATCGTACGGGCCCCTCGGCGCCGGCCGGGTACGTAAGCTCCCGGCATGGCGGCGCGGCGGCTTCCGATGTTCCCGTTGGGGACGGTGCTGATGCCCTTTGCCCATCTGCCGTTGCACATCTTCGAGCCGCGGTATCGGGCGCTGGTGAAGGACGTCCTGGCCGGGGACGGGGAGTTCGGCGTCGTGCTCATCGAGCGGGGGCAGGAGGTCGGCGGCGGAGACGTGCGGTTCGCCGTCGGGACGGTGGCGCGGATCGTCCAGACGGCGGAACTGCCGGACGGGCGCTGGCTGCTCGATGCGGTGGGCACCGAACGGTTCCGGGTGACCGAATGGCTGCCGGAAGATCCCTACCCGCTGGCGATGGTCGAGGCGATCGACGACGCCCCCGACGAGACCGACGGCGAGGCGACTGAGCGGCGCAACGCCGTCGAACGACTGCTGCGACAGGTCCTGGCGCTCCAGGTGGAGCTGGGGATGCCGGCGCCGTCGGCCGTCCGCACCCTGGACGAGAACCCGGCGGTGGCGGCTTTCGAGGCGGCGCTGCTCTCGCCGATCGGGCCGATGGACGCCCAGAGGGTGCTCGAGGCCCCGAGCACCGTCGCCCGGCTCACGCTCCTCGAGACCGTGCTGCAGGACGCCAAGGAGATCCTGGAGCGCCGGATCGCCGAGGCCTGAGGAGCGCCCGGTCTCGGGGGGCCGGGAACCGTTGCTACAGACCGAGTTGGGCCGCCACGGCGGCGGCGGTCGGCTCGACCGAGATGCCCAGTTCCACCGTGGAGATCGCCCGTTCCGGGTCTTTGAGGCCGTGGCCGGTCAGCGTGCAGACGACGGTCTCGCCGCGGCGGACCAACCCCGCGTCGACGGCCCGCAACAGGCCGGCCACCGAGGCGGCCGAGGCCGGTTCGCAGAACACGCCTTCCCGTTCGGCCAGCAGGCGGTAGGCGTCGAGGATCTCGACGTCGGTCACCGCTTCGATGGCGCCCCCCGACTCGTCGCGAGCGGCGATCGCCCCGGTCCACGAGGCGGGATTGCCGATCCGGATGGCGGTGGCGATCGTCTCCGGGTACGGCACCGGCTCGCCCGACACCAGCGGCGCCGCGCCCGCCGCCTGCCAGCCGAGCATGCGGGGCCGCCGGGTCGCCCGTCCGGCGGCGTGGTCCTCGCTGTAGCCCCGCCAGTAGGCGGTGATGTTGCCGGCGTTGCCGACCGGGATGCAGTGCACGTCGGGCGCGTCGCCCAACTCGTCGACGATCTCGAAGGCCGCTGTCTTCTGCCCCTCCAGGCGGTAGGGGTTCACGGAGTTCACCAGCGTGATGGCGTCGCGGGCCGCCATCTCCCGCACCACGGTCAGCGCCTGGTCGAAGTTGCCCTTGATCTGGATCACCTTGGCGCCGTGGATCAAGGCCTGGGCCAGCTTCCCGAGGGCGATGTGGCCCTCGGGGATCAGCACGGCGCAGACCAGCCCGGCCCGGGCGGCGTAGGCGGCGGCCGATGCCGACGTGTTCCCGGTGGAGGCGCAGATGACGGCCTTCGAGCCCTCCTCCACCGCTTTGGAGATGGCCACGGTCATGCCCCGGTCCTTGAAGGAGCCGGTCGGGTTGAGGCCTTCGTACTTCAGCCGGACGTCGGCCTCGACCCGTTCCGACAGGTACGGCGCCGGCAGGAGCGGCGTGCCGCCTTCCCGGAGCGTGATCACCGGCGTGGCGTCGCTGACCGGCAGCCGGTCGCGGTAGGCCTCGATGAGGCCCGGCCAGGCCGTGAAGCGGGAGGTTGAGCCCAACGGGCTACTCGTCCTCTCCGACCACCCGGAGGATCGACCCCACCCGGTGGACGGGCTCCAGTTGACGCACCGCCGCCATGGTGGCCTCGAAGGCCCGCTCCTGAGCCCGGTGGGTGACGAAGATCAACCGGGCGTCGTCGGCGATCCCTTGCTGCTGCATGGACTTGATCGACACGCCGTGCTCGCCGAAGGCGGAGGCGATGGCCGCCAGGACGCCGGGCCGGTCGGCCACCTCGCACATCACGTAGAACTGCGAGGCGACTTCGTCGATCGGCCGGACCCGCTTCTTGGACGGCGCCCCCATGGTGGCGCCCCGGCTGCCGGCGGCCAGGTTGCGGGCGGCGTCGATGAGATCGCCGAGCACCGCCGAGGCGGTCGGCATCCCGCCCGCCCCCCGGCCGTAGAACATGAGGCTGCCGGCGGCGTCGGCCTCGATGAACACGGCGTTGAAGGAGTCCTTCACGCTGGCCAGCGGGTGGGTGACGGGGATCATCGCCGGATGCACCCGCACGGCGATCTCGTCGTCGACCTCCTCGATCAGGGCCAGCAGCTTCACGACGTAGCCGAGCTCCCGGGCCGAATCGATGTCGGACGGCGACACGGCCGAGATGCCTTCGCTGTACACGTCGCCGGCCACCACTTTGGCGCCGAAGGCGATCGAGGCCAGGATGGCGGCCTTGGCCGCGGCGTCGAACCCCTCGACGTCGGCCGTCGGATCCCGCTCGGCGTAGCCCAGGGTCTGGGCCTCGGCCAGCGCCTCGTGGAACGACATCCCCGACTCCGTCATGCGGGTCAGCACGAAGTTGGTCGTGCCGTTGACGATCCCGGCGATGCGGCGGATCCGGTCGCCGGCCAGCGACTCCCGCAGCGGCCGGATGAGCGGGATGCCCCCGCAGACCGACGCCTCGAACAGCAGGTCGACGCCGTTGGCCTCGGCCGCCTCGAACAGCTCCCGGCCGAAGTTGGCCAGCAGCTCCTTGTTGGCGGTGACGACCGACTTGCCGGCGTTCAGCGCGCCGAGGATAAGGCTCCGGGCGGGCTCGATGCCGCCGATGACCTCGACGACGAGATCGATGTCAGGGTCGGCCACGACCTCGTCAGCGTCGTGGGTGAAGCGGGCGGCGTCGAGGTCGACGTCGCGCTCCTTGGCCAGGTTGCGGACCGCCACCTTGGCCACCTCGACCTTGACCCCGGCCCGGGCGGCGATGGAGTCGGCGTGGCCCAGGGTCAGGCGGACGAGCGCCGAGCCGACGTGGCCGCAGCCGAGCAGCCCGACCCGAACGACACCACCACGGTCGGCGATCGCCTTGGCCGCCGGTATCACTTGCGCCCCCGGGTCACATCTCCTCCAGACGAAGCAGGTCGTCGAGCGTCTCCCGCCGCACGACCAGCCGGGCGTTCCCCTCGCTCACGAACACGATGGCCGGCCGGGGAACCTTGTTGTAGTTGCTGGCCATGGCGTAACCGTACGCTCCCGTCGCCGGCGTGCAGAGAAGATCGCCGACGGCGAGGTCGGCGGGCAAGGTGGCGTTGCGGACCAGCAGGTCGCCCTGTTCGCAGTGCTTGCCGGCCACGGTGGCCACCAGCGGCCGGTCGGCCGTGACGCGCTCGGGGAGGAACGCTTCGTAGCGGGCGCCGTAGGTCGCGGGACGGGCGTTGTCGCTCATGCCCCCGTCCACCGCCACGTAGGTGCGGACGCCGGCGATCTCCTTGATGGTGCCGACCCGGTAGAGGGTCACGCCGGCGCTGGCGGCGATCGACCGGCCGGGCTCCACCAGCAGGGCCGGCATGTGGGCCAGGCCGGCGTCGGTCACCGCGGCCTCCACCGACCGGCGCAGGGTGGCGGCGTAGTCGAGGACGGTCGGCGGATCGTCGCCGTCGTGGTAGGCGATGCCGAGCCCGCCGCCCAGGTTGAGCTCCTTGACCGAGCCGGGCCCGGAGGCCCGCTCCACCTCGGCGGCCAGGCCGACCACGATGGCCGCCGCCGCGGCGTAGGACTGCAGCACGTGGATCTGCGAGCCGATGTGGCAGTGCAGGCCGGCCAGCTCCAGGTGGGGGCTGGCCGCCACCCGCCGGGCCGCCTCCAGGGCGTCGCCGAGGCGGACGGGGAAGCCGAACTTGGAGTCCTCGGTGCCGGTCTCGATGTACTCGTGGGTGTGGGCCTCGACGCCCGGCGTCACCCGCAGCAGGATCCGGGGAGTAGGGAGGCCGGTCTTGACCAGCGCCTCGAGCCGGTCGAGCTCGGCGAAGGAGTCGGCCACGATCCGGCCGACCCCGGCACCGAGGGCGGTGGTGAGCTCCTCCTCCGATTTGTTGTTGCCGTGAAAGACGATCCGCTCCGGCGGAAACCCCGCCGAGCGGGCGACGTGAAGCTCGCCGCCGGTGGCGACGTCGAGGTGGAGCCCCTCCTCGGCCACCAGCCGGACCATGGCCCGGCACAGGAAGGCCTTGCCGGCGTAGGCGACGGCGTCAGGGCCGAAGGCGGCGACGTACTCCCGGCAGCGGTTCCGGAGGTGCGCCTCGTCGTACACGAACAGCGGCGTGCCGAAGCGCCCGGCCAGCTCGCCGAGGTCGCAACCGCCGATGGCCAGGCGGCCGTCCGGGGAGACGGCGGCCGTGGCCGGCAGGAGTCGCAGGTCGATCGGGGCGCTCAACTGGCGGCGGAATTCGCATCCAGCCCCGGCTCGGCGGGTGGCTCGTCCACCCGGTCGCCGGCCGGTTCGATCGCTCCGTCGGTGTCGCTGTCGCCGTGGCGGCGGGCCAGCAGCGTGTTGACCCGGGCGATGAGGTCGAGCGGATCGAAGGGCTTGGTCACGTAGTCGTCGACACCGAGCTCCATGCCCCGCTCGACGTCGCTGCTCTGGGCGCGGGCGGTCACGAAGATGATCGGGATGTGGGCGGTGCCGTCGTCTTCACGGAGGGCCTTGGCCACCTCGTAGCCGGTCATGCGGGGCATCATCACGTCGAGAACCACGATGTCAGGGCGGACTTCCCGGGCCCGCTGCAGCCCCTCGGCCCCGTCACTGGCCCCGACGACCTCGAAGCCCTCCATCTCGAAGTTCACCTCGAGCAGTTTGAGGATGACAGGGTCGTCGTCGACCACGAGCACGGTGGCCGGGGCCATGAAGGCATCGTACACGGGCCCTTTTCGGGCCCCCGGCAGGGTCCCGGCGGTAGAGTGGCAGCTTCGCGCTGCCCTCGTAGCTCAGGGGATAGAGCAACGGCCTCCGGAGCCGTGTGCGCAGGTTCGAATCCTGCCGAGGGCGCTCTCCTTCGTCGCCTCGGGCTGGGCCGGGCGCATCTGATTGGCGGGGTGGTCGACGGCAAGCCGATTGGGCCGGCTTCCGACGGGTGGTCTCGAGCCGCCGACCACCCCGGGGCGCCCGGACCCGCCTCCACCGGGCGGGCGCAAGCTCCACTAGGAGCGCATCAGCACCATACCGCTCCTGCGCCAAAACTGCAAACTTCGTAGAAGTTCGCCCTCAGCCACCACGTCTCGAGCGGAACGGAACTTCTCCGACTTTGCGGGAATGGCCGTTCCCTTCTCGCTGTTGAAAGCCTCACGTGGATCGCCCACGCAGACCTTTCTTGATAGCGAGGCACTCAATTGTCAGACGTCGAGACCCGGTTCCTGCCGCTGCTCCCGCTGTCGACGGGAGTGGTGCTGCCGCAGATGGTCGTGCCTCTCGGCTTGGAGAGCGATGAGGCGAAAGCCGCCGCCGACGCCGCCCTGGCCGGCGAGGGCCTCCTGGTGCTCGTCCCCCGGATCGAGCACGAGGGCGGCCCGACCGTGTACGCCAGGGTCGGCACGGTGGCCAAGATCGAAGAGGCCGGCCGGCTGCCCGGGGGGACCCGGGCGGTGGTCGTGCGCGGCCTGCACCGGGCCGTCCTCGGTGCGGCCGTTCCGAGCTTCGGTGAGGGCTCCTCGGGCCACGGCCTGTTCGTGCAGGCCGAGCCGGTGGAGGAGCCGTCCGGCGCCCCCAGCGAACGCGCCCGGGAGCTGATGAAGGAGTACCGGGCGGTGGTCGAGGCCATCCTCGAGCACCGCTCCGCCCGGCCGCTGGCCGAGGCCCTCCGGGGCATCGGCGATCCGGGCACCCTGGCCGACAGCGCCGGCTACTCCCCCGACCTGACCTTCGAGCAGCGCATCGAGCTGCTGGAGACCATCGACGTCGAGGAGCGGCTGGCCAAGGCGCTGGCCTGGGCCCGCGACACGCTCGGCGAGCTGGAGCTCAAGGCCCGCATCCGCACCGACGTCAGCGAGGGCATGGAGAAGCGCCAGCGGGAGTTCATGCTGCGCCAGCAGATGGACGCCATCCGCAAGGAGCTCGGCGAGGACTCCGACAACGTGGCGGCCGAATACCGGGCGAAGATCGCCGAGATGGCCATGCCCGCCGCCGTGCGGGAGGCCGTGGAACGCGAGATCGACCGCCTGGAGCGGACCGGCGAGCAGAGTCCCGAGCACAGCTGGATCCGCACCTGGCTCGACACGCTGACCGAGCTGCCGTGGGGCAAGCGGTCGGAGGACCGGCTCGACCTCACCGAGGCCCGGGCCATCCTCGACGCCGACCACACCGGCCTCGACGACGTGAAGGAACGCATCGTCGAGCATCTGGCCGTGCGCAAGCTCCGCAAGGAGCGGGGCCTCGACCAGACGCCGGCGGCTGACGAGCCGGTCCCGGCCCGGGGCGGCTCCGGCGCCATCCTCGTGCTGGTCGGCCCGCCCGGTGTCGGCAAGACCTCGCTCGGCGAGTCGGTGGCCCGCTCCCTCGGCCGCCAGTTCGTCCGGGTGGCCCTGGGCGGCGTGCGGGACGAGGCCGAGATCCGGGGCCACCGCCGCACGTACGTCGGCGCCCAGCCGGGCCGGATCGTGCGGGCGCTGAAGGAGGCGGGGACGATGAACCCCGTCCTACTGCTGGACGAAGTCGACAAGCTCGGCTCCGACTGGCGGGGCGACCCGACGTCGGCCCTCCTCGAGGTGCTCGACCCGGCCCAGAACCACACCTTCCGGGACCACTACGCCGAGGTCGACCTCGACCTGTCGGACGTGCTGTTCCTGGCCACGGCCAACGTGCTCGAGACCATTCCCGGCCCGCTGCTCGACCGGATGGAGCTGCTCCGGCTCGACGGCTACACGGAGGACGAGAAGGTGACGATCGCCCTCGGCCACCTGCTGCCCCGGCAGCGGGAGCGCAACGGGCTCGAGCCCGGCGAGGTGGAGGTGACCGACGCCGCCGTCCGCCAGGTCGTGACCGGCTACACCCGGGAGGCGGGCGTGCGGGGGCTCGAGCGGGAGCTCGGGCGCCTGCTGCGCAAGGCCGCCACCCGGATCGCCGCCGGCGGGGTGGAGACCCCGCTGGTCATCGACGTCGACGACGTGGCCAAGTCGCTCGGCCGGCCGAAGTACTACGACGAGGCGGCCGACCGCACCGGCGTCCCCGGGGTGGCGACCGGCCTGGCCGTGACCGGCGCCGGGGGTGACGTGCTGTTCGTGGAGGCGACGGCCATGCCGACCGAGAGCGGCGGCGGCCTCGCCATCACGGGCCAGCTGGGCGACGTGATGAAGGAGTCGGCGGAGATCGCCCTCTCCTACGTGCGGTCGCACGCCGACGCCCTCGACCTGCCGGACGGGGCGTTCGACAAGAAGCGGTTCCACCTGCACGTCCCGGCCGGGGCGGTGCCCAAGGACGGCCCGTCGGCCGGCGTGACCATGACCACCGCGCTGGTGAGCCTGCTCACCGGGCGGCCGGTCCGCTCGACGGTCGGCATGACCGGCGAGGTCACGCTGTCGGGCCGGGTGCTGCCGATCGGCGGTGTGAAGCAGAAGGTGCTGGCCGCCCACCGGGCCGGGCTCACCACGGTGATCCTCCCGGCCCGCAACGGCCCTGACCTCGACGACGTGCCCGAGGCGGTGCGGGAGGCGATGACCTTCCACCTCGCCGAGGACATCGGCCAGGTGCTCGGCTGGGCGTTGGAAGACGCGGCGTTGGAAGACGCTGGGCCGAGCCAGGCCGAGGCGGCGTAGCTCCGCCACAATCGACCGCATGTGCGGGCGGTCGCAGTTCCGGCGGGTACCGGAGATCATCGAGGAGTTCGGCCCCGCCCGGATCGGGGACGTGGTCCACGCCGCCCTCGCCGAGGAGGCGTTCCCGAAGTCCGTTGTACCGGGGCTGGTGCTCCACAAGGGCGAGCGGGTCGTCTCGTCGTTCTCGTGGGCCTTCTTCGACGACGGCACCGGCCACAACGCCCGGCTCGAAACGGCGGCCGAGCGCCCGGCGTGGCGCGAGGCGTACGCCTCCGCCCGCCTGGTGCTGCCCCTGGCCCGCTTCGTCGAAGGACGGGCGTGGTTCTTCGACGCCGCCGGCCGCACGCTGGCGGTCGCCGGCCTGTACCGGCTCGGTGCCCTGCCGGGCGGCGGGCCGCCCCGCCGGGCCACGATGCTGACCCGGCCGGCCGACGACGTCGTCGCGCCGTTCCACGAACGGATGCCCGTCATCCTCCCGGGTGACCTGATCGGTCCCTGGCTGACCGGCGAGCCGGTGCCGGTGGGTCGACTGGTCAGCGAGTCGCCGGCAATGGTCGCCGAACCGCTGACCCGCCCGGGGCCGGAGCAGCCGTCGCTGCTTTAGGGCCAGCGGGTGCGGGTCAGCCGGCCCGCCCGGGCCGCGTCCGGGCCCGCCGGCGGTAGAGGCGGGCGTCGGCGGCGGCGACGAGGTCCTCGACGGTGTGGCCGTCGGACGGGCACGCCGCCGTTCCCCACGTGAACCGGGTGGGCCGGGCGGTCTCGGCCACCCGGACCATGACCCGGGCCGCCTGCTCCCGCGATGCGCCCGGCAGCAGCACGGCGAACTCGTCACCGCCGAGCCGGTAGGCGGTGTCCTCCCGGCGGGTGTCACCCCGCAGCGCCGTCCCCAGCGACTGGAGGCGGGCGTCTCCGGCGTTGTGGCCCAGCGTGTCGTTGATCGCCTTGAGGCCGTCGACGTCGATCATCACGAGGCTGAACCGCCCTCCGTGGCGGGCCACCCGGCCGAGCTCCCGGGAGACGTCGATCTGGAACGACCGCCGGTTCAGAACGCCGGTCAGGGCGTCGAAACAGGCTGCCCGCTCCAGCTGCGAGAACGCCCGGCGGGCGGCCGTCGAGATCGCCCGGTCGATGGTCATCTGGAGGCGGGCCCAGGTCTCGGCCGCCTCGGTCGGCGGGACCCGGCCCTGGAGCCGGCGGGTGAGCGCCTCCCGGAGGCAGACCAGCTCCTCGATGGCGGCCGGACCGGCCTGCTCGGTGAAGGCGTCGACGGCTTCCACGACCTCGTCGTCGGCCCCCCAGCCGAGCGGCTGCGGCCGGTTGAGGGCCGAGGCCACCGCCTCGATCACCGGTTCCACGGGAGGTGTGACGACCTCCGGCTCCAGTTCGGGATCCCACCGGCACAGCTCCCGCCATTCGGCCGCCACCACCGGCGCCTCGCAGACCAGCACGTGGGCGGCGGTGAGGCCGTCCTCGGCCGGCGGGCCGTAGTCATCGTGTCGGGTCGTCACCGTGCGCCCGGCCATACAGGGAACGTGCCCCACTCCCCGGCCGGTAATCCTCGCCGGCCTCGTTCCGGGTGGTTCGTCCCTTTCACTGCGACCGGCTGCCGGCCGCCCCGGCGCCCCGGAGACCGGCGAAGGCCGCCGCCCGCTCGGGGTCGGGCAGAACCGCCTCGCCGTCGAGGTCGGCACCGGACGCCGGTTCCCGCCAGCCGAGCCCGTCGAGAGCGGCGACTGCGGCGCCGCGGGCCGACGCCTCCTCGACCCGGGAGGGGATGATGGACCGCCCGGTGGCGTCGGCGAGGAGCTGCTGCCAGGCCGGAGAGGAGACCAGCGCCCGCCCGGACCCGACCAGCAGCAGCGGCCGCCCGAAGGTGTCGACGGCGCCCTCGAGCAGGTCGATGGCGTCGGCCAGGCCGCAGGCCGCGGCCTCCAGGAAGGCCTGGGCGATGTCGACCGCCGTCGTGCCCGGGTGCAGGCCGGCCACCGACCCGGAGGCGATGAGCGGCCAGTCGGGACTGCGCTCGCCGGCCAGAGCGGGATCGGCCCGCAGGCCGTGGCGTCCGGGCGTCCGGGCGAGCACCTCGGACAGCAGGTCGTGGTCGAGGCGCAGGACCGACGTCAGCCAGGGGACGAGATTCCCGGCGTTGGACCGGGCGGCCCCCAGGACCACCCGTTCCGGCTCGAGCAGGTAGGCGAAGAGCCCGGCCGGCCGGGCCGCCCGCTCCGCCGGGCCGGCCAGGACCCGGACGGCGGCGCTGGTCCCGACCGTCAAGGCCGCCCGCCGCCCGCGCCCATCCCCGTCGCAGCCCGTTCCGACCAGCGCGCAGGCACCGTCGCCGAGCGCCGGCCACCAGACGGCGCCGGCCAGGGCCGGCCAGCGGGAGCGGTACCCCGGGCTGAGACCTCGGCGGGGCGTGTCGTCGACGGCGGCCAGGGTCTCGGGGCGCAGACTGGTGGCCTGAAGGACGTCGACGTCCCAGGCAGCGGCTTCCTGGTCGAACAGCCCGGTGCCCGAGGCCATCGACGACGACGGCCCGGGGGCCTCGGCCAGCCACCGGGTCTCGAGCAGCTCCCCGATCGAGCACCAGCGGGCGGTCGCCCCGAACGCCGCCGGATCCCGGATGCCCTCGGCCAGGAGCCGGGCGGGGGGCAGCGACGGGTGGACGGGGGCGCCCGTCCGGCGCCGGACCGCCTCGGGATCGCCCGCCTCCAGTCGCCGGCGCAGCTCCGTCGCGCCGGCCAGCACCGCCGGACCCGTGGCCGACCACGTCGACAGCGGTGTGGTCGGCTCACCGTCGGGGCCGAGCCCGACGAGGCCATGCCAGGCGCAGCTCAGCGCCACTGCGTCGACGGGATCGGTCCACCGCCGCAGGGCCTCGTCGACGGCCGCGTCCACCGCCGCCACGAACCCGCCGGGATCGGCCGTCCCGTCGGCCCCGATGGGCACCGGACTCCGCACAGCCGGCCCGCGCGCCCGGCCGGAGGCGTCGAAGAACTGCGCCTTGGCGGTGGTGGATCCGGCATCGATGGCCAGCACGATCGGCGACGAGGGCACGGCGCCCGGTTTAGCGCCCGGCCCGGCCCCCGGGCGTGAACGGGCCTGGCGATCGGGCGGGAGCGGCTTTCGTCCCTAGCATGGGCAGGACTATGCGTCGTTCCCTCCCCCTGACCGCCCTGTTGGCGGCCGCCGTGGCGCTGGCCGGACCCGCCTGCGGCTCGGATGACAAGTCCGACGAGTCAGCGACCTCCACCACGGCCGCCGCGCCGGTCACGACGTCGTCCGTTCCCGACACGACGGCCACGACGGCCACCACCTCCACGGCCGCCGGGTCGGTGACGATGGCCGGCGAGACGGTCCCCGTCGCCCGGCTGCTGACCGTGGCCGCCGGGCTGTGCGAGTCCGCCGCCCAGGCGCCGACCGACGTCGAAGCGGCCGAGAAGACGTTCAACGGCCGGTCGCACGACGGGCTCCACCTGATCGCCCGGGGCCTCGAGCAGATCGACCGGGCCGCTGCCGCCGTCCTGCTGGAGGCCAAGCAGAAGGTCGAGGGCGACTTCTCCCGCTCGGCGGCCGGCGCCCAGGTCGCCACCGACCTCCGGCACCTCCACGAGGTGACCGTCTCCAGCCTGGCCCGCTTCAACGTGACCGCCGGCGCCTGCCCGCCGGGGTCGTGACACCGCCGCTTTGACGAGGAGCCCTATGCGCCGCAGCCCGTCCCCCACCCCCCGCCGGACCGTCGCCGCCGCCGTCGCCTTCGCCCTGGCCGCCGGCCTGTCGCTCTCCGCCTGCGGCGGCGGGGACGACAACAAGGAGGCCGGAACCACCGACACCTCCGCCGCCACCGACACCAGTGCCGGACCGGACAAGGTCGACGGGTCGGTGGCCAGCTACGACCTGGCGGTGGGCCCGCCCGCCCGGTTCATGTTCGGCATGTTCAACCAGGCCAAGGGCCCGATCGGCTACGGAACCGCCCGCTTCAACTTCTTCTTCCTCGGTCAGGACTGCGCCGCTCAGAGCCAGCCCGGGCCGGCCAATGTGACGGCCGGCTATCTGCCCCTCCCCGGCTCACCGGCCCCGCCGGGCGACAGCTCGAAGCCGGTCTACCTGCCGACCCACGAGCGCGGGGTCTACACCGCCGATGTCGCCTTCGACCGACCGGGGTTCTGGGGCGTGGCGGCCCTGGTCGATCTCGGCGGGCCCCAGGAAGTCAAGAAGTGCTTCAAGGTGCTCCCTCAGCACACCGTGCCGTTCGTCGGCGACCCGGCCCCGGCGAGCCAGAACCTCACCGTCTCGACCCCCGGGGCGGCCCCCGAGGCCATCGACTCCCGTGCCTCGGCGAGCACTCCGGTTCCCGACCCTGAGCTCCACCAGACGACGGTGGCGCAGGCACTGGCCGAGAAGCGGCCGGTGGTCCTCGTGGTCTCCACCCCGACCTACTGCGTCAGCCAGTTCTGCGGGCCGGTCACGGACGTCGTGGCCGATCTGGCCAAGACCTACTCCAACCGGGCGCGGTTCATCCACATCGAGGTCTGGAAGGACTACAAGGCCCAGCAGCTCAACGACGCGGCCAAGGAATGGATCGCCCGGGACCCCAACACCATCAACGAGCCGTGGGTGTTCCTGATCGGCGCCGACGGGAAGGTGGCGGCCCGCTTCGACAACATCGCCTCCCGCAGCGACGTCGAGGCCTGGCTCCAGAAGCTCCCGCCGATGAAGGCCTAGGACGCCCCGAAGAGGCGCTCGATCACCTTGCCGAGCTGCACCTCGGAGATCTCGCCGTCCTTGCGCTCGACGAGTTTGCCGTCGGCGTCGATGAAGAACGTCGTCGGCATCACCCGCACTGCGTAGTCGACGGCGAGGTCGCTGGAAGGGTCGAAGGCGGCCGGATAGCTCACCCGCGTCCGGTCCAGGACGCCCTTGGCCGCCTCCCGCCGGTCGTTGAAGGTGACACCGACGAAGTGGACCCGGCCCCGGTAGCGCTCCGACATGGCCTGGAGGGCCGGCATCTCCCGGATGCAGGGCCCGCACCAGGAAGCGAAGAAGTTGAGGACGACGGGCTTGCCCCGCAGCGCCTCCAGCGACACCGGCGGGCGGCCGACCCTCACGTCTTCGAGGGTGAACTTCCGGGCCTCGCCGGTGAGCTTGATCGTGCCCGGCACCTTCCCGAGGCTGTCGTCGGTGCTGATGGCCACGCCGACGGCGGCGCCGACGAGGATCACGCCGGCCAGCAGCCACCAGCCCCAGCGCCGCCGCCGGGGCGCGGGCGGCTCAGGTTCGAGCAGGTCCGGAATCTCGGCTCGGCGCGGCATCGTTCGCATCCCGCCCCCAGGGTAAAGGGACGGGCCGAGAGGGTGGCGACACCCGGCTTAGGCGGCGCCTCCGGCGCTGTCGAGTGTGCGGCGCAGCGCTTCGATCGACAGTTCGCTGGTCTGGTCGCTCGAGCAGTGGCGGCAGGGGTCGGCATGGAGCCAGGACCGCAGGACGCGGGTGTCGTCAGGGTTGAGCCCGACGGAGAAGGCACCGGACGAGGCGTCGAGCTCCAGCCGGTAGTACGGGGTCCACTCGTGCTCCTGCGGCGGCATGTCGAGCCGGGTGCCCCGGGGAACCCGGCGGAAGCGGCTCCGGGCCGGCTCGAAGATCCACAGGCTGTGACACGACTCAAGCACCCGGCCCGGGGGTTCGGGGGTGTCCCCCGAAGGAATAGCAGTCTCCACGCTGGGGGGACGCTCTGCCGTCCGGGCGGCGATGTCGTTGTCGTGGAGCACCACAGGGCCTCTCTCTTTCGAGTCCGGGTCTGCGAACCCACCTGGGTCGGGGGGCCGAGGCGTCTGACAGCAGCGGCGACGTGTGGTGCGCTCAGCACGGTCCGCAGTCATCATCGCTGGTAGAAGCGACGTTTGGGGCGCGCCCAAGTTGCGGTTGGATGACGATTCGGCGTGCGACGGGCCGATCAGATGCCAGTTCGAGACATTAGTCCCGAGGCGTCCGTTTTGGCACCTTACGACACCGTAGGGTGCGATCTTTGCCCGGTTTCTCCCGCTCAGCGTGGGGTCAGCTCGGCGTAGGAGGCCTTGCCCAGTGGCGCGAACTGCGAGCTGCCGTCGCCGGCATAGACGGCGATCCGCCGCCCGTTCTGGGCGAACTGCACCCCGTTCACATTGGGCAGTTCGACGGCCGTGAACACCACCTGGGCATAGGCGGCGATCTGGTCCGGCACCTGGCCGAAGGCGAAGTTCTTCGAAGTGTCGACGGTGAGGATCGTCTTCTCCACATCGGCGTGGAGAATCGTCGTATCGCCGTTGATGGCCGTCCGTAGACCGCTCAGCCCTTCGGCATCGGTCGGGCCGGCGAAGAGCTTCTGGAGGACCTTCTCGGGGTTCACCGGCGAGCTCACCCGCCGCTTGACCGGCTGCAGCCGCCCCTCGGGGACGGAGATGAAGTACACCGTCACCTCCTCGGAGGCGCCCGGCGGAACCGTCGTCGTGGTGGTCGACGACGTCTGCGCCCGCAGCCCGGGCGGGATGCTGGCCGCCCGGATCGTCTTGGGCCCCGAATCGACGGGCGCGGAGCAGCCGGCGGCCAGGACCAGGGCCCCGACGAGGGCGAGGGCCGCCCGTACCCGGCTCATGCCGGCCTCGCCAGCGGGATCTCGACGATGAACCGGGCGCCCTTCCCGACGGGGTTGTCCTCCACCCAGACCCTTCCTCCATGCAGGCGGACGTGCTCCGTGACCAGCGACAGGCCGAGGCCCGACCCCTGCCCGCCGCCCCGGCGCTGCCCGGACGCCGACCCCCGGAAGAACCGCTCGAAGATCGCCTCCCGCTCCTCGGGCGCCACCCCCGGGCCCTCGTCGTCGACCGCCACCCGGGCGACGTGGTGGCCGGCGTCGACGATCACCCGGGTGGCGCCCCCGCCGTAGCGGGCGGCGTTCTCCACCAGGTTCTTGATGACCTGTTCCATCCGCCGCTTGTCGGCCTGGACCGCCAGCCCGTCGGCCGCCGCCCCGGGGCCGAGCTCCACGGCCGGACCTCCGGCCGACGCCACGGCCCGGGTGACGAGCTCGGCCAGGTGAACGTCCTCCAGGTGCAGGTCGGCCACGCCGGCGTCGTAGCGGGAGATCTCCAGCAGGTCCTCCACCAGCCGCTGGAACCGCTCCACGTCGGCGGTCAGCAGGTCGAGGGCCGCCCGGGACCGCTCCGGCAGCTCCTCCCGCCGGGAGGCCAGCACCTGAACGGTGGTGGCCAGCGTGGTGAGCGGAGAGCGGAGCTCGTGGCTGACGTCGGAGGCGAAGCGGGCGTCCCGCTCGATGCGGGTCTGGAGAGCGTCGGCCATCGAGTTGAACGATGAGGTCAGCGTGGCCAGGTCGGCGTCGTCGATGTCGGGGAGGCGGGTCTCGAGCCGCCCGCCGGCCACCGCCGCCGCCGCCTCCGCCACCTCGGACACCGGGCGCAGCACCCGGGCGCTGGCCCACCGGCCGACCGCCGCCCCGGCCACGGTGGTGGCCAGGCCGACGCCGAGGAGGGCGAAGCCGAGGAACCGGAGCGTCCGGTTGAGCTGGTCGAGGCTGAACAGCTCGAAGTAGGACGCCTCCACGCCGGGCAGCGGCAGGCCGACGGCCAGGACCGTCTGGCCCTCGAGCCGGTAGGCCTGGCGGGAGGGGCGCCCGGAGTTGACCGCCTGGCGGAAGGCCTGCGGCAGGCTCTCCCGGGCGATGCCGACCTTCGACGGAAACCAGTTGGCGTCGTAGAAGACCAGCGACGGGCTGTTGTCGGGATCCTGGAGGGAGGCGAGGATCCGGGGGATGCGGCCCGGGTCGTTGGCCGACGCCTGGCGCAACCCGTCACGGGCCACGCCGGCGTTCACGAACGCCTCCCGGAAGGCCGCCGTCTGGGTCTGGTCGACGAGGTAGTTGCGCACGAGCCCGTAGCTCACGCCGGAGAGGGCGGCCGACAGCAGGAAGGCACCGCCGGCGAAGGCCAGGGTGACCCTCGTCCGCAGGCCCAGATCCGGCCGCTGGAGCTTCCGCACCGACCGCACGGCGGCCTCCGGACCTCGGGACCTACGTCTGAAGCTTGTAGCCGAGGCCGCGGGACGTGACGACGTAGCGGGGGTGGGCCGGGTCGGCCTCGACCTTCGTCCGCAGGCGGCGGACGTGGACGTCGACGAGGCGTCCGTCCCCGAAGTAGTCGTAGCCCCAGACCCGCTCCAGGAGCTGCTCCCGGGAGAACACCCGGCCGGGGCTCCCGGCCAGCTCGCACAGCAGGCGGAACTCGGTCTTGGTGAGGGGGATGAGATTGCCGCCGACGAGGACCTCGCCGGCCTCGGGCCGGATCTCGAGGTCGCCGAAGACCATGGAGGACGGGCTGGAGTCGGTGGACCGGGCCCGCCGGAGCAGGGCCCGGATGCGGGCGGCGAGCTCCTTGGGCACGAACGGCTTCGTGACGTAGTCGTCGGCGCCCGCCTCGAGCCCGGCCACCACGTCGTGGGTGTCGGACCGGGCGGTCACCATGACGATCGGCACGTCGCTCGAGCGCCGGATCGACCGGCAGACCTCGAAGCCGTCGATCCCCGGCAGCATCAGGTCGATGAGGACGACATCGGCCGGGCGGCGGGAGAAGAGCTCGAGCCCCTCCTCCCCGCTGGCGGCCTCCACCACGGTGTAACCCTCGTCCTCGAGGGCCATCCGCATGGCCGCCTGGATCCGCTCGTCGTCCTCCACGGTCAGGATGCGCACAGCCATAGAGGCATCATGCCTCCCGGAGCGCCGGTTTGCGCCCGCTTCCGGCCACTCCGCGTGCGAAACGCACCGATCGGAAAAAATTGGTTTGGCGGCTGACTCCCGGGGAAGAGACCCGGCGTAGCGCCAGGCCGCGGCCTCCGTGGCGACCGGGGACAAGCCGTCACGACCCGGCCTGGCGCTGTTCTATGCCGGGCGTCAGCCCGCTGCAGCGCAGTTCGAGCAGCGGCCGACGATGGCGAAGTGGCGGCGGTCGAGCTGGAACCCGTACTCCTTCTCCAGCATGCCGAACAGGGGCCGCAGCTTGGCGATCGGCAGCTCCTGAACCCACTCGCACTGCTCGCAGAAGAGGTGCTGATGCGTTTCGTCGGTGAGGTGGTACACGGCCCGGCCGTGGCCGAGGTGGACGTGGTCGACCACCCGCAGTTCCTCCAGGGCGTCGAGGGTGCGGTACACGGTCGACAGGTTCACCGACGGGAAGCGGGCCTGGACGGTCGAGGCGATCTGCTCCGCCGTCATGTGGCCGCCGGTGCCGACCACCGCTTCGATGATCGCCTGGCGGCTGGCCGTGCGGCGCCCGCCGGCGGCGACGAAGCGCCCCAGGATCTGTTCGACGACGTCGCTCCGCCCGGCTCCGGCCATCTCCCCAGGCTAGCAGTTGTCGCAGTTGATTGCAGTTGCAACTCAGCGCGGCAACTCGAGGCCGGAGCCCGGAGTGGGCCCGCCTATGCTCTGAATTCGAACACGGGAATTCGAACCCGGCAGCCGCGGAGAACGAAGCGGAGAACGAAGCAGGGAGCAATCCAGTGACCGATTCCACCTCTGCCCCGTCCGACGTCGAGGTGCTCCCTCCCGACGGTGGGCAGCCGCAGGACGACGGCGACGAGGGCCCCGACCGCGAAACGGTGTCGCAGCCTTCGAAGCTGATCCGCATCGCCACCATGGTGAAGAGCATGCTCGACGAGGTGCGCCAGGCGTCGCTCGACGACGCCGGGCGGCAACGCCTGCGGCAGATCCACGAACGCTCGCTGGCCGAGCTGTCCGAGGTCCTCTCCGAGGACCTCAAGGAGGAGCTCGGCGAGGTGATGCTGCCGTTCGACGAGGGGACCCCGAGCGACTCGGAGCTGCGCATCGCCCAGGCCCAGCTGGTCGGCTGGCTCGAAGGCCTGTTCCACGGCATCCAGGCCACGATGATGACCCAGCAGATGATGGCCCAGCAGCAGCTGGAGCAGATGCGCCGCCGGGCGCTCCCCTCGGGTCCCAACGCCCAGGGACCGGGTATGAGCCCCACGGGCTACCTCTAGCCGCGAACGCATCACGGAGCACCGCTTGGACGAGCTCGAACTGGCCACCGGCGACCGGGCAGCGTGGTCTCCCGGCTCGTGGCGCGCCCGGCCCGCCGCCCAGCAACCGGACTGGCCCGACCCCGATGCGCTCGAGCGCGCCCTGGAGCGGCTGCGCCGGCTTCCGCCCCTGGTCTTCGCCGGCGAGGCGCGGGCCCTGCGGGATTCGCTGGCCACGGTGGCCGACGGCCGGGCGGTGCTGCTCCAGGCCGGTGACTGCGCCGAGTCGTTCGACTTCTCGGCCAACGCCATCCGCGACAAGCTGCGCGTGATCCTGCAGATGGCGGTGGTGATGACCTACGGCGCCGGCGTGCCGGTGGTGAAGGTCGGCCGGATCGCCGGCCAGTTCGCCAAGCCCCGCTCGTCGGCCACCGAGACACGCGACGGCGTGGAGCTGCCTTCGTTCCGGGGCCACATCGTCAACGACCCGGGCTTCTCGGCCGAGGCCCGCCAGGCCGACCCCAACCGCCTCGTCGACGCCTACCACCAGTCGGCCGCGGCGCTGAACCTGCTGCGGGCCTTCACCAAGGGCGGTTTCGCCGACCTGACCCAGGTCCACGCCTGGAACCAGGAGTTCGTGGCCGCCAGTCCCGAGGGGCTCAACTACGAGTTGCTGGCCAACGAGATCGACCGGGCGCTGCGGTTCATGGCCGCCTGCGGCATCGACCTCGGCAAGGAGTCCGCGCTCCACTCGGTCGACTTCTGGACCTCCCACGAGGCACTGCTGCTCGGCTGGGAGGAGGCCCTCACCCGCCAGGACAGCCTGACCGGCGACTGGTACGACTGCTCGGCGCACCTGCTGTGGGCCGGGGAGCGGACGCGGGACCTCGAGGGAGCCCACATCGAGTTCCTGTCGGGCATCCACAATCCGGTGGGGGTGAAGCTCGGGCCGGCGGCCACGGTGGAGGAGACCGTGGCGCTGTGCGCCCGCCTCGACCCCGACCGCCGGCCGGGCCGGTTGGTGCTGATCGCCCGCATGGGCGCGAAGCACGTGCGGGACGCGCTGCCGCCGCTGGTGCGGGCGGTTCGGGGCGCCGGGCACCCCGTCGTGTGGGCCTGCGATCCCATGCACGGCAACACGTTCACCAGTCCCAACGGCTACAAGACCCGGCACTTCGAAGACGTGATGGAAGAGATCCGGGGCTACTTCGCCGTCCACCGGGCGGAAGGGTCGTGGCCGGGAGGGATCCATGTGGAGCTCACCGGCGACGACGTGACGGAGTGCCTCGGCGGGTCGGGCGATCTGCGCTCCGACCACCTCGTGCAGCGCTACGAGACGATGTGCGACCCGCGCCTGAACGCCCGCCAGTCGCTCGACCTCGCCTTCCAGGTGGCCGAGCTGTTGAGGAGCTGACGACATGCCTGCAGACGACGCCCCTCCCGTCGGGCGGATCGAGGACTTCGGTCCCAACGTGGGTCTGGTCGAGGAGATCTACCGGCAGTGGCTGGAGGATCCGAACTCGGTCGCCGAGAGCTGGCAGGACTTCTTCGCCGACTACAAGCCGCGGCTGCCGAAGGCTCCGGCCGGCAACGGCGAAACGGCGGCGGAAACGGCGGTAGCCGAACCGCCTCCGGTCGAAGGGCCGAAGCCCGAAGCTCCGCCTCCTCCGGCGCCGGCTCCCGACGGGGCCACGCCGCTCAAGGGCGCGGCGGCGATGATCGTCAAGAACATGCAGGCCAGCCTCACCGTGCCGACGGCGACGTCGGCCCGCGTCATCCCCGCCGGGCTGCTGGAGGTCAACCGGCGGGTGGCCAACAACTACCTGGTCCGGGTCCAGCGGCAGGGCAAGATCAGCTTCACCCATCTCATCGGCTGGGCCGTGGTCAAGGGCCTGCAGCGGATGCCGGTGATGAACTCCAGCTACACCGAGGTGGACGGGAAGCCGGGCGTCATCCGCCATTCCCACGTGAACCTCGGGCTGGCCGTCGACGTGACGCGGGCCGACGGGTCGCACAGCCTCCTCGTCCCGAACATCAAGGCCGCCGACACACTCGACTTCGACGGTTACTTCGCCGCCTACGAGGACATCATCCGCCGGGTCCGCAGCGGCAAGATCGGCGCCGACGATTTCGCCGGCACGACGGTGACGCTGACGAACCCCGGCACGATCGGCACCGTCCACTCCGTCCCCCGCCTCATGCCCGGGCAGGGGGCGATCATCGGTGTCGGCACGATCGACTACCCCGCCGAGTACCAGGGAGCCGACCCCCGCACCTTGGCCCGCCTCGGCCTCGGCAAGGTCGTCACCCTCACCTCGACCTACGACCACCGCATCATCCAGGGCGCCGAGTCGGGTGAGTTCCTCAAGTGGGTGCACCAGTTCCTGCTGGGGGCGGAGGGCTTCTACGACGAGGTGTTCGCCAGCCTCCGGGTCCCCTACGAACCGGCCCGGTGGAAGCGGGACAGCAGCCCCGACCACGACGCCGAGGACGAGGTCGACAAGCAGGCCCGCGTCCTGCAGCTCATCAACATCTACCGGGTCCGCGGTCACCTGATCGCCGATCTCGACCCGTTGGGCCGCAAGGCGGCCCACACGCCGGTCGAGCTCGACCCGATCTACTACGGCCTCACGATCTGGGACCTGGAGCGGAGCTTCGCCACCGGCGGGCTGGCCGGCTCCAAGACGATGAAGCTGGTCGACATCCTGGGCGTGCTGCGCGACGCCTACTCCCGCACCGTCGGGATCGAGTACATGCACATCCAGGACCCGGAGCAGAAGGAGTGGATCCAGCAGCAGGTCGAGGGCGCCCGGGTCGACGTCCCCCTCCCCGACAAGCGCCGCATCCTCGAGCGGCTCAACGCCGCCGAGGCCTTCGAGCGGTTCCTGCACACGAAGTACCTGGGCCACAAGCGCTTCGGGCTCGAAGGGGCCGAGAGTCTCATCCCCATGCTCGACGCCATCCTCAACGAGGCCACCGCGGCCGGCATGGACGAGGCGGTGCTGGGCATGGCCCACCGCGGCCGGCTCAACGTCCTGGCCAACATCGTGGGCAAGTCCTACAGCCAGATCTTCCGGGAGTTCGAGGGGAACCTCGACCCCGCCTCGGCCCAGGGCTCGGGCGACGTGAAGTACCACCTGGGGGCGACGGGGGTGCACCGCAGCCCCGACTCCCGCATGCTCGACCTGACGCTGGCGTCGAACCCCAGCCACCTGGAGGCGGTCGATCCGGTGGTCGAGGGGATGACCCGGGCCAAGCAGGACCGGCGCAACGACACCGCCCACAACTCGACGCTGGCCGTGCTGATCCACGGCGACGCCGCCTTCGCCGGCCAGGGCGTGGTGGCCGAGACGTTCAACCTGTCGCAGCTACCGGGCTACCGGGTGGGCGGCACCGTCCACATCGTTGTCAACAACCAGGTCGGTTTCACCACCGCCGCCGAGCGGGGCCGCTCGTCGCTGTACGCCACCGACGTGGCCAAGATGGTGCAGGCGCCGATCTTCCACGTGAACGGCGACGACCCCGAGGCCTGCGTGCGGGTGGCCCGCCTGGCCTTCGCCTACCGGGCCCGCTTCGCCCGGGACGTCGTCATCGACATGGTCTGCTACCGCCGCCACGGCCACAACGAGGCCGACGAGCCGGCCTACACCCAGCCCAGGATGTACGCCCTCATCGAGGCCCGGCGCTCGGTCCGCAAGCTCTACACCGAGTCGCTCATCAACCGGGGCGACATCACGCTGGAGGAAGCGGAAGCGGCGCTGCACGACTTCCAGGCCCGCCTGGAAGGCGCCTTCGCCGAGACCCGCCAGTCGGAGCCGCCGGCCGCCGACCCGGTTCCGCCGCCGACCGTCGACGAGTGGGCCCGGGACGACCGCCCGACGGTCGACACCGCCACTCCCCGCGACCGGCTGGAGACGGTCATCGAGGCGCTCACCGGCACACCGGACGGGTTCACCATCCATCCCAAGCTGGTGAAGCAGATCCAGAACCGCCGGACGCAGTTCGAGGCCGGCACGGTGGACTGGGCGCTGGCCGAGTCGCTGGCCTTCGGAACGCTGCTGCTCGACGGGACGCCCGTCCGCCTGGCCGGGCAGGACTCCCGCCGGGGCACGTTCTCGCAACGGCACGCCGTCCTCGTCGACTTCAAGACCGAGGCCGAGCACGTCCCGTTGGCGGTGCTGGGCCGGGGCCAGGCGCCGTTCCGGATCTACGACTCGCTGCTGTCGGAGTACGCCGCCCTCGGCTTCGACTACGGCTACTCGGTGGCCCACCCCGAGGCGCTGGTGCTGTGGGAGGCGCAGTTCGGGGACTTCGTCAACGGCGGCCAGATCATCATCGACCAGTTCATCACCGCTGCGGAGGACAAGTGGGGGCAGGAGAGCGGGCTGGTGCTGCTCCTTCCCCACGCCTTCGAGGGGCAGGGCCCGGAACACTCCAGCGCCCGCCTGGAGCGGTTCCTCTCGCTGTGCGCCGAGGACAACCTGCGCGTCGCCTACCCGACCACGGCGGCCAACTACTTCCACCTGCTGCGGGCCCAGGCCCTGGCCCGGCCCCGCAAGCCGCTGGTGGTCATGACCCCCAAGCGGTATCTGCGGATGCCGGCGTCGCGCTCGGCGGTGAGCGAGCTGACCGACGGCCGCTTCACTCCGGTGTTGGGTGACCGGGAGGCGCCGGCAGCGGAATCGATGCGCCGGGTGGTGCTCTGCACCGGGAAGGTCGGCCATGAGCTGATCGAGCGGCGCAACAAGGTGAGCGCGCCCGTGGCGGTGCTCCGGCTCGACCAGCTCTACCCGTTCCCCGCCGCCGACCTGAAGACGGCGCTCGAGGCCTACCCCGGCGCGGAGCTGGTGTGGGCCCAGGAGGAGCCGGAGAACATGGGGGCCTGGAGCTTCATCCAGAGCCAGATCCGCCGGACGCTCGGGCCCGACGTGGCGGTCACGCCCGTGGCCCGGGAGGAGAGCGGCAGCCCCGCCACCGGGAGCCAGTCGGTCCACGACCGGGAGCAGGACGACCTGCTCACGACGGCCGTAACCGTCCCGAGCTGAGCACAGCACACACGCCGGACAGGAGCGCCCGGGCAGGAAAAACCACTCACAGTGGCCAAATAAGGTCCTGCAGGTGCCGCAATTCTTCCGATCAGGAGTCCTGGCGTGGGCCGACGCTGGTTCATCGGTGTGCTCGTTGCTTTGGTCGTCGCCGGCCTGCCCCAGGCCATGCCGACGGCCCGGGCGGCCGATCCCGTGCTCGTCGGCGCCGGCGACATCGCCTACTGCGGAAACAGCAACGACTCCCGGACGGCGGAGCTCGTGGAGAAGAGCGGAGGCATCCCCTTCACGCTGGGCGACAACGCCTACGCCGCCGGGACCGCCCGGCAGTTCGCCGACTGTTACCACCCGACGTGGGGGAGGTTCGCCGACCGGACCCACCCGGTCGTCGGCGACAACGAGTACGACACCGACGACGCCGCGCCCTACTTCGACTACTTCGGCGCCGCGGCCGGGGACCCGGACGAGGGCTGGTACAGCTACGACGTCGGGGCGTGGCACATCGTGGTCCTCAACAGCAACTGCGGCGAGGTCGGCGGTTGTGGCTCGGGTTCACCGCAGGAGCGGTGGCTGCGGGCCGACCTGGCGGCGGCCAATGCCCGGTGTCTCGCCGCCATGTGGCATCACCCCCGCTTCAGCTCCGTCTCCTCGAACAGCGCGACGAGGGCGCTGTGGAAGACCCTCCAGGAGTACGGCGCCGAGATGGTGCTCAGCGGCCATCATCACGTGTACGAGCGGTTCGCGCCCCAGGACGCCGACGGGCGCCTCGACGCCAACGGAATCCGGCAGTTCGTCGTCGGGACCGGCGGGCGCAGTCATGCTTCGTTCAACTCCACGAAGCCCAACAGCGAGGTCCGCAACAACAGGACGTACGGCGTGCTCAAGCTCACGCTGCGGTCCGACGGCTACAACTTCGACTTCGTGCCCATCGAGGGTTCGTCGTTCCGTGACTCCGGTCACGGCAGCTGTGACCGCGGTGGAGGCGGCGGCGGCGGCGAAACCCCCGGCGAGATCACCGTCGCCGCCGAGGCCGATGCCCGCGTCGAGTCGGACGACCCCAACGACAACTTCGGCTCGTCCTCGAGACTGGTGGCCGACGGGTCGCCGGCCACGGCGTCCTATGTCCGCTTCGCGGTCAACGGGGTGGGCGCCGTCTCCAAGGCCACGCTGCGCTTGTACGTGAAGGACAAGTCGTCCAACGGACCCGAGGTGTACCTCAGTGACCCGGCCTGGTCCGAGAGATCCGTGACCTGGAACAACCGGCCGCCCCGGGCCGGCCCTCTGCTCGCCGACATCGGCTCGGTGGCCTACGGGCAGTGGGTGGAGTACGACGTGTCGGCGGCGGTGACCGGCGACGGCCTGTGGAGCTTCGAACTCACCGCCGACTCCAGCGACGGAATCGACTTCAGTTCGAGCGAAGCGTCGTCGAACCGGCCACAGCTCGTGCTCGTTCCGGCGGTCCTGTCGGTCCCTTGAGCCGGCGCCGGGCGTCCAGCCCGATCTTGCCGATGGCCAGGGCGAAGCCGATGGAGACGAAGGCCAGAAGGCCGTGGACGACCTTGAAGCCGGTCGACTCGTCCCCGCCCGCCATGATGACGATGCGGCTGATCCAGACGTAGAGCGTCCAGACGGCGGCGGCGAGGAGGATGCGGACCTGGCGGCGGGTCAATGTCACGGGAGCTTCTCCAGGGCGGTCAGGGCGGCGTCGACGGCGGCGCTCGAGGCGGCGGTCATGGGCAGGCGAAGGTCGGGGGTCGGGATCTTCCCGGTGGCGTGGAGCACACCCTTGATCACCGACGGGTTCGGTTCGGCGAAGAGTCGCTTCACCAACGGCAGGAGCGCCTCGGAGAGAGCCCGGCCCTCCTCCAGTTTCCCGGCGAGGCCGCAGTCGATCATGGCCACGAACCGTTCGGTGGCGATGTTGGCCGAGGCGGCGATGGTGCCGGCCCCGCCCATGAGGACGGTGGGATACAGGTAGGCGTCGTCGCCGCCGAGGAGGGAGAAGCCCGGCGGGGCACCGGCCAGCACCTCGAGCGTGTCGAGGTCGATGCTGCCGACGGCCTGCTTCACACCGGCGATGTTGGGCACTCCGGCCAGGGTCAGCAGGGAGGCCGAGCCCAGCGCCCGCCCGGTGCGGTAGGGGATGTTGTAGAGGACGAGGGGGACGGGACTGGCGGCGGCCACCGCCTTGAAGTGCTCGACAATGCCGGCCTCGGACGGCCGCACGTAGTACGGCACGACTGACAGCGCCGCCACGAGCGCCGGCGTGCCGGCCAGCGCCTGGACGGCGGCCACCGAGGCGGCGGTGTTGTTCGTGCCCGCGCCGACGATGAGCTGGGCGTTGCGCTCCGCACAGACCCGGGCGCAGACGTCGATGACCGCCTGCTTCTCGTCCTTCTCCAGCGCGGCTGACTCCCCTGTGGTGCCGAGGGCCACGATGCCCGCCGCGCCGGCGTCGAGGAACCCCTGCGCCAGCCCTTCCAGGGCATCAAGCGCCACGCTGCCGTCCCGCCCGAAGGGCGTGACCGCCGCCACGTACACGCCCCGCAAATTCAGCTCACTCGCCATACCCGGAAGGGTACCCCGCCCGCTGTCCGGGGCCGCCTCCGGCGTCTCGCCGCCGACAACGCCGGCCACTCACAACTCAGAGGCCGGACAGGTCGCGGGCCCGGAGAAAGATTCCGTCGAGCATCGGCTCGGTCAGTTTGCCGGTGAAGGTGTTCTGTTGGCTGGGGTGGAAGGAGCAGAGGATGACGGGTCCGGCGTCCGTGCCGCCCGTCCGGACCTCGACACCGTGGCCGAAGCGGGGGCGAGGCTTCGGCAGCTCGATCCCCACCTCCCGCAACGCCCGCCAGACGGCTTCGTAGGCGAAAGAGCCGAGCACGACGATCACGGCCGGCTCCAGCACGGCCAGTTCCCGGACGAGGTAGCCGGCGCAGTTGTCCCGCTCCTCCAGCGTGGGCTTGTTGGCCGGCGGGGCGCACCGGACGGCGGCGGTCACCCAGGCGCCGTGCAACGTGAGCCCGTCGTCGACCGAGACCGAGTGGGGCTGGTTGGCGAAGCCGGCCCGGTGCATCGACCGGAACAGCCAGTCGCCCGACCGGTCACCGGTGAAGATCCGGCCCGTGCGGTTGCCGCCGTGGGCGGCGGGGGCGAGGCCGACCACCACGGCCCGGGCGGTGGAATCGCCGAAGCCGGTGACGGGCCGGCCCCAGTAGACCTCTCCCCGGTACGACGAACGGGGGTTGGCGGCCACCTCCTCCCGCCAGGCCACCAGGCGGGGGCAGCGCCGGCAGTCGACGACCTCGGCGGTGATCCGGGCCAGGGCCGCCGCTCGTTTCGAAGGGCTCACACCCCGGAGGACGGCGAGGGCGGGGGCGAAGACGGCGCCGGCACCACCCGCAACGGCAACGGCGGCTCGATCCCTTCCCGTTCGAACACCTGGCGGAGGACCCGCCGCATGCGGCGTTCGGTCGGCAGCGAGTCGGCCGAAGGCAGCAGCCGGGCCGTGACCCGGGCGACGTACTGGTGGTCCTGGAAGGCGGTGATGCCGGCGACCTTGGGCGGTTCCATCAGGCTGTCGGCGATCTCCTCGTCGCGCTCGACCTCGGCGCAGAACAACTCGAGCGCTTCGACGGCCCGGTCGACCGGAGTGCCGTAGCCGATCCCGGCGTCGATGGAGACCAGTGACCAGCCCTTCGACTTGTTGGTCACCAACCGGACGTCGCCCGACGGCACGATGTGCACGTCACCGTTGGCGGCCCGCAGCGTCGTCGTCCGCAGCGTGACCCGTTCCACGACACCGGTCACCCCGCCGATGGTGATCTCGTCGCCGATCGTGTACTGACCCTCGGCCAGCAGGAACAGCCCGTTCAACAGGTCCTTGACCATCGTCTGGGCGCCGAAGCCGACGGCGAAGCCCAGGACCCCGGCCGAGGCCAGCAGGGCACCGGTATTCACGCCGACCACCGCCAGGGCGCTCATGACGCCGATCCCGACGACGATCGCCACCACCAGGTAGTCGAGGACGTCGAACAGCGCCGTCAGCCGCCCGGCCTCACCGGCGCCCCTCACCGCCAGCCGTGTCTTCTCCACCCGCCGCTGGATCCGGTAGAGAACGATGCGCACCATCCGGATGGCGATCACCGTGCCGAGCACGATGAGGACGAGACGCAGCCCGTCGTCGCGGGCGAAGTCGCTCAGGGAGTCGCCGATGCGTTCCATCCTCGAGCGCTCGGCGGCCGGGAGGACCGTGGCGCCGTACAACGCCTTCACGCCGATCAGGTTAAGGGTCCGACCGGTCCGGGTGGCTCATGGTCGGCTCAGGCGAAATACTGGCGCCGTGATCGACCTGGAGCCGGCCGGGGCAAGGCGCTCGCCCGGTGCCGCCACGGCCTCCGGCGGTCCCAAGCAGGTCGCCGCGATCATGGGCGCGCTGCTCGTCGCCGTCCTCGTCGGGAGCGCCGTCGCCGGGCGGTCGGCGCCGGAGCGGCCCCGGCACCACCTGGCCTTCGACGAGCCGGCGCCGCCGGCCGACCCGGCCACCACGGCCGGAGCCGGCGAGTCGGCGGCGGGCCTCGGGGGCGCCGAGCCGACCCGTCCGCCCGACGACATTCCGGACGGGTGGACGTGGCGGCCGGTCGGCCCGCTGTCCGGCCGGCAGGGCAACATCGCCGTCTGGACCGGCAGCGAGGTCATCTACTGGGGTGGCGACCGGCCCGGCCGGCCTCCCGAGGGAGCGGCTTACAATCCCCGGGTCGACCGCTGGCGGCGCCTCAGCCGCTCGCCGCTGACCAACCGCACCGGCGCCGCCGCCGCCTGGACCGGCCGGGAGGTGCTCGTCTTCGGCGGTGTGAACGGCGGTGGCCCCCAACGCGACGGCGCGGCCTACGACCCGGTCACCGACCGCTGGCGGATGATGGCCGCCGGACCGCTGTCCGGTCGGGTGCCGCTGTCCACCGCCTGGACCGGCACCGAGTTCGTGGTCGTCGGCGCCCGGGGGCCGGGACTGTACGACGGCGTGAAGGACACCGCCGCCTACGACCCCGTCCTCGACACGTGGCGGGTGCTGCCCGCCCTGCCGATGCAGCTGAACAACGGCGCCGGCGTGTGGACCGGCCGGGAGCTCATCGTCTACGGCACGTACCTCGACCGGCAGCGCAGCCTCATGTCGCCCGACACCCGGGCCCGGGGGGCGGCGCTCGATCCGGTGACCGGCTACTGGCGCGACCTTCCGATCGCTCCGCTGTCGGGCCAGTCGATCGCCCTGGTGTGGAACGGGTCGGTGGCCGTCGGCTGGGACCATGACCTCCGCACCGCGGCCTACGACCCGGTCACTGACGGCTGGCGTCCGCTGCCCGACCTGCCGCTCGAGGGGCGGGACTGCCTGCCCCGGGGCGTGTCCGCCGGCCCGGCCACCTTCGCGATCCACTGCGGGCAGGCGGCCGTCCTCGACCACCGGCTCCGGGCCTGGGAGAAGGTGCCCGCCCCCGCCTCGGCGGTCGACGCTCCGGTGTGGACCGGTGACGGGGTCGTCCAGTGGCTGGGCCCGTCCGGCCGGTCCGACGACGGCACCTGGTTCCGGCCGCTGACCCCCTAGCGGGGCCGTCTAGTCTCCCGGCCGGTGCGGATCCTGCTGATCGTCAATGCCACCGCGTCGTCGGTGACCGCCCGGGCCCGGGTCGTCATCGCCAAGGCCCTGGCGGCCGACCACGAGCTGACGGTGGCCGAGACCCGCCGGCGGGGTCACGCCGAGCGCCTGGCCCACGGCGCGGCCAACGAGGGCGTCGACGTGGTCGTGGCCATGGGCGGCGACGGAACCCTGAACGAAGCGGCCAACGGCCTGGCCGGGACGACCACCGCCCTGGCACCCCTGCCGGGCGGGTCGACGAACGTCTTCGCCCGCACCATCGGGATCGCCCGTGATCCGCTGGAGGCCACCGGCCAGCTGCTGGCCTCGCTCCATCGGCACTCCTACCGGCGCATCGGCGTGGGCTCCGTCAACGGCCGGCGCTTCCTGTTCCACACCGGGCTCGGCTTCGACGCCGCGGTCGTGGCCCAGGTCGAGCGGCGCAACGAGCTGAAGCGCTACGCCGGCCATCCCCTGTTCGTGGCCAGCGCCTTCGTCACGTGGTTCCGCCACTACGACCACTCGCGGCCACACTTCGGGATCCAGATCGGCGACGAGCTCATCGACGGCTGCTATTTCGCCATCGTCTCGAAGACCAGCCCCTACACGTTCCTCGGTCCCCGGCCGGTGGTGGTGGCCCCCGAGGCCGGACTGGACTCCCGCCTGTCGGTGACCGCCTTCCGGACGCTGCGCTTCCTGCCGGTGATGGCCGCGGTCGGCTCGGCGCTGGGGAAGGGCAAGGTGCTGCGCCGCTATCCCCGTCTGGTGCACCGGGCCGACGTCGATTCGCTGACCGTGCTCGGCAGCGGGCCGTTCCCCTATCAGGTCGACGGCGACCACCTGGGCGACGTGGAACGGCTCGACTTCACCTACGAGGACGACGCGCTCACCATCGTGGTGCCGTAGCCGACGCCGTCAGCCGGCGAGGACCTTGTAGACCTTGCGGGACTCCGACAGCATCACCACGTCGCAGGAGCCGGTCGGGAAGTAGTCGCCGGCCTCGACGTTGTCGCCCCAGAACGTGGTCTTGCGGTAGGCCGGCCACTTGCCGACGAAATCCCGGATGTCGCTGCCCCGGCCCTTGCCGAGGAAGACCGAGATCGTCTCGTGGTCGGAGGCGACGAGAGCGCTGTGGTCGGGCGAGGGACGGAGGACCGAGATCCGGGGCGCGCCGTGGAGCACCCCGATGTACCGCGGCCGGTGCGTACCCCGCCCCGTGAGGGCGTCGAAGCGGTAGAGGCGGGTGGGGTTGGACTTCGTGGCCAGGACGAGTTTCTGGTCGTACCAGAAGCTCGCCTCGGTGTTCTGGTAGCCCTGGCCCGGATACTTGAACCGGTGGCGCATGTGCAGCCGCACCGTGACGGCCCGGTCGGGATCGGGTTCGACGACCTCGTAGATGTAGGGGTCGCGGTGCTTCTGCATGCTCTCGATGATCCACAGCCGGCCCCGGCCGTCCCGCCCGACGGAGTAGGTGATGTCCTCCCAGTCGGTGTTCTCGGCGCCGAGGACCTTCACCTCCCGCACGACGGGGTTCCCGTTGACGATCCGCAGCGAGTAGAGGCTGGCCGGGCGGCCGGAGTCGCGGATCATCCAGCCCACACCGGGCCGCAGCCAGGAGGCGACGAGACCGGACGCTTCGCTCATGCCTTTGGCCAGCGGGCCGAGCCGCTGGGTCCGGGTGCTGGGCGGACCGCAGTTCACGCGGCCGCCGGCGGAGGCCGGAGCGGTGAGGAAGGGGGAGAGGAGGAGGACGCCGGCGAGGGGGACAAGGCCACGTCTGCGCATGCGCGCAACTTAAGAAACAGGGCTGACAGACGGATGGACGGCGGCACCAAATTCTGGCAACCGGGACGTGAACGTTGGGGACGGGCGGGAAGCGGGTCCTTACGGTCCTAACGCTCGACCCGGGGAGCGGCGATCGGCACCCGCAGGTGCACCCGTGTGCCGCCGTCGTTCTTCATCGTGAGTTCGCCGGCCAGTTCGCTCTGCACCAGCGTGCGGACGATCGACAGGCCGAGACCGGAGGCCGTCTCGGGCGAGAAGCCGGGCGGCAGACCGACGCCGTTGTCGACGACTTCGACCACCGCCTCGTCGTCCTCCCGGGCCACCCGCACCAGCACCGAACCCTCCCGGGTGCGCCCCGAGCCGTTGTCGGGGAACCCGTGCTCGACGGCGTTCTGCAACAGCTCGGTCAGCACCACGGCCAGCGGCGTGGCCACCTCGGCCGGCAGGTCGCCGGGGTCGCCCTCGACGTTGAAGCGGATGTGGCGGTCGGGCGAGACGAGCCCGTCCTCCACCACCCGCACCAGCGGCCGGATGATCTCGCCGAACGGCACCGTGTTACCGGCCTCGTAGGCCAGCGTCTCGTGGACGAGGGCGATCGACCGGATCCGCCGCACCGACTCGTCGAGGGCCTGCTTGGCCTCCGGCGACCCCAGCCGGCGGCCCTGGAGGCGCAGCAGCGAGGCGATCGTCTGGAGGTTGTTCTTCACCCGGTGATGGATCTCCCGGATGGTGGCGTCCTTGGACAGCAGCATCCGGTCGCGGCGGCGGAGCTCCGACACGTCGCGCATGAGGAGCAACGCACCATTGGGCGTGCTGTCCTCCAGCAGGGGAATCACCTGGAGGAGGATCGACGTGTCACCCCACTCCAGCTCCTCGGTGACCGGCGCCCGGGCGGCGAAGGCGGTGGCCACGGCGTCGTCGTCGAGACCGATGTCGGCCAGCCGCTGACCCTGGGCGTTGGCGTGGATCCCCATGCGATGCAGCGACGAGACGGCGTTGGGGCTGGCGTAGCGGACCACCGACTCCGTGTCGAGGAAGACCACACCGTCGCCGACCCGGGGCGACTCCTCCGGCACGAGGGCTCCGCCCTTGAACGGGAACGTGCCCTCGTAGAGCATGCGGGCGAAGCGGTCGAAGATCTCGAAGTAGACCCGCTCCAGCTCGCCGAGGCGGCGGCCGGTGGTGGTGGCCGCCTCCCGGGTGAGGAGGGCGATGACCTTCCCCCGGTGGCGGACGGGGATGGCCTGGACGTTGGCCCGTTCCCCGGTCTGGCCGATGACGGCGGCATCGCCGACGCCGATCTCGCCGATGCGCCACACCCGGGCGATCAGGGGCCGCTCGACCTCGTCGACGATCGTGCCGACCATGTCCTCCCGGTAGAGGGTCTGGTCGGTGGTGGGCCGCACCTGGGCCAGGATCACGAAGCGGTGACCCTCCTCCCCCGCCACGGGGGCCAGCAGCAGCAGGTCGGCGAAGCACAGGTCGGCCAGCATCCCCCAGGCCGAGGCCAGCCGCTGCAGGTGGGCGGCGTCGTCGGCCGTCAGCCGGGTGTGGGAGCGGGCCAGCTCCGCGAGCGTCGCCATGGCGGGTCAGACGCTCCGTGGGGACGGGCGGCGCCGTTCGAAGCCACACAGTTCGGTGCAGCCGGCGTTGCCCAGCAGCGTGCGGAGGCGGTCGGTGCCATCGGCCACGAGGGCGAGCTCGTGGGCGTCGGAGGCGGTGGTGAGCGGAACGCCGGCGGCCTTGAACCGGGCGAGGAGCCCCGGAGCGGGATAGGCCTCGGCGGCGGGCTTGCGCCACCCGGCGCTGGAGACCTCGGCGGCGACGCCGTTCTCCGCCGCCGCCTTGGCCAGGCGGTCCCACCACTGGTCGAGCTCGCCGGACGGCACGATGCCGGCCACCTTGGCCAGGTCCGGGTGGGCGAGGACGTCGGTGGAGCGGGTGGCGGCGAGTTCCTCGATGGCGGCGACGTAGGCGTCCCACACCGCCTCGACCTCGCGGCTCGCCCATTGCTCGTCGACGACCGGGTCACCCATCTGATCGAAGCCCCAGGCACCGATCCAGTGCACCGATCCCAGCAACAGGTCGAACGGCCAGCCATCCAACAGTTCGGCCACTTCCCCCATCCGGCCCGGGTAATAGTCGACCTCGAGGCCCAGCCGGACGGGGATGGGTGAATCCCCGGCCGCGCCGAGGACCGCGGCGACGTACTCCTCGAGGTCGCCGGTGGCGTGCTGCGCCCAGTAGGCGGCGGTCTGCTCCCGGAGCCGCCCGTCGGGGTCGGCGTCCCACCAGCCGCCGAGGAGCCGGTCGGCCTGCCGGAAGCGGAAGAGGTGCTCAGTGATGCAGATCTCCTCGACACCCCGGGCGGCGGCCGCCTCGGCGTAGGCGCGCACCGCTTCGACCCGATAGGGCCCGTCATCGCCGTGGCGGAGCAGGTGGAGGTGGTAATCCAGCACTGATTAAGAGATTACGGCGCCGACCTTTCTTCGGCCTGCTGTAAACAGTCGGCGACCAATGCCGCGATGTCGTAGCCCGCTTCGGCGTCGTCGAGTTCGGCGGCGCTGGCGTGGGTGGCGGGGTCCCGGGGTTCGAACAGGGTGCAGCAGTCCTGATGGGCTTCGGCCGACACGTCGTAGGTACCGACGCGCCGGGCTTCGTCGATGATCTCGACCTTGTCGGTGCCGACCAGCGGGCGCAGCAGCGGCAACGTGGCCACCGATCCCACGGCGGCCATGTTCTCCAGGGTCTGGGAGGCGACCTGGCCGAGGCTCTCGCCGGTCACCACGGCCAGGGCGCCGTGGCGGGCGGCGAGGCCTTCGGCGACGCGGACCATCAGCCGGCGGTAGAGCAGGACCCGCAACGACGACGGCGCGGAGAGCGTGATCTCCCGCTGGGCTTCGCCCATCGGCACCGACCACCATGGCCGCCGGTAGCCCCACCGGGCCAGCACCCCGATCAGCTGCGTGACCTTCTGCTCCGACGACCGATCCGTGAACGGCTGCCCGTGGAAATGAACGGCGATCGGGTCCGCCCCCCGGCGCATCATCCGCCAGGCCGCCACCGGCGAGTCGATGCCGGCCGACAGCAGCGCGACCACCGGGCCGGCCGTCCCCACGGGGAGCCCACCGGGCCCGGGGATCTTGGCCGCCGACACGTAGGCCTTGTCGTGGACGATCTCGATCCGCACCGACACGTCGGGATGGCTCAGGTCGACCCGCTTCGACAGCCCCAGGCGGATGGCGTCGCCGACGGTCTCGTTGACCACCTGGCTGGAAAGGGCGAACGGAGTGCGGGCCCGCCGGGCCCGGACCTCGAAGGTCTCGAACGGTGTGAGGGTGTCGGCGTCGCGGGCGACGTCGACCGCGGTGGCGACGATCGAGTCGAGGTCGGCCCGGGCCACCAGCACCGGCGCGACGTTGGCCACGCCGAAGACCCGGGCCACCCGCTCGATGGCGTCGGGCTTCGGTTCGGTGATCTCAACCCGCCCGCTGACGAGCCGGACCCGGGCCGCGGAGTCGCCCAGCGCCCGCTTGAGGTTGTCCCGCAGGGCCCGTTCGAAGCGGGGGCGGTTGCGCCCTTTGAGCCCGATCTCGTGGTAGTGGGCGAGGAGGAGATCGGGGTTCACGCGATCTCCCGGAGGACCTCGTCGGTCGAGGCGATACGGACGCCGCGCTGGCACCATTCCTCGATGAGGGCCGCACCTTTGACGGGGTCGAGGGCGGCGACGGCGTCCTCCACCAGGACGATCTCGAAGTCGGGGTCGAGGGCCAGCATGCCTTCCACGGCGTAGCGGTCGCAGACCTCGAGGGCCACGCCGTAGACGACGACCCGCTCCGGGGCCAGCGTCCGCAGCAGCGGGGCGGCGGCCGGATTGGAGAAGGCGTCGAAGCGGTTCTTGCGCAGCACGACCTCGGAGGCCGAGGCGGCGGCGGCGAGGTCGACGCCGGCTCCGTCGGGCGGGATGTCGATCGCGCCGGGGGCGGGCGCCGTCTCCGGCAGCCGCTCCGCCCCGGCAGTGCCCCTGAGGCAGTGGGCGGGGAACGTCTCGACGAAGTCGGGGTCGGCGGCGATTTCGGGATCGTGCGGGTCGTGATCGTCGGCGGTGTGGACGATCGTGACCCGAGCCGCCCGCGCCGCGTCGGTCAGCCGGCCGAGGTTGGGCCGCAGTGCCTCCGCCCCCGGCACCGCCAGCGACCCCGAGGGCAGCATGAAGTCGACCTGGGTGTCGACGTCCCAGAACACGGTGCCACCGGCCATGACTTCATTGTCGCGCTAGCTGAAGAGGCACTCCCCAAGGCGGGCCAGCCCGCGCAGGTCGTGGATGTCCTCCTCGAAGGCGGGGACCCGCAGCACCGGAGCTGAGAGGCGGCCGAGTTCGGCCCGCAGCTCCGCCTCCCGTTTGGCGGCCACCTCGAAGTTGAGGAACGACTCGCCGATCGTGCTCAGGACGCGCCCGGCCCGGGCCGCATCGAGATCGCGATCGGCGCCGGCCGCGGCCTCGGCCGCCGGACCGGGATCGGCCACCAGCGCCCGGGCGGCGCCGTCGCCGGCCTCGCCCAGGAGGTAGTCGGGGAGCGTCTTGTTGAGGACGACGGCGCCGAGATGCAGCTTGCGGGCCGACAGCTCGGAGATGAAGAACTCCGCTTCCCGCAACGGCGCCGCCTCCAGCGTGGAGACGACCACGAACGTGGTGCGCCGGTCGTGGAGCAGCGCCTCGACCGACCGGGCCCGGGCCACGAACCCGTCGTACATCGTCTGGAAGTTGAGGAAGAACTCGCCGATGTCCTCCAGGAACTGGCCGCCCAGGATCCGGTCGGCCACCTGGTAGAAGGGCCGGGAAGCCAGATTGACCATCCGGGCGCCGCGCTTGCCGCCGACGCGGTAGGGCATCGTCAGCCACCGCAGGAGCCGCGAGCCGAAGAAGTCGGCCATCCGCTCCGGAGCCTCGAGGAAGTCGAGGGCATTGCGGGTCGGTGGGGTGTCGACGACGATCAGGTCGTAGCCGCCCTCGGCGTGGATCTCGTGGAGCCGCTCCATGGCGATGTAGTCGTGGCTCTGGACGAACCGGGCGGTGATGTTGTGGTACAGCCGGTTCTCGAGGATCCGGTAGGCCGTCTCCTCGTCGCGGGCGTGGCGCAGGACGAGGTCGTCCCAGCTCTGCTTGGTGTCGAGCATCGCCGCCCACAGCCCGTCCCGCAGTTCGAGGCCGGCGGCCTTCAGACGTTCGGCGGGGACGGGCCGCTCGAGGTTGCCGAGCGCCGAGAGGCCCAGCGCGTCGGCCAGGCGGCGGGCGGGGTCGACGGTGACGACGAGAACCTTGCCGCCGAGCCGGGCGGCCGCCACGGCGGCCGAGGCGGCGGCCACCGAGGTCTTCCCCACTCCGCCCGGGCCGCAGAAGATGGCGATCGATTTGGCCGCCAGCAGGCGGTCGAGCCCGTTGCGGGGGCGGGTCGCAGCCGCGCTCACAGCCCCAGCTCCTCCCCGAGGGCGTCGGAGACCATGCGGGTGACCCGCATGCCCTGGGCCCGGATGAACAGCTCGGGCAGGTAGAGCGTGGACAGCTCGACGGACTGCCGGAGGCGGGCGAGGTGGGCGGCCCGGGTCCGGCGCAGGGTCACGGCCAGATCGGCGGCGGTCAGGACGTCGCCCACGCCCGGGCCCACCGCGCCTTCCAGGGCGGCCACCGCCGCCGGCTGGCGCAGCGCCTCGAAGGCCAGCTCGTCGGTGTGGGTGAACAGCTCCGGCAGCACCCGGTTGACCACCACCGCTCCGAGGGGGACGGGCAGCGTCTCCCGGACCCGGGCGACCAGCTCGATGGTCTCGTGGACCGGCATCTCCTCCGGCGTGGTCACCACGTTGAGGGCCGTGACCGCCGGGTCGGACAGCAGCTCCCCCATCCACCCGGTCTGCGACTTGATGGGCCCGACCGTGACGAGTTCCTCGATGGCCTGCGGCGCGCCGAGCTGGGCGACGACGTGACCGGTGGCGGCGGCGTCGACGACGACGAGGTCCCACCGGGCCCGGCCTTCGAGGGCCTCCCGGACCTCCCAGCAGATCTTCCCGACGGTGAGGATCTCCTTCACTCCGGGGGCGGCGGTGGCGACGAAGTCGAACACCTTGGCCAGCGGCCCGACGCGGCCCGGGAAGGGCAGGCGCAGGTTCAGCCGGAGGTACTCCTGGAGGGACGCCTCCGTGTCCATGGCCATGGCCGACAGGCCCGGAAAGACGAGCTCGGGCCGGAAGCCAACCGGGCGCTTCTCGAAGAAAGCGGCGATGTCGCCCCGTCCGTCGGCCGACACCAGCAGCACCCGCTGGCCCTGCTCGGCGGCCAGGAGCGCCATGGCCGCCGAGACGGTGCTCTTGCCAACCCCACCCTTGCCGGTGAAGAACAGCAGCCGGCGGCCGAGCAGGTCGGGCGTCGACGGGCCGGCGATGGCGGCCTCCTAGCCGGGTCCGAACCCGACGCGCTTCGCCGTGTCTTCCTCGGCGACCTCGATGTAGGCCACCTTGTCGGTCGGGACTCCCACCCGGCGGCCCTTCTTGTCGGTCAGCCAGACCACGGGGGCGCCGCCTTTCAGCGCGTCCTCGATCGTGCCGACGACCTCGTCGGCCTTGCCGTCGAGCTCCACCGAGAGCTCCTTGGCCGAGTAGACCACGCCGATTCTCACTTCCATGACTGCCCTCTCCGTGCCGGCCGCTGATGCGGGCCGCACTCTACTCGGCGTCGTCCTTCGGCTGGTCAGTGTGGGGGACGGGCTGCTCTTCGGGTTCCCGGTCGACCGGCGGCTCTTCGGCCGTCTCTTCGGCCGAGCGGTGACGGGCCGGAATCGAGGCGAACTCGCCCCTCCCGCTCCGCCACGGCGTGTCCTTGAGGACGACTAGGCAGAAGAGGCACAGGGTGAGCACCGTGACCGCCGTCCACTGGCTCCCGGTCAGGCCGGTGCCGTGGGTCTCGTCGATGCGGAAGAAGTCCTCGATGAACCGGCCGGTGCCGTACCAGGCACCGAAGGTGAGGGTGAGGAACCCGTCATAGCGGGGCGTTCGCCGCAAGCGGAGCAGCACGATCAGCAGCAGGGTGGCGGAGATGAGGTCGTAGAGCGCCGGCTGGTGGACGGCCTGGCCGATCGGCGCCAGGCACGGCGAGCCGGTCGCCTCCGACGGGCAGACGTAACCGAGGAAGAAGTCGGTCGGCTTGCCGAGATGGTCGGCGATGACGAGGTCGCCGATCCGGCCGACGATGATGCCCATCGCCACGCAGGGAACGGCCAGGTCCATGACCTTCCAGAACGACAGGCCCTCGGACCGCATCTTGGGGACGCCGGCCAGGATGGCGCCGGCGATCCCGCCCAGCAGCGAGATGCCACCCTTCCAGACGGCGAAGATCTCCAGGGGGTTGTTGAAGTCGCCGGGGTGGTTGATCACGTAGGCGACCCGGGCCCCGATGATCGACCCGATGGCCGCCCGGTTGACCAGCGAGTACACCTGGTCGTCGGTCAGCCCGGCCTTCCGACACCAGCCCAGGAACACGTAGGCGCCGAGGAGGAACCCGACCGCGATGCCGACCCCGTGGGGCGAGATCGACAGTGGTCCGATGTGGATCCGGACGATCGGGTCGTAACGCAGATACGCCAGGGCGAGGTCGGCCAGCACGAGTTCCAAGCCTAGGAGACCGCTGGGCGATCCGGTCGTGCGGATCGGCGAGTCAGATTCGTCGCTCGCAAGGACGCAGGACGAAGCAATAGCAGAGCCCTATGGGCGAGGACGAGGACGCCGCGAGCGGCGAATCTGGCCGGCGAGACGTGCGGCCCGATCGGTCAGCGGTCTCCTGAGGCCCGGCGCCGTCAGACGATCCGCAGCTCTTTGCGGTAGACGCGCTTGGGGGCGAGGTCCTCGTAGAGGCGGCGGGCGATCTCGGCGAAGGCCTTCGACGCCTCGTTGTCGGGATCGGCCACCACGATCGGCTGGCCGACGTCGCCGCCCTCCCGCAGCTCGGGCACCAGCGGCACCTGGCCGAGGAGCGGCACGCCGAGGGCGTCGGCCAGCTCCTGGCCACCGCCGCGGCCGAAGAGCTCGTAGGCCTTGCCGTCGTCGCCCCGGAACCACGACATGTTCTCGATGACGCCGGTGACGGTGAGGTTGACCTTCTGCGCCATGTAGGCCGCCCGCTGGGCGACCTTCTGGGCCGCCGGTTGCGGGGTGGTGACGACCACGACTTCGGCCCGGGGGAGGAACTGGGCCATCGACAGGGAGACGTCGCCCGTCCCCGGTGGCATGTCGACGACCAGAAACTGGGGCTCACCCCACCACACGTCGGTCAGGAACTGCTCGAGCGCCTTGTGGAGCATCGGCCCCCGCCAGATCACCGGCTGGTCCTCCCGAGCGAAGAACCCCATGGAGACGAGCTTCACGCCATGGACCGACGGCGGCACGATCAGCGTGTCGATCACCACCGGCGGACGGTCGATGCCGAGCATCCGGGGCATCGAGAAGCCCCACACGTCGGCGTCGACGGCGGCCACGGAGTAACCGGCCTGGGCCAGGGCGATCGTCAGGTTGGTGGTGACGGACGACTTGCCGACCCCGCCCTTGCCCGAGGCCACGGCCAGCACCCGGGTGCGGGCGCCGAGGAACGGGTTCTCCCGCTGTCCGCCGGGCCCGGATGGGTGGAGCCGGCTGACGAGCGCCTTCTGCTCCGCCTCGCTCATCACCGCCAGGTCGATGGCCACGGAATCCACGCCGGGGACGGTCGTCAGGGCGGCCGAGACCCGGTCACGCAGCTCGGCGCGGCGGGGGTACTCCGGCGACGGGAGCGCCACCGTGACCCGGAGGAGCCGGTCGTTGATCGAGACCGACTTCACCATCTGGAGGTCGACGATGGAGCGGTTGAGCTCCGGATCCTCGACCGGCTGGAGAGCCTCCAGGACGGACGACTCGGTGGGCACTGACGCCTCCCCGACATGACCCGGGAGTATCCCCCGGGCAATTAACACTACGGAGCCAGTAGAATATCCGCCGTGGGTCGAACGCCCGTCAGGGAACCTGAACCGGTCGACGTCCGCAGGAAGGCCTCCCCGGAGAGCACGTTCAGCGCCGACGAGTTCAGCGCCGCGGTTTCCGCCCTGGCCAATGCCTTCGGAGATCCCACCCGCCGCGAGATCTACCTCTATCTGCGGGGTGAGCCCGGCGGCGGCCGCACCTGCTCCGAGGTGGCCGAGCACTTCGAGCTCCACCCCAACGTCGCCCGCCACCACCTCGACAAGCTGGCCGCCGGCGGCTACCTGAGCGTCGAGCTGGTCCGGGGCGAGTCGGCAGGCCGGCCGTCCAAGCGCTACCAGGTCCGGGAGGCGCCGGGCCACGGCCTGACGTTCCCGCCCCGGCGCGACGACCTGCTGGCCACGCTGCTGGCCCGGTCGCTGCAGATGCTGCCCGACGATCAGGCGGCGGCCATGGCCGAGGAGGTCGGCTTCGACTACGGGCGGGCGCTGGCGGCGAGGATGGGCCAGGCCGAGGGCCACCGCTCGATGCGGACGGCCGTCAACGCCGTGGCCGACGCCCTGACCGCCCACGGTTTCGCCGCCCACACCGAGGCCGACGGCGAACAGCTCCAGATCATCTCCGAGCAGTGCCCCTTCGGGGAGGCGGCCCAGCAGTTTCCCCATGTGGTGTGCGCCGTCGACCGCGGCATGATCCGGGGCATGCTGGCCGGCCTCTACGGCGAGACGAACCCGCACTTCTCGGCCTCCCGGCCGGCGGGCGACGCCACCTGCATCACCTGCGTGTAGGCCCGATGCCTGCTGCTGCCGCCGGTGAGGGGCGCCGTGCCTATCTCGACCACGCCTCCTCGTCGCCGCTGCGACCCGCCGCCTCCGAGGCGATGCGGCCGTGGATCGGCCACCCCGGCGACCCTGGCCGCGTCCACGCCGAAGGCCGGGCCGCCCGGGTGGCCCTGGAGGAGGCGAGAGAACAGGTGGCGGCCTTCTTCGGTGCCCGACCCCGGGAGGTCGTGTTCACCTCGGGCGGGACGGAGTCGATCAACGCCGCCGTCTTCGGGGCCGTGGCCCGGGCCGGCGGCGACGTCCATCTCGTCACCTCGGCCGTCGAGCACTCGGCCGTCCTCGAGGCGGCGAACCGGGCCGGTCGCGTGACGATGGCCGGCGTCGACCGCCAGGGTCGCTTCGACCCCGCCACCGTGGTGGCCGGCATCCGGCCCGAGACGGCGCTGGTCTCGGTCCAGCTCGCCAATCACGAGGTCGGCACGGTGCAACCGGCGGCCGGGGTCGTGGCCGGCGCCCGGGAGCGGGGCGTGCTCACGCATGTCGACGCCTGCGCCGCCGCCGGACACATGCCGGTCGACTTCGCCGCTCTCGGCGCCGACGTGTGTTCGGTCACGGCCCACAAGCTCGGCGGGCCCAAGGGCATCGGCGCGCTGCTGGTGCGGCGCGGCCTGCGGATCCCGCCGTTCGTGCTCGGCGGGGCGCAGGAGCGCAACCGGCGGGCGGGGATCGAGAACGTGGCCGCCGCCGTCGGGTTCGGGGCCGCAGTGGCCGAGTTGAACGGTGGTCGACTGGGCGAGGAAGCCGACGCCGCTCGCACCCTGACCGACCGGTTGATCACCGACCTGCCGAAGCTCGTGGACGGCATCACGGTTTTCGGCGATCCGGACGATCGTCTGCCCCACCTCGTGTGCTTCGGCGTCGAGGGCGTCGAGGCCGAGCCGGTTCTTCTCGGGCTCGATCAGCGCGGTGTCGCGGTGCACTCCGGCTCGTCCTGCTCCAGCGAAACGTTCGAGCCTTCGCCGGTGCTGTCGGCCATGGGCGTCGACGCCGACCACTCCCTCCGGATCAGCGTCGGATGGTCAACAACGGCGAACGATGTCGACCTCGTGCTCAGCTCGCTACCGGAAGTGATCGGGCGACTGAGGGCGCTCCGAACGGGGTAGAGATACAAGCCTCTATGGGGCGCCGCAAAGAGGAGCGCAGATGAACAGCGGGCGAACAATCAGAGTTGCGAACGGCAATCGGCGGTCGCCGGCGGCGATGGTGATCCGCGGCGCGCGCCAGACGCTCGGCGGGGCGGTAACGGTTGTGGGAAGCGTCGGTTGCGTCGCCGGGCGCCTGATCGACGGGGCGGGGACGGTGCTCGATACGACGGCCGGCGCCGTCAGCGGAACGTTGCTCCTCGTCGGAGACGTCCTGAACACCACCGGGCACGTGCTGGGCTCAACGGTGTCGGGGCTCGGCAGCACGCTGACGATGGCCGGCAATCTGGTCAGTGGCGGCTCCATGGCCGACGCCGCCGCCAGGGCCGCAGCCGGCAGGACCGGGGCGGCCAAGACCGACGGCGAGACGTCGGAGCGCGTGCCGGCCGCGCCGGCGGGCAAGCCGGGCGTGTCGACCAAGGCCGCCTCGACCACCAAGGCCGGCTCGACCAAGAAGGCCGGCGCCTCCGCCACCAAGCGGACACGTCCCGGCGGCACCACGCGGCCCCCCGGCACCCCGGCCTAGCGCTTCCTCCCGGCCACCGTGGGTCTGCTGGAAATCGTCCGTCCCGTCGTCCGCGCCGTGTGCAGCCGGTCGCGGCGCGCCTGGACGAGCCCCGAGCGGGCGCACCTGGAGCTGCGCGCCCTGGCCCCTGACGAGCTGGCCGAACTCGCCACCGAGCTCGAAGCGGTGCTGACGGCCTACGAGGCCGTGCAGTGGGTGGAGATCAACGGGTACCTGGGCCGCATCGTCGTGGCCTACGACGCCGACCGTCTCTCCGTCTCCGAGCTCGTGGCCGCCGTCGAGGCCGCCGAGGCCCGCTGCGGGTTCAGCGACCGGCCGTTCCCGAGCGACCTCGAACCCCATCCCGGCGACGTCGAACCGCTCCTGCGGGAGGCGGCCAAGGTCGGCGCCGACGTCGTCAGCCTGGCCGTGGCCTTCCCGCTGCGGTTCCTCGTCCCCATGACGAGCGGTGTCCGTACGGTGGCCGGCTCGGCCATGGCCGTCATCAACGGTGTCCCCCGCATCCGGGGCGCCATCGAGCACCGGTTCCCGAATCCCGTGACCGACGTCAGCCTGGCCGTCGTGAACACGCTCGTCCAGGGCATCGGCGCCGGCCCGCTCGGGCCGATGACGGAGCTGACGTTCCACCTGTCGACGCTGCTGGAGCTGCGGGCCAACCGTCGGGCGTGGGAGGCCCGCGAGCCCGAGCTGTTCGCCAAGCCGGGCTTCGGGCCGTTACCGGCGCTGGCGCCGCCCCGGCCCGGGCCGCTGCCTGACGGGCCGGTCGAGACCTTCGCCGACCGGGCCTGGAATGCCTCGCTGGCGGCCGCCGGAACGACCATGCTCATCACCCGCAACCCGGCGTTGGCGGGACGGGCCCTCGAGGCCGGCGTGCCCAAGGCCGCCCGCTACGGCAAGGAGGCCTTCGCCGCCACCATCGGCCGGGCGCTGTCGGGCCGGGGGGTGGTGGTGGTCCACCGCGCCGCCCTCCGGGTCCTCGACCGGGTCGACTGCCTCGTGCTGCAGGGCGACCTGCTGGTCACCGACGACCTGGTCCCGGCCGAGATCGCCCCCGTCGGCGACGCCGACCCGGCCGAGCTGAAGCGGGTCGTGCGGTCGCTGCTCGATCCGAGCCGACCCACGGCCACCGTCCGCCGCAACGGCTGGCGGATGGGTCCCCTCGACGAGCTCAATCTCGAGCTGTCCGACCGGACCCGACGGCGGGCGGCCGATCTCGGCGGCACCGGCATCCCCGTGCTGGGCCTGGCCCGGGGGTCACGGCTGCGGGCGCTGGTCCAGCTGCGACCGGCACTGCGGCCGGAGGCCGAGGACCTCGTCGCCCTGGCCCGGGCCGGCAACCTGGAGGTCGCCTTCGCCCTCCGCTCCGACACCGTGACGATTCCCCTGGAGGCCGACCGGGTGGTGGCCGACGGCGACGCCCTCGGCGACTCCGTCCGCCGCCTGCAGGCCGAGGGTCGGGTGGTGTGCCTCATCGGCGGGGCGTTCTCCTCGGAGGGCTTGCGGGCCGCTGACTGCGGTATCGGCGTCCACGAGCCGGGGGAGCCGGTGCCGTGGGGGGCCGACATCATCGCCACCGGCCTCCACGACGCCGCCTTCCTGGTCGAGGCCTGTTCCGGGGCCCGGGCCGCCAGCCGGTGGAGCGCCCGGACCGCCACGCTCGGGGCCAGCGTGGCCGCCTTCCTCGCCTTCCGGCCGCTGCCCGGAACCGGCATCCGGGTCGGAACGGCCGTCAACGGCGCGGCCCTGATCACCATGGCCGGCGGGACCCGGGCGGCGATGGCCCTGGCCCAGCGTCCCCGTCCGCTGCCCCGGGATCCCACACCGTGGCACGCTCTCGAACCGCGGGCGGTGCTGGAGCGCACGGGGTCGTCGGAGACCGGGCTCACCCCGGTCGAGGCCGCCCGCCGGCGCCCGGCCCGCCGGGGCGAGGTGCCGGCGCCGCTGCGGCTGGCCCGGGACATGGCCGACGAGCTCGTCAACCCGCTGACACCGCTGCTGGCCGTCGGCGCCGGGCTGTCGTTGGCCACCGGCGCGCCGGTCGACGCGGTGATGGTCGGCGGCGTCGTGATCCTCAACGCCGTCATCGGCGGCGTGCAGCAGTTCCGGGCCGATCAGGCCTTCGACGCCCTGCAGCGGGTCGGCGCCCGGCGGGCCACCGTCCGCCGGGACGGGGAGGAGCAGGTCATCGACGCCGACGAGCTGGTCCCCGGCGACATCGTCCGCCTCCGGGCCGGCGACGCCGTCCCCGCCGACCTGCGCATCCTCACCGCCGAATGGCTCGAGGTCGACGAGTCCAGCCTCACCGGCGAGTCGCTGCCGGTGGTCAAGGATCCGGAGCCGACGTTCGCCCTCACCATGGCCGACCGCACTTCGATGCTCTACGACGGTTCGTCGGTCGCCGCCGGGGAGGCACTGGCCGTGGTCGTGGCCACCGGATCGGCCACCGAGGCCCGCCGGGCGGTGGCCGCCGGGCAGGAGGCACCGGCTACCGGTGTCGAGGCCCGGCTGCAGCACCTGACCGCCAGGACGATCCCGGTCTCCCTCGGCGCCGGGGCGGTGACGATGGTCTCCGGCCTGCTGCGGGGCCAGCCGTTCGGCCAGCTGGCGGCGGGAGCGGTCAGCCTGGCGGTGGCGGCGGTGCCGGAGGGGCTGCCGCTGCTGTCGAGCGTGGCGCAGTTGTCGTCGGCCCGGCGGCTGGCCCGCCACGGCATCCTCGTTCGCAACACCCGGGCCATCGAGGCGCTGGGCCGGGTGCAGGTCATGTGCGTCGACAAGACGGGCACGGTGACGGAGGGCCGGCTGTCGCTCATGGCCGTGGCCTTCCTCGATGGGACCGAGGAGCCCCTCGACCAGCTGTCGGCCCCGGGCCGCAAGCTCCTCCGGGCGGGCCTGCGGGCCACGCCGAAGCCTCCGTCCCGGGGGCGGCTCCCGCATCCCACCGACGCCGCGGTGGCGGAGGGCGCCAAGCGGGCCGGCGTCGACGCCCGCCACGGCAACGACGACTGGGAACGGATCGACGAGATGCCGTTCGAGCCGGGCCGGGGCTTCCACGCCACGCTCGGGCACCGGGCCGGCAGCCTGGTGCTGTCGGTGAAGGGCGCACCGGAGATCGTCCTCCCCCGCTGCACCCAGTGGGCCGACGGAGAAGAAGAGAAGCCGTTCACCGACGAGGCTCGGGCCCGGGCCACCGAGACGCTCCAGGCCCTCACCCGCCGGGGCCTGCGGGTTTTGTGCGTCGCCCGCCGTCCGGCCACCGAACGGCGCGACCTCGACGACGAGCGGGTCCACAACCTGGTCTTCCTAGGCTTCCTGGCCATCGCCGACCCTGTCCGGCCGACGGCCGCCGCCGCTGTGCGCGATCTGACCGATGCCGGCGTGTCGGTGGTGATGATCACCGGCGACCACCCGTCCACCGCCGAGGGCATCGCCGCCGAACTCGGGTTGCTCAACGAGCACCCGAGCCTGACCGGCGCCGACCTCGACGAGATGGACGACGACGAGCTGGCCGAGCGGCTGCCGGGGGTGTCGGTCTTCGCCCGGGTGACGCCGGCCCACAAGGTGCGCATCGTCCGCGCCCTGCAGCGATCGGGCGCGGTGGTGGCCATGACCGGCGACGGCGCCAACGACGCTCCGGCCATCCGGCTGGCCGATGTCGGCATCGCCCTCGGGAAGCGCAGCACTGAAGCGGCCCGGGACGCCGCCGATCTCGTCGTCCTCGACGACCGCATCGAGGTCCTGGTCGACGCCGTGGCCGAGGGCCGGGGGATGTGGGTGTCGGTCCGGGACGCCGTCGCCCTGCTCGTCGGCGGGAACCTGGGCGAGATCGGCTTCACCGTCGGCGGCGCGCTGCTGGCCGGCGGGGCGCCGCTCAACCCGAGACAGCTCCTGCTGGTCAACATGCTGACCGACGTGGCGCCGGCCATGGCCATCGCCATGCAGGCTCCGGCCCGCCGCAGCTTCGCCGAACTGCTGCGGGAAGGCCCCGACGCTTCGCTCGGCTCGGCCCTCAACCAGGCGATCATCTGGCGGGCCGTCTGCACCGGCACCGCCGCCACGGGCGCCTGGTTGGTGGGGCGGGCCACCGGGACGCCGGCCCGGGCCCGCACCGTCGGGCTGGCGGCGCTGGTCGGCACCCAGCTCGGTCAGACCCTCGTGGCCGGGCGACCGAGCCGGACCACGGTGGCCTCGGTGCTGGGGTCGGGCGCCCTGCTCGTCGCCGTGGTCCAGACGCCCGGCGTCAGCCACCTGTTCGGCTGCACGCCGCTCGACCCGCTGGGTTGGGGGACGGCGGCGGCGGCGGCCGCGGCGGGAACCGGCGCGGCGCTGATCCTGCCCCGGGTCTGGGCCCGCTGGAGCGGGGGGTCAGACGGTCAGGAGGGCGGGCTTCATCTGCCGGATGACGGCCTTGACGACGAGCTCCAGCAGGAGCACCACCGCCGAGACCAGGAGCGACTCCAGCAAACCGTTCATGGGGCAGTCCTCACGGGGAAGTGACGGCGAAGAGTCCTGCGTGGCCATACTCCGCGCTCGAGGTGGCCCGTCAGTTCGGAAGCCCCCACGAGGTCATCGCGTGAAGATGAATTCTTTGTGACACCGCCCTTGACCTGCCGCGATGCCTAACGCCCGACGGCGGCCCAGGCGGCGTCGTCGTCGGTGAGATCGACACCCCGGTGCAGCAGGTCCATCGCCGCCTTCTTGGCCGGGCTGTAACGGGCGGTGTCGCTCATGGCGATCGGGAAGTCCTGCCGGCAGGAGTCGATCACGTCGAGGATGCGGGCCAGCGCCGACTCCGGCAGGTTCTTGCGGCGGGCGGCGAAGGCCACCCAGGCGGCGAGGACGTCGGGCACCAGCGCCACGTCGGGGGCGTCGAGGCTCACCTTGATCGGGAAGTGGTCGAGGAGGCACAGCCCGGCCAACGTGGGGCTCCACCGCAGCGGGTCGCCGTCGCCGTAGTCGCAGCGGTAGGAGATCAGGCTGTGGCAGACCTGCACGGCCGCCGGCTCCGACAACAGGTCGGCCGCCTCCGGCGATCCGAGGAATTCGGCCACCAACCACTCCCGCCCCTCGGAGTCGAGCTCCTCCAGACCGGTGTTGGCCGCCGGCGGCAGGGTGGCCAGACGGGCGGCCAGGAGGGCCCGCATCTCGGCCAGGCTGCGGCCCTCGCCCCGGGCCTCGCCGTCGGCGAAGTCGGTGGCCAGCAGCGCATCGGCCAGCCGGGCCGCGACCTCGGCCAGCGACGCCGGCCGCAGACCGATGCCGTCGCCCTCCGCTTCCCGCCAGCGGGCCAGCGTCTGGCCCAGCGGCGCGGCGGGATAGGCGTCCTTGGCCACGCCCCGCTCGGTGTGGTCGACCAGCACGCAGATCGAGTGGCCGGCGTCGCCGGGCAGGCTCGGATAGGCGAAGCCGACGATGACGATCTCCTGGTCGCCGTACACGTCGCTGCCGATCCAGGCTTCGGTGGGCAGGGCGGTGCCGGCCACGGCCGCCCAGCCGGGAGCGGCGATGCCCTGCTGCTCCAGCATGGCGGCGGCGGTCCGGGCCCGGGTGGCGATGCGGGACGGGGCGACGGCGGCCAGCGCCGCCAGCACGGCTCTCCCCTCGGGGGTGCCGAGCTCGGCGGCGTGCCGGATCAGTGCCTCGGCGAACGAGGAGTTGTCCTCGCCGGAGGCGCTGGAGGGCAGGTTGTCCCACACCGCCATGAGGCCGCTGCCCCACACCTCCACGGCCAGCGGCGACTCGGCCCGGAGCAGCTGGCTGCGGGCGGAGCGGAGGACGCCGTCGAACAGGCGGGTGATCACGGCGTCGCGCTGGCAGTCCTCCGCTGACGGGAAGACCATCGGCTCCTCGCGCCGGCCCCGGGCACTGCGCTTCCGGCTTCCGATCCCCACTCCGGCACCTCCGCTCCGTTGGCTGTCCCCTGCGCCTTCGGACGATACGGAAGGTGGCTCGGAAGGTGGTGGATCCCCCCGGCCGGAATGCCGGACTTGCGCCAGGAGCCCCGGTCGAGGCTAGGCCCGGGCGTGCTCCTCGACCGTGACCTTCTTCATGACGTCGCCCACCTGGATGTTCTGCGCCACGTCCATGCCGTCGGTCACGTAGCCGAAAAGGTTGTAGCTGGGGGCCAGCTTGCGGCGGCAGTCATCGATGCAGATGAAGAACTGCGACCCGTTGGTGTTGGGCCCGGCGTTGGCCATGGCCACCGCGCCCACCGTGTACTCGCCCTTCACCGGCTCGTCGGCGAACTTGTAGCCGGGGCCGCCCCGCCCGCTGCCCTCGGGGCAGCCGCCCTGGATGACGAACTCCGGCACGACCCGGTGGAACGTGAGGTTGTCGTAGTAGCCGTCGCGGGCCAGGGAGACGAAGTTGTTGACCGTCTGCGGAGCCAGTGAGGGATCGAGTTCCATGACGATGTCGCCCCGGTCGGTGTTGATCGTCACCTTGTAGAGGGCTTCGGTGTTGATGGTCATGGGCGGAGGGTTCGCCATCGGTGGCTCCCTTCGGTTGACGGACCGGAAACCCGGAGAGCCTAACCAGCCTGCTGGCGGGCCTGGTCCAGGACGGCCTTGACCTCGGCGTTGAGCGGCCCGTCGGGCACCAGGGCCAGGAAGCGCTCGAAGTCGGGAATGGCGCCCTTGGCGTCGCCCGCTCCCCGGAACTTCACCATGCCCCGGAAGAAGTAGGCGTCGGCGTAGCTGTCCGAGGCGGCGATGGCGGCGTCGAGCCGGTCGAGCGCCCCGCTGGTCAGCTCGCCTTTCGTCGTCGGCTCGGCATTGGTGGCGGCCTGGAACAGCATCCAGCCGGCGTAGGCGTTGGCCTCGGGGTTCTTGGGGTCGAGCTTGGCCGCCGTGAGGTACTCCTTGACCGCCGCCGTCCAGTCCTGCACCTCCAGGAGGTAGCGGGCGAAGTCGAGACGGGCGGTGGGGTCGTCGGGGTGCTCCCTGACCTGCTTCTCCAGCGCCGCCCGGCGGGGGTCACCCGATTGGGCATTGCCGGTCATCGTCTGGCCCTCGTGCCGCTTGCCGGCCGCGGCGGCCAGGGCGAGGGCGGCGACGAGGACGAAGGCCAGCACCGCACTCCCGGTCAGCAGCTTGCGCTTCCTGGGGACGGGCGGAGCGGCGGCCGCGGCGTGGCGGCCCTCCTCGATCGACCGCAGCACGGCCGCCGCCCGGGCGGTGTAGTCGTCCTTCAGCGCCCGGTAGCGCTCCTCGTCGAGGTTGCCCGCCTCCCGCTCGCTCTCGAGATCCTTGATCGACCGCAGCAGGAAGTCGCGTTCGGACTCCAGGGACGCCAGGGCGTCGGGGTCGAACCGGGTCGGCGGGCTCACGACGCGCCTCCCGGTCGGGTCTCGCCCGCCCGGCCGGCCAACGCCGCTTCGACCAGCGCCCGGTCCTCGTCGGTGGCGGCCAGAGTGGGCTGGCGGCGCCAGCGCCGGAAGGCGAAAGCGAGCCCCCCGATGCCGAGCAGCAGCGCGGTGACCGGCAGGATCCACACCACCGCCGCCGCCCCCGATGTCTCGGGCCGCAGCAGCACCCATTCGCCGTAGCGGGCGACGAACCACGCCCGGATGTCGGCGTCGCTCTCACCGGCGTCGACCTGCCGGCGGATCTCCTCCTTCATCGCCTCGGCGGTCTGGGTGTGGCTGTCCGCCACCGACAGGCCCTGGCAGACCGGGCAGCGGAGGTCTCCGGCGATGGCCTCCGTCCGGGCCGCCGGCGACCGCGGGCCTCGGTCGCGGCCCGCTCCGATGACGAGGGCGGTGGCGACGACGGCGACCAGGGCCACGACCGGCAGGAGGCGCTTGATCATACGGGCGCCTCCTGGAGAGCCTCCTCGTCGGCCGACGGGACCGGCGGAGGCGGCGGCTCGGCCGGCGCCGCGCCGGGCTCGGCCCGGCGGCCGGCCCGCCGGTTCGGCCAGACGGCGATGGCCGTCCCGACGACCATGACGCCGCCCCCGATCCACAGCCAGACCACCAGCGGGCTGAGCTGCACGCCGAGGGTGATGCGACCGTCCTCGCCAGGGGACGCCACCAGCGTGAGGTAGACGTCGCGCCACGGGCCGGTGCGGACCGACGGCGTGCCGATCGGCGTTCTGTCCCGGCCGCTGAAGACCGACAGCGCCGGGGCGTAGACACCGAGATCACGTCCGCCCCGTTCCACCTTGACGCGGGCGGAGAGCGTCGTCTTCTGGCCGGTCTGGTGTTGCTTGATCCCGAGGTAGGTGAACTGGTGGCCGCCCAGCGACACGCGCTCCCCCTCGGCCAAGCGGTACTCGTGCTTCTTCGTGTACCCCATGCTGGCGGCCAGGGCGACGGCGATGACGACCACGCCGACGTGGACGACGAGGCCGCCGTAGAGGCGCCGGTTGCCGGCCACGGTGCGGCTCAGCGCCCTCCGCCAGCCGAGGTCGGAGTCGGCCCGGCGGGTGGCGGCGACGCCGAGGGCGTACTGGCGGACGATGCCGGCCACGGCGAAGGCGCCGAGCCCGAAGGCCACGAGCTGGGCCACTCCCCGGGCTCCGAGGACGGCGCAGGCGGCCATGGTCAGCGCTCCGACCCAGGCCGGCACGCCGAGCCGGCGGCGCAGCACCTCCCCCGAGGCGGCCCGCCAGGGCAGCGCCGGGGCCACCGCCATGAGGAACAGCAGCGCCAGGCCGATGGGCACGGTCATGCGGTCGAAGTACGGCTCGCCGACGGAGATCTTCTTGTCCTGCAGCGCTTCGACGAGGAGGGGGTAGACCGTGCCCAGCAGCACCACGAAGGCGAAGCCGGCGAAGAGGAGGTTGTTGCCCAGGAAGGCGCCCTCCCGGGAGACGGGCGAGTCGATGCGGCCCGGCGTCCGCAGCCGGTCGCCCCGCCAGGCGATGAGCCCGATGCCGGTGGCGGCGGCCACACCGAGGAAGGTGAGGAACCAGGCGCCGATGTCCGACTCGGAAAAGGCGTGCACCGAGTTGAGGACGCCGGAGCGGGTGAGGAACGTGCCGAGGATCGTCAGGCAGAAGGTGGCGATGATCAGCGAGAGGTTCCAGACCCGCAGCATCCCGCGCCGTTCCTGCACCACCACCGAATGGAGGAAGGCGGTGGCCGTCAGCCAGGGAATGAACGAGGCGTTCTCCACCGGGTCCCAGGCCCAGTAACCGCCCCAGCCGAGCACCTCGTAGCTCCACCAGGCGCCGAGGATGATGCCGGCCGACAGGAACGCCCAGGCGACCAGCGTGGCCCGCCGGGTCTCCAGCAACCAGCCTTCGCCGACCCGGCCGGTGATCAACGCCGCGGTGGCGAAGGCGAACGGGATCGTCATGCCGACGTAGCCCAGGTACAGCATCGGCGGGTGGATGGCCATGAGGACGTGGTTCTGGAGCAGCACGTTGGGGCCGAGCCCGTCCTGCGGAACCAGGCCGGGGGTGGCCCGGAAGGGATTGGCCGGCCCCAGCATCAGGGCGAAGAAGAACGCCGTCACCACCAGGCCGACCAGCGTCGCCCAGGCCACCAGCGGCTCCGACGCCCGGGCCCGGAGCCGGTGCACGGTCACGGCCAGGTAGCCGGCCAGGACCAGACCCCACAACAGGATCGAGCCCTCCAGCGCCCCCCACAGCGCCGCCACCGTGTAGAGCAGCGGCGTGGATCGGGCGTGGTTGTTCACCACGTAGTTGATCGAGAAGTCGTGGGTGATGAGCGCCCACTCCATGGCGCCGGCGGCCACCACCGCCCCGAAGAGCACCATGAAGACGAACTGCCGGCCGGTGGCCATGATGCGCCCGTCCCGCCGGGCGATGCCCACGGCCAGGGTCACGGTTCCGAGGGCGGCAGCCATGAAGCCGAGGGTGATCCCCCCGAAGCCCAGCGCCGCCTTCATTGCTCTCTGTTGGGCTCTCTGTCGGCCTCGACCGCCGGCGGCCGGTACTCGGCGCCATGCTTGATCATCAGCCGGTCCGATTCGAACATGAGGTTGTCACCGGTGCTGCTCTTGGCGAACCGGCCCTCGCACACCACGGGCGCCCCGTCCTTGAACAGATCGCCCGGGTCCCCGCGGTGGACGACCGAGACGGTCTCGCCCCCTTCGGTCACCTTGAACGACACCCCGCCGTTCCCCTGGACGACGCTGCCGATCACGACGTTGCCGGCCATCCGGATGCGGCCGCCCTCCCCCGGTGAGTCGCGCTGCTCCCGGACGGCCTCCGACACCGTGCGGAAGTACACGATGTTGCGGGACAGGCCACCGACCAGCAGGAAGACCACGGCCGCGGCGCACAGCCCGCCGGCCACGATGTAGCGCAGGCGCTTGCGCGGCGGGCGAGAGACGACGACGGCCGGGCTCGGCTCCATTCCCTCCATCGCCCCTAGTCCCGCTCCTCCGGGGGCAGCAGCCGGCGGGCCCGGCGGGCGCGGGACCAGATCCGCCCGACGTAGCCGGCGATGGCGACGCCGGTGATGGCCCAGCCCCCGATGACGTAGCCGGCGTCGGTCATGACGGCGCTCCCCGAGCGGCTCCCGCCGCCGTTGTCGGGGGGACACCCCCCATCCCCCCGGGTACGGGGGGAGCGTCGGCCTCGGCCCGGCGTTCGGCGATGGCCGCTTCGAGCATCCGCTCCTCGATGCGGTCCTCCAACACGGCCAGGCGGTAGCGGCGCTCCAGCAGGTACAGGTACAGGAAGGTGAAGGCGAACACGCCGGACAGCAGCGCCCAGGCCAGGTTGCCCTCGATGGTGGGGCTCAGCTCGCGGTTGAAGACGCTGCCCTGCTGGTGCAACGTCCGCCACCACTCGACCGAGAAGTGGACGACGGGCACGTCGACGAAGGCGACGAGGGCGGCGATGGCGCTGCGCTTGGCCCGCACGGCCGGGTCGGCCGGCACCCGCCGCAGGGCCAGGTAGCCCAGGTAGAGGAAGAACAGCACGGCGGTGGACACGATGCGGGCGTCCCACGCCCACCACACGTTCCACACCGGGCGGCCCCACAGCGAGCCGAGCACCAGCGTGAGGCCGGTGAAGAGGACTCCGATCTCGGCCGAGGCGCCGGCCAGCGTGTCCCAGGCCGGCGAGCGGGTCCGCTTCCACAGGTACAGCCCCGAGGCCAGGCTGGTCACGCCGTAGGCCAGGTAGGCGACCCAGGCGGCGGGGACGTGGAGATACATGAGGCGGACGGCGTCACCCTGCATGTAGTCGGGGTCGGAGACGAACAGGCCGAGCACGACCAGGACGACCAGGCTCACCAGTGTGAGGGCGCCCAGCACCGTCGTCCCCCGCCGGGCCCAGAAACTCATCGCCCCCCTCATGTCTCCTCCAACAGCGGCCCGAAGGCCAGCCACCCCATCGTCACGTAGATCAGTCCGAACACCGCCAGCAGCTGGATCCAGGGCCACGCCTCGGACGGGACGCCGTCGAGCGCCGCCTCCCAGGCCCGGGTCGCACCGAGCATGACGGGCGCCACCACGGGCAGTACGAGCAGGGGAAACAGGGTCTCCCGGACCCGCAGGCCCGCCGCGAGCACTCCATACACCGTACCGGCGGCAGCCAAGCCGCAGGTCGCGACGAGGCTGGCCGCCAGCACCACCAGGGGGTTGTGGAGGTGCAGGTCGTAGAGCACGACGACGCCGATCGCCAGGATCACCTCGAGCACCAGCAGCTGGGCGGCCACCGCCAGCGCCTTGCCGGCGAAGACCGCCGCCCCGTCGAGCCCGGAGAGCCGCAGGGCGTCCCGCACGCCGTTCTCCCCCTCGACGGCAAAGGACCGGGAGATGGCCAGCAGACCGGCCAGAAGCACGGCCACCCAGAACAGGCCGGGCGCCACCCGGGGCAGGAGCCCCCGGTCGGGGTCGAGGGCGAAGGCGAACAGCAGCAGGACCACTCCGGCGAAGGGCAGCACCTGGTTGAGCGCCACCCGGGAGCGGGCCTCGATGCGGAGGTCCTTCCCGGCGACCAGCAGGGCCTGGCGGAACAACGTCACGCCTCAATCCTCCCGCGATCAGGGCCTGGGCCCCGAACGCGAGAGGCCCGACCGGGGGGAGGCCTCCCCTCCTCCCCCCATGCCGGGCGACCTATGGGTTTCTACAACGACAGGACGAATTCGGCCAGATCCCGGAGCTCGTCCTGCGTGAACCCGAAATTGAAGCGGACCGTGTTGTAGAAGGGGAGAAGGTTCTCCAGGAGGGCCCGCCGGGCGGCGGCCGGGCCGGCCGCCCCGACGTCGGCTTCCAGGGCACCGGCGCCCGTCCCGCCGCCCAGGAAGTTGCTGGGAGCCGTGGGGTCACCGGCGATGCCGTCGTGGAAGAACGGGGCGGTCAGCCGGACCCCGAGCAGCGACGGGGTGTCGAAGCCCAGGATCTTGCCGTTGGCGTCGACGCGGCCGGGGTCGAAGACGGGGTCGCCGGTGGGGATGGAGTCCCGGTGGGCCTTCCCGTCGGTGAAGAACGAGCCGGAGTGGCAGGTGGCGCAGGCCACGGGCTGCCCGGAGGGAAACTCGCCGGTGGGGTCGATCACCGGCCGGGGCGTGCGGAACAGGACCTCGCCCCGCTTCGCCCGGACCGGGTCGAAGTCCCGGCCGGGGACGGCCGGCGGCTGCTCGATCGTCTTCATGAACTCGACGATGGCGTCGAGCTCCCGCTTCGTCGGCTCCCGGCTGGCGTGCATCTCCAGGGGCGAGACGATGGCGCCCCGGGCCTGATCCTGGAGGGTGGGGTTCCGGCCGTCCCACCCGAACGGCGCGGTGCCGGCCACCCCGAACAGCGCCGGGGTCTGGCGGAGGCCGAACTCCCGCTCCCGGACCGGCCCGACGAGGTGCGTGAGGCTGTCGACCTGGGAGGGCGCGACATGGCAGGTGGCGCAGGACAGGTGCAGGCCGGCGACCCGCGGGCCCTGGCTCGGCCGCTGGCCGAAGGCGGTGGTGGAGAAGAACAACTCCCGGCCCTCCCGGATGAGCTGCTGGCGCTCCGCCTCGCGGTAGTGGGGGGTCGGCTCCTTCGACTGGTCACGGCCCGACACGTTGGGCCGGAAGGGCCCCTTGACGTTCTTGAGGACGGGGTTCAGCGCGTCGGGGAGGCGCAGCGACAGCCGCTCGGCGAGCTCGGCGCGGTAGCGGGCCCGCGCCTCGAGCGACCGCAGGGCCGGGTGGGCCGGCAGGGTGCGGTCGGGTTCGGGACGCGTGACCGGCGCAGCCGACGGCGTCGCCGCCACGACGGCGGCCAAGGCGAAGGCAACGGGCAGCGCCAACAGCAGGCGCCGAGAACTCAAGTCGACCCCCAGTGATGCAAGTACTACGGAGAGCGGCAGAAGGCCGTCAGATTTGATACAGGTTAGACGTCGCCCTCACGGAGTCGTTCGCGGAGCTCCGTGCGGCGGATCTTGCCGCTCACCGTCTTGGGGAGTTCGTCGACGAAGTACACCAGCCGGGGGTACTTGTAGGGCGCGGTCGTCTTCTTGACGTGCTCCTGGAGCTCCTGGGCCAGGGCGTCGGACGGCTCGTAGCCGGGAGCCAGGATGCAGAAGGCGGTCACCAGCTGGGTGCGTTCCGGGTCGTCCTTGCCGACCACGGCGGCCTCGGCCACCGCCGGGTGCTCGATGAGGGCGCTCTCCACCTCGAAGGGCCCGATGCGGTAGGCCGACGAGGTGATGACGTCGTCGGAGCGGCCCTCGAACCAGAAGTAGCCGTCCTCGTCGACCCGGCCCTTGTCGCCGGTGAAGTACCAGCCGCCGTGGAAGGCGGCGGTGGTGGCCTCGTCGTCGAGGTAGTAGCCCCCGAACATGCCGATCGGCCGCTCGGGCGCGACCCGGACGGCGATGTGGCCCTCCTCCCCGGCTTTGACGGGGTTGCCCTCCTCGTCGACGACCCGGACGTCGAAGCCCGGCGTGGGCTTGCCCATCGACCCGGGCCGCACCGGCACGCAGCGGTAGTTGGCCACCAGGTTCACGGTCTCGGTCTGGCCGTAGCCGTCGTAGACCGTCAATCCCCGGGTGCCCTCCTCCCAGATCCGGATGACCTCGGGGTTGAGGGGTTCACCGGCCGACAGGCAGTGGCGCAGCCCGGACAGGTCGTGCTTGCCGATGTCGGTCTGGACCAGCAGCCGGTACAGCGTCGGCGGAGCGCAGAACGTCGTGATCCCGTTGCGGACGATCGTGTCGAGGATGAGGTCGGCGTCGGGCTTGCCCATGTTCATGAGAACGACGGTGGCGCCCTGCTGCCACTGACCGAACAGCTTCCCCCACGCCGCCTTGGCCCACCCCATGTCGGACACCGTCCAGTGGACGTCGCCCTCCCGGAGGTCCTGCCAGTAGCGGGCCGTGATCGTGTGGCCGATCCCGTAGCTGGCCTGGGTGTGCATGACCATCTTGGGATAGGAGACGGTGCCGCTCGTGAAGTAGAGGAGCATCGGATCGGTGGCCGCCGTCGGGTCGGGCACTGTGGGGTCGGGCGAGCCGGTCTCGATGAGACGGGCCAGCGGCGTCCAGCCGTTGCTCGGGGCCTCGCCGCAGACGATCCGGTGCTGCAGCGTCGGCAGGTTGCCGGCGACCGAGTCGACCTTGGCCGCGCCCTCGGAATCGACGATGGCCGCGACGGCGTCGGCCCGCTGGATGCGGTACTCGATGTCCTTGCCCGTCAACAGGTTGGTCCCGGGCATGGGAATGGCCCCGATGCGGATGGCGCCCAAGGCGGCCACGTACCACTCCGGGATGCGGGGCAGCATGATGAACAGCGGATCGCCCTTCTTCACCCCGAGACCGGTCAGGGCGTTGCCCATCCGCCTGCTCTCCCGGGCCATCTGGGCCCAAGAGTAGCGGGCCGTCTCCGTCCCGGCGGCGTCGAGCGCCAGCAGCGCCAGCCCGTCCGGCGTGGCCGCCGCCCGCTTCTCCAGCACGTCGAGGACGAAGTTGAACCGCTCCGGCACCTCGAGCCGGAAAGCGGCCCGCTCGGCCTCGTAGTCGGTCATGTTCGGGGGTGCATCACGTCCCGGTCGCATGAACCGGACCCTACCCCCAGTCCGGCGGTGGCTCTCCCAACGAGTAGACGGCGAAGGCGTTGCGCCAGAAGATCAGCTCCAGCGTGTCGCGGTCGAAGCCGAGGTCGGCCACGGCGGCGGCGTTGCGGGCGATGCCGGGAATGCCGGGCCAGTCGGTGGCGAAGATGAACTTCCGGCCGAGCCGGCCGAGATCGAAGTTGCGGTAGTACTGCGGCAGCTTCTTCGGCGGCAGGCCGGCGAGCTCGATCCACACGTTGGACCGCATCTGGGTGATGAACGCCGCGGCGTCGTACCACCAGCCCCGGCCGCCATGGGCCAGCACGATCTTGAGGTCGGGAAAGGCGCCGGCCACCTCGTCGATCAAGGCCGGATCGGCGTAGCGGTTGACGGCGCCGGGGAAGTTGCTGGTGCCGCAATGGAACACGACCGGCAGCCCGGTGCCCTCGAGGCGGGCGTAGACCGGCCAGAGCACCGCGTCGTTGGGGGCGAAGCGGGCGTGGACCGGATGCAGCTTGAGCCCGACCGCCCCCAGCGCCAGCTGCCGCTCGACCTCGGCCAGCAGCGGCTCGTGGAGGTGCGGGTTCACGTTGGCGATGAACCGCAGCCGGGTCGGGTTGGCCTCGGCGATCGGCAGCAGGTCCTCGATCGGCTGCACCCCGGTGGTGAGCGGGCTGTACTCGCAGAACATGATCGCCACGTCGACGCCTTCGGCCTCGAGGTAGGCGTCGAAGGCGGACGGGATGACCGCGCCGTCGTGGTCGTAGATGCCTTCCATGGCGCCGAAGCCCGCCGACCACAGCTCGACCGGCATCTTCAGCGATTTCAGGTGCGCGGGATGGAGGTGGGCGTCGACCAGGGGTATGCCGTCGATCACGGGCGACCCCGCAGGACGAAACGCTGGATCTTGCCGGTCATGGTCTTGGGGAGGTCCTGCTCGAAGCGGACGATGTGGGGGTACTGGTAGCGCTGCAGGCGCTCCTTGCACATCTCCTGGAGCTCGGCCACCAGGGCCTCGCCCTCGTCGGTCAGGGTGAAGCCGGCCGCCGGGATGACGTGGGCCCGGATCTTCATGAATCCTTCGACCTCGACCCCGACCACGCCGGCTTCGAGCACCGCCGGGTGCTCCATGAGCACGTTCTCGATCTCGATCGGCGAGACCCACAGCCCGCCGACCTTGATCATGTCGTCGGCCCGACCCTCGTACCAGTAGAACCCGTCCTCGTCGCAGCGGTAGCGGTCACCGGTGGCGAAGTACTCGCCGATGAGCGTCCGGCGGGTCCGGTCGCGGTGGTGCCAGTAGCCGGAGAGGGCGCTGTCGCCCTTGACCAGCAGCTCGCCCACCTCACCGGGCGGGACGGGCTGCCCGTCCTCCCCCCGGATCATCAGCTCGTAGCCGGGGACCGGCCGGCCGCTGGAGCCGGGCTTGCGGGCCTCGGCGGTGTTGGAGCAGTAGATGTGGAGCATCTCGGTCGAGCCGATGCCGTCGAGGATCGACAGGCCCCACGTGTCCTGGAACCGGCGGAACACCTCGGGCGGCAGGGGCTCGGCGGCCGACAGGCAGATCCGCACCGAGGAGAAGTCCCGCCCCTTGGCGCCTTCGGCGTTGACCAGGGCGTTGTAGAGCGTGGGGACGGAGAAGAAAGCCGTCGGCCGGTGGGTCTCGACCGTGGAGAAGATGGCGTCGGGGCTCGGCCGTCCGGCGGTGAGGACCGTGGTGGCGCCGGCCCAGTAGGGGAAGAAGATCCCATTGCCGATTCCGTAGGCGTGATACAGCTTCGTCGTCGAGTAGGTCACGTCGGCATCGGTGAGCTGGAGCACCGACGCGCCGTACGTCCGGCAGACGGCGGCCGGGTCGGCCTGGCGGTGGACGACGCCCTTCGGCCTGCCCGTCGATCCCGAGCTGTAGAGCCAGAAGGCCATGTCGTCCTCGTGGCTGCCCACGGCGGGGAGGAAGGCGGGGCCGTCGGCTCCGGCGTCGTCGTCGCCCAGGAGGTCGGCCGGCTCGTAGACCCGCACGCCGTCGAGTCCCTCGATGGCCTCGGCCGCCTTCTCGGCGAAGGGCGGGTCGACCACCACCACCCGGGCGTAGGAGTCCTCCAGGAAGTACCGAAAGTCGGACGGCTTGTAGAGCGGGTTGACGGGCACGGGCACGGCCCCGAGGCGGATCGCCCCGAGAAACGTGGCCGGGAAGGCGGCGGTGTCGTCGAGGAGCAGGAGGATGCGCTCCTCCCGCCGGACGCCGGCGTCGTGGAGGGCGGCGGCGGCCCGGCAGGCCCGGGCCAGCAGCCCGCCGTAGGTGACGCGCTCCTCGCCGGCGATGACCGCCACGTGGTCGGCCCGGCCCTGGTCCACCTGATGGTCCAAGAAAAGGCTGACATTTTTATGCCGGGCGTCACTCATGCGTCACCAATTATGTCGGACGGGGCCCCGGGGTCTCCCACCCGACGTTACTGCCTTAGTCGAACCACTCGGCTGCCGCCGCCCGGCGGCGATCGGCCACGACCGGTTCGACCTCGGCGGGGTCGGTGACGAAGTCGATCAGCTGCTCGACCGCCCGGACGAAGGGCGTCTCGAGGTCCTTCCAGCTGGACACCGAGGCGAGCAGCTTCCGCCACAGCCCGCCGGGCTCGGCCACGCCGAGGGCAGCGCACACGCCCTCCTTCCAGGGCGTGCCCCGGGGGATCTGCGGCCAGGACGAGATGCCGGCCGCGGTAGGCCGGATGGCCTGCCACACGTCGATGTACGGCGTGCCGGTCACGAGCACGTGGGGGTGGCGGACGTCGGCCGCCAGGCGGGCCTCCTTGCTGCCGGCGACGAGGTGGTCGACCAGCACGCCGAGGCGCCGCCCGGGGCCGGGCGAGAACTCGGCCACGACGTCGGCCAGGTGGTCGATGCCGTCGAGCCGCTCGACCACGACGCCCTCGACCCGGAGGTCGTCGCCCCACACCTTCTCCACCAACTCGGCGTCGTGGACGCCCTCGACCAGGATGCGGCTGGGCTGGGCCACCTGGGCCTTGGCGCCGACCACGGCCCGGCTACCCGACGCCGTGCGGCGGGTGGCCGATACCCGGCCGCCGGCCAGGCGGTCGGCGCCGGCCGTCGCCGGTGGCGGGGGAACGAGGTGGACGGCCTGCCCCCCGACGGCGAAGGAGCCGGGGGCGTTCTTGAAGCGCTTCTCGAGGCCCGTCTGGCCGGCGACGACGACATGGTCGCCGTCGAGGGCCACGAGCTGGCCGGCGAACCCCGACGAACGGTGGGCGACCGGGAGGCCGGGCTTCGCCTCACAGGGCGGAAAGCGGTTGGCCAGGCGTTCGGGCCCGTCGACGGGTCCGCCCATGATGCCGCCGCGGGTTCGGGATCTGATGGTCACGGGCGGCGAACAGTACAGGTCGAGGTGCTATCCATGGCGGATGCAATGTGCCCCGACCGGCGACGTCTGCCGCGCTCACGACGGCCAGGGCCGCCGCTGGCTACGTCCTCCTCCTCGACGTAGTCCCCGCTACGCCTCGTCGTGCGTCCTTGCCAGCGACGCCCCTGACTCGCCGTGAGCATCACCAACGCCGCCGGCCGGGGCACCGGCCGGTTCTTCGTCGGGACCTCGGGTTTTGCCTACAAGGAGTGGATCGGGCCCTTCTATCCGCCGGGCACGAAGAGCGCCGCCATGCTCGGCTACTACGCCGGCGAGTTCGGCACCGTCGAGGTCAACTACACGTTCCGGCGCAACCCGACACCGGCCATGATCGACAGCTGGACGGCCGCCACGCCCGAGGGTTTCGTCTTCGCCCTGAAGGCCAACCAGGGCATCACCCACTACGCCCGGCTGAAGAACACCGGCGAGCGGCTGGCCCGGTTCCTCGAGGCGGTGGCGCCGCTCGGAAGCCGGCTCGGCCCGGTGCTGTTCCAGTGCCCGCCGAACCTGAAGTACGACCCCGAAGTGCTCGACGGGTTCCTGGCCGATCTGGCCGCCGCGCCGGGGGCCGGTGGGCACCGCTTCGCCATGGAGTTCCGGCACCCGTCCTTCGACAGCGACGAGGTGCGCTCCAAGCTGGCCGGTGCCGGCGTCGCCCTGTGCGTATCCGACACAGAGGTGCAGCCGGCCACGTTCCTGCGCACCGGCGACTTCGCCTACGTGCGGCTGCGGGGGACGGGCTACGAGGAGAAGACCCTGGAAGGGTGGGGAACGACGTTCCGCTCAGCGCTGGCCGAGGGAGCCGACGTGTACTGCTACCTCAAGCACGAGGAGAGCGCCTCGGGCCCGAGCGACGCCGCCATCCTGAAGCGGATGGCTGAGCGCTAGCTCTAGCTACTGCCAGTCGGCGCCGAAGGGCTCGTCGGCCATGAACCAGGCGGCCGGGATCTCCTTGGGGGCGGGGGACCAGCCGAGCACGGCGTCGTCACCGGAGGTCTCCTCGACGAGGCGGAGGACGTCGTCGGGGTCGGGGCACTCGATTTCGACGGCCCAGCGGTCGAGGCCCTCGACGTCGTCCCACGCCATCGACAGGGTCTCGGCGAGGTGCTGTGCCTCGAGCGTGCTCTGGGCCCGCTCCCACAGCATCCGGCTCTCGACGACTCCGGTACCCCAGACCACGATCCGCATTGCCGGTCCTTTCTTTCCGGAGAACGACCCCGGACCCCAGGCGAATTGTCTTGACGACTCGAGGTATCGGCCGCTCTGACCTCGACCTTTACCGGAAACTCCCAAAGCCTCGGTCAAGGAATTCCCACGCTGGAGCCAAACCGATCACACCGGCGAACGAGACGCACCGCATGCCGGATTTGTCGGATTTCCTTCGCCCCGGTGGCCCCGTACAGGTGCGATGCGGTAAGGATGTGCGAACGGATTCCCGGTTACGAGGGAGCGGCCCGGTGGACGAGGCAATCGACTTGAGAGACCGAGCTCCGCACGAGATCGACCTGCAGGAGCGACTGCGCTTCGCGGCCGATTCCCTTGTCGCCGACTTCGGTGGCAACGTGACCGCCGATCACGCCGAAGCGCTCGTCTTCAGCTCCGCCGAAGGCCTGCTGGCCTCCGCCTCGGTGACCGAGTTCGTGCCGATCCTCGCCGAACGCCGGGCCCGCCACGCCGTCCGCTCCGGGGCCACGGCTCAGGCTTCCGCCGACGCCGTCCCGCCGCCGGCGTCCCGCCCCGAAGCGGCGCAGGCCGCCGTCGAGCCACCCGCCCCGACGCCAGCGCCCGCCCCGGCATCGCCAGCGCCCGCCCCGGAGTCGGCACCGGCCGCCTCGGCGGCGGCACCGACGCTCGGCCCCGTCCGTGAAGCGGCGCCGCCCAACGGGTCGGCGGTGGCTCCGGTGTTTGCCGTGCCGGCCGACGACATGAACCGGCTCCGGGACCACGTCGACCGCCTGCGGGTGCGCGTCTCCGACTGGCGGGCGCAGCAGCACAGCCGCTGAGCCACCGGTCCGGCGACGCCGCGCCCCGCCGCGGCGAGGGTGCAACAACAACATCAGTCACATTTGCCACAATGGTGCACTGCGTGGCGAATGGCCCTTTGGCCCCGGCCTCAAGGAGAAACCACTGATGTTGGATGAGCAGCGAATGACGCGGCGGAGGCTGTCCCGGGCCCGGATCCTCGGCGTCGGCGCGCTGTCGGCGCTGACGGCGGCCGGCACCGGGCTGGGCCTCGTCGCCCGGGCGGATCCCGGCGACCCGCCGGGGACGATCCGCACGATCGCCGGGATCACGACCAACTACCGCCAGGGCGGCTTCTCCGGCGACGGCGGCAAGGCCAGCGAGGCCCAGCTCTACAACCCCCGGGCCGTGGCCTTCTCGAAGTCGGGCGAGGTCTACATCGGCGACGCCCTGAACCACCGGATCCGGAAGATCGACAAGGACGGGATCATCAGCACCATCGCCGGCAACCCGACCGAGGCCAGTGCCAGCGGCAGCCCGGTCGGGGCCTTCGGCGGCGACGGCGGCCCGGCGGCCCGGGCGCAGTTGAACCAGCCGCACGGCGTGGCGGTCGACTCGAAGGGAAACGTTTACGTCGCCGACAGCCTCAACAACCGCATCCGGATGATCAACCCCGAGGGGATCATCAACACGATCGTCGGAAGTGACAACAAGAAGGGGCGGCCCGAGGGGCCGGTGGAGACGGCCGTCCTGAAGTTCCCCAAGTCGTTGTTCATGACGCCCGACGACGTGCTCTACATCTGCAACAGCGGCGGCAACACGGTCGTGAAGATCGACCTGAAGAAGACCCCGCTGACCGTGGAGCGGGTGGCGGGCAATCTCTACGCCAAGCGTTACGGCGGTGACGGCCGGTTCGCCACCGACGCGGCGCTCAACCGACCCCAGGGTGTGTGGGTCACCAAGGACGGCACGGTCTACATCTCCGACAGCGAGAACAACCTGGTCCGCAAGGTGACCCCCGACGGGAAGATCACGACGATCGCCGGCGACACCGCCGCCGCCCAGCGGGCTTCGGAGACCAACCAGTACCCCATCCCGGGAGACTCCGCCGGCGACGGCGGCCCGGCCAAGGACGCCCACCTGAACGAACCGCGTGGCATCGCCGCCGACGAGGCCGGCAACGTCTACATCGCCGAAGAGGCGGGCAACCGCATCCGGCGGATCGACCCTGCGGGGATCATCACCACCATCGCCGGCAACGGGCAGCGGAAGCCCGAGGGCCACGACCCCCACATCCCCGGTGATCCCGGCCCGGCCCCGGCGCTCGAGGCGCAGTTCCACACCATGCACGACCTGAACCTCGACAAGGACGGGAACCTCTGGATCGCCGACAGCAAGAACAACCGGGTCCGCATGGTGACCGACCCGGCCAACGCCCCGGCCGGGAACCTGCCGGCGCACACGACCGAGAGCCAGCCGAGCAAGCCGCAGAACCCCCAGCCCCAGGACCCGCAGAACCCGCCGCCGAGCACCGACGGGTCGTCAGGGACCGACGGGTCGGCGGAATCGTCGGGTTCGGCGCCGTCGACCACGGCGACCACCGGCAAGTCGGAGCCGTCCACCACCACGACCACCGCCGACGCGGAACCGTCCACGACCACGACCACGGACAAGGCGGAATCGGCGGCCAAGCCGGAGTCCGCACCGACCACCACCACCACGGCGGCGGCTGCTGCTCCGGCGTCGGAACCGCCGAAGTAGTTGCGCCACCGCACTGGCGGCGCGGTTCTGGCGGCGCTGGTAGGGCTCGCCTCGTGGGCCCTGCCGGCGCCGCTGGTCGCCGCCCCGGACCCGTCCCCCACGACGTTCGCCTCGGAGCCCAACCCCACGTGGGGCACCAGCCCGTCCGAGGACCCCGACACCGCCGGATCCGATCGGGCGGGCAAGGTCCTGGCCATCGCCGAGGTCGGCGACCGGGTCTTCCTGGCCGGTGAATTCACCGGCGTCATGCCCCCCGGCACCAGCACCAACAAGGCCCGTCGGGACCCGACGCCGATCGTGCCCCGCCGCTACCTGGCCGCCCTCGACGTGAAGACCGGCGCCCTGCTCGACTGGGACGCCCGGGTCGACGGGCCGGTCCTGTCGCTGGCGGTGTCGCCGGACGGGCGACGCCTCTACCTCGGCGGCCAGTTCCGCCACGTCGGCGGCGTCTCGGTGGCCCGGCTGGCCGCCGTCGACGTCGCCACCGGAGCGGTCGAGCCGACGTTCCGGCCACCGGCACCCAACGCCTACGTCAAGGCCATGGCGCTGTCGGGCGGGACGCTCTATCTCGGCGGCGCCTTCACCGTGCTGGGCGACGAGGCCCGGCCGCAGCTGGCCGCCGTCGACGCCGGCACCGGCGCCCTGCGGGCGGACTGGGTGCCGCCTCCCAACGACGGCGGCCACTTCGCCGGCCACACGGGCAACCCGGTGGAGGACGGCGACCCCGGCAACGTCGCCGACCTCAAGGTCACGAACGACGGGAAGATGGTCGTGGTGGCCGGGAGCTTCCTGAACTTCGCCGGGCAGGCCGGGCTCCTCGTCCTCGACGCCGAGACGGCCCAGCCCGCACCGTGGCAGCCGGTCATGGACCGCCCCCGTCCCGCCTACGGGCTCGACATCTGGCCCGCGGACGGCAACACGATCTTCGTCGCCGCCGGCGGCTGGGGCGGCACGGTCGAGGCCTTCCGGCCCGGCGGTGACGGCCGGCCGCTGTGGATCCACAAGGTCGACGGCGACGCCATGGACGTCGCCTCCACCCCGGCCCGGCTGTACCTGGTCGGCCACTACGACTACGTGCTGGGCCAGAACACGACCTGCGGCACCAGCAACTGCACCGGCGGCAAGGAAGGCGATGTCCCCAACCATCACATCTCGGCCTTCGACCCGGTGACCGGAGCCCACGACCAGACCTTCACCGCCCAGTTCAACACCCCTGAAGGGCCCGAGGTGGCGCTCATCGGCGCCCGGCACCTCTACGTGGGCGGGAACTTCACCAAGGTGAACCTCCGGCCCCACCCCGGCTTCGTGCAGTTCCCCCCGGCCTAGGTCGCCGAAGCGGCGGGCGGGACCCAGCCGGCGGGAGGGTGGAAGGCGGCGGCGGGGGCCAGGTCGGCCGGGAGGGCGATGCCGCCCGGGAGTTCGCGGCCGGTGCGGAGCAGAGGCGGGAGCAGGTGGGTGTGCGGACCCTCGGGCGAGGCGGCGTCGTCGGCCGGGATGGCGGCGTAGACCTCGATCCGGCCGAGGGGCGTGGTCACGACCCGGTGGGGCGAAGCGACCACGAGGGCCTGACCGACGGCGGCGAGGGCATCCGGCCACGGCGCGCCCTCGACGGCCCGGAGCCGCGGGGCGAGGTCGGCGTCACCGGTGCGGACGCAGAAGGCCGCTACCCGGTGGCCGACGGCGAGATCGACGAACAGATCGTGGCTGTGCTCGGGCCGGAGGGCGCCGGGGTCGGCCTCGGAGACCGTCACGCCGGTGGCCGGCACCGGCAGGGTCCGGCGGGGCACGGCCAGGTAGACGGTGCCATCCCCGGCGAAGGCCTGCGCCTCGTCGGTCACCGTCAGCCGCAGCCCGCCGGCGGCGGTCCGGGCTTCGACCGTCCGGCCGGAGCGTCGCACCGTCACGGCGGACGGGTCGGCGTCGATCACGGCGAACTCGGCCACCGCCCCCTGCACGCCCATGCTCCAGCCGCCGACGGCCTGTTCCAGGAGTTGCTCGGCCAGGTCGGCGATCCCGTCCGGACCGAGGGCGAGCCGATCCACGGCCCCGATCCTCCCACGGCGTGATCGGTCTGACGGCGCCCGCTCCGGACGGAGGCGCCGGCGTCAGCGGACGCGCTGGTAGTGGCAGACCTGCACGCCGGTGTTGGCCGTCTTGGCCGACGTGAGCTCGAAGGCCCTCGCCTGGCCGTCGTCGGCCCAGATGCGCTTGCCGCCGCCCAGGATGACCGGCTCGATCATGAGCAGGAATTCGTCGACCAGGTCGGCCTCCAGCAGCGCCCGGACCAGCGTCGGGCTGCCCCACACGTTGAGGTAGCCGCCCGGCTGGTCGCGCAGCGCCGAGACCTCCTTCACCATGTCGGCCCGGCGGATGATCGTTGTCGGCTGCCAGGTGATCTCGGCCTCGTCGAGCGTGTCGGAGACGACGTATTTCTGGATGCGGTTCATCCAGTCGGCGAACGGGTCGCCCGCCCGTTCCGGCCAGGCGGCGGCCATGCCCCGCCAGGTGCGCGTCCCGTAGAGGAGGGCGTCGGTGCCCGAGGACATCTCGTCGATGGCCGCCCCCATGATCTCCTCGTCGAAGTAGGGAACCGACCAGCCGCCGTGCCGGAACCCGCCGTCGGTGTCCTCCTCCGGCGCACCCGGGGCCTGCACGACACCGTCGAGGCTGATGAACTCGCTGATGATGACTCGCATGCCCTTCTGACGACGGTGCCGGTCAAGACTCATCGGCCCGATCGCCCGACCCGGCGCATGAGCGATCTTTCATGGCCGGATCAGCTGGTCTTCATCCCGGCGGAAAGAGCCGGCAAGGCGCTCACCGGCCGGACGGTCTGGCACGTCAATTCGTTGACCGGTGTGACCGACGACCCCGAGGGCCGGGGGCACTGCTGCGGGCTCCGCTCGGCCGGGCCGCTCGCTGAGCGCCGGTGGGGGAATCGGAGTCGTCGGCCGTGGGCAGAATTCCGCGGTGATCCAGCGGGGCGCAATCGTCGAAGGTCGCTACCACGTCAGGGACCTGCTGGGTCATGGTGGCATGGCCGACGTCTTCCAGGCGCGGGATTCCAGGCTGGATCGCGACGTGGCCATCAAGGCCTTCCGGACCGGTGACGGTGACGTGCGCCGGTTCACATCGGAGGCCCGGATCCTGGCCGGCTTCGACCACCCCAACCTGATCCGGGTGCTCGACTCGGGAACCGTCGGCGATCAGCCGTTCGTGGTGCTCGATCTGGTCTCCGGTCCGACGCTCGCCCACCGCCTGATGACCGGTCCGTTGGCGGACGACCAGGCACGTCGCGTCGGAGCGGATGTGGCCGGTGCTCTGGGCCAGGTACATGCCGGCCAGGTCGTGCACCGCGATGTGAAACCGTCGAACATCCTGCTCGCCTCCGATGGGCGGGCGCTGCTCGGCGACTTCGGTATCGCGGTCGTGCTCGATGCCACCCGCTTCGCCGCCACCGCTCCGATGGCCGGCACGGCCGCCTACCTGGCCCCCGAACAGGTCGCCGACGGCGCCGTGACGCCCGCCGCGGCCATCTATTCGCTCGGGCTCGTTCTTCTCGAAGCGTTGACCGGACAACGGGCCTTCACCGGCACGCCGCAGGAGATGATCGCCGCCCGGTTGACCCGGGACCCGTCCGTCCGGCCCGACCTTCCGGAACCGTGGCCGGCGCTCCTGGCCGGGATGACGGCCCGTGAACCGGAGAGGCGACCGACGGCGGCCACGGTCCACGCCCGCCTGCAGTATTCGCCCCTACGCTGCTCGCCCCAGTGCTGCTGACCGAAAGGATCAGCCCGGCGGATTGAAGTAGGGGTCCAGGGCCATGCGGCGGAAGGCGTCGATCGCCGACGGTTCCGACAGGAGCGTCCAGTCGTGCTCGTGGACCGAGTGGAACCAGCACAGTCCGAGGATGCGGGGCATCGTCGTCTTGACGGTGGCCCGGGCGGCGTCGATCCAGGCGGCCCGCTCCCCGGGACCGGCCTGAAGTGCGCCGTACTCACCGATGACGATGGGCTTCGGCCGCTGGCGGGCCCAGCTGTAGAAGCTGGCGAAGGTGGTCTCGAAGCTCCGGTTGTCGTTCCGCTCGGGATAGAAGTTGTAGCCATCGGCGCACAGCCAGTCGACCCAGGCGTCGCCCGGATACCAGGCCTGGGCTTCGCCGTTGTTGAAGCCGGAGGCGTTCGGGCACCAGACCCAGTCCACGTTCGTGGCCCCCCGCTCCCGGAAGATGCCGACAATGTGGCGCCAGGCCTCGATGAAGCTGGCCGGTGAGACGGCGTATGCCGCGTTGCGGCTGCCATCCATCTCCCAGAACCAGCGGATCATCACCGGCTGGCCCAGCGCCTTGATCCCGTCGGCCCGGGCCGCGATGTAAGCGTCGTGGTCGCCCCGGGCGATCTGGTCGGTGTACCACTTGCCCCACGAGATCATGGGGATGCGTCCGGCGGCGAAGTCCCACTGCTCCCGCCATGTCGGGAAGACGTTGGCCCACGGCTCGTACCACATGTCGATGGCCAGCGGCCGGTCGATCGCCGCTTCGACCTGGCCCACCGCGGCAGACACGGTTGCCTGGGTGCGGTCGGCGGCCTGGACGTGGGCCCCGAAGTGGGCGCCGCTGTCCGGCGCCAGCCGCGCCTGGCGGATGTCGACCACGGCCACCGTGAAGGCGTATTCGGCCGGCAGCGGGTCGGTGTTGCCGGCGGCATCGGTGGCCCGCACCGCGAACAGGTGGTTCCCGTTCGAGAGACCCTCGAGCCTGTGGGGCGACGAGCACGGCGCCCAGCTGCCGGAGTCCAGCCGGCAGGCGAAGGTGGCGCCGCCTTCGGTGGCGTAGAACCGGAACGTGGCGTTGTCCACGAGGACGGTACCGATGGGTGCGGACTCGATCACGGTGTCCGGTGCCGTGGTGTCCGGAGCCGCCTGGCCCTCGAAGGTGACGACGAGCCGGGGTCGGCGGTCGGTGGCGGCTTCCCGGGAGGCGACATCGGTTCCGTCGTTGGAGGTGGTGGCGAGATTGAAGCTGTACAGGTCGTTCCCCCGGACGGCGGTGGTCACGTCCCACTCCACCCAGGTGCCGGCCGACACTCCGCCCTTGTCGTCCAACGCCGCACTGGTCCGGGCCGGCTTGTTCGACCAGGTGAGGCCGGTCTCCGACCACTCCACCCCGGTGGTGTAGACGGCCGGTCCGTTGGGGGACCCGTTCACGACGTAGGCCCGGAGCTTGGCGCTGCGGACGGGACCGGTGACGTCGCCGACCAGAAACTTGAGGTAGCTCTCCACCACCGGCACGCCGTCGGTCTCGAGGACCGAGGTCGTCCCGAAGTTCACGGTGGGGTCGTCCTGCGCCACCGAGCCATCGGCCATCGGATCGAACGTGCGCGTGACGGTGCCGGCCGGGGGCGGCGTCGTGGTGGTCGTCGAGCTGCTGCTCGACGTCGTCGTACTGCTCGACGTCGTCGTGCTGCTCGACGTCGTCGTGCTGCTCGACGTGGTCGTACTGCTCGACGTCGTCGTGCTGCTCGACGTCGTGGTGCTGCTCGACGTGGTGGTACTGCTCGAGGTCGTGCTGCTGGAGCTCGTGGTGGTCGACGTCGAGCCGGCGGTCGTCAGCACCAGCTGCGGGCGATTCTTGTTGGCTTCCCGGGAAGAGAACTGCGTGCTGTCCGGCGACGTGGTCGCCAGGGCGAAGCTGTAGCTGCCGTTACCGGTGACGGCGGCCGTCACGTCGAAGTCCACGTAGCCCTTCGTCACGGCCGGCACGTCGGCCAGGGCGGCCGCGCCGCGGACGGGCCTGGTCCGCCAGGTGATCTGACGTTCGTCCCAGGGGCCTGCCACCGGATAGATGGCCGGCCCGTCCGGCGACCCGTTGGTGACGTAGAGCCGGACCACGGCTCGCGTGATCGGCGCCGCCGTCCCGGAGACGTTGAACCGGATGTAGGTCTCCTCCGCCGGAGAGGCATCGGTGGAGAGCTCGGAGGTGCGGCCGTAATTGGTGTTCGGCTGCCTCTCCGCCACCCGGGCGTCGGCGTCGGCCGCCACCGTCACCGTCGCCGCCCCGACCGGCCGGGCCCCGGTCACCCCGGCGAGACCCGCTCCAATCACGATTGCCGTGAGAGCGGCGCGCCCGCGGGCGCGCCGCGACAAGGTGCCGGACACCGGTTCCCCCCAGCTCATGCAGGCCCTCTGCCGGGCGAACCCGACAGCCAAAACTTCACTCTCCGTAGCAAATTTGGCAGCGGGGGCGAAACTCCTGCTCTCCCGGCGGGCAAATCCGCCACCGCCACCGGTCCTGGCCCCGACTCCCTGCGGAACTTCTGTCCGGTTTGTGACGACTTCCTTTCAGAACCGAAGCGGCCGGAAAAGGAGCTTGCTGTGCGAACACGCCCGTTGGTGATGGCGACCGTGGTGGCGGTGTGGGTGTCGGCGGGTACCGCCGCGCTGGCTCACGGCGGACACGGCGGCCACGGTGGCGGCGGCTCGCCGGGCCACGGTGATCGCCCGGCCGGCGCCGAAGCGCCGGCCCAGCACCGGCGGGGCTCGTTCTCCTTCGACCTGTCCGGCGCCCAGGTCCCCGGCGGCGGCGACCCGAAGGGTCGGGCCAGCGCCGCGCTGCGGCTCGACCCGGAGGCGGAGATCGTCTGCCTGCGGTCGAACTGGCGGGATCTCGCCGGTCAGGTGACGGCCATCCACCTCCATCGCGGCCCGGAGGGCGAGACGGGGCCCCACCACATCGACCTTCTCGACGACGAGCAGCTGGCCGGACGGGCGAACGCGGTCGAGTTCTGCGTGCAGGTCACCGCCGGCGGCGAACAGCACGCCCACGACGCCGACCACCGCGCCGCCTCGGCGCCCGCCGACCGCATCCAGGAGGTCGTCGACAACCCCGAGGGGTTCTACCTCAACATCCACTCGACGGCGCACCCCGACGGCGCCGTGCGCGGCCAGCTCGACAGCTGACGAGTGAGTAGGCCGCCAGGGGATCGAACCCTGACCTAACGGATTAAAAGTCGCTCTCAGTGGTTCCATCAAGTACTCCTGATTCCTATCAGTGCAGGTCAGAATGGGCGTGCCGTCCAGCGAGTGACGCTCCGTCCGCCCAGTTCTGCCGAGTTGGTGGGCTAAAGGGTGGGTTGACGGTTGCCGTATTCGGTCCCGGCGGCTCCCGGCAGCCCGGCCTCCCGCTACCTCCAGAACCGGGGCGGACGCTTCTTCGGATCGACGATCTCGAATCGGTTCTGGGCGCTGATGGCGATGACCCGGACGAGTCGCTGGCCGTCGGCGACCTCCAGGGCGTCCGCGATCCCGGGCATGGCGGCGAGGATGCTGCCCATCGCCAGCGCCAGCCCGGTCATTCCCCGGTGCCGGTGGCTGTACCGGACATGGTGGAGCCCGGACTTGCGGATCGCGTCCGTCTCGTCGGGATCCTCGAGTTGGTTGGAGTCGTTCGTCAGGAGGGCGCTGTAGCCGCGCTTCCTGGCGTCAGGAAGTAGGAAGCGGTCCTTCTTCCCAGCCCAGCCGAGCGTGTTGACGTGATCGACGTCGTGCCGGAGACGGAGGAGATGGCGCAGCGGCTCGACGATGGGCTCCGGAACGTCCTGATCGCAGAGGATCTTCACCCGGCCGCAGCAGCGACGAGGTGCCCCCGCAGGGACTCGGCAAAGACGTGGAAGTCGAAGGCGTCGGCTGCGGCGGCCGCGGTGACCGGCGGGTAGAAGTAGGCAACCTCGCCCGGCGGTACCCCGTCGGCCACGAGCTCACCGACCAGGTCGTAGGGGATCCGCGTGTCGAGGACGACCGGATACCCCCCTCGTGTCTCCGGATCCACCTGGAGCCGCTGTCGCGGTCGGAGGAGATCGACGACTTGCTCCCCGCGAAGGTTCGTGAACGGTGCCAGCACGTCCCGCATGGTCACCTTCAGCTGGTACTGGCCGGGGTTCTTCACGAGATCGACGAGTCCGTCGTCGCTCGCCGCCCAAACGACCGAGCGGTTGGCCGCGTAGAGCCGGTAGGTCGACAAGTGCTCGGTGCTGCCGAACTCACGGAGCCGGCTGACCGCCTTTCGGATGCGCTGGAGCGACAGGTCCTCGCGCAGGTACACGAAGGTCCGGAGCGCGATGACGTCCCGGAAGGAGTACAGGACCCGGCTCCCTGACCTCGTCTCTGGGACGAGGAGCGGAGGCGTCCCGTTCCGGCGCTGCCGCCAGTACTGAAGCTGCCGGACCGAGGCACCGCTGAGGGCCGCGGCCACATGGGTCGGATACGCCATCGGAACACCTCCTCCCGAACTCGACTCCGGACCAGACTACAAGCATGTAAGCCAGGCGGTCCGGCGCCGTCTCCCCGCTCTTTCGTTGCTGCTGTGGCTGGTGATTCGACGGCCAAGCGCGCGGCCAAGTTCTCGGCCAAGTTCGCGACCAAGTGCGCCGTGGTCCAGTAGGCGGATGGCCTACAGGTCGAGCGTCACGGCAGGGCATGCCACGGACATCGAAAGAGGCTCTCGGGGATGCCGGTCGATCGGCGCGATCGCGGGGGGCGCGGAGCGCGTTCAGGGCCGCGTTGAGGTTCTTGTTGACTGGCTCCTGGGTCAACGGGACGTTCAGACCGAGTCGGTCACAGGGACCCGGACCGGGAATGAGATTGCGTTCCCGATCGCGATCGGGAACGAAAAATCCTGCTCAGGGGGCCATTTCGGGAACCTGACCGGGAAGGTGACCGGGAATCCCGAAGTGCATGATCGTCGGGGCGCCCGCGACCCCGGCTCAGGCTTCAGCGGCGCGAGTCGGCAGCTGGCCACCAGTGGTCCCCTCGTGCCGTCAACCAGGAGCCCAAGAAATCCTCGCTCAACGTCCATCCGTTCAGAACGCCGTTGAGGATCGCGTTCAGGCCCTTGGCGCACGCTGCCTGAGTCCGCTTGCCCAACGTTCCGCCGGAAGCCGGCGTCGCATTCGGGCACTTCACCCGCCAGTTGTTGGAGAAGCCTCATCGGAGGCCCGTTCTGAGAGGTGGACGTCATGCTTGGCGATAACCGGCTCGTCCTGACCGTGGCCGAGGCGGCGACCGCGCTCGGGATCTCCCGTGCCCACGCCTACGAGCTCGTGGCGCGCCATGAGCTCCCAGCAGTTCGCCTTGGCCGGCGGATCGTGGTGCCCCGGCGTGCCCTCGAGCAGCTCATCAACGGTGACAGCGATGACGACCACGCCGCCTGATCAGGACGCCTCGACGTCCTGCGTCATGGTGACGGCGCCGGCCAGCCGGGTGCTTGTCCAGGAGCTCAGCACGACGGCCTGGGCGGTTTTCGTGGACGTCGCCCTGGACACGCATGTCGAGGACGGCCAGTGGACTGCAACGACGAGCGTGAGGCTCGTCGCGAGCCACCTGGGGCTGGCACCCGGAACGGTGGCCCAGGCGCTGGCTCGGCTGTGCACGGCTGGACTCGTGCAGCGGCGCGACCGGCGGGACGGCGTCACAGGCCGGTTTGTCGAGTCCGTCTACGTCGTCACGCCGGCGGAAGGCATCGTGACGTGTGTCGATTTCCCGCCCACGGTGGAATCGCACACGGCTGCTGGCCACCGAGCCGACGCTGGCAGCGATCTCGCTCGGCCGGCTCCCGCCACGATTGCCTTGCCCTCATCGCCCTCCTCATCCTCCTCTCCGCTCCTCCCCTCCATCCCTCAACCGTCGCCCTACCCCTTCCCCCTCGCCCCTCGCCCGCCCTCTCCTCGCCCCCCGACCACCTCCACCCCGATCCCATTCCCCAGCCCTCAGCGAGCCACAGACAGTTGCCATCCCTCCGGGAAGGCGTTGCCCGGCGCCGCGGCGTTCAGACCGAAGGCGGGATCCTGACTGTGCTCCGGATCACGAAGCTCGCCGACGCCGAGTACCTCCTCCGGCAAGTCGCCCTTGGTGTTGACGACTACTACATGGGGTCGGGAGAAGCGCCCGGTGTCTGGCAGGGCGACCTCGCCGACGAGCTCGGCCTGGCCGGGGTGGTGGAGGGCGATCAGCTCCGAGCTCTCCTCCTCGGCCGCGATCCGACCACCGACACCGAGTTGCTCCCCGCCCGCCGTCCGCGGACAGTCACAGCCTTCGACGTGACCTTTTCGGCGCCGAAGTCGGTCTCGTTGGTTTGGGCCTTTGGTTCGCCTGAAGTGGCATCGGTGGCATCCATCGCCCACGTCGAGGCCGTGGCCGTGGCACTTGAATTCCTCGAGCGCCGGGCCGGAGCCACCCGCCAAGTGGTCGACGGCGAACGACAGCGGATCTCCACCGGCCTTGCGGCGGCAACCTTCGTCCACAGGACCAGCCGGGAGGGCGATCCTCAGCTACATAGCCATTGTGTCGTCGCCAACCTGGGGCGCCGTCCCGACGGCACGTTCGCCGCGCTCGACGCCACTCCGCTTTACGAGTGGGGACGGGCGGCGGGCTCCGTGTACCAGGAGGAGCTGCGCCGTCGGCTCACGGAGCGGCTTGGCGTGGAGTGGGGCCCGGACCGCAACGGATGCCGGGAGATGGAAGGGTTCAGTCCCGGATGGCTGCGCACGTTCTCGAAGCGCACTGTGGCCATCGAGGAGTACCTGGCCGGCGCCGGACCCGAGGACCCCGACCCGAAACGGCGGATGTGGGCCGATGAGGCGGCGTCGTTGGCGACCCGGCCTCGCAAGGACGGTTCCCTGACGCCCGAGGTCCTCCGGGAACGGTGGCAGACGGAGGCGGACGCCGTCGGCATGCCCACTGGCCACGCCCTGGAGGCCCAGGTCTGCGGGCGGACCCTCGCCGAGTTGCGGCCTCGCCTGGAGTGGGACGACGTCGTCGACGCTCTCATCGAACCGGAGGAGGGGCTGTGCGCCCGGCGGGCCCGGTTCAACGAGGCGCACGTCGTCGAACGGGTCGCTGCGCTCGGCGCCGGCCGTCTCCCCGTTGAGGCCGTCGAGGACCTCGCCGGGGCGTTCCTCGAATCTGATCACGCCGTCCGCCTGGTCGACCACTCCGGCCGGACCTCGCCGCAGTACTCCACCGTCGACCATCTCCTGCTCGAAGGGCAGGTGCTCGATCTCCTCGATGGCCTGTCCGTCACCCCGGTCGACGCCATCGACCCGACCCTCGTGGAACAGGCCATCATCGCCGAAGCCCCCGGCCTCGGCGACGACCAGGCCGACGCCGTCCGGGCTCTGTGCGACGCCGGTCCGGCCATCCGCACCGTGATCGCCCCGGCCGGGTTCGGCAAGACCACCACCGTCCACGCAGCGGCGGTCGCCGCTTCCGCCGCCGGACATTCGGTGATCGGGCTGGCTGCCACCAACCAGGCTGCCGGCGAACTTCGTCAGGCCGGCATTGAAGCCATGACCATCGCTCGCTTCGCCCTCGACGGCTCCCGCCTCCCCATGGGATCAATGGTCGTGCTCGACGAGTTATCCCAAGTGGCAACCAGCGATGCCGAAATCGTCCTGAGCGCTGTGGCCGCCACTCCCGGCGCCAGCCTGTGGTGCCTCGGCGACCCCCACCAGGCCCAGTCCGTCCGGGCCGGTGGCCTCGGCGCCGAGCTCGCCCGCCTCGGCGAAACGGGCCAGATTCCGGCCCCGGAGTTGACCCGGAACCGTCGCCAGCTCGAACCAGCCGAGCGGCAGGCCCTCGCCCGCTACCGGTCCGGGCTCGTGGCGACCAGCCAGGCCATCCGCAAGCGCCACGGCTGGGAACACGACCTCGGCTCCCCTCACGCCACCCGGGAAGCGCTCGCCGACGCCGTCGTCGCCGACATCGCCGCCCACGGGCCGGCCGGGGTCGTCGCCCTGGCCGTCTCCCACGCCGACTGCGAAGACCTTGCCGACCGCATCCGCCACCGCCTGGGCGCCGCCGGCGTCGTGTCGGGCCCCGAACTGGCCGGGCCCGGCTGGGGAGATGGGGAACGCCGCTACGCCGCCGGCGACCGCCTTCTCGTCCACGGCACCCTGTGGACCGACGGGCAGCGCCTCCACAACGGCAGCGTCGTCACCATCACCACTGTCGCCGCCGACGGCCTCCAGGCCGTCAACCATGATGGGCGGTCGATCACGCTCCCCCGGGCGTTCGTGGAAGGACACCGTCCCGACGGCAGCCCCAACTGCTCACACGCTTGGGTCCGCACGGTTGACGGCATTCAGGGTGGCACCTGGACCCAGGTCCATCTCCTGGGCACGGCCGCCCTGGAGCGGTTCACGGGCTACACCGGGCAGAGCCGCTCCCGGTATGCCACCCACACCTGGAACGTCACCCGTCTGCCCGACATCGACCACGGCGGTGTCCTCGCCGACCAGCACACCCCCGAACAGGAAGTCCTCGACGCCCTCCGCCGACGGCCCGACACCGGCTTCGCCATCCACGACGCCCCCAGCCGCATCGAGCGGCTCCGCGCCGAACGGGCCGAACTCCGAGCCCTCCTCCGCAACCGACCCCCCGACCGGCGCCCGGCGTTCCGCCAGGCTGAACTCGCCCTTGCCGCGGCAAAGAAAGAGCTGCACTGGGCGCACCACCGCCTCGACCGCGCCCACCAACGCCTCGAAGGGCTCGGACCTCTCTCGCAGCTCCGCCGCCAGGGGCGTCAGGACAAGGCAGCCACTCTCGATCGCATCGACACCTTCATGGACGACGTCCGACGTGCCGAAGCCAAGATCGCCGACTGGGAACGAAGCGTGGAGGAGCTGGGGCCGGAACTGGATCGACGCCGGCAATGGGACGCCGACCACGGCTGGCCCGACGAACGTCTCCGAACGGTCGACGACGAACTGGCCGAGTTCACCCGGCCCAACCAGCATGTCGAGCTCGGGCGGGCACCGCTTCTTTCGGAACGCAGGCTCAGTCCGGAGCACGGATGGCCGGATCGAGCCGCCGAGATTGCCCTCCCTCCGCTCCCAGGTCCAGGCGGCGGACACGGAATCGACCTCGGCCTGTGAACGTCCTCTGAGGGACAGCGGCGGCTGCGCCCGAGCCGGGGTGGGCTGGGTAGAGTGGCGGCGCCGTGAGTTGTTGTCATCTGCGCCGCTGGCTGGTCGCGATCGTCATGATCGTAGGGATCGCGGCGGTCGGAGCCGGGCAGTCGGAGCCGTCGGCGTCCGCTTCAGCGGATCGAAATCCTCTCCCGGGCGGTGCGGCGAGCGCCCGAGGGTGGTCCGCGACCGAAGGGATCGTCCCCGTCCAGGCGCGGGTCGAGACCGTATCCGGCTACGAGCGAGGGGTCCGCCTCAAGGTTCCCGTCCTGGCCGGAGCGGTCGGGGCCGCCTTGCTGGCTTCGGTGGTGGCCAGCCGGAGCGGCTTCCGCCGGCATCACAGTTCCCGGCTGCCTCTCGCCCTCGGGGCGCGGTCCGTCCCCCGGCGCGCCCCACCACTGCTCCCGCTCGGTTAGCCCCTGCCCAGGGCCGGCCCGCCGTCTCCGGCGTGGTCCGGCCCCTTGCCGCTGCTGTCGTCGGCGGCCGAGCTGGAGGTGCCTTTCGATGCAACAGCTTCGCTGGCGCGCCGTCGCGGTCGTGGCCGTCCTGGCCGCCACCGCTGCCCTGATGGCCACCCGCTCCGCGCGCCTGGGTCTCGACCTGCGGGGTGGGACCCAGATCGCCCTCGAGGCCAAGGAGACCGACGACCAGAAGATCGACGGCGACACCGTGAACCGCACCCTGGAGGTGCTCCGCCGGCGGGTCGACCAGCTCGGCGTGGCCGAGCCGACCCTCCAGCGATCGGGCGACCGGCGCATCATCGTCGAACTTCCCGGGCTGAAGGACCCGGACCAGGCCGTGGCGGTCATCGGCCAGACGGCACAGCTCACCTTCCATCCCGTCCTCGGTGTCGCGCCGGAAGGCGAGACGACCACGACGACGACCCCGGCGGCCGATTCCGGCGAGCTGGTCCTCCCTGACGAGGACGGCAGTCCCGTCCGCCTCGGACCCTCGGCCCTGACCGGTGACGCGGTGCGGACGGCCAGAGCCGACTTCCCCGGCGGAGGCTGGCAGGTCGAAATCGAGTTCCGAGGCGACGGCCAGCGCGTCTGGGAAGAGCTCACCGGCAAGGCCGCCTGCGCTCCGGCCGGGGACCCCACCCGCCGGGTCGCCATCACCCTCGACCAGAAGGTGATCTCGAGCCCCCAGGTGTCCACCCAGGTCGCCTGCAACGAAGGGATCACCGGCGGCACCACGGTGATCACCGGGAACTTCAGCCAGAAGGAAGCCAAGGAGCTGGCCCTCCTCATCCGGGCCGGTGCCCTGCCGGTGCCGGTCGAGATCGTCGAGCAGCGCACCATCGGCCCCACCCTGGGGAAGGCGGCCATCCGGGCCAGTGTGGAAGCGGCCCTCATCGGCGCCGCCCTCACCATTCTCTACATGGTCGCCTACTACCGCCTCCTCGGCGCCCTGGCCGCCGTGGCCCTGGCCGCCTACGCCGCCATCTCCTTCGCAGTGCTCCTGGCCCTGGACGCCACCCTGACCCTCCCCGGCATCGCCGGGTTCGTCCTGGCCATCGGCATGGCCGTCGACGCCAACGTGCTGGTCTTCGAACGGATCAAGGAGGAACACGCCGCCGGCGCCACCGTCCGCCTCGCCGCCCGCAACGGGTTCCGCCGGGCCTGGACCGCCATCGTCGATTCCAACGCCACCACAGTACTCGCCGCCCTGCTCCTGTTCTTCTACGCCTCGGGCGCCGTGCGCGGGTTCGGCATCACCCTCACCATCGGCGTGGCCGCCTCCATGTTCACCGCCCTGGTCCTCACCCGGCTCCTGATCGACCTCACCGTCCGCCCGGTGTCGGTCGGCGGGCGGCCGGGAAAACCACGGCTCCTCGGACTCCAGGTCGGCGGCCGCCTCCGGGGCTGGCTGGAAACCCGCCGCCCCAACCTGGTCGGCAAGTCACGCCGCTGGCTCGCTCTCTCGGCGGTGGCGGTGGTCCTAGCCGTCAGCGGGCTCGTCACCCGCGGCCTCGAGTACGGCCTTGAGTTCTCCGGCGGGCGCCTCGTCGAGTACGACACCGACCGGCCAGCCGACCTCGAACAGATCCGCTCGGCCCTGGCCAGCGCCGGGTTCCCCCGGGCGGTGGTCCAGGAGTCCGGCGACGGCAACGTCGCCATCCGGACCCCGAAACTCTCCGCCGATGAGGAGGCGGCGGTCACCACAGCGGTCGAAGGCACCGCCGGCCGGGCCGAGGTTCTGCGGGAGGAGTTCGTCGGGCCGACCATCGGTGATGAGCTTCGCCGCAGAGCCGCCATCGCCCTCGGTCTCGCTCTGCTGGCCCAACTCGCCTACCTCGCCATCCGCTTCCGCTGGACGTATGGCGGAGCGGCTGTGGTGGCCATGTTCCACGACGTGGCCATTCTCCTCGGGATCTTCGCCTGGCTGGGCAAGACCGCCGACGGCGTGTTCCTCGCCGCCCTCCTCACCGTCATCGGCTACTCCGTCAACGACTCCGTCGTCGTCTTCGACCGGATCCGCGAACTCCGCCGCGCCCGGCCCAAAGACCCGCTGGTGGCCGTGGCCAACGACGCCTGCCTCCAGACCGTGCCCCGCACCGTCAACACCGGCCTCGGTGCCCTGTTCATCCTCGTCGCCCTGTACCTCCTCGGCGGCGAGACCCTCACCGACTTCGCCCTGGCTCTCCTCATCGGGATCCTCGTCGGCACCTACTCGTCGGTGTTCACCGCCACACCGCTCCTCATCGCCTTCGAGCACCGGGGGGCGCTCCCCGACGCCCTCCCCGAGTCCGCACCCCGCCGGCCTGGACCGGCGAAGAACCCGGTCGGCGGACCGGTCGCCGAAGGATCCGCCGGTCCCCTCGACACCGCCGTCGGTTCCCCCCGATCTCGCTCGGGCCGCCCCCCCGGCCGAGCCGGGGCAGCCAAGGGCAAACGCAAGCGTCGCTGATCGCAGGAGGTCACCGATGACACCGATCCTCACCCGTCCGAGACCGGCTCCACCACGCCACCGGGGCGACGTCGTCGTCGCCGTGTTCGCCGCCATCCTCGCTGTCGCCCTGCTCTTCGTGGGCGTCATGCCCGCCCTCCGGTCGCCCTCATTCGTCGATACCGTCACCCTCTCCAACCGCCACCTATGGCATGCGGAGGTCGACGTCGGACGGCCCGACGGATCCCGCTGGATCGGCCTGGGACAGGCGCCGAGAGAGACGACCCGCGCCTTCCAGAGCGTGATCGACCCGGGCGAGGAGTGGCTCTTCCGGTTCGCCTACCGCGGAATCGTGCAGGCACAGGTCGCCGTCAGCCGGGTCGAGCTCCAGCGGGCGGGATGGAAGGTCACCGTCCCTGACGAGTTCGGGGAGCGGATACGGGCAGCCGGTGAAGCGCCGTCGGCCTGAGACTCACCAGGCACCTCCGGCACCGCCGTTGACGACCGCGTCCCACGACCAAGGGGAACCGACCGCCGAGGACGTGCGGGCGTCCGATCTCACCGCCATCGCCCGGGGCGGCAGCCTCAACATGGTCGGAGCGGTGGCCAACGGCCTGTTCAGCTTCGCCCTCGTGGTCGTGGTCACCCGGGGCCTCGGCGCGGCGGGTGTCGGCGCTTTCTTCTCGGCCGTGGCGCTGTTCAACATCATGAGCAACGTGGCCCAGCTCGGCGCCGACACCGGACTGGTGCGGACCATCGCCCGGTACCGGGCCCTGGGACGCACCGCCGATGTGCGAGCCACGCTGCTGGTGGCGCTCGTTCCGGTCGTGGTCGGCGGGGCGGTCTTCGCCGGGGCGATGTTCCTCTTCGCCCCCCAGCTCGCCGATCTGGTCGGCAAAGGCGCCCGCCACGACGACATCGCCGGCTACGCCCGCGTCCTGGCGCCGTTCCTGCCGCTCACCGCTGCCTACCTGGTCGTGCTGGCCGCCACGCGCGGGTTCGGCACGATGGCACCGACGGTCTTCATCGAAAAGATCGGCCGGACCGCCCTCCAGCCCCTCCTCGCCCTCGCCGTCTTCGCCGCCGGGCTCGGCCCCGGCGGCCTGGCCCTGGCCTGGGCCGGGCCGGCGGCCCTGGCGGCGGCCTTGGCGGCCCGCTCCCTGTGGTCCCTCCTCCGCCAGGACGACCGTCAGCCAGCCCCCACCCCGCCGCGGCCGCGGCGCGACCTGGCCGTCCGCTTCTGGCGCTTCACCGCCCCCCGGGGCTTCGCCGGCGTCTTCCAGGTCACGGTCCTGTGGCTTGACACGCTCCTCATCGGCGGACTCGTCTCCACCCGCCAGGCCGGCATCTACGCCGCCACCACCCGGTACATGACCGCTGGCCTGTTCGCCGGCGCCGCCATCCAGCAGGTCATGGGACCCAAGATCAGCGAGGTCCTGGCCCGCCGCGACCGCCCCCGGGCCGCCGCCGTCTACCAAACTTCCACCGCCTGGCTGATGCTCGCCGCCTGGCCCATCTACCTCAGCCTGGCCACCTTCGCCCCTGTCCTCCTCGGCATCTTCGGCCGGGAATTCGTGGCCGGCCAGACCGTCCTGGTCATCCTGGCCGTGACCATGCTCGTCGCCAGCGGGGTCGGCGCCGTGGACGTGGTGCTGCTGATGGGCGGCAAGAGCATCTGGAACCTGGCCAACACCGTGACGTCGCTGACGCTCAACCTGGTACTGAACCTTCTGCTCATCCCACGGCTGGGCATCACCGGCGCCGCCATCGCCTGGTCGGTCAGCATCCTGGTCAACAACCTCGCCCCCCTTGCCCAGGTGTGGGCCTTCCTCCGCCTCCATCCTTTCGGAGCCGCCTTCGCACGAGCCGCTCTCAGCGCCCTCGCCTGTTACGGGTTCCTCGGCCTGGTCGTCCGGTTCACCCTCGGGGGCTCCCTCCCGACCCTCATCCTCTACGAGGTCGCCGCCGGAGTGCTCTACCTCCTAGTCCTCTTCCGGTTCCGGGTCCCGCTTCAGCTGGCCACCTTCGGGCAGGCCCTCCGGCGTCGTCCGGCGGCACGCGGCTGACTATGGTCAACCTCGTGATGGTCCGCGCTCGCATCGCCGTCTTTATCGTGAGCGCGCTGGCCGTCCTGGTGCTGCTCTCCGGGCAAGCGTCGCCGGCTGACGAGGTCCATCCGGCGGTCCGGTCGGCGGCCATCAGTGCGACCCACGTTGTCGGCAAAGTTCCCGTCTCCGGCGTGTCCGATCGCGCGCCCCGTCTCGTCTCCACGCCGGTGCGGCTGTCGCACCTGAGTGCGATGCCGCTCATCAGCGCCCTGGTCTGCCTCGGTGTAACCGGGCGCTTCCGGCGACGCATCACCGATGCCGGCCACGACTGGCGCTCACTCCTGGTCGGCGCCCCACCCTCCCTTCGCTAGCCCCGCTTCTGTCACGCGTCCGGGGCTAGCCGAAGCAGCCGTCAAGTGGCTGATCGCCGGGGCTCCCCACGTCCCGGCCGAGGAGGTGGACACATGGATATCCAGATCCGGGAGCAGCGACTTCCGGGCATCGGGCACCGCTACGAACTCGTGGTCGACCGCCGTCGGAGTCTCATGGTCGTGGTGCAGGACCGGGGCCGCCGCGAGCTCGGCGTGGTCTCCCATGGGGCTGAGAACCCTGACGTGGTGGTCTCGCTCACGCAGGCGCAGGCCGTCGCCCTGGCTGCCCTCCTCACCGGCGCACGGTTCTCGATCGACACCACCGGCGACGATCGGATCGACGCCGGCGAAGTCGCCATCGAGACGGTCACGCTCGGGCCGTCATCGCCCGCCATCGGACGGCCGATGGCCGCCATCCGACTTGTCGGCGACCCTGACGCGGCCGTCCTGGCCGTCATCCGTGACGACACACCCGAACTGATCGAGGATGAGGAAGGACGGCCCTGCCAGCCCGGCGACCGCGTAGTCATCGCCGCCCGCCGAGCCCGGCTTCGCGCCGTGGTCGAACAGCTGGCAGGCTGAAGGCGGCGGAAAGCGTGCCCGAGGCGGAGCCCCTTCTCGCCGCCGCGGCGGCCCTGATCCTGGTCGGGGTGCTGGCCAGCAAGATTTCGACGCACCTCGGTGTCCCGGCTCTGCTGCTCTTCCTCGGGGTCGGGATGCTGGCCGGCTCCGACGGGGTGGGCGGCATCCACTTCGAGGACTTCCAGCTCGCCCAGTCGGTCGGGATCGTGGCCCTGGCCTTCATCCTCTTCGCCGGGGGGCTGTCCACCGGCTGGGCCGAAGTCCGGCCCGTCCTGGCCCCCGGCGTCGCGCTGGCCACCGTCGGTGTGGTCGTCACCGCCCTGGTCGCCGGAGGGATCGCCGCCTGGGCGCTCGATCTGTCGGCCACCACCGGATTCCTGCTCGGAGCGATCATCTCCTCGACCGACGCCGCCGCCGTGTTCTCGGTGCTCCGGTCCCGCAACGTCAGTCTGCGGGGTGAGATCCGCCCGCTCCTCGAGCTGGAATCGGGCAGCAACGACCCCATGGCGGTGTTCCTGACCGTCGGGTTCCTGGAGCTGCTCACCGACCCGGGCCGCTCAGTGCTGTCCCTCATGCCCCTGTTCGCCCAGCAGATGGCCGTCGGGGCGGTGCTCGGCTACCTGCTGGCCCGGGGCACGGTCGTGGCCATCAACCGGCTGCGGCTGGAGTACGAAGGGCTCTACCCGGTGGTCACCCTGGCCGTCGTCGTCCTGACCTACGGGATCACCGCACTCCTGGGCGGCAGCGGGTTCCTGGCCGTCTACGTGGCGGGGATCGTCATGGGGAACCGGGAGTTCCTCCACAAGAAGAGCTTGATGCGCTTCCACGACGCCATCGCCTGGCTCTCTCAGATTTCGATGTTCCTGGTTCTCGGCCTGCTGGTGTTCCCCTCCGAGCTCCCGGCGGTGGCGGGCCGGGCGCTGCTCGTCGCCGCCGCCCTGGTTCTCGTGGCCCGACCGC
>JBFLYK010000031.1:0-88024 GCA_040756995.1 Actinomycetota bacterium | reverse complement strand
TTTCTACACGTGCCTGGTGGTGGTCGTCGCCGCGGTCGCCGCCCCGGTCGTGGTCGGCGTGGTGTGGTGGCGGCGGTGGACGGGCCGGGCCGGTCATCCCCTCGGGGTGGCGCCCCACGCCGGTTTCGCCCGTCCCCGTGATCTCAAGCGCCTCACGGTCCCGGCCCCGCAGCCGGGGCGGGTGACCATCGGCCGGGCGGGACATCGGCTGCTGGCCTGTGAGCCGCAGGCCAGCCTGGCGGTGTTCGGCCCCACCGGGGCGGGCAAGACGATCGGCTTCGCCGCCCCCGCCCTCTTGGAGTGGGAGGGCCCAGTAATCGCCACCTCGGTCAAGGCCGACCTGCTCTCGGCCACCCTGGAGCACCGCCAGGCCCGGGGAAAGGTGTGGATCTACGACCCGAGCGGCGCCGCCGGCCTTCCCCCGGGGCAGACCGCCGGGTGGTCGCCGGTGCCGGCCTGCGCCACCTGGGCGGGGGCGCTGCGCATCGCCGCCTGGCTGGCCGAGGCGGCCCAACCCCGCCTCGACACCGTGGCCGACGGCGACTACTGGTACACCCAGGGCCGCAAGGGGCTCGCCCCCTACCTGCACGCCGCCGCCCTGGGCGGCAAAAAGATGCGCGACGTCGTCCGCTGGGTCGACACCCAGGACGACGCCGAGGCGGCCGCCATCCTCACCCGCCACGCCGGTGTCGAAGATCGGGTCTCGGCCCTGCTCGACTCCGACGAGGGACGCCGACGCCGGGAGGTGGCCGCCGCCGCCCTCAAAGATGAGGTCATCGACGCCGTCAAGCGGGAACTCCTCGACCGGCCCGGCGGCCGGCCGCTGGCCGCCCGGCCCTACGCCACCTGGCCGGAACGGCTCCGCCTCGAGGTCGACAACCGGGTGGCCGACGAGGCGGAGGGCCGGGTCCGGACCGAGGTCGAAGCCGAGATCGCCGCCACCCTCGCCGCCTCCGAGGCGCTCGCCCCCCTCCACGCCGCCCGGTCCTTGTGGCGCAAGGAGGAGCGGCTGCGGGACTCGGTGTTCGCCACCATCGAGAACATCCTCTACGGCTACGCCGATCCCGCCGTCCTGGCCGCCGCCGACCAGCCCACCATCGACCTGGCCCAGTGGCTCACCGGCGATCACACCATCCACGTCATCGCCAACCCCCACGAGCAGAACCGGCTGCGGCCCGTCCTCACCGTCCTCGTCCAAGCCGCCATCCGCGCCGCCTACGACACCGCCGCCGCCACCGGCCGGCGGGGCCGCCTGCCCCACCCCTGCCTGGTCCTGCTCGACGAGGCCGGCAACATCGCCCCGCTACGGGACCTGCCCGCCTACGCCTCCACCGGCCGCAGCTACGGCATCACCCTGGTGACGCTGTGGCAGGACCTGGCCCAACTCGACGCCCTCTACCGGGACCGGGCCCAGACCGTCCTCAACAACCACCGGGCCAAGCTCTTCGGGACGGGCATCGCCCACACCCACACCCTCGACTACGTCTCCCGCCTGGCGGGCGACGAGGCCCGGCTGGAGCGGCAGATCTCCGTCGACCTGGCCGGGGGGCGGCGCAGCCTCAGCGAGCACACCGCCTACCGGCCGGCGGCCCCGGCCGACCTGGTCCGTCGCATCCCCGACAACGAAGCCGTCCTCGTCTACGGCTCGCTGCCGCCTGTCCACGTCCGGCTCCGGCCCTGGTTCGCCGACGCCGAACTCCGCCGCCGGGCCGGCGAGGCGGCCTGCTCCGACGATCCCGACTGGGGAGGGACCCATGCGTAGCTACATCGGCCAGCTCGTCGACGGCGCCGTCCACCTCGGCGTCAGCGACCCCGCCCCCCGGCCGACCATGGCCGAGGTCGGCGGGCTGCTCCACGATCTCGCCGGGGTGGGGGACGGGCCGGCGCCGCCCGATCTCGTGGCCCGCAAGGCGTTGATGATCAGCCGGATCGAAGCCGCCGAGGCCGCCTCGGCTCTGACCCCGATCCTGTGGGGACGACCCGACCTCCCCGGATGGTCGACCCCCGCCGGGCGGTCGTGGCTCGCCCGGGTCATCCTCTCCGAGGAGCTGGGCGCCCCGGCGGCCCGCTGGCAGATCGAACGGTTCGCCGCCGACGTCGTCGCCACCCTCCCACCCGACCGGTTCCGCCTGCCCGCCGCTGACGTGGCCGCCTGGGTGGAACGCAACCGCCTCGACGTACCCGTACGGGAAGCGGCCCGGGCCAGCGCCTTGGTCGCCGCCTGCGAGTCGGCCTGGGACGAGATCCAGGGCCGCCACGGCGCCGTCCCCGACGCCGTCATCATCCTCGGCTCCGGGGTGGAGCGGGGCCGCCTCGTCAAGCTCGGCCACTGGTGGGGCGGCAGGTGGCTGGCCGACGGCACCATCCGGGGTGAGGTCCTCCTCGCCGGGGAAGCGCTCCACCTCCCCGCCACCGAAGTGTTCGAGGTGCTCCTCCACGAGGCCGCCCACGGCCTCAACGCCGCCCGGGGCGTCCGGGACACCTCCCGGGAGGGCCGCTACCACAACGCCCGCTTCCGGGACACCGCCGAACAACTCGGCCTGGCCGTCAGCATGACGCCCCAGCTCGGCTGGGCCCGCACCACCCTTACCCCCAAGGCCGCCGAGGACTACCGGGACACCATCGAGACCCTGGCCAGCGCGATGCGGCTCAGCCGCACCGTCGAACGGGACACGACCCGCCGGCCCGGGCGGGAACGCAGCCCCGAAGCGGGGGAACCGACCTCGACCGGGAACGGCGCGCAGCGCACGCCCCGCACCCGCAACGGCGTGGGCGCCGCCTGTGGCTGCGGCCGCCACCTGCGCATGGCCCCTTCGGTGCTCGCCCAGGGTCCCGTCCTGTGCGGGCTGTGCGGGAGCGAGTTCGGCACGGGCAAGGAGGCCGAGCAGTCGGCGGCGCGATCCCCGGCCCGGTTCCCGGCGGCGCCGGCCGTCTCCGGGTGCGCCGCCGCCACCGAGCGGCTCGTTTCCGGGATCCATCCGGCGACCACGCTGGCCGGGTGGGAGGCGGCCTGGGACACCGACGACGAGGCAGTGCTCACCGGAGCTACCGACAGCGAGGTCCAGCGCCTCAACCAGCTGGCCCGCACCGAGCTGCGCCGGGCCGGCCGCCTCACCGGCCCCGCCGTCATCGCCGGGGGGATCGAACTCCAGGTGGGGGACCGGGTCGTGGCCGGCCCGGCCGAACTCCCGTGGCCCGAATGGAGCGACTGCGCCGCCTCCTATGCCCCCGCACCGCCGATCGACGCCGGCTACGTCGGCGACGTCAGCGGCATCGATCCCAAGGGTCGCTGGGTCGAGATCGATTTCCCCTGCGCCGGCCGGGCCCGCTTCACCGTCTCCGACTTCGAACCGGGCGCCCTCGCCTACGGCTACGCCGTCTCGGAGGACGACCTCCTCGCCGACCTCACCCTTCCCCGCCGCACCGCGGCCCGCACCGTCGAACCTGACGTCCCCAGGCCCGGCCGGGCCGCTGAGGTGACCCTGCCGTGATCCCCGCCACCCCCAGCCCGGGCCAAGGCGCCGAGGTGACCCGCCCGTGATCCCCGCCACCCCCAGCCCGGGCCAGGGCGCCGAGGTGGACCCGCCCGTGAGCAGCGCCACCGCCCACCCGGCCGACGCCGCCCTGGCCTACGCCGCCCGGGGCTGGCCGGTATTCCCCTGTCACACCGCCGGTCCCGGCGGCGCCTGTTCCTGCCGGACCGACGGGTGCACGTCGCCGGGCAAGCACCCCCGGGTGCCCGGCGGCCTCCGAGCGGCGACCACCGACCCGTCCACCATCGGCGCCTGGTGGGCCCGCTGGCCCGCCGCCAACGTCGCCGTCCGCACCGGCGCCGTGAGCGGCCTCGTCGTGATCGACGTCGACCCGCCCCACGGCGGCGACGCCAGCCTGCGCCGCCTCGGCGACCGCCACGGCGAACTCCCCGCCACCGCCGTGGTGCGCACGGGCTCCGGCGGCCTGCACCTCTACCTCGCCCATCCCGGAGGGCGGGTGCCCAACGACACCGGCACCCGGCTCGGGCCCGGCATCGACGTGCGGGGCGACGGCGGCTACGTCATCGCCCCGCCCAGCCGGCACCGCAGCGGCGCGCTCTACCAGTGGACGGCGACAGCCGACGAGGTGCCGCCCATGCCCGGCTGGATGCTCGACCAGCTCCGCCCCACGGTGCGCCCACCACTGCCGCCGCCGGCGTGGCCGGACGGCCCGCCCGGCCGGGTCGGGGCCTGGGCCCGCGCCGCCCTGGACGGCGAACTGGCCCGGGTCAAGGCGGCGGTGGCCGGCTGCCGCAACGAGACCTTGAACCGGGCCGCCTTCTCGCTCGGTCAGCTCGTCGGCGCCGGAGCGCTCGACGCCGCCGAGGTCGAGGTCCACCTGCTCGCCGCCGCCACCGATATTGGCTTGGGAGAACGGGAAGCACGGCGTACCATTGGTTCCGGCCTCGTCGCGGGGACCCGCCATCCCCGCCTCCCCGCCGGCTCCGGCCCGGCGGCCGACTGCGACCCCTGGCTGCTCGCCGTCGTCGAACGCGCCGCCCGGGCCGCCTGCCGCACCTCGGGAGCTCGCCTCCCCGAAACCCGTCCCTCCCGAGGAGCGGAGGTCGCCTGATGAGCCGCTACGAAATTCCCTGTCGTCTCCCCAATCTCACCTGCGTGGTCGGCTGGGACCCGCCCGCCGCCACCTTCTTCGCCCACATCTACGACGACGGCGCCGAGAACCCCGACGAACCCGTCATCTGGATCGGCGAAACCCTCTACGCCGAAGTCGTCTACCCCGAGGAACTCGCCCTGCGCATCGCGCCGTGGGCCGACCTCCCCCTCGCCATCGCCAGGCGACTGGACGACGACCGCCACACCGACCCTCCCTGGCCCCGAGGGCACATCGACATCCACGCCTGGCGGGCGGCGCAGGCGCACGCCCTCGGGTGGGGACATGGCGCGTCCCCCTTGCCTGGCCCCGGCGCCGGCCCGTAGATGTTCAACATCGGCCGCCTCGGCGCCGGCGCCGCCGACTACTACACCGGCAAAGTGGCCAGGACGGCCGACCAGTACTACCTGGGCCACGGTGAAGCTCCTGGGCGCTGGGTCGGATCCCTGGCCGAACAGATCGGCCTGACCGGTCACGTGGACCCGCTCCACTTCCGCCGCGTCCTCGAGGGCCAGGATCCCTTCACCGGCGCCTACCTCACCACCGCCCAGGGATCCGCCGCCCGGGCGGCCGCTCGCCGAGCGGAGTCACCGGGTGCAGCTCCCGCCCGTGGAGCGGCCCTGGACACTCTGCAGGTGGCCTGCCGCTTGGGGGTCTCGGAGCAGCGCGTCCGCCAGCTCCTCGCCGCCGGGGAGCGCATGACGGAGCAGCTCGCCGTCGAGGCGGCCGATTGCGGGCGCCCATCTCCGTGGCCGAAGCTGTATCTGTTGGGCGACAAGGTGACGGCGGGCCGGGGTGGCCGTGAGAAGTGGAAGGTCGCTCCCGGGGAAGTCGCGCGGTTCCTCAACGAGCGCAAGCCGGCCGCCAAGGCCCGTCCCGGCTACGACGTCGTGCTCCGCCCTCCCAAAAGCGTGAGCCTGCTGTGGGCGCTGGGTGCCGACGACGTTCGGGAGACGGTGAGGCGCGCCCACCACGACGCCGTCGACCAGACGGTGCGGTTCCTGGAATCGCAGGCGGTCAGCGCCCGTTCCCGCCGTCGGCGCACCGCCACCGACGGGGTGGTCGCCGCCGCCTTCGACCACCGCACCAGCCGGGCCGGAGATCCGCTGCTCCACAGTCATGTCGTGATCGCCAACATGACGCGGACGGTTCGAGGGGACTGGCGGACGCTGGACGGGCGGGGCCTCTTCGACCACGGCCGGGCCGCCGGGGCCCTCTACCAGGCGCATCTCCGCCACGTCCTCACCAGGGACCTCGGCGTGGCCTGGGAGCCAGTCGTGAACGGGCACGCTGACGTCGCCGGAGTGCCCCGGCCAGTCATCGAGATGTTCAGCAAACGCCGGGAGGAGATCGAAGAGACGGTGGCGGAGGCGGGCCTCTCCTCCGCCCGGGCTCACCAGGCGGCCACCCTCGCCACCCGCCAAGCCAAGGATCATTCCGTCGACCCCGGCACCCTCCGGCGGCAGTGGCAGGCCGAGGCGGCGGCGGCCGGGTTCGACCCGGCGGCCATCGGCTCCTGCCTGCGACGGTCGGCGCCCGAGCCGGTCTCTGCGGACCGCCTCGACGTCGTCTTCACCCATCTCGCCGGTCCCCACGGCCTCACCGAACGGGCCGCCAGCTTCGACCGCGGTGACGTGATCGAGGCGCTCGCCGGGTCACTCGTGGCCGACGTCGACGCCGACACCCTGGGCCGCCTCGCCGACCGGTTCCTCTCCTCGCCGTTGGCCGTTCCCCTCGTCGACGCCACCACCGGCCGGTCCCGGTTCATCGTCACCGATGCCGACGGCACCACCGCCCCCGTCGTGGGGGAGGTTCGCTGGACGACCCCGGAACTCATCGAACAGGAAGCGAAGGTCCTGACCTGGGCCCGGGACGGCTTCGGCGCCTCGGTCCCCACCGCCACGGACGGCGCCGTGGAGGCCGCTCTCGCCGCCCGCCCCGGCCTCAGCGGGGAACAGGTCGAGATGGTGCGAGCGGTGTGCGGCGGGGACGAAGCCGTCCAAACGGTCGTGGGTCGGGCAGGCTCGGGCAAGACCACCGCCGTCGGCGCCTGCGCCGAGGCGTTCACCGCCTCGGGTCTGCCCGTCGTCGGATGCTCGGTCAGCGCCACCGCCGCCGCCCGCCTGGAGGAGGCGACGGGACTGGAACTGCTCACCGGCCGCCCCTGCGACACCATCGCCCGCCTCCTCGTCGAACTCGACGACCCCACCGCTGGAGGTTTCGCCCCCGGCACCGTCTGCATCGTCGACGAGGCCTCGACCGTCGGTACCCGTGACCTCGCCCACCTCGGTGCCCACCTGGCACGCGCCGGCGGGAGGCTCGTGCTCGTGGGAGATCCCGACCAGCTGCCATCAGTGGACGTCGGTGGCACCTTCGCGGCCATCGTCGCCGAACGGGGCGACGCGGTGCCGACCCTCACCGCCAACCGCCGCCAACAAGACGAAGAGGAGCGGGCCGCCGTCGCCGACTACCGCCAAGGCCGCATCGCCGAGGCCCTGGCCCGCTACGACGCCGCCGGCAAGATCGTCCGATCCCCCACGCTGTCCGCGTCGCTCGACGCCATGGTGGCCGACTGGTACACCGACCGCCTCGCCGGCATCGACGCCCCCATGATCGCCGGCCCCAACTCCATGCGGCGGCGCCTCAACGCCCGGGCCCGCGCCCTGCTCAAGGCGGACGGCACCCTCACCGGCCCGGCACTGCGGATCGGCGGCGCCGAGTTCTGCACTGGCGATGACGTCGTCGCCCGGGAAAACAACCGCCGCCTCCACGCCCCAGGGCGGCGAGCCTTCGTCAAGAACGGCAGCCGGGGCATCGTGACCGAGGTCAACCCCGACGCCCACACCGTGACCGTCGCCTTCGCCAAAGAGGGCACCATCCGCCTCCCCACCGAGTACCTCCAGCGGGGCAAGCTCGAACACGCCTACGCCCAGACGAATTTCCTCGCCCAGGGCCTCGACCAGCGGCGCACCAAATACCACCCCACCGACGCCTCCCGGTTCGAGGAGGGCTACGTCGGCCTCACCCGAGCCGTCGAAGAGACCCGCGTGTACCTCGTCGAAGGCACACAGGAACACGCCGACCGCGACCTCGTCCACGCCCCCGACGAACTGGTCGAGACCGGGTTGGAGGCGATCACCACCGCCCTCGGACGTCGGGGCGCCCAGGTATTGGCCCATGACCTCGACCCGGGCCTGCGCAGCCGGAACACCGACCTGGAGCAGATGGATCCGGCGGCCCGCTGGCAGGAGCGTCGGCGCCTCGACGCCATCCTCGCCCGAACACCGGCCGCCGTCGACCACGCTCTCGCCGAAGCCATCCGAGAACGCGATCAACTCGTCACCCGTCACAAGGCCCTGGCAATGAGTCCAACGGGACCGTCCAAGGCGAGCGAGAACACCGACAACCGTCTCACCGTGATCGAACGGTCCCTCGCTCGCATCGAAACCAGGATCGAGAACCTGCGACACCGCCAAGCAGAACGCCGCGCCTTCCTCGCCGCCCACGAAAAGCACATCGCTCGACGCGCCGCGCTCCTGAGAGCCGAATCCACCCAGGAGTTGAGAACCCAGTCGGCAGCCGCCCGGGGCACGATTCTTCCCCGCCCCACCACCGACCCACCCTCCGTGAGGCCAGGGATCTGACATCGCGGGCGACAGGGCGAAGTTCGCTCGTGCGATGTGGAGACCCTCCGGGAGCCCGCCGATGAACCCGCCCTGAAAGAGGCGCTGCGCCTCGGGTTACATGCAGTCTCTAGACGACAAGTCTAAGGCGGCACCGTCAGACCTGCGACGAAGGACGGCTATGCAAGACTCACCGGCCGCTTCGATGCCGACGTCGCCGCCCGCATGGCCGGTGCCGATCGGGCGTTCGCCGGCGTGCGCGCCTTTCTCGGCATCCGGATCGTGGAATGCGGGCCCACCGAAGAGCCCGATCATGGTGTCAAGACTCCCCTCGGCGACCGCCGCCCAGACACCCCGGGGGATCAGCGGGTAGCACACAGCGCCGAGGACGTGGTCGACCAGCGAGGCACGTCGCCGTGGGCGGCGCCGCATGGGGAGGAGGCAGAGCCCGATGTCGACGCGGGCGCTGAGACACCGGGCTCAGGATCGAGCGGGCTCGGGATCGGTTGGCAACGAGGGGATACACGTTCTTCACGAATCCCAGCGCCACCAGTCTCCTGAGCATTCTCGCGCTCGAACGAAGAGGAGCAAATCCTGGTCCTCACGGACCCGTTGCGCAACAGCACCGAGGACGAGATCAACGACCTGATGAGCCGGCTCGCTCAGGCCATGACCCGCCTGGCGGACGAGCGGAGCGGGGGAGGTTACGCGCGGAGCGGATGGCCTGGGTGAGCGCAGCGACGATGCGCTGGCCGCGTTTCTGGAAGCCGAGCTCGTCCATCATGGCGACGAGGAGCTCGTCCTCGGTGCGCAGCAGGGTGTCGGATTCGACCCAGCGCACCAGCTCGACGAGCCGGTGATGGGAATGCTCGGTGATCGGCGTCCCCTTGGGCGGCGTCCACGGTCGGGCGCCCCGGGGCCGCCCGACCGGCTTCGGCACGGCGGCGACGACCCGGGCCGGTTCGGGCTGCGCGGCCAGCGTCGGCTTGGGAGCGGCCGGCTTCATGTCGGCGGCGGTGACCGCCGCCTTCCAGGCGGTAACGGCCCGTTCGATCTCGGCTTCGCGGTGGTTGAACCAGTCGGACGACCAGATGCGGTGGAAGATCCAGCCGAGCCGTTCGAGGTGCTCCTGGCGGAGACGGTCCCGGTCCCGGGCCGTGGCGGAGGAGTGGTAGGAGGCGCCGTCGCACTCGATGGCGAGCACCATCTGGCCGGGGCGGCGGGGGTGCTGGGCGGCATAGTCGATCCAGTAGCCGGAACAGCCGTACTGAGCCACGAGCGGGATGCCGGCGGCGGTGAGCCGGTCCCGGACATCGCGCTCGAAGGGGTTGAGCAGCGGCTTGTCCTTGGCGGCGTCACCCAGGCTCTCGCCGCCCGACTCGGCATAGGCGATGTAGCGGCCGAGGAGGCGGGCGCCTTCGGCGGTGAGCTTGTTGGGGTCGAGGTCGGTGGAGGCGAACGAGGAAACGACGGTCATGCGGGACCGGGCCCGGGTGACGGCCACGTTGAGGCGCCGCTCGCCGCCTTCCATGTTGAGCGGCCCGAACCGGTAGAGCATGCGGCCCTCGGCGTTCTTGCCGTAGCCGACGGTGAGGATGATGGCGTCGCGTTCGTCGCCCTGGACCCGCTCGAGGTTCTTGATGAACAGAGGCTCCTTGCCGTCGTGGGGGCCGTGGTCGAACCATTCATCGAGGTCGGGCCGGTCGGCGCGGGCACGTCGGAGCGTCTCGCTGATGCGGTCGGCGTGCTTGATGCCCATGGCGATGACCCCGAGGGATTCATCGGGACGGGTCTCGGCGTGGTCGAGGATGAGTTCGACGACGCGGCGGACCTCGTCGGCGGCGGAGTCCTCCTGGCCGGGCCCAGCCGGCCGCCACGGAACCAGCTCGTGGGTCAGGCACTCGGCACCGGCGACGCCGGGGAAGGTCGTCAGCTGCCAGTCGTAGAGCGAGGGCTGGGCGTTGGAGAAGGCGATGAGCCGCTCGTCGCGGGAGCGGTAGTGCCACCCGAGGGTGCGGGTCCCCTTCGGTGCCGGGAGCAGGGCGCCCATCACGTCGAGGACCGACTCGAGCCCGGAGGTGAGGGCGAGCTGGTCCTCTTCCTCCTCGTCCGTGTCGGCGGCCGAGGCGGCGAAGAAGCGGGTCGGGGGCAGCTGCTTGGTGTCGCCGGCCACGACCGCCCGCTCCGCTCGCAGGAGGGCTCCGACGGCGTCGGCCGGGGTGACCTGGGAGGCCTCGTCGAAGATGACGACGTCGAAGCACCGTTCGGCGGGGAGGAGCTGGGCAACCACGAGCGGGCTCATGGCCCAGCACGGCTTCATGGCGCCGAGCACGTTGGGGGCGGCCTGGAACAGCTGCCGCACCGGGAGGTGCCTGCGCTTGAGTCTGGCCTGACGGGTGATGACATCGGACTCGTCGGGATGGGCGTCGCGAGCGGCGACCGCCCACTCGGCCACGGCCCGGCGGACCCGGTCCGGGCCCGAGGTGATGTGGGCGCGGTCGGCGTCGGCGTAGTCGGATACCACGCGGCGGTGGGCGGCGCCATCGAAGGCGCCGACGACGGGGTCGGTGAGCGACACGGCTTCGAGGATCCCGGCGAGGCGGGCCGTTTCGAAGGCAGCGACCGCGGCGTCGGGATTGAGGCCCCGGGTGGCGGCGTCGACGACCAGTTCGCCGAGGCCGCGTTGCTCGAGGGCGGTGCGGAGCCGGTAGAGCTCGGCCAGCTTGTAGAGGGTGGAGTCGGCCAGGAAGGCGTCGAGCCGGTCGGCGAGGGTGCCGGTCGGGACGCCGCCCGGGTCGAGGAGGGCGCCGTCGCGGGTGACGGTGGCGACCGCGGCCAGATCGGCGGCCAGCTGGTCGAACGCGCCTCGCAGGCCGTCCAGGTTCTCGGGGAGGCGGGGCTGGCCGCCGTCGACGGCCCGGCTCGTCCAGGCGTCGAGCCAGGCCCGGGCGATGCGGATGCGGGAGAGCGTGTCGGACGGGCTCGGCTTGCCCTCCCGCCATAACGCTCGGGCCTGCTTGAGGGCGCGGCGGTAGGCGCCGTTGCCGAGCCGGGCGCCGAAGCGACCGAAGGCACCCCGAGTGGCCGGCTCCAAGTCGGTGGCGAGCTGGTCGAGGGGCGCCGTCCAGATCTCGGTGTGGCAGCCGGAGAGGATGGTGGCGACGTCTCCGAGGAGGGCGACGAGCTCCCGCCAGCCGTCGAGGGTGTCGGGGACGGCGAGGCCGCACCCTGCGGCCGCGGCGCGCAACCGGCTGAGGGTGCCGGGCAGGGTGGTCGTGGCCAGGGTGGCGAGGGCGTCGCGGGCGGCGGCGGCCTGCTCGGCGGAAGTGATGGTGCCGTTGGCGGCTGCCGCAGACCAGGGGCCGCCTTCGCCGCGGTGGATGGTCAGTCCGCCGAGCTCGACGTAGTCGCGCAGCTCCTCGGCGGCGGCTGACGATGCGGCCTGGTCGAGGGCCTCGAGGACGGGGCCTCGCAGGCGGGCGGTGGCGGTGCCCTGGCTGGGGAGGCCGAGGAGCCGGGCCTGGGCGTCGTAGACGGAGATGCCCCATGGCGCCCGGGGCCGGTGCAGTGCCCGGGCGCGAGTGGAGAGGGTCTCCCGGCGGCGGACGAGGCGGTTCTGTTCGGCGGCCAGGTCGGGGAGCGCGACCGCGGCATGTTCGGCCATGGCCCGCTCGAGGTCCTGGGCGAGCTGTCGGCGGCTTCCCGCCCCGTCGTGGAGGTCGAGGACGAGGTTCCCGAGGCCGACCCGCTTGAGCCGTTCGACGACGGCGTCGATGGCGGCCCGCTTCTCGGCCACGAAGAGGACCTTCTTGTGGCGGGCGGCGAGGGTAGCGATGAGGTTGGCGATAGTCTGGGATTTGCCGGTGCCGGGAGGCCCTTCGATGACCAAGTCGCCGCCGGCCACGACGGCGTTGATGACGTAGCTCTGCGAGGCGTCAGCGTCGAGGACGAGGAACTCGTCGGCCAGTGGGACGAGGTCGGGCAGGTCGATAGACACGTCGGGGTGACGTGACCGGACTGCGGCCCGGGCGGTCTCGTCACCGGCGATGGCAGCCAAGAGGTCGTTGGAGGCGAGTATGCCGGACTCCGCAGCCGCTTCGATGTCGGCCACCATCGGCAGCTTGGCGTAGGAGAAGTTTCCCACCACGACTCGGCCCGCCACCCCGAAGCCGGGAACGGCAGAGCAGGCCTTGGACAGGTGTTCGAACAGGGCGCCGGCGTCCGGGGCGCGGCCGCCCGGGTCATCGAGCAGGTCGAGGAGCTCGTCGGCGGACACCGTGACCTGGAACTCGGTGCGCAGCAGGTGCAGCAGCGTCGGGTTGATCTCCCACTCGCCGGGCAGGGTGATGTCGAAGTCCTCGGCGGCGCCACCCCGGGCGGTGAATGCGGCCTGGCGGAGCAGCACCGGCGCCTGTGGGGTGGCCGTGCCCCGACTGTTCGTCCAGGTGACCATGCCCCAGGCCACGAACAGGGTCTGGAGGCCCCGCTCTTCGAAGTTCTCCTTCGCTTTGGCCGAGATGGTCCGGGCCCGCTTCGCCGCCCTCGGCAGGGCAGCCGGGTCGGGGAAAAGATGCGAGAGCCGCACCGACGAGGAGCCGAGGAGCGCCTCCACGGCAACCGGTTCGGCTTCGGACCCGTCGGACAGGTCGAGGGTCGAGATCCGCTGGTCCTTGTAGAACAGCAGGGTGTTGCGGCCGCTCACGTCCACGAGCTGACCCGTCCACGCCTTGGCCGCCGCGACTGACTTGGCCACACGGGCCGGGTCGGGCACGGGCGCACCGGTGGTCTCGTCGGTGAAGCTCATGAGGGTTCTCCGCCTCGGGGCCTGCCGCGATCTCGGGGCCTGTCAGATCGTTCGTGTAAGTGGCGTGGCCTGACTGGCTGAGGGTCCACCCCTCGGCGGGAGGGTTCACGCATCGTGTCCGACATGAACGACTCCAAGGCTGAGCAGACGGTCCTTGACCGTGATGAACTGGCCGCCGCTGTGATCGACGATGAGCTGGTTGACCGACTGGTTGAGCAGGCCGATGCCGAAGGCGCCGAGCTCCTTGGGCCCGGCGGGTTGTTGACGGACCTGACCCGGCGGGTGCTCGAGCGGGCGATGGATGTCGAGTTGACCGATCACCTCGGCTATGAGCGGGGCGACCCGGCCGGTCGGGGGTCAGGGAACAGCCGGAATGGGACGTCGCCCAAGACCGTGCTGACCGACGCTGGCGAGGTCCGCGTCAGCGCTCCCAGGGACCGGAGCGGGACGTTCGACTCGAAGCTCGTCCCGAAGGGCCGCCGCCGGCTCGATGGGTTCAACGACCTTGTGCTGAGCCTGGTGGCCAAGGGCATGACCATGCGGGACGTCTGCGCTCATCTCACCAACGTCTACGGGATCGAGGTCAGCCCCGAGCTCATCTCCAAGGTGACCGACAGCGTCTGGGACCAGCTCGTCGAGTGGCAGAACCGGCCCCTAGACGAGTGCTACCCGGTGCTCTACGTCGATGCTTTGACGATCAAGGTCCGGGACGGTGGTCGGGTGGTCAAAAAGCCCGCTTACCTGGCCGTCGGCCTCGACGTGACTGGCCACAAGCACATCTTGGGCGTGTGGCTCGGCGGGGGCGGCGAAGGGGCCAGCTTCTGGCTCAGCGTGCTCACCGAGCTGCGCAACCGGGGCGTCGAGGACGTCCTCATCGCCTGCTGCGACGGCCTCCCTGGCCTCGCCGACGCCTTGGAGCAGACCTGGCCGCAGGTCGTGGTCCAGACCTGTGTCGTCCACCTGGTCCGGGGGGCGTCCCGCTACTGCAGCTGGAAGGACCGCAAGGCCGTCGCCGCTGCCCTCCGGCCGATCTATACCGCCCCCACCGTCCAGGCCGCCGAAGCCGCCATGGACCACTTCGAAGACGCCTTCGGCGCCCGCTACCCCGGCATCGTCAAGCTCTGGCGCGACGCCTGGGACCGCTTCGTTCCCTTCCTCGCCTACCCCGCCCCGATCCGGCAGGTTGTCTACACGACCAACATGATCGAGAGCATCAACTTCCAACTCCGCAAAGCCACCCGCAACCGCGGAGCCTTCCCAAGCGACCGCTCCGCCCTCAAGCTCCTCTACATCGCCGCCACCCAGATCACCACCGAGCGAGGAGGCAACCTCGGCACCGGCTCCTGGGGCTGGAAACAAGCCATGAACGCCTTCGCCATCCACTTCCCCGGACGACTCGTTATCGAATGACCGCAGCCACTCCACTTACACAAGAACGCTGACACGCCCCGATCTCGGGCCGTACCTGGCCCCACCGGGCGGCCCCTTCCTGCGATGGTGCGCGGCGGCCGTGACAGCCACCGCCGAACTGATCGGCATCTGGGCTCGGCGGCATGAGAACAAATCGTCAGCAACGCGGCTTCCCTTCTCGCCCCCGCCAGCCAAAGCGGAATGGTGCGTGGTCGGCGAACCGGGACGATCGGGGCAAAGCGGACGCGGCTCAGAGAGCTCTCGCTTAGCAAACGGACGCTGACGGCTGGCAGTGAATCCCAGGGCTTCAGAATCCGACCAATTCAGCCGATCAGGCAGGAGGAAGCACCGAACCACTAAGGAGTACAGATGGCCGAAGAGACCTGGCACGCCGCTCGCCTCATCCCGACCTCTGGGATCAGCGGCGCCGACGAGCAGGAGCGCCGGGGCACCTCCGCGCTCCTGGCCGTGATGAGCTCCGTTCGTGAGTTCGGCCGGGCCCTCACCTCCCCGCTCGGTGCCCCCGCCGGCGCCCTGGAGACCTTCATCGAGGTGCCCTTTGAGTTCGACGGCCGACGGGTGTTTCCCGACGGCCTCATCCGGGTCAGCCGGGGCTCCAGGACATGGACCGCTCTGGTCGAGGTGAAGACCGGCACCAACCCCCTCGGGCGTGAGCAGCTGGAGTGCTACTTGGACATCGCCCGCGAACAGGGCTTCGACGCCGTCGTCACGATCTCCAACGAGATCGCCCCGACCCCCGGCGCGCACCCCACCGCCGTCGACAAGCGCAAGCTCAAGAAGGTCGCCCTCCACCACCTGTCGTGGACGCAGATCCTCACCGAGGCGGTCATGCAGAAGGTGCACCGGGGTGTGGCCGACCCTGACCAGGCGTGGATCCTCGGTGAGCTCATCCGCTACCTCGAGCACCCCCGCTCCGGCGCAATGGCCTTCGACGACATGGGCACTTCCTGGGTACCGGTGCGCGAGGCGGTCACGCACGGGACGCTCCGCCCGTCCGACAAGGGCGTGGTCGAGGTCGCCAGCCGATGGGACCAGCTCATCCGCTTCGCCGCCCTGCGCATGGGCCGCCAGCTCGGCATCGAGGTCCAGCCGGCCCTGTCGCGCAAGGAGCTGGCCGAGCCCGCCCTACGGGCCCAGGCATTGGTCGACAGCCTCGTCCGACACGGCGCCCTCGATGGCGGCTTGCGCATCCCCAACGCCGTCGGGCCGATTCAGATCACCGCTGATCTGCGGGCGTCCCGCCTCACCGCTTCGGTTGACATCGAGGCTCCCCGGGAGGGACGGGCCACCACCCGAATCAACTGGCTCCTCCGCCAGCTGAAGGATTCCTCGGACGGCCTGCGGGTCGACGCCTTCGCTCTCCACAGCCGGGCTGGCACGTCCGCCCTGCTCAAGGACATTCGGAACAAGCCCGACGTGCTGCTCGAGGACCCGAAGCGGGAGCTGCGCATGTTCCGCCTGGCGCTCTCCGCCCCGATGGGGACCAAGAGATCCCAGGGCCGGGGATCGTTCGTGACCTCGGTGCTCGACCTTCTCGACGAGTTCTACCGGTCCGTCGTCCAGAACCTGAAGCCGTGGGCAGCCAGTCCGCCGAAACTCCGGCCCGACCCGGCCGACGTCTCCGAGCCTGAGGTCTCGGCGGAGCTCGTATCGACTTCCATCTCCTCGCAGGACGACAGCGAATCGGTTGATGAGATCGAGCATGCCGCCTCTGCCCCGCTGTGGCACGCAGACCCGGTCGAGGACTCGGCTGACGCCTTGCCAGTAGGAAGCGAGCCGTCTCCCATCGAGGCGGCCGCCGGCGACGAGACCGCGCCGCTCCGTCATTACAGCCAGGAGGTCGAGGACCCGGCCGTGCCGACCGTCAACCCCATCGACGCTGCGTGGCATGAGCAGCTATGAACGGTGCCGAGCTAATGCGACCAGGTCGAGGAGCCTGGTCGAGTGCTGGCGATGTTCATCGTCGACTCGACCCGAATGGGTCGCGCATCGGGACGCCGATCCGTAATCTCCGTGATCCCGATATAGGACCGGGCGCCGATTCTGCATGACGGGCCCGGCGGGGCACCCGGGCTCCGCACCTTGCGCTTTGCGCAAGGTGCAAGTCTGTGTGGCTCGTCGGGAGTCGGGAACGGGAATCGGGAATGGGTCGTCGGCGCGTGTTTGTGGGGTGTCGGGATCGGTCGGGATGGGTCGGTCGGGAGTGGGCGTAGGCGCGGTCGTTGGTCGGGATCGGCCGGGTCGGGGGGTGCGTCGGGAACGGCGGATCGGGAAGGTGCCGATCGTGAATCGGGACCGGGAACCGGGACCGGGAATCGAGCGGCAGAGCGGGAACGGGAACGGGGACGCCGGAGCCGACTGGCTCCCGGTCGGGAGAGCCATCACGCCACCGCCGGCTGGGAGTCAGCTGGAAGGTCGAACAGGCGCTGGGCGAGGGCCCAGAGCTCCCGGAACTGGGGCAGACGGTGGAGGCGGTCGAGCAGGAGGCCGGCGTCGATGGTGCGGGCGACCGTGGGGTGCTGAACGACGCTGGCCATGACTGGGACGCCCACGACGTCCTCCACGTCCCGGCGGGTGAGGCTGCGCCCCGGTTCGGACAGGAGGATGATCCCGGCCGGGGGCGGGACCGCCCGGGTGACGAGGTGGCGCAGGCCCAGGTAGCAGGGACCGCGCAGGACGACGAAGGATGGCTCGCCCGTGGGTGCCGTCGCGGCTGATCCGGTGGCCCCGGCGTCGATGACCGTGACCACGTGCTCCCTCGCCCCGCCAGTTCCTGGCAGCTCCAGCGCCAGGTGGTTGGTCACGGGAACGGGCATGCCGGGCTCGGGCATGCCCGGGAGGGCAAGCAGCGCGGCGGCGTCGGCGGACACCAGTCGCGTCGGGCCATGGTCGGCGGCGAGGATGGCGAGAGCCGTGGCCACGGTGGTGGTGCCGTGGCCGCCTCGGGCGCCCGTCACGGTGATGGTCGCCGGGCTCATGCTGCGCTCCACCCGTCGGAGGAAATGGGGGACGGGGTGGGGCCGGAGGGTACGTCGCCCCGCCCTCGTCCCGGCGGGCGCCCACCACTTCCCCCGAAGCGGGCGCCCACGACAACGGTCTGCGCCGGCCAGGCGCCGATCCCGGCGGCGACCGCCGCTTCGACCTCGGCTCGATGGCGAGCGATCAGGTGACCGGGAAGGCGGTGCTCGTGCCGGCGGGCCAGCGGAGGCAGTGCTCGGCGGACGGCCAGCGTGTCCCCCCGCACCTGGGCCATGTTGAATTCCACGATCCTGGACAAGCTGCGCACCACGGCCGAGTGCCGGCCGGTGGCCTCACCAAGCCCGAGTTCGCGAGCCAGGGGCGTAAGCGGCAGAGGGAAGCCCTCGGGGCATTCCTCGAGCCAGCCGGCAATCCGCCGCAGCAGGAGCGTTGCGGTGGGACCGAGGCAGCCGGTCCAGTAGGTCTCGACGTAGGCGGACCGGGGATCATGGCCGGCGGCCTCGACCACCGGGTCCTCGAACGGAACCACAGTGAGGGGGTCGTGGCTCGCCAGCCACGTCAGGAGGGAGGGGCGGTCTGCGATCACGGTGACCTCCAAGGCTCTCGTATCAAATACTTTGATGGCAATAGATGTCAAGAGATTTGGTGTATCTCTTGTTGTCGCACAAGCGACAACGCCGCTCGCCGGGTCGTCGCTCCGCCAGGAGCGCCAAGTCTGTACGTTCGCCGTAACAGATGGCTCCGGGCCGAACGCCGCCTTGGCAGCGAGTCGGGCTAGGACGCTGCGTCGTCAAGCAATCCATCTACTACTTTGATGGAGATGGACGTGGAGGATGTCAGTCACCTGGTTGCCGATGAGGCTGCTGCCCGGGCGAGAGCGTCGCTCCTGCGCCGGCGCCCGGACCTCACCCGCCGAGGCGGAAAGCCACCCGAGGTCCCCGGGGAGGAGGAGGCCCAGGTCGTCCTGGACAGACTCGCCTTCGTCCGGGAAGCGGCAGGCCGGCTGCAGTCCGACATGACCGCGCTGGTCTTCGAGGCCCGGCGCCTCGGCGCGAGTTGGGCGAGGGTGGGGATCGCGCTGCAGGAGAGTCCCCAGACGGCGTTCAACCGGTACCGGCACCTTGGCCCGGCCCAGCCGGAGGACGCCGACGGCAAACCGGGCCGACGAAGGCGGGCCAGCGCCTGAGGAGGGGCCGGTCCCGTCGGTCGCGGTTTCCCGGCGAGCCCGCTTCGCTTCAATAGGGCCGTGGAGTTTCTCTCTGGTTCGGTTCCCGGTTACGAGCTGACCTTCGACGACGTGTTCCTGGTCCCTCGCCGGTCCGGCGTGGGCTCCCGCCTGGACGTCGACCTGGGCAGCGTGGACGGTAGCGGGACCACGATTCCGATCGTGGTGGCCAACATGACGGCCGTCGCCGGCCGGCGCATGGCCGAGACCGTCGCCCGCCGCGGAGGCCTGGTCGTGATTCCCCAGGACATCCCGGTGGACGTGGTTTCCGATGTCGCGGAGTGGGTCAAGCAACGCCATCTGGTGTACGACACGCCCATCACGCTGCTGCAGACCTCGACGGTGGGCGAGGCGCTCAACCTGCTGCCCAAGCGAGCCCACGGCGCCGTGATCGTGGTCGAGGACGAACGGCCCGTCGGGGTCGTCACCGAGGCCGACTGCACGGGCGTGGACCGCTTCACCCAGCTTCACCAGGTCATGTCACGCGACCTGCTCACCCTCCCGGACGGAATCGAACCACGCGCTGCCTTCGACCGCCTCCACGAAGGACACCACCGGCTCGCACCCGTGATCGACCCCGCCGGCCGGCTCGTCGGCCTTCTGACCCGCACCAGCGCCCTGCGGGCCAGCCTCTACCGACCCGCCCTCGACGCCCAGGGCCGCCTGCGGGTCGCCGCCGCCATCGGCGTCAGCGGCGACGCCGCCAGCCGGGCGAAGGCGCTCCTGGAGGCCGAGGTCGACGTTCTGGTCGTCGACACCGCCCACGGCCACCAGGAGAAGATGATCTCCGCCCTCGAGGCGGTCCGCTGTCTGGGCCCGCCCGTCCCGGTGGTGGCCGGTAACGTCGTCACTCCGGAGGGGGTGGCCGATCTCGTCCAGGCGGGCGCCGACATCGTCAAGGTCGGGATCGGGCCCGGGGCCATGTGCACCACCCGGATGATGACGGGGGTGGGCCGGCCCCAGTTCTCCGCCGTCCTGGCCTGCGCTGCCGAGGCGCGCCGCCTCGGCCGGCACGTCTGGGCCGACGGCGGGGTCCGCCACCCCCGCGATGTGGCCCTCGCTCTCGCCGCTGGCGCCTCCAACGTCATGATCGGGTCGTGGTTCGTGGCAACCCACGAGTCGCCCGGCGACCCCCAGCGCGACCCCGACGGCCGCCTCTACAAGGAAGGCTTCGGGATGGCCTCCGCCCGCGCCGTCCAGCACCGCACCGCCTCCGAGATGCCATTCGACCGGGCCCGTAAGGCCCTCTTCGAGGAGGGCATCTCCGCCGCCCGCCGCTACCTCGACCCGGAACGCCCCGGCGTCGAAGACCTCCTCGACGCCATCACCGCCGGGCTCCGCAGCGCCTGCGCCTACACCGGCGCCCACAACCTCGAAGAACTCCACGCCCAGGCCATCGTCGGGGTGCAGAGCGCCGCTGGCTACGCCGAGAGCAAACCCGTCGATCCCAACTTCTGACCGCACGGTGTCGGCAAACACCGGCCGCCTCGCTCGGTCGCCATTGGACGCTCGTCCGTCGTGTTGCTCGTCTACGTCAGCGCGACAAGCACGTCGGTCGCCATCTTGATCGCCGCCTCAGCGGCGTTTCCCACGTCCAGCGTGAACTTGGGTGTGACCATCAACTCGAACAGCCCCGGCTTTCGTTGGAACGTCTCAAACTCAAAGTACGGCAGACCAGTCGGTGACCGCAGCTTCTTCTGGAGCTTGCCCTTGCCGTCCAAGTAGGCGTCGAAGTGCTCGACGACATCCCTCATGTCGACGATTCCTGGTAGCGACGCCTTGAACGTGTCGACCGCGTCCGTGATTCGCTGATCCTTCGTGTGGCAGGCTGCTGCCTCGGCGGCCCGTACAAGGTTGCGCAGCGCCAAGAGCATCAGGTTCGCGTCGACGATGGCGTTCATGGTGGTGGCGCTCGGGGCAAGGATGCACTGTCTCTGCAAATCGATCGCCTCGGCCCACTTCAGCACCTGGCCGGCGAGCGCCTTCGCGGTCACTGTCATGCCCCAAGTATCCGCGCGGACCAAGAGAACAATGGGCCGATCCATCGGCCATTGGCGGGCGGAGAGACAGTCCAAGCGCTGGCCGACAGCAGGTTTAGCGGTCATTCCCTAACGTTCCCTTGTATCTGCCTATATTCGGCAGTAGAATCCAATTATTGGCCCTATGCCGGGCCCGATTGGAGGGAGTGCACGGTGCACGACCGGCTCACGTACTCCGTCGAGCAGGCTGCCGCCCTGCTCGGTGTCTCTCGGGGGAAGGCCTACGAATGCATCCGCACGGGAGAGCTCAAGGCAGTGCGCGTCGGCCGTCGCCTTGTTGTGCCCGCGCACGCGCTCGACGGCCTTCTTGGGCTCGGTGAGCAGGCGACGAGCTCGTCCGATGTTGTCAATCAGGTCGAGGTCGTAGGCCGTCTCACGCGCCGGCCCGATGACCGGCCGACGCGCACCGGCAGCCGGATGGCGACGCTGCGCCTCGCCGTTGGTGGCCGGGACGCAGAGCACCCGATCTTCATTGACGTCGTGGCCTTCGGCGAGCTCGTCGATGACGTGCTGGTGCTCACCAAGGGGCAGCAAGTCTGCGTCGCCGGACGGCTGGACCAGCGTGAGTGGACGACCGAAGACGGCTATCACCGGTCCACCCATCAGATCGTGGCCCGCCGGATCGAAGCGCTGGAACCGCCCAGGCGGCAGTCCGCAGCCTCATAGCCGGTCGCCATCGCCCGGCCGTCGAAGCCTGCAGTCCAGCCTGGCATCAACAAGCAGAGCAGCGGCGGCGCTGTGCCCAGTCGTTCGGCCTCCCTCGCACGGTGTGGCCGCACACGAGCAGTTCCGAACCGTCCTCAAGGCGTTCCTTGATCCGGCGTAGCGGGCGGTAGTCGTCCTGCACGACCGGTAGCCAGCTGGGCAGGGCCGCCCTTCGACCCGGCCGCGACAGGCGGCGCTCTTCGTCCTTCCGCGTTTCGAGCCAGCGGTCAACGTCAGCCCAGCGGTAGCGGATGTGCTTCCCTACCTTGTAGCCGGGCGGCCCGTCTCCCTTGTAGCGCCAGCCGTACAGGGTTCTGACCGGGACCCCGAGGTAATCAGCCACCTCCTGCAGCGATGCCAGCGGCTCCCGGTCGTTTCGCACCGGCGGGACAATAGTGACGTGCTGCCGGCGCTCCCGGACTCGTCAGCGAGGCAAGCGGAGCAGTCGTCAGCCGATCGATGCCCGGACGGCCCTCAACCATCGCCGCCCAGATAGCGGGCGATGCGATCGGCGGCATCCTTGGCAACGGATTCCTGAACGTGGGAATAGGTGTCGAGCGTGATCTGGACCGAGGCATGGCCGAGACGCTCCTGGACGACCTTGGGGTGCACGCCCGCCTCCAGGGCGAGCGTCGCAGCCGTGTGCCTCAAGTCGTGATACCGGAGGACCGGGACGCCGGCCCGCTTGCAGGCCCAGGTGAGCGCGTGGCGAAGGCTCTGGGGGTGCCATCCGGAACCGTCCTCGCGGGTGAAGACGAGGTCGGTGTCCTGGTATGCCGGGCCGAAGGCCAGCCGCTCCTCCTTCTGGCGCGTCCGCCACGCCCGCAGCGCCGCCATCGCTCCCGGGTCGACGGGGACGCGCCGGCGCCCGGCGGCCGTCTTGGGTTCGCGCTCAACGACCTTGTAACCCTCGGTTGTGCGCTGGACCCGCACCTGGATCACGCCCGCCGAGAAATCGACGTCCGACCACCGTAAACCCGCCGCCTCGGCCCGGCGGAGGCCGGTGTTGAGCTCCAGTCGCCACAGCGCCTCCAGGCGCTCGCCGGTCACGGCGGCCAGGAAGCGGCGGGCGTCCTCCGCCGACCAGACCGCACCGGCGGCGGACGATGACACGGCCGGGCGCTTCACCGACGCGGCCGGGTTCCGTGGGAGCAGCCCGTCCGAGACGGCGTCCTCGAGCGCCCGGTGCAGCACCCGGTGGGCGAGGCTCACGGACCGTGCGGACAGGGGGCGCCCGCCCCGCCCGCCCTCCTTGAGAAGCTCGGCGTAGAGCTTCCGGAGATGACCGGGCTCGACGGCCGACAGGCGGAGACCGCCGATCCGGGGGATGACCCACGACCGCAGGACGTTGCCGTAGTTCTCGACGGTGGAGTTCTCCCGGGAGACGGCGAGGCCTTCGAGCCACTCCTCGAGGTATTCGCTCAGACGCCGCCGGCCGGCGTCGGCATGGATGCCCCTGTTGACCCGCCCGATCACCTCGGCGAGGGCCTCCTCGGCGGCCCTCCGGGTGGAGAACCCGCGCTTCAGCTTCTGCCGACGCTGGTTGTCAGGCCCAGGGGGGAGGTCGACGACGTACATCCAGGTGCCCCGCGCCGGATCCTTCTTCACGCTGCCGCGCATACAGAGAGGTTACCGCACGGTTCGTGATCAATCCGTGATCACGCCGACCCAGCCAAAGCGGAGGGCCGGTCCGAAGACCGGCCCTGACCTGCTCTTTTGTAGTCGGGCTGGGGAGATTTGAACTCCCGACCTCTTGACCCCCAGTCAAGCGCGCTAACCAAGCTGCGCCACAGCCCGTTACTTAAAACACTCAAAGAACACTAGCTTCACAGCAGTACCTGATGTGACGCTTGCCGCCAACCGGACGGCTGAGGAGACGGCCACAGTCAAGCGGTAAGCATAGCGAGGCGGACTGCCGACTCATCGACTGCGTTCACGCTGGTAGCGGAAGTAGCGCCCCGGCGTGCCGGGGCCGCTGGTCGCCTGGGCGATCCGACGCCCGCGGCGAACATCACCCAGGAAAGTCACCTTCACCTCCCCACGCCGGTTTCACCGGGGGTCCGCCTCGTATCCGGCGAACCTCATCGCGGCCTTGAAGGCAGTGCTCGCCGAAGCACCCCCCCGACCAGACCGACTGGATCCACTGGCTTGCGCTCGGAGGGGCCGCCGACTGAGGCCCGGCACCGCTCGCCGGTTCCGTCCATGGCGGGGGGCCGGTTCCCAACGTACGCTCGCATCCCGGAAACGGGCAGGCAGGGTGCCCGGTCAGGTGGAACCGCGATGGAAGCGTTCTCGTGCCGCGTGGGCGTTGAGGAGGCTCTGGAGGAGGGGGCCCGACTCGGCGCAGTGGTGGTCGAAGGGGACAGCGAACGACTGGCGATCGACCCCCGACGGCCGCTACCTGCTGGCATCGGTTCGGAAAGTGGTGACGCGGGCCGGCTACGCCCTGGCGGTCGCCTGCCAAGCGTTCCCATGCGCGAAGTGGCGCTGGCGACGGCCCGCTTCTCCGACAGCGCGGCCGCCGACTATCTGCTGCACCGGCTCGGAGAAAATCGCCTCAGGGAAGCGGTCGAGACGCTGGCTGTCAGCGGCTGTGACTATGCCCCTTGATGGGCGGTCAGGAGATCGCTCGTGTCACGGAGTCCTGGTGACATGTACATATCCAGTGAGTACAATCGCGTTATGGGCGAGGCAGCCGAGGAGCGGACTGGGCGCATCAATCTCCGCGTGAGCGGGCGTCAGGAGCGGATACTTCGCGCCGCCGCCGAACTGACAGGCGAAACCCTGACCGGGTTCATGCTGGCGGCCGCAACCGAACGGGCCGAGGAAGTCGTCGCCCGGGCTCAGCGCATCGAGGTGACCTCCGAGGCCTTCGGCCGTTTTGTGGCCGCGCTCGACTCTCCTGCCGAGGACATGCCCTCACTGCGCCGCTACGCGAGGAAGCGCAGCCCGATCCCAAAGCGGTGACACAGCAGCCGCTCCAGCCGGTCCAACTGCTGACCGACGACCACGCCATCGACGAGTTCGACTGTGGCGACATTGAACTCAACCGGTGGTTGCAACGATCCGCCCGGGTGGCGCTTTCGGCCGGCACCGCCGCAACCTACGTGCTCAGCCGCGAGCAGCGCGTCGTTGGCTACTACGCCCTGGCTATGAGCTCGATCGCCCATGAGCGGGCTCCATCCCGCCTCCGCCGGGGAATGCCCGATCCGGTCCCTGTCGTGCTGCTGGCCCGCCTTGCGATCGACCGTTCAGAACAGGGTCGCCAACTGGGCGGTCACCTCCTCGTCGACGCTCTCGGCCGCTGCGTGCGAGGCGGTCGCGAATTCGGCGCTCGAGCGGTCGTGGTCGACGCCATCAACGACAAAGCGCGAGCCTTCTACGAGCATTTCGACTTTCACCCACTCGAAGGTCGCCGACTCTGGCGGCGGCTCAGTGACATCGCCAGGGCCCTCGGGATCGAACACTGAGCCGCGACTGGGCCGCCGACCTGCACGATCGAAGTCGTCGCTTCCGGCTGAGCGGAAACCGCCGCCGCTGAACCGGGGACGGCTACGGCTCGTCCTGGGGGACCGGCTGGTCGCGCACGGTCTGCGACGGTGTCCGGCTCTCGTGGCTGGCGACCGTGTCGATGGGCATCTGGCCGACGAGCCGGTCGACCCGCATGGCGCCGGCCTTGACCAATGCCGCCGTGGCCTTGCGATTGCCGCCTTCGATCCCCACGACGACCCCGCGCTCCTCGGCCAGGTCGAGCACGGCCCGCCGCCGGGCGCCCAGGAAGCCGCCGACCAGGAATCCGATCGTGCCGCCGCCCACCGCTCCGCTGACGGCGGCGATGAACAGTCGCCCGATCCACGACACGCCACCGAAATCGACGAAGGCCAGCGGCAGCGCCAGCACCGCTCCGGCGGCGGCGAAGATGACGGTCAGACCCGGAATGTGACGGGCCATCTCCGGTGTGTAGAGGGCGACGCTCGGACCGGCCCACGATTCCGAGGTTTCTTCCCGCATCTCACCGACCAGGGCGCGGGCCTCGTCGTCGGGATTCCCGACCGCGACCTCTCGCGCCCCCAGGCGGCGCGCTCGCTCGGCCGCCCGCTCGGCGGTGACCTCATCGGGGAACACGGCCACGATGCGTTCGCCCGGTGCGTCATGAACCTCTGCCATGGCGCACACCTACCCACCAGCGCCGGTCGACTAAGCGCCGCGTAGGGCTGCTCACCCGCCGGTTGACGGTCTCCGTAAAGGCGATTACGGTCCATGACCGAATGCTCAGTCAGTGACGATCAAGGGGATCGCAATGGCTCGGGTCCGGATGGTCGAACTCTTCTTCCTGGTCGCCTGGGCGGCGGGACTCTGGGTGTTCTGGAAGCACACCCGCCGGGCCCTGCTGCTCGGGGTCTACGTCGGCTGCACCCTGTCCTGGACGCACGACTGGGTCCTGGCCGGCCCGGAGATCTGGCGGATGGACTTCCATCCCGACACCATCTGGATCGCCACCTGGGGCTCGCGGCCCGAGGCGGTGTGGGCTCCGCTCTCCTATGGCGCCTTCTTCGGCTTCGCCATCTTCGGATGGCTGCGGTACTGCGAAGGTCCGATGCGGGCCCGCCTCGGCGCCTGGCGCTACCTCGTGCCGTTCCCGGCGATCTTCGTCGGCAACGTCATCGTCGAAGGGTCCATCATCGAGTGGGCGCAGACGAACCGGTACCACCAGCCCGACAACTGGCTGCTGTTCAACATTCCCTGGTTGCACCTCGTCACCACCGGTGTGATGGTCACCGGCATCCTGTTTTTCACCGTCGAGGCCCTGCGGGTCCTCGAGCACTTCGGCTGGCGCGAGCTCGAGCCCGCCGACCGGCCGGTGCCGGTGCCCGCCGAAGCGGTGCTCTCGCCCGCCGGTGGCCAGCGCCAGGTGGAACCCGGCCACCGGCCGTTGCCGGCGCCGGCACCCGGCGCGGCGCCCGCACCCCGGCGGGTCCGGCTCGCCCTGTTCGCCGTCGGGGTGGCCCTGCCCCAAGCCGGCCTGACGGCCGCCACCATGGTCGCCCTCTACCTCTACGACTGGGTGGGCGTGCCGATGGCCCCCGCCTGAACGGCGGCCGCCGGGCGCGGCTGACCGGTCAGGCGGCCAGCCGCGCCTCGACCCGCTGCCGCGCTTCGAGGTAGTCGGCCTCGGGCGACAGCGCCAGCGCGATGCGGTACTGGGCCAGGGCTTCCCCGTAACGGCTCTGCCGCTCGAGCGCCCGGCCGAGGCCGAAGCGGGCGTGGTGATCCGTGGGGTCGATCTCGACGACCCGCTGGAAGGCCGCCTCGGCCCGGCGCAGGCGCGCTGCGCCGAAGTAGGCCTGGGCCAGGAGGAACCACAGTGCGGCGCTGGTCGGCTCCGCCTCGACGGCCGGTTCCAGCACGCGTGCCGCCGATCGCACGTCGCCGTCGGCCATGTACGCCTGCCCGAGCCGGTAGCGCTCGTAAATCGTGATCTCGCTCATCGGCCCTCCTTCCGCGGGCGTCGATCCGGGAGCCCACAGAACACCGGACCGCCCGTCCTTGTTCCCGGCAGGCGGCGAGTTGAAGGCCCGCCCTCCCGGCGCGCTTGACCTGCGCCCGCCCGTCCACTATTTTCGATACGAAACCGTATCGTTTCTATACAGGAACGGAAGGGAGGACCGATGACCGGGGACGCCTACCCCCGCCGCTGGCAGGCCCTGGCCGTGCTGGCCCTGAGTCTCGTCGTGATCGGCATGGACAACACCATCCTCAACGTCGCGCTCCCCACACTGGTGCGCGATCTGGACGCCTCGTCGAGCCAGCTCCAGTGGATCGTCGACTCCTACGTCCTCGTCTTCGCCGGGCTGCTGCTCACCATGGGCGCCTTCGGGGACCGGTTCGGGCGGCGCCTGGCGCTCGACGCCGGGCTCGTGATCTTCGTGGCCGGCTCGGTGGCCTCGGCCTTCGCCGGCTCGGCCGAGGTGCTGATCGCCACCCGGGCGGCCATGGGCATCGGCGGGGCGTTGATCATGCCGTCGACCCTGTCGATCATCACGGCGATCTTCCCGGCCGAGGAACGGGGGCGGGCCATCGCCGCCTGGGCGGCGACCGCCGGCTTCGGCATCGTCGCCGGCCCGGTCGCCGGCGGCTGGCTCCTGGAGCACTTCTGGTGGGGCTCGGTGTTCCTGATCAACGTGCCCATCGTCGGCGTGGCGCTGTTGGCCGGGATCCCGCTCGTCCCGGAGTCTAAGGATCCGGCGGCGACGCCGCTCGATCCCGCCGGTGCGGTGCTGTCGATCGCCGGGCTGACGGCGCTGGTCTACGGGATCATCGAAGCCCCGAACCACGGTTGGGCCGAGGGGCGGACGCTCACCGCCTTCGGGCTGGCCGCCGGTTTGCTCCTCGCCTTCGTGGCCTGGGAGCGGCGCACGCCCCATCCGATGCTGCACATGAGCTTCTTCCGCGATGCCCGCTTCAGCGCCGGCAGCCTCTCGATCACCCTGGTGTTCTTCGCCCTCTTCGGTTCGATCTTCGTGCTGACCCAGCACCTGCAGTTCGTCCTCGGGTACTCGGCCCTGGCCGCCGGCCTGCGGGTCACGCCGATCGCCACACTGGTGATCGCCGCGCCGCTGTCGGCCCGCCTCGACGAGCGGATCGGCACGAAGGTCGTGGTCGCCGGCGGCCTGGTGACCGTGGCCGCCGGACTCGTCCTCCTCGCCGGCCTCGACGCCGGCGACGGCTACGCGCCGGTCGGCTTCGCCCTGGCGCTGCTCGGCCTGGGCATGGGGGCGACGATGGCGCCGGCCACGGAGTCGATCATGGGGTCGCTGCCGCTGGCCAAGGCGGGGGTCGGCTCGGCCATGAACGACACCACCCGGATGGTCGGCGGTGCGCTCGGAGTGGCCGTCATCGGCAGTGTCCTGTCGTCCTCCTACGCCACGGCCGTCCGGCCCGCGCTCGGCGGGCTGCCGGAGCCGGCGGCCACCGCGGCCGGCGACTCGATCGGTGCCGCCGTCCACGCCGCGGCGACCGCCGGGCCGGCCGCCGCCAACCTGCTGGCGACGGCCCGTTCCGCCTTCGTCGCCGCGATGGGCGACGCGCTGCTCATCGGCGCCGCCGTCGCCGCGCTCGGTGCCGTGCTGGCGCTGTGCTTCCTGCCCGCCCGGCCCCGCCGGCCGGACGGGCCGGATGGGCCGGACGGGCCGGAGCCCGACCACCGCGACCCGGCCGCCCCGCCCGTCTCCGTCGGCTCGGCGTAACGTCAGGGGCATGGCCCGAACGACGGAACCGGCCGCCCGGACACCGGGACGGCCCCGGAGCGCCCAGGCGGAGCAGGCGATCCTCGATGCGGCGCTCGCCGCCTTCATCGAGCACGGCTACGAAGGCATGAGCGTCGAAGCCGTGGCCGAGCGGGCCGGGGTCGGCAAGACGACCATCTACCGCCGCTGGCCCTCGAAGCAGGAACTCGTGGTGGCCGCCCTCGACACGTTGCTCGAAGATGTCCACCCCACCGCCACCGGCGACACCGAGGCCGATCTCGTCGCCCTGGTCGGGCGGGCCCACGACTTCATCACCAGGACGAAGGCCGGCGAGGTGCTGCCCCGCATGATCGGCGAACTGGCGGCCGGCACCCCGCTCGGCCGGGCCTATTTCGACAAGGTCATGCGGCCCCGGCTCGGGGAACTGGCCGCCCTCTTCGAGGACGCCCGGGCCCGCGGCGAGCTGCGCTCCGACCTCGACGTCGATCTGGCGCTGGCCGCCATCATCGGCTCGATGATGTTCCTGCGGGTGACCCGCACGCTGCCGAAGACGAAGGGGACGCTGCCCGACCGCCTCATCGGGCAGCTCCTTGACGGCCTGCGGGCCTGACGCCCCTGGTCATCTGCGCCCCCTGTCGGGACGCCCCTACCAGCGCCCACTCTCGAAGTAGGCGCCGTCGGCGGAAGCATGGGCGGCAGTTGGGCCTCTGTTGGGGGCGGCCGCTGAAGTTTCTGAGCCGTTGGGCGGCAGTTGGGCAGCGGTATCAGACGATGGCTCCATCGAACTAGCCCATCCGGGCTGGTCGCCGCAGGGCCCGGCTCCGGGCCCCTCCGGAAGGAGTCACGATGTCGTTCCCGCTCACCATCAAGTCCTTCACCGGTACCGCCCTCACCGCCGGGGCGCTCTCGGTTGCCCTCGCCGCTTCGGGTGCTTCGGCGTCGTCCGCTCCGGTGGCCGAACGCTATGCCGGCCGGGCCGGCGCCCAGGTGGCCCAACTGTCCCTCCTCGGCCGCGACGCCGTGTTCGGCTCGGCCGTGACCGACAGCAGTCTCGACGCCGTCGGCCGCCTGCTCTCGGCCACCGCCACCGGTACGGGGACCGACCTTTCGCCGGCCACCCGGTCCGTCGCCCGGTTCGGTGACACGACCGCCCCGGGAGGCGACAACTGCGCAGCCGTGCCCCTCGCGCCGGCGGTCGCCGCCGCCCGCGCCAACCTTCCGGCCGCCCAAACCGGCATCCTCCCCACGGTCGAGGCCGCTCCGGCCTGCGGCCGGTCAAGCGTCACCGGCACCGCCGACACGTTCACCGCCGAGAGCACCGGAGGAGTCACCCGCATCCGCATCCAGCTTTCCGAGGCGTTGAAGCAGCTGGTCGGCACGGCCACCGCTTCGCTGTCGCCGGAAACACTGGCCACGCCCGTCGGTGACCTCGTTCAGCAGGTCGCCCCCGCCGCCGCCTCGACGGTGTCCCCCAGCAGCGCCACGGCCCAGGCGGGCCAGGTCATCGCCACGCTGAACGGCGTCATCGGCCGCGTGGCCCCCGGTGTGGTTCTTCCGGCCATGGAGCCCCGGCAGACCGTCGGCGCCATGTTGAAGCGGCTGCAGAGCTCGGACCTCGTCCACATCAACCTGGCCACGGCCACGGCTCGCAATGGCGCTGATGCCCGGGCCTATCTGGCGGAGGCGCTGTCCGAAGGCGGGACGCTCGATGTCCTGCCGGAGTTCCGCGGCGCCGGCACCGCTCCATTGCTGCGCTTGACGATCAGCCGCTCCCGGGCCGCGGTGCCCGTCGACCGGTCGTCCCTGGCGGCTGCGCCGGTCGTCGAGAACGCCGTCGTCCGTGTCCAGAGCGACCTGCTCGGAACGCTGCCGATCGCCGGTCCTCCGGTCGTCGACGGGCTGGTCCACGGTTTGCCCCTGGCCTCCGTTCCGGGCGGCAACCTTCCGGTGGCCAACGGACTGCTGGGTGGCGGGCTGCCGTTCGAGCGGGTCGTCTCGGGGCTTGGCCTGCGCTCCGGCGCCGGCTTCGTCGAAGTCGCCCCCGGTCAGTCCCTGTCGGTTCTGTGCGACGGGCCGGTTGCGCCGCTCTGCTCCGAGATCACTGTCGGAGCGGCCAAGGCGCCGGTGACGCTCCCGAACGGCGCTACGCGGGCCGAGGCGTCGACCGTGACCGCCCACCTGTTCAAGGGCCTCGACACGTTGTCGCCCGGCACCAACCTCGGAACGGTGCTCGCTCAGCCGGCCTTGACCAAGGCGCTGCAGGCGGTCGTTCCGGGCGAAAGCGCCTTCGGCAGCCCGAGTGAGGTCTCCGGTGTTCGCCTCGTCTCCGGTGGTGTCGTGGCCGAGGCCGGGGGCAGCCGGGTCCTCGGCGTCCAGGCCGAGCAGGCGCCCACCTCGCCCGAGACCGCTGCTCCGCCGGCGCCCGAGCCGGTGAAGACGCTGCCCCGCACGGGCGGCCAGCCGTTCAGCCCTGTGACCGCTCCCTTCCTGCTCGGCGGTGCCGCCGTGCTCGGTGGCCTCGCCCGCCGGAGCCGGCGCGCCTGACACCGTACGGCCCGGCCGGCACCGGCGCCTCCCTTCGCCGGTGCCGGGCCGAGCCCTCACGAGCCGCCACTCGATTCCAAGGAGCCCACGATGCTGCCCCGCACCACTCCTCCTTCCTCCGATTCCGCCACCGACCGCCGCCCATCTCCGGTGGGGGCCGTACGGAGCGCCCTCGCCCGTCGCCGTGGGCTCCGCCTCCTGACCGCCGGCCTCGCCGGGCTCCTGACTCTGGCCGGCGTGGTGGTGCTCGAATTCTCGCCGGCGACCGACGTCTATCAGGGCCGGCTGCAGAACCGTCTGGCCACGCAGTTGCAGAAGCCGGCCACCCGGGTGGCCTACGCCGCCCGCCGGCTGGGGGAAGGCGACAGCCTGACCCGGCTCCGCATCCCGGCCATCGGTGTCAACGTCGTTGTCGTCGAAGGCACGTCGGCGTCGGCGCTGCGGGCGGGCGCCGGTCACTACCGCGGCACGCCTCTCCCCGGGGAAGCCGGCAATGTGGCCATCGCCGGGCACCGCACGACGTACGGGAAGCCGTTCGCCGATCTCGACCGCCTCACGCTCGCTGACGACATCCTCCTCGAGACCCCGCTCGGTTCGTACCGCTACCGGGTCGCCCGCCAGCCGTTCGTCGTGGACCGGACCGACTGGTCACCGGTGACGAACGGGCCCGGGCGGACGCTCACGCTGACCACCTGTCATCCCAAGCGCTCCGATCGCCAGCGTCTGGTCGTCCAGGCCGAACTCGTGCCGGTGGAGGGCTGAGGGCCATGGCCGCCACTCCTGCGCCTCTCCGTACCTCGTTCCGGGGCCGCATCGCCGCATTCGTCGTCTGTAGCGGAGCAGCCGTCACCGCCTTCGCCGGGCCGGCCGCCGCCGCCGGCGACGGGCCCGCCGTGAAGTGGTCGGGCCGCTCCGATCAGCTGGCCGGCAAGGTGCGGCTCCAGGCCGAGGTCTCGACCGGTGCACCGGTGGACGGATGGGTGCTGCGCGGCGTCGATCCGAGCGGGAAGCCCGTCTTCGACCCGATCTGCGAGGAGACCTTCAAGAAGCCCCGTCCGTCGTTCGACCTGGACTGCCGCTGGGACACCAGGCGGTATTCCGACGGCCGCTGGTCGGCCAACCAGCGCTACCTGCTCCGGCTGGAGGCCCGGCGGGACGGCGACGTGATCGCCCTCGGCAACGACCGCGACGTCAGCGTCGACAACCCGGCCGCTCCCCCGGCCGACGTAACAGTTGCGTACGACCCGAACGGACGGCGTGCCGTCGTGTCGTGGTCCCCCAACCCGGAACCCGACATCGAGCGCTACCTGATCGAGGAGCGGGTCGACAAGGAGCCGTGGCGGCCCGCCGGCGAGTCGACGACGACGTCGTTCGAACGCCAGCTGGCCGAAGCCGGCAGGCACCGCTTCCGGGTCGCGGCCCAGCGGAGGCGACCGGACGGCGAGCCGGGCCGGCCAGGGGAATGGACGACCGGCTCGGCGGATCCCCGGAACGCGGCTGACGCCGGTGCCGCTGACGGGGACGCCGACCCGGCTGCCGGCACCGGCGAGCGCGCCTCGTCACCGGGCGAGCACCGGTCGACTCGGCGGAATCCCGAAAGCGCCCCATCGCGAAGCGGCGGCGCAGAACCGCCGTCGGGAAACACCATCGATGCCGACCGGCGAACCTCGGGCGACGAGGCGCCCCGCTCGGCCGCCAACGGCTCGGCCCCCGCCGCTCGCGCCGCGGCGGCCGCTCCGGCCCGCCACACGCCGCCCGCCAACGCCGCAGCGCCGACCTTCCCGGCCTCCTCGGGCACGGCCTTCCAGGCGCTGGCGCTCGCCCGGCCGGCGCCCAATCGGACACCGGCGACCGCCCCGCGGCCCGTAACGGTGCCATCCGCCGCGGTCGCCGAGCCGGATGACGGGTTCGAGCAAGCGCTGCCGTACCGGGACCCGGAACCGGATACCACCGCCGGGGTGGCCGCGCCATTGGAAAGCGAGCTCGAGACGCCCGAGCCGGCGGTAGCGGTACCTGCGGGCCGGAGTGCTCACCGGCTCCGCCGCCTCGGCGGCATCCTCCTGATCGTGCTCGGAACAATGGCGCTGACCCTCGTCCGGCCGAGCCGGCGCCGGGCTCGCGCCGACACCACAGCCGCGTCTGCGGTGTCGGCGGCAGCCGGACCGGGCGACGTCGCTCCTCTGCATGACTTCGAGGCCCGACTCGAGCGGCTCGAGGCGCGGCTCCTTCACGAGCGCGCCACGAGCTGGGTCATGGAGACGGGTCAACTTCCAACCGGCTGATCTGCCCCCTGGGCAGGCGGGCCAGAGGGCGGGGAGCGAGCTGGAGCGCTCCCCGCCCTCTGACGCGTTCCGGATGAGGCCAATTTCTCAAATCTCCGCGGTTTGTCGTCTCGCTTCTTTGATTTTTTATTGGGAGCCGCTTGCTTCGTATTCAATCGTTAGTTCCGCATTGTCAGCGGTATGAAAACTCGCTTTGCGGTCCTCGCCATTGTCGTATTTCTTGTCACGACCCGACCGGCCCAGGCGTCGTCCGGCGAAGTCTCCGCAGTGCCGGAAGCGGCGTCGCGGTCCCTTGAGCTCATCAACCGGGAACGGGCGGCAGCCGGACTGCCGTCTCTCGCGCTCGACCACGAGGTCAACGGCATCGCCGCCGGCTGGAGCCGGAAGCTCGCCTCCGACGGCCGGCTGAGCCACAACGACGACTACCTGAGCCAGGAGTCGATGCGACGCCTCGATGCGACGATCGTCGGCGAGAACGTCGCCTACTCCGACACGGTTGACAGCACGCACGAGTTGTTCATGCAGAGCCCTCCGCACCGCCGCAACATCCTCCACCCGGACTACCGGCTCGTGGGCATTGCCGCCGTCCGCGCCGTTGACGGCCAGATCTACCTGACCCAGAACTTCCTGACCCGGAGGTCGAAGACAGCCGGCTCGCCGGCGAACGCGCGCCCGTCCCAGCCCCGCCACCGGCCGGAGCAAGCCCGGGCCCGGCCGGCCACGGGCCGGCCCCGTCCCGCCGCCGCTCGACCCCGTCCCGCCGCACCCCGACCCCGTCCCGCCGCAGGCCGACCCCAGCCCGCCGCCGCTCGGCCCCGGCCCGCCACAACCCGCCCCCGTTCCGCCGCCACCGAGGCCCGTCGTGCCGCGAAGCCGCCCCGCCCTGCGCCGGTACCGCCGCCTCCTGTGGCAGCACCGTTGCCCGCTCCGGAAGCACCGTCCCCGACTGCGGCGGCACCGTTGCCTGCTCCGGACGCACCGTCGCCGGCTGCAGCTGCGCCGGAGACCGCCACACGGCCTGAACCGCCCGCCGCGTCCCTCGTGACTGTTCCGACTCCCGAGGAGACTCCGGGTTCGACCGTTCGGGTCACCGAAGGCCCGGTGGGAACGGAGGGGCCGGCGGGGGACTCTTCGCCATGGTCCAGGGCCACGCTCCTCCGAGCCGCACCCTTGCTCGGGCTGGCGCTCCGACCGAGATGGGCCCGCCTCCGAGGCTGATCAATTCCTCCCCGACGGGCGCACTGATCCCGGCCGTTACCGGCCGGGATCAGGCGCGTTCGGCCGGCAACAGGCCCCAGCGGAGGTCGAGCCGGCGAATGACGTCGCTGAGCGCTCCGAAGCCCACCGGCTTCACCAGATACGACGCCACGCCGAGCTGATGAGACTCCGTCACATCCCCCATCTCGGCTGACCCCGTCAGCATGACGACGGGAATCCGGCCGAACATCCTGCGCTCACGAAGCCAGCGGAGAACGTCGAGGCCCGACCGACGCGGCATGTTGAGGTCGAGGACGATGAGGACGGGAACCGGCTCCGACCCGGCCGCCACTGCGGCCAGATAGTCGATCGCTTCCTGGCCGTCCGGCGCGAACCGGACGGGATTGGCGATGCCCAGCTTCGCCAGCAGGCGCACGAACACAGCCCTGGACTGCGCATCGTCCTCGGCAACGAGAACAGGCGGCAGTGGAACGACGTCGTGCGGCGCCGAGCCGGCCCGATGGACCGCCGATGGTTCGATGGCCATGCGGGCATCGAACACGACGCCCGGAAAGGTGTCAAAGGCTTACAGAGCAGCGGTCGCTTTTGCGACACGACATTTGGCCAAATGGGTTTGCCATTTGCTTGATTGTCAGTTGAGAAAGTCGACAGCGATTCGTTCCGATATCGCTGTCCATGAAGATACGCATTGCAGTGCTCATCATGCTCGTTTCCCTGGTCTCTACGCTCGCCCTGAACCGCCCCGCTTCGGCCCGCGCCGACGACCGGGCGGCCTCGGCGTCCGCTCTTCCACCCCCTCGGCCGGCGACCGGGGGGCTCATGATCGGATGGCACGAAGACGGTGACGACCTCGAAAAGCTCCGGACGCACGAGCAGGTGCTCGGAAAGCGGTTCGCCATCGTCCGCACGTATCAGCAATGGCAGCTTCCCAACCGCAAGGTCGACGCCCTGGTGAACGACGGCCGCCTCGTACTCGTGTCGCACAAGCCGCCGCTGCCTTCCGAGGGCGGCTGGGCCGCGGTGGCCAACGGCAGAGAAGACAAGACGATCCGGGCCCTGGCTCGCAAGTACCGCAGCTACGGCCGCCAGATCGTGTTCACGTTCCACCACGAGCCGCACGACGATGCGTCAGACCTCAAGCGGAGCGGGCTCTACGGCCGGTCCAGCGCATTCAAGGCGGCGTGGCGTCGGATACACAAGTTCTTCGTCGCGGAAGGCGCAGCCGCCGCGGCCGGAGGAAACGTGTACTTCGGCTATGTCGCCACCTCCAACTGGATGCTGCGGGGCAGCCCACCCGGCTCGGCCGACCAGCTGTATCCGGGCGACGAGTACGTCGACCTGTTTGCCCACGACAAGTACGACTGGGGTAGCTGCCGCGGCGAACCGTCCGTGGAGTTCGCCGACATGTGGGCGCCGATCCTGGATCTCGCCGCCGCCCACCGAAAGTACGTCATCCCCGCCGAGTGGGGCGCCGCCCCTGCGGGCGGTCGACGGAACGAGTGGTTCCGGCGGGCCGCCCACTTCATGAAGACCGACTCCCGGGCCCGGCAGTGGATGATCGGCTTCGCCTACTACCACTCCTTCCACGACGACTGCCACTGGGACTTCCTCAACCAGAAGTCCGACGGAAAGCCGGGATGGATCAGCGCGTTCTCCGCCGACCCCTACTTCGTCGGCCAGCCGTTCGCCATTCCCGGCGAAACCCGAACCGCCGCGACGCAGGACCACGCGTCCAGCTCTGCCGTCACCCCGCAATCCCGCCCACCGGCGACGCCGGGGCCTCGGTGGCGGCACCGCTCGCGGCAGGTCGCCGGCCTCCCGCCCGGGACGGGGGAGATGTCGGGTCTGGCCGCCAGTCGCCGGTACCCGGGATGGATGTGGGGCGTCCGGGACTCCGGAAACCCGGCGTCGCTCTACGCCCTGCGGGCCAAGGATGACCGGCCAGGAGAGTTCGACGTGCGGGAGTTCCATGTACCCGGGACACGCAATCGCGATTGGGAGGACATCGTCTACGGTCAGGACGCCGGCGGCGGCTACCTGGCGGTCGTCGACGAGGCGGCCCGCCTCATCTACAAGGTGGCCGAACCCGATCCCAGCCGGCCCGGAAGCGCCCGCCTGCTGACGTCGTACCCCTACCGGTTCCCGGACAGCAGCCCTCGAGGGACGTGCGGGCCGCGGGACAACGTCGAGGCGGCATTCCTCTTCCCCCCGCTGACCGGGCAGTTGCACATCGTCCGCAAGGCATCGGCTCCGGCCGGGGTCTACGCCTTCCACTCGCTCTCGTCGTCGAAGATCAACGTGCCGGCGCTCGTCGGCCGGTTGCCCGATGCGGGGTGCATCTCCGTCGCGGCCGTGTCGGCGGACGGTCGCCGCTTGGTCACGGCATCGCACGACACCTTGCGGGTCCGGCAGGGAAACGGTGACCTCCGGAGCCTGCTTGTCGGCCCGGTGGATTACACCGCCTCGGTCAAACCTGACAACAACGAGGCCGGAACGTTCTTCCCCTACGGGGGCAACGACTTCGTACTCGGGGCCGAAAACCGCACGACCTGGCTGTTCCGCTAGCGACGCTCATTTTCCGGGTCAGCACCCCCCGCCGAGGCGGGGGGTGCACCCGCGGCGCCGGAATGAGTGGACGCAGCCGAACGATTGGTCCGAGAGTTGGGCCCGTGTTGATGGCTGCGGCGGTGGATTCGAGCGACGCTTCGGACATGCGCTCTTCCCTGCACCTCGGCGGCCAGGACGGCGGGAATCGGGCCGCGGTCCATCAGCCCGACCTCATCCTCGTCCGCTGGGCCCGCTCCGGCGACCCCTCCGCCTTCGGTGTGCTGTATCTCCGCCATCACCACGCGGCCTGGCGCCTGGCCCACGGGGTGTCGGGGTTCGCCCGCCAGTGCCCGCAGATCGTGGTTGAGGCGTTCGCCCGCGTTCTTCGTCCCGGGACCGTGACCACGAGCCATGGCGGTTCCTGCCGCTCGGAGCTGCTGGCGGAGGTCCGGCGGGTGGCGGCCAACCCCTCGTTCACCGATCGGCAACCCGAGCTCGTGGTCTTCGGCGACCACGAGGGACAGGAGGTCGTCGCCGCGTCGCCACTTCTCGTCGAGGCGTTTCGCCGGCTGGATGAGCCTCAGCGGACCGCATGGTGGCTCCTGGAGGTGGAACGGCTGACGCCCCGCGAGACCGCAGCGGTGATGAGGGTCGACTGCGGTCAGCTCGCCGGCCACCATGCCGGGGCGAGCCGCGCCCTCACGTCGCATCTGGCCGCCGCCGTCCCGCCGACCACGGCGGCCACCTGCCGGCGTGCTGCCGAGCGGATCGCCGCCGGGGGCGAGCCGGACGAAATTACCGGCCGCCATCTGCGGTCCTGCCCGGTGTGCCGGATGCGCCGGGAGGAACGACTGCGTCCGGCGGCCACCCTGTGCGACGCCGTGCCTCCCATGCCGCTGCTCGGCATCGAGTGCCATCGCCGGTGGCGAACCGGCTGATACGCCTGGCCTACCGTTCGTCGCCCGCCATCGCCTGCGACCGCTTCCACCGACCGAGCGGTTGGGGAATACTGAGGCCGATCAAGGGGGCACCGGTGGACGTGTCTTCGGCCGATGTGACGACGGCGAGCCGCCAGGCCATCTCGGCCGTGGCCCTCCGCCTCTTTGCGACCCGGGGCTACGAGCAGACCACAGTCGCCGACATCGCCGCCGCAGCCGGCGTGTCACGGGCGACGGTGTTCCGTTACTTCCGATCGAAAGACGACATTCTCTTCGACCGGTACACCCGCCAGCTCGACCACATCTGCCGCCAGGCGGCCCTGCAGCGGGGGTCTGACGTGAGCCGGGCCCGCCGGGCGCTGGTCGACCTCGCCGGCCGACTCGAATCGGAGGGCGACGCGTTCCGTCTGGAGCTGAGCATCATCGTGGCCAGCGACCGGCTGCGCGCCCGGGCTTTCGTCATGATGCACGACTGGGGAGCAGTCCTCGCCCGGGAACTATCGAACGGGACGCCCGACGGCGCATTCGCCACGCGCGTCGTTGCCCAGTCGGCCATGGCTGCCCTGCTCGAAGCGATCTGCATGTGGCTGGCCATGGACCCGAGCGCATCGCTCGTAGCGCTCACCCACGAGGCCCTGCGGGTGGCCGGGCCCGCTCGCGCCCGGCCGTCCCGGGCGGGCTAGCACCGTCGTCGCCGGAGTGTGAGACTCAGTCGCGCGCCCAGCCGGCTGGGATAGGGTAACGCCGGATCCCATGACCGACACCCCGCGCCACCGTGAGCCGGGCTCTCCGGGCCCCACTCGTGTGCTCGTGGTCGACGACTCCGGCGAGGCCCGCGAGGCCGCCCGACGAGCCCTCGACCGAGCCGGCTTCGCGGTCACCGAAGCAAGCAACGGAGATGAGGCGCTCAAGGCGGTGACCGCGGACCCGCCCGATCTGATCCTGCTCGACCTGGGCATGCCGGGGATGGGCGGGCTCGAGGTGCTGACGGAGATCCGGCGTACCAGCGAACTACCGGTCATCGTCCTGAGCGGCCGGGCCGAGGAGAGCGAACGCGTCGTCGCACTGGAGATGGGAGCCGACGACTACATCGTCAAGCCCTTCCTCGTTCGAGAACTCCCCGCCCGCATCCGCTCGGTGCTCCGCCGGTCCCGGCCCGCCCCGCCGAGCACGCTCGAATTCGGCGGGCTCGAGATTCGGGTCGCCGAACGGGAGATTGTCGTCCGTGGCGAGCGGGTGGAGACCACGGCCAAGGAGTTCGACCTCCTGGCTCGGCTGGCCTCCGAACCCCGCCGGGTCTTTTCCCGGGCGCAGCTGCTCGAAGAGGTGTGGGGGTCGTCGCGGGATTGGCAGGATCCGGCGACGGTAACGGAGCACATCCGCCGACTCCGCCGGAAGATCGAGGAGGATCCCGAGCAGCCCCGGTGGCTGCACACCGTCCGGGGAGTGGGATATCGGTTCGAGCCGTGACCGGCCGCCGGGGTGCCCTCGGGGCAATCACGCACGCGGTCGCCGGCGCCGGCCTCCTCATGAGGGTCGACCGGCACGGCACGGTCCGGCAGTGGGACTCCCGCCAGGCGACCTTCGGCTGGACCGCGGACGACATCGTCGGCCGCCCCATCCGGGAAATCTGGCCGGAGATCGACCGGGCCTGCCAGCTGGCCCTGCGGGCGGGAACGTCGACCGTGCGCACGGCGGCGTGCCTCGTCCAGCCCGACGGCAGCTGTGTACCGGCCGATGTCATCGCCGCGGCCTTCGGCCGTCGTGCCCGTCGCGGCGTCTGGATCCTCGCGGCGCCCACCAACGCCTCCGACGTTGTGGCGGGCCTCGTCGATCGAGCATCCTTCGCCACAGCCGTCGACGCCGTCCTGGCCGCCGGTGCGGACTGCGGTGTCATCGTCATCGAGGCTTCCGGGGTGGAGGCCGTCAACCAGGCCGTCAGCCATGCCGCCGGCGACGAACTGCTCCGCAAGCTGGCAGAACGGCTGGCGGCCGCCCTGCCCGCCGGCGCGGTGGCAACCCGCTACGCCAGCCGCTTCGCCGTCCTGGTCACCGACGGACCTGACGCCGGCTGGCTGGCGGCGAGCGGCGCGGCACTGGCCGGCGCCCTCGACGCTCCCGTCGCCGTAAGCACAGGCATTGTCCGCATCGACCTTCACGTGGGAGCGAGCCAGCCCGGCCCGGGCGATGACGCCGCTTCCCTCTTGCGGCACGCCGAACTGGCCCTGGTGGCCGCCCGGGACGCCGGGTCGGTAGCGGAGGTCTACGATCCCGCCGCTCACCACGCGCTCGAACTGCGCCGGGAACGGGAAGTCGGGCTACGTTCGGCGGTCGAGCGGGGCGAGTTCGAGGTGCACTATCAGCCGGTTGTCGATCTGCGGGAGCATGAACTGGTCGGCGCCGAGGCGTTGATCCGCTGGCGCCGGGGCAGCGGTGAGATCGTCATGCCGACGGATTTCATCGAGCTGGCCGAGTCGTCCGGCGCGATTCTCGGCATCGGGGTCTGGACGCTCCAGGAGGCCTGCCGCCAGATGCGGGTCTAGAACGAGGCGTACCGGCCTGGTGCGCCGCTCGAAATCGCCGTCAACCTGTCGGTACGCCAGCTGGCGTCGGCGGCACTGACCCGTGAGATCGCCACCGTGATCGAGGGCATCGGGATCGAACCGCAGCGGGTCACCCTCGAGGTGACGGAGTCGTCTCTCATGGACGACCCCGACCGCATGATCCGCCGGCTGGACGAGCTGCGGTCGATGGGCCTCACGCTGTCCATGGACGATTTCGGCACCGGGTATTCCTCCCTCAGCTACCTGCGCGACCTGCCCGTCGACGTCGTGAAGATCGACCGTTCCTTCGTCGGCGGAGTAGCCCGTACCGACGAGGAATGGGCGCTCGTCACCGCCATCGTGCGGCTGGCCCAGAGCTTGGGGAAGCGGACGTTGGGCGAGGGCGTCGAGACTCCGGCGCAACTCGCTCATCTCCGCGCGCTCGGATGCGACCTCGCCCAGGGCTATCTGTTCGGACGACCGCTTCCTGCAGCCGACTTCGAACGTCTGCTCGCGGCGGGCACCGCTTTCGACCGCTAAGGCTCGTCCAGGGCGCGCCGGATCTGGCGCAGCAACACACCCGGTGTGAATGGCTTCCGGATGACGGTCACGTCGTCACCGGGATGGCGCCGGGCGACGAAGTCTTCCGGATAGCCGGACATGTAGATCGACCGGACATCGGGCCGGACGGTGCGCAGCCGCGCCACGAGATCGGGCCCTGAGAGTCCCGGCATCACGACGTCTGAGAGGACCAGGTCGATGTCGACTGCGGTGTCTTCACAGATTCGCAGCGCCTCAGTGGCATCAGCGGCGGTGATCACCGCGTAGCCGTCCCGGGCAAGGATCCGGCGAGCGACCTCCCGCATGACGTCGTCGTCTTCAACCACGAGCACGGTCTGCCCATGCCCGCCGCGGGCGCCATTGGCGGTCTTGTCGCCTTCGGCCGCGACGCGGCCCTCGGCAGCCGGAAGGTGGATCAGCAGCGTCGTCCCTTCCCCGGGAGACGAGTTGATCGCCACCTGGCCCCCGGCGTCGCGGACGACGCCGAACACGGTCGCCAGCCCGAGCCCTGTCCCGTGCCCTTTTGGCTTCGTCGTGAAGAAGGGTTCGAACGCCCGGGCCGCCACGGAATGGCTCATGCCGACTCCGGTGTCCGACATGGCGAGGCGGACCCAGCGGCCCGGCTCGACTCCGGCCTCGAGCGCCGTGGCATCGTCGAGATCAACCACGGACGTGGCGATCATCAACCGGCCACCGGACGGCATGGCGTCCCGCGCGTTCACCGCCACGTTGAGCAGCACCTGTTCGAGCCGGCCGGGGTCCGCCCGGACCAATGCCGAATGTGAGTCGAGCGAGAGCCGCAGGTCGACGTCCTCGCCGATGGTCCGTCTCAGCAGCGGCTCGAGGCCCCGCACGACCTCATCAAGATTGAGGAGCCGCGGTTGCACCGGGTCTCGGCGGCCGAAGATCAGGAGTTGCCGGGTGAGCGCGGCGCCCGTCTGGGCCGCCTGGAAGATCGCCTGTGTGTCGGCTTGCACCGACGCGAAGAGCGGTTCGACGTCTCCGGGAGCCGCCTCGACGGCGTCGAGGATGAAGTCGGCGTAGTTGAGGATCACTCCGAGCAGGTTGTTGAAGTCGTGGGCGATTCCGCCGGCCAGCTGACCGAGGCTCTCCAAGCGTTGCGACTGCTGGAGTTGAGCGGCCAGGGCCTGCCGTTGCGACTCGGCCTGGATGCGTTCGGTGACGTCGGTGAGGATGGCGCACACGGCGTACAGGCGGCCGGTCGAGTCGTGAAGGGGGAAGCGGAGACCCAGGAACCAGTGCGGTTCGCCATCGACGAAGATGACTTCCTCACCCTCGACGGCGGCTCCGGTCACCACGGGCTCGAGGTCCCGGAGGCGGATCTCCTCACCGACCTCAGGACCGAACAGATCAGTTGGCAGCCGGCCGGTGGCGGCCGACCGGTCGATGCCCCGTACCGTCTCGAATTGCCGGTTCACCAGGATGTAACGGCCTTCGGTGTCCTGCATGGAGATGAGCGCGGGAGCGTTGTCAATAATCTCCTGGAGTTGATGGGCGATCCGGGCGACCGCGTCTTCCGCCTCTTTGCGCTCGGTGACATCCCGGACGGCGATCGACACCAGCGGCCCTTCATCGGTGTCGAGCGCGGAGAGGGTGACTTCGGCTGGGAACTTTGAACCGTCGCGCCGCACGGCGGTCACGTCAACCGGGCCCCGCCGGAGTGCCGAGGCCGGACGGTCCGGGCGTCCGATCAACTCGACGGGAAGGTCCGGGCACAATGCCTGGATTCCGGCTCCGAGAAGCTCCTTCCGCTCGGCCCCGAAGAGAACTTCGGCTCGGCGGTTCACGAGCTTGATGGTCCCGACCCGGTCGACGCCGATGGTGGCGTCGGGGGCGGCCTCGAGCAACGCCTTGAATCGGGATTCGCTCTTCCGCTGCACGTCGGCCGCCCGCATGAGCGCCATGTCCCGCGATTCGAGGGAGACGGCCATCGCGTCGAAGGCTTCTCCGGCAAGGCCGATCTCCCCGGGCGGGTACGGGGGACCGACCCGGGCGGTCAGGTCTCCCGCCGCCAGACGCTGGGCGACTGCCACGAGGGAATGGGTCGGGTCGAGGATGAAGCGGTTGGCGAGCAACCGGGCCGCTCCGATGCCCAGTGCGCAGATGATCGCGAGAACGACAAGGTTGCGTTGCAGCGCCCGGTTGGCATCCCGATAGGCGCCCGACGTGGCAATTCCGACTCCGACGATGGCGTGGGGATCGGTGCGATCGCCGAGCAGAACGTTGGCGTAGACCCGATCGACCCCATCGATTCCCAGGCTTTCCAGAGGGGCTGAGTCGCCCCGGCGGATGATCTCGGCGATGTTGCGAACGCGTGTACCGACCCACCGATCGGGGTCCGGTTCCCGGGCCAGCACGGTGCCCTGCCGATCCATGAGGACGACCGCCGGCTTCCCGGGCAGCTTGACCTGAGCGGCGAACTGCTGGAGCCAGCTGAGATCGAGGGCCGCCCAGACCACGCCGGAGACCACCGCTTCCGGGTCGAGGATCGGCAGGCCGAACACCAGCGAGGGCCGGCCGGTGATCCGGCCCACCTGGTAGTCGCCGAGCGCGAAGGCGTGCGTGCTGACGGCCCGCTGGAACCAGGGCCGGTCGGCGAAGTTGAGCGGCTCGGCCGGCTTGATGGCGCTGCACACCAGGTTTCCCGCCCGGTCGACGACCCCCATGTTGGCGAACCGCGGGTACAGCGGCAGCAGTTCGGCGAGCCGGGCCGAACAGGCTTCGGTGGTGAAACTCCGGATCGGGGCCTGCTGGACGATCGTGGTGAGAACATTCCGACCACCGTCGATCAGGTCGGCTTCGCGAAGGGCGGCGAGACGGGCGACCCGCGCCGCTTCGGCACCCACGATCCTCCGAGCCTGCGTCCTCTGGTTCACGGCCGATGCCACGACCAGCGCAACGACGGGCAGCATGGCGGTCAGAACGAGCGCCATGAAGGCCAGCCTGAGACCCGGTTTCCCCCAGCGGCGTCGAACGACTCTCTCGGGCCCTGGTCTGGCGGCGGTCATTGCTCGAGCACGAGCCGGACCCGGATCAGGACATCGTCGATGTTGAACGGCTTGATGATGACGTCGTGAGCTCCGTGCAGACGGGCCTGTACGCGCAGCCGGTCGTCACGGTCTCCGGTGACGACGATGAAGCGGACGTCGTGCTCAGAATCCTTGGCGATCTGCTCGAGGAGGGACAACCCGTCGACATGGGGCATGTGGATGTCGAGGATCACCAGGTCGGGTCGGTCGACTTGCACGCGTCCTGGAACGAGCCGGGGGTCGGATACTCCGTTGACATTGCTGTACCCGCCGCGCTGGAGGATGCGGGAGAGCAGCCGCACGTTGTCGGGGGAGTCGTCGACGATGAGAATCGTCGGCTCGGCGCCGACTTGATCAGGCATCAGGTTCATCAGTGAGCACGTCGTCGAGCACACGAAGGAGCTCGCGGACATCGATCGGCTTGGTGACGTACCCGGCTGCGCCGGCGGCCAGCAGCCGCTGAATCTCACCCCGCGTGGCGTCGGCGCTGACGATTACGACCGGGATGTTCGAAGTCGCCGGGTCGTCCCGCAGCTGCCGTAGGACCTCGTCTCCTCCGATGTCCGGCAGATGCAGGTCGAGGAGCACGACTCGGGGTCGGTGCTCCCGGGCCAGCTGGATGCCGAGCCGCCCCTGCATGGTGGCCACCACCCGCATCGAGGCGTGGCGGGCGAGGATGCGTTCGACCAGCTTGAGGTTGGAGAGGTTGTCCTCAATGTGCAGCACCGTCCCGCCCCGCGACGGGATGACGGAACGTACAGCGTCTCCGTTGAGCCGCTCGTACCGTTCCACCTGCCCTTCCGCCTCGGGAAGCACAAGGGAGAACGTGCTGCCCCGTCCGACGAGCGAGCTGACCTCGAGGCACCCACCCATCGCCTCAGCCAGCTGACGGGACAGCGCCAAACCGATCCCCGTCCCTTCAATCGCCGTCTGCTCGGCTCCGAGACGCTCGAACGGCGAGAACAGCAGCGGAAGATCTTCGTTACGGATCCCGAAGCCCGTGTCGATCACGTCGACCTGGATCCGTCCGGCGTCGGCCCGCTGGCAGGTGATCTGAACAGTGCCCTGCGGCCGGTTGTACTTGACCGCGTTGGACAACAGGTTGAGGAGGATCTGAACCAGACGCTGACGGTCGGCGAGCACGTGCAGGTCGGGAGTCACGCTCCACTCGAGAATCTCGACGTCGGCTCGCGCCGCCATGGAACCGACCATCTCGACGACGTCGGCCAGCGCTTCCGAGACGGAAACGGGCTCGGCGGAAAGTTTCAGGCGGCCGGCTTCGATGCGGGCGATATCGAGGATCTCGTCGATGAGGTCGAGCAGGTGACGGCCTCCCTTCAGGATGTAGTTCACCGACTCCCGCTGCTCCGCGGTGAGATCGTCGAGTTCGAGCAACTGGGCGAACCCGATGACGGCGTTGAGCGGCGTGCGCAGTTCATGGCTCATCCGGGAGATGAATTCGCTCTTGGATCGGTTGGCCCGTTCAGCGGTCTCCCGAGCCTCCCGTTGTATCTCTTCGATCCGCACCCGTTCGCTGATGTCCCGGGTCACCGCGACGACCGCGACCGGTTGGCCGGTGTTGTCGCGAAGGGCCGACGCGTGGCTTTCGAGGGTCACGAGGCGGCCGTCGACATGCTTTGCCCGGTACGCCACCACGGAGTGAGACTCCGTTCCCTCGAGCAGGGCTTCGAAGGCCGCCCTCATCCGGACCGCGTCGTCGGGGTGCACAAAATCGGCGTGGCTGCGCTCCAGCAGGTTTTTGGTCGGCCAGCCGAGAACCGACTCGACGGCCGGGTTGGCGAGGGTGATCGTTCCGTCGGCGGCGGTAATCGTGATGACGTCCGGTGAGGCGTCGAGGACTGCTTGCAGCGTCGCTTCCCGCTCCTTCAATTCCGCCTGGGCCCGATAGCGCTCGTCATCGTCGTTCAGGTAGACCAGCGCGGTGCGAACATCCGCCGACTCATCGAACTCGGGCAACATGACGAGCGATACCCAGCGGTGGACGTCCCCACCGGCCACGAACAGCGCCTCCAGGCGAACCGACTCCCCGTCTGCGGTCATGCGCCGGGCCGCGGCCTTGATCGTGGTGACGAAGTCCGGATGAAGCCGCTTCCGGAGGAAATCAGGCTCGGCGACGGGCGGAAGGCCGAGGACACGTGTCGCGTTGGGACTGACGTAGACGCAGTCCAGGTTCGGCAGCTGCACTCTGAGCACGACCGTCGGAGCGGAATCGAGGAGTCGGGCCAGGAAGTGGCGGGCATCCTCGAGCGCCCGCTCGCGTTGCCGCAACAGGTCGCTGGCCTGGGACAGAGCCAGACCGAGCTGTCCGACTTCGTCGGAGCCACCCGGCGTGGCCACGACCGGTTTTCCGTGGGCCAGGTCGTCGGCCGAACGGAGGAGCCCGATCACCCGGCGGGCCACCCCCTGGGTGAAGAGGACGGCGCCCCCCAGACCACCGATCAGTCCCAGCAGAAGACCGGCGAACAACGCGGCGCGGCCGAGGTTCTCGGCCCGCTCGGCGCTCGCCCGGGCCCGGGCGGAGGCGGCGCGCTCCACCGCCTCCATGTCGCTCACGTGCCGCCGGATGGCATCGGTGACGCTCCTGCCCTGGTCGAGGAGCTCAGCGACCCCGGCCGGCAGCGACGCCACGGCGGCCGACTGCCGGCCCATCTCACTGGAGATCTGCAAGCGCCGCTCGATCAGGGGGCGCAATGCTGCAACCGTCTGGCTCTGGCCCGTTTCACCGAACAGCGAGTCGAGTTTCTGCAATGCGGCCGGGAGCGCGGTACGGGCGGCGACGAAGGGCTCGAGGAAGCGCTCTTCGCCGGTGAGCACGAAGCCGCGGGCGCCGCTCTCTGCGTCGATCGCCAGCCCGAGGACGAGCCGCAGCTGCGCCGTCACCTCTTCGCCGCGTTCCACTGCACGCCGGTTCAAGGTGTTCTGCCGGGCGGCAACGAAGAAGGCGGCCGTCGCGAGGCAGAGCCCGATGACCGGTGGGGCGACCACAGCGAAGCCTTTCCGGCGCAGGCTCACGTCAAGCCACTGGCGCGCCCGGGGCAAAGCGGAGCGCGCTATCGGTCGTGACCTTCAGGCGTTCGGCTGCTATTCGTAATGCCAAGCATGTACTCGTCCCTCAGCCAACCGGATCGACGCTCCCTGCTCATTGCTGCAACGACGTAGTAAGGATCTTAGAACGTTTTGGCCATGCTGAGGCCCTGCTACCGTCGCCCCCCGGGACAGCGAAATCGCGCTGCTGAGATCGAGTCTCAACGCCATCTTCCCCCCGGCATTGAGGGGACGCAACCCCCGCCGCACCGCGAATCGCCTCGACGCCGCCAGGGCCGGAGCGGCACGTCAGCCGCCAACGCCGAGCGAAGGCCCACGTCGGTTTCCGGGACTCCCGGTGGCTGCCGTTCCGATCGGAGTGCTCGTGCGACTCCCGGTCGCAGTCGGCGACGGAGTCCGGTGAAGCGACACCGCCGCGCACGGCCGTCGGTGAACCCGCCCCGGGCGCGAGCGCGTCAGCCAGAGCGATGCGGGGGCCGAGCACGACGGCCAACGCCAGGGCGAAGACGTTCAGAAGTTTTCGCACCTGCCGTGATTCGGACGATCACGGCTTTGACCTGATCAACAGACGCCCAACTACCGGCCAAGCTCCCGAACGCAAAAAACCGCCCGGTCATCATCGACCGGGCGGTAGGAGACGTCAGCCGGCGTTCCAGCCCGGGTCGTCGATCACGAACTTCCAGGTGCCGTCGGCCTGCTCCCGCGCCACGACCTTGGACTGGCCGGTCATCTCGACGGGGCCGTCGGGGCCGGTGCCCTTCACCGTCCACGAGGAGTAGACGAGGGCGGTATCGCCCGTGCGAATGATCCTCTCCGTCCGCAGGTCCATCTGCGGCTTCAAGGCGAGGAATGGGCTCAGCGCGTCGCCGATCGCCGCCGGTCCCTCGACCACCTCGCCGCTGGGGACCACAAAGGCTGCCCCCGGCTCGTAGAGCGACAGCAGCGTTTCCCCGTCGCCGGCGTTGAACGCCTCCATGAACGTGGGATCGATGTCTTCAGGTGACTTGGCTGCCATATCGCACCTCATTCCGTGAAGGGGCTGGCGAAGAACGCTTCATCAAAGGTGGGAACCGGGCACACGTGCGCCCGGAGGGACTCGTGGAACCAGCTGAAGAGATAAGCGGTCGGGTTGCGGCTGGCGTGCTCGATCAGCAACTCGTGGAAGGACTTCTTGAAGTTCCGGCGGGGGAAGGCGGCGACGACGGCGTCGAAGGCCTCGTCGGACAACAGTTCCCGTCGGAGCCCGATCACGTCGACCGCGATGCCGAAATGGGTCAGGGCCACCTCGCCGCCCTTGGCGTCGGCGATCCCGGCACTGGCGTGGAGGGCCACGGCGTCCCACAGGGCGTTCACCCGGTCGTCGGGGAGATCGTGGCTGCGGGCCCATCCGGCGGCGGCCCGGGCGCCGGCCACCTCCAGGCGCTCGCCGGTGGCGTAGCGCTCGGTCAGCCCCAGGTCGTGGAGGACGGTGCAGAGATAGAGCAGTTCCTCGTCGTATTCGATGCCCAGCGCCTGGCCGAGCAGGGCGGCGAAGACGTGGCTCCGGCGGCAGTGACCCTCGAGGTAGTCGGGGCTGACTTCGGCCACGAGCGCGCTGGCCTCCCGGGCCAGGCGGGAGTCGGGGATGCGCACTCCGGCAACGGTCTCGGCGGGCACGGGCGGCTCCTTCCCTTTCAGACGGCCAGATCGAGGCCGTCGCGGCGGGCGGACGGGCGGGCCGGGCCGAAGCCCCGGCGGTACTCGAAGGGCGAAACACCCATCGCCTTGGCGAACACCCGGCGGAAGTTGCCGGCGCTGCCGAAGCCGCAGGCGGCGGCGATGGCCTCGACCGACTGCTCGCTCTCCTCCAGCCGCCGGCGGGCGGTCTCGATGCGGGCCTGCTCGACGTAGCGGCCCGGCGAGACGCCGGTCTCGGACCGGAACAGGCGGGCGAAGTGGCGGGGACTCATGTTGACCCGCCGGGCGAGGGCGGGCAGGGAGAGGTCGGCCTCGGGATGCTCGGCGATGTACTGCTGCAGCTCCCGGATGGGGTGCCGGTCGGCCAGCTGGTTGCACAGCTGAGCGCTGAACTGCGCCTGACTGCCCGTGCGGCGCAGGAAGATGACCAGCAGCCGGGCGATCTCCCGGGCGACCTCGGACCCCTCGTCCTCCTCGACCAGCGCCAGCAGCAGGTCGATGCCGGCGGTGATGCCCGCCGAGGTCCAGACCGGCCCGTCCCGGACGTAGATCGGATCGGTGTCGACCTCCACGGCCGGGTAGCGGGCGGCCAGGTCCTCACCGAAGCGCCAGTGGGTCGTGACCCGGCGGCCGTCGAGCAGGCCGGCGGCGGCCAGCACGAAGGCGCCGGTGCAGAGACTCACGACCCGGCGGGCGCCGGCGGAGGCCCGCCCCACCGCCCGGGCCAGCGACGGGTTCTCGCTGGCCGCCGGGGCGACCGGCCCGCCGACCACGATGAGGGTGTCGACCGGGCCGCGGTAGCGCCGCAGCGAGCCCGTGGCACTCAACTCCAGGCCGCCGAAGAGTGGCAGCGGCCCGCCGTCGAGCGTCATGACCTGGACCTCGTAGGCCGGCGGCCGGCCCTGCTCGGCCAGCCAGACGTTGGCCAGCTCCAGCACTTCACAGGCCGCCGTCAGCTCGATGCCGACCGCTCCGCCGTGGCCGACCACGACGACCTCCCTCGCCATGGCGGCAGTATTGGCGCCCGGGGCGATGACCGCAATGCCATATCCCGCGCAGATCAGGACATCGGCCGGCGGGCCGTCAGAAGCGCTGGATCACCCAGTCCACGCCCTGGATGAAGCGCCAGCCGAGATAGACGACGAGGGCCACGCCCAGGATCTTCAGGTGCAGGGGGATGGGCCCTAGCTCCTCCTCACCGGGCGGCGGATGGTCCTCAGCCCGGTGGGCCTGACCCGGCTCCACCGGCCGGCCGCAGACGGGGCAGCGCCCGTCGGGCGTGACGGTCGGCGGAGACAGGAACCGGTCGCAGGTGGCACACCAGGGCACGGCCCAATTCTCCCACCCCTCCCCGAACCGGTCTCGAAGTGGCCGACCGAACCTAACGCTTGGTAGGGTGAGCTCGTGGTCGTCGCTCGCCGAGCCGACGAGATCATCGACATCGCCGCCCGGCTGTTCTACGAGCGCGGCTACCAGAGCGTGTCGACCCGGGCCCTGGCCCAGGCGGCCGGCATCCAGGGCGGCTCGCTGTACCACCATTTCGCCTCCAAGGAGGAGATCCTCTACCGGATCGTGCAGTACGGCTCGGGAGAGTTCTTCGCCGGGCTCCTGCCGCTCCTCGAGGCCGGCGACGTCAGCTACGCCGAACGGCTCGCCCGCTTCGTCCGGGGCTACATCACCGACGCCCAGCACCGCCGCTACGCCATCGCCGTCCTGTTCCGCGACATGGCCCACCTCTCCCCCGACCATTTCACCGAACTCCAGGCCGTCCGCCGCCGCTTCCAGCAGGCGGTGCAACGGTTCCTGGCCGACGGGGTGGCGGCTGGGGAATTCCACGTCCCCGACGCCAAGGTGGCCGGCATCGCCGTCCTCGACCTGCTCAAAGGCGTCGACGCCTGGATGCGCGAGCCGGGTCGCCTCGGCCGCCGCCAGGTGGCCGACACCTACGCCGTTCTCGTCCTCCAGCTCATGGGAGCCCCGCCGTCATGACGTCTTCGTTCCCCACGCTGTCGACCCTCCACGACCCCCACACCGACAAGGCCCGGGAGTACCGGCGGGCCATGGAGGCCGCCGTCGCCGACCTGAAGGAGAAGATCCAGGCCGCCGCCCGGGGCGGCCCGGAGCGGATGCGGGAGAAGCACCTCTCCCGGGGCAAGCTCCTGCCCCGCCAGCGCGTCGAGCGGCTGCTGGATCCCGGCACGCCCTTCCTCGAGCTCTCGCCGCTGGCCGCCCACGGCCTCTACGACGACCAGGCGCCGGCCGCCGGGATCATCACCGGCATCGGCCGGGTGTCGGGCCGGGAGTGCATGATCGTCTGCAACGACGCCACGGTGAAGGGCGGCACGTACTTCCCGATGACGGTGAAGAAGCACGTGCGGGCGCAGGAGATCGCCAAGGAGAACCGCCTGCCCTGCATCTATCTCGTCGACTCCGGCGGCGCCTTCCTGCCGATGCACGACGAGGTCTTCCCCGACAAGGAACACTTCGGCCGGATCTTCTACAACCAGGCGACCCTGTCGGGGATGGGCATCCCCCAGATCGCCTGCGTCATGGGCATGTGCACCGCCGGGGGCGCCTACGTGCCGGCCATGTCCGACGAGTCGGTCATCGTCCGCCGGCAGGGCACGATCTACCTCGGCGGCCCGCCGCTGGTGAAGGCGGCCATCGGCGTCGATGTGAGCGAGGAGGAGCTCGGCGGCGCCGACGTCCACGCCCGCACCTCCGGGGTCGTCGACCACTACGCCCTCGACGACGCCCACGCCCTGTCGATCGTGCGCGACATCGTCGCCTCCCTCAACCACGAAAAGCAGCTCCCGCCGGGAATGGAGCCGCCCGAGGAGCCGAAGTACGACCCCCGGGAGCTGTACGAGATCGTCCCGCCCGACACCCGCACGCCCTACGACGTGCACGAGGTGATCGCCCGGCTCGTCGACGGCAGCCGGTTCCATGAGTTCAAGGCGCTCTACGGCACGACGATCGTCTGCGGCTTCGCCCACATCATGGGCTTCCCGGTCGGGATCCTGGCCAACAACGGCATTCTCTTCTCGGAGTCGTCACTCAAAGCGGCCCACTTCATCGAGCTCTGCAACCAGCGCAAGATCCCGCTGGTGTTCCTGCAGAACATCTCCGGGTTCATGGTCGGCGTCGACGCCGAGACCGGCGGCATCGCCAAGGACGGTGCCAAGATGGTCACGGCCGTCTCGTGCTCGGTGGTCCCGAAGTTCACCGTCGTCATCGGCGGCAGCTTCGGCGCCGGCAACTACGCCATGTGCGGCCGGGGCTACTCGCCCCGCTTCCTGTGGATGTGGCCCAACGCCCGCCTCTCGGTCATGGGCGGCGAGCAGGCGGCCAGCGTGCTGGCCACCGTGAAGCAGGGCGGCTTCGCCACCCCGGAGGATGAAGAGGCGTTCAAGCAGCCGATCCGGGAGCAGTACGACCGCCAGGGCCACCCCTACTACACGACCGCCCGCCTCTTCGACGACGGGGTCATCGACCCGCTCGACACCCGGCTCACCCTGGCCCTGGCCATCTCGGCCTCCTACAACGCCCCCATTCCCGAGCCGAACTACGGCGTCTTCCGGATGTAAGCGAGACCAGACCATGAACAATCCCCGTTCCAAGAGGCACAGCCCTCACCACGTTCCGACCGTCCTCGTCGCCAACCGGGGGGAGATCGCCGTTCGGGTCTTCCGGACGGCCCGGCGCATGGGGCTGCGCTGCGCCGCGGTCTACTCCGAGGCCGACTTCGGTGCGCCGTTCGTCCGCCTGGCCGACGCCGCCTACTGCATCGGGCCGGCGCCGGCGGCCCGGTCCTACCTCCGGGCCGAGAAGGTCCTGGAGGCGGCCCGGGCGCTCAAGGCCGACCTGATCCATCCCGGCTTCGGCTTCCTGTCGGAGGACCCCGGCTTCGGACGGGCGGTGGAGGCCGCCGGCTACGCCTTCGTCGGTCCACCCCCCGACGTGCTGGCGGCCATGGGCGGCAAGGACGAAGCCAAGCGGATCGCCCAGGCGGCCGGTGTCCCGACCCTCCCTGGCTACGGCGGGGAGGACCAGGACGACGCCACCCTGGAGCGGGCGGCCAAGGAGATCGGCTACCCGCTGATCGTCAAGCCGGCCGCCGGCGGCGGCGGCAAGGGCATGGCCGTCGTCCACCACGAGAGCGACCTGCTGCCCGCCCTGGCGTCGGCCCGGCGGGTGGCCGCCGGCGCCTTCGGCGACACGAGGCTGCTCCTGGAGCGGTACCTGCCGGCGCCGCGCCACGTCGAGGTGCAGGTGATGGCCGACGCTTTCGGCAATGTGATCCACCTCGGCGAACGGGACTGCTCGCTGCAGCGCCGGCACCAGAAGATCCTCGAGGAGACGCCGTCGCCGATCGTGAGCCCGGCGCTGCGCGAGCGCCTCACCGGGGCGGCGGTGGCGCTGTGCCGCCACGTCGGATACCGCAATGCCGGCACGTGCGAATTCCTCGTCGACGAGGACGGTGAGACGTTCGGCTTCATCGAGATGAACGCCCGCCTCCAGGTGGAGCACCCGGTCACCGAGATGGTCACCGGCCTCGACCTGGTGGAGCTGCAGCTGCGGGTGGCGATGGGCGAGCCCCTGCCGCTCGCCCAGGAGGACGTGACGCCCACCGGCCATTCCATCGAGGTTCGCCTCTACGCCGAGGATCCCGACGCCGGCTTCCTGCCGCAGTCGGGCCGGCTGCTCCACGTGCGCTGGCCTGACGAGGCCCGCGTCGACTCCGGCGTGGACGAGGGCTCCGAGGTCACGACCCACTACGACCCCATGCTGGCCAAGGTGATCGTGCACGCCGACGACCGGCCGGCGGCGCTGGACGAGCTGGCCGACGCCCTGGCCCAGACCGAGATCCTCGGACTGCGCACGAACCTGCCGTTCCTGCGGATGCTGGTCGCCGACGAGACCGTCCGGGCCGGGCGCGTGACCACGACATGGTTGGAGTCGGCCCACGCCGGCTGGACCTCGGGCGTCGACGATGCCGCCATCCCGGAACCGGCCATCGCCCTGGCGGGGGCCGCCGAGGCGGCCCGCATCCTGGCCGAGAGCCGGGGGAGGAGTGCCGATCCGTGGTCGGCGGTGGGCCCCTGGCGCCACCTCGAGCCCGGCCCGACCCACGTCGTGGTCCAGACCGGCGGCGACGCGACGGAGTCGTCGGCCACCGCCAAGGGCGAGCGGCTCGTCGACGTGCGGGGCACCGGGCCCTTCCAGGTGGGTCACACCACGCTCGTCCCGGCCGACCCCGAGCACGAACCCGGCGGGGACACCCACGGCTGGTCGGTGGACGGCGTCCGGGCCGCGGCCGTGGCCACCCCGGGCTGCGTCCACGTCTACTGGAACGGCCAGCCCTACGAGCTGCCCCTCGGCATCAGACCCCGCCTCGTCGACGCCGAGGGCGGCCCGGCGCAGCTCGGCGCCCCGATGCCCGGCACGGTCATCGCCGTGAAGGTCGCCGCCGGCGACACCGTCGAACGGGGCCAGCCCCTGGTCGTCGTCGAGGCCATGAAGATGGAGCTGGAAGTGAAGGCCCCGGCCGACGGCGTGGTCTCGGCCGTCCTGTGCACCGCCGGCGAAGCCGTCACCAAGGGCCAACCCCTGATCGCCCTCGAGGGCTCCGGCGAGTAAGGCACTCGGCGCCCGAAAACCCGAACCGGCGCTCTTCACCGTGGTGGACGGCACGGTGAGGAACGCCGGTTTGTTGGGTGAGGCAGGCTGAGCGGGTGACTCTAGTACCAGATCCGGACGACATGCTCGAAACCGACCCTGACGACGTCCTGGAGCTCTTTCTCGGGTTCTGGATCTCGCGCACGGTCATGGCCGCCGTCGAGCTCGGCGTCTTCGACGTGCTGGACGCCGAACAGGCCGGAGGGGGCCGGACGCTCGAGGAGGCGCAGGCCGTCCTCGGCCTCCGCCGCCGGCCGGCCCGGGCCCTGCTCGACACCTGCGTCGCCGTCGGCCTCCTCGGCAAAGACGACCGCGGCCGCTACCGCAACACGCTGCTCGCCGCCCGGTACCTCAACAGCCGGTCGATCCACTCGATGCGGAACTACGTCCTCGACGAGCGCTGGTGCTGGCCGGCCTGGGGCCGGCTGGAGGACGCCCTCCGGGCCGACGCCCAGCTGCTCCCCGAGGACGAGGAGGGGTACCACGCCTTCCCCGAGGATTTCTTCCTCGACTTCCTCCACGGCCACTCCCGGGTGATGGGGGACCGCCTGGCGGCCGTCGTGGATCTGCGGGGCGTCCGGCGCGTCATGGACGTCGGCGGCGGGTCGGGCGCCGTCTCGATCGCCCTGTGCATGGCCTTTGCCGGCCTGGAAGCGGTCGTCGTCGATCAGCCGCCGGTGGCGGCCAAGGCCGCGGAGCACATCGCGGATGCCGGGCTCGGCGACCGGATCACCACGTGGCCGGCCAACATGTTCAAAGACCCGCTGCCGCCGGGCTGCGACGCCGCCCTCCTGGCCAACGTCCTCCACGACTTCTCGCCCGAGCGGGCCCAGGAGATCATCGGGCGGGTGGCGGCGGCCCTCCCGTCGGGTGGACGGGTGGTCATCCTGGAGATCGTCCCCGACGAGGAGCGCCGCTCGCCCCCGCTGGCCGTCGCCTTCTCGGTGGCCATGATCGTCAACACCGCCGGCGGCGACGCCCACACCCCGTCCCAGTACCGGGCCTGGCTCGAGGCCGCCGGGCTCACCGGCGTGGCGCAGACCCCCGTCCCCGGTCGGATGGTCACCACCGTCTTCGAGGCGACGAAGCCGTGAACGGTGAAATGTAAGGGGCTTAAACCGTAGGAGTCCCCTTTTGCTGCCTCTGGTGCCGGTGGTACCTTTGTGGCGATTGTTCCTTACCGAACCGTCTGGGGACGCTGTTCGCGGCAGTGCCCCCGGGCGTCGCTCCCGCCGCGCTGGATCTCGTGATGGACCTCCGGAGACGCACCACCCACGCCCTGGCCGGCGCCGGCTCACTCCTCATCGTCGCCGGCCTGTCGCTCGGCGGAGGCGTCGCCGTGGCGGCGGCGCCCGGGCCGGCCACCGCCACCCCGCCTGCGGAGGCGGCCAAAGCCACGACCACGTCGTCGGACCGGTCCGCCAAAGACGACAAGCGGGACAAGAAGAAGTCGTCGAAGTCGAACAAGTCCACGACGACGACGTCGCCTGATTCGACAGGATCGGACGGCTCGACGGGCTCCGCCGACTCGAGCGGGTCGGACGGGTCGAGCGGCTCCGCCACGACCGGGTCGACGGCGCCGACCACCACCACGATGCCGCCCCGGACCGGCTCGACGGGGACCACCGCCACCACCGCGACCACCGCCACCACCGCCACGACGACCACGACGAGACCGACCACCACCAGCGCGCCGACGACGACCACCACCGGGACCGGCGAGTCCACGGGCAGCGGGTCGAACAGCCCTTCGGCCGGCGACTCCGCCGACACGGCGGACAATGGATCGGGCGCCACCTACGACGGCCAACCGATCACGGCCGCCGAGGACAACGACTCGACGACCACGACCATCGACGACGGCCGGGACACCGACGCTCCGCCCTCGGCCAGGAAGCCGGCCTCCCGCTCGGGCGCCGGCCTGCCGCCCGGGATCTACCCGGTCGATCCCGAAGCGAGGACGGCGAACTCGCCCGCGCCCGGCGGCGGCGCCGTCTCAACGCCCAGTGGGGCACCTGCGCCGGCCGCTCCGGTGCTCCCCAACCCACCGATCGTGACCGAGACCCAGCCGGCGCAGCAGAGCACCACCACCACAGCCGCCGGGGCGGCCGACGGCAACACCACCTCTTCGCCCGGCGACGTGAAGGGCGCCGACTCCGTGCAGGACGAGGCGCCGGCCCCGGCCGCCCGGCGCAGCCGACAGCTCGGCCAGACGGGTGACGGGACGCGGCGCCTGATCATCTTCGGCGGAGTGGCGCTGCTCCTCGGCGCCGTCGTCGTCGGCTTCACCGGGCGGGACGCGCCGCGGCCCGCCGCAGCCGCCGCCGTACTACCCGCCGCTCCCGTCCCCCGCCGCCCCGGGGCCCGCCACGAAGTTGACGGCTGGGAGAACGGCATCCCGCTCGCCCCGACGAAGCGGGAGCTCGCCCGGAGCAGGCTGGGAATCAGCGCCGCGAACTACTACGACGACGAACCCGGAGTTTGATCGGCGTCGGGCCGATCGAAAACGCCTCCCGGATCTTGCGCTCCAGATAACGGAGGTAGCCCGGCGGTAGCTCCCGGGTGGTGAACAGCGTGAACGTGGGCGGATCCGTGGCGCCCTGGGTGGCATAGAGGATCCGGGGCCGGTGCCCCCGCTCGGCCGGCGGCGGCTGCGCCTGCTGGGCCGCCTGCAGCACTTCGTTGAGCGCCCGGGTCGGCACCCGGCGGTGGTATTCGTCCCGGGCCTGGAACAGCGCCGGGAGCAACTTCCCCACGTTGCGACCGGTGAGCGCCGACGTCTTGAGCACCGGCGCGTAGGACAGGAACGCCAGCCGGTCGGAAAGCTCCGCCAGCACGCCCTCACGGTCATCGGGATCGAGCACGTCCCACTTGTTGAGGACCACCACCGTGGCGCAGCCCGAGGCGTCGATCCGCTCGGCCAGGCGCTGGTCCTGGTGCGTCACTCCCTCGGTGGCGTCGATGACCAGCAGCGCGGCGTCGGCCCGGTCGATGGCCTGCAGCGCCCGGACGAGGCTGTAGTACTCGGTCGTCTCGTCGATGCGGCTCTTGCGCCGCATGCCGGCGGTGTCGACGAAGCGGAGCCAGCCGTCCTCCGTCTGGACCACCGTGTCGATCGTGTCCCGCGTGGTGCCGGGCGCGTCGTGGACGACCGCCCGTTCCTCGCCCACCAGCCGGTTGAACAGCGTCGACTTCCCGACGTTGGGCCGCCCCACGATGGCCACCGAGAACGGCTTCTCGGGCGAACCGAGCCCGTCCTCCTCGACGGCCGGCCCTTCGCGTTCCTCTGGAACCGCCTCCGCTTCCGCCGGCAGCTTCTCCACGATGATGTCGAGAAGGTCGCCACTCCCCCGGCCGTGCAACGCCGACACCGGGATCGGGTCACCCAGGCCGAGGCGGGTGAAGTCCCAGGCGTCGGCCTCCCGGTTGGCGTCGTCGACCTTGTTCACGGCCAGCAGCACCGGCTTGGGCGAGCGGCGCAGCAGCCCGGCCACCAGCGCGTCCTCGTCGGTCACACCGACCGCCCCGTCGACCACCATCACCACCAGATCGGCCTCGTCGATGGCCCGTTCGGCCTGGAGGCTGACCTGCCGGGCCAGCGGCTCGTCGGTGCGGATCCATCCGCCGGTGTCGACGACGCGGAAGGCCCGGCCGATCCATTCGGCGTCGAGAACCTTGCGGTCCCGGGTGACGCCCGGCCGTTCTTCGACGATCGCCTCCCGCCGCCCGATGATGCGGTTCACCAGGGTGCTCTTGCCGACGTTGGGCCGGCCCACGACGGCCACGACCGGCAAGCCGTTGGCGGTCATCGCGACAACGCCTCCACCAGCGCGTCGCCGCCCGTCCCGATGATCTCGACCGGGCGGGGCAGGTCGGCGGGGCCGGAGCCGTCGAGGAACACACCGCGGGACAACGTGACGTCGGGCAACAGGTAGCGGACACCGCCCGCCGGCTCCTGCTCCAGGACCGCCGCCACATCCGCCCCGGCCAGCAGTCCGGTGACGGCGATGTTCCCGCCGAAGAGCCGGTTGGGGACGGGCAACGCCCGCACCGGCCGGCCGGCCGCCTCGGCCAGCGCCGGCAGCACCGGCTCCAGGACCCGGGCGCCGTATTCGCCGGTCAGCAACGCCACCTCCCCGGCATCGTCGTCCGCCAGGGAGACCGCCACCGCGCCGCTCCGTCGGGGAGAGCGGTAGCCGTCGGCCGGCGCGCCATCGACCCATTGGAAGAAGCCGCCCCGGCCGGAAGCCACCGGTTCGGCCTCCCGGCCGGCCAACGCCGCTTCGACTTCGGTGAAGAACATGCGGGCCATGCCGATCCCGTTCTCGTGCTGCGGAAAGCCCTCGTACTCACAGGCTGAGGGGAAGGGGCGGCCGGCCATCAGGTAGTACTCGTCGGCAGCGAAGACCATCCGCCGCCCGAGCACGTCGACGAATCTCGTCTGCCAGCGGTCGATGACGTCCATGACCGCCGCCGCCTCGCCCGGGGCGTGGATCCGCATGTCGGGCTCCGTGTTGTGGTCGCTCACCCCGAGGGGCACGACGCCCACACTGGCCAGCTCCGGGAACCGGTCGAGCACACCGAGGAACGTGTCGTCGAGCGCCGCGCCGTCGTTCACCCCGGGGCAGACCACGACCTGGCCGTGGACCTCGACGCCGTGGTCGAGCAGCAGCCGCAGCCACCGCAGGCTCGTCGCCCCCCGCCGGTTGCGCAGCAGGCGGGCCCGCAGCTCCGGATCGGTGGCATGGATGCTGACATAGAGCGGGCCGAGGCCCTCGTCGACGACGCGCTCCAGATCGGCCTCGGTGAAGCGGGTCAAGGTTGTGAAGTTTCCGTAGAGAAATGACAGGCGATAGTCGTCGTCTTTGACGTAGAGGCTCTTCCGCATGCCCTTGGGCAGCTGGTAGATGAAGCAGAACGGGCAGTGGTTGTCACAGGTGCGGACCCGGTCGAACAGGGCGCTGTGGACCTCGGCGCCGAGGGGCTCCCCGGCCCGCTTCTCGACCTGCACAACCCTTTCCAGACCGCCTCTTCGCACCTCGAGGTCGACGATCGCCTCGTCGGCCAGCACCCGGTAGCGGATGACGTCGCGGGGCGCCTCACCGTTGAGCGCCAGCAGCTCGTCGCCGGGTCGGAGACCGGCGCGTTCGGCCGGCGAACCCGGCGCGACGCTGACCACTCTGGGCGAGGACATGCAGGCGAGTGTAAGGGCGCGAGCCGGTAGCCTCGTAAGTGTGGATGTGGAGAAGGTCCTGCTGGCCCGACCCCGGGGTTTCTGCGCCGGCGTCGAGATGGCCATCAAGGCCCTGGCGTGGATGGTCCGGGTCTTCGAGCCGCCCGTCTACTGCTACCACGAGATCGTGCACAACCGACTGGTCGTCGAACGCTTCCGGAACCTCGGCGTGGTCTTCGTCGACTCTATTGACGATGTCCCCGACGGAGCGCCGGTGATGCTGTCGGCCCACGGCTCGGCCCCCGACGTCGTGTCGGCCGCCCGCGACCGGGGCGGATTCGTCGTCGACGCCGTCTGCCCGCTCGTGACCAAGGTCCATCACGAGGCCCGGGTGCGGGCCGGCAAGGGCTACACGATCCTCTACGTCGGCCACGCCGGCCACGACGAGGCGATCGGCACGCTGGCCGAGGCGCCGGCGGCCATGCGGCTCGTGGAGCACGAGGCCGACGTCGATCAGGCGTCGGTCGACGACCCGACCAAGGTCGCCGTCCTCGCCCAGACCACCCTGGCCCTGGGCGACTGGAAGGGTGTGGTGGAACGGGCCCGGGCGAAGTATCCCGATCTGTGGACGGCGACGCGCGACGACCTGTGCTTCGCCACCACCAACCGCCAGGCGGCGCTCACCGCCATCGCCAGCCGGGCCGATGCCGTGCTGGTCATCGGCAGCGCCAACTCGTCGAACACGTTGGCCCTGGAAAAGGTGGCCAGGAACGTGGGATGTCCGGTGGTGCAGCGCATCAACGGCGTCGAGGAGCTCGACGAGGCGGCGCTGACCGGCGCCCGCATCGTCGGTGTCACCGCCGGGGCCAGCGCCCCGGAGGACGTCGTGCAGGCCGTCATCGCCCGCCTCGACCCGAGCGCCGGTGTCGAGGAGGTCGACGTGACCGACGAGGAGGAGTACTTCCCGCCGCCCCGCACGCTCCGGGAGGTCATGCCGGTGCTCGACGCCGTGGCCGCCCTGGCCGCCGGCGGCAGCCCACCGGCCGCCGCCGCCCTGGGCGGATCGTTCTCGACCGACCGGGCCGTCAACGCCTCCGACACCCTGGCCGCCCTCAAGGGTTAAGTGGACACCGAGCGCGTCTCGCTGTTCCTGGCCCTGCTGGCCGTCGTGGCCGAACTGGCCACGCTCACCGCCATGGTGCTGGCGGTCGGAGGCCGGTTCTCCTCCCGGGTGGCGAACCTGCGGGACCAGGCGGTGGCCGCCGTCGCTCCGTCGGCGCTCACGTTGGCCTTTCTCGTGGCCGCCGTGTCCATGGCCGGAAGCCTGTACTTCTCCGAGGTCGCCAACTTCCCGCCCTGCAAGCTGTGCTGGTACCAGCGCTACGCGATGTACCCGCTGGTCCCCATCCTCGGCATCGCCGCCTGGAGACACTTCACCCCGATCCGCCCCTATGCCCTGGGTCTGGCGGCCATCGGCTCGATGATCAGCACCTACCACATCCTCGTCGAGCGCGGCATCGTGAAGGAAAGCACCAGCTGCGACCCCACGAACCCCTGCTCCCTGATCTGGGTCGAGCGGCTCGGGTACCTGACGATCCCGACCATGGCCCTGTCGGGCTTCCTGCTGATCCTCACGCTGCTGGCCGTCTCCCGGGCCGGCGACCGCCTCGACGAGGACCCCTCCGACCTTCTGAGGAGTGAAGTTCATGGCCACCACTAAGCCCAAGCCGAAGAAGAAGGGCGCCGTCGCCGCCGCCCGCAAGAAGCAGCCGCCGTGGCTGTGGATCGGCGTCGCCGCCGTCGTGCTCGTCCTGGCCGTGGCGGCCATCGCCTCCGGCGGCGGCTCCGACGGTGACAAGACCGCCGAGGGCGTCGAACAGACCCGGCCGGTGAACGTCACCGGCTCCGCGCTCGAGAAGTTCCGTCCGGGCGGCGCCGATCCGGCCATCGGCAAGACGATTCCCGAGGTGCGGGGGCAGTCCTTCGACGGCACTCCGGTCGAGATCAGCAACGACGGACGGGCGAAGCTGATCCTCTTCGTCGCCCACTGGTGTCCCCACTGCCAGAAGGAGATCCCCCTTCTGGCCGACTGGCTGAAGTCGAACCAGCTCCCGAGCGGCGTCGATCTGTACACCGTGTCGACCGGCGTTTCGTCCAACAACCCGAACTACCCGCCGTCGGAATGGCTGGAAGAGGAAGGGTGGACAGCCAAAACACTGGCCGACTCCGGCGACCAGGAAGCGGCGGACGCCTTCGGGCTGGGTTCTTACCCCTACTTCGTGGCGGTCGACGGCTCCGGCAAGGTCGTCGCCCGGACGAGCGGCGAGCTCAGCACCGACGAATTCGAAGCCCTGGCCAAGAAGGCGGTCGGTAACCAGTAGCGCTCGGTTAAGGGAATCTGAGGTCGCCCTCCTTACAATCCCCCTGGGGGATGGAACCGGAGGGAAACGATGCCCGCAGACCGAATCGTCATCGCCAACTGCGGTGGCTTCTGGGGAGACGATCCGACGGCCGCCCGCCGCCAGGTGGAAGGCGGCCCCGTTGACTACCTCGTCATGGACTACCTCGCCGAGGTCACCATGGCGATCCTGCAGAAGCAGCGGCAGCGCAAACCGGAGGCGGGCTACGCCACCGACTTCCTGACCCAGCTCCGCGACGTGCTCCCCACCTGCGTGGAGCGGGGAATCAAGGTCATCTCCAACGCCGGTGGCGTGAACCCGCTGGCCTGCAAGGCGGCGGTCGAGAAGCTGGCCGGCGACCTCGGCATCGGCGACAAGGTCCGGGTCGGCGTCGTTCTCGGCGACGACATCTACGACCGCCTCGACGACCTCATCGCCGCCGGCGAGACCCTGGCCAACATGGAAACCGGCCGGCCGCTGACCGACGAGCGGGCCAACGTCCTGTCGGCCAACGTCTATCTCGGGGCGGCACCCGTGGTGAAGGCCCTGGCGCTCGGCGCCAACGTCGTCATCACCGGCCGGGTCACCGACACGGGCGTGACGCTCGCCCCGATGATCCACGAGTTCGGCTGGGCGGCCGACGACTGGAACCGGCTGGCCGCCGGCATCGTCGCCGGCCACATCATCGAGTGCGGAACGCAGTGCACCGGCGGGAACTTCACCGACTGGCACAAGGTGAAGAGCTTCTCCAACCTCGGGTACCCGCTGGTCGAGGCGACGCCCGACGGCACGTTCACGGTCACCAAGCATCCCGGGACGGGCGGCATCGTGAGCGTCCACTCGATCAGCGAGCAGCTCCTCTACGAGATGGGCACGCCGCAGTACCTGGCGCCGGACTGCATCGCCCGCTTCGACTCGATCCGCCTCACGCAGGACGGGCCCGACCGGGTGAAGGTGAGCGGCATCGTCGGCGAGCCGCCGCCCGAGAAGCTCAAGGTGTCGGTCAGCTTCGCCCACGGCTATCGGGCCTTCGGCCGGCTGGTGGTCAGCGGGCCCGACGCCCTGGCCAAGGCGGAGCGGGTCGCCCAGCTCGTCTGGGAGAGCGCCGGCGGCACCGACCTCTACGAGGACACCTGCACCCAGTTCCTGGCCTGGAACGCCACCCACCCGTCGCTCACCGACTCCGAGCCGAGCGAGATCATGGTCCAGGTCGCGGTGCGCGACGCCGACGCCGACAAGATCAACAATCGCTTCGGCGTCCAGGTCGTGCCCCGGGTGCTCGGCTCCGTGCCCGGCATCACCGTGCTGGCCGACCAGGGGCGGCCCCGGGCCTCCGACGTCGTCGGCTACTGGCCGGCGCTCATCGACCGCTCCAACGTCCCCATGCGGGTGGTGGTGGGCGACGACGAAGCGGACGTCCCCCACCTCGACCCGTCGTCGGCCACCCCCGCCGGCCCGGCCTTCACCCCCGAGGCGCCGCCGGCCCGCCCGTCCGCCGGTGGCGGCTCCCCGGTCAAGGTGCCGCTCAGCCGGCTGTGCCTGGCCCGCTCGGGCGACAAGGGCGACACCTCCAACGTCGGCGTGATCGCCCGCAACGAAGCGATCTACGGCTGGATGGTGCAGCACCTCACCGCGGCCTTCGTCAAACAGCGCTTCGCCGGTATCTGCAAGGGAGACGTGGAGCGCCACGAGATCCCCAACCTGCTGGCCTGTAACTTCCTGCTTCACGAGAGCCTCGGCGGCGGCGGCACCATGTCGCTCCTGGTCGACGCCCAGGGCAAGACGTACGCCCAGTACCTCCTGGCCGCCGAAGTCGAGGTCGAGGCCGGCCTCCTCGACGGGGTCGAATGACTACGACAACGACGTCGGCTCCGGCCGCCAACGCCGTCCTCACCCGCATCCGGGACCGGGCCCGGGCCAACCCCCGGCGGATCGTCCTGCCCGAGGTGGATGACGAACGGGTCCGGGAAGCGGCCCGGATCCTGGTCGGCGAAGGGCTGGCCGAACCGATCCTGGTCGGACCGGACCTCATCGACGACCGCCGCGACGCCTTCGCCGAGCGCTACCTCGACATCCGCCGCCAGTGCGACCTCACCGAGGAGAGCGCCAAGGCGGCGGTCAGCAACCCGCTGCTGTTCGCCTCGCTGATGGTGGCGGCCGGCGAAGCGCACGGCTGTGTGGCCGGGTCGCTGGCCACCACCGCCGCCACCGTCCGGGCCGCGCTCCACGGCATCGGGCCGGCCAAGGGCGTCACCAGCGTGTCGGGGTGCTTCCTCATGGTGTTCCCCAACACCGAGGTCGGCGCCGGCGGCGCGCTGGTCTTCGCCGACTGCGGCGTGATCCCCGAGCCGACCGCCGACCAGCTGGCCGACGTGGCCATCGCCTCGGCCGGGACGGCGGCCGCCTTCCTCGAGGTCGAGCCGAAGGTGGCGCTGCTCAGCTTCTCCACCAAGGGCAGCGCCGTGCACGCCAAGGTCGACAAGGTCGTGCGCGCCACGCAGCTCGTCAAAGCGCGCCGTCCCGACCTCTGCGTCGACGGCGAGCTGCAGGTGGACGCGGCCATCGTCCCCGAGGTGGCGGCCAGCAAGGCCCCGGGCAGCCCGCTGGGCGGTCAGGCCAACGTGCTGGTGTTCCCGGACCTCGATGCCGGCAACATCGGCTACAAGCTGGCCCAGCGCCTCGGCGGGGCGGCCGCCATCGGCCCGCTCCTCCAGGGCCTGGCCCGGCCGATGAACGACCTGTCCCGGGGCTGCTCGGTCAGCGACATCGTCGACCTCGTCTGCCTGACGGCGGTCCAGGCGGGTTAGGGGCAAAGCGGTCCAAGCGGGTTAGGGGGAAACAGGGCAGACTGTTCGGGCCATGGCTCGACCGACGGCCCCCGACCACGACGACAAGGCGGCGGCAGTCCTGGCCGCGGCGGGGCAGGTGTTCGCCCAGCGGGGATACGAAGGCGCCACGATGCTCGACGTCGCCCAGGCGGCGGGCTTCTCCAAGGCCGGCGTGTACCACTACTTCGCCTCCAAGGAGCATCTGCTCCATGGCCTGCTCCGGCAGTCGCTGGAGCAGGTGGTGGCCGATCTGGCCGCCGCCGACCCGGGCGACAAAGCCGAGCCGGCCGAGCGGATGGCAACGCTGGTCGACGCCTACGTCCGGTCGTTCTCCAGCCGGCTGCGGGTCGTCACGCCGCTGCTGCTCCGCCTCGATCTGCTCCGGCCCGAGTGGCGGTCCGAGGTGAAGGCGCTCGAGCGCCAGATCGTCGACCGGTTCGCCGATGCCGCCGGTGCCCTCGGCCACCCGATCTCGCCCCGGGCGGCGGCCTTCCTCGTGCTCGGGGCGGCCAACTGGACGTACTACTGGTACGACCCCGAAGGCGATCTGAGCGTGGAGGACCTCGCCCAGGGGGCAGCGGCCGTCTTCACCAGCCTTCCCGTCAAAGCGCCCTAGGCGCGGCGGGGCCTAGAACACCGGGATGATGTCGTCGAGGTCGATGTCGCCCGCGTCGACTCCGGCCACGTCGAGTTCGGGGATGGCCGGGAACTCGATGCCCCAGCGCTCCACGATCTTGGCCACCCGGCCGAGGGCGAGACGCCAGTTCTCGGCCTGTTCCTCGTAGGTCAGCACGCCGAGACCGGCCTCCCGGGCATGGCCCATCAGCACCCGGTGGTTCGGCAGGTAGTAGTCGGGCAGCTCCCAGAACTGCTGCGGCGGCTCCCAGAGGATCATCGACAGGAACACGAAACCGGCCCGCAGCTGCCGGGTCACCAGCGGCTTGATGTCGTCGTCGAGACCGGGCCAGTCCTTGTCGAGGAGCTGCAGGCAGATCGCCAGGTGCCGGCTCTCGTCCCGGCCCACGTTGGTGAAGAGCTCCCGGAACACCGGGTGGCGGGCCTGGTCGGCCATCCCCCGGAACAGCGTCGACGACGCCACCTCCCCCATCATGAACGAGGTGAACAGCACGGCCAGCGGGTACTTGGACAGCGACGCGGCGTAGCCGTTCCAGTACCGCCCGCCGTTGTGGTAGAGCCAGCCGATGTTGTTGTGGGCCGCCCGTTCCAGGTCGGTGGTCGGCTCGAAGTCGAGCGGCCCGCCCGGCACCAGCGTCTGGATCGCCCGCCCGCACGCCTCCTCGTGGTTGACCTCGTCGCGGGTGATCGAGAAGAAGCACTTGCGGACGGGGTCCTCCTCGTGGTGCTCGTAGGCGTGGACCATCGCCTGGGCGAACACCGGCGGGCCGGAGGCGTCGAAGTTGGCCAGGACGGCGAACCAGTACATCATCCCGATCCGCTGCTCGGACGTGAAGTCGCACGGGTCGAGTTCGTGCCAGGGCAGATCCGACGGGTTCCAGGCCTGGACCTTGGAGCGCTCGTAGATCTCGGTGAGCTTCTGGCTGTCGCCCCGCCACTCCATCGGGAAGATGTTGGGCTGGGGGATCGCCGGCGCGGGCTGGAACCCGCCCTCCGGAATCACCAGGCCGTTGTCACGGACCATCCCCTCATCGTGCCAGAGCGGCGGCCTCCGCCTCGTCGAACAGCTTCTGGATGGCCACCCGGAGCTGCTCGGTGAGCGCGGCGACGTCGCCCCGGCGGACGCTGGCGCCGGGTTCCCGGGCCGGGGGATGGATCGGCTCACCGACGATCACCACGACCTTCGTGAGCCTGGGGAGCTTCCGGCCCCGGGCCAGGATCGTCTCGCTGCCCCCGATTCCGATGGGCACGATCGGCACGCCGAGCCGGGCGGCGAGGAAGGCCACTCCGTGGTGGAGGTCCTCCACCACCGGGCCCGACCGGCGGGTCCCTTCGGGGAACATGCCCAGCGGCTCGCCTCCCTCCAGTGCCGCCTGCGCCGCCCGCAACGCCGCCCGGTCGGCTCCCGCCCGGTCGACCGGAAAGCCGCCCAGCGCCGAGAGGAACGTCGCCGACCACCGGTACTTCCAGAGCTCCGCCTTGCCCATGAACCGGATCCGCCGCCGGGTGACGCAGGAGAGAAACGGGGTGTCGAGATACGACCGGTGGGAGGGAGCGAGGACGCACGCCCCCGTGGCCGGGACGCGCTCGGGATGGACGACCTTGATGCGCCACAACAGCTTGCACACGGTGTGGACCAGCGCCCGCACGAACCCGTAGGCCAGGAGCTCCCACCGCCTGGGCGGCCGGGGTGCGACGGCGGGATCGGTCATGGACGTTCGGCCGCGTCCAGCGCGGCCCGGTAGCGGCGGAGGACTTCGGCCACCACGCCCTCGACCGACAGGTCCGTGGTGTCGAGGACGACCGCGTCGTCGGCCACGGCCAGCGGTGAGGCCGTCCGGCCGGAGTCGATGGCGTCGCGACGACGGATGGCGGCCTGGGTGGCGGCCAGGCCGCCGGTGGCCTCGCCGGCGCCGGGGGCGGAGTCGTCCTGCCGCAGCCGCCGGCGGGCCCGTTCCTCCTCGCTGGCCTCGAGATAGATCTTCAGCAGGGCGTCGGGGGCCACCACCGTGCCGATGTCGCGGCCTTCGACCACGCCGCCGCCATGGACGGCGATCCACTCCCGCTGGGCCCGCACCATCACCGCCCTGACCTCGGGGACGGCGGCGACCACCGACACCACCGCCGACACCTCCGGTGTGCGGATGGCCTCGTTCACGTCCCGGCCGTCGACCCGCACCGGCGGCCCGACGTCGAGCTCGAACCGCTCGGCCAGGGCGATGACGGCCGGGCGGTCGGCGGGATCGATTCCGGCGTCGAGCACCGCCCAGGTCAGCGCCCGGTACATGGCGCCGGTGTCGAGGGCGGGCAGCCCGAGCGCCTCGGCCACCAACCGGGCCACGGTCGACTTGCCGGAGCCGGCCGGGCCGTCGATGGCGACGACGGGGGTCTTGGGCGTGGTCATCAGGCTTTCATTCCGTCACCGAGGCGAGGTCGGCGGCGAACCGGGGATACGACGAGCCGACCGCCCGCCACCCCCGCACGGTCGACGGGCCCTCGCAGGCATTGGCGGCGATGGCCGCCGCCATGGCGATGCGGTGGTCCCCGTGGCTCTTGAACAGGCCGCCGTGGGGGGCGCCGCCCGTGATCACGAGCCCGTCCGTCTTGGCTTCGACGGCGATCCCGAGCTGGGACAGCTCCTGCTCGATCGTGCCGATGCGGTCCGACTCCTTGACCCGGAGTTCGGCGGCATCGGCGACCTCGGTCACTCCGACGGCGAAGGCGGCGGCCACGGCCAGGACGGGGATCTCGTCGATGATCCGGGGGATCTCCTCGCCGGCCATGGTCGTGCCCCGCAGCGGCCCGGCCGCCGCCCGGATGTCGCCCACCGGCTCGCCGCCCCGCTCCTCCTTCACCACGACCTCCACGTCGGCGCCCATGCGCTGCAGCACGGTGATGAAACCGATGCGGGTCGGATTGAGGCAGACGTCCTCGACCACGAGGTCGGAGCCCGGCGTGATGCAGGCCCCCACGACGAAGAAGGCGGCGGCCGACGGGTCGCCCGGCACGGCCAGGTCGATCGGGGTGAGGCCGGCGGCCCCGACCGGCTCGACCCGCGCCCCGCCGGGGATGCTCTCGAGGGCCGCGCCCATGGCCGGCAACAGCCGCTCCGTGTGGTCGCGGGACAGCGCCGGCTCCGTCACCTCGGTGACGCCGTCGGCCTGGAGGCCGGCCAACAGCAGGGCGGTCTTGACCTGGGCGCTGGCCACCGCCAGCTCGTGGCGCATCGCCCGCAGGCCGCCGCCCCGGATCGCCAGCGGCGCCAGCCGGCCGCCGTCGCGCCCGTCGATGCGGGCCCCCATCTGCCGCAGGGGCTCGACGACCCGTCCCATCGGCCGCCGGACGATCGACGAGTCACCGGTCAACACGGAGTGGAACGGCCGACCGGCCAGGATGCCGCACAGCAGCCGGATCGAGGTGCCGGAGTTGCCGCAGTCGATGACGGCGTCGGGCTCCCGCAGCCCGTCGAACCCGCCGCCCCGCACGATCACGACCGGCCCGACCCGCTCCCCGGCCGAAGAGGTCTGCCTCAGGGGAGGCTGGTGAAGTTCCCGAGCCTCACCGGGCGAGCCGGCGCCGTCGCGCACCTTCGCTCCGAGGGCCTCGATGGCCGCCCGGGACCGGACGACGTCGTCGCCGTCGGCCAGCCACCACAGCCGGCTGGTACCCGAGGCGAGGGCGGCGAAGAGCAGCGCCCGGTGCGAGATCGACTTGTCGCCCGGCACCCGCAGTCGGCCCCGCAGCGGCCGGGGCCCGCCCAGCTGGAGTTCGGCCGGCAGCTCGGTGGTGAGGGCGTCGATGGCGGTCACCCGACCTCCCGCCGCGTCGTGTGGTAGCCGAGCGCCTCGAGCCCGGCCACGAGGCCGTCGGCGCCGGCCGCCGGCACGACCATGAGCAGGACACCGCCGGTCGGGCCGTGGCTGATGTCAAGGTCGACGATGTTGACGCCGCGGCGGCCGGCCAGCGTCGTGACCTCGGCCAGCACCCCGGGCCGGTCCGGCACCGGCATCGACAGCTCGACCAGCGGCCCGGCCCCGGCCGACCGTTCGGGCAGGTTCGACACCTCGGCCCGGGCGGTCTCGAAGAAGTCGAGCAGCGGCCCCCGCTCCGCCGCCGCCACGAGCTCCCGGACCCGCTCCAGCTCCTTCATGTAGCGATCGAGGATGTGCAGGATGGCCTCCTGGTTCTCGACGCAGATGTCGGGCCAGATACCGGCCGAGCGCCCCGACAGCCGCGTCAGCGCCCGGAACCCGCCGGCGGCCAGCCGAAGAAGGGTGTCGTGGTCCTCGTCGTCGGCCGCCAGGTGCATGACCGCGCTGGCCGCCAGGTGGGGGAGGTGGCTGACGATGGCCACGAGATCGTCGTGCAGTTCCGGCTCGACGGCCATGATCCTGGCGCCGGTGAGGGCGACGAGGTCCCGCACGGCGGTGAAGGCGGCCGGGTCGGTGTCGGCCGTCGGCGTGAGAACCCAGGCCGCACCAAGGAAGAGATCGGCGTCGGCTCCCTCGATGCCCTCCTCCCCGGCTGAACCGGCCATCGGGTGGCCGCCGACGAACCGGGATGACGCTCCGCCCGCTTGCGCCTGGACAGCTCGCACCACCGGCGCCTTGACCGATCCGACGTCGGAGACGGCGCCCACCCCGGCGTCGAGGGCCGCGGCCACCGCGCCGGCGACTCCGGACACGGTGACGGCGACGAACGCCACGTCGGCACCGGCGTAGGCCTCCGCCACTGACGGCGCCGCCTCGTCGATCACGCCCCGGGCCAGCGCCCGGGACAGTCGCTCGGAGTCGGCGTCATAGCCCTGCACCCGCAGGCCGGCCCGGCGCAGGGCGAGAGCGAGCGACCCGCCGATGAGGCCGGTGCCGACGACGGCGACGGTGCCCATTATTCCGGCAAGTCGTCCCGCAGGCCGCGGGCGCCTTCGAGATAGACGTGGTGCAGCTCGTCGCGCCGGCGGTCGCTGTAGAAGTGCATCAGCACCCGGACGCACAGGGGCATGCCGTAGCTGATGCCGAGCTCCCGGGCGCAGAGCAGCGGCACGTCGCCGAGGCCCAGAGCCCGGGCGGCGGCGGCCGGAAACTCGCTGGTGACGTCGTCGGTCGCCGTGAAGATGATGCTGACCAGGTCGTCGTGGTTGACGTCGTTGCGGGCCAGCATCTCCTTGACCAGCCGCTGGGTCTTCTCCGAGACCTCGTCGCGGGTGTCAGCGTCGAGCGTGATCGCCCCACGCAGGGCGAGCAGCCGAGGCTCCCGAGCCGTCATGGCCACGAGAGTATGCGATGAGGCCGCCGATTCAGGCAGTCCGGTCAGGCGGCTCAGCGTGAACGGTCGGGGTGGCCCGCCGGGCCAGGAACGCGCCACCCCGCCGTTCCATATCGAGCGCCTGCTGGAAGGCACGCTGCTCACGCACCTGCGCTCGATCTGAGGAGCGGCCCTCGAGCCCGGCAATCAAGGCGAACGACCGCTCCGAGGGAGCCGGTAGCAAGCGGGCGCAGGCGAGGGCCTCGTCGCAGCGCCGCTTCGCCCAGCGGCTCGTCGCCGACCCCACGGCGACAACTACGACACCCACGCCCACTTCCCACACGACCCCTGCCACGCCACAATGCTACGCAATTCACACGCCATTGACAAGAAATTCGTAGAAATCAGATGAAGCGTCACAAAGCTCCGTTCCCAGCGGCGAACTGTGCGGGAATGCTTGCAGAAGGGCTCACTATCAAGCAGTATCGAACAGTTCGACACCGTGAGCGCACGGCGACAGCAGAGGTGGGACGGATCGTGGTCATACCGTCGGAGCACGAACAGTCCGATTTCGTGGACTGGCCCGCCGTCGGCCAGTACATCGGCGAGCACCGCCGCCGCCTCGGCCTATCGAAGAACGAAGCCTCCCGGCGGGCGCGGGTCTCGAACACCACGTGGCGCCAGATCGAGGCGGGGCAGAACGATCACCCGACCGACGAGACGCTGGTCCGCATGGCCCGGGCGCTCCTCCTCGATCCGGCCGAGCTGATGCGCCAGTGCAAGCGCCGCTACGTCGAGGCGCCGGCGGTGCGGGACCTGCCGCCGCTCGGGCCGCCCATGGCCCTGCTCGAGGTCCTGGAGTCGGACCGGCGGCTCGACCCCCGGGCCCGACGGGTGCTCATGGAGCTGTACGACCTGCTGGCTTCGCGCTGAGGTTCGGCCCCGGGTTGCTCCGGGGCTCCCGCCGCCGCTCGACGGGCGGCTCTTCGGAGGACGGGGCGAGGGTCGCCGCCAGCCGGGTGCGGAGACGGTTCAGCTGCGAGCGCAGCTGGCGGACCTTCCGGTCGTGGTCCGTCTCGACGAGAGCGATGATCGTGCCGGTATCGGGGTCGGACCCGTCCTCGTCCTCCGACTCGGCGAGGTCGCGCAGATCGACCACCCGCAGCACCGTGCGCCGCGGTGGCTCGGCCCCGGTCTCGTAGTCGTAGGCCACCGGACCGACGGCCCGATCGAGGGCATCCTGCTGCTCCTCGCACCATTCCTCGAGAAAAGCAACGTTGTCCTCGAGAGCGGCCACCCGCATCGCCAGTGCTCTTAATTGGTGACCCTGCTCGTAGCTTTCGTCCATGCCCGCCTGTCCGTCTGGGCGAACAGTGCCCCACCACACTCTTTATCCACTACCAGACCCTGTCAACCCAAAAACAACGCCGCTGTAATGCCATGACTGGTACCGAATGATCAACAAATGGCGGAGTTCTTCACACTGACAACATCCTTTTCCCACAAAGGAATCTCAAACCTCAATGTCATCTTGGGCATCGATTATTTCTTGGTCGATTGCGGCGTAGAGCGAGCGGATTTCTGCCTGCGTAAGGAGCCGCCATTGACCGGGAGCGAGACGGGTGTCCCGTAGCGGACCGAAGCGTGTGCGCACGAGCCGACGGACGGGGTGACCGACGGCTTCACACATCCGCCGGACCTGCCGATTGCGGCCCTCGTGGATGACGATCTCCAGCGCCGCGCCGGTCGGGGTCGTCTGGGCCAGGCGGGCCCTGGCCGGCGCGGTGCGGCCGTCCTCGAGGTCGACTCCCTCCCGGAGGCGGCGGAGGACGCCGCGGCTGGGAACGCCCGTCACCTCGGCCAGATAGGTCTTCGGCACGCCGCGGCTGGGATGGGTGAGGCCGTGGGCCAGGTCACCGTCGTTGGTCAACAGCAGGAGACCCTCGGTGTCCCAGTCCAGGCGGCCGACGGGAAAGACCCGGGGCTCGGCCGGGACGAGTTCCAGCACCGTCGGGCGGCCCTCGGGGTCGGAGGCCGTGGTGACCACCTTGGCCGGTTTGTTGAGCAGGTAGTAGACGAGCCCCGGCCGGACGGGAATCGTGACGCCGTCGACGGTGACCCGGTCCTGCTCGGGATCGACCCGCCGCCCGAGCGTGGCCACCTCCCCGTTCACCTCGACCCGGCCTGCCTCGATCAGCGCCTCACCGGCCCGCCGGGACCCGAGCCCCGCCCGGGCCAGAACCTTCTGCAGCCGCTCGCCTCCGGGTTCCGGCTCGGTCAATCCGCCGGAGCGTCCCAGGCCGGATCGACGTCCGAAAGCGTCGTCTGCCCCTCGCCGGCCTTGGCCGGCGCCGGTCGCCTCCGCCGGACCGGGTCGAAGCGGACGCCGGGCCGGGAGGCCTCGGCCAGCCGGGCCTCGAGCTCCTCCATCACCCCGGGGTCGGGGATGAGGTCGGCCAGCGGCGGGAGTTTCTCGAGCGACTCGAGGCCGAGGCGCTCCAGGAACAGGCGGGTGGTGCCGTACTGGATCGGGTGGCCGACGCCCTCCGTCCGGCCCACCTCTTCGATGTAGCCCCGGTCGAGGAGGCTGCGGACGACGCCGTCGACGTCGACGCCCCGCACCGCCGAGAGCTGGGAGCGGGTCACCGGCTGCTTGTAGGCGATGACCGCCAGCGTCTCGAGCGCCGCGGCCGACAGCCGGGCGTTGCGGCCTTCGAGCAGGTAACGCTCAACGTAGGGCGCCATGTCGGGATGCGTCTGGAACCGGTAGCCGCCGGCCACCTTGGCCAGGACGAAGCCCCGGCCGGCGCATTCGGCGGCCAGCAGGGCGCACAGTCCCTCCACCTCGGCCACCGGCCGTTCGATCAGCTGGGCCAGGACCTGCGGCTCCACCGGTTCGGTGGCGGCCATCAGCACCGCCTCGATGGCCCGCCGCCACTCGTCCGGCTGCCGGGGGGCCTCGGGCTCCGGTTCCGGCGCCAGGGCCGGCTTGGGCGGGGCCGGAGCCGGCTCGACCGGCTCGGTCCGGGCCGCCGGTTCGACCGGCTCGGCCGGGTGGGCCGGGTGGGCCGGGTCGGCCGGCGGTTCCTCGGAGGCTTCCGGCGAACCCTCGGGTTCGGGGTACTCCCAGTCGTCGTCCACGTCGACGTCGGCGTCGAACGGGCCCTCGATCGTCATTGGAGGACGGGCTCCTCCCAGGAGGGCGCCTCGTCGGTCGACGGCTCCTCGGGCGGAGCGACCCGGACGACGAGATCTCCGAAGGCGTCCACCTGCTCGATCTCCACCAGGCCCCGCTTGAACAGCTCCAGCACGGCCAGGAAGCGGACGATGTACTCCAGCCGGTCGGCCGGCTCCTCGGTGTTGAGGTCGAACAGCGACAGCTGCTCGCACCGGGTGAGCGCCCCCAGCACCCGGTCGATGGCGTCGCTCACGCTGGCCCGGATGGGGGTCACGTGGTACAGGTCGACGACCGGCCGGGGGGCCAGCGCCCGGAACAGGGCCGAGCGGAGCTCGTCGGCGCTGACCGACTCCAGGGGGTCGACGTCGACCGAGGCCAGCGGCTCCTCGGGCCCCATCCGGCGGGGGGCGCACCGGTCCGCCGCCTGGATCAGGGCGTTGAGGATCTTGGCCGCCTCCCGGAACGTCCGGCCCTGGAGGAGGCGGGCCAGGAGCAGGTCCCGGTCCTCGGGGGTGGGCAGCTCGTCCGGGACCTCGTCGTCGTCCTCGATCAGGAGGTACCGCGTCTTGAGCTCGACCAGCGTGGCCGCCAGGAGGAGGAACTCGGTGGAGGTGTCCAGGTCGGGCGGCTCGGCCCCCGACTCCACGGCCGCCTTGGCCTCGGCCAGGAAGGCTTCGACGAGCGACGCCAGGCACAGCCCGAAGACATCGAGCTCCTGGCGGGAAACGAGCTGGGTCAGCAGCTCGAGGTCGCCCTCGAAAACGGGCGTGTGGACCTCGTACGGCACGGATCCTGAGGCTACCTGCTGAGCGGGCCGACCGACGCGACTGCGGGCCGCGCGCAAAAGGCAGCCGAACGCGACGATCGGGCGGAGAGGTTGCTCGCGGTCAACCTCACCCGCCCGATCGTCGCAGCGGCTTGCAGCAGGGGCCTGGTTACCTCCGGTGGCGGAGGCCGGCCTCAGCGTTGAAACCGGCCACGGAGGTATGGGTTGTGCAGCTTGCGCCGAGCGACGCTGCCCGTCTCCCCCCGTCCGGCAGCGGTACCGGGCCGGGGTTCCTCAGGCGGCAGTGGCGCCGTCGCTCGACGCAGGACCAGTGGAGAAGAAGAAAGGAGTCGGATGCGGAACGGGCTGTGGTCCCCCAGCTGGTGGCTGTTGACCATGTCCTGTTCACGACATTCATGATGCCAGCGGCATCTGACGACGCCGCGGCGGTCATGTTGCGGAACCATGACGATTTAGGCGGTCGATGACAAAACCGCGACGCGGCCTCAGCCGCCCCTAGTCGGCGTCGGCCGCCACCAGGGCGTTGACGACCGGGGCGGGAACCATGGTGGGGTCGAGCCGGGCCCGGTCGTGGTGGGCGCCGGCCCAGTGGGCCACCTCGGGCCGGCCGCCGGCGAGCTGGATCATGTCGGCCCCCAGCTCCGGGTGGCGCAGGTAGAGGGCGATCCGGCGCCGCAGACCCCGATGCTCCTCCCAGTCGGCCACAGCCCCATCGGTCGCCCGGCCGACCAGCGTGGCCAGCACCCGGGCCGGGATCCCGAGGCCGGCGGCCAGCTTGCCGATGTCGTGGAGAAGGGCGCAGGCCACCCATCGGGTGTCGCCGGCGTGCGGGCCGCCGGCCAGGGCGGCCTCGACCTGCCGGGCGACGCCGGCGCTGTGGCGCTGGTCGTGGCCCGGTTGGCGGGCCCACAGGGCGAGCTCGGCCGGTTCCAGCACCGCCTCGACCCAGGCCCGATCCTCCTCGGACGGGCCACCGGGTCGCAGCGCCCCGAAGAACCGCCTGGCCAGGTGACCCCACTCCTGCTTCCGCATCAGCGGACCAGGTAGAGGCAGAGCTCATCCATGAACGGGCTGAGGATCCGGCCGAAGAAGTTGAAGTAGAAGAGGCCGACGAACAGGATCAGGAACCCGTACGGGCGGACCTTCCAGTAGGTCTGGAGGTACCGGGCCGGGAGAACCCGTTCGATGAGTGAAGCGCCGTCGAGGGGCGGGATGGGCAGCAGGTTGAACAGCCCGAGCAGCAGGTTGACGGCGGCGAAGCTGGCCAGGATGTTCCCGATGAGGCTGACCCGGGGATCGACGATGTCGGAACCGATGCAGGCCCCGGGGAAGGTCCCGGCCAGAACCATCTTGGCCGGGATGGCGGCCGCCGCCATGAGGGCGAAGTTGGTGATCGGCCCGGCCAAGCCGACCCACAGCATCTGTCGGCGGGGATGCCGGAGCCGGGAGGGGTTGACCGGGACCGGCTTCGCCCAGCCGAGCACCGGCAGGTTGGCCAGCACGGCCATGGCCGGGAGGATGATCGAGCCCAGGGGGTCGATGTGGGGCACGGGATTGAGCGTGAGACGCCCGGCCCGCTTGGCGGTGTCGTCGCCGTAGAAGTTCGCCACCACCCCGTGGCTGATCTCGTGCAGGATCACGGCCACCACCAGGCAGCCGTAGAAGATGAAGTGCTGTTGGGTCACTCGGCGGCTTTACCTGGCGCCCCGGACCACGTCAGCGTCTCGCCGAAGCGCAGTTGATGCAGAGCCGGGCGGCCGGCTTGGCCTCCAGCCGTGCCTCGGGGATCTCCGCGCCGCAGTTCTCGCAGACGCCGTAGGTGCCCATGTCGAACTTCTGGAGGGCGTGCTCGATCTCGGTCAGGGTCTCGACCAGCGTGTTGGCCAGCGCTTCGACCTCGCCCCGCTCGGCCGTGACCTGCCCCGAGTCGGCGAACCCCTCATCGAAGGACATGCCCGTGCCGAAGTGACCCATCTGCTCGAGTTGCGCCCTGATGCGGGCGCGTTCCTCTTCCAACTGAGCGCGTTGAGTCGCGTTGGTCACATCGGCCATTCGAACACCTCATCCTCGCCGGTCGCGCCAAAACCGAACCCTTCGACCGGGCTCGGATTCGGCGTTCGTCGGCCAGTCTAGGCCCCTGGGAACCCCGAGGGGACTGGCAGGTGTCCGGAAAGTTGCCGCTTGGCGCGGGGATGGGCCGCGTCGTAGACGGCCCGGAGCCGCGACTGGGTGACCTTGGTGTAGATCTGGGTGGTCGAGACACTGGCGTGGCCCAGGAGTTCCTGGACCACGCGGAGGTCGGCGCCCCGGTCGACCATGTGGGTGGCGCAGGAGTGGCGCAGCACGTGCGGCGACAGCCGCCCACCGAGCCCCGCCCGCAGCCCGTAGGCCGACACGATCTTCCAGCACCCCTGGCGGGTCAGGCGCCCACCCCGGGGGTTCACGAACAGGGCGTCGGCGTCGATCCGGCCCCGCCGGGCCCGGGCCAGGATCGCCGCCCGGGCCGGCAGCCAGGCCTCGATGGCGGCCGAGGCCGTGTGGCCGACCGGCACGATCCGCTCCTTGGCGCCCTTGCCGAAGGCCCGCAGGAAGCCCTCCTCGAGGTCGAGGGCGCCGACGTCGAGGCCGACCAGCTCCGAGATCCGCAGGCCGGTGGCATAGAGCGTCTCGAGGATGGCCCGATCCCGCAGAGCCGTGGGATCGTCGCCGGTGACGGCGGCCAGCAGCGCTTCGACTTCCGGTTCGGTCAGCGCCTTGGGGATGCCCTGGGGCACCCGGGGGGCCGTCACGTCCTCGCTCGGATCGGCGGCCAGATGGCCTTCGGTGAGACAGAAACGGTGGAACGACCGGACGGCTACCAGCGCCCGGGCCACCGAGGCCGCCGACCACCGGGGCTTCCCGTCCTCGCCCCGGGCGGCCTTGAGGTGATCGACAAAGGCGTCGACATCACCCTCCGTCAGGCTGCCGACGTCGATCGCCCCTCCCCCGGCCCTCCCCCGCAGAAAACCGGCGTAAGCCGCCAGATCCCGCCGATAAGCCGCCAACGTGTTGGCCGCCACCCCCCGCTCGACCGCCAGCCACGTGGCGTGCTCCGCCAGCAACCGGTCGAGTTCCGGGGTCGCCGCCACGCCGAGACGGTACCCCCCGCCCGATCCGTCACCGCGGACGGTTCTGGGCTTGCCGAGAACCGATCGAGAGCCGCCGCCCTATCCCTTCTGCGCCCGGACCTGGAAGTCGACGAACTTCTTGTCCCAGCTGGACGTGTCGGATGCGGCACACTCGCCGAACCTCGGCCCCCCGTGGGCGTACTCGGCCGCCGGAGCGCAGAGGAACCCGTTGCCCTCTGAGGAGTTCCGGTAACGCCGGCTCCCGACGCGGTAGGTGACCTCGATTCCGCGGATCCTGCCGACGCCCGGGCCGGTGGACTTGACTCCCACGACAAGCTGCAGTCCCTCGTATGGCGAGCCACTCTCGGTGAACGTCTTCGGGACGGGAACGACGTGCTCCTCTGACAGGGGTTTCGACGGATACGGCGGCGGCGGAAAGCCGAAGGCGGACATGAAGGTGTAGGGCTTCGGCTGGCTCGGGAACGGGTGAGCCCACACATCCACCACGCTGATGGGTCCGGTCACGCCCAATACCCGAACCCGCTCGACCATCGCCGGCCTTTTACCGTGGTTCCACAGCATGTAACCAAAGGAGAAGTCCACCCCCACGTCGATCGGCTGGCCGTTCGCTGTTCCATCACCACCGAGGGATACCGGCCCCGTCGGCAAACCGTCCCGGCGCTGGTAAAACCCGACCACCCCTAACGCCAGCATCCCGGCCAACACCGGGAGCAGCACGAAAAGCCGACGCCAGCGCCGGACGCGGGGCTGGCGAATCGGAGGGAAACCCGTCACGGAAGTGACCGAATCCGAGTGGGCTTGGACTCGGCGATCGGCCAGCTCTCCCCGCACAGGAGCCGTTCCCGGGGAACGAGGTTGTACCAAATGGTGCTCACGCCTCTGGCGATGGTGGTCGTCACGGACCCGGAGAAGCCGGCTACGGACACACCACCTTCGTATGTCGTGCTCCGCTTTTCGTCCCGCTTGTGCTCGCCGCCTGGCGGAACAGGACTGGTGTGTCTCGGATTGCAGCCTGGCTCGTTGCCGCCTTCCGACTGGCGGAGCCCACCTTTCCACGTATAGGGCTGGATGCTCTCGGCCTCGTACCAACGGTCACGGGAGTAGCACTTCCACTTGTACCAGCCGTACTTCAGGTCGGCGGCGAAGTGGTACATCCGCTGCGGCGCCAGCCGGGGAGCCGACTTCGTGGTCGACTGGCTGTTCTGCAGAGAGCTCGTGCTGCCGCCCACCGACCAGGGCTGACCGCCCTGGCGGACGCCGACCTGAAAACTGGTCGAGCGGGTCGTGTTGTAAGCGAAGTGGCCGCTCCAGTCGCGCTCGGCGTGGACCTCGCCCACTTTGGTGAAGTGCACGTCGAGGTCCCTCGATTCGAGGAGCGCCATGCAGTTCCGGTCGGCGGGCTTCGGCATCGGGGGCTTCCCCTGGGCCGAGAACCGTGTTTCGCCCTGGCCGGAGAGGACCATGGTCCTCGGGCGCTCCTTGGCGACCTCGGTCGGGTCTTCCCGGGCGTCGGCGGAGAGAGCCCGGATTTCGCCGCCCTCAGCGGCCAGGCGCTCGGCGGGGGTCGTCACCCACCGACCCTTCCGGGCTTCGGTGCGGCCGTCGGCCGAGGTGGCGGAGAATCCGCCGGCCGGCACCCACGAGACGGAGTCGAAGGCCAGGTTGAACGAGCCGTCGTCGCCGAAGGCGGCGACCATCACGTTGGTCCAGCCGTCCTGGTCCTCGGCCGCCCGGAGGGCTTCCGAGCGCAGGGCCCGCAAGACGTAGCGCCCCGAGCCATCGGTCCTGGTGCGGGCGATTTCCCGAAGCGGCGCCCTGCCCTCGTCCAGCCCGAGACCTGACGGGCGGGCGTAGGCCACGACCTCGGCCCCGATGGGGCGCCCGGCGGCGCCGACGATCGTGCCGTCCCACAGCTTCGGGGCAGGCACGTCAGCCCGTACCGCCGGGGACCCGATCAGTCCCAACACCACACCAGCGACGCAGGCAGCGTGCTTCCAGCTCATCGAACGGCCCTCCGTGAGCGCGGTTGTATCGACCCGACGGAGAAAACGCCACAGTCGTGCGCCAATGACGGCAAATCGGGCAAAGTTCTTGAACTGGCACCAAGTGCCGAAACGGTGTCCGTTCTTGGAGCCAGCTCAGACCCGCGGAAAGTGGGGATAGTCACCACTTTCCGCGCTTGTGATCAGCTTCCCCAGAGGTCGCCGGCGGGGGTGGCGGGGAGGTGGAGGGCCTCGGCCACCGCCGGGTTCACCACGTGGCCGGAGAGGGTGTTGAGGCCGCCGGCCAGGGCCCGGTCGGCGGTGACGGCCCGCTCCGGCCCCTGGGTGGCGATCTCCACGAGGTAGGGCAGGGTGGCATTGGCCAGGGCGTAGGTGGAGGTGTGGGGCACTGCGCCGGGGACGTTGCCGACGCAGTAGTGCAGGACGCCGTTGACCTCGAAGACCGGGTCGGCGTGGGTGGTCTCGTGCGACGTCTCGATGCAGCCGCCCTGGTCGATGGCGACGTCGACGATGAGCGCCCCGGGCTTCATGGCCGCCACCATGTCGGCCGTCACCAGCGTCGGGGCCCGTCCGCCGGGGACGAGGACGGCGCCGACCACCATGTCGGCCTCGATGACCGACCGTTCGACCGCTCCGCGGTTGGAGGCCAGGGTGAGGATCCGGCCGCGGTGAATCTGGTCGACCCAGCGCAGCCGGTCGAGGTTGCGGTCGAGGATGGCCACCTCGGCCTCCATGCCGGCCGCGATCCAGGCCGCGTTCCAGCCGACGTTGCCCGCCCCGAGAACCACGACCCGGGCCGGCCGCACGCCCGGGGCGCCGCCGAGCAGCACGCCCCGGCCCCCGTTGTGCCGCTCCAGGAAGTGGGCGCCGATCTGGGGCGCCATGCGACCGGCCACCTCGCTCATCGGCGCCAGCAGCGGCAGCGCCCCGGTCGGCAGCTGCACCGTCTCGTAGGCGATGGCCGTGACCCGCTTGTCGAGGAGGGCCCGCCCCACCTGCGGATAGGCGGCCAGGTGGAGGTAGGTGAAGAGGACCTGCCCCTCCCGCATCAACCCGAACTCCGCCGACTGGGGCTCCTTCACCTTGCAGATGACCTCGCCCCGCTCCCACACCTCCGAGGCGCTGGTGGCGATCTGCGCCCCGGCCCGGCGGTATTCGTCGTCGGTGATGGCGGCCCCGACGCCGGCTCCCGTCTCGACCACGACGGTCGATCCGTGGTGGACGAGCTCCTGGACGCCGTCGGGCGTGACGGCGACCCGGTACTCGTTCTCCTTCGTCTCCTTCGGGACCCCGACGACGAGGGGACGGGTGAGCGGCTCGGGCACGACCCGCAACGGAGAGGCGCTCACGCCTCCGCCTCCGGTTGCTCACCGGCCAGGTAGCGCTCGGCCAGCGCCAGGCCGATGATCGTCTTGGCGTCGGTGATCTCTCCGGTGGCGATGAGCCGGCCGACGTCGGCCAGAGGGAAGCGCTCGATCGTCATGTCCTGCTCCTCTTCTTTGGCGGCCTCGGGACGGTCGCAGGGCGAGAGGTCGAGGGCGATGTAGACGTGGGTCAGCTCGGTCGAGAACCCCGGGGAGTTCCAGAACGTCGCCAGCTTGACCAGCCGTCCCGGCTGCTGCTGGATCTCCTCGGCCAGCTCCCGGGCCATGGCGGCGTCGGGCTCCTCACCGGCCACGTCGAGCTTCCCGGCCGGGATCTCGAGCAGGAAGTCGCGCATCACCGGGCGCCACTGGCGCACGAGCACGACCTGCGGCCCGGCAGGCCCGTCCTCCACCGGGACGGCGGCCACGGCGCCGGGGTGCTCGACGAGCCAGCGGACGAACTGCTCGCCGGCGGGCGACTGGAAACTCTCTTCCCGGAATGTCAGAAACCCGCCCCGCGCGATCTCTTTGGAGCCGACGAGGCGGTATTCCGACATGCTGTCAATTCTAGGAAGCGGCGAGGGCCACACCCTCTGGTTCGTCAGGGAGCGGAAGCCGCGGAGCACGCGATTCGGCCCGGGCCAGCGCCGCCTTGACCAGATCGCGGAACAGCGGATGGGGGCGGTTGGGCCGGCTCTTGAACTCGGGGTGGGCCTGGGTGGCGACGAAGAACGGGTGCTCGGCCTGGGAAAGCTCCACGAACTCCACCAGCCGGTCGTCGGGCGACGTTCCCGAGCAGCGCAGGCCGGCATCTTCCAGGCGCCGCCGGTAGCGGGGGTTGAACTCGTAGCGGTGCCGGTGCCGCTCGTAGACGACCTCAGCGTCGTAGGCCGCCCGGACGATGGTGTCGGGCCGCAGCACGGCCGGGTAGGCGCCGAGCCGCATGGTGCCGCCCTTGTCGACGACCTCGCGCTGGTCGTCCATCAGGTCGATCACCGGGTGGGGGGTGGCGTGGTCGAACTCCGACGAGTTGGCGCCGGCCAGGCCGACGACGTTGCGGGCGTACTCGATCACCGCGCACTGCAGGCCCAGGCACAGGCCGAGGAACGGCACCTTGTGCTCCCGGGCGTAGGTCACGGCGGCGATCTTGCCCTCCACGCCCCGCACGCCAAAGCCGCCCGGCACGACGATGCCGTCGAGGTCGTGGAGGCGGCCTTCGGCCAGGAGGCCCTCGGCGTCCTCCGAGGCGATCCAGTCGATCACGACCTTGGCGCCGTGGGCGTAGCCACCGTGCTTCAGCGCCTCGACCACCGACAGATAGGCGTCAGGAAGGTTGACGTACTTGCCGACGAGTCCGATGCGCACCTCGGTGGTGGACCGCTCGACCCGCTGCACCAGATTGCGCCACGGGCCGAGTTCCGCCTCCTGGGCCGGGATCCCGAGCACCCGGCCGATGTAGGCGTCGAGCCCCTCGTCGTGGAGGACCAGCGGGATCTCGTAGATGTTCGGGGTATCGATGGCCGAGACGATGCCCTCCTCGGGCACGTCGCACAGCTTCGAGATCTTCTCCTTGAGCCGGGTGGAGATCGGCCGGTCGGAACGGCAGACGATGGCGTCGGGCTGGATGCCCCGTGACCGCAGCTCGGTGACCGAGTGCTGCGTGGGCTTGGTCTTCTGCTCGCCGGACGGGCCGATGAACGGCACCAGCGTCACATGGATGTAGAAGACGTTCTCCCGCCCGACGTCCTTGCGGAACTGCCGGATCGCTTCGAGGAAGGGCAGGATCTCGATGTCGCCGACCGTGCCGCCGATCTCGGTGATGACGACGTCGACCTCGTCGGTGGCGAGGCGGCGGATCCGCTCCTTGATCTCGTCGGTGATGTGGGGGATCACCTGCACGGTGGCGCCGAGGTAGTCACCCCGGCGCTCCTTGCCCAGCACCGTGGTGTAGATGGAGCCGGTGGTGGAGTTGGAGTCGCGGTGGAGGGAGACGTCGACGAAGCGCTCGTAGTGCCCGAGGTCGAGGTCGCTCTCGCCGCCGTCGTCGGTGACGAAGACCTCGCCGTGCTGGAACGGGTTCATCGTGCCGGGATCGAGGTTGATGTACGGATCCAGCTTCTGCATCGTGACCCGCAGGCCACGGCACTTCAGTAGCCGGCCCAGGGACGAGGCCGTGAGGCCCTTCCCGAGGCTGGACGCGACACCACCCGTCACGAAGATGTGCTTCGCCAAAGCCCTATGCCTCCTGATTCACCGAGGGTTCCGCCCATTGCCCTGGTGCTCTCCGGGGGACACCCCCGAACCCCCGGGCAAGAACCGCCCCTGATTCCCAGCTCCGAGGGCGGCACGTGAGTGACACGGTCGAACCTACCATGCCCCTCTGACAGCCCCGGCGGATGCCGGAGCGCCGCGCCTACTGAGGCTGTTCAACCGGCAACCCTGCCTTCGCCCAGTTGGAAAATCCGCCCTGCAGGTTTTCGACCTTCTCGAACCCCATCTCGGCCAGGCTCTTGCAGGCCAGGGCGGACCGGGCGCCGCCGGCGCAGTAGAGCACCACGGTGGCCTCACGGGGCAGTCGGCCGTCGACCTGGCCCTCGAGCACCCCGCGGGGGATCGTGTAGGCGCCCGGGATCTTGCCCCGGGTGAACTCGTCCGGCTCCCGCACGTCGATCAGGACGATCTGCTCTCCGCCCTGGAGCCGGGTCTGGAGATCGGCCGGCGTCACCTCCGGGATGTGCTGGAGGGCCTCCATCACCATCTGCTGATAGGTCTTGGGGGTCGTCACGACAAGGCAGGCTAATGGCTACGGTTGCCATCGCCGCCATGCGAACAGCTTCCGGTCCAGCGCCGCCGTCCACTGCTCCGCCGGTCCCGTCAGGCCGTGGGAGCCGGCCCCTCTGGCTTGTTCCGCTGTCGATGGCCGCGGTGGCGGTGGTACTGCGGATCCCGGCGTTGCTGGCCACCCGCCATCTGAGCTTCGACGACGGCGTGTACGGCGCCTCGGCCGTGGCGATGCGGGCCGGAGGCCTGCCGTACCGTGACGTCTTCTCCAGCCAGGGCCCGTTGTTCCTTCCGCTGGTCTGGCTGTTCGATCTCCTCGGGCTGCGGACCCTCGACGCCCCGCGGCTGCTGGCGGTGGCGTCCGGCGCGGCGCTGGTGCTGGCGACGTGGTCGGCGGCCCGCGCCGTGCGGCTCTCGACCGGCGCGGCGGCGCTGGCCGCTGGACTCGTGGCCGTCAGCGGGAGCGTCCTGTGGGTCACCGGGCCGCTGACGTCGGACGGGCCCGGCCTGGCGCTGGCCGCCTGGGCCGTGACCGCCGCCCTGTGGTACCGCCGCTCACCCTCGCTCCGCCGAGCCGTCGCCGCCGGCGTGCTGCTCGGTGCGGCGCTGTCGGTGAAGAGCCTGCTCCTCGCCGCCGGCCTCCCCGTCGCCTGGGTCCTCCTGGGCAACCGCCGTCACCTCGCCGCCGCCGTGGCCACCGCCGGGGCGGTCAGCCTGGCCGTCGCCCTGCCCTGGGGCCTGGACAACGTCTGGGACCAGGCGTTCGACTACCACCTCGAGGCGGCCGGCTCCCGCACACCCGTCCCCAACCTGCGCAAGGTGCTGTCCACGCTCGGGGACCGTGATCTTCCGCTTCTGCTCGCCGCCCTGGCCGCCATGGCCACCGCCGTCGCCGGCCGCCGGAGCCGAACCCGGAAGAGCACTCAGCCCGCCAACCTCGGCGGCGATCCCGTCGGGGTTCGGCTGGTGGCGGTCTGGCTGGCCGCCACCGTCATCGTCCTGGCCGCCGAGCACCCCCTCTGGCGCAACCACGTGAGCCACCTGGTCCCGGCCACCGCCCTGCTCGTCGCCGTCGCCTTCGACCGGGCCCGGATCGTCCCCCGACCGGCCGTCCTGGTCGCGGGCGGGCTGGTGGCGGCGCTGGCCGTGCCGTACCACGTCGTGCACCTGTCCGAGATCCTCTGGCCGGCGCCGCCGGGGAAGGCCCTGGCCGCGGCCCGGGCCGATCTGCGGGCGCTCCCGGCGGGGGCCCAGGTCATCAGCGACGACCCCGGCGTCGTGTGGCGGGCGGGCCGGCGGACTCCCGACGATCTCGTCGACACGTCGATCCTGCGGATCGACTCCGGCCGGCTGACCGGCCCCTCGCTGGCCCGGGCGGCGACGGTCAGGCCGGTCTGCGCCGTCCTCGTGTGGTCGCACCGCTTCGGCGACCTGACCCACCTGCCGAAGCTCCTGGAGGACCGGGGCTACCGACCGACCGCCCGTTACGGCGGCCCCAAGGTCCTCTACGTCCGGGACGCCTGCTCACTTTGAACCGGTTTGGGGTACGCTCCCGCGATGCGGCGTTCTCTCGGGGTCCTGGTCGGTCTGACGCTCACCGTCGTGCTGCTGCCGACCCCGAGCGCCCACGCTCTGGGGGCGGGGGCGTGCATGATCAGCGGCACGATCCGGTTCACGCCGTCGGCGGCCAGCCCCGACCGGGGCCTGTGGGACATCAACCCGGCGGTGATCCAGTGTCAGGGGATGTTCAATGCGGTGAGTTCCCCCCGCACCGGATACGGCGTCGGTGAGCCGTTCACCGGGGCCGGGCAGCGGTTCACCGGTTCCGGGTCGTACCGGACGGTCCCCTCGGCCGACCGGGGCTGCCTCCAGGAGCTCGGCGAGGGCACCGTCGACTACTGGTTCACCACGGTGAACCAGGACATTCACATGCGGGAGAAGAACACCTTCCTCCTGGCCGGCGCCGGCGCGTTCACGACGCCGACGCTGTACGGGTCGTTCCAGATCCCCGTCCACGAGGGCAGCTGCATGACCGGCCCGCCGACCACCGCCCTCTTCCTGGCTGAGGTCATGGTCGTGCGGACGACCGGCATCTGGCAGTAGCCGTCACGACGCTTTCAGCCGGCCGAGCTGGTCCAGCCGGTCGAGGGCCGGCGTGTTCCGGATCACCTTGCTGAACGACACCACGTCGGCGGCGACGTTCAGCACGAGCAGTGCGCCGGTCAGCACCAGCCGGGCCCCCGGGCCCAGCGTCAGCACCGCCCCCAGCCCCAGCGCCGCGCCCAGGGCGTTGGCTCCGGCGTCGCCCAGCATCAGGCGCTCGCCGAGATCCTCGGGCAGCAGGCCGAGCGCCGCGCCCATCACCGGGGCCAGCGCCACCCCGGCCGCCCCGCCGCCGGCGGCGATCGACAGCGCCACCCAGGCCACCAGCGACACCTTGATGGTGCGGCCCGGCGCCCGGTCGAAGGCGTTTCCCAGGTTGGCGGCCAGGGCCACGAGCGCGCCGTCGGCCGCCAGCCGGAGGGCGCCGCCGCCCCCGGAGGCGGTCGAGCCGGCCGCCGAGGCCAGCATCAGGGCCAGCATCCCGCCGCCGAAGAGCTTCACCCCGCCGGCGGAGAGCCGGCCGGCGGCCAGCGCCTTCAGGTGGGCCCGCCAGCCCCGCTCGGCGTCGCCGCCGAGGACGTCGTCGAGGAACCCCAGCGCCCCGAAGCCGAACAGGCCGCCCAGGATCACGGTGCGGGCGACGCCGGGGCCCGGTACGTCGCCGACGCCGGCGGCGGCGGCCAGGGCCCGTCCGCCTTCGACGGTGGCCACGGCCAGGGCCAGGAGGATGCCCGCTCCCGTCGGCAGGTAGTGGCTGCGGTAGTTGGGCCGCTGCAGCACCACCGACTTGAACAGGGGGGCCGACATCCGCCAGATGAACTGCGCGGCCAGGAACCCGCAGGCCAGGCCCAGCAGCACGGTGACCACCGGCCCTACCCCACCCAGTGGAGGACGGCGGCGCCGGCGACGCCCACCGCGGACGAGATGGCCAACGTCCGGAGCAGCCGGTCGGAGATCAGGGATCCGCCGGTGCGGCGGGCGAGCCCTACCCCCAGCACCACCGCTCCGACGAGGTAGGCGACGGTGTGGGCGCCGCCCATGACCGCCAGCTTGGCGTCGCCGTCGGCCAGCGCCCCGCCGGCCGCCATGAGCACGGCGCCGAGCCCCGCGGAGGCCAGGGCCACGACGGCCGGGGCCCGACCCTCCCCCAGGGCGTAATGGGCCCGCACGAACAGGAGGAAGGCGCCGTAGGGCAGCAGCCCGGCGGCCAGGCCGGCCAGCGCCACGCCGATCAGGCGCCCGCCGCCCGGGCTGGTCTGCCCGAAGGCCAGCGCCTCCAGGACCCGGGGGGCGAGGACCACACCGGCCACGCTGACGGGGACCACGAAACGGACCATGCCGTCGAGCGCCCACCGCAACGACCGGCCGAAGGCCGGAAGGTCGCCCCGGCCCGCCTCGCCGGCCAGCTCCGGCAGTACGGCGGTGATCATCGGCAGGGCCAGGACGGCGTAGGGCACGAGGAAGCAGGCGAAGGCCACCTGGTAGGCGACAACACCGCCGGAGACGCCCATTCCGACCAGCAGGGCGGCGCCGAGGAGCACCGCCGTCCCGGCGTGCTGCAGGCCGGCCCAGCCCGAAAGACGCACCGCCCGCCCGAG
>JBFLYK010000030.1:7329-88609 GCA_040756995.1 Actinomycetota bacterium | reverse complement strand
CTGCCTGCCTGGTCGGCGGCCCGCCGGGCGGGCCGGGAACGGGCGGCGCGGGCGGAGGCGCTGGCGTCGTGGGTGGAGGCGCTGCGGGACCTCGTCTCGGCCGGTGTGGGCCTCCCCGACGCGCTGGCCGCCACCGCCGCCACTGCCCCTGCTCCCATCCGGGGGCCGCTGGCCGAACTCGCCCGTCAGGCCCGCACCGGCCCCATCACCGAGGCGCTCGCCATCTTCGCCGCCGAGGTGGCCGACCCCACTGCAGACTACGCCGCTGCCGCCATCACCCTGGTGACACGCCGCTCCGGGAGTCTCGTCCCCGTCCTCGACGGGCTCGCCACCCACGCCCGGGAGGAGCTGGCCGCCCGTCAGCGGGCCCGGACCGCCCGGGCCGGGGTGGAAGCCGCCGGGGCCATCGTGGCCGCCACCACCACGATCTTGGTGGTCCTTTTCGCCGTGCTGGACCCCGGCTTTCTCGACGCCTACCGGGGCCTTGTGGGCCAGGGCGTCCTGGCCCTGGTGGTGGGCTGCTTCGCCGGCTCCTTCGCCTGGCTGGGCCGCCTCGGCGCCGAAGACGCCACTCCCCGGCTCCTCCTCGTCCCGGAGGCTCGGCGATGACCTGGGTCCTGCTCCTCGGCGGTGCCGTCGGTTTCGGGCTGTGCTGCATCGCCTTCGCCTTTCGCGCCCCGCTGCCCGGTCTGGTCGAGGAACTGGCCCGGCTCGGCCCCGCCAGGGCCAGGGGAGAAGCCCCCAACCGGAACGCGACCTCGACGACCCTCGCTCTGCTCAGCCGCGTCGGCCCGACCCCTCATCACGTGGCTGGGGACCTGCGCCTCCTCGGGCAGCGCTCCGAGGCGCTCGCCGTCCAGCGCCTGGGGGTGGGGCTCCTCGGCGCCGTCTTCGCCCTCGTCTCCACCACCGCCATGGACCTCTCCGGAGTTCCCCTCCCCTTGGGGGTGCGGCTCGGTCTCCTGGTGGTCCTCGCCGTCGGCGGCTCCGTCGTCCCGGTGGTGACCCTGCGGTCCCAAGCAGCCGAGCGGCGCCGCCAGGCCCGCCAGTCCCTGGCGGTGTTCCTGGATCTGGCAGCGGTGGCGCTCTCCGCCGGCGCCGGCGCCGAAGAGGCCCTCTTCGAAGCGGCCGACGCCGCACAGGGCGCCGGATTCACCGAGCTGCGCGACGCGCTGCACCGCGCTCAACGCTCCGGGGAGACCCCCTGGGGGGCCCTCCACCGCCTCGGCGGCGAGCTCGGCCTCCCCGAACTGTCCGACCTGGCCGCCACCATGCGCCTGGTCGGCACCGAAGGCGCCCGGGCCCGGGCCACGCTCCTCGCCCGGTCCCGCACGCTGCGCCGAACGCTGGTCGCCGAATCCGAGGCCCGGGGCAACCGGCGAGCCGAAGCGTCCCGGGTGCCCCTTGCCCTCCAGTTCGTTGCCTTCTTGGTTCTCGTCGTCTACCCGCCCCTGCTGCGCCTGTTGGGCGGCTTCTAAAAAACCGTCAGCAAAGGAGATGCGTCCCATGGAAGAACTTACCTATCTACGTTGTCTGGCCGCCACCCTCCTGACTCGGCTGCGCACCGACGAACGGGGCGTGTTGAGCACTGAGGGGGTCATCGTGATCGCCGCCCTTGTCCTCCTGGCCGGCACCGTGTCCGCTGTGATTGCGAACAAGGTCATCGCCAAGGCGAACTCGATCCAGCCGTGACCCGGCCCGGCCCGCGCCGCGAGGATGTAGGGAGGCAGATTTCATGTCGGTCCGGCAGCCTTCTTGTCGGTGGCATGTCGGCCCGGCGGGGTTCTTGTCGGTCGTCGGCACCCTCACCCAGCAACTGCAGCGACTTGAGGCGCGCCTGCGGCGACCTTCTGCTCCACTCCCACCCACACTCTTCCGTGCCGAAAGAAACCGACATGAAGAATGCCGCTCCACGACTGCCACCAGCACGGCCGGCGAAGAAACTCCCAGCGCTGGACCGACAAGAAGCCTGCCGAAACCGACACGATGGCTGCCGCCCTACAGAGGAGTGTAGGGAGGCAGAAAAGATGGCGCACCGACAGGCTATTTGGCGCCTACGTGGCGCCAGGGTCTTCGATGTGGCGCATCCGGAAGCCCAATCCGATGGATATGACGCTCGCGGCGGTGCCATCCATGCGAAACGAACAGACCATCTTGAAAGAGAGCGCCAACTTCGATGCCCCAGCGCGGCGAACCATCCGCCGACCCGCCGGGATCAGCTGGCATTTCCCCAGGATTCCGGCGCCAACAAGGCTGCCGAAGTGCCATGTTCACGGAATCCCTACAAGGAGGAGGAGCGGGGGTTCACCAGCGTCGAGCTCGTCGTGCTGGTCCCCGTCCTCATGCTCGCCGTGCTCCTCGTCGTCGAAGCCGCCATGGTCCGCCACGGCAACCAGGTGGCCAAGGCCGCGGCGGAGGACGGAGCGGCCGCGGCCCGCGCTTACGGCGGTTCGGTCGCCGCCGGCGAAGCCGAAGCCCGAGACACCCTGGCCCAGCTTGGTGATGGGCTGCTCGACGACGTGACGGTCAAGGTCCAGCGCGACCCGACCCGGGCCAGAGTTGAGGTCACCGGCCGGGTACGTGGCGTGCTCCCAGGCATTCATCCCACCGTCCGTGCCGCGACGTCCGGGATGACGGAACGCTTCGTGGCAGAAGGGCAACGGGGACCATGAGACGGCAGACGGAAGAACGGGGCGGCGCCACCGTCGAACTGGTCCTCCTCACCCCGGCGCTGCTGGTCCTGCTCGTCGTCGTGGTGGCCGGCGTCCGCATGGTGGCCACACGGGGAGACCTCGACACCGCCGCCCGGGAGGCAGCCCGAGCCGGATCCATTGCTACCTCACCGGCGGCCGCGCAGATCGCCGCCACCGACGCCGCCCGCGCCGCGCTGACGGACCGACAGCTCAACTGTCCCGCACCCAAGGTCGACGTCGATGTCACCCGTTTCGCCCCGGGAGGAACAGTCGCCGTCACCGTGTCGTGCGCCGTCGGCCTGGCCGACCTCGGCATCCCCGGTCTGCCCGGTGAGCGAACCATCGAGGCCCGGGCGGTCGCCCCCATCGACCCGCTGGCAGTCCGGTGAATCCGATGCCTCCGTCTCCCAGCTCTCGATGCCGCTCGCAACGGGGAGCGATTAGCGCGTTCCTCGCCCCGGCCATGGTTGGGCTTCTCGCCCTCGCCGGGCTCGCCGTGGACGGAGGCGCTGCCCTCGCCGCCCGCCACCGGGCCGTCACCGAAGCCCGCGGCGCGGCCCGGGCCGGTGCCGCCGCTCTCGCCACCTCACAGCTGCGGAGCGCGGGCATGTTCATCGTCGACCCCGCCGCAGCCCAGACCGCCGCCCGTGCCTTCCTGGCCCAGGCCGGTCACCCCGGTGACGTGTTGGTGACGGGGGATCGCGTCGAGGTCCGCGTCGAGTTCCCGGTGTCGACGACCTTCCTCGGCCTGGTTGGTCTCAGAGAGATGCGCGTCGAAGGCCGTGGCCTCGCCCGGGCGCTCCACGGCGTCTCCGCAGAGGAGGGAAGCCGATGACCATCGACAGGCTGCGAACCCTGTCGCGGGCCCTGGCCGGGCTGGTCGCCCTGCTCGGCCTCCTCGTTGGTGTGCCCGTCGCGCTCGCCGCCCTGGCCGGTTGGCCGCTGCCCCGCAGCCTTCCTGACCCTGCTGCTCTTGGTCGCCTTCTCGGCAGCCGGGCAGAACTACCCCCCGAGGTCGTGTTCAAAGCGCTGGCCCTCGTCGGCTGGGTGGCCTGGGCCGAAGTGGCGGCGGCCACCATCGTCGAACTCGTCGCCTTCGCTCGCCGAACCGACGCCCCCCGCCTCCCGCTCCCCCTGGGAGGACCAGCCCAGGCCCTGGCCGCCCGGCTGGTCACCGCTGCTGCGGTGTTCCTCGTTCCCCTGCGCGTGCCCGCCCCGCCTGCCGCCGTCCCGCTGGCCAGCATCCCGGTTGTCCACGTGGCCACCGTGGCCGCCCCAACGGCAACGGCGCCGTCTCCGTCGCCGGAAACGCCAACGGCGGAACCAGCCGCGCCCGCCACTGACCACGTCTACACCGTCAAACCCGACGACTGGCTCTCCCGTATCGCCCGGACGCACCTCGGTGCCACGGAGCGTTGGCCCGAGATCTTCCAGCTCAACCAGGGACGCCCACAGCACGACGGGCGGGCACTCACCGACCCCGACCTCATCCGCCCCGGGTGGCAGCTCCGCTTGCCACTGGACCCCCACGACGTGGAAGAAGCGGCTGCGCCGCCGCCATCATCACCAACAGCGGCACCCTCCCCGCCTCCGGACTCGGCTCCCGAGCCAGCCGACGCCGACACCGTCTCCCCGGCCGAACGCACCCCATCATCCGAGCCCACCCCCGCTCCGCCGGAGTCCACACCAGCGGCCACGGCGCTGGCCGAAGCGACAGACGCTTCCGCTTCGGCGGCGCCGATACCAACGCCGCCGCCATTTGACCTTCCCTCGCCGATGGCGCCGCCGGTGCCGTCAGACCCCGCCGCACCTTCTGCCAACGGAGAGGCAAGAGCCCCGTCTCCGCCAACGAGTGCAGCCGCTCCGGCCGCGCCCCGCGGAGACGGGAACGCTCCCACTGCCACCGATCGGGACACCCCCGCCCCCGACCGCGGCATCCTGGCCACGGCGTTCGTCGCCCTCGTCGCCGGCGTCGGGGTGCTCCGCCTCGGGAAGCTACGGGCCAACCAGCAACGGCTACGGCGCCGAGGCCGAGATGTTCCCCGGCCCCCCGCTCCGCTTCAAGAGGCTGAGGCCCGCGTTCGAGCCATCGCCGACGAGGACGCGCCAATGTGGGTGGACGCCGTCTCACGGTCCTTGTGGTCAACGCTCGAGAACGCGCCAGCTGTGTCGATCCCGAGGATCATCGCTGTCCGGGTCGGCGCCGCAGGCGTGGAACTGCTCCTCGACGCTCCCCATCCTGACGCCCCTGACGGCTACCAGTCGGCCGACGCCGCCCGTGTCTGGCGCCTCGACCCCACCGTCGACCTCGAACGGCTCAAGGAACTCGCCCAGGGACAATCTGCCGCTCTCCCCGCCTTGCTGGCCGTGGGCGAAACCCCGGAAGGCCCGCTCCTCCTCGACCTGGAACACGCCGGAACCCTTGCCGTGGAAGGCGATCCCGAGCGAGTGGCGGCCTTCCTGGCCGGGGCGGCTCTGGAACTCGCCGCTGCCCCCTGGGCCGCCGACGTGCCCGTCGTGCTCGTCGGTGCAGACCCCGCCCTCGCCGTCCTCGACCAGGTCGAACTGGCCGACGCCGAGCAGATCAGCCGCCGATTCCCCGCCCCGCCTACGACCACTCCCGACACTCACGCCCGCCATCCGCTCGCCGAGCGTGTCCGTCCCGACGCCGCCGAGCACCTCGCCCCCACCGCCATCGTCGTCGCTCCCGGAGCGGCCACGGCGGAAACCCTCGGCCCCCTCGCCGCCACCGCCCAGGCCGGCTCCGGGGTCGTCCTCATTGCCCCCGGGCCGCTTCCCGGGGTGTCCTGTCGGCTGCACATCGAAGCAGACGGCTCAGCCCGCCTCGAGCCCGTCGGCATCGACGTCACCTCGGGCATCTCCGCCAACCAGGTCGCCGAACTCGCCGCCCTGCTCGCCCAGGCCGCCGAGCAGGACGACGTCGCCCTCGTGGTCGACCTCCCCACTTCCGTCCCCGACAAGGAACCCGAGCCTGAACCGGAGCTGTGGGTCCGGGTCCTCGGACCCGTCGAGGTCGACTGGCCCGGCAAGCCACCCCGTCCCCGCTCAGCCGAACTCGTCGTCTACCTCGCCACCCACGACGAACGCCCCGTTCCCGGGGACCGCTTGCGGGTCGCCCTCTGGCCCGGCGACGACGAAGTGGCCGACGCCACCCTCCTCTCCACCGTTTCCCGCGCCCGCACCGCCCTCGGGGAAGACCAGCAGGGCCTACCCCACCTCCCCGATGCAGAAAGCAGCTGCTACCACCTCCGTCCGGGAGTCAGCTGCGACTGGCGCCGCTTCCGGGATCTCACCAGCCGAGCCCGCCACGCCTCCGACCCCGCAGCCATCGACCTGCTCCGCGACGCCCTGGCCCTCGTCCGAGGCGCCCCCTTCGCCGATCCACCCAAAGGTGCCTACGGCTGGGCCCTGGCCGAACTCGCTTCCGTCATCGAAGTCGCCGTCGTTGAAGCCGCGGAACGCCTCGGAGAGCTCGCGCTGACCGCTGGCCAAGCGGAACTGGCCGCGTGGGCCGCTCGCCAGGGCCTGCTTGCCTGCCCCGGCCGAGAGGGCCTCTACCAGCTCCTCATGCGGGCCTCCGATCTGGCCGGAGACCCCGACGGCGTCGACGCCGCCTGGCGGGAGCTGCGCCGAGCCGTGCGGGCCATCGATCCCCTCGAGGAGCCCAGGGCCGACACGATCGCCCTCTACGAATCGCTGACGGAACGCCGACGCCACCGTGTGACACCCGACGAGCTCCGCGCCAGCAGCGGCGGGGCGGGCGACCGGTAGTTCCGCAAACACACCGGCGCCAGACCAAGCCAGCGTTGACTGGCACATGAGGTCGGCCGAGGATTCACTGGCTGTTGCGCAAAATCTAGAACTCTGCTGAAATGGGCAACAACATCATCTCCAACGACGGAGGAGCGGTATGGCCCTTGGTGAGCGGTTGGTTCGCGCTCGCTCCTCTACCGGCCTCGGACAGGACGACGTGGCGAATGCCCTTGGGGTGAGCCGGACGTTGGTGGGCTACTGGGAGGCGGGAACACGTACCCCGAATGATCGCCAATTGGCTGCCTTGAGCCGGCTGCTTCGAACGCCGATCAGTGTGCTGGTGGGCACCGACGAACCCGAACCTGCACCGGATGTCGCGGCGATGATGCTGCGCGGCGCCGACCAGGACCTCCCAGCGGAGGCGCTTCCCGGGCTCCGGGAGTTCGCGGAGTTCCTCGAGCACTACTCGACGCTGGCCACGGCGGCGAAGTTTCGGGTGCGGGGCATGCACGAGAGTCCCTTCGTCAGTTCCGCGGGCTTTGAGAGCGCGGACGACGCCCGCCGGAAGGCCGAGGAGGTGCGGGCCTATCTGCGGGTCGGGCTCGGCCCGATCGGAGACGTCGATGCCGTTTGTGAGCTCCTCGGGGTGACCGTGTATCGAGCGTCGCTGGGCGACGACCTGGCCAGGACGGTCTCTGGCGCGTTTCTGAAGCATCCTCACATCGGGTTCTCGCTCCTGGTGAATCTGGACATGACGCCTGGGCGGCGACGATTCACCGTTGCCCATGAGCTCGCCCATGCCCTGTTCCACAGCGACGTGCCCTACCTGGTGTCCACGGCGGCCAAGCCGCCGCGGGAACGGTTCGCGGACGCGTTCGCCGGGGAGTTCTTGATGCCCACGGAAGGGGTGCGTCGGGTCATGGAGGAACAGGGCTTTGGGCCCCGCATCGAAGATCCCAGCGAGGTGATCCATCTCCAGCGTTTCTTCGGCGTGTCGTACGTGACCGCGCTGGTGCGGCTCCGGCAGGCCAAGTTCCTGACCCAGGCCCGCCTCGACGCGTTCAAACTGGTCCGTCCCGTCCTGCTGGCCCGTTCCCTCGGCTACGAGATCAGCGACGAGGAGTACAGCCCCCGGCCCGACCGCTGGCGCCTCGAACGCTTCCCGCAGCGGTTCCGCCGGCTCCTGCGCCTCGCGGTACGTCAGGATGTGCTGTCGGCCCCCTCCGCCGCGGCGTTGACGCAGCTGTCCATCGACGAGATCACCGAGCTGGCCTCCGCAGAGGTGACCGCCGCGGCGCCCCTGGCCGAGGAACGCACCGAACTGGAAGAGTTCGCGGCGAGCGGTGTCCTCGGAGTCGCCTGACAGCGTCGTCGACACCGTCGTCCTGCGCTACTTCCTGCTGGCCGACGAGATCGACCTCCTGGTCGAGCTGCTCGGCTCGCCGCTGGGCGTCCCGCGGATCATCTTCGACCCCGACGAGGAAGACGTTCCGGCGGCGGCCCGCAGCGAGATCGGACGCAGCGTCGCCTACCAGCAGGCAGCGAGCCGTGATCCCGCCCGGGATGAGGAGGCCAGGGCCACCGCGCTGAGGAACGCGACGCGCTTGGCCGGGGTCACGGAACTGCACGCCGCCGGACGCATCGTGACGCTCGACCTGACCGACGCCGAGCTCGAAAGCGTGGGCCGCCTCACCAGCCCGACGGGCTGCGCGGCGTTCGGGCTGACGTTCCCGCTCGACGCCGGGGAAGCGGCGTGCGTCGCCATGGCGGTGGCCCGGAACCTGCCGCTGGCCACGGACGACGGCGATGCGCTCCGAGCGCTGCACGCCCTTGCGCCCCGTCACCCCTACGAACGCATCCGCAAGCTCCTCGTGAGGGCCGCCACGGGAGGACGCGTCACCCGCCGCCGGGCCAACGAGATCCACGACGAGATGCGCAGACTTGGCTTCTGGGATAGCCACGCACCATTCCCCAGGGAGGGACTCGGTTGAGCAGGCGCCCTCCGTGGCAAGTGGATCCGGCTCATTCGAAGCCGGGAAGCGGCGGCTGACGAACGGGTCGTCGCCAGCGGGGACCGGAGGCTGAGCACACCCGGGCGACTGGGCCGGAGCGGGCGGCGGCGAGGGCGAGCAGCTCAACCGCCGCGACGGTCTCGGCCTGGGTGTAGTCCCGGCCACCGCTGACGACAAGGGCGACTGCTCGACCGAGGCGGCCGGGCTGTGGGGGTAGTGCCTCGAGGAAACGGCGGGCTCGTTCGAGTTCGTCGACGTCGGCTTCGCCGCTCACGATGAGGCGGGTCCACCAGTCGGCGAGGGGACGGCTCGCCCGCCCGACGGCAGCGAGATTGATCAGGACTCCCGAGGACACCGCCCTACTACTGGCGGCTGCCACGGGCCCGCGCGACTCCGTCGCGACTGGCCGCCGGGCCCGCCAGTAGTAGGGACGATCCGACGAGGAGGTCGAACGTCCCATGAAGATCCCTGTCCTTCTGCTGGCCCAGGTCTCGGTCAGCCCCACCTCGGCCGGCATGCCTGGCGGTGAGTTGATCTCCCGCCTGCTCAACTGGCTGGCGCAGCTCGCCCTGTGGGGCAGTCTGGCGTCGATCTTGGTCGGCGCGGCCGTGTACGGCCTCTCCCAGCACGCCAACAACCCCTACAACGCCACCCGGGGGCGGACGCTCGCCCTGGCCGGGGTGGTCGGCGCCATCCTGGCCGGGCTCGCCCCCACCGTGGTCAACCTGCTCTACTCCGCCGCCCGGGCCGGCTGACCGTGGTCGTCGCTGTATCTGCGCTTGTCACCCGGGCGGGGGTTCCCAACCCCGTCGACGCCGTGGTCGACACCGTTGGGGGTCTTGCCGGGCGGGGAGCGTCGAGCATCGCCGGTGAGACGCTGAGCCTCCTCGGGGCGGCGATCATGCGGGGCCTGGGCGACGCCTGCGCTCGGGTGGTCCAAGGTCTGCTCTCCTTTCTCGACGCATCCTCGGGCATCAACCTGGAGGCGGGCTGGTGGGCGGGAGACCGGGCCCGGGCCGTCCTGGGCAGCGTCTTCGCTCTGTCGGGGACGCTCATGGTGGGGTTCTGTCTCCTCGCCCTCGTGCAAGGGCTCCTGGCCGGCGATCCCGGCGCCATGGTCCGAGCGGTGCTACGGGAGGTCCCGGTTTCGGTGGCGGCCACCGCCGCGCTGTTCGGCGTCACCGGGCTATTGCTGCAGTTGACCGACGCCGCGTCGGCCATGGTGCTGCAGGGCACTCCCGGGGACCTCGGCCATTTCCTCTCCGGGGTGGGCTCCGCTCAGGTCGCCTCGGCCTACGGGTTGCTGGGCGGCGTCGTGCTGGTGGTCTTCCTCCTCGGTGGGCTCCTGGTGTGGGTGGAACTGCTGGTGCGTTCCTCGCTCCTCTACCTGCTCCTGGCTTTTGCGCCGCTCACCCTGGCCGCACGAGTGTGGCCGGCGGCCCGGGGCGCGTTCCGGCGGCTGTGCGAGCTGGGCTTGGCCCTGGTGGTGTCCAAGTTCGCCATTGCCCTGGCCCTGGCCCTCGGCGCCGCCGCCGTGGCCGGCGGCGGGCCACGGGGCGAGGCGGGAGCGGTCGAGTCGGCGGGCATGTCCCTCGCCGGGCTGCTCGGCGGTGCCTCCCTGATGGCGCTCGCCGCCTTCACGCCGTTCGTCGTGCTTCGGCTGCTTCCCGTCCTCGAGGCGGCGGTGGTGGCCCAGGGGGTGAGCCGCTCCCCGGTGCGGGCCGCCCAGGGCGCCGCCCAGGGTGCCTACTACGCCCAGGGCCTCCAGCGCCTCGCCGCCGCGCCCACCACCGCTCGGGTGAGCCTCGCCAGCGCCGGTGACGGGAGCGCCCACGGGCCATCCGGGCCCGGCTCAGGTCCGGCACCGGGTGGAGGCGGGTCCCCGCGGCCCCGTCCAAACCCGACGCCATCGGCGTCGCCAGCCGCGCCGACCAACGGCGCAACCCCCGATCCGTCCACGATGCGGCCGGCGTCTCTCCCCGTGGGGGTCAGAGCCGCTGGCAACGGCGGCCGAGTTTCTGGCACCACCAGGAGGCCGCGATGAGCGCCCGCACCTATCGCCTGCCGCCCCGCGACCGCACGGGCTGGTTCCTCGGCCTGGAAGGTCCTCGGGTCCTGGTCCTCGGCACTGGCCTGCTGGCCACTTCGGTCTTGGCGCTCAACGCGTCCCATCCCGGGGTGGCGCTCGCCCCAGCGATCATCGGCGTGAGCCTCGCCTTTGCCCGTCTGGGTGGGGAGCCGCTGGTGGAGGCGATTCCTCCGCTCGTTGCGTTTGCGGCCAGGCGGGTTGTCGGTCGCCGCTCGTGGCTGGCGCCCGATCCTGGTCGGGTCGTACCCGAGGGTCCTGCCCTTCCGCCGGCGATGGCTGGCCAGTCGCTGGTCTCCTGCGTCGTCGACGGTCGCCGGGACCGGGGGCCTCTCGGGGTGGTGCACGACCGCCGCACCGGTGCCTGGGCCGCCACCCTGCGGGTGGCCGGCAACGGGTTCTGTCTGCTCGACGCCGCCGACCAGGAGCGCCTCCTGAGCCTGTGGGGCCAGGCCCTGTCGGGGTTCTGCCGGGACGACAGTCCCGTGACGGCGCTGCGCTGGGCGCTGCGCTCCAGCCCCGTCCCCATCCCGGAGCCGGTCCTCGTCGAGGCGGCCCCACCGACTCGCCGGGACGTGCTGGTCACGCTGGTCACCGACGGCACCCGGCGCCCGGGCAGCGCACCCGCCGACGTCCTCTCCGGGGAGGTCAGCCGCCTAGCCGAACGCCTCGATGCCGCGGGGCTGGTCGTGTCCGGGCCGCTGGCCGCCGGGGAACTGGCCGCCGCGCTGCGGGTCCGGCTCGACCCGACCGTCGAAGCGCAGCTGCTGACGAGGGCCGCCACCCTGGGAGAGCGGGCGGGGGTGGTGAGTCCCGGCAACGCCGGGCCCCTGGCCACCCACGAAGAGCTGGGCGCGGTACGCATCGACGGGTCGTGGCACCGGGTCTTCGTGGTCACGGAGTGGCCCCGAGCGGAGGTCCCGCCGGGCTGGCTGGCCGGGTTGTTGCCGGTGGAGGGGGTGACCTGGACGCTGTCGGTGTGGTGCGAGCCGGTTCCTCCCCGGGCCAGCCGACGGGCCATCGAGCGTCAAGCGGCCAAGCTCACCTCCGACGAGGAGCAGCGGCTGCGGGCAGGGTTCCGGGTCGGAGCCGAACACGGACGCCTGCACCAAGCGCTCTCCGAGCGGGAACAGGAATTGGCCTCCGGACACGGCGAGATCGACTACGTCGGTCTCGTCGCGGTGACCGCCGCGGACGCCTCCACCCTGGACCGGGACTGTGCCACCGTGGTCCAGGCCGCGGCGGCCTGCGGCATTGACCTGCGGGTGCTCCGGGGCCGCCAAATGGCCGCCCTCGGTGCCTGCTTGCCCCTCGCCCGGGGGCTCGCCGGGAGGCGACCGTGACTGGCGCCGGGCACCGGGGCTTGCGCCTCCCTCGCCATCGGGCGACCACTGCCCAGGCGTGCTGCCTGTTTCCCTTCGTGGCGCAGGCGCCGCTTCCGGGACGGCGGGTCCCGCTCGGCCTCGACCGGCTCGGCGCCAACGGCGTGTTCTGCTTCGACCCCTTCGAGCTCTACGGAGCCGGGGTCCTGACCAACCCCAACCTGGTCGTGGTCGGCGAGCCGGGGTCGGGCAAGTCGGCCGCGGTGAAGACCTTCTGCCACCGGCAACTCAGTGCCACCGACGCCGCCGGCCAGGGACGCTTCCTGGCGGTGGTCGACCCCAAAGGCGAATACGGCCCCCTCGCCGCCCTCCACGGCCTCACCGTGGTCCGGCTCCATCCCGGTGGCGTCGACCGGCTCAACCCGCTCGACCCCGGTCTGACTCCGGGTGGCTCAGACGAGCTCGCCGCTCGACGGGTCGCGCTCGTCGAGGCGCTCCTGTCCAGCGTGGTGCGCCGTCCCCTGTCACCGATCGAGGAGGCCGGCACCTCCTGGGCGTTGGACGAGCTGGGCCACACCTCGGGACGTTCCGTTCCCACCCTCGCCGATCTGGCCGGCCTGCTGGCAGAACCCAGTGCGGCCATGGCCGAGCGGGCCGGGCGCTCGGCCGCCGAGCTCGCCCGGGAGCTCGACCCGTTGCGTTTCGCCCTCGGACGCCTCCTCGACCGGGACCTCCGGGGCATGTTCGACCGGCCCTCCACCGTTCGCCTCGACCCGGCCGGACCCGGCGTCGTCGTCGACCTCTCGGCCCTGCACCACGACCCCTTCGCCCTCGCCCTGGTCATGGTGGCGGCCGCCGCCTGGCTCCAGGCCGTCCTGGGCGCACCGCCCGAGCGGGGAGCGCCCCGCCGCATCCTCGTGCTGGACGAAGCCTGGACGCTCCTCGCCTCCGAACGCACCACCCGGTTCCTCCAAGCCTCCTTCAAGCTCTGCCGCGCCTGGGGCGTCGCCAACATGGCCATCACCCACCGCATCTCGGACCTCCGGGCCCAAGCCGACGACGGCACCGCCACCGCCAAGCTGGCGGAAGGCCTCCTGGCCGACGCCCAGACCCGGGTCGTGTTCCGCCAGGCACCCGACCAACTCGCCCTGGCCAAGACGCTCCTCGGCCTGACCGACACCCAGGCGGCAATGGTGCCGCAACTGGGACGGGGCGTCGCCCTCTGGCGACTGGCCGAGCGGGCCCATCTCGTCGAACACGCGATCTCGGCGGCGGAATGGCCGTTCTGCCAGACCGACGCCGCCCTCACCGGGACATAGCGCCATGCGACCCACCTCCCCTCCGCCTTCCGCCCGTTCTGACTGGGCCTCCGGCGACGCCCTCTTCGTCGGTGCCGTCCTCGCCGCCGGCGGGCTCGTCGCCCTGGTGTGGGCCGGTGCCGCCCTCGCCGCCTTCGTCTCCGGGTCCCGACTGCCCGGGGGACTGGCCGACGCGGCCGGCGCCCTCGCCCACCTTCCCCGGACGCTGTCCGACCCGGCGGCGGCCTGGCCCGCCCCGGCCGCCGACGCCCTGCCCGGCCCCATCGTCTACTGGGTAGCCCAAATCGCCGTGCTCCTCGCCGCCGGGAGTGCCGTCCTGGGGGGACGGCGGCTCCTTCGCCCGCCCCGGATCCGCGACGGCCTTGGCGTCGAACGCTCCGCCCGCTTCGCCCGCCGCTCCGACCTGCGCCGCCTGACCGTGCGGGGACCGGTGCCGGGACGGATCATCCTCGGCCGGGTCGGCCGGCGTCTCGTCGCCGCCGAGGCCCGCACCGGCGTGTGCATCGTGGGCCCGTCCCAGTCGGGCAAGACCTCGGGGCTGTGCGTCCCCGCCCTCCTCGAGCTCGGACCCGGCGGCGGAGCGGTGATCGCCGCCTCCGTCAAAGGCGACCTCCTCGCCGTCACCGGCGAACGGCGAGCCCACCTCGGCGACGTGAAGGTGTTCGACCCCACCTGCGTCGTGGTGGACCGCTCCGCCACCTGGACCCCGCTACGGGGCGCCGGGACCGTGACCGGCGCCCAGGCCGCCGCCCGGGGCCTCGTCGACGTGGCCGGCCGGGGCCGCCTCGAAGACGCCGAGTTCTGGATGGCCGCCGCCAAAGAGCTCCTCTGGCCCCTGCTCTACGTGGCCGCCCGCAGCGGGGACACCATGGCCGACGTCGTCCGCTGGGTCACCACCCACGACCGGCCCATCTTCTCCCGGGAAGGGGCCGTGGTCCGCGAAGGCGAAGTCGCCGGTCGCCTGCGCGCTCTGCGACCCGACAGCGACGCCGCTCCCAAGACGGACGAACTACTGCTCCAGGGCCGGCCCGTCCGCCCCGCCCAGGCACCCACCCCCGGCACTCCGGCCGACGAGGCGACCCTGGCCCTCCACGCACTGGCCGGCGTGTGGGCCTGCGACGAACGGACCCGCTCCGCCATCTACACCACCGCCCGCACCGTCATCGAGGCGTGGTCCGATCCCGTCGTGGCCCGCGCCGCCGCCGGCTGCGAGGTCACCCCGGAGTGGCTCCTGGCCGGCGACAACACCCTCTACGTCGTCGCTCCCGCCCGGGACCAGGCCCGCCTCCGGCCCGTGTTCGCCTCCCTCGTCGCCGACTTGGTCCACGAAGCCTTCGAGATCGCCACCCGCCGCGGCGGCGACCTCCCCACCCCGCTCCTCGCCCTCCTCGACGAAGCGGCCAACATCTGCCCGGTCAAGGAACTCCCCGCCTGGACGGCCACCTGCGCCAGCCACGGCATCACCCTCGTCACCGTCTGGCAGGACCGCTCCCAGCAGCGGCTCCGCTACGGCCGGGAAGGCGCCGAGACGATCTGGAACAACTCCGGAGCCAAGGTCGTCCTCTCCGGCCTCGCCGACCACGCCACCGCCGAGATCACCGCCCTGCTCGGCGAAGAGGAACACGAACAACACGGATCGAGCATCGACCTCGCCTTGGGGCGGCGCTCGCTCTCCACCCACACCACCACCCGGCGCCTGGTCAGCGAGGACTCCCTCCGCCGCCAACGCCCCGGCCAGGGACTCCTCGTCTACAAGGACCTGCCCCCCGTCCGCCTCACCCTGCGCCCCTGGCACCGCGACCGGGTCCTCCGGGCGCTCAAGGAGGGACGCCGATGACATCCGTCGTTCAGCACTCCCTCGCCCATGACACCTGGGACCAGCGGCCCGCCCCCGGCCCCTGGGTCAGCCAGGGCGCTTGCCGGGGTGCCCCCACCGACCTCTTCTTCCCCGAGGAGCCAGGCGAAGCCGAAGTGGCGCTCCAGGTCTGCCGACGATGCCCCGTCCGGACCGAATGCGCCGCCTACGCCCTTGCCATCCCCGGCTTGGAAGGCATCTGGGGTGGGCTGACCGAAGCCGACCGGCGCCGTCACCGACGCCGTTCCGCCGAGCCTGTCACACCTGCTCATTACCCTCGACGCAGCGAAGTAGGCAAAGGAGGCGCTGCCCATGCGCATCGCTGTCCTCGGTGACGCCAGCGGCTGGCTCTCACCCACACTCGCCGCCCTGCGCGGCCTCGGCGTCCAAGTCGACCTCGACCGGTTCTCCTGGCCCGACGACCTCATCGTCGTCCACGTCGGCGACCTCGTCCACAAAGGCCCTGACGGCGATGACCTCGTCGCCTGGGTCGATGCCGTAATGGGCCGCGTCGGCGACCGCTGGATCCAACTGCTCGGCAACCACGAAGCCTCCTACCTCGGCGGCGCCGTCTTCGGCGCTGACTACGGCTGCTGGGATCTCCGACCCGAAACGATCGCGTGTCTGCGGCGCTGGCTCGTCGACGGCCGGGTTCGCCTCGCCGCAGCGCTGCAGGATGCCACCGGCGAGGAGCGGCTGGTCACCCACGCCGGCCTCACCGGAGGGACCTGGGACGACCTCGGCACGCCCGCCGGCGCGCCGCTCATCGCCCGGCATCTCAACAGCATGTTGGCGCTCGACCCTCGCCGCGCCTTCCGCTCCGGCGAAATGCTGCACCACCCGGCCGAGCCCGGTGTGGTCTGGGCCAGCGAAGGTGAGCTGTGCCGCTCCTGGGACGGCAGGGCGATGCCCTGCTCCCAGATTCGGGGTCACACCAACCCCTACGACTTCAGCCGCCAAGGCTGGCGCTCCGCGCTGCCCCCCGAGGTGCGCCGCGCTGCTTCCGCCGCCACCACCGCCGCCGATGAGGAAGCCCGTCATCTCCGTCTCCCCCTCGGTGGACGGACCGTGCTGTGCGTTGACCCGGGGTTCAGTTCCCGCCGGCCCCGACATCGCCTCGCACCACTCGTCATCGACGGGGAAATCCTCCCCGACGCGCCCCCATCCGGGTGGCCCGAACAGCCGCTGGCATGGGACTCTCCGGTTCGGAACCACGAAGCATGTAACTCCAGCTGGGACTGGCCAGTCCCGCTGGAGGGTCTCAGCTACGAGGACGAAACCGTGTCCTTCGCGCCGGTCTCGTGGGAGCGCCTCGAGGTCCTCCTCAGCGGCAACCGCCCGCAAGCACAGGCCGTACAGGCCGGTCCGCAGGTGCAAGATGTTCCGCTTGTCGAGTCACGACCGGAGCGAAACGCCTCCCGACGAGGAAAGCCTGAACGACGGCATGGCCGTCGGCGGTGGTGGTCGAAATCGTGCTGACATCTGTCAGCTGTCGCACCCTCCTACCATCGTGAGGCCATGGGCGACCGCAGTGCGATCCAGTGGACGGAAGCAACCTGGAACCCCACCACCGGGTGCGACCGGGTGTCGCCCGGCTGTGACAACTGTTATGCCCTCACTCTGGCCGCCCGCCTGAAGGGCATGGGGCAGCCCAAATACCAGGCCGACGGCGACCCCCGCACAAGCGGCCCCGGCTTCAGGCTCACCCTCCACGAGGACGCCCTCGGCATACCGCTGCGATGGCGGGCCGGGCGGCACATCTTCGTGAACAGCATGAGCGACCTGTTTCACCCGGCCGTGCCCCTTGACTTCATCCGCCGGGTGCTGGCCGTTGCCCGCAGCACCCCCCAGCACACCTACCAGGTGCTGACGAAGCGGTCGCAGCGGTTGGCAGCCGTCGCCGCAGAGCTCGACTGGTCGCCGAACGTGTGGATGGGCGTAAGCATTGAGAACGACAAGTACACCTTCCGGGCGCGGCACCTGAGCGGTGTCCCGGCGACGGTCCGCTTCCTCTCGTGTGAGCCACTGCTTGGGCCGCTGCAGTCGTTGGAGCTCAATGGCATCGACTGGCTGATCGTCGGCGGTGAAAGTGGCAAGGATGCCAGGCCGATGGACCTTGACTGGGCACGGGACCTACGCGACCGGTGCGCAGCTGCGGGAGTCGCCTTCTTCGTCAAGCAGCTGGGCACCACTTGGTCCCTTGTGGAAGGGCACGGCCGCACCCATGGCGGGGAGTGGGAGCGCTGGCCGGGCGACCTCCGGGTACGGCAGATGCCGGTCGGCGACGGGCTGCGAGTGGCTGCCGGTTAGGGCGGCTTGATCCACAGATCGCTCAGGTCGTTGACGCCCTTCGGGTTGGTTGACGTCTTCCCCGCAGCGTGCAGCCGCTCGATCGCCTTGCGAAGGTGCTTCTGGCGGGCTTCGCCGAAGACCCCCCGGTAAACGTCGGAGATACGTCGCACCGGTTTGAACTGCTTGCCCTCGGCGAGGATGCGTTCCACGTTGTCGGTGATGGTCGAGGTCCAGCGCGCCTCGCGGTCCTTCAAAGGCTCTAGGTCGAGCAGCCCCTCGTGGTCGTGGCAGTAGGTCCGGTACTCCTCCTCGGCCGATGACAGGGTTTCGTGGAATCTCCACACGCCGTCCTCATGCTGCGTGAACAGGAACAGGTGGTAGGAGGGGGCTCCCCCCCAGCGGTCGGCGACGTCGATGTCGAATACCGCCCAGTTGCCCGTGGCGCGGAGCCGGTCCTTGTAGCCGGTGCGGATCTGGTCTATCCGGTCGGCGGCGCCGCTGCGCCAGATGGCCTGCCACCAGTCCCCACCGAGGACCTGGTCCATGTGGGCGACCATCGTGTCCCGAGCCCTAAGCCAGCGCGGGCTGGTGCCCCGCCCTGTCAGTTGGCCGCCCACGCGGTTCATGGCCGGGATCGAAAAGTTGAGCAGCACCTCGGTGGCCGCTCCCCCGAAACCTGAACGTGAGCGGCCCCTCCTGAGGATGTCCTGCACCATGTCGAATGGGATCGGAAGCCCGAAGGGGTCGAGGAAGGCGAACAGCGGCGTGGTCGGCTCGATGTCGCTGAGGATCGGCAGGATGTGGTCCTCGGCTCGGCCGTGGTGCAGGTCCCACGTCGCGCCGTACTCCGCCAGTAGGGCGGCGAGGTCCTGGAAGTGCTGGTTGTCTTCTTCGATCAAGTGGCCATGCAATGTGGCCTTGCCCTTGTACCCGGCGACGACCTGCGCGGTCGTGAGGGCGAGCGCCGGCGACCCTGGGGTGCCGTCGTTGTACAGACCAGGTCCGGCGTAGGCGTCGAGGTACACCACTTCGCCCGCTCTGGAGCCGGTCATGGTTGCGAAGACCGGCAGGTACCGCCGGAGTATGCCGTGCTTGAGTACCGCAGCCCCCTGTGGCGCGGCGAAGAACCCGCTCATCTTGTCCGGCCCGGTGTGATGGCGAGCAGCAGAGGGTGGTCGAGGAGCGACTCGGACCCGTTCGGCCGCCGGAGCCGGCCGCGCCGTCCGTCACCGAAGAGGGCGCTGGGCCACGACTTGATCTTCACGAGGAACACGCCCAGGGGGGTGACATCGAGCAGGTCGACCTCGTTGACCGACCAGTCCTCGGCGATGAACTCGACGTTCGCCCATGCCCGGTTCGGCTCGTGGTTGGGGAGGCGCGTCCTGACGAAGGCGAGCGCTTCACGCTCGTGAGGCCGGGGAGGTGCCCTTTCCGTCCAGAGGGTGGCTCCACCAGTCGGCTACCGAGTAGGGCTGGTCATGACCCGCGCATGCTACGAGCCGTCCGCCGGCTTTCGCGCCGGCCGCCGTCACTTCTGACCGGTTCTCCAAGGGAAGGGGGCGTGCTCCCGGAGGTGACACTGCTGGGATGAATGTTGTCGCTGATGACAGTGAGGTGATGTTGCCGAGGAAAATCTCGGCGGGCAACACCCGGGGCAACAGTTCGGGCAAGGGCTCGGGCGCACCGTGCCGGGCATGGACAACGGCGCACCGAACATCATCAAGGCCCTGGACGACGAGTGGAAGATGCTGGGGACGAGCCGCAGGTACCGGGAGGCCCTCGCCCGCTGGGGCGAGGCCGAGGCGGTCCTGGCCGGGTTCTCCTCCCCGGCGGAGGTGGTCAAGCGGGCCGAACGCCGGGGGGACTCGGCGGCGGCGAATGAACTGGTCGGGGCGCTGCTGCGCCTGGCGGCCGATCCCCTGGCGGCCCGGACGCTCCTCCAGGCGCTGCTGCCCGGGCTCGCGGCCCGGGCGGCCCGGGGGCAGTGGGCGGCCCGGGCTTCACGCCGCTGCCCGGCGGTGTGCGAGGGCCTGGCCGAGTTGGACCAGGAGGTGGTGGCGGCCGCCTGGGAGCGCATCACCGCCCTGGCCGGCACGTCTCCCGACTGGCCCGCTTGCACGATCGTCGACGGGGCGTGGCGCCGGGTCCGGCAGCGGGCGGAGACGGCCCGGGCCCGGGCGTGTCGCAGCGTGCCCCTGGCGCGGGCGGCGCGGGTGGAGGCGAACGTGGCGCGGTCGGCTCCCGAGGCGTTGACACTGCACCTGGTCGGGGAGGTCCGCCGGGGTCGGATGCGGCCGGCCGAGGCCGGACTGGTCTACAGCACCCGGGTGCTGGGCCACAGCCCGGCCGAGCTCGCCTCCCGGCTTGGGGTTGATCCTCGGGCCCTGCGGGCCCGCCGGGCACGGATCGAGCGGCGCCTGGCCGCGCAGTGAGCGCGGAACGGGCCAGGGCCGCGAGGTCGACGTCTCCACCCCGACACCCGGGTCGGGCAGTGTCAGGCGGCCCCTCCTACAGGCCGAGGCCGTCGGCCAAGCCGGGCGCCGGGTCGGCGACGAGCAGGTCGGCCAGCGCGGGATCCCGCAGGACGTCCAGGCCAGGCGTGGCCAGCAGGTCCTGGACCAGCTCCAAGGCCGCGCCGGGATCGCCTCGGCGCTCGGCGGCGACGGCGGCGTCGCCGTAGGCGGCAGCGAGGCGGGCAGGGTCTGGGGCCGGGTCCGTGGCATCCGGCGCGGTGCGGGCGGCGATGTCCCGCTGGACCCACTGGGGCGGGTCGGTGAGGATCTCCCGGCGGAGACGGGCCTCACGGACGGCGATCGCCTGCATGACCTGGCGCAACTCCCCGGAAGTCGGGACCGCCATGAGCGATGACGTCTCCGCGTCACGCACTCGTTCAGCGGCCGCGGCGACGTCAGCTTCCGCCCGGTCGAGTTCCCGGTGGGCGGCTTCGAAGCGGACGCTGTCTCGTGGCCAGCTTCCGCGCCAGCGGCGTGCTGGTCCGGCTGCATCTAGCTGTTCGAGGTTGGTTCGGGCCCGGGCGAGGGCAGCGGCTGCCCGCTCGCTTTCGGCTCTGGCTGCTCGGGCGATGCCTTCCCGACGGGTGTGCTCTTCGACTCGGCGACGCAGCTCGATGAGAACAGCGTCGAGTTCGACCAGGGGCCGTTCGGCGAGCGCAGCGACGGCGGCACCCGGTCGGGCGGGGACGCCCGGGAGATGACGGGCGACATCGGCGCACAGGGTGGCGGCTCGGCTGTGGGCGACGATCGTCCGTACCGCGTCGTACTGCGCGGCGAGGGCGGGTTCTTCGGGCGGGGCGTCCAGCGCTCGCGTCCAGGGGTCGGGCTCTCCCCGGTCGGTATCGAACAGTCCGGCAGCGTCGCGGTAATCGAGCAGAGCGGAAGCAGCCCGCCGCCAGGGTCGCAGGCCGGCGGGATGCGCCCGAGCCGGTCCGAGCAGGCCGGGGATTGGACCGTCCACGGTGGCCTCGAGGCGGGCGAGACGAAGCTGGCGTTGGCGGGCCATGGCGCTGTCGAGACGTGCGAGCCGCTCCCAGTCCCGGGCGTCCCCCGTCCGGTTGGCCTGCGTCTCGGACGTCAGCTTGCGGGCGGCCACCCACGCGGAGCGGACCACGGCGCCGATGGAGTCGGATCCCGAAGGCACCCCGGCCGACACGAGGTTGGCGACGGCCTCGGGGGTCGCTCCGGCCGTTCGAAGGGCGTTGGCGAGGGCGGCGGTTAGGCGAGGGGATTCGAGGTCCTCGAGTGGGAGTCCCGTGGTCTCGGCGAGCGCGGCCCGGGTGCACGGCAACGACCAGCGGACGGGCGGCGGGGCGCCGAGGCGGGCGGCCAGGTCGGCGCGTTGGGCGGCCAGCCATGCCGGCGGGAGGGTGACGAGTTCGGCGATGTCGTTGGCGAGGGGGTCTTTGGCGCTGGCCATGGTTTGGGCCCGGTCGCGGGTCATGGCCCGGGCGATGTCGGTGGTGTCGGTGGGGTCGGGCTCGTCGACGTCCCGGTCGTGGTGGTGGGCGTCGCCGGCGTCGGGGATGGTGAGGGCGTAGAGGACCGTCTCGAAACGGGCCCGGGACAGGGCCACGTAGGCGGCCTGTCGGTACAGGCCCGCCTCGGTGACAAGGACGTAGGCCCGGGCCGAGGTGCGGCCCTGGACGGCATTGACCGTGGAGCAGTAGGCGTGGGTCAGCCCCGGGCCCTGGGTGCGCCGGTCACCCCAGGGGCCGGTCAGTTCCGCTTCGCCGAGGTAGCCGCGTCCGAGGGTGACGGTCCGGGCCGGCTGTTCCTGGTCGTGGCCGTCATGGTCGGCGTCGAGTTCGACGTGGACCTCGAAGCGTTCCCGGTCGAGGGCGACCACGGTCCCCACCCGGCCGGTGTGGATCCCCAACGCCCAGTCGTTGCGGGTGGCCCGCACCCGGTCCCCGAGGCGCAGCTCTCGCTCATCGACCACCCGGTCGGGGGCGGCGCAGCGGATGGTGATGCTCTCGTCGCCCAGGCGCCCCTCGGCCCGCAGGATGGCCCGGGCGGCGGAGTTGAGCCGCTCGACCTCGGCGTGGGTGAAGGCGACGAGGAGCTTGTCGGCGCCGATGACGCCGGGGTCGGCGTGCCAGTCGGCCAGCAGCCGCTCCCGCAGCCCGTCGGCGTCGTCGGCGGTGTGCAGGCGCCCGTGGGCCGCCGCCGAAGCCAGCACCTCGTATCCCTTGCCCTCCCGGATGAGGGCGAGGCGTTCCCGGTCGGCGGGATCGACCTGGCGGTGGTTCTGCTCCAGGACCACGAGGTGCTCGCCGGCGGCGGCGACCAGGGCAGAGAAGGCGCCGCCGGCGTCGACCTCGGGGATCTGATCAGGGTCACCGACGAGCACCAGCTTGGAATCGGCCGCCCGGGCGTAGCGGGCGAGACGGGCCAGCTGGCGGGTCCCGGCCATCCCGGCTTCGTCGACGATGAGAATGGCGCCGTCCAGGTAGGCGGCGCCTCGGCGGTCGCAGCGGCCCAGCAGCGAGGCGAGTGTGTGGCGCTCGTCGAGGCCGGCTTGGGCGGCGAGGGTCTCGGCTGCGCCGCCCTGGAGGGAGGCGCCCACCACCCGGTAGCCGCAGGCCCGCCACGCCTCGGCCGCCGCCCCCAGCGCGAAGGTCTTGCCCGTCCCCGGGCCGCCGACCACCACCTCGACGCCGACGCCGCTGGACGTCACCCGCCGCACCAGGGCCGACTGCTCGGCCCGCAGCGTGGGGCGAGCGGCCAGGGCGGCGGCGACGGCGTCCGGGTCGGCCACCCCGGCACCCACGCCCTGCCCATCGGGTCCCAGGCCGTGGCGGTGAGCGTCGAGGAGGGCGGCCTCGTGGGTGAGGAGCTCAGGGGTGGACCAGGCGCGCTCGGTCATCCAGGCCGGCTGGACCCGGCGTCCGTCGCCTTGGCGGGTGAGCCCCGCCGCCCGGGCGGGGCCGCCCACTACAGGGACGAAGCGCCGCCCGTCGGAGAGGAGCCGACGCGCCCACCCCTCGAGGTCGTCGAGGGTGGCGCCTTCGGCCAGCGCCCCGGCGAAGCCGCAGAGGGCGTCTCGCAGCCCGATGCGGGTGTCCCGGGCGGTGAGCCCGTCGGGGCCGGCAAGCCGTGCGGCCACCTCTCCCAGGCGACCGGGGGCGAGTGCCCGGTCGGTGCTGCGTCCCAGGGTGTCGGCCAGCTCGTCGGCGCCGAACCGGAGTCGGGCTGCCCGGGTGGCCAGCTCGTTGGGGCTCTGGGCGTGGGTGCCGTCCTTGGCGGCCCGGGTGTCCAAGGCCGCGACCTGGGCCGCCCGTGCGCCCGACGCTCCCACCCGGGCCATCGCTGCGGCGATCTGGTGGGACCGAACGGAGAACTCGTCGATCAGCTCCCGGGGCACGCCGACCACGTCGGCGAGGCCCTCGTGAGGAGCGCTGAACTCGACACCGAGGCGGCTGCGAAGCTCGTGGCGCAGCCGGGCATGGTAGACGTGGCCGGCGGTGCGGGCCCAGGAGAACAGTGCACTGCCGTCCAGGGCGCCCCGGCGGCCATCGATCCCTTCGCCGAGGTTGGCGATCACGTGGTGGGTGTGGATCAGCGGATCACCCTCCCGGGAAGAGCGGTGGTCGAACGCCGCGACCACGAGCCCCTTGACCGGGACCCGGCCGTCGGGACCGCGGACAAAGGCGGCGTGACGCTCCAGCAGGGCAACGGCGTCGGCCGTGGCGGCGTGGTGGGCGAGGAGAACCTGCTCGGCCACGTTGGTCGGCAATCCCATCGCCGCCAGCCGCTCCTTGGGCAGGAGATGGCCCAGGGCGTGGAGGATCGACACGGACTTGGGCGCCCGGGTGACCAGGTCGTAGGCGGGAACAGCCCGAGCGGGACGGCGAGCGTCCATGAACCGCTTGAGCTCGTCGGGCGCGACGCGCCACCGCTGCCGGTCGTCCTTGTGGGCCACCAGGTACTGCACCGCCCGCCCGTCCTCATGGGTGGTGCCCGCCGGAGGTGCCCCGGCAGCGATGCGCTTCAGATACGAGGGGGACACCCCGGCCAGGCGGGCGGCGTCGTTGATGCCAAAGCAGCCGTCGGGACCGGGGACCGGCAGCGGACCCGGCGACGACGGTTCCGGCGCTCCGCTGAGGTGAGCGTCGACGGCGGCGGCGGGAATCCGCCAGTGGCCCCGGGCCGTCTTCTCCCCGGCCAGGGTGCCCCGCTGGAGCCTGCGCCGGACGGCGTCAGCAGAGATGCCGAGGCGGGCCGCGGCGGCGGCCACATCGATCGCCTCGTCGCCAGCCCGGGCGGCGGCCCGCGCCGAGCTGCCCCGGGCCGGCGTGAGGTAGCGGCCCGTGCGGGGGTCCTTGCCGGCAAAGAGATCGTGCAACTCCTGGGGCAGGACCTCCCCGGTCAGACCGAGCAGCGCTGCACCGGAGCCGGCCCAGCGCCCCGGCGCTTCCCCCTTGCGCAGGTAGTAGTCGGTCGCGTCATGGGTGATCTCGCGCAGGGGATAGTTCGGATCGACGAGCACCGCCAGGTCGGCCACCATGCCCTACTACTGGCGGGCCCACCCCGCTTGACGCGACGGCGCCCGGAGCAAGGTGGCTCCGCCACCTGCAAGTCTGTATGAGGCTGGAACGGGAGGGCACTCAGCGCTTACCGATTCGTGGGTCGCGTCTTGCCGGGATCGCGGCGGGTCCGGCTGGACGGTGGATGCCGGTGCGGAGCATCGGGGAAGTCCAGGCGTGTCGGGTTCGGCTCGGTGGGCTGTCAGGGAGACGGGGACACCTTGGCGACCTGATCCGGGACGAACCCTGGCAGGGCGGGAATCAGAAGAGCGTGGGTTGCGCCTCAGGCGGGCGGGGGGCGTGTCGGGGCGGACCCCAGGTCGGGCAGCGGCCGAGGTGGCCGATCGTTGCGCCGCAGTGCTGGCACGGGTCCGGTTCGCCGTCGGGGCCGGCGTGGCACGGGCAGGCGCACAGCTCGGCCGGGCCGGACCCGGCGGGCACGACACCCCGGCAAGGATGGCGCCGGCGGCCGCTGCCGTCGTCGCGACAGGCCATGAGAGTGCGCATGGGGACCCCGGGTAGCCGGGCGGCATCGATCTCCCAGCGCATCCGACGGCGGTCGCGGGGCCCGGCGTCGGGGCGGGGCCGGTCGAGGAGAGGCCGGGCCGCCCAGGCGTCCAAGACCCCGGCGTGGTCCCAGGCGGCGTGCCAGGCGTGGTGTTCGCTCCCGGCGGCGACGGACCAGCCACAGCCGCAGGTGGCGGTGTAGACGGCGCGGGCGTCAGGGTGCGCCTCGGGGTAGTCGGGCCACCAGGCGAAGGCGACGGCCAGGGGATGCGGGTCGCTGGGCGTCGGGGTGGGAGGGCACTTCGGGCAGGTGTGCCCTGTCCAGCCGTGGGCGGCGGCCACGGCCGCGGCGCACTGGGCGCCGCAGCCGGGGCAGATCAGCGACTGGCGGAGGCTCACGCTGCTACCTCAGCCTCGAGCAGGCCGGCGGCGTCGAGGATGCGGCGGGCGCAGCCGATCACCGCCTCGGCCGTGGCCCGCACCACCTCGGGGGACTCAGCCCATCCGGCGACGTAGGGGAAGCTATAGCCGTCGCTGGGGAGCTCGGCGGCGCTGCACACGAGGAGTAGGCGACCGATTCCGCCTCGACCTCGGCCCGGCCCCGGCATCCCAGGCCGTGCTACCGCAGACTGCCCGCGCGCTGATGCCCAGATCGGCCATGGCGTCTGCTGGCGCGACCCGCCAGTAGTAGCGCGACACATCGACGCCAGGAGGAGAACATGAGCGTCCCGATCACCGTCGCCGGTAACCTCACCCGGGATCTCGACCACCGCGTCACCGATGGCGGCCGCTCCGTGGCCACGACCCGGATCGCCGTAAACCGGCGCATCCCCGACCATGACGGCGGCTGGCGCAACGACGAGCCCACCTTCCTCAACGTCACGATCTGGGGCCCGCTCGCCGACCACGCCGCCGAGAGCGTGAGGAAAGGCGACCGGGTCATCGCGAGCGGCGACCTACGCGAAGAGCAATGGACCGATCAGCAGGGGCAGCAACACTCCGGCCTCGTCCTCCATGCCGACGACCTCGCCGTGTCCTTGAAGTGGGGGGTCGTCACCGGCTTCGACAAGCGAACCCTCGGCGGTGCTCCGGTTCGGTGACTCCGAGCGGAAGGGGGTCCGGCGGAGTGTCGCCGATCTCCTCCTTACCTGACATCCAGCGGCGCTCGGGCGCGCCGGTCATGCCGCCAGCGGGGTCGTGCCGCTTCGACGAGGACCTCAGCTGGGAGCCGTTGGTCCGGAAGCGATGTGACCTTCGGCCCTGGGGGGAGGCACCGCTCGTTAGGAGGATGGATCCGCAGGCCCGGCGGCGTCGGTCCGGACGGGGTGGGCCGTGGCCCGGGCGACGAAGGAGGGGACGATGCTTCGCTGGCGGAGAGGCCCGCAACGGGTGTTGGTGGAAGATCCGCATTCAAGCTGGCACCGGTTTCTGGCCGGCCTGCTCGATCCGGAGGACTACATCCTCGACTTCTGCGCCGGGCCGCATGCCGCCCCTGGAGGCTGCCCGCTTCTGGCTGGGCAACCGTGCCCACGGGCGGATTGGGCGGACATCATCCTGAGTGCCCTTGACCCCGACGATCCGCTCGAGGGCCGCGTTCTCGCGACGCTGCCCACGAGCCATCCGGGAACCCCGATGACCGTCCTCAGCGGAGATGCCCCGACTCGGTGCGTCACCCGGCCCGGCTAGGGAGAGCACGCTGCGGCGGTCCGTCTCGAACAGCCAGGCCAAAACGAGCGAGCCGCTTTCGGTCAGGCCGCGTCGGCGGTGCCAGCAGCGGCGAGCCGCTCGCGCCGGCTCTGTGTGGAACGAGAATTGCCGATGAAAGACGCTTAGCGGGCCCTCGTGACTGGTTTGGCCGAGGCCCATGGCTGACGGGCGAGATCGCCACCACGAGCATGTCGAGCCTGGCTGATCCGGGCGCTTTCTCAGGCGTCGCGTCGCCAGCGCTCCCGGGCGACCACAACGTGGCCCGCGCCAAGGACGCGGCGACCCAAAATGGGGATTGCCGAGCTCCAGCGATAACAGTATTATTATCGAGATGCTGGCTGGTCCGTCGACTTCCACCCGGCTTGTGAGGTGTGGGTGGAGGAACTGGAGCAGTCGGATGCTGAGGCACTGCTCGCGGCGATCCGGGTCCTTCGAGAACGTCGGGCCGACGCTCGGGCGGCCATGGTCGACACGATCAAGGGCAGTCGCCACGCCAATATGAAGGAGCTTCGGCCGGGATTGACAAGGTCGCACGGAGATCAGGGTGCTGTTCGCCTTTGACCTGGAGCGCCGGGCGATCCTGCTGGTCGGTGGGGACAAGAGCAAGAACTGGGCGGAGTGGTACGAGATCAACGTGCCGATCGCCGAGGACCGTTTCGACGAGCACCAGGCGGCTATCGAAGCGAAGCGGGGCGGTACGAAGCGAACGGCGCCCTGAAAGACTCGAGGCTTGAAAGGTGAAGGGCGGAGATGAGTCTGAAGGAGTGGGAGAAGAAGGTCCTCGAAGCACCCGGGGCGGATGAGCGGGTCGCCGAGATCGAAGACGAGCTCCGCCTCGCCGCCAGTCTGACGGCGCTACGGGAACAGGCCGGCCTGTCGCAACGAGAACTGGCCGAGCGTCTCGGAGTCAAACAACCTCGTGTGGCCGCGATCGAAAAGGCCAGGAACGTCACGATCGACGTGCTGGAGCGCTACGTCGACGCGCTCGGCGGCAAGCTCCAGGTGACCGTGGTCAAGGGCAATCGCCGGATCCCTCTTCTGGGTGTAAAGTCCTCCGACGCGAAACCTTCGAAGAGTGTCCCGAAAGCTCGGAAGTCAGCCTGACCCGGGGTTCAGCGGCAACCCGAAGAGCACCTGGCTCCGCCGCCAGCCGTCCCGGTCACCGGCGCTATGCGCCTGGTCGCAACGGCGCCGTATCGTGGCGTTCGTGGTCGACGTTCACAAGGGCTTGCCAGCGGATGTCCGGAGCGCCATCGAGGCGGCGCCGGTCGGCGACAAGTCGCTGCTCGAACTGAGGCTCACCTGGGAGGGGCTCGTTCCTGAAGAGAAGGAGGCGGCCGAGCGGCTTCGGGTGTTCTTGATCACCTGGGACCCGTTCGACTGGCTGGACGGCCGGGATTTGTTTTTCGCCACCACGAACGGCGGGGACAATTGGGAGATCGTTCTCCATCTGCCGTTGTGGAACCTCGAGATGATGGCGAAGGCGAGCGAGATGCCTTTGGGAGCCGCTCTCGGGCAGCTCGGCCGGGCCGCTGTTCGGGTGGCGGGCCGGTACCGCGACGAGATCGTCAGGGGCCGCTACCCAGAGCTGGTGCACGAAGGGAGCGCACCCGGTCTGTTGTCGGCTGCGATTGTCGACCTGGACGTCGCCGTCCCTGCGGTCGCCATGGTGTCGGGGGGGTGGGAGCCGATGGGGCTGGGCGCTGTCCAGGACCTCGCCCAGGATGTCTTCGGTCCGGTTGATCTCGACCGGTCGTTGGTGGAGCTTTCCGCCAGCGCGGAGCCCGAGGCGGGCTGCCCGGCGTGTGGCGGGCGGCGCTTCGGGTTTCCCGCCGATCTCGGCGACCACCGCTCCGCGATGTGCCCGCGGCATGAGCAGGAAGCCGGGGCGGTGACCAGCGCCCGGCTGAGCCGAGCGGAGCTGAGCAACCCGGACGGCTGGTCAGCCATCGGTGCGGCCTGTCAGGCGATGGAGCGGCCCCACTTGCCCAACGGGCTGCGGCTCCGGCTGCGCCGGGCCGCCGAGGCGTCCGACCTCGGCGGCGGCACCGACGGGGACCTGCGCCGGGACGTCGAGGCGGTGCTCGAGTTGACCGCCCACTTCGCCGGTCGGCCCGACGATCTCGCCGCGGCCTTCGACGAGGAGGACTGGGGCCTCATCGACTTCTTCTCCTGCTTCCCGCTCAACCTGGCCGGGCGGGGCCTAGTGGACGAAGCCGTCGCCGTGGGTGACGCGCTCGCTGAGGCGTTCCCCGAGTTGCACATGGTGATGGGCCACGACGTGGGGGTGATCCTGGCCGAGGCCGGACGGGAGAGCGAAGCCCGGGACCGGCTGGCTCGGAACCTGGCCGAGTTCCCGACCGACACCTGGACCCGTATCCACGCCGGCGACGCGCTGGCGGCGCTGGGGGATGTCGGCGGCGCGGAGACCCACTTCCGCGAGGCGGTGGCGCTGGCTCGCCGGGCCGGTGACCCCGAGAACGTCGTCGCCGCCTACGATCGCCTCGGCGAGCTGTTCAGCGGGATCCCGGGCCGCGAGGCAGATCTGCGGGCGCTCGAGGCCGAGCGGCGCGCCTGGCACCGGGAGACAGGCTGGATCATCGTCGACGCGGGCCCGGTCCGGCGGGCCGCCCCGAAGGTAGGTAGAAACGACCCCTGCCCCTGCGGCAGCGGCCGCAAATACAAGCGGTGCTGCGGCGCCTGACGCTCAGCCCAGCGCAGGCCAGTCCGGACACACCGCGTCCAGGTCAGCCGGGGAGAATTCCAGGCCGTGTTTCCTGGCCTCTGCCACCACCCAGTCGGCCGTCTCCCTGACCGCGTCGGAGCCGCCGGCGTAGGCGAGCACCGTGCCGTCTTCAGGGTCTCGGCACTGGAACAGCCCGGCCAGAATGCCGAGCGCGACCGACGCGGCCGCCGGGGCCATGCCCAGCTGCACCCGCCGGCCAATGTCGTCGACGAACGGCCGGAGCGCCTCGTCGAGGAGCTCCGACGCGGCCTCGTTCTCGTGGACGTAACCGCGTCCGGGTTGGCGACCGGCCCGGCCGGCGAGGTCATTGATCGAAAGGTTCTCCAGCGCCCAGACGACCTCCTCGGCGACGGCCTCTGGCGAGACCTCCTCGAGGTAGCGGGCGGCAAGCCGTTCGGCGTCGCCGCGCAGTTCCGGTCGTTCGGCCAGCAGGAGGGCAAGCACGTCGGCCTGCTCGGAGGGGTTCAAGCGCCCCAACACACTGGCTCGCGCTCGGGCACGTCGGCTTGCCACGCTTCGGCCCTGTCAGCGGGTCCGGCGCGCCGATCGGCGTGGCCGTGGATCGGCTCCCGCCCAGCGACGGTAGGCCTGGATGAGTCGCGCCGTGTCGGGGTCAATGGATCCCGGCAGTGTCACGTCGAGGAGCGACACGGTGTGGCGCCGGCCATCGCGCTCGCATACCGCGACGAGACCGCGTAAGTCGTCGCCGTCATAGTCAACCATGTCGACTTGGACCTCGGCGCCGACGACGTGCCCGGCGAACGGGAAGCGGGCGTTGTCCTCGAAGACCTGACGGAAGGCCCAGAGCTGCTCGTCGGGACCGTAGGCGTCGACGGTGATGTCGTCGATCAGGTCATCAATGGGATCATCCATCTCGTCTGTCTCCTGCGCTCGGCGCGCCTCGGGTGCCGCCCCTTCGATCGAGGTGTGGCCGGAGGCGGGGGACGTCGAAGCCAAGGGTGGCGTAGGCAGCGCGGCGTTCGTCGTGTTGGCGGGCGAGGACGGGGACGAGGCTATCGACGTAGTCGTGGACCTCGACCCGGGTCTTGGTATCGGTGGGACGCAGGACGCGGCCGACGTACTGGACCACGTTGCCTTTGAACTTGATGGGGAAGGCCAGGAACAGCGTGTCCAACGGGGGGCAGTCGAAGCCCTCGCCGATGAGGCTGGCGGTGGCCACGAGGAGGAGACCACCGTCGGGTCGGGGCTCGGCGAGCCGGCGGGTGACGGCGGTTCGTGCCTTCTTGCCCATCTTGCCGTGGAGCACGAGTGGTTCGACGCTGCGATCGGTGAGCGTCTCGACGATGAGGTCGAGGTGTTCCGTCCAGCGGGTCAGGACGAGGCAGTTCCGGCCGGCGTCGACGGCGGCGACGATGTCATCACAGATCGCCCGGGTGCGGTCGGTGTCTTCGACGAGACCGCGGTAGATCGACTGGATGTGCACGCCGTCATGGGCCGGTTTGTGGCCGGTGTGGTGGACGATAAGGTCGAGGGCCCGCAGGGCGCTTCCGGGTCGGGGTGCCATCCGGTGGCGTACCGGGCCGCAGTGCATGGCCATGAGGGCCTGGAGGCCATCGCGGCGGTAGGGGGTGGCGGTGAGCCCGAGCCAGCGCCGGACGGGAATGTCGCGGACCGCCCGCTCGAAGGTCACGGCCGGGACGTGGTGGCATTCGTCGACGATGACCAGCCCGTAGCCCGCCGTGATCTCGCCGATGTCGTCCCGCCGGGTGAGGCTCTGGACCATGACCACGTCGACGATGCCGGTGGTCCGGGTGCGCCCGCCGCCCAGCTGGCCGATCTGGCGGGTCGTGAGGCCGAGGTGGGTGACGAGCCGGTCCCGCCACTGCTCGACGAGCGGCTTGCGATCGACGAGGACCAGGGTCGGTGCTGCATGCCGGGCGATGACGGCACACCCGACCACCGTCTTGCCCGAGCCCGGCTCGGCCACGAGCATCCCGAGGTCGTGGCGGACGATGGCATCGGTGGCGGCGGCCTGCTCTGGTGTCAGGGTAGCCCGGAGGATGACATCGATCGGAGCGGGGCTGGCGAGCGCGTCGACGACGCGGAGCGTGCTTCCGGCTTCGGCGACGATGGCCCGGGCCTTGTCGTGGAGGCCCCGGGGGAGGAGCAGCTGGTCGAGGGTCTCCCGGTAGCTGCGGATGAACCGGGGCGTGTTCCAGGTCGATTTCCGCAACCGCTCCAGCTTGTAGAAGTCGGGATTGTGGAGGGACGCGGCGTGCTTGAGGGCGGCGAGCAGCGCAGGTGGCACCCCGATCCGATCGATTCCCAGCATGGCGCCCGTCCGAGCGGGAATCTCGGGGGGAGGCTTCGGAGCGCTGGCCGAGATGCGAGCCTTCCGGTAGGGCGCCGCATCCGGCCCGGTGGCCACCTCACCGAAGGCCTCGGCCATGGCGGAGACCGCGTCAGGTGCGAGACGGTCGAGGTACGCGAGGAACGACCACTGGTCCTCGTAGGGCTCGAGGGTCGTCGGATCCAGGAATACGGTCATGCCCCGCTTGCGGCAAGCACCCTGGAGGGGCAAGGCGATGAGGTTCCCGAACGACCCTTTCGGCATGAAATCCTGCGTGGGGAACAGCCGGTCGTAGCTGGCCAGGTCCAGCTCCGCTCGGACGTCCATCGCCTCCCGCAGGAGATGGACACCGATCCGTCTCGCCGCCGCGGCGGGAACCGGGCCGGTGAAGAACACCCACACATGGGCGCCGTCACCCGAGCGGGAGCGTTCCAGCGCCGCGGGGATCCCAGCCGCCCGGGCGGCGTCGAGATAGGCCAACGCGTCGAGCACCCACCCGGCGCCGTCAAAATCGCAGGCCAGGAGCCGGCAGGCGTCACCCCGGAGCAGGGGATAGAGGCCGGCGTGGACCTCGCCGGCGAGGTGTGCCTCGGCGACCTCATCGGTGAACGGCAGATACTCGCGGTCGGGGCGGCGGGCGTTGACCCACCCGCCCCGTACAGCCGGGCCCCAACCAGCCTTCCCCGTCCGGTTGTTCTCCCATCGCAGCGCGTACACGTCCTCCCGGCCAGCGAACAAGGATCGAAACAGGGCCACCTTCGCCGCCCGAGGCGACGACCGGTCCACCACCGGCTTCGCCTCGGCAGTGGCCGTGTGCGAGGCGAACAACGTCGGCGACCACCCCCTGTCGGCGAGGCCATCGGCTCGGGCATCGAGGCCGAGCAGGCCGCGAAGCCGGGCGTTCTCGGCGCGCAGCTCGTCCAGTTCGGCGAGTAGCTCGGCATGCGTCGGTGAATCGGCGATGCCCAAGATCATGCCGTATGCGCGGGCAGCGGGCCTTGACATCACTGGACCATCGGAGTCCGAGCTCGGCGAGTCGCTCTTGGGGTGAAGTGCTCGGCCAGCGTCTACCGCTTCGCCCCCGCACACTGGAGGAGGAACAGGTGCAGTTCCGGCCGGCAGATGCTCCGGGCGGCGCGCAGCGCTCGGACGACGAACTCGGCCTGTCCGAGGAGGAGGAGGACCTGGCTTGAGTTGAACCGAGCAGTTGAGTCGTAATCGGCGTCGAAGCGGGCGTCGAGCAGCTCTGGAAGGACCCGCGCGCAGACAACGAGGTCCCGGGGGCAGATCGCTCCGCTCTTGAACGTCCCTTGAGCAATCTGGCCGCAAGCGGTCTTCACGACGCCGTGGTCCAGCATTCGTGATGCGGTCGGCCTGGCCGCCACCTGGAAGGTACGAGCCCACTCCTCGCACAGCGCGGTGAACGCGGCGTAGTACGCGCAGTGAACGGCTTTCCGGAGTGTGATCTGACGGGGCCGGCTCGGTGAGCCGCTGAGGCGGAGCAACTCGACCCCGAGGGCGAGCGTCTCGTCCGCCAGAGTCAACGATCAGGCTGCGTCGTCGAGGGGATGGAACGCCTGGGGGTCAAGCGGGGGCCCCAGCGCCTTCAGATCCTTACTCGACGCGAACCGGCATGAGGTTGGGATGATGTCGCCGAGCACCCCGGCGACGCGCTCGCTGACGTCGACCGACTTGGCAACGGCCGCCCTCGTGCTCGCCGCCACCAGGTCCACGCCGCTCACGTCCTCGAGCAGGTCAAGGACAAGCACCACAGCTTCCTCCCGGTCGAGGTAAGGATCGGGACGAATCCAGAAGCCGCCGATCCTCCCACCGCCAGGCAGATCTCCGATGCTACGGAGCCGCTCAGCGACCTGCTCGACTAGCGACCAACCGCTCATGGAACTCAGGCTACGCCACCTTTCACTGTTGCCGCACCAATTTGGGTCCGGAACCGACGCTCCCATCCTTGCCCGTGGCTCCGGGTCCCAGACTGAGGTGGGCGCAGAGGCAAGCGTCAAGACGACGATGAAGCTCACCAGAGCCTGGCTGAATCAATAGAGGCCGAGGTCCTGGGCTTCCCGGGCGAGTTCGTCGGCGATGCTGCGCCGGTACTCGTCGTCCTTGCGCTTGTATTCGAGGAGGTCGGTGAGGAGCACCTTGCGGCGGTTGCCGACCCGCCGGTAGGGGATCTGGCGATCCTCGAGCAACTTGATGAGAAACGGCCGCGACACGTTGAGCAGATCCGCCGCCTGCTGGGTGGTGAGCTCGGCGTGCACCGGAGCCACCGTGACGGCGTTCCCGTTGGCCACCTGGGCGAGCACCTCGATGAGGAACGAGAGCACGAACGAGGGGACGACAATCTGCGTATCGGCGCCAGGTTCCTCACTGCACAGCCGGACCCGGGACGTTGGTGTGGGATGGGCGCGGAGGAACTCGGTGAGCCGCCCGAGAGCCTCGGCCGCGAGGGCTGGCCTCGCCCGGATCGGGCACCATAAGCTCGTTCACCAGCCGCGCCAGCGCCGCCATCCCCGCCTCCTCACCTCGGTCTCTCTCTCTCTCTCTCTTCACCCTCCCAGCCTGCACAGATTCGCAGTATTCGCAATATTCGAAGTGTTCGTCCCCACTCGTGCCGACGACGACGGCGATAGATCGGTGCCCATCCGTCCCCGCAGGGCGCCGTAACCCCGGAGGCCGTAACCGGCGCTGTCACCGGCGCCTTGTCACAACTTTTGTCACAACCCCAGGACCCTACGGGCGCGCACGAGCGCACACGGGAACCCAGGAGGCGGATGACCTGAAGATGTCTCTGACCAGCACGAACGCGGCCCGGGCCCTGACTTCCGTCTCGCCGGCGGCGGGCCGGCCGCTGACGAACCCGGCCGGGCCCGGCAGGAGGCGGCGCAGCTCAGGAGCCAGATCGAACACCTCCAGGACCGGATCAAAGACCGGGACGCGACCCCCTCAAGACGCTGCGGGAGGTCATCGCCGCACTCGCGCCCCGGAGGGACTCCTGATGGCCGGCCGTCCACTCACCGGCAGCCGGAAGCAGGAAGGGAACCGCATCATCGCCAGCGTTCCGCCCCGCCGGGGATGCCGCGACCGCAAGGAGGTCTCGTTCCAGCCCTGGGACGACATCGACGGTTGGCTCCGGGCCGCCGTGGCGGCGGTCACCGCCGGCGAAAGGATCCCCGACCCGGAGCAGTTCCGTCGCCGTCCCGGCCCCCGGCCGGCTCCACCCGCCGCGGAGTCCGCCGAACCCGCCCCGCTGGTCGCCCTGCTGTCCAGAGTGGGTCGAATCGGCCTCCGTGTTCATCGACGAGTTCGGCCGCCGGTTGCATCCGCACTCTGTCTTCGGCGACTTCGAGCGGGCGGTCCGGGACTCCGGGCTCCCTGTGCTCAACTTTCACGGTCTTAGGCACAGCCACGCGACCGTTCTCCAAGCCGGCACACCCGTTCGAATCGTGGCCGAGCGCCTCGGTCACGCTGACCCCGCCATGACATTGCGCGTCTATCAGCACGTTGTCCCAGGGATGCGGCGCCAAGCGGCACGCAGGGCGGCCGAAATCATCTTCGGGTCCTGAATCAGGGACGCACCCTGAGCCGAAGGCGAGGTGACTCGACGGCGTGGTGACGTCCGCCCCGACCCACTGTCCGTGTTCTTTCGAGGCCCGCTCCGGACAGCGGGGATCGGCAAGCGACGGCGGACACCGATCGCGCCGTCGCGTCGTACTTGGACGACCTCATGGCCTCGGCAGAGCGGTCGAAGAGAGAGCGCCGGTCGTGTCATCCCTGAAGGAGCGCCGTCAAGCCGGACCGAACAGACCTTGTTTGAAGCGTTGGTGTTGGGCGAATTCTGTGTCAACGTCCTCCAGGAACGTTCGCCAGGCGTTCACAACGGTCCTCGCAAGACCCTCGGATTCATGAAGCCGTCACAGAAGCTCGCCGGGCTTCTTGCGTCGACCCGTTGAATCCGCCAGCGGTCACCTGGCCCCACGAAGCTGGCATAGGCATACAAAAATGAGCGTCGCAGTCGCGGCGCATCTCATCCGGCCTCACAGCTTGTGTTTCGGTGCAAAGCGACAGCCGATCGGATCGCTCGCTCGCGATCTATCGCTACAAGTGATCGAAGCCATCGAAGAACCTCCAGGTGGAGGTGCCGGCGTAAAGCCGTCCGCCTTAGCGTGCAGTTGAAGTGGTTGTGGACTCAGACTCAGTAGTCAACCGTGGGTTGGCGCCAACGGATCGAGCATGAAGGTCGGTCCGTGTCGGGTGCATTGTGAGGGAGGCTGAAGTGAGTCGGCTTTTGCTGGTCCTGGTCCCGCTCTTGGCTGGTGTCGGTGTCGGGCTCGCTGTTGCTGCAACAGGCGCCGATACGCAGTCGAACAAGCTTCGCGTCCCCGTGATCTATGCGGACGGAACAGGCATGCCCTATTCCGCCCCGCTTATTTCTCGTTAGAGGTAGGCGCTTGGCGGCTTCCCTTGGGCTGTAGTCGAAGTGGATGAGGTGTCAAAATCATCTGTCAGAGCGAGACTGGTCCAGCTTGAAGGCGACCTCATCTTTTTCGGCGCGTGACGGCAGCCCTGACCGGGATCGTGATGCTCACTCTCAAGCGTGAAGATGGGTGGTGGTGGACAACGTCAAGCGCCTCGAGCTGAGCGAACTCCGATGCGTGTTCGGCGACGAGGTCACCCAGGCGGTGCACCAGGTGACCCATGTCGTAGCGCAGGGTGATCCGCTGATCTGGTTCGGACGGACTCGGTCTTGCCGCTGCCGACCTCACCCGGTGAGGACCGCATTCTGCCCTTGGGGCAAGACAGCAACCGAAGGCCCGCTAGGCCGCACCCCGATCTGGAAGGTTCCGAGCTCTGCACCGAATCCCCCGCCGGGTTGGTCAGTCGGACTCGGCGAGGGCGGCCAGCGTCACGGCCATCCGGTAGGTCTGCTCCCCATGGTTGGCACGCTGGACGGAAAAGCTCGCATTGATCACGCTGCGCTGCCCGGCGATCCGCCGCGCCAGATCCCGGATCGTCGCCTCGTCAACGCCGGTGATGGCTGCTGCCCATTCCGGATCCCTTCGGGATTCCGTCGATTCGGCCGGCGAGATGGTCAGCGAAGCACTCGACGGCCCGGTCCAGGTCGACAATGGCCCACCGGCCCGCCCTTGCCCGAGCGGCGAGGGCCATCCCGGGCACTGTCCCCTCCGAACGGAGGTACCACCGTTTCGAAGTGAGTGCCCTAATGCTCTAAGCCCCATCGACCAGGGGGATTCATCTTCGACCGATCGGCAGGTGTCCGGAGGCTGAGCTCCGGCTGGCGGCTCCTGACGTTGACGGCGGGATGGAGGGGGGATTCGTCCCACTCTCACGGAACGGGAAGGAGATCCGGGTGAAGAAAAGGCAGTGGATGCCCGACCGGCTCGCCGAAGACGAGCGGGGCGTAACTGACTCCAAGGTGCTGATCGCCTTCTTGGGCGTGATTCCGCCGCTGCTCATCGCTGTGGTGCTGCTGACCCAGACGCTGATGACGGCCAATCACATCAACACGAAGGCGGAGAGAATCGCCAAGACCGGGCGGGGCATCAACCTGGCCACCGATTCGGTGATCCAGCTCGGTCGGACCAACGAGACGGCGTCGTCGATCCTCGAGACCACCTCTCCTCTCGAGGGTAAGCTCGGCGAGATCGGCGGCCTGGCCAGCTCGCTGGACGAGCTCGCCGCCTCGATCAAGGGCACCGCCGGCGAGATCGACGGCACGGCCGGGAAGATCAACGCCACCGCCGGCGACATCAACGTCACGGCCGGGAAGATCAACACGACGGCCGGCGCGATCGACGGAACCGCCGGGAAGATCAACACCACCGCGGGAGCCGTCCAGAGCACGGCAGGCAAGATCAACGCCACCGCCAAGGGCATCAACTCCGAGGCGGTCGAGATCCTGGCGACGCTGCGGCAGGTCGACTCCGACGTGGCCAAGGTCAACGCCGCGCTGGACTCAACGATCGGTATCGCCAACGCGATCAAGGGCGACACCGGCAACATCCTCGTCCAGGCGAGGGAAGCCAACCAGACCGCAGCCTGCATCGACCGCAAGGTCGGCGGCGCCGCCGGAAACAACGGCTGCGGCTGAGAAGGGGGGAGGAACTCATGACGGTAGTGAACCCAACTCGCGTCCCGGTCCGCAGCATCGGCCAGGACTGGTCGCTCACGGCCTGGATGTGGATCTGGATCGCCACCGGGGCGGCGGTCGTGGTCGTCGTGATCGGCTACCTCATCGGCATCGTGTCCGCCCTCAAAGCGATCGACGGAAACCTGGCCGAGGCCTCCTCGGCGGTCGTCGGTGCCGGCGGAGACGTGCAGCCCCTGCCGGCCCACATCGCCGACGTCAACACGACTCTCGGCTCTATCGACGGGACGCTCAAACCGATCCCGGCTCAGGCGGATCAGATCATCGCCTCGCTCGGTTCGATCAGGGGCTCCCTCGGCACGATCGACTCCACCCTCAAGGGGACGTCGGGCAAGCTGGGTAACATCTCCGGCTCGCTGGTCAACACGTCCGGCGCCCTCGGGAACATCTCCGGGACCCTGGGAAACATCTCCGGTACCTTGAGCGGGACGTCGGGCACGCTTGGGACCATCTCGGGCTCTCTCGTCGACACCTCGAACGTCCTCGGGAACGTGCTCGACGTCGTCAAGGGCATCAACACGACGGCGGCGTCGATCCAGGGCGTGGGTCATGACCACGGCACCGCCGACGTCCTCGGCCGGGTGGCGGCCATCAACGGTGTCCTGTTCGACGGCGTGAAGGCCGACACCGGGAACGTTCTCCCGAGCCTCGTCGAGGTCAACAAGCACCTGACCAGCATCTGCGGCCGCCTCGGCCCCGGACAGTGCTAGGGGGCCGTGATGGGTAACCGCGTGCTGGCGAGGCTCGGCCTCGGCCCGGCGATCTTCATCTTCGTGGCGCTGTGGGCCGTGGTCGCTCTCGTGTGCTTGACGGGGACGCTGATCCGGGCGAAGCAGATCGACAAGAAGGTCGCGTTCATCACCCACAACGTGTCCGACATCGACACCGACACCAACGCCGTGGAACTTGTCCAGGAGACCCGCAAAATCGCCAAGGACATCCTGGCCGCGGCCGAACCGCTCCCGGGGCAGCTGGAACAGATCGCCGGGTCGGCGGGTGGCATCGACCAGAGTGCGTCCGGCATCGTGGGTTCCGTCTCGTCGATCGACACGTCGGTCGACTCGATCGGCGAGCGGGCGACGAGCATCAACCAGACGGCCCACTCGATCAACGAGAAGGCCACCTCCATCGACGGGAAAGCCAAGAGCATCAACACCGCAGTCGACACGATCGGCGGCCACGTCGGCGAGATCAACGGGTCCGCCAAGGGCATCCTCGGGAACTTCTCGGCCATCCTCGAGGTGGCCCGGTCGATCGACGGCCGGTTGGTGGCGACCAACGAGAAGGCGCAGGGCATCCTGGCCATCGCCCAGTCGATCAGGTCTGATATCGGCAACATCCTCGAGATCATCGGCCAGGACCGGAAGGCCAAGGGCGGCAACACCGTTCTGGGCCACGCCAACTCCATCGATTGCAGCCCCCTGGTCAACCGGCCAGTGGGCACACCGGCCGAGCCGTCGACGTACTGCCAGCAGTAGCAGGAGGCGAGGATAGGGGTCCCCTTCCCCCTTCCCTCCCTTGACCCCGCGCCACTGGCAGGTACGGCAACGGCACGGCGAAGGCCCCGGTTCCGCTCACGGGTTTTCTCGTGGACGGAACCGGGGTCGACGGTCGACCCACCGTAGGAGGCGTCGGCAAGACATCCACGGCGCACCGGCATCGTCGGGGCGGCTCTGTGTCGTGAAGCTCGACAACCTCGCCGTCCTCGAGATCGTTCGGGCGCAACCGTCGCGGCTGGGGAGTGGTTCTGCACCGGGTGGTGATCGACGAATGGCAGCGATACCCGCCATCGTCGGATTTGGTCGGCCGGGGCGGTCGACGACGACCCGAGCCCGGGACGGTTGATCCTGACCGGGTCGGCGACGCCCACCTCGAAACCAACCCACTGGGGGCGGGGCGGATCGTTGCGCTGCGCATGCGGTCGCTCACCCTTGGAGAGCGGGGCGTGGAGGACCCGACGCTCGGCGCTCGGCGGCTCTTCTCGCCGGGCAGCGTCCTCAACTCGAGGAGACCACCACGGTGATCCTGGAGGACTTACACCGCCGAGATCCTGCTGGAGGCTTCCCCGGCATGGGCTGCGCCACGCCGGTGGCTCCGGGCCTACGTCACCGCGACATCGACCACCGCCTCGTACGAGAAGATTCGCGACGCGGCAACGAGCGGCGAGGACGCCAAGGCGGCCAAGACCATGACGATCCCGTACCGCAACGCCTTCGAGCGCATCTGGATCCTCGATCCCGTCCCCCCGCCTGGCGCCGACACGAGGCCATCTGAACGCTGAACTGAACCGTCCTGGCCGGCGCACCGAAAGCACGAACTTGCCGACCCGACCTCGCCGCCCGCCTGACCGGCGTCGACGCCGGCGCCATTCTGCGGGGCGAAGGACCCGAGGTCGTCCCCCGGGACGGCACCTTTCTGGGTGCGCTGTTCGAGTCGCAGGCGACGCTGTGCGTCCGTGTCTTCGCCCAGGCCGCCGAGGGCCGCGTCTTCCACTTCCGCACGAAAGGCGGCGAACGTGAGGTCCACCTGGTCGTGGAGCGGAGCGACGGCCGAATCGTGGCGGTCGAAGTCAAACTGGCCGAAACGATCGACGACGCGCCGACGTACGCCACCTGGCATGGCTGGGCGATCGACTCGGTGGCGACCTCGTCGACGCATTGATCGTCACAACGGGCCGCTACGCCTACGGGCCGCTACGCCTACGGGCCGCTACGCCTACCGGCTGGACGACGGCATCGGCGTCGCTCAGCGCGCTTCTCGGCCCCCTGACCGGTCACCGTCACACGGCACCTCTAGCGGCCAGTGACTTTGAAGGTCGACACGATCTGATCGAAGACCGGCGCCAGCCCTTCGAATGAGGTCTCCGGCAGTGCTTGAAAGACGAACGTGATCATCTTGTCGCCGTGGAAGATGAAGTAGTGGGAATGGATGCCGGTGGTGCCGGTGGCCTTGTCCGTGAACCGGTAGAGGTAGTACCAGCCCGGAAGCCCATCGACGCTGATCTGGCGGGGCGTGCCCACCGGCTGGACTCCCGCGCCCGAGGTGACGACTTGATCGGTCAGCTCCTTCACGGCGGGAAGATCGGCCTCGCTGATCGACGCCGCCAGCGGTACGACACGCAGCTGGAAGGAGTCGCTCTCGTTCGGGGCAACCAGGAGATGCACCTGCGGGTCGGCGGCCTGGACGCGCCGCCAGGAGCCGGGGTACGACAGGCTGAACCCGGCGTCGTCGCGGTGCTCGACGAGCGCGTTCGAGCCGTCGCCGGCCGGTGAGGACTTCGACGCCGGGGCGGTGGCAGTCCGGGATTCCTCCGGCTTCACGGTGTTCCGCCCCAGGATGGAGGCGAGAACGGCGAGTCCGGCCACGCCGGCGACACCGACGGGAATCATCCAGCGCTTCACGGACATGGCTGGCTCCAGAGCGACATGGGAACGGCTCCTCTCAGGTGGACGGTTCGGTGGACGGAATGGGAGGCATCACCGACGGGTCGGTCGGGATCGCCAGTCGGCGGACGACGGCTGTGACCTCCTCGAAGGGCGGGTAGTCGCCGAGTTGGCGGCTGCGGTGCAGGTACGCGAGTCGACCGCCGGCGTCGACCACGGCGACTCCGCTCGACTGCCGGAGGTCCCCGGTCAGCCAGCCCTGGCGAACGCCCCGGCGGAGTGCCCGCCAGTGACTGCGGTAGCTCGAAGGCCGGAGGAGAGAACGCCGATCGAGACGCCCGAGGCCGAGAGCCCGATGCAGGTTCGCTTCCGGGTCAACGAGGCAGGGAAAGGGCACTCCGCCATCCATGAGGGCCCGCGCCTGGAAGGCGGCACCCGTGGCGACGGCGATGGCCGAAGCGCCGATGCGGTGGAATTCCAGGTGAGCCTCCCGCAACTGCGTGAGGAAGTCACGGCACGGCATTCAGCCGTAGTAGCGGAGGCCATGGATCACGAGGACACGGCCGTAGAACGCACCGAGCCGAATGGCCGGACCCTCGGCTGTGCGGAGCAGGATGCCGGGGTCGAGAACGTCCCCCACGGCGCTCATCTCGCCGCCACCAGCGGGAGGGAGGCGTCAGAGGACATGGATCACCTGCGCCCGGGCCAGGCGCGCCAGGGTGTCCTCCCAACGGGCCCGATCGTCCGTGTCGAGGACGAGCGCATCGAGGGCCGAGGCCAGTGAAGGCTCGTGCTCGAGCCCGTTCAGGAACTCTGGTAGCCGGGGTTCGTGGAGGAACACTGCCCTGCGGGTCCCGAAGTGGTACGCCACCGCGCCCTCCACGGCGGGCCGGACGACGACTCGGCGATCGAGACGATACGCCCGGTCGACATCGACTGCCGGCTCAGGGCGTGGGGCCTGAGGCTCTGGAGAGAGCACGGTGGTGGGACGTCCGGTCATCCTCAGATCCTCGGCGCCGGGGCGCCGAAGTGGTACCTCCAGCTGGAGGTACCATCTCGGGCCGGCCAGGGCCACTCCCGTCTCCGATACGGAGGGAGGACGGGTGATGAGGGCCGCGCAGCTGATGTCGTTGAAGGATTTCGAGGGACAGCGGGTCGCGATCGCCCGTTACGACGGGACGCGGCTCGACGACTGCGCTCTCCTCGGATCTTCGGCGCGGCGCGGACGGTGTGGGTCGATGTCAACGGCCGCGAGCTGATCCTGCCGTTCGACGATGTGGGCGACCTTTGGGAGCTCCGTCCACAGGGAACACTCAAGCGGGCGTATCGATGACGAGGACGCCGGCCATACCGGCTTCCCGGTGGCCGGGAACCGTGCAGACGAAGGCGTAGCGGCCCGGGCGGTCGGGAGCAGTCAGCCCTCCAGCGGCGGTCTGACCGGGTTCGGCGACCACGTGCACGGGCACGCCCACGACCGTGAGGTCGTGAAGGATGTCGGCGGGAGCCAGCACGACGTTGGCGGTCTCGCCGGGCTTCAGATGGATCTCGGCCGGGGAGAAGGCGAAGGACCGGGCTTCGACCCGGATCTCCCTGGCGCCGGGAAGGGGAGGGCTTTGCATTGCTCCCCTGTGCGAGTGGCCGGCGTGCGAGTGGCCGCCGCCACAGGCCGACCCGGCCAGGGCGAGGGTGGCGACGGTGGGGAGGAGAGCCATCCGGGTCATGGCCTCCGAGCCTGACGGCCCCGACCGGTCGGCGGCACCTCCATCTGGCGGTGGCGCTACCGTCCCTTCCATCAGGAGGCGGTCGGCGGCCCCCCCTCTCAATTGCCTGAGCGGGCGGCCGCAGTTCGCCGGGTACGGGCGATGGTGGTGACGGCGACGGCCAGGGCGAGGGCTCCGGCGTGGACCAGGACGATGGACGGGCCGCTGGCGATGTCGGCGTGGTAGGAGACGTAGAGCCCGACGGTCGTGGCGACGAGACCGACCCCGGCACTCGTGAGCATCACGGCCCCGAGGGTGGGGCAGAGCACCCGGGCGGTCGCCGCCGGGAAGACCAGCACCGCGGTGATGAGGAGCACGCCCACGACCCGCAGCGAGGACACGACCACAGCGCCGACCAGCAGGTTGTAGCCGAGGTCGACCACGCCCAGCCTCACGCCGTGGGCCCGGGCCATCTCGTGGTCGTAGGTGGCGAAGGCCAGCGGTTTGTACAGCGAGTAGAGGATGGCCGTGACGCCGAGGGCCACGACGGCGACGAGGGCGATGTCGTGGCTCGACACCCCGAGGAGGTTTCCGAACAGCAGCCCCTCGAGGTTCGGGGCGTCTTCGCGATGCGCGGAGATGACGGCCACACCGAGGGCGAACAGGGCAGTGGAAACGATGCCGATGGCGGCGTCGGCGCTGAGGCCTTCGAGCCTGCGGACCCGGTCGATGAGCAGCGCCCCCGCCGCGATGGCCAGTCCGGCGCCCAGGTAGGGGGTGACGTCGAGAATCGCGGCGACGGCCACGCCGCCGAGCAGCCCGTAGGAGAGGCCGTGGCCGATGTAGGCCATGCGCCGCAGCACGATGAATACCCCCACCGCACCGCACATCACCCCGACGAGGCCCCCGGCGACGAAGGCCCGGGTGAAGAAGGCGAATGAGAAAGGCTCGGTGAGCCAGTTCATCGGGGGACCAGCAGTGGGCTGGCGTCGGTCAGGAGGACGGCGTCGCCGTCCCGGACGATCCGGAGGTCGGCCTCGAAGGTGGCGGCCAGTACACGAGGGGTGAGCACCTCGGCCGGGGGTCCGTCGGCCTTCACATTGCCATGGAGACATACGACCCGGGGAAGGTGAGCGGCCACCCAGTTGAGGTCGTGGGTGGTGAGCAGGATCGTGAGCCCGTCGCGGTTCAGGTCATCAAGGAGCCGGAGGACCTCAGCCCGGCTGGCCAGATCCACACCGCTGGTCGGTTCATCGAGGAGCAGCAACGCGGGATCTCGAACCATGGCGCGGGCCAGGAGCGCCCGTTGCTGCTGACCCCCGGAGAGCTCGCCGATACGGCGGCGGGCGTGGTCGCCCAGCCCGAGTCGATCGATCAGGGCCCGGGCCTTGCGGCGCTCCTGGCGGGAGAACCACGGGCTTCGCTTGCTCTCGGCGGCGAGACCGAGGAGCACCACCTGCTCCACGGTGAGCGGGAAGTGGCGCTCGCCGGCGGCCAACTGGGGAACGAAACCGATCGACCAAGGCGTCGAACGCTCCACGGGCCGGCCCATGACCTCAAGGACGCCGCGATAGAGTCCCACCGCACCGGTCAGGAGGCGGAGCAAGGTGGATTTCCCCGACCCGCTCGGCCCGACGACGCCGAGGAGTTCACCTCGATCCACACTGAGGTCCAACCGGGAGAGGACGACCCGGCCTCCGTATCCGGCATCGACACCGGCTGCGGCCACCGCGAAGCCTCCGGACGGGGTCACTGCAGGCTTCCCAGGAAGGCATCGAGCGCCGCCGTGTCACCCCCGAGGGCCTCGACGATCAGCTTGGCGTTGGTCGCCATCATCCCCACGTAGGAGTGCCCGGGGGCTCCCGGTTCGCCGGGCAACCGGTCGTCGGCGAGGTCGGGCACGTACCGGGCGCCAGTCGCCTCCTCGACCGCGCCGAGGACATCGCTCGGAAAGACCTCGCTTCCGAAGAACGCCGGGACGCCTTCGGCCTTAATCTGGTCGATCATGCCCCGGACCTCACGAGCCGACGGTTCGGCGAAGTTGAGCACCTGAAGCGCGCCGATCATGGTGAAGCCGTACCGGCGGGCGAAGTACGCCCAGGCGTTGTGGTACACGACGAGCTTGCGGCTGGCCTCGGGCACGGTGGCCGAGGCCTCGGTGATCGCCTCGTCGAGCCGGTCCATCTGGGCCTGCAACGCCTGGCCATTCCGGCGGTACTCGTCGGCGCCGTCCTTGTCCACCGCCGAGAGGGCTTTGACGATCTCGTCCACGAAGATCGAGGCGTAGTTCGGGTCCGGCCACAGGTGGGCGTTCACCGGTCCATGACAGTGTCCCTCGTGGCACCCGTCAGGGTTGCCGATCAGTTCGCTCTCGGGCACCCCCTCGGACAGGAAGTGGATGTCGGCACCTTTGGGCAGGTTCCCGGAAACGGAACCCCGTACCACGTTGTTGAGGCTCAGGCCGTTGTCGATGAACAGACTCGCGTCCGAGAGGGTCCGGGCGTCACTCGGACGCGGGACATAGGTGTGGCCGTTCTCGCCCGGGGGCACGAGGCCTCGGACCTCGGCCCGGCTGCCGGCCACCCGCTCGATCATGTCCACCAACGGCGCCACGCTGGAGACCACCACCAAGCTGTCGGATGCCCCGGCACCACCGCCGCCGCAGGCGGTGGAAGTGATGGTCACCGCCCCGAGCCCGACCAGAAGAACGTGGCGGGTGAACCGCCCGAAGCCCCTCATCAGATGTGGTCCTTTCTTCCCACCGGAAGAGTCGTCGTCCGGCACGGCGGATCACGGGTGCTGGTGGTCCAGGCTGAGGGAGCGCCCACGTCGACGGCACCTCCATCTGGATATGGTCCCGGCAGCGCCCCTCCATCCGGAGGTGGTCCGTGTCCGCCCCCCTGCCCATAGTTCTCCGGTGCGAACGAACTCAGGACTGCTGACCGACGCCTCCCTGCGGCGCCTGACGCCCCGCGAGGCGCTCCGCTCGACCCGGATCTCGCTGGCCGTGGCGCGCCACATCCTGCCCGGCCTCGTTCGCAAGAAGCACCGGACGCCCCAGGCTCTGGCGCCGCGGGTGCGCCGGGTGGTCGTCGCTCTCGGACCGCCCTTCGTCAAGCTGAGCCAGCTCGTTTCCTCCTCGCCGAGTCTGTTCCCCGCCGCCATCTCCGACGAGCTTCGGGACCTGCTCGACTCGGCCCCTGCCGAACGCTGGGAGGACATGCGGGAGATCGTGGAGCAGGACCTGGGGGCACCGGTCGAAGCGCTGTTCGCCTCGATCGATCCGGAGCCGCTGGCGGCAGCGTCGATCGCCCAGGTCCACGCCGTGACCTTGCGGTCAGGGGAGCCAGCAGTGGTGAAGGTTCGCCGGCCCGGCGTGGAGCGCCGGTTCCTCACCGACCTGCGCCTGCTGCGGGTGGTTGCCCGGTTGGCCCAGCGTTTCTCGGCCCATGCCCGCGTCCTGAATCCAGTCGTCGTCGTCGACGACGTGGTCGCCACCCTCCGCCAGGAACTCGACTTCGAGCACGAGGCTGCGGCGATGGAGCGCTTCGAGCGCAACCTGCGCTCGTTCGGGTCGAACGATCTGGTCCGGGCCCCTTCGGTCCACCGGTCGCTCAGCGGCCGGGCGGTGCTGACCATGGAGCGGATCGAGGGCACCAAGGTCGATGATCTGGTTGGCCTGACCGAGACCGGCTTCGATCTCCTGGCGCTTCTCCGGGCCGGTGTCCGGGCCTGGATCGAGGGGGCCTGCGAGCACCGGTTCTTCCACGGCGATGTCCACGCCGGAAACCTCCTCGTCGACCGGGACGGGCGGGTGGTGTTCCTCGATTTCGGGATCACCGGCGAACTCGACGTCGAGACCACCGGGCTGGTCCGACGAGGCGTGGTGGCGCTGCTCCACACCCGGGACTTCCGCGAGGTCACCCGGTGCCTGGCGGATCTCGGCGCCCGGATGGGCGGGGACGGGACGGTCACCCAGGCGGCGGCGGCGATCGAGCGGCTGGTCGAACCGCTGCTGGACCAGCCCATCGGCGCGGTCGATTACCAGGCGGTGTTCTCGGCCGCGGTGCGGATGGCCGCCCCCCACGGGGTCCAGCTTCCCCGGTCGCTCGTCCTGCTGGCCAAGCAGGTGCTGTACTTCGAGCGGTACGCCAAGCTGGTCGCCCCCGACTACGACATCCTCGCCGACCCGTTCCTCATCGAGTTCATGTTCGAGGGCGCGGTTCGGGAGGCGAGTGCGCCGGTGCCGGCATTGCCGTGACCACCGGCCGGCTGGGGCTCGGCCGCAGCGAACTGGTGACCACGGCGCTGGCGTTTCTGGTCTCCAGCGCGTTGTGGGTCTCCTACGGGCACCCCTACCTGGCCCGGGGAGTTCTGGGTGATCTCCTCGGGCTCGCCGGCCTCACGGTCGTGCTCTGGGCCACGCGGCGCCGGGGCCGTCACGAGGCCCTCTGCTGCCTGGCCGCCATCGGGCTGGTCGCCGCGCTGTCCCCGGACTGGCCGTTGCGCGTTCACGACGTGGTCTGGTGGACGGCCGTGGCGGTGGCCGTGGCCGGCTACGTCGCCGTCCGCCAGCGGGTTCTCACGGGCAGCCAGACGGCGGGTCGGCGTCCTGCCTCGGCGGGTCGCCCGGCGGGACGTCGAAGAAGGTGACGACGAACTCGGTGTCTTCGGCGCCCTCGTTGTGGGCGGCGTGGAGTTCACCGGCCGCCGCTCCCACGAAGGCCTGACCGGCACGGACCTGTTCCGTCAGGCAGGTCTTCCCGTCGGAACGGCGGAAGGTCAGGACGCCACGGGTCACGACGAGGACTTCTGGACCAGGATGGGTGTGCCAGCCGGTCTGGCCACCGGGCTCGATCGTCACGGCGTCGACCACCACGTCGGTTGCCTCCCTCACACCGATGGAGGCGCCCCGGGTGACGACACCCCGGCCGAGGCCGGAACGCGAGAATCCCGAGGCGGGACTGGCCCCGGCGGCGGGCCAGCTCCGGCGGTCCGGCCCGAAGGTCCTTCCCATCGCATCGCCGATCGAGGCGAGGAACCCTCCCGCTACCGCCGCCCCAAGGCCGGTGAGGAAGCTGCGGCGCCCTCTCCCACCGGGAGCCGAGGGCGGATTGGAGTCCTCCGGAGGGGTCACAGCCAGATCGAGGCCGTCAGGCATGCCGCGGCCAGGACGCAGATCAGAGCGATCACCACGAAGAGCCAACCTGCCGGCCGGCGCCGTTCCGGTGGCGTCTGTGTCGAACCGGCGGTCAGCGCCGCGGCCAGCTGCGCGAAGGCCTGCTCCTCGTCGGCTGTCAGTGCCATGTCCCCGTCCTTCCCGGTCGATGCCTTTCGCCCGGGATCTTGGCAAGGCGCCGGGCAAGAGGACACCTCCAAACGGGGGTGGGCTTCCGTCCGGAACCGTTTCACGATGCGCTGGACAACGACCAGACAGGAAGGGCGGTACCGATGCGGGTCTCGATGACCGTCAACGGGACGTCGTACGAACACGACGTCGAACCGAGAACGCTGCTTGTCGCCTACCTGCGCGACGTCGTGGGGCTCACCGGAACGAAGATCGGCTGCGACACGACGTCGTGCGGTGCGTGCACCGTGCTCGTGGGCGGGGAGTCGGTGAAGTCCTGCACGATGTTCGCCGTCCAGGCCGACGGCGCGAGCCTCACCACGATCGAGGGCCTTGCCACCGACGGGAAATTCCACCCGGTACAGCAGGCCTTCCACGAGCACCACGGCCTCCAGTGCGGCTACTGCACGGCGGGCATGGTCATGGCCTCGGTCTCGCTCCTCGCCGAGGTGCCCAACCCCACGGAGGCCGAGATCCGGTCTGGGCTCGAGGGCAACCTGTGCCGCTGCACCGGCTACCACAACATCGTCAAGGCCGTTCTTGCCGCGGCCGGCAACGGGAGCCGGCCGTGAGCCCGGTGATGGGGGAGCGGATCCCCCGCCGCGAGGATGCACCCCTCCTCACCGGGGAGGCGAAGTACGTTGACGACCTCGCCGTACCCGGGGCCCTCCATGTCGCCCTGCTGCGCAGCCCCCATGCCCACGCCCGCATCCGCTCCATCGACACCTCGGAGGCGCAGAGTCGTCCCGGGGTCGTGGGCGTCCTGACCGGCGCCGACCTGCGGGACGAGTGGGCAGGCCCGCTGCCGTGCGCCTGGGCCGTCACCGAGGACATGAAGAACCCGGCGCACTTCCCCGTTGCCGTGGAGAAGGCCTGCTACGTCGGCGAGGCGGTGGCGGTGGTCGTCGCCGACTCGAAGGTGGCGGCGAAGGATGCCCTGGCGGCCATCGAAGTCGACTACGAGGTCCTGCCGGCCGTCATCGACCTCGAGGACGCGCTCTCCGACCGGGTCGTCCTCCATGACGACCTCGGCACCAACCGGGCCTACACCTGGGACCTGAAGCCGGACGAGGCCAAGGTTGACGAGGCGTTCGCCGGTGCCGCCCATGTGGTGAAGGAGCGGTACGTCCAGCAGCGGCTCGTTCCTTCGGCCATGGAGCCCCGCGGCGTCTGCGTGGTCCCCGCCCCCTACGGCGGCGACTACACCGTCTACTCCTCGACGCAGGTGCCCCACATCCTCAAGGTGATGCTCGGCCTCACCGTGGGGGTCGCAGAGACGAAGATCCGCGTCATCGTTCCCTCCGTGGGCGGCGGGTTCGGTTCGAAGCTCAACGTCTACGCCGAAGAGGCGCTGTGCCTCGCTCTCGCCCGGCGCCTCCGGCGGCCGGTGCGCTGGACCGAGGAGCGCAGCGAGAACGCCCAGGCCACCACCCACGGCCGCGGCCAGATCCAGGAGATCGAGCTGGCCGCCGACGAGTCGGGGAAGGTCCAGGCCGCCCGCGTGCGGCTCCTGGCCGACATGGGCGCCTACCTCCAGCTGGTCACGCCGGGCGTTCCGCTCCTCGGCGGCTTCCTCTACCACGGTGTCTACGACATCGGGGCCTACTCGTTCTCCTGCACGTCCGTCTTCACGACGAAGACGCCGACCGACGCCTACCGCGGCGCCGGCCGCCCCGAAGCGAGCTACGCCATCGAGCGGGCGATGGACACCCTGGCCCGCGTGATGGGCCTCGACCCGGCCGACATCCGCCGGCGGAACTACATCGGGCCCGACCGGTTCCCCTATGAGACCTGCGCCGGGCTCGTCTACGACAGCGGCAACTACGCCCTCACCCTGGACCGGGCCCTGGAGCTCGTCGACTACGAGGTGCTCCGCAAGGAGCAGGCGACCCGGAAGCAGACCGGGTCGACGAAGCACCTGGGGGTCGGCCTGTCGACCTACGTCGAGATCTGCGGGATCGGCCCCAGCCGGGTCCTCGCCGCTCTCCGCTATGGCGCCGGCGGCTGGGAGTCGGCCACCGTGGCCCTGCTGCCGACCGGGAAGGCCGAAGTGGTCACGGGCACCTCCCCCCACGGGCAGGGCCACGAAACCTCCTGGGCCCAGATCGTCTCCGACCGGTTCGGTATCGCGGTCGACGACGTCGACGTCCTCCACTCCGACACCGCCGTTTCCCCGATGGGTCTCGACACGTACGGGAGCCGGTCGCTGGCGGTCGGGGGAGCAGCAGTGGCGATGGCCACCGACAAGGTGCTGGCCAAGGCCCTGGCCATCGCCGCTCATCAGATGGAGGTGGGAGAAGACGACCTCGAGTTCACGAACGGCAGCTTCTCCGTCAAGGGATCACCCGATCGGACCCTGCCCATCCAGGCGGTGGCCTTCGGTGCCTTCACCGCCCACAACCTCCCTGACGGGATGGAGCCGAACCTCCGGGCCCAGGTGTCGTTCGACCCGGCGAACTTCACGTTCCCGTTCGGGACCCACGCCTGTGTCGTCGAGGTCGACGAGGAGACCGGCAAGGTCGACCTCGTCAAGTACGTGGCTGTCGACGACTGTGGCAACCAGGTGAACCCGATGATCGTGGAAGGGCAGGTCCACGGCGGAGTGGTCCAGGGCGTGGGCCAGGCGCTGTTCGAGGAAGCGGTCTACGACGAGGACGGGAACCTCCTGACGTCGACGTTGGCCGACTACCTCGTCCCGTCCGCCGCCGAGGTCCCGGGCCTGACGACGGATTCCACCGTCACCCCCACGACCTCGAATCCGCTCGGGTCGAAGGGCGTCGGGGAGGCCGGCACGATCGCCGCTGCCCAGGCGGTCGTGAACGCCATCGTCGACGCGCTGACCCCGTTCGGCGTGACCGACGTCCGAATGCCTGCCTCCCCGCACCGGGTGTGGCAGGCGATCCAGGCCGCAAAGGAGCGCACGGCATGATCCCGGCACCGTTCGACTACGTTCGCGCCTCCTCGACGGAGGAGGCGATCGCCCTGCTCTCGGAGCACGGCGATGACGCCAAGCTCCTGGCCGGCGGCCACTCGCTGATCCCGCTCATGAAGTTCCGGCTGGCGTCACCGACGGTGTTGATCGACGTCGCCGGGGTGCGGGAACAGTCCTACATCTGGGAGGACGGCGACCAGGTGGCCATCGGGGCGCTCACCCGGCACCATGATCTCGAGACGAGCGAGCTCCTCCGGGCCGAGGTCCCGCTTCTGGCCCACGTCGCCGGTCTGGTCGGCGACCCCCAGGTCCGCCATCGCGGCACGCTGGGAGGATCGCTGGCCCACGGCGACCCGGCCGCCGACCTTCCGGCTGTGATGGTGGCCCTCGGCGCCACGTTGGTGGCCAAGGGTCCGGGCGGCGCCAGGGACATCCCGGCCGTGGACTTCTTCTCGGGATTCCTCGAGACGGCGCTCGCGCCCGACGAGATGCTCGTCGAGGTGCGGGTACCGAAGATGGCGGGCGCCGGCTGGTCGTATCAGAAGTTCAACCGTCGGGCGCTCGACTGGGCCATCGTCGGGGTGGCCGCCGTCCACAACGGGACCACTGGCGTGGCGCTCGTCAACATGGGTCCGACGCCGTTGCGGGCCCGGCTGGTGGAGCAGGCTCTCCGTCAGGGCGCCTCGGCGGCCGAGGCGGCGGAGCAGGCGGGCGAGGGTACCGACCCGGTCACCGACCTGAATGCCGACGCGGCCTACCGCCGTCACCTGGCCAGGGTGCTCGTCCGCCGGGCCCTCCAGGAGGCGGGGGTGGCCTGACCATCCCGGAAACCGTCGGACGCACCGAGAACGGGTCCCGGTCGCTCGGCGACCGGGACCCGTCTCATCGCCGGGTCGGTTCGGCGGGATAGAAGCGCTCGACGTGGACGTGGCGTTCCGGCGTGCCCTTGGCCGCCAGCAAAGCGCAGAGGGCGTCACACATCGGCGGCAGCCCGGCGACGTAGGCATCGTGCGATGACCCGTCCCGGAGCCGGCCGGCGAGGAGCTGGGTCAGCATTCCGATCTCGTTCGAACCGTTGCGGGGCGGCGGTGCAAAGTGGAGGGAGAAGTGGGGGGTGGCCGCCGCCAGACGTTCGAGTTCTTCCACGTAGGGCCGCTCGTCGGCGGCTCCGCCGTAGTACAGCGCGAGCGGAGGGCCCGCCGCCTTCACGACGTCGAGGATGATCGACAGGATCGGGGCGATCCCGGTTCCGAGCGCCGCCATCACCGCCGGCCGGCCCGAATCGCGGAAGTGGAAATGGCCGAACGGCCCCTGGAGCCGCAGGGTGTCGCCGGGCCGGATTCCGGCGAGCGCCGAGGCGAAGCGGCCTCCCGGTCGCATCCGCACGACGAAGCTCAGCTCGTCGGCTTCCGCCGGGGCACTGGCGATGGACAACGAGCGGCGGCAGTCACTGCCGGGCACCCAGACCTCGACGTACTGGCCGGCCCGGAACGACAGCGGCCTGTCGAGCGCGACCCGGAGTTCCACGACCGACGGTGTGACGCCGGAGGTGGACCGCACCTCTGCCATCCGTTGCTCCGGCGGGATGACCTCGATGTCCTCGGCGAGGACGTCCGCCTCGGAACTCTCGATCGTCACGTCGCTGCGGGCGTAGGTGGAACAGAGCAGGATCGCTCCCTGGTCCCGGGCGTCCGCGGAGAGCACGTAGGGGGATGTGACGGCCTCGACGACCTCGCCGTCGACGAGCCGATGGAGGCACGTCCCGCAGTTGCCGTGCCGGCAGCCGTACATCACCTGGCGACCGCTACGCAGCGCGGCGGTGAGCAGGTCTTCGTCGGGGTGGGCCGGGAACTCCTCGCGTTGGGGCAGCATCGTGATCCGGTGCGCCGTGTCGAGGCCGGCCGGTTCGGGCTCCTCCCGGTTCAGTCTTCGGGGCATGTTCCGGCCTTCTCAGGAGGCGTCACGATTCTCGAGCTGATCCATGGCCGCCGAGACGACGAAGGCATCCTCATCGAGGTGGACGCGGCCGTAGTAGCTGCTCATCGTGACCAGGAACGTGTGCACCGGCAAGTCGCGGCCGAGGTACTCGCTGACCTCCGGCATGCCGATACGGATCTCGCCTTCTCCCTCCACCAGGTAGAAGGCCCCCCGGTCCTGGATCCGCAGCTGTGGAGCCCGTTCCGAAAGGTAGGCGACCGTCGCCTCGCCTTCTTCCGTCTTCATCAGGCACACACCGACCGTCTGGCGACCGGCGTCGCCCCATCGCCCTCCGTCGCTGGTCATGAGGCGGCCCCCGGCAGTTCGAGACCGGCGTCGCACAGGAGGTCGTGGCAGCCGGCCACGACGCGCTCTCGGGCGGCGGCGGCCGATGGACCCCGCGCCGGCGGGAGATCGAAGACGGGGACGAAGGCGTCGACGGCCTCGAGGACGAGGGGGGCCCAATGGTCGATCCAGTCCTGGAGGACGTCGCGGTTGTGGCCGGCCGGAACGGGACGGCCCTTCCGGTCGCTCGGGCCAAGGAGCAATTCCACGAGGGCGACAGTGGCCGCCCGGTTCCGGGCCCGGTCCCGCTCGGCCGTCAGGATGATCGCGGGGGTGAGGATGTCACCGTTGAGGGCCGCATGCCGGCGGAGGAACTGGCTGGTGACGAAGGCCGAGAGGAGCGGCTCGAACAGCAGGGCGGTCACGATCACCATCTCCCCCCAGTCGTCGGTGGCCATGAGGCCCTCGACGACCCGCCGGCTCGGCTGGAGGGCCGCGTCGCTGATCCAGGTATCGGGCCCCAGGCCGGACCGGTAGCCCAGCACCTCGTCCTCCAGGTCGAGCGAGTAGAGCCCGATGGCCTGCTGATGGCGCAGATGGTCAACGGCGGCGAACACGAAGGCCATGGTGAGGGTGTCGGACAGCGCCTCGCGTACCGGGTAGGTGTAGGCCAGGAACAGCCCCCACTCGGCGCAACCCCAGGCTTCGTAGTAGCGGGCCAGGATGTCGCAGGCCCAGGCACTGTCCACGTCGGCGAAGGCGTCGTCCATCCGGGCCGTCTCCAGGGCGGCGGCGATGGCCCGCTCCTGCTCGGCCTGCTGGCGGACATAGGTGCGCTGCCACAGGGTAGAGGGGTCACGGTAGTCGAACCAGTTGGGGTGGCGCAGGGCGGTGGTCCCCTCGTCGAAGAGGGCCCTCCCTTCCGGGGAGAGGAGGTACCAGCCGCCCGAGTCGTACTGGCCGAAATCCGGCTGGTTCTGACAGATCGAGGCCTCGTAGTCCGACAGCCGCCGGCCGACGGGCGTCACGTAGGTGAGTTCACGGGGCGAATAGAAGTCTGCCGGCGGATCGATCGGGTCGGGCGCCTCGGCCCGTCGCCGGCCGAGGAGCCGCTCAACCATGGTCTCCCTCGTGGTCGCGAGCGACGACACCAGGCGGGAGGCACCGATCCGGCTCGGGGTTGGCGTCTCTCGGGGTGCCCCGCCCGGCACGCTCACGCGATCACCGGGAGGTCGTCGAGTCGCACGTCTCGCAACGGATCCCGGATCTCCTTCCCGACGGCGCGGATGTCGTCGAGCGTCCACAGCCGGGACTCGTCGGTGTCGAGGTGCGGCTGAGCCACCAGGGTCCTCCCGTCGGCCCGGACCAGACCGGCCCGTTCGATGTACTCGGCGAGGTCCATGCCGTCGTAGATCTCCCACCAGGTCCTCCCCCGGTACCGGTGGGGGGCCCGCCGGAAGATGAGTTCACAGGCTTCCGAACAGAAGACGTGCTTGACCCTGTCGAGGTCGCGGTAGATGCGGGTGTCGGCCCAGTCGGGCCGGGGCAGGATCGCCGGCATCTGGCACACCCGGCAGAACGACGGCAACTCGTCGAGCAATTGGTAGGGGAGCGCCCGGTCGCGGGGATCGGTCATCTCCCGGTACGTCCGCCAGAAGCCGCCGTAGAGGGCTTCCCACCCGGGATAGTGGTCTTCGAGGTACTCGAAGTCCTCGTCGAGCATCGGGTCGCTGCGCCAGTGGTGGATCGGCCACAGCGCGTGGGACAGCATGGCCAGCGTGTGCCCGCCCCACATGACGTTCCGGCGGGCTTGCTCCGCCCAGCGCGGCACCTGCAGCCCGAAGGGGCTCAACCGCTCGACGTAGCTCCCGATCCAGTCGTTCCACACCCACTGCTCCCAGTACTCCCGGTAGGGCCGGAGCCGGACCTTGGGGAAGTAGTCGTAGACCGCGCCGAGGAAGTTGTCGAGGAAGACGTGCTGGCGCCAGAAGGCGGCGTCGAAGTCCTCCTGGAGAAGGGGGATGTTGTCGGGTTCGGAGAGCACCGCGGCCAAGGTGGCGTAGCCGTTCGACATGTGCCGGGCCTCGTCGGACTGCACGCTGAGGAAGACCGATGGCGTGGCCGGGTCGCCGTTGGCGGCCGCGATCTCGGTGACGGCCACGAAGATCGAGTTGGTATAGGCCGCCTCCGCCACCACCTGGAGGTTGAGGGCGCAGGCGATCGGGTCGTCGTTGAGGAACGTCTCGAAGGCCGCTCTCCCGGCCCGGCAGATCGGGTCGTAGGCCCGCGCCTGGAGCGCCGAGTTGAAGCCGGCCGGGTCGGGGGCGTGCTTGGCGAGGTAGCGGAGGAGGTAGGATTCCTGGTTGACGTGGCGGACCTCGTCGAGCATCTGGGCCAGGTATCCCTGGCGGAGCTCCGGGTTATCGACCGCATCGGTGATGATCGTCATGCACTTCATGGCGGCGTACTCGCCGAAGGTCACGATCCCGAGCAGCGGCTTAAGGACCTCCATCCACCGCGGCTGGGTCTGCTCCGGACTGCGGCTCCGGGTGATGACGTCCTCGAGGGCGCCGTACTGCCGGTTGTCCTTCTCCTCCTCCATGGCCAGGTACTCGCGCAGGAGGTGCCGGAACGGATCCCGGGTCCGGGGAGGGATGGTGTAGCGCGTCGGGTAGCGCGGTTTGCGAACGACGTAGGTCGGATCCCAGGAAAAGGCCTTGACCTTGTCGTGGCGGGCGGCGAGCGACCGCGCCATCATCCCTCCTTTACAGGAGACCGACCTCGTTGGCTTTGGCGATCGCCTCCACGCGGTTGCGGACGCCGAGCTTCTGGAGAGCCGTCTGCAGGTAGGTCTTCACGGTGTTGCGGGAGAGGCCGAGCGCTTCGGCGATCTCCGGGTTGGTCTCGCCCATCGCCACCCGCCGGAGGACTTCGTATTCCCGCTGGGTGAGCGACGGCCCCGCCGCGCTGCGGGGAATCCGGCCGGGTGCGCTGTCGTGGCGGAGCCGGGGATCGACGAACCGTTCACCCCGGGCGACGCGTTTGATGGTCACCGCCAGGTCGACGTCGGCGGCGTCCTTACGCAGGCAGCAGTCGGCCCCCGCCTCGATCGCGGCGCTGAGCGCCCGGTGGCCGGCGTAGGCGGTGAAGATCACGATCTTCGAGGTGGGATTGGCTCCCCGGAGCTGAGGAATGGCCTCGCAGGCCAGCATGTCGGGCAGCCGGAGATCGAGGAGGATCACGTCAGGGCGCAGACGCCGGGTGGTGTCGATGGCGTCCCGGGCGGAGGCGGCCTCGCCGATGAGGCTGATCTGCGGGTCCGACCGCAGGAGCATGGCCACCCCCTGGCGGACCACGGGGTGGTCGTCGACGACGAGGACCCGTACGGACGCCTGGGTCGTCCTCACACCGGCGCCCAGGCCCTCATCACGGTGCCGCCGGCTTCGTCGCCAGGGGCGATCATCATCCGCCCGCCCACCTGGGCCATGCGCTCGGCGGTCGCCTTCAGCCCGAGGCCGGCGGTGCGCTGATGCTCGGCGGGGATCCCCACTCCGTCGTCGGCCACCACCACCGCGATGCCGTCGTCGGTGCGGACCAGGCTCACCACCACCGACTTGGCGTTGGCGTGCTTTTCGACGTTGAGGAGCGCTTCCCGCATGGCCGACAGGAGCGCCGACTTGCGACCGGCGTCGATGGCACCGACGTCGCCGAGGGTGACGACCTTGGTGCGGATTCCGGTTCGGGTCTGGAAGGCGCTGCAGTCCCGCTTGAGGGCCACGGCCAGCGCCACCTCCCTCGGGGTCTCGTCCAGAGCCCGCAGGGCCGCCCGGAGGGCGACAGCCGCCCGGACGGCCTGCTGCTCGATGAACTCGACGCGCCGACGCAGGGGATGGTCTGCCTGGACGTTGGTGGTGAGGTCCTTGGCCGCGGCGCTGATCCCGAACAACATGGCCCCGACGGTGTCATGGAGGGACAGGGCGATCCGGCTCCGCTCCTCCTCGACGGCGATGTCGGCCATCTCCTGGGAGCGGCCGGCGATGTCGATAGCCAGGCCGGCCTGTCGGGCGATCTGGAGCAGCGTGTCGCTGGCCCGGTCTCCGAACGCGCAGCGCTGCCGGTTCCCCACGTAGAGCACGCCGTGGAACTCGTGGCCTCGCAGAATCGGGACGGCCAGCATGCCCTGGAGCTGCTCGTTGCGGACGTAGAGGTCGAAGTCGTGGGTGATCGCCGGCGACGCGCAGTAGTCCGGAACCCAGATGGGGTGACGCAGCACCGCCACCTTGCCGCCGAGGCCGGTTCCGGGAGGGACAACGAGCTCCTGCAGGGAGTTGGTGCGGACGCCGCTGAAAGTGCGGAGGACCAGGGTGTCGACGTCGTCGTCGACCTCACCGGCCATGGCGACGTCCACGCCGAGCGATTGGCGGGCCTGGGCGGTGGCGTGGCGGAAAGCGGCACCACGGTCGAGGAGGGCGATGACGGCGGCATAGTCCTGCTCCAGCCGTTCGAGCTCGCCAGTCGCCTCGAGGGCGACGTCCTCCGCCCCGACTTTCTTCATTCGCCACTTCCCTGGAACTTCAAGGCCCCCCCGGGCGACCAACCACACGAGCCGACTCCTCGTCCGTTCAGCCGCCACCCAACGTGCAACGCCCGCGCGATCGGCGCGAGCACCCCCTGGGTGGCCGGCAGCCTATCGTCGCTGCCTAGCGCAACAAGAACCAGCGTCGAAAGTCCCAATCATAGCCGGGAAGTCCGTTTCTGTCGCTGGCCCGCCCCAGTTGTGAACCTCCGTTCAACCCTCCATCTGGAGGTAGACGGCCTCCCCGGCATCCTTCCTAATGACGGTCGTCGTATTCACCGTCAGAAGGGAGAGCGGGCATGCCGTACGAACTGGTCGTGGCTCACGGAGGGAGCGGTCCGTACATGCTGCTTCCCTTCTTCACGCCGCTGGTCTTCGGGGCGATGCTCTTCTACTTCGTGAAGAAGAACCCCGCCAAGCGCGACCGCTGAGGCCGCAGCCTCTCAGCGCTGATTCTTTCGCTCGAGTTGCGCCCTCCCCTCCCGGGGGAAGGCGCATTTCGGCGCGCCGTGATTTCGCAATGATTCGGGCACGTCCGAGCTCCGGCAGCGGCGGGGAACATCGGAATTCGGGCGGGCCGATCGGCGCAAACATTTCTCCAGATGGAGGTATGACACCCGCATCCCTGCGGTGAGGATCGTCACGATGGGTCGGAACCCATCGGGTCTCGGAACCGAGTGCGGAGGACGTCCCGAGGGCCTTCACCGTAGGTAACGAACCGGATACTCAACCCTGAAAGGGGGTGCGGGAGAACACATGGCAACAACGGCGCAGGACCAGAGGCTCGGTGTCGAGGAGGTCGTCCTCGTTGACGACATCGCTGTCTCGGCTCGAAAGGGCGGTCCCTGGGCCCCTCTGCTCATCGGCTTGGGCATGGTCCTCGGGATCACCGTCTTCTGGATGACCTGGGACAAGCTCTTCGCGTTCAGCAAGGGCCTCGACGCCACGACGCCTGAATTCGGCCGCTACTGGATGACGATGCTGTGGGCGAACCTCACCATCATCCCGTTAGGTGGTCTGATCTGGTACTCGTGGATCGCCAAGGGCTGCAAGCACTGCAAGGCCCAGCGGGCCGAGTTCGGTGCGGTCACGGCCCAGCACGAGATGGGGCACATCTGGAGACTGTGGGCGTTGCTCGGCATCTACCTGATGGCGATCTTCGTCGGCGGGAGCTTCAAGGCGGAGCAGGACGCCACCTGGCACCAGGTGGCGGTGCGGGACACGGCGTTCACACCGTCCCATATCAACCTGTTCTTCGGGATCTTCCCGCTCTTCATCATGCTGGCTGTGGGGTCGTATCTCTACGCCCGGGACCGGCTGCCTCACCTCTTCCGGGACAAGGGCTTCCCGATCTCCTGGGGGCTCGTGCTGAGCGGCTCGTTCTTCCTGCTCATCTGGGTGGCGATGAACGAGTGGTTCCACAGCTTCTTCTTCACCGAGGAGATCTTCTCCGCCCCCCTGCACTGGGGCTTCAACCTGTTCGCCTACCTCCTGGCCGGGACGTTCGCCGTGTGGTTCGCCACGGGTCCCCGGATGTGGGAGTTGGCCGACAAGGAAGCCGCCCAGGCGGAGAAGGAAGGGACGGCCGAGCCGGTCCCCGCGTCCTACCCCGTCCACTGGCGGCGGTGGTGGGCTCCGCAGTAACGCTGTAGCAGGAGAAGCACACCCAGTAGGCCCCTCCGGGGGCTTCGGGTCGGCATCGCCCGGTGGCGGCACACCGGACGGATTCGCCGCCGGGCGATGACCACCCATCGACAACCAACCATGCACGACCCCGGAGAGGGACCCTTCGCGGCCGCCGAGCGGGGAATGGCAGACCGATTACCAGACGGAGGGAAAGCTGATGGCTGAAGCGGCCGAGCTAGTTCCCCACAAGTACGGGCGAGCCACGTTCAGCAGGAAGTGGGATCTGCTCCTGATTGTCGGGGTCATCTTCATCGTTCCCGCCGCCTATCACGTGAGCAACATGCTGACGGTGGGCGACTGGGACTTCTGGACCGACTGGAAAGACCGTCAGTGGTGGGCGACGCTGACGCCGGCGCTGAGCGCCATCGTGCCGGGTGCTCTGCACTATATCGGCTGGTCACAATTACGGATACCGATCGGGGCGACACTCGGTACGGTGCTGCTGGTGCTGGCCCAGCTGCTCAACCGCTGGTTCAACTGGGGTGTCATCGACCACTACCCGTTCAATTTTGTGTGGCCGGCGACCATGGTCATGGGCGGAGTCGTCATGGACATCATCCTGATGTGGACCAGGGGGAGGTACGGGATCACGTCGGTCCTGGCCTGTTTCGCCTTCGGGTTGATGTTCATCCCGCAGAACTGGATAATGCTTGCCCCGTTCCTCCAGCCCGTCGAGTACAACGGGACCGTGCTGTCGCTGGCCGACATGCAGGGCTTCATGTACATCCGGACCTCGACGCCGGAATACCTCCGGATCATCGAGCAGGGAAGCCTGCGGGCATTCCTCGAACAGATCGACTACGTCATCGCCTTCGCCTCGGGCTTCCTGGCCCTCCCGTTCTACTGGTTCGGGATCTTCATCGGGAAGTACCTGGCCGTGAAGCCGGCGACGCAGTTCATGCGTCCGGCACCCGCGGTGCGCCAGCCCGAAGCCGTGGGCGAGCCGGTCATGCTCGTCGGCGCTGGAACGGGAGGGAACTCATGAGGCGAGTGTTTCAGTTCTTGCTGCTCCTGATGACGGCCCTCGCCGGGACGGTGACGGCCCTGGCCGGGCCGGCCTCGGCCCACGGCGAGAACGCCCAGGAAGCCTTCATCAAGACCGGGGCGGTCGCCTGGTCGGACGTGAAGTGGTCCACCAACAAGATCCAGCGGGGTGAGTCCGTCACCATGACGGGCCGGATGACCCTGCTGACTAACTGGCCCGGCAAGATCGCCAAGCCCGAGAACACCGAGGAGTACCTCAACGTCAACGCCCCCGGGCCTGTCTTCGTCGTGACCGACCGCCGGGTCGGAGGCGAGTTCGTGCCGGGACGCATGAAGATGGAGCGGGGCAAGACCTACGACTTCAAGCTCACGGTCGTCGGCCGCAAGGAGGGGCGCTGGCACCTCCACCCCATGCTTCAGTTCAAGACGGTCGGCCCGATCATCGGGCCCGGGCAGTGGGTGCGGGTCGAAGGCGGCCCCACCTACCGGAACGAGGTCGAGCTCGCCAACGGGAAGGTGGTGAACCTCGAGTCGTACGGGCGCTCGACGGTGCTCAGCTGGCACCTTATCGCCCTCCTGCCGGCGGTGGTCTGGCTCGTTTACTGGCTCGTCCCGAGGCCGCTGCTCTACCGGGCCAAGCTGCTGGCCACGGGTGAGAACGTCGAGGAGGAGCTGGTCGGCCCGCGGGAGCGCCGGTTCGGCGTGTACACGGCCGTCGGGATCGCGGTCATCCTCGGCAGCGGGATGCTGTGGGCCAAGAACGCATATCCCGAGACCGTCCCCCAGCAGATCCGGCGCCACAACCCGCCGGCGCTGGACCTGCCGAAGACGCTGGCGGTGGAGAACACCGACCTCATCCGGTACTCACCCACCGAGGAGAAGGTGACCTGGAAGCTGAAGGTGACCAACAACGGCCAGCAGCCGGCGTCGATCCGGGAGTTCACCACCTCGACGGTCACGTTCGGGGTTCCCGGCAGCGGGCAGGAGTACTCGCTCGTCGTTCCCGACGACGCTCCGATCAACCCCGGTGAGACGAGGGAGCTGACGCTCGTCATGGCGGACTCCGTCTGGGGTCACCACGGCCTCATCTCCCTCCACGAGGTGCAGTCGTCGCTGTCGGGCCTCCTCATCTTCGAGGATCCCACGGGCGCCCGGGAAGGCGTCGAGATGTGGGGTGAGCTCACCCGGGCTCGCTGACAACGCGACCACGGGCGCTGACAGGCCTTCGGTCACGGGGGGCCGGCCGCTGAAGCGGCCGGCCCCCCATTCGTTGTCCGATTGGCCGGGTCAGGAACGCCGGGCGACGAGGAGGCAGTAGCCGGCGACGCCGTCGGCCACGGCCGCCGCGGCCCGGGCGGTGTGGCCCAGAAGGGCCTCGGTGTCGAACGGGCCGTTGGTAGTCCAAAGGACGCCCAGCGCCCGGAGGCGAGCGTCGATCTGATCCACCATGTGGGCCAGGGCGTAGTCGTGGGCTTCCGAGACGGTGGTCTCCAGCCCGGCCGTGGCCAGCAGCGCTTCGTATTCCGCAGCCGGTCGGGCGCCGGCCAGGCAGGCGATGGAACCGGCCAGTGTGGCCAGCTCTGGGTCGAGCCGGGCAGGGTCGAGGGTGACGTCGGTGAGGCCGAGGCGCCCGCCGGGCCGGAGGACCCGCGCGAATTCGGCCGCCGCCCGATCTTTGTCGGGGAACGTGCACAAGGAGCACTCGCAGATCACGACGTCGAAAGTGGCATCGGGGAAAGGGAGACGCTCGGCGTCTCCGACGTGGAAGCGAGTGAGACCGTCGAGGTCCCGCCGGATCGCCTCGGCCCGGGCGTGCTCCACTGATGCCCGGCCCAGATCGACCCCGTCCACCGAGGCGGCGAACTCGTCGGCGAGGAGCAAGGCGCTTCCGCCCCGGCCGCAGGCCACGTCGAGGACGCGTTCGCCGCGCCGCAGCCGCAGCACCCGGGCCAGACGCCGGGTCATCTCAAATCCGCCCGGGTGATAGCTCGCCCCGAGCACGAGGGCGAGGAGGTCGCTCTCATAGATCGCGGCGCAGCAGTTCTTGAGGACGGTCGGATCGACGGAGAGGGATGCTCCCGGGGCGTTCAGCCCAGCCTCCTTCCGATGTTCGTGGCAGATCCCGGGAGGGCGCTACTACCGCTTCCCGAGAGGAGGTCTCGAACCTGCTCCCGGTACCCCACCGAGTTGTAGGCGCAGAAGGGGATGATGCGGCCGTCCGGGAGTAACTCCTCCACGCAGCACTTCATGAGTTGCTTGACGTTGAGGGTGTAGGGGTCGGCGAAATCCTGGATCACGATCATGAAGATCTTCTCTGCCAGGGAGTCGAAGACGGACGCAGTCTCCACACCGCAGTTCAGGCAGCCGAGCTGATCGAGGTGGACGTCGGTGCCGGGGCTGCCGGCGAAGGCCGAGGCGCTCCACAGCTTCTCCAGCGCCGCCCGGACCGAACCGTCGGGCATCACGCGATTCGTGACGTAGTCGAGGTGGTCCTCCACGTTGAGGAGCCGGGGGATGGGGATGACGGTTTCACCTTCGACGACGGCGTAGGTGATCGACCGGCAGGTGGGGAAGCAGCAGGGAACGGGCACGAAATCCGACACCTGGAACCAGTCGGGGAGCTGGTCCGCGAGGGCGTGGATCACATCGGCGTTGGTGACCCGGTCGGTGGGATCGAAGTCGATGTGCCGGCCGGTGTGGGTCACAGGCTGGAAGGCGACGCCTTTGACCGCGGGGTGAGCCATGCCGTACCGGACGATCTCGCCGAGCTCGGTCTCGTTGACGCCCCGCTCCACGGCCGGCACCAGGATGACGGTCAATCCAGCTTCAGCGCAGTGGTCGAGGGCCCGTTGCTTGACGGCCCGCAAGTCGCGTCCCCTCATCGTCCGGTGCGTCGCTTCGCTGAGTCCGTCGAATTGCAGGTAGATCCGGGGTCGCGGCTCGATGCCGGCCAGGGCCGCGACGAACCGTTCGTCGTGGGCGAGGCGGATCCCGTTGGTGTTCAGGGTGACGAGCCCGATCCCCTTGTCGTTGGCGAGGCGCACGAAGTCGAGGATCTGGGGATGGATGGTGGGCTCGCCCCCCGAGAACATGACCACCTCGGGGTCACCTTCGGCCCGAACGAAGGCGTCGAGAGCCGACTCCACCTGCTCCAGAGTCAGGGAGAAGCCGTCGGGCCGCTGCCCCGATTCGGCGAAGCAGACGGGACAGTCGAGGTTGCAGCCGGTGTTCACCTCGATGATCCCGAGGCAGGCGTGCTGCTGGTGGTCGGGACACAGACCGCAGTCCAGTGGGCACCCGTCGACAAGCTCGGTCTGGGTTTCGAGGGGGATCGTTCCAGGCTTGTTGAACCGCAAGGAGTGGAAGTAGAGGTGAGCGTCGGAATACAGGAGGGCTTCGAAGCCGCCATGGGCGGGACAGCGCTTGCGAAGGAATACCTTGTTGTCCCGGACGACGACCTGGCCGTCGACCACCGTCCGGCACTCCGGGCAGATGCTCTTGGTGTACTCGAGGAAGACGCCGTCGCGGTCGACTTTGCGGCGGAGCGGAACCGGGGTCGTCAACGTCGCTGACCGTCAGGACGCCCGGGCTACCCGCTTGCCGAGGACGGAGTCGCAGGTCGCCATGGCGCTCGCGATGGCGCGACCGCGCGGGGTGAGGACCGGTCCCGGCCCGTTCACCGGAGTGTCCGGCCCGGCCGCCGACTGCAGGTCCTCGAGGAGTGCCGACCAGCGCTCAGGAGCCATCGCGGCCGCCGACCGGGCGCTCTCCGTGGCCTCCGTCAGGCTCGGAGCCGCCTCGGGCGTTCCGGTGGGCCCGCCGCCGTCGAGCCACGTCCCGAGGGAGGCGCAGGCCGCGCGGGCGTGGTGGGTGGCCTTCGTGACCTTCGGCATCGTCAGGTACATCACGACGCTCTGGAGCAGCATGACGCCAGTGACGAGCAGGATCGACACGAGGACGAACCGCAGGACGCGCCGACGGAGCGGGAGTTCGTGCCAGTGGTGGTGTTGAGCGACATCCGCCATCGAGTCCTCCTCCTCGCTGACCGCGCGGTCTCACGACGCGCCGTCCAATGGTCCGGCGGGAGAGGGCCGTCCGGCACCCCCAATCGGGTGAGTGCGTCAGCCGTCCCCGGGATGCGCGGCCAGCTTCTGGGCCGGGCGCGCCCGGTGCCGCCCTACCGGCACGAGTTCGAAGGCGACCAGGAACGCCAAGGCGGCGGCCATCACGACGAGGCCGACAAAGGCCCAGGGCAGGGAGAAGGTGAAGGTGGCGAGGACCACGGCGCCGGCGACCCAGGCCACGGCGAGCGCCGCCCATGTCCGGGGACGGATGCCGTCGTGTCCGAGTGCTTCGAACTGGCGGACGAAGCGCGGGGCGCCCCGCTGCAACGACGCCTCCATCGAAGAGAGGATCGCCCACTCGTACTCCGGCGTACCGCTGTCCCACGCGTCCGTCATGGTCGCCCCCGTGGTCGGCGCGCTCCATCCGTCCCGGAGCACACGGATGCCGAGCGCCATTGTGCCCGCAATTGAAGAGGCGCGCCTCACCAGAGGGCCTCGGTGTCTCTCCGGGCCCTCCGGTCAGGTGTTTGAGAACAGGGTTTGGCTACTCGAAGTCGCCGGGTCCCACGGTCTGCGCGATCTGCTGGATCTGATCACAGGGAAGGCCGGCCGCGGCGGCGTGCTTGCGGACGTACTCCTCGTCGGGAGCGGAGTAGACGCAGTAAGTGACGAGGCCGTCAGGCCCCTGCATGACGTGCGAACGCTCCCAGGTGATGTCGGGGAAATTCTCCGCGGCCTGGCGCTTCGACTCGGAGCCGGCTGCCGCCACTTGCTCCGGGGTCATCTGACCGAAGTGCCGCTCGATGAGGAACTGGGCCACACGGCCTCCTTTCTGGAATGGTGGTGAGAGTTCCGCCCCAATCTCGGTCGTTTCTCCCTCCCCGCCTACACCCATCCGGAGGGGATTCAGGCCAGGGTGGCGGTCATCACCGCCGGCACGAGGCTGGGCCGGAGGGCGAGCCCGTGCCGGCCCCGGCCTTGGCGGGCGAGCGCCCGGCCGGCGGCGACCGATTCCGGCTCGTCGGAGACCCCCACCACGTGCAGGTGGTCGAGGCCCCCCAACGCCAGGGCGGGATCGCCACCGGCGGTCGGCAGGCAGTCGGAGAGGAGGACGGCGACGCGGTCGCCGGCAGCGCTGCGGGCGAGCTGGGAGGAGGCGGCCCGCAGGGCCAGGGCGAGGTCCGTCGTGCCCTTCCCCCGCAGCGCCAGGATGTCGTCGACCAACTCCCCGGGGGGACGGCGCTGCCCCTGGCGCTGGAGGACCACCGCGTCGTGGGCGAAGGCGATCACGGAGCAGTCGGTCTGCTCCCCGGCGGCGATGACAACGGAGGCCGCCGCCAGCGCCGCCGTCCCCACCGCGGCGCCGCTCATCGAGCCGCTCCGGTCCACGAGCAGGCAGATCGCCCGTTCGGCCGCCTCCCAGCGCCGGACGACCATGTCCTCGGGGCGCCGTGGACGTCGTCCACCGGCCCGTTCCACGCTCCGCTCGAGGTCGAGGTCGCCTTCGCTTCCCGGTTCGGCGACGAGGCGCCGGATGCCGCGCCGGGCAACGGGGCCCCGGCTGGCCAGGCGGAAGAACACTCGACGGGCGGCTTGGCGGGCCAGGCTTCGCAGCTGGACGTCGGTGGCGCGGGACAGGTCGCAGAGGAGGGCGATGCCCTCGTCGAGGTCCTCGGCCAGCAGGAGGTCGAGGGCGGCATCGTCCAGAACGCCGACCTCGGGTGAGACGTCAGCCAGTTGAGGATGCATTCGGGAAAGATCGGCACGGCCCGTGGTCTGGCGGGCCGAGTCCTCCACCGTGGCCCGGGCGTTGTCGCCCTCAAGGGTCCGCCCGTGGCTGGCGGTGTCAGGAGCGGGCCCGGCCGGCGGGCTTGGCGCTTTTCCCCGGTTCGACCCCTCTTCCGGCTCCAGGAGCAGGGCGTCGAGGATGGAGGTGATGATCGCCTCCGGGGTCTCCTCCCGGCCGTCCTCCACCCGGATCCGGCCGGAGAAGGCCGCCAGCGCGGCGTCGAGGAGGGTGGTCCGGGTCGGCGCCGGCTCCGCCCGGAGCGTGGCCAGGCCCTCGCCGAGGAGGACCATGTCGATCGCGCCCCGCACCGACGCGCCCGTCCGCACCGCCGGGTGGGCGCGGGTGGCCCGGGCGATCGCCACCGCCAGCGCTGCCGGCTCGCCGGTGATGCCGGTCACTCGCTCGACGATGGCCCGCTCGGCCTCCTCGCCCTGGTACGCCATGGCGATCCGGCACATCCGGTCGTAGATCGCCTGGCCCACCCGGGCTGTGCCGACGGCGTCGAACGGGTTCATCGCCGCGATGAGGCGGAACTTGTCGTCCGCCCGGATGTGCCCGAGGCGAGGGACGTGGATCTCGCCTTCGGCCAGCGCGGTGATGAGGACGTTGAGGGTCTCTTCCGGCACCCGGTTGAACTCCTCGATGTAGAGGAGAGACCCGCTCCGCATGGCGCTGACGAGGGGACCTTCCATGAAGGCCTCCGGGCGGTAGCCGCCGTCGAGCACGAGGGCGGGGTCATGGCCTCCGACGAGGCGTCCGGGGGTCAGCTCGGCGTTGCCTTCGACGAAGGCCACGCCCCACCCGACCTGGTCGGCCACCGCCCGGAGGAGGGTTGACTTGCCCACCCCGGGCGGGCCCTCGAGGACGACGTGCCGACCGGTTTCGAGCGCGGTGGCCAGCACCTCAGCCTCCCGGCGGAGCCCGACGACGTCGTCTTCGAGGCGTTCCAGCAGCCGGTCGGGGGAGAACGCGAGATGGAGCAGTTCAGCTGACGTGGCGTTCACGACCCTCCCAGTACGGCTGGCGGAGCCGGAACTTCTGCAGCTTCCCTGTCGCTGTTCGGGGCAGCGACTCCCGGAACTCGACGGATCTCGGGCACTTGAAGTGGGCCAGCCGCTCCCGGCAGAAGGCGATTAAGTCCTCCTCGGTCACGTCGTCCTGGGAGACGACGAGGGCCTTGATGGTCTCGCCCCAGCGTTCGTCCGGGACGCCGATCACGGCGACTTCGGCCACGGCCGGATGGAGGAACAGGGTGTCTTCCACCTCGATTGACGAGACGTTCTCGCCTCCGGAGATGATGACGTCCTTCTTGCGGTCGGCGATCGTGAGGTAGGCGCCGTCGAGCATCCCGCCGTCGCCGGTGCGGAACCATCCGTCGGGGATGGCCTTGGACGACTCGTCGGGCTGGTTCCAGTACCCGGTGAAGACGTGGTTGGAGCGGGCGAGCACTTCGCCGTCGGTGCCGGTAGTCAGCTGGACGCCGATGGCGGGGACGCCGGCCCGAGCGAGGCGCTGGGCCCGGCCGCGCCCGTCGAGATCGTCCCACTCCCAGCGGGACCGGTTCACGGTCAGCAACGGGGACGTCTCGGTCAGGCCGTAGATCTGGATGAACTCCCAGCCGAGTTCGGTCTCCATGCGTTCGATGAGGCGCGTCGGCGGGGGGGCGCCGGCCACGACCATGCGTACCCGCCGGTCGCCGCCGGGGACGTCACGCCCACCGGCCCGGCGGGCGGTGGCGGCGTCGAGGATGGCGGCGGCCACGGCCGGAGCGCCGCACAGCAACGTCACGCCTTCGGTCTCGATCCGGCGGAGGATCTCCTCGCCGTCGACCTTGCGAAGGACGATCTGGCGCACCCCGGTGCCGGTCGCGGCGTACGGCACGCCCCACCCGTTGCAGTGGAAGGTCGGGAGCGTGTGGAGGTAGACGTCGGCGTCGTTGACGCCCATGTGCCATCCGAAGGCGACGGCATTGAGCCACAGGCCCCGGTGGGAGAGTTCGACGCCCTTCGGCCGGGCGGTGGTTCCCGACGTGTAGTTGATGGAGGCGGTGGCGTTCTCCTCGGTGACCCTGCCGATCGGCTCACCCTGCCCGCCGAAGAGGGCGTTGTCGGAGCCGTGCCCGAGGAGGAAGCGGTGCTTCACGTCGAGCCCCGCGGTCTTGTCCTCGAGTTCGGGGTCGACAAGAAGGACGCCGGCGCCGGAGTGCTCGACGATGTAGCGGATCTCATCCTCGTTCAGCCGGTAGTTGATGGGGACCAGGACGCGGCCGTAGGCGCTCACCCCGAAGAGGGCGCACAGGAAGCGGGCCGAGTTGGGCGACAGCACGGCGACGCGTGCACCGAGCCCCACGCCGAGCTCGTCGAGCCGGACCGCTAGGCCCTTGGCCATGCTGGCGAACTCAGCGTAGGTCAACGCCCCGAGGCTGCCGCCGGGCGCTCCGGGCTCGTCGACGACGGCGAGCCGGCTGCCGTAGACCTGGGCTCCCCGGCGCAGGAAGTCCTCGATGGTGAGCGGGATGATCACCCGGTCGTCTCCGTTTCATGAGCGGCCGGCCACCCGGGCCTCGAACGGCACCCGAGCGGCCCGCCGGTTCGTGGTGAGTGGTTGGATCAGTGCTCGTGGACTAACACGCCGCGGAGGTTCTTGCCGGCGAGGAGGTCGTCGTAGCCCTGGTTGATGTCCTCGAGCTTGTACTTGCGGGTCACGAGCTCGTCGAGCTTCAGGTCGCCGTTCTGGTAGAGGTCGAGGAGCTTGCCGATGTCGTACATGGGGTTCGACGCCCCGAACAGGGTGCCTTTGACGGTCTTCTGGAAGAGGGTCATGACTGCCCCGGACAGCTGGATCGTCAGCTTCGTCGGGTCGGCCAGTCCGGTGATGACGCTGGTGCCGCCCTTGCGGATCACGTCGAAGGCCGCCTGGACGACCTTCTCGTCGACGATGTCCACGGTGACGATCGACTTGTCGGCCCCCACCCCGCGGGTGAGCTGCGCGACGAGTTCCTGCGCTTCGGCGGCGCTGGCCACGCTGTGGGTGGCCCCGAACTGCTCGGCGGCCTCGCGCTTGTTGGCCAGCGGGTCGACGGCCACGACGTTCTTGGCCCCGGCGTAGCTGGCGCCCTGCACGGCATTGATGCCGATCCCGCCGATGCCGTAGATCACGATCGTGTCGCCGGGCACGGTGTCAGCGGCGTAGACGGCGGAGCCCCAGCCGGTGGGGACGCCGCAGCCGACGAGGACGGCCGTCTCGAGGTCGATGTCGTCGGGGACCTTGACACAGGAGTTCTGCGAGATGACGGCGTACTGGGAGAACGTTCCCAGCATGCACATCCCGCCAAGGTCGAGGTTCCCGGCGTGGAACCGGAATGTCCCGTCCGGTAGGCAACCTTCGAGGATCGTGGCGCCCCAGTCACAGAGGTTCTGCTGGCCGGTGGAACAGAACCGGCAGGATCCGCAGGACGGGATGAACGAGCAGACGACGTGGTCGCCGGCCTTCACCCGGGTGACGCCGGGGCCGACTTCTTCGATGATGCCGGCGCCCTCGTGGCCGCCGACCATCGGGAACCGGGGAGCGATGTCTCCGTGCCGGAGGTGCTCGTCGGAATGGCACAGCCCGGCCGCCACGAAGCGGATGAGGACTTCGCCGTCCTTGGGAGGGTCGAGGTCGAGCTCGGCGACCTCCCAGTTCTTCCCGAGCTCCCAGAGCACGCCAGCCTTGGTCTTCACAGTACAGATCTCCTCTCCGCTTCATGCTCCCGCTCGGGATCATGTAAGTCCTGGCGGGCCCAGTGATTACCTGCAGCTGGTCGATTCAGACAGATCCCGGAAGCGGGTGGTACCTCCGTTCGGAGGGCCTGCCCCCGGTCCCCTCTCCACTTGGAGGTGTCTCGGCCGGGCGGGCGGCCTCAGACTTCCGGACGGCATCGGATCACCATCACTAGGGGGTGCGCTCGTCATGGAGGCCAACCGGCTCTGGCAATTCCCGATTCTCGAGTACCACAACGTCCCTCGGGGGCTTCTCGGCCCCGGCTCCTACGAGCTGGTGGGCGTGGAGGCCAAGAACCTCGGCTTCAAGCGGGCCCTGCTGATGACGTCGGGTCTGCGCGGGACCGGGATCATCGAGGACATCGTCGGCAAGGTGCGGCACGCCGGCGTGGACGTCGTCGTCTACGACCAGGTGGAGTCCAATCCGAAGGACTACAACGTCATGGACGCCTATACCCTCTACACCTCGGAGAAGTGCGACAGCTTCATCTCCGTGGGTGGCGGGAGCAGCCATGACGCCTGCAAGGGCGCACGGGTGGTGGTGGCCCACGACGGCCGGAACATCAACGAATTCGAAGGGTTCAACAAGTCCGAGAACCCGATCAATCCTCCGCACATCGCCATCTCCACCACGGCGGGGACGGGATCCGAAACGTCCTGGGCCTACGTCATCACCGACACGACCGACCCCGAGAACTTCCGCAAGTGGGTCGGCTTCGACGACCGTTGCATCGTCAATCTCGCCATCTGTGACCCGGTCATGTACTTCACGCTGCCGCAGGACTACACCGCCTACTGCGGTGGTGACGTCCTCGCCCACGCGTCCGAGCCGTACATCTCCCGGCTGAACTTCATCCCCAGCCTCGGGTCGGCCCTCAAGGCCATCGAACTCACGGCCCAGCACCTCCGCACCGCGGTTGCCGAACCGCTCAACTACGAAGCTCGCGCCGGAATGATGTACGCCCAGTACATCGCCGCCCAGGCCTTCAACTCCGGCGGTCTCGGCATCATCCACTCGATCTCGCACGCGGTGAGCGCCTTCTACGACAGCCACCACGGCCTGAACAACGCCATCGCCCTGCCCCGGGTCTGGGAGTTCAACCTCCCGGCCCGCTACGAGCGCTTCGCCGACATCGCCGTCGCCATGGGTGTCGACACGCACGGCATGACCAAGGTGCAGGCCGCGGATGCCGCGCTGGAGGCCGCCATCCGGCTGTGGAAGGACGTCAACATTCCGGAGAACTTCACCAGCGTGGTCGACTACACGAAGAACCGGATGGGCACGGGGGTCTACAAGGCGGCCGGTGACCGCATCCGGGGCGACGCCGCCGACCTGGAACGCATGGCCGTCCACGTCATGGGCGACGCCTGTACCCCGGGCAACCCGCAGGAGTGCACCGTCGAGCGGGTGAAGCCCGTTCTCGAAGCGTGCATGACCGGGACGATCTACTGATCACCTGAGCCGGCCGGTGGTCGTCGCGTCGGGGCGTTTGCTCGCCCGCTGCCTCCCGGCGCCACGATCCCGGGCCCGGAAGGAGAGTCGAGCGGTGGGAAGCCTCAATTCGGCAGCCGAGGTGACCGAGGCCCTGAGGGCCCACGGTTACGTCACGGACGATCGGCTGGCCACGGTGATGTACCTGGCCACCGCGCTCAACAAGCCGGTGCTGGTCGAAGGCCCAGCCGGGGTGGGCAAGACGGAACTGGCAAAGTCACTGGCCGCCGCCACCGGCCGGCGGCTGATCCGCCTCCAGTGCTACGAGGGCCAGGACGACACCAAGGCCCTCTACGAGTGGGACTACGGCAAGCAACTCCTCTACACCCAGCTGCTGCGCGAGAAGATCGACAGCCTCCTCGAAGACCTTCCCGACCTCGGCGGCGCCGCCGAGCGACTCTCCCGCCATGAGAGCGTCTTCTTCTCCGAGCACTTCCTCGTGAGCCGTCCGCTGCTCGAGGCGATCCGCTCCGACGAGCCGGCCGTGCTCCTCATCGACGAGATCGACCGGGCCGACGAGCATCTTGAGGCCCTGATGCTCGAGGTGCTCGCCGAGTTCCAGGTGACGATCCCCGAGCTCGGCACGGTCGCCGCCAAATTCGTCCCCTATGTAGTGATCACCTCGAACAACACCCGGGAGCTGAGCGAGGCGCTCAAGCGCCGGTGCGTCCATCTCTCGCTCGGTTACCCGGGCGCCGCCCGGGAGCTCGAGATCCTGCGCCTCAAGGTGCCGGGCATCGCCGACGAGCTCCGGCGTCAGGTCGTCGACGTCGTCCGTGGCATCCGGGAGCTTGACCTCCGCAAGTCACCGAGCATCAGCGAGGCGATTGACTGGGCGCGGGCGCTCGCCCTGCTCAACGTCGCGTCGCTCGGACGGCAGGTCGTCGAGGAGACGCTGATGCTGATCCTCAAGTACGACCGCGACGTCGAGACCGCCGCCCGGGCGCTCCCGAGGCTGTTCGGCGAGCCGGAGGACGAGGGGCTCGACCGGGATCACGGCCACGACCACGACCATCGTCACAGCCACGGCAACGGCCACTCCCACGACGGCCCCGAGGAGCGCTACCGGCGTCACGCCCTCGGCTACTTCGGCGCCGTCAGCTGACCCGACGGTCCGGGGTTCGTGGCGGTGGACAGCGTCCTCCTGCGCTTCATCCGGCTCCTCCGGCACCAGGGCCTGCGCATCTCTCCCGCCGAGACCCTCGACGGGCTGGCTTCCCTGGCCCTGGTCCCGCTCGGCGACCGCCGTCAGGTGAAGACCGCGCTCCGAGCCACGCTCGTGAAGGAAGGCCGGGACGCCGAGATCTTCGACCGGCTCTTCGACCTCTTCTTCTCCGTCGGGCAGGAACGCATCGACGGCCACGACGGTCACGACCACGAGCACGGCCAGCCAATGACCGAAGCACACCCGTCATCGGTGAAGGTCTCCGAGGAAGCCACCGACTTCGACGACCCGAGCCATTCCCACGAGACGCCGAGCGATGTGGCCCGGTACTTCGAGGATCGAGACCTGGCCACGTCCCGGCGCCTGCACCAGGACGGGAACCGCATCGATCTGTCGGCGCTGGGCCAGGATCTCATGATGGCGGCCGATCGAGACGGGCTGGAACGAGCGCTGGCCGGGCTCCGCCAACAGCTCGCGGTCGACCGGCTCAGCAACGCCGCCTTCGCCGGGGACCTGGCCGCGGCCGGCGCGGAGACGCTGGAGGCGGATCTCGTCGTGGCGGCCGCCGACCATCTGCCGGATGCCTTCGCCGAGCTCGGGCTCGACTCGGAGGCGCTGGAACAGATGCGCCGGATGGTCGACGGCGGCATCGCCAATCTTCCGGAGCTCCTTCGCCGGCACCTGGAGAAGCTGCTCCTCCTGGAGGCCGACGGGGGCAACGACCGGCCGCTCCAACCCGCCTACCGGACGGCCTTTACCGAAGAGGAACGGCGCAGAATGGCAGCCGTGCTCCGGCGCCTCGCCCACCAGTTCCACGGGGCATTGTCGCCCCGTCGGGCGCTGTCACCTCGTGGCCGGGTCCACGCGGCGCGGACCATCCGGTCCAACATGCGCTACGGAGGCCTGCCGTTCAAGCCGGTGCTCATGAGCCGCCGCGAGGACCGACCGCGGATCGTCCTGCTCGTCGACGTGAGCCTGTCGGTCCGAAACACGGCCCGCTTCACCCTGCACCTGGTCCATGGCCTGCAGGGCCTCTTCTCACAGGTTCGCACGTTTGCCTTCGTCTCGGAGCTGGTGGAGGTGACTCCGTACCTGGAGGACTGCCCGCTGGAGGACGCCCTGGGCCTGATCTTCGGCGGGGAGGTGCTCGACGTGGCGGCCAACTCCAACTACGGAGCCGCCCTGGCGAGGTTCTGTGATCATCACCTTGGGGCGGTGAACCGGCGGACGACCGTGGTCGTGCTCGGGGACGGGCGGGGCAACGGGAACCCGGCCAATGCCTGGGCCCTCGACGCCGTCCGCCGCCGCTGCCGCCAGCTTGTCTGGCTCACCCCCGAGCACCCCCGTTCGTGGGTCCTGGGCGGCAGCGACATGCCGGCCTACGCCGAGATCTGCTCCCGAGTCGAAGTGGTCCGCGATCTGGACGACCTCGAAGGGGCGGCCGAGACGATCCTCCGAGGATCTTGACGCCGGCCGATTATCGCGGCGCCGGGGAGTGTCCTCGCACACTCGGCTCCTCGGCGCCGCGATCACGTTGTCCAGTCGTGCCCTCCATCTGGGGGTACGGCGCTGTACGTCACGGGGACAGACTTCTCGCCATGAAGCATGACCGCGCTTCTTCCCGCTCCCGGCTGGTGCCGGCATGAGCGCTCCGCTCGGTGACGCCGACCGACCCCGTCCTCCGCGGCAGCGCCGGCGCTTCCCGCCGGCGGCCGGCTGGGGTATCGCCGTTCTGGTGCTCGGTAGTTTCGTGGTGGCAAACCAGTTTTCGCCCGTGAACGACTCCCGGGAGCCCATCGCCTACACGAGCCTCCTCCGCAAGGTGACGGTCGACAATGTCCTCCGCGTCCACATCAACGCCGACACCGGGCGCATCGACGCCGAACTGAAAGACGGTGGACGCACCACGTCGCAAGGGCCGCCGGGGGGCATGCCCGACGCCGACATCGACCTGCTCGACCGGCACGGGGTCCAGCGCGAGTACCGGAACCCCGGGCCGTCCTTCCTCGGACCGGCGTTGACCTGGCTCGTGCCCTTCGCCTTGGTGGTGGCCTTTTTCTGGTGGGCCCGCCGGCGGGCCGCAGCCCAGATGGGCCCGATGGGCCCCATGGCCGGGGGGGTGCCCAGCATCGGCCGGAGCCCGGCGAAGATCTACACCACGGAGCGGCCGAAGACGACCTTCGGAGACGTGGCCGGGTACGGCCCGGTAAAGGAGGAGATCACCGAGGTCGTCGAGTTCCTCAAGCACCCCAATAAGTTCAGGGAGATCGGCGCCCGCATCCCCAAAGGCGTCCTCCTCGTGGGACCCCCCGGCACCGGCAAGACGCTCCTCGCCCGGGCGGTGGCCGGCGAGGCCGAGGTCCCGTTCATGTCGCTGTCCGGCTCCGACTTCATGGAGGTGTTCGTCGGGGTGGGAGCTGCCCGGGTGCGCGACCTGTTCCAGACCGCCCGCAAGGAGGCGCCGGCGATCATCTTCGTCGACGAGATCGACTCGATCGGGCGCCGGCGGGGAATGGGGTTCGGCGGTGGCCACGACGAGCGGGACCAGACCCTGAACAAGATGCTCTCCGAGATGGACGGTTTCGAAGCCACCGAGGGCATCGTGATGATCGCCGCCACGAACCGCCCCGACATCCTCGACTCGGCCTTGCTGCGGCCCGGGCGGTTCGACCGCCAGATCCTCGTTCCGCTCCCGACTCTGGAGGAGCGGAGGGCGATCCTGACCGTGCACTGCCGCGACAAGCGCCTGGCCCGGGAGGTCGACCTCGACATCGTAGCCCGGGGAACGCCGGGGATGAGCGGCGCCGATCTCGCCAACCTCGTGAACGAAGCGGCGCTGATCGCCGTGCGCCGGGGAGTGAAGGACGTCGACGGCCGTGACTTCGAAGCCGCCCGGGACCGGGTGCTCATGGGTCTTCGGCGGGAGACGATGGCCCTTTCGGATCGGGACAAGAAGGTGATCGCCTATCACGAAGGGGGTCATGCCGTACTCGCCGAGCTCCTCGAGCACGCCGATCCGCTGCACAAGGTGACGATCCTGCCGACGGGGATGGCCCTCGGGGTGACCCAGCAGCTGCCCCTCGAGGAGAAGCACATCTACCAGCAGCCCTGGATCGAGGACTCCCTGGCGATCCGCCTCGGCGGCCGCGTCGCCGAGGAGCTGATCTTCGGCGTGGTCTCGACCGGGGCCAACAACGACCTCGTCGGAGCGACCGAGACCGCCCGCCGCATGGTCCGGGAATGGGGCATGTCGGACCGGGTCGGCCCCATGGCCTGGAGCGGCGGCGGTGCCTTCCTCGGCGAGGAGATGCTCCAGTCCCGCGATTACGCCGACGAGACCGCCCGTATCATCGACACGGAAGCCGAGCGCATCCTCCGCCAGCAGGAGCAGCGGGCCCGGGATCTCCTCGGGCACCATCGTGCCGGGCTGGAAGCGGTGGCCGCCGCGCTACTGGAGCATGAGACGTTGGCCGGCTCCCAGGTACGGCACCTCATTGCGGCCGCCAATGGCCATTCCGGCAGGGCAGTGAACGTCCCATCATCATCAGGGACGCCTGACGCTCCTCCCGCGCTGAGCTCCTAGTGTCCTGTCAGATTGAAGGGCCGTGAAAATCGTGTTTTCATGCGGTGGCGTTCTCGTTGATGGCGGCGCAGTAGCCGGCGAGTCGTTCGAGGATCTGTTCGGCGGTCTTGTGCCAGACGAACGGGGTGGGGTTCTCGTTCCAGTTGGCTGCCCAGGCTTCGATGTCGGCGGCGAGCTCTTTGACGCCGCGGTGGGCCGACCGTTGCAGCTTCTTGGTGGTCAGCGCGCTGAACCACCGCTCGACGAGATTCATCCACGAGCCGTAGGTCGGCGTGAAGTGGAAGTGGAACCGGCGGTGGCGCAGCAGCCACTTGTGGACCGTCGGCGTCTTGTGGGTGGAGAGATTGTCGAGGATGACATGCACGTCGAGTTCGGCGGGGACCTGGCGATTGACCTTGTTCAAGAACGCCACGAAGTCGGCACTGGTGTGACTCCCCCGAATGTCGGTGATGACCTTGCCGGTGGCGACCTCGAGGGCGGCGAAGAGGTCGCAGGTGCCGTTGCGTTCGTAGTCGTGGGTGGCCCGGGCAGGTGTCGTGGGCAGCATCGGCAACGTCGGCGCGGTCCGGTTCAGGGCCTGGATCTGGGGCTTCTCGTCGACGGCGAACACGGCGGCGGCGACCGGCGGGTTCATGTACAAGGCGACCAGGTCCCGGACCTTTTCCACCAGTTCAGGATCAGGCGACACCTTGAAGCTGTCCTCCCGCCAAGGCTTGAGCCCGAAGGCCCGCCAGATCTCGGCCACCGTCTGGTGGCTGATGCCGTGCTTCGCCGCCAAGCCCCTGGTCGACCAGTGCGTGGCGTCCGGCGGCGCCGTCTCGAGCGTCTCGACCAGGATCGCTTCGATCACGTCATGACCGATCGTGCGAGCCGCCCCGGGGCGGGGGGCATCGACCAGCCCGTCAAGGCGGTCCTTGGCGAAACCTCGCCGCCACTTCGACACCGTCGAGGGATGCACCCGCAACTCGGCAGCCACCTCACCGCCAGAGCAACCCTCGGCGCACGCCAGCACGACGCGCCCCGCACGCGGACGTTACGCCTTTCAACAACTTTTTCTACGGAACAGCCTTACAGGACACTAGACTAGCGTGTCCTGAGTCATTGGTTGAAGACGAAAATTGCTAGAGGGCGCGAACTCTGTTGTCGACGACTGACAATGGAGGTCGAGATGGGCACGGACGTCGGCCGAAGATGGAGTTGCTGCTCTCCGAGGAGGAGCGTTCGGCGTTGGAGCGCCTGGTGCGCCGACGCAAGAGCGCGCAGGCGATGGCCATGCGAGCTCGGATCGTGTTGGCCTGCGCCGAGGGGGCGACGAACCGTGCGGTGCCGCCCAGGTCGGTGTGAGCGAAGCAATGGTTGGGAAGTGGGCGCCGGCGGTTCGTGGCCAAGCGGCTCGACGGGCTTTTCGATGAGGCTCGTCCCGGGGCGGTGAGCACCATCACCGACGACAAGGTGGAGGCGCCTCCCTGATGGAGGTATGCCACAAGGTTGTCTGTCGAACCGCCGGGCCACGGGCCCGCTACGGCGAACTCAAGCCCGTCTTTTGGCCGGCGCAGGTTCCGGGGTTCGCGGCGGCGAGGAGGCAGGCTACGGCCAACCCGAGACCCGCCCCGAGGGAGGTGGCCACCAGCAGGCGCGCCGCCGGTGCGCTCCAGGCGAAGGGGATCTGGGAGCGCGACAGGTCGGCGAGATCGGCGAGGCCGCCGGAGAGGGCGACGATCGCCGCCGCGCCTGCCACGAGGGGCAGGCCCGGCCGGCTGGTGAGCAGCATCCACACGCCGACGCCACCGAGGATCCAGGCGACCGGCGAGATGACGCTCGAGGTCAGCGCCCGGGCCAGCTGGTCCGACGCCGGGGCGGTCACCGCGAAGCTGGTGCCGAGGGCGTGGACGACGTCGAGGGTGAGAAGCAGGCCGGCTGCCACGGCGATGGCCGGGCCCGACGGCCGACGCCGGAAGGCGGCGACGGTGGCGGCCAGCAACAGGCCGGCGATCACCAGCCAGGGCACCGGGCTGGACCCGGGGATCCAGCGGAGGTCGCCGCGGGCCTCGATGGTGGTCGACCCGTGCCGGATCGGCACGACCCAGTTGGGGATGATGACGTGCGTCTCGCCCGGGGCCCGGCGAACCGCCGGCGGATTCTGGTCACCCATCCAGTGGACACGGTGGTCATGCCACCGGGCCACGGGCTGCGACGCGATCTTGCGCCATTCGGGGGCCGCCTTCGGGTCGGCGGTGGCGGGGACGGTGGTGCGGCCCCGCCGGTCGCTGTTGAGGTATGTGGCCGGGGAACGCCGGTTCTCGAAGACGCCGTCGGGGCCCACCCGCAGGTAGGGCTCGTTTTCGTACCCGATCACCACCGCGTCTTCGCCGGTGCGGTTCTCCACCTCCAGCCGGCTGCCCGACTCGATGACCCGCACTTCCAGGCCGGGGATCGGGGGCTGCACGGACTTGAGTTCGGAACGGAGGTTGGAGGAGCTGAAGCCGCCCACCCCGTGGGCCGCGGCCGGACCGGCCCGGCCGACGACGAGAACCAAGGTCGCCACCGGGACCAACGCCCGTCGCATGGCAGTCACCTTGCCCTGAGGAGGCGTCGCGAGGCGCCAGCGCCGACCCCGAATCCGCCCAAGACGAACAGCAGGCCGGCCGCGAGGCTGAGCGTCCGGTGCGCCGCGCCGGTCCTGGCCAGGGACCCGTGCGGTGCGTTCTCATCGTCGGCGTGGCCGGCTTCGGTCTCTTCTTTCGGGTTCTCGGAGACGGCGTTTTGGGCGCCGGCGGTGAGCTTGATGATCGGTGCGGGCTTCTCCGGCTCCTTCCCGTCAGGGCCGGGCAGCTCGATCCAGCGGTCGATCCTCCCGTCCGAATAGGACTGGACGGTCTTGAACACGACCTGGGGAGCGTCGGGTAGCTGCTTGACCTTGACCGACAGCGTGGCGTTCTCGCCTGCCGGCACCGCCGGACCTTCCAGGACGAAGCCGCCCAGCGTGCTGCTTCCCATCTTCCAGCCGGTGGGGCCCTCGACGAGGGTGATCTGGTCGGCGGGGATGGCGGGGTCGGCCACGATCTCGAGCTTGGTGATCCCCGCCGTGTTGGACTCGGATTCGGCGGTGAACTTCAAGACCGCGTCGGCCGCCCTCGGTGAGGCCGGCTGGGCCTCGACCTCGATGTGGGCCCAGGCCGGTGCGGCCAGCATGGCGCCGCCCACGACGAGTCCCACGATGATTACAGCGAAACGTTTCATCGGCTTCTCCTTGCGGGCCGAGCGGAGGGTCAGCGGACGTCGAGGAAGGCGGCGGGGTTGTCGGAGTTCTCCGGGCCGTCCCAGCGGACGGTCTCGCCGCCGGAGTACTTCTGGTTCACTTCGACGGCGTAGCGGCCCGGTTTCGGGGTGCGGACCCCGAAGGTGAAGTCGTCTCCCTCGTTGTCCCGGGCGGCGCCGCCCTCACGGTTCCAGGTCACCAGGGAGGCGGGCCGGTTGCCGGGCGGCGTGACGGTGCAACCCCAGCCGGGCTTGCGGTCGCAGCCGAGCACTTTGAACTCCGGCGGGACCTCGAGGATGACCTTCACGTTGTGTTGTCCCTCCCGTTCGACGGGGACGTTGATGACGAGGCGCTGGTCGCTGTCCGGCGGGACGCTCGGCTGCCGGAAGGAGGCATGCCCCCAGGCAGGAGCAGCGAGCACGACGACAGCGGCGGTGGCGGCGATCCCGGTGAGGATGGTGCGGCGCATGGGTGTGTGTTCCTCCTGAGGTCAAAAGGATGTCAACGGATGGGGATGGTGGCCGTTCCCCGGACCTGGTCGATCTCGTCGAGGAGGACCTCGAGCTCCAACTCCCATTGGCCGGCGATCGGCACCTCGAAGCCGTAGGCGGAGAAGTGGCCGGGGCCGGCCCGTTGCAGCGGGATCTCGAGCGGCCCGACGTCCCGATCGGGAAGCTGCAGCTTGGCGGTCATCTCCTGCACCTCCTGGACCGCCCCCGCAGCGGTGAGGGTGTAGAAGTGCATGACGGTGGGACCGGCCTTGGCGGGGTCGACGGTGACGTCGATCCGCAACGGTTCGGCCACCACCTCGGTGGCGAAGGGCTGGGCGAGGGCGGAGCGGGCCGGCGGGGTGTAGACGAGAATGGCGGCGGCGAGGAGCACCGCCACCGACAGCCCAGCCTCGACGCCCACCGAGCGGCGCAGGCGAGCCAGTTCGGCGTCCGGGCCGGCGGCGGCCGCCCCCGGCCCGGGGGAGAGGGCCGGGGCGGGCATCCGGAAGCGGCGGCGGACCGCGGCTCGGCTGAGGGCGCCGAGTGCCACCATGGCGGCGAAGAGCGCCACTTTGACGATCAGGACCTTTCCGTAGGTGGTGTCGGTCAGCGCCTCGACGCTGCGGACCTGTCGCCAGCTCTGGACGACGCCGGTGGCCAGGATCACCGTCACGGCCCCGAAGGCGACGGTGGAGAACCGGGGCACCACCTGGGCGGCGACGGCGTCGCCCGCCCGGGGCAGCACCAAGGCGGTGAGCAGGGTCAGCCCTCCCAGCCACACGCTCACGCCCGCCAGGTGGACGACGTCGGCCACGACGGCGAGGCCGATGAAGTCGCCGCTGGCGGCGTGGCCGGCCAGGCCCGGAGTAAGCAACAGGCCCACCCCGACCAGACCGGAGGCGACCGTGAGCGCCAGCGGCGGCCGGCGCTCGCCCGCCCGGCGCAGGAGACCGAGG
>JBFLYK010000030.1:0-7319 GCA_040756995.1 Actinomycetota bacterium | reverse complement strand
AGCAGGGGCGCGGCCACGGCGAGCAGGACGAGCCGGACGGCGTACACTGTCCCGAAGCGGGTGTCGAGGACCCCGGAAACGACCGAGGGCCGGACCGCGTCGCCGAGCGAAAGGCCGGCGGCGTAGGCGCCCTGGAGTCCGATGGCCGCCGCGGTGGACACCGCTAACGCTCCCCAGGCGGCCCACACCAGCCGCCGGGCCCGCCAGTCGGCCCGGCCCTGGGGCCACAGGAGCAGGAGGAAGACCACCCCGCCCACCAGCACGACCAGGGCGGCAAAGGCGGCCAGGCGGGCGGCGGCGAAGACGCCCCCCACCGTGGAACTGCCGCCGTCGGCGGCCAGGAGCCGCTGCGCCAGGGCGGAACTGTCGTCGCCGGCCGGAGCGGGCCCGATCCGGAACGTCAGCGCCCCGCGGACGGGGTGAGAGTCGGCCGATACCACCCGGAAGGTAACCACGTAGAGGCCCCGCTCAAGCGACGGGAGGTCGACCGCCACGACCTCCGGCTTCCCGGTGAGATGCGAGATCCGCCCCAGCGGGACGGACTTCCCCTCCCCGTCGAAGAGCCGGATGCCACCCAGGGCGACCTCCACCTTCTCGGTGAAGGTCAGGAGCACCTCGTCGGGGGCCCTGTCCAGAACGGCGCCGCTCACCGGCTCGGTCGACGCCAGGTCGGCATGCGCCCAGGCAGGCCCGGCCGGGGCGGCCACCGCGGCCACCACCACGGCGAGCACCGTGGCTCCCCTCGCGAGGCGGCGGAACGGGCCGGTCATCGCAGCTCCTCCAGGTAGCGCACGATCGCCTCCGCCTCCGCCTCGTCGAGCGTTCCCGGGCGGATGACCGAGGCCATCAGGCCGGAGGGGAACCCGACCACCACGTCGGCGTCGGGATCGAGGATCGAACGGCGCAGATAGTCCCAATCGGCGACGACCGTTCGGCCGTCAGCCAACTCCACCGTGGAGCCAGCCAGCCCCTTCCACGTCGGGCCTGTCCCGGCCCGCCCATCAATGGAGTGGCAGGACAGGCAGGCCCGCTCCTCCACCAAGCTCCGGCCGCGTTCCGCCTCGGGGCTGAGGGAGAGTTCCCCTGGCGCTTCGCGCCTCAAGCTACCGGCGCAGCTCACCAACAGTGCGGTCAGGACCACGGCGGCAACGCCCGGTCCCAAGCGACGACCGGGGCGGCTCGGCTTCCGCCCGGTCTTCCGACTCGGGCGACGAGCTGTCCCCGTCGCCGCAGCCGCCCGCGCCACTTCCTGCGGCGGCATGAGGACGAACGCGCCAAGACTCCGTCTGGCGTGGGGCGAAGCACAGGACGAGCCGGAGCGCGGCCCGGCCGCTGGACTCATCGATCGATCTCCGTTTCTTGGTTGGCCGCCGAGCCGACGCCCAACTGCTTCTTACAGCTGGCATGGCCTGCCGAGCCGGCTTGGGCTGACCGCATGACTCCGACCGCAGCGCGTTCAGAGGATGTGCAGCCGTCTGCTTGCCCCGATCACCGCCGAGTCCGACCGGAGATCCGGTCACGGGCCTGGCCGTCAAACTCCGGGGGGTGGGTCCCCGTCGGCGGTGTTGCTCCGCGCCTTCCGCCGCCCGTTCAGCCAGATCACCGTCAGCAGAACGACAGCAGGAAGGAAGACGATGGCGAACTCTTCGCCGGCATGGGCAAGCACCGGCGCCATGTCGGGCAGGGGATCCATGGCTCTCCTCATCGTGGGTCACCGACGTCTCGATGCCAACCGGGCCCTTCCCGGCTTACCTGAGCCGGGGGCTATGGCTGGAGTTGGCCAGGGAGAGCCAACGAGGGTGGCCCACGCAGACCGGCAGCGCCTCGGCGCGGTGAGGAGGGCCGCAGAAAGCCGGGCCTGAGAGGGCATCGCGACGGCCGGGCCGCCGAGGGGCTCAGCCGAAGGCCGGATCGACGGCGGAGCCGTTCTCCCGCCGCCTGGAGCGCCGGGAGCAGCACCGCGGCCACGGTGGCGACCAGCCACTGGACAACGAGACCGAGGACGAGCACTGGGCCGACGAGGTCGCCGACGTCGGCGCCGGCCACGACACGCTCGACGACTTCGATGACGACAAAGGCGGCTGACTGCATGGCGGCGAGACGTACCGCCACGGCGAACGTCGACGGTCGCGCCCCGGTACTGCCGGCCAGCCGGAAACCAGACACGACGGCAGCGAAGACCGTCATCATCCCGACAAACCCGGCCAGCGCGACGGCCACCGGCCAGTAGCCGTGACCAGTCGAGGCGAGGAGGCGGGCCGCCGCCGGGCCACCCCCTGCGACGAGGTAGTCCAGGGCGTGCCCCAGCACGAGACCGATGGGCGCCAGGCCGGCCAGAATTGCCGTACGGCACGTCGGTCCGCCGAGTCTCGCTGTCTGGGAGTTGGTCACCGGTTTCCCGTTCTCGTGACCGACATGGGGGCCGCACCTCGACGTTGAGCGATGCGATGATGCTACGGGCCGGGTTCCCCTCGTACCTCCCCCGGACGGAGGTACGAGGCGGCTCGCCCGCCCAGCCTCATCCCATCGCAGCTTGGGGCTCCTGCCCAGAAACACCCCGTAGAATCACAGTCCTCGACCGAGGGCCCCGCCAGCAGTCCCGGGCGCCAACGACGTTGCGGTGCTGCACGTCGGAACGCAACTGAGCGGGCATGCAACGCCACCGCGAAGGGGAAAGCGGCAACCCTCATGAGATAGAGGCGCCGGACCGAGCGCCGGATGTGGCCGCTGTGGTCCTCCAGCGACCTCCTCGAACCGGCCTCGCTGGCCCAGACGACGAATCGTCGGCACCCACGATGTGGGGCACCGCCCAGGAGTGGAGCCGGGAGCGGAGGATCGCCTCCTCCTCCTCCTCCTCCTCCTCCTCCTCCTCGGCGGAGGCCGAGGGGCGGGCGGAGAAGCCGTCGTGGAGGATGAGGCGGCCTCCGGGCTTGAGCACTCCGGCAGCTTCATGCAGGAACCGCCGCTTGTCGTCGGCGTGGCACACGCTCTCCATGGCCTCAAGCAGCCCGCGGCCGCAACCAAAGGTGGCTGGGCTTCCCCCCTGAGCGTGGAGGCTTCCGTTATGCGGCCTCGGCTCCGCCGAGTCGTTCCTTTTCGAACTGCAGTTCGTAGTTGACCGGCGAGAGCATTTGGCAGGTGCTGTGGCGGCGGGTCCTGTTGTAGAAGCCGTCGATCCAGTTCGCAACTCGTCGGCGGGCTTCTTCCTTGGTGGCGAACGCGTTGCGGGACAACAACTCGTTCTCCAGTGTCGAGAAAAATGATTCGGGTGCGGCTCTCTGGGAGGGACGTGCTCGGTTGGGGCGACGGGCTGGTGAGCAGGTAGTTCTCGTCTGAGGGTTGTCCCTGGTGGTCCGCTGTGACCGGGGGGACGGGCTGGGTTCGGTCGGCCGGAGGGTGTATCTCGGGCGCGCCGATCTCTTGAAGGGGAGCAGAGGCGCCCGCGACGGGGGCGCCGGCCGGGTCGAGCATCCACCACCTACGTGTGCCCGCATGCCATAATCTGCTAGTGAGACGCTAGCATCAGGAGGTGGGTAGGGCATGCGGATCGAGAAGAAGGGAAAGACCAGCACGCCCCGGATGGTTCGGGGCTCGGTGGTCCTGCACCGGCGCAAGTGCGGGAAGGCGAACTGCCGCTGCGCGGGCGGGGTCGACCTGCACGAGTCGACGGTGCTGTCGTACTCGGAGGGCGGCAAGACGCATTTCGTGATGCTGCCCGCCGGTGAGGTGGCGGCCGTGCGGGCCGCGACCCGCCGCTACCAGCAGGCCAAAGCCCGGGTGGAGGACGAGGCCAACGCCGGCTTGGAAGCGTTGATCGCGCGGGTCGCCGCGGCGCGGAGGCCGACCGGCCGGTGATCGCCCCTGCTGAGACTTCCCCTGCCGAGGCCACCGAGGCCTCTGTTGCTCAGTTCGCGAAGATCCGCGGCTTCCTGGCCGGCGACACGGCCGCCACGCTCGAGCACTCCGAGCTGGAGGACTACATCCACACCGAGGGCTTCGAGCTGCTCCGGCTCCTCTTGCAGGACCACTTCGACCTGCGTGCGGTCAACGAGGAGCGCCTGGCCGAGGTGGTCGACGCGGGCGGAGTCCCCCGAGGAGCGGTCGAGGAGGGCCACGAGCGGCCGCTGAGGACCATCGTGGGCTCGATCGTCGTCGACCGCTTCGCCTATCGCCGCCGAGGCGAGGAGAACCTCTATCCGGCCGACGCGGTGCTGAACCTGCCCGACGAGGTCCACTCCCACGGGCTCCGTGAGCTCGCTGCGATCGAGTCGACCAGAGGGAGCTTCGAAGATGCCAGGGACGCAATCCAGCGGACGACCGGCGTCGGCATCGGAAAGCGCCAGGTCGAAGAGCTGACGCGGCGGGCGGCGGTCGATTTCGAGGCGTTCTACGAGGCAGCCTCGAGGGACCCGACCGACGATGGTGACGTGCTCGTTCTCTCCGTGGACGGCAAAGGGATCGTCATGAGACCAGATGCCCTGCGGCCCGCGACGGCCCAGGCGGCAGCGAAGGCGACGTCGAAGCTGAACACGAGGCTCTCGAAAGGAGAAAAGCGCAACCGCAAACGCATCGCCGAGGTGGGAGCCGTCTACGACGCGACGCCGGTCGGGCGGGCTGCGTCCGACATCATCGGACGAAAGAACGGGGCGGACAAGGTCGAGGCGCCGAAAGCCAAGAACAAGTGGCTCACCGCCAGCGTCGTCGACGATGCCTCAGCCTCAGAGGTCATCTCCGCCGTCTTCGAGGAGGCAGAGCGCCGTGACCCGGCCCACACCCGCACCTGGGTCGTCCTCGTCGACGGCGCCAAGCACCAGATCGACTGCATCGAGGCCGAAGCGGCCGACCGGGGGATCGAGATCCGCATCGTCGTTGACTTCGTTCACGCCCTCGAGTACCTGTGGTCTTCGGCCTGGTCGTTCTTCGGCGAGGGCGACCCTGCCGCCGAGGAATGGGTCGCCGAGAAGGCGATCGCGGTCCTCGAGGGAAAGGCGTCGACGGTCGCCGCTTCGATCCGGCGCAAGGCCACCTGTCTCGGCCTCGACGCTCGCACCCGGCAGAACGCCGATACGTGCGCCGACTACCTGTTGGCCAAAGCCCCCCACCTCGACTACCCGACAACCCTGGCCCAAGGCTGGCCGATCGCGACGGGTGTGATCGAGGGAGCCGTTCGGCATCTCGTGAAGGACAGGATGGACGTAACCGGAGCCCGGTGGGGCCTCGAAGGAGCCGAAGCTGTCCTCAAACTACGAGCACTCCGCAGCAACGGCGACTTCGAGAGCTACTTCAAGTTCCACCTCACCAGGGAACGCCAGCGAGTACACGAAGCTCGTTACGCCGACGCGGTCATCCCGACGGCCGCCTGAGGTCCCTCTACGAGAGCCGCACCCTTGTGATTCGGGAGGTCAGTGTGGTCCGTGCGCAGACAGGATCCCAAGGTGGAGGCCCTGGCGGCTGAGCGGAGCCTGAACCCGCGGCCGGAGGCGGTGGTTGACGAGGGGTTCTCCCGGTCGGAGTTCCTCGACGCCCGGGACCTGGGCAGGTCAAGTACGAGATGGTCCGCCGGGTGAAGGTGGACGGGGAACCGGTCAGCCGGACGGCGGCGGCGTTCGGGTTCTCCCGCCCGTCGTTCTATGAGACGGCCGCTGCCCTCGACTCCGGAGGCCTGGCCGCTCTGGTGCCAGCCCGACCGGGTCCTCGGCGAGCCCACAAGCTCAGCGACGACGTGGTCGGCTACTTGCGGGAACGGCTGGAAGCCGATCCGTCGTTGCGTTCGACCGAGCTTGTCGCTGTCGTCGAGGAGCGGTTCGGGATCCGGGTTCATCCCCGGTCGATCGAGCGGGCCCCGGCTCGACCGCCCCGGCCCAAAAGTGGACGCCACCAATGACCGGAAAGGCGACGGTGGCGATGTCGAGCGTTATGAAGCCTTGCGCCGCAAGGCCCTCGACGGTGAAGCGGCCGGGTGGCGGCTGGGATTGGCCGTCCTGGTGCGGCAAGGGATGGCGGCCTGGCTTCGGGTCGGTGATGCCCTCCCGGCGCCGCCACCTAGAGGAGCCCGATCTCGTTGGCCCGGGCGATTGCCTCCACCCGGTTTCGGACCCCGAGCTTCTGCAGTGCAGTCTGCAGATAGGTCTTCACGGTGTTGCGGGAGAGCCTGAGGCAGTTGGCGATCTCCAGGTTCGTCTCGCCCATTGCCACCCGGCGGAGAACCTCGTACTCCCGGCGGGTGAGCGGCGGGCCACTGCTGCGGGGCATCCGGCCCGGCATCCCGTCCTGCTCAAGCCGGGGGTCGACGAACCGATCGCCCCGGACCACCCGGCGGATGGCCACGGCCAGATCAATCTCCGCGGCATCCTTCCGTAGGCAGGAGTGCGCCCCGGCCTCGATCGCGGCGCTCAGGGCCCGGTGCCCGGCGTAGGCGGTGAAGATCACGATCTTGGTACCTGGGCTGGCCATCCGCAGGAGCGGAATGGCCTCCGACGCCAGCATGTCGGGGAGCCGTAGATCGAGGAGCATGACGTCGGGTCGAAGACGGCGGGCTGTATCGATCCCCTCCTTGCCGCATCGTGCCTCGCCGACCACGACGATGTCGGGGTCCCGCCGCAGGAGCATCCCGACGCCCTGCCGGACGACGGGATGGTCGTCGACCACTAGGACCCGCAGCATCGTTGTCGGGCGCGTCGAACCCCGGACGTTAGCCTCGATGGTTAGCATGTCCCCCCCCCCCAGCCGAGTGTCCTCGCAGTAGTGATGACTACCAAATCGTTGTCGGGAACGCACCGTTGAACCCCTCCATCTGGAGGTGGTCAAATAGGCGCCCGGTCCGGTCCGGCGGGATCGCCGGGGAATTGGCGGGCCAGCTCCTCCCGAGCCCCCGTTCCCGAGGGTGCATCCGGCTGGCTGCCTGCATAGCTCTGCGGCCGTACGTCGGGCCACCGAATCGGCACCGTTCGCTCGTCGCCGGGGGATGCGCCAGCTTGGGCGGTGGATAGTTACAACGGCGGCGCGAAAAGACCGTCGCCGACCGCAGGATCTCATTCGAGCGGCGCAGCCGGGCATTCCTCTCGGCGGCCGCTTGAGGTCCTCCAATTCGTCGCCCGTCAGCCCCCACCCACAGGCCGCAGTCGGCCCCCGTCCGGCGCGGCCCCTTCCGCACCGTCCTCCCACTGATTCCCAGCTGCTGGCGATCGTCTCGATCCCGTTTCGGCCGACGGCGTTCGAAGCGACCCCGAGCGGTGGTCGGTTTGACTTCGGGTAGCTCAGCTCCGTCTCAGTGGCGTTCGTGCCAACGCTCCGCCATGCGACAACAGGCGCGTGCAGAG
>JBFLYK010000029.1:0-90493 GCA_040756995.1 Actinomycetota bacterium | reverse complement strand
GACCGGCGGGACGGGCGGGTCGCCGCCGACCGGCGGGACGGGCGGGTCGCCGCCGACCGGCGGGACGGGCGGCTCTCCGCCGACCGGCGGGACGGGCGGCTCTCCGCCGACGGGCGGGACGGGCGGGTCGCCGCCGACGGGTGGAACGGGCGGGTCGCCGTCCACCGGACCGACCACCTCGCCGTCACCGCCATCCGGGGCCGCGCCCCACAGCGCGCCGCCGCCCTCCAACTCCGGCCCGGTGGGCGGGCTGCTGCTCACGCCGCCGCGAACGAGCGAATCCCCCGCGCCGGGTTCCACGACCACGGCCCCCGGGCCGGGGCAGGCCACCACGACCCGGACCGGGCCCGATCTGTCACCCCGGGCCGACCGGGCCGGCAAGGGTGACGGCGACGGCGCGGCCGGCCCGTCATCCCCCGAGGAAGTGCAGGTGGCGCTGCCCGACCAGCTGGCGCTGGGCGACATCCTGCCGCCGCCCGAGGCTCTTCCGGCCAACCCGCCGCCGGCCGACACCACCCCGACCACGACCGGCGAGGCCGCTCCCGACCCCGGCCCGGCCGGCCAGGGCCGCTGGCCGCTGACCGCCGGGCTCCTCGTCACCCTCCTCGTCCTGTTCTTCGGCGGCGGTTTTCTGTGGTGGCGCAACCGCGACAGCCAGTACTGGCCGGCCTGACACGACGGCCGGCCTGAGGCGACCGGCCGGCGGATCGGCACCGAGTTCGCCGGCACCTCGATCAGTTCCGGCGGCCCCGCTTCAGTTCCTCCAGGCGGCGGAGCGCCGCCTCGCCGCGGCCGGCGTCGCGCTCGACGGCGGCGGCCAGGTCGCCGGCCTCCAGCACGGCCTTGCGGGCCGCCCGCACGTCGGCGGCCAGGCGCCGCAGGGAGAGTTCGGCCGAGTCGAGGACGCTGACGAGGCGGAACAGCAGCGCGATCACGACCGCCAGCGCCACCGCCACGATCGTGAGGACGGTGACGCTGCTCACCGGCGGCCCGGCTTCATGACAGGTACTTGCCGAACCACGCCAGGAGCCGGGCGTGGGCGTCGGCCGCCGCGGTGGCGTTGAACCGCGGGCCCGTCTCGTTGAAGAAGGCGTGATCGGCGCCGGGTTCCACGACGATCTCGTGGGGCAGCTTGGCCGCCACCAGCGCGGCCCGGGCCGGCTCGATGCCGTCGTTGACCCGGGGCGCGTCCCGCTCGCCGTAGATGGCGAGGACGGCCGCCTTGGCCCGGGAGAAGTCGTGGGGGTTGGGGAGCGGCCCGTAGAACGGCACCGCCGCGGCCAGGCGGTCCTCCCCGGCGGCCAGCAGCTGCCAGACCATGCCGCCCCCGAAGCAGAAGCCCATGACACCGGCCTTGTGGCCCGGCACCCGGCGCAGCAGCTCGTCGAGCCCGGCCCGCAGGTCGGCGACGAGATCGGGCATCGGTGTGCCGGTCAGGGCGGCGGTCGCCTGGGCCTGATCGGCGAAGGCGCCCGTCCCTCCCTGGCGGGACAACAGATCGACGGCCAGGGCCGAATAGCCGCTGGCCGCCAGGCGGCCGGGCAGCGTCACGAAGTGGGCCGTGAGGCCCCGGTTCTCGTGGACGATCAGCACCGCGCCCTTCCGCTGGGGCGCTGCCGACCAGGAACCGCGCAGCTGGCCGGCGGGACCGGGGAACGTCACGGCCTCGGTGGCCAGCGGCGCCGGCCCGACCGGCGTCCCCCCTCCGCCCGCCGTCGTGCTGCTGGTGGCCGCCGAGCCGGCGGTGGTCGACGTGGCGTCGCCGCCGGCCGACTCGTCGTCGTCGCCGCAGCCGGCCAGCATCAGGCCGGCGGCCGTCGCCCCGACCCCGAGCAGCATCAGCCGCCGCAACGCCTCCCGCCGGCTCAGAAAGCCCTGGGCGCACTCCTCGACGATCTCGCTCCGGACGTACTCCTCGAAGGCCATGGCGTCCGACCTTAGCCACGCCTCACGGGGGCGTTGGCCGCGGGTAGCCTCGCTGGGCGTGACCCGGGCCGACTCCGTCGTCCTCCTCAACACCGGCCACGGCAAGGGGAAATCCTCGGCCGCCTTCGGTGTGATGGCCCGCGGCTGGGCCCGGGGCTGGCGGGTCGGGGTCGTGCAGTTCATCAAGGGCGGCAAGTGGAAGACCGGCGAACGCAAGCTGGCCGATCACCTGGGCATCGAGTGGCACACCCTCGGCGACGGCTTCACCTGGGAGTCGACCGACCTCGACGAGACGGCGGCCAAAGGACGGCACGCCTTCGAGGTCGCCCGGGAGAAGCTGCGCAGCGGCGACTACGACCTCCTCATCCTCGACGAGATCACCTACGCCGTGAAGTACGGGTGGGTTCCCGAGGAGGACGTCGTCGCCGCCGTGCGGGACCGGGCCCCGAAGACGAGCGTGGTGATGACCGGCCGGGACGCCACCCCCGGCCTCATCGAGATCGCCGACACCGTGACCGAGATGACGAAGGTCAAGCACGCCTACGACCAGGGCATCAAGGCCCTCAAAGGGATCGAGTACTGAACGGATCCGGCCGGCCCGGGTCGCTCCTCGGCCTCGACATCGGCACCACCCGGACCAAGGCCGTCCTCATCGACGCCGGCGGAGCGGAGCAGGCCGCCGCCTCGGTGGCGACGCCCTTCACATCGTCCGCCGCCGGCATCGACATGGCGGTCGCCGACCTCGAACGGGCCCTCCACGAGGTGATCGCTGCCCTGGGGCCAGCCCCGGAGCCGGTGGCGGCCGTCGGGGTGACCGGCATGGCCGAGAGCGGCGCACCGTTCCGGAGCGGCCGCCCGGTGGGGCCGATCATCGCCTGGCACGACGGCCGGGGCGAGGAAACGGTGGCCGCGCTGGACCAGCGCTTCGGTCCCGTTCTTGCCCGCTGGACGGGCCGCCGCCTGCGCACGGTCTCGTCGCTGGCCAAGCTCGGCTGGCTCCTCGACCACGGCGTCCCCGTTCCCGACCGCTGGCTCGGCGTGCCGGAACTGGTCCTCTTCCTCTTGACCGGTGCCGAGGGCACGGAACACTCCCTGGCGGCGCGCACGGGCGCCTACCACGTCATCGACCGGCGCTTCCTGCCCGACGTGATCTCCCCTGTGCTGGCCCAGCGGGGAGACCCGTCCCTGACGCCGGCCGACCTCTTTCCTCCGGTACGGGCGGCCGGGACGCCGATGGGCGCCGTCTCCCGGGCTGCGGCGTCGGCCTACGGCCTCCCCGCCGGGATCCCGGTCACCATTGCCGGCCATGACCATCTGGCGGCCGCCGCCGGGCTCGGCGCGGCGGCCGGTGATCTCCTCAACTCGGTCGGCACGGCCGAGACCCTGCTCCGCCGGGTCGGCACCGCTCCCGACGTGGACCGGGCCGTCGAGCTCGATCTGGCCGTGACCGTCTGGCCCGGCGGCGACGCCTGGTGCGTCCTGGCCAGCGCCGTCCGGTCAGGCGTCGTCCTCGGCGACCTGGCCGCCTCGCTCGGCCGTTCGCCGGCGGAGCTCGACCGCCTCGCCGCCGCGTTCCTGACCGGCGGGCCGGCGGACCTCGCCGACTCCGGTGCGGCCGCCGGCGCCGACGGCGACGCCGGCCGGGCGTGGGCCGGCGCCCTGGCCGAACTCGCCGGCCGCACCGTCGCCGCCGCCGCCCGGGTGGCGGCCCTCGTCGGGCCCCACGACCGCCTGATCGTCTTCGGCGGCGGCAGCCGCAGCCGGCCGTGGGTGACGGCCAAGGCGGCGCTGGCCGGCGTCCCGGTTCTGCGGACCACGGTGGCGGAAGCGGCCGCTCGAGGGGCGGCGCTGGCCGCCGGGTCGGCTGCTGGATGGTGGCCCGCCGCCCGCGGTCCGGTCCCCGCTCTCGAACCCGTGAACCCGCCGCGGCGACAATGAGGCTCGGATGACCGTCCCCATCGAACCGGAGCTGTCACCCGAGGTCGCGGCGCGCACCTCGGGGCTCCGCACCGGGTGGACCACCGGCACCTGCGCGTCGGCGGCGGCCAAGGCGGCGGCCATCGGCCTCTGCACCGGCCGCCGACCGGCGACGGTCGAGATCGGCCTGCCCGACGGTCAGCGCGTCACCTTCCCCGTCGAGCCGGGGCCGTCGGGCGAGGCCTGGCAGGCCGTGGTCGTCAAGGACGCCGGCGACGATCCCGACTGCACCGACGGTGCCCGCATGACCGCCACCGTGGCCTTCGCCGACACCGTGGCCGGTGCCGACACCAGCGCCGGTCACGATCTCCGGGCCGGCGACGGCATCGGGACCGTCACCCTGCCCGGGCTCGGGCTGCCGGTCGGCGCCCCGGCCATCAACCCCGTCCCCCGCAAGATGATCAACGCCGCGCTGGCCGAGGTCACCGACCGCCCGTTGGTCGTCACGTTCTCGGTCCCGGGCGGGCAGGCCATGGCGGCCAAGACGACCAACGAACGGCTCGGGATCATCGGCGGTATCTCGATCCTCGGCACCACCGGCATCGTGAAGCCGTTCTCCACGGCGTCGTACCGAGCGTCGGTGGTGCAGCAGATCGACGTGGCCGCCGCCCAGGGCCACGACATGGTCGTGCTGGCCACCGGCAGCCGCTCCGAGGCCTATTCCTTCAAGGCCTGGCCGGACATCCCGCCGGTCTGCGTCGTGGAGGTCGGTGACTTCACCGGCATCGCCCTCCGCCGGGCGGCCGGCGCCGGCCTGCACCGGGTCGTCTTCGTCGGCATGGTGGGCAAGATCACCAAGCTGGCGGCCGGCGTCATGATGACGCACTTCCACCGCTCCAAGGTCGACACCGACCTCCTGGCCGAAGTGGCCCGGGCCACCGGCTCCCCGCCGGCCGTCGTCGCCGCCGCCACCGAGACGGCGACCGCCCGGCACTTCTTCGAGGTCTGCCTGGCCGAGGGGGTCATCGAGCCGCTCCGGGAGCTCTGCCGCCGGGCGGCGGCCAACTGCCGCATCCACGTCGACGGCGCCCTCGACGTCAGGGTCCACCTCGTCGACTTCGAAGGCGAGAAAGGGATCGCCCACAGCTGACAGGAGGCAAGCGATGGTCCATCTGGTCACCGCGGTGATCAAGCCCCACCGCCTGGAGGACGTCAAAGACGCCTTGCAGGGAGCGGGCATCGTCGGCATGACGGTGACCGAGGTCCGGGGCTCCGGGCGCCAGGCGGGGAAGACCGAGGTCTACCGCGGTACGGAGTACACGCTGAGCTTCGTGCCGAAGATCAAGCTCGAGGTGCTGGTCGACACCGCTGACGTCGACAAGGTGATCGAGGTCATCGCCGGCACGGCCCGGACCGGGAAGATCGGCGACGGCAAGATCTGGGCCGTGCCGGTCGACCGCCTCGTGCGGGTCCGCACCGGCGAGCACGGCACCGACGCCCTGTGAGCTCCGGGCTTCAGCGCTGCAGTGACTTGGTCTCGAGGAACTCCTCGAAGCCGAGCCGGCCGTTCTCCCGCCCGACGCCGGACTGCTTGTAGCCGCCGAACGGCGCCAGCGGGTTGAACATGCCGCCGTTGATGTCGACCTGACCGGTCCGCAGCCGGCGGGCGACCTGCTCGGCGCGGGCCGGGTCGGCCGACCACACGCCGCCCGCCAGGCCGTAGATCGTGCCGTTGGCGATCTCGACGGCTTCGTCCTCGGTGTCGTAGGGGATGATCGACAGGACCGGTCCGAAGATCTCCTCCTGGGCGACCGTCATGTCGGGGGTCACCTCGGAGAACACCGTCGGCCGCACGAAGTAGCCCCGGTCGAGACCCTCGGGGGGTTCGAGGCCGCCGGTCACGAGCTTGGCTCCCTCGGCGACGCCCTGCTCGATGTAGCCCCGGACCCGGTCGCGCTGGACATCGGAGATCAGTGGCCCGAGGTTGGTGCCCTCGGCCAGCGGGTCGCCGACGCGGTAGCTCTCGGCCTTCGCCGCCGCAATGCGCTCCGCTTCGGCCAGGCGGTCGCGGGGGACGAGCATGCGGGTCCAGGCGGTGCAGGTCTGCCCGGAGTTGAGGAAGCAGTTGGTGACGCCGGTCTTGACCGCCTTCTCGAGGTCGGCGTCGGGCAGGATCACGTTGGCCGACTTGCCGCCCAGCTCCAGCGCCACCTTCTTCACGGTGGCGGCGGCCAGCTCGGCCACCCGCTTCCCGGCCCGGGTCGATCCGGTGAAGCTGACCATGTCGACGTCGGGGTGGGCGGCGATGGCCTCGCCGACGATCGGCCCGACGCCGGAGACGAGGTTGAACACGCCGTTGGGCAGCCCCGCCTCGTCGATGACGTCGGCCAGGACGAAGGCGTTGAGCGGCGCCACCTCCGACGGCTTGAGCACCACGGTGCAACCGGCGGCCAGCGCCGGGGCGACCTTGGCGATGATCTGGTTGAGCGGATAGTTCCACGGTGTGATGGCGCCCACGACACCGATCGGCTCTTTCACCACCAGGCTGTTGCCGACTTCCTCCTCGAAGGCGAAGTCCCGCAGGATCTGGGCGTAGTTGCCGACCTGGGCGGTGGGGAGCCCGACCTGGATCATCCCCGCCAGCTTGAGGGGCATACCGACCTCGGTGGCGATCAGCTCGGCCAGCTCGGCCTGCCGGGCCATCAGCCCTTCCTGGATCCGCTGGAGATGCTTGGCCCGCTCCTCGGCGGCGGTGGCCGACCAGGCCGGGAAGGCCGCCTTGGCGGCGGCGACGGCCCGATCGACGTCGGCCGCCACGCCGTCGGGAATGCGGCCGACGACCTCCTCGGTGGCCGCGCCGTACACATCGATCGTGCCGGTGCCGCCGGAGGGGACCCACGCTCCGTCGATGTAGATGGCGTTGCGCTCGATCATGGGCGTCTCCTCGGTTCTTCTCGGGACGGGGGGATTCCGCCCTTAGAGTGTTGCCGATGGCAGACCGCTTCCTCCGAGCGTGCCGGCGTGAACCGGTCGACTGCACCCCGGTGTGGTTCATGCGCCAGGCCGGCCGCTACCTCCCCGAGTACCAGGAGGTGCGGGCCGGCCACAGCATTCTCGAGGTCTGCAAGACACCGGCACTGGCCGTCGAGGTGACGCTCCAGCCCGTCCGGCGCTTCGCCGTCGACGCCGCCATCATCTTCGCCGACATCCTCCTGCCCCTCGAGCCCATGGGCCTGTCGGTGGAGTTCGCCGCCGGTGAGGGTCCGGTGATCGCCAACGCCGTGCGGTCGGGGGCCGACGTGGCGGCGCTGCGGCCGGTGCGACCCGAGGAGGATCTCGGCTTCGTGCTGGAGTCGATCCGCCAGGCCCGGGCCGCCCTGGCCGGCGAGGTGCCGCTCATCGGGTTCGCCGGCGCGCCGTTCACGCTGGCCAGTTACGCCATCGAGGGCGGCGGCTCCCGCAACTACGTCGAGACGAAGCGGCTCATGTACCGCGATCCCGAGGCGTGGCACGACCTGATGGGTCGCCTGACCGACGCCGTGGCGGCGTTCCTGCTGGCCCAGGTAGCGGCCGGGGCCCAGGCCCTGCAGCTGTTCGACTCCTGGGTCGGAGCACTGTCGCCCGACGACTACGCCGAGTACGCCTATCCCTACACGCAGCGGATCTTCGCGGCTCTGGCCGACAGCGGCGTGCCCCGCATCCATTTCGGGACGGGCGCCAACACCCTTCTGCCGTTGATGGCCAACGCCGGCTGCGACGTCATCGGTCTGGACTGGAGGATCCCGCTCGACGACGGCTGGGCGGCCGCCGGGGCCGACCTGGCGGTGCAGGGCAACCTCGACCCCGTCGTGCTCTTCGCCCCGGAGCACGAGATCGAACGGCGGGTGCTCGACGTGGTCAAACGGGCCGACGGCCGGCCGGGCCACATCTTCAACCTCGGGCACGGCATCCTGCCGGAGACGCCGCCGGAGGCGGTCGGCTTCGTGGCCGACCTCGTCCACCGGGCGACGAGGCGCGCCGGGTGAGTCCGGAACGGGTCGCCGTCCTCCTGATGGCCCTCGGGGGGCCGGATTCGCTGGAGAACGTCGAGCCGTACCTCATCGACCTCCGGGGCGGGCGGCCGACGTCGCCGGAGCTGGTGGAGGAGATCCGGGAGCGGTACCGGGCCACCGGCGGGCGTTCGCCGGTGCTCGACATCACCCGGTCCCTGGGAGGCAAGCTCGAAGCCCGCCGGCGGGTGCACGTCTTCGTCGGCCTGCGCCACTGGCACCCGTTCATCGCCGAAGCGTGGCAGGAGGTCGTCGACTTCGGCCCCGACCGGGTGATCGGCATCTGCATGGCGCCGCACTACTCGGCCATGACCGTCGGGAAGTACCTCGAGAAACTGGACGAAGCCCGCACCGCGGTCGGGGGCGCCGACATTCCGCTGTCGACGGTGCGGTCGTGGGCCACGCATCCCGGTCTGGTGGCCGGTCTGGCCGACCGGGTCGAGGACGCGCTCGGCCGGTTCCCGGCGGAGGAGCGGCCGGCGGTGCCGGTGCTCTTCACCGCCCACAGCCTGCCGGAGCGCATCCTCCGGGACGGCGACGCCTACCCCGACGAGGTACGGGCCACGATGGAGGCGGTGATCGTCCGCCTTCCGGCCGGGCAGCCGACCACCTTCGCCTACCAGAGCCAGGGCCGCTCGCCCGAGCCGTGGCTCGGGCCGGAGGTCGAACCGACGCTCGACGGCCTGGCCGCCGACGGCGTATCCGGCGTCGTCATCGCCCCCATCGGGTTCCTCTCGGATCACGTCGAGACCCGCTACGACATCGACATCGAGTTCGCCGCCCGGGCCGAGAAGCTCGGCCTGCGGCTGGAGCGCACGGCGATGCTCAACGACGCCGACGTCCTGGCCGACACGCTGGCCGCCCTCGTCGACGAGCAACTCGCGTCGGCGTAATGGTGGCCGGCGGCCCTCCCGTCGTGGTCGTGGGCGGCGGAATCGCCGGCCTCACCGCCGCGCTGGAGCTGGCCGAGGCCGGCGCGGCGGTGACCGTGGTCGAGGCGGCGCAACGGCTCGGCGGCAAGATCGCCACGTCGCGGGTCGACAGTCTCATCGTCGAAGGCGGCGCCGACTCGTTCCTGTCGTCGAAGCCGGCCGGCCTGGCCCTCGTGGAACGGCTGGGGATCGCCGACCGGCTGGTGAACTCGAAGGCCGACGACCGCCGCACCTTCGTGTGGTCCCGGGGTCGTCTGCGGGAACTGCCTGAAGGTCTCGTCCTCGGATCGCCGGCCCGGGCCTGGTCGCTGCTGCGCTCGGGCCTGCTGTCCCCGGCCGGTGCCCTCCGGCTGGTCGGTGACGTGGTCGTGCCGCGGCGCCGGGCATCCGGTGCGGATGGGTCCGCCGGCCCGGCGGCCGCCGAGGAGACCGTGGCCGAGTTCTTCACCCGCCGCCTCGGTCCCGAGGCCTACGCCCGGGTGGTCGAGCCGCTGCTGGCCGGAATCCACGCCGGGGACGCCACCCGCCTGAGCCTGCCGGCGACGTTCCCCCGCTTCATCGAGATGGAACGCCGCCACGGCGGCCTGGTCCGGGCCACCCTGGCGGCCCAGCTCCCGAAGCTCCCGAACCCCTTGCGCCGTAACGGATCGGGCGCTGGCGGCGCCACTCCGTCGGCGACGATGGGGCCGGTGCCGGCGGGGCGCACGCCGTTCGTTTCGTTCGAGACCGGGATGGCCGACCTCGTCGAGGCGCTGGAGCGCCGGCTGCGCACGCTCGGGGTCGACCTGCGGACCGGCACGGCGGTGGCGACGGTCCGGGCGGTCCACGGCGGTTGGGAGGTCGTGCTCGACGACGGCGCCGCCCTGCCGGCTGGGGGCGTGATCCTCGCCACCCCGGCGTTCGTCACCGCCCGGCTCGTGCGGGCCGTGTGCCCCCCGGCGGCCACGCTGCTCGAGGAGATCGAACACGCCTCGACGGCCACGGTGTCGCTGGCCTACCGGGTCGACGACATCGGCACGATGCCGACCGGCTACGGCTTCGTCGTCCCCCGGGCCGAGGGACGCCACCTGCTGGCCGGCACCTGGGGGTCGGGCAAGTGGCCGGGCCGGGCCCCGGCCGGGCAGGTCCTCGTCCGGGGCTACGTCGGCGGCGTCGGCCGGGAATCGGTGCTGGACGCCGACGACGACGGCCTGGTCCACCTCGTCCGGGCCGAGCTCGGCGCCTTGGCCGGCATCCGCGGCGCCCCCGTCCACGCCGAAGTGCACCGCTACCCGGCGGGAATGCCGCAGTACACCGTCGGCCACCTGGGCCGGGTGGCCCGCATCCGCAGCGCCCTGGCCGCCTGCCCCGGCCTGGCCGTGACCGGCGCCCCCTACAACGGCGTCGGCATCCCCGACTGCATCGCCGACGCCCTCACCACCGCCCGATCGGTCCTCGCCACCCTCCCGATACAGCGCCCGCTGCGCTAGCCAGCATCCGAGTCATCGCCTTGTTCCCGAGCGCGACCGGTCGCGCTTGAGGCCCAATAGGGGCCCGGATCGCGACCGGTCGCGCTGAGGCACCGGGCCGTTCCGGGAAAGCGCCGTGTACGAGGGTGTCGGGGGAGGCGGCCGGGGCCCTCGATGCGTCGTAGGGTTGGGTCGTGGGATCTCGAGTACATCCGGCCGCCGGGCGCGATCCGGATGTGGTGCGGGCGGAGTTGGAGGGTCGGGGGCTCGAGCTGCGGTCGTGGTCGAATGGCCCCGGCGACACTTACGCCTGGCACGAGCACGGCTACCACAAGACGCTCGTCTGCTTGGCGGGCGGCATCGTGTTCCACACGGACGAGGGGGACGTCGGCCTGAGCGCCGGCGACGTTCTCGAGCTCGAGCCCGGCACCCGCCACGCCGCCACCGTCGGGCCCGAGGGCGTCCGCTGCGCCGAAGCCGCCACCTGACGGGTTTCGGGGGCGGTTCCGCAGCACCGCCCGGCGGGCCCGACCTCCGGCGCCCCGTTTGCCCGGACAGTTGCTAGCGGGAATGGTTCTCATATAGCTTGCCCGTCCGGCGGGAACGTCTTGATCGGCTTACGGAAGGAGCAGGCGAATGCGGACAGTCGGTTGGCGCGTCGGCGCGGCGACGGTGGCCTCGGTTCTGGCGGCCGCGGGGCTGTGGATGAGCGGGGGCAGCGAACCGGCCGGCGCGGCCGGCGGTCAGAAGGTGCGGATCAGCCACGCCAAGTTCGTGCCTGCGGAGGTCACCATTGCCCCTGGGGAAACGGTCACGTGGGTCAACGAGGACCACGACGCCCACAGCGTCACGGCCGACGACGGCTCCTTCGACTCCCACCCGGACTGCAGCGAGGACGCCCAGGACAAGTGCCTGCCGCCGGGTGGTTCCTGGTCGCAGAGCTTCGCCAACCCGGGCCGCTACCCGTACCACTCCCGGACCGAGGGCCAGAAGGGCATGGTCGTCGTGAGGGGCTGATCCCCTGAATGTCTAGAACAGTTCTCAATTAGGCACTCGGACATCACGAGTCCGCCGGGCCGCCGCCGAGCCCTTCGGCGACGGTCGGTAGCGTCAGCCGGACAGGCCCACCAGGGTGACGAAGACACCGATCAGCAGCAGGCCGGCCGATCCGGCGTAGCGGGCCTGAACGGTGAAGCTGCGCGCCTGGAGGCCGCCGGGGGCGAAGACCCGCTCCAGTTCGATGGACGGGCCCGGCGTCCGGCGGTACCAGCCCCGGGCGACGACCTCCTGGCCGATGAACTTCTCGGCCCGCAGCAGGCCGAACAGCGTGGCCAGGAACGGCAGCACGGGCTGGCGGTAGATCAGGGGGACGAAGCCCGACCCGTCCTCCAGGACGAGGTCCGGTGACAGGCGGTAGCCCGGGAAGCCCCGGCCGATGATGCGACCCTTGACCTCGACCGGGATGCCCCCCATCGGGCCGGCGTCCATCCGTTCGAGGAGCGAGGCCACCTCGTCGACCGGCCGGCGGCCGGCCGGGTAGCGGAGCTGCTGTTTGACCAGGAAGAGGATCCCGGCGGCGGACAGGGCGAAGCCGATGGCGACCGCCGAACCGGTGAAGGCGCCGAAGAGGACGAGGGGCCCGACGATGCCGTAGGGCGCGACACCGATGACGAGCTCCTTGCCGAACCGGGCCCGGGCGTCGAGGACCTGGGCGTGGTCGGCCCGGGCCATCATGCGCAGCACCGAGAAGCGGGTCGGCGCGCCGGGGAGGCCCGACTCTTCGAGGGCCCGGATCCGGTTGACGATCAGGGGGTGTGACGACAGCTTCTCGAGCACCGTGGCCCAGGGGTTGACGGCGTCCCACCGGAGGGCGGCCACGGCCCGTTCGGGATCGATCCCGGCGGAGAAGGCGTGGGCCATGGCCTCGGCCGACTTCGGCTCGAAGATGCCCATGGCGCGCATCGAGTGCGCCCGGCGGTTGCGGGCCTGCAGCTCCCGGGCGGCCGCCGCCCCTTCCTTGCCCTGGGCGACGAGGGCGGCCACCTGCTCTTTCTCGTCGGCCGAGACGCGGCCCATGCCGTAGGCGATCTTGATGAGGGCCGAGGCCAGCGCGTCGCCGTTGCCGGTGCACTGGCAGGACCAGTGGTCAGCGCCGTACTCCCGGGCCCGGGACAGGGCCAGGACGATGAACTGCGACACGACGTAAGCGGCGTAGGCGCCGATGGCCACGTGGCGGGCGTCGCGGCTCGAGCGCGTCGTCAGGTACAGGAGGTAGAGGACCATTGGGACAACGGCCGCCACGGTCATGACGGCGAAATCCCAGTTCTTGATGTGGCCGACTTCGTGGGCGACGACGGCGTCGAGTTCGGTGTCGTCGAGCCGTTCGATCAGCCCCCGGGTGACGAACAGGCGGGCGTCGCGGGGCGTCCGGCCGAAGGTGAAGGCATTCGGCGTGCCGTCGTCGACGATGGCCAGCCTGACGAGGGGGATCCCGGCGTCCCGGCAGCGCCGGGCCACGCTGGCGCACAGCGGGTGGTCGAGGGCGTAGCGCTGGCCGTCGTGGGCGACGACCACGGCCGGCACCAGCCACTCGATGATCAACGGATTGACGGCGTACTGGACGACGATGACGACGATCGCCAGCGCCACCGGGAACCACAGCGGGGCTCCGACCGTGGCCACGGCCAGGAAGCCGACGGCCAGGAGGAGGCCGACGAGCCCGCCGAGTGAAGGCAGCGAACGGCGCAGGACGAAGTTCATCGGGACGGTCTCCTTCAGGCCCGGCCGGGGCCGTTGTAACAGGCTTCGGCCAGCGGCTTCTCACGGGCGTCGAACTCGTCGTCGGTCATCGTGGCCAACGGCTCGCCATTGGCGTCGATGGCGTCGTCGAACCACGTGACGACTTCGGACGCCGGGATCAGCTCGGGATCGAGCAGGGCAGCTTCGGCGAAGCGGTCGACGTTGCTCTGGAGCCAGTTGATGGCGTCCATGACGGCGGCCTCGTCGCTGATGTCGTTCTCCAGCCGGTCATTGATGGCGCGGTATTCGGCGCAGGCGTCGGCGATGAGATGGTGGGCCGGCGACGAAAGGTCCTCCTCGCGGTCGGCCGCCCGGTTGATGCCGGCGAGGACGCCCACCACGACCATGATCACGACAACGCCGTTCCTGATCGGGACCGGCCGGTGCCTTCGATGACGGACCTTCTCCGGCCGCGCGTCGAAGAACTCGGGAGGCAGCGGCGTGCCGGGGAACTCGACCGGGTCGCGCTCGGCGACCGCCACGGCGCCGGCGGCGGGCGCGGCTGCGGCCGCGGCGGGGTGGTCAGCCGCCGGGGGCTCCGGCGGCGCCGGCACCGGGACGTTGTCCTCGTACGGCCGATAAGGCTCGGGCGGCCGAGGCGCCGCCATCGGCGGCGGAGTCTCGTCGCCGCGGCGGCGCTTCGGCCGGCCGGCGACGCTACCCCGGCAGAAGGGGCAGAAGTCGGTGACGTCCGGGGCCAGAGCCGACCAGCAGTGGGGGCAGCGATTCGCCTTCGCGGGCACGGTTCTCCCTTGGTGGTCCTTCCCCGTTTGTCGGCCCGGCCCTGGCCCGTGGTGGAGAGAGGCGGCCCACTCGAGCATGCGGTTCGTGGTGTTCGGGCCGGCTCGTCGGGGTCTGGCTCGGCAGACCTGGCCGGAGATGGGCGGGTGGCCCGGCATCGACCCGTTACACTCGACCCTTCTGGTGAGCCGGGAAGCCTGGTCGGCATTTGTTCGATCGCGGAGGTCCCCGGATGAATGCTCCCCGACGTCGCAGCCTTCGCGCTTCGTCGCGCTCCCTGCCCGAGGCCAGGCGGGCGCTGCTCGAGTTCCTGCGGACGGAGGCGGGCGGCGGCGTCATCCTGTTGGTGGCCGCAACGGTCGCCATCGTCTGGGCCAACAGTCCGTGGCAGGACGCCTACCACGACCTGTGGCACCACAAGCTCACCATCGGCTCGGGAAGCTGGGCCGTGCGCGAGTCCGTCCAGCACTGGGTCAACGACGCGCTGATGGCCGTGTTCTTCTTTGTCGTGGGACTGGAGATCAAACGGGAGGTCGCCAGCGGCGAGCTGCAGGACCGCCGCACCGCCTCGCTCCCCGGCCTGGCGGCACTGGGTGGCATGGTGCTGCCCGCCGTGCTCTTCGTGTTGGTGGCCGGCGGAGGAGAAGCGGCGAAAGGGTGGGGGATTCCCATGGCGACCGACATCGCCTTCGCCGTGGGCATCCTGGCCGTGCTCGGCGAGCGGGTCCCCCGGGGGCTGCGGATTTTCGTGCTGACCCTGGCGATCGTGGACGACATCGGCGCCATCCTGGTCATCGCCGTCTTCTACGCCAGCGATCTGGCTACGGGGTGGCTCCTGAGCGCGGCGGGGGTGCTGGCCGTCGTGGTCGGGGCCCGCCGGGCCGGACTGAACCGCCCCGTCGCCTACCTGCCCCTGGCCGGCCTGGCCTGGTACTGCACCTACCGGTCGGGCGTCCACCCCACGATCGCCGGGGTGGCCCTGGGCCTGCTCACGCCGGCGGGAACGGTCGGGGGCCGGCCCGTCCTGGAGGACCTCGAGGCCAAGCTGCACCCCTGGAGCAGCTACCTCGTGATCCCGATCTTCGCCCTGGCCAACGCCGGAGTGTCGCTCGACCGGGACGCCCTCCGCGATGCTGTCGCCAGCCGGTTGACGTGGGCGGTGATCGTCGGTCTGGTGGTCGGGAAGTTGGCCGGCATCACCGGGGCGGCGGTCCTCGGGCTGCGTACCCGGCTCGGCCGTCTCCCGTCCGACATCGACGTCGGGCACGTCCTGGGCGCCGGAGCCGTCGGGGGTATCGGATTCACCGTCTCCCTGTTCATCACCGCGTTGGCCTTCACCGACGAAACACTGCAGGCGCAGGCCAAGGTCGGGATTCTCTGCGGTTCGGCGCTGGCGGCCCTTCTCGGAGCGGCGCTCCTCAGCCGCCGACGCTGATCGGCGGGCAGCGGTTGGCCCAGGGATCGGCTTCTTCGAGTTGGGCGGCGACTCGCAACAGCACGTCTTCCCGGCCGTAGGCGGCGACGAGCTGCACGCCGATGGGCAGCCCGTCGCGGGTCTGGGCGGTGGGCAGCGAGATGGCCGGCTGGCCCGTCACGTTGAACGGCGGGGTGAACGGGGTGAAGGACGCCGCCCGGGTGAAGCCCGCCAGGGGGTTGTCCGGCGTGGCGTCGAAGGTGCCGAGGAGGACGGGCGGCTCGGCCAGCGTCGGTGTGAGCAGGACGTCGAAGCCCGCTGATCCGTCCGGCGGTTCCCACCACTCGGCCACCAGCCGGCTGGTGCGCAGGAGCCAGTCGAGCGAACGGAGCAACGCCGGGGCGGGCAGCGCCCGGGCCAGTTCGGCCAGCGCCCAGGTGAGGGGCTCGACGTCGTCGGCGCCGATCACCGCGCCGACACGGGCGCTCCAGCCGTCGAGCCCGAGGGCGACACCCGCCGACCACAGGGTCATGAAGTGGGGCGCCCAGTCGGGAAGGTCGAGCGCCGCCGGGTGCGACACCTCGACACGATGGCCGAGCGATTCGAGGACTTCGGCGGTCCGCCGGGCGGCGGTCACGCAGTCGGGGGCGACGACCGCCAGGCCGGCGGGGGCGGTCGTCATGAGGCCGATGCGGAGACGGCCGGGCTCGGCACCCACTTCGTGGCGGAAGGGGCGGGCGGGAGTCGGGGCGACGTAGGGGTCTCCGGGCATGGGGCCGGCGGTGACGTCGAGGAAGGCGGCGCAGTCCCGCACGGTGCGGCAGACGACGTGCTCGCACACCACCAGGGCGGTGAACGAGGCGTCGGGCCCGAGCGACACCCGGCCCCGCGACGGCTTCAGACCCACGAGCCCGCAGGCGCTGGCCGGAATGCGGATCGAGCCCCCTCCGTCATTGGCGTGGGCCGCCGGCACCAGACCGGCGGCCACCGCCGCCGCCGACCCGCCGCTCGACCCGCCGGGGGAGCGCGACCGGTCCCAGGGGTTGCGGGTCGGGCCGTAGGCCGCCGGTTCGGTGGTGGGGACGATGCCCAGCTCCGGGGTGTTCGTCCGCCCGAGGGTGATGAGGCCGGCGGCCCGGAAGCGGGCGGCGAGGTGGGTGTCGCTCTTCGCCCGCCACTCCCGGTCCCGCAGGAACCGCATGCCCTCATGGAACGGTTCGCCGCTCTGGTGGCAGACGACGTCCTTGACGAGGAAGGGCACCCCGGCCAGCGGGCCGGCCTTGGAGGCGGGTCCGGAGCCCATGGCCGCCGCCTCGGCCCTGGCCCGTTCGAACCGGCGGTGGATGACGGCGTTGAGCTGCGTGTCCACCGTCTCGATGCGGGTGATGGCGGCCTCGACGAGCTCCAGCGGTTTCACTTCGCCTGACCGCACGAGCGCCGCCAATCCGACCGCGTCGTGATCACCTAGAGCGTCAGCCATGGGCGGAAAGTAGCGTGACTCATTCCGGACAGGAGCGAGGGAGCGAAGGAGAGGCCATGGCCACCTACGTCGTGCTGCTCAACTGGACCGAGCAGGGGGTCGCCGACTCGGGCAACAGCCTCAACCGGGCGAACGCCGCGGCCAATGCGCTGAAGAAGCTCGGCGGGAAGATGAGGTCCGTGTTGTGGACGATGGGCCCCTACGACGCCGTGAGCATCATCGAGGCCCCCGACGATGAGACGGTCACCGCCTTCTGCCTCGCCGTGGGCGGGCAGGGAAATGTCCGCACCACCACGATGCGGGCCTTCGAGAAGGCCGAGATGCAGAAGATCCTCGACCGGTTGAAGTGAGGCCGCCGCCCCGGTCACCGCTGACCGGGGCCGCGTGCGTCACGGCAGGGTTCGGCCGTCAGCCGCCGACGGCGTCTTTGAACGACTTGCCGGCCTTGACCCGCGGCACGGTGGAGGCCGGGATGTTGATCTCTGCGCCGGTAGCGGGGTTCCGGCCGGTGCGGGCGGCGCGCTCGGCGCGGTCGAAGGTCAGGAAGCCGGGCAGCTGGACCTTGTCGCCGCTGGCGACCGCTTCCGTGACCACGGCCTCGAAGGCGGAGAGGGTCTCGCCGACCGCCGTCGCGCTCTGGCCGGTCTTCTTGGCGATCGCATTGACGAGCTCGGTCTTGTTCATCGTGTCTCCGTTCGCTGGACAAGCCGTGTGACCACGCTATCTGCGGTTCGCCCGTAGCCGGTGGACCGCCGGGCGGCGCGGTCCCTGGACCGCCGGTCGTCAGGGGTACCAGTTGGACCGGTGAAGGCCGTAGAAGACCGTCAGCATGACGGTGCTGGCGGCGAAGAGGGCGGCGACCACCATGAAGGTCGGCTGCCGCTTGATCGTCTTGGCGAGGGCGATCACCAAGGGGAAGGCGACGAAGATGAAACGGGGCCGGGCGTTGATGTGCGACGCCAGGACGAGGCCGAGACCGCTGAGGGCATAGACGTTGAGGACGCCGGGCAGCTTGGCCCGCAGCAGCACGGCGATGAGCACCGCGGTGAGCATCATGCTGAGGATCAGCACGACCTTGTTGGGATTGTGGAAGGGGTGGGTGGCGAAGTCGGCGCTCAGTTTGAGATTGGTCCAGCCGAAGTCGATCCGTTCGCCCCAGCCCTGCGACTCGACCCGGAACCAGATGAGCGTCTCTCCGGTGTGCCACCAGAGGAAGACGAAGAACGCCAGCATGCCGATCGGGGCCAGCAGCGGCGCGATGGCGGCGCGCCACTCCCGTCGTTTCCAGATCGCCACGGCCGCCGCCCAGGCGCAGGCGCAGGCGACGGCGGTGGCGTTGGGCCGGGTGGCGGTGGCCAGAGCGGCCAACACACCGGCCAGGACCCAGCGCCGCTCGAGAAGGGCCAGCAGGCAGGCCGCCGACAGCACGATCAACAGGCCTTCGGCGTAGACGAGCGACAGGACGAAGGCGCCGGGGGAGAACGCGAACAGGACGGCCGCCCGGTCGGCCACCCGCCGGCCCGCGACCTTCTCGGCCACGAACCACACGAGGACCGTGGCCAGCGCCCCGAGGAGCAGTGACAGCACCACGCCGGCGACGTCGGCGCCGCCGGGCAGGATCCGGTCGAGCCCCCGCATCATGAGCGGGTAGAGGGGAAAGAACGCCACCGCGCTCTGGGCGTTGCGTCCCGTGTGGGCGTAGAAGTCGCCCTGGGGGACGGCGGTGGGATAGCCGTGGAGGGCGATCTTCTCGTACCACCGCCCGTCCCACACGGTGACGATGTAGTGCACCGAATGCCGCGACGCCACCGACGCCAGGGCGATGGCGAACGTCGTGATCAGCCGGGAGGCGACGTAGGCGAGCAGCGGGACGGCCAGGGCCCGTGCCAGGCTGAAGGCTGCTCTTCCGGTCGGTTCCATCTCGACGACCGGAGGCGCCTCAATCGTGTGGGGGGTGGCGGTGGGGACCATCAAGTCTGAAGTATGGGACCATCCGCGCCCGCCGCGGGTGGAGCCCGCCGGCGAGCTGGTGACCGTCACGCTGGGCGGCGAGACAGTCGCGAAGCGCCGCAAATCCGTGCCGGCCGGGGTGGCCGACCCGTCTCCGGTCTACTACGTGCCCATCGACGGCGGCATGCCGGAGGCCCTGGCCCGCCTGCAGCGTTCCCTCCCGGTCGGCGCCGCGATCCGCTGCGCCGGGCCGGCCGCCGACTGGCCCGACGGTGTCCCCCCGCTGCCGGAGCTGGTCGCCGGCGGCGGCTTCATCGTCGAGCGGACGCGGCGGACGGGCGGCCGCGGGCTGGTCGACGCCCGGCGGGACCGCACCCTGCCCGACTATGTCGGCCCGGGCGTGCGGATGCTCGTCTGCGGCCTGAACCCGAGCCTGGTGGCGGCCGACGCCGGCTACGGCTACGCCGGGGCGACCAACCGGTTCTGGTCGGCGGTCGTGGCCGCCGGGATCGTGACGCACCCCCGCGATCCGTTGGCCGCTCTGGCCGAGGACCGGTTCGGCATGACCGATCTCGTGAAGCGGGCCACGCCCAACGCCGACAGCCTGACCGCCGCCGAGTACCAGGCCGGAGCGGACCGTGTCCGGCGGCTGGTCGAATGGCTGCGGCCCGGCGTCGTGGTCTTCGTGGGCCTGGCCGGCTGGCGGGCGGCGATCGACCGCCGCGCCGCCCCCGGCCCGCAATCCTCTCCCTTCGGCGGCGCGCCCGCCTACGTCATGCCCTCCACCAGCGGCCGCAACGCCCGCACCCCGCCCTCGGCCCTGATCGCCCACTTCCAGGCGGCCCTGGCTCTCGCCGCCGGCTGATGGTGGCCCTCGCACCACCGCGCCTCCCCGCCCCGGCGCCGGGCCCACGAGCGGACCCGGTTCAACTCCGAGCTCCGGGGCGCTCATCAGCCCGCCTCCACCACCCGCAGGTGCGGACGCCGCCGGCGGCCGGCCGAGGCGCCGCCGCCCTCCCGGCCTCCCTCGATGCCGGTCAGCACCGGGGCGGCCGGCACCAGCTCGAGCCGGGCGCCTCCGTAGCCCACGGCGGCGGCCACCGGGCTGTGGAGGCACTCGCAGAGCTCCTCCTCGAGCTCGAGCCGGGCCCGCCGGCACGAGAGCCCCAGGAAGGTGAGCAGCGCCAGGGTGGCAACCATCAGGATCAACGTCACTGGCCCTCTCCTCTCGACGGCGTCCTCGGGGGGAACGCACGTTCCGAACTGACGTTCGACGAGATTGTGCCAGAAGGGTGCGACAGTTACCCGGGCAAACCGGCCTATTCGCCCCGAACCAGGCTGTAGAGCGCCATGTCCCGCCAGGCGCCGCCCCGGAACTGGGCTCGCCGCAGCACGCCTTCGAACGTGAAGCCCGCCTTCTCGAGCGCCCGCCGTTCGGCGGTGTTCTCGACGTCGGTGGAGGCTTCGATGCGCTCGACCAGCGTGGTGTCGAAGAGGTAGTCGGCCAGCAGCCGCTGCGCCCGGGTCCCGAACCCCTGACCCCGCCACTCGGGGCTCAACGTGATGCCGATGTTCCAGGCCCGGGAGGCCGGTGGGGGCCCGTGGTCCACGGCGTGCCAGCTGACGTCGCCGATCGGGACCGGGCCGTCGGTGCCTTCGATCTCGACGATGAGTTTGCCGTATCGCTCGCCGAGGAACCCGTCCTCCTCGAAGCGGCGGAGAACCTCGGCCTCCGACCGGAACCCGAACCAGTTGAACGGCCCGGTGACCTCCGGCGTCTGCTTCTCGACGAGATAGGCCACGTCGTCGTTGGTGACCGGCCGCAACCGCAGATCGCCCATGACGCGGACCCTATCGGCGCCGCCGCCGTGCGGGAGCTGCTCCACCGCCCGGCCCCCGGAGCCTCATCCCGGCCCGACCCGGGTCAGGTTGGGGCCGGGAGCAGGCGGCGCAGGGGCTTGCCGCCGGGGGTGCGGGGGATGGCCGGCACGAGCACGACCTCGCGGGGGAGCTTGGCGGCGGGGAGGTGCTCCCGGGCGAAGGACCGGAGGTCGTCGAGGGAGGGTGGGGCGCCCTCCTGGGCCGGCACGACGAAGGCCACGACGCGCTGCCCCCAGTCGGGGTCAGGGCGGCCGGCGATGCAGATGTCGGCGATGGCCGGGTGCCGGGCGAGGACGCGCTCGACCTCCGTCGGGCTCACCTTCACGCCGCCGGTGTTGACCACATCGCCCAGGCGGTCGACGACCCACAGCCGCCCGCCGGCGGCAGCGTCGAATCGGCCGAGATCACCGGTGCGGTACCACCCCTCGGCATCGATGGCGGCCGCCGTGCCCTCCGGCCACAGGCGGTACCCCCGCATGAGCATCGGCGCCCGGACCAGGATCTCGCCGATGTCATCCATTCCGGCGGCCGTGGCGGCCGGCGCCCGGCCGGCGGGCCGGGTCGGATCGGGGTGCACTCCGGCATCGTGGTTAGCCGGGGCGCCCGGCGAGTCGAGCCGGAGCTCCACGCCGGGGAGCGGGTGGCCGTTGTGGACGACGCCGCCCCACGTCTCGGTCATCCCGTAGGTGGTCGACACCGTCGCTCCGGCGGCCCGGGCGCGCTCGAGCAGGGCCGGGTCGATGGACCCGCCGCCCAGGAGAATGTGGTCGAAGGCCGCAGCCGCCTCGGGGGCGGCGTCGAGCAGGCGCCGCAGCATCGTCGGCACCAGCGACACGAAGGCCACACCCTGCCGGGCGGCCTCACCGACCGCCGCCGGATCGAAGCCGGGATGAACAGTGAGCGACGCCCCCGTCACCCACGCCCGTCCGACCACCGCCAACCCCGCCACCAGATGGACCGGCAGACAGCAGAGCCACCCGGCCGTGCCCCCGACAGCCTGGGCGACGGCGGCGCCGGAGGCGGCCAGCCCGGAGAAGGTCAGCTCGACGCCTTTGCGTTCGCCGGTCGTGCCAGAGGTGGCGATCACGGCGGCGACGCCGGCGGCCACGGGGATGCCGTCGGGGAGGCGGCGGCGTCCGTCGCCGTCGATCAGGGCGGTCGGGCGGAAGGCGTCGAGGGAGCGGCGCAGGTCGGCGGCGGGTGCAGCGGGGTCGAGCGGCACGACGGCTTCGCCGGCCTCCCACAGCTCGACCGCCGCCCGAGCGGCTTCGGGCGCTGGGAGCAGGACGGCAACCGCCTCGGCCTCGTCGTCCGCCGGCATCGACGGCTACGGTACTTCGTGAGAGTGATCGCTCTCAGAGTGACGGCACCCGGGGTGAGGGTGGAGACGGACGACACGGCGTTCACCGGCCACGGCCGGCCCGGGGCGAGGCCCCGTTCCCAGGACGACTCCGGCGAAGTGGGCCCGCCCGGCGACCCGACTCCGCTTCGGCACGTCGAACCGGGCGAGCTGGTCGGACAAGCGTCCGCCGGGGCAAGAGCACGGCCAGGAGATGGCGGAGCGGGGAGGTCCCGTTCTCAGGACGACTCCGGCGGGGGCCGGCCGGGTGCCGGCGCCAAGCCTCCGAGCGGACGAGCGCTGTGGTTGGCGGGCGCTCGGCCGCGGACGCTGCCGGCGTCGGTCTCGCCCGTCCTCGTCGGGACGGCGGTCGCGGCGGCGCAGGGCACCGTGGTGCTGTGGCGGGCGGTGGCGGCGATGGTGGTGGCGCTCGCGCTGCAGGTCGGGACCAACTATGCCAACGACTATTCCGACGGCCGCCGCGGCACCGACGCCAACCGGGCCGGCCCGCTGCGGCTCACGGCCTCGGGGCTCGTGGCACCGCCACTGGTCCTGCGGGCGGCGGCCATCGCCTTCGCCGTGGCCGCGGTCGCCGGGCTCACTCTGGCCGTCGCCGTCGACCTGCGGCTGCTGATCGTGGGGGTGGCGTGCATCGCCGCCGGAGCGCTCTACACCGGCGGGCCGAAGCCCTACGGCTACGCCGGCTTCGGCGAGCTGGCGGTGCTCGTGTTCTTCGGCTTCGTGGCCACGGCCGGCTCGGCCTACGTGCAGCTCGAGCGCTTGACCGGTCTGGCGCTGGCGGCCTCCGTGCCGGTCGGCCTCCTGGCCTGCGCCCTGCTGGTGGCCAACAACCTGCGCGACGTCGATACCGATGCCGCCTCCGGCAAGCTCACCCTGGCCGTGCGCCTGGGCGCCGCCCGTACCCGTCTCCTCTACCAGGCCTGCGTGGCCGGCGCCCTCGTCGCCGTGGCGGGGATCGGCGTCGCCCGCCCGCCGGCCCTCATCGCCCTGGTTGCCGTCCCGCTGGCCATCAAGCCCGCCCGCCTGGTGGCCGAGCGCCGCGACGCCCCCGGTCTCATCGCCGCCCTGGTGGCCACCGCCCGCCTGCAGCTCGTGACGAGCGCGCTGCTCTCCGCCGGCCTTTGGCTCTCGTGAGCGGCGAAGCAAGCCACTCAGAGACGGCTAGTACTGCGTCAGACAACCTTTGCGCTGTCTGGAGTTGCTGGGAATCGGCAGGTTCGGACGATATCCGTCGTGGTTATCGACAACCTAAGTGCATAACCACGGCACATCCCCACCAAGGGGCGGCGATACGCCAGGACCTCGTGGGCGCAAACATTGGCGGCCGCGGCACTAGAACGGTCGGCTCGGTGACGACGGACTCCGACTGTTGGGCGGCCGGCGTCAGTAACCGCCACGAGCGGACGCACATACCGCAAGCAGAGATCCAGCGTGCAGGCGACACGGTCCGGAGTGGCGTAGGGCACGGACTACCGCCGATCAGTCGACGGCGGCCGCCCGATCCTCGGTGCCCCGCTTCAGCTCGTGGGGGGCGGCAACCAATCACGCCAACAGGCTCGACGGCATGAACGGCGTGGGGCGGCCGGGAGGAGTGGGGCTTGCCGGCGTCGGCGTGAAGGCCCACCGGGTGCGGTTGCCGTTGCGGGTGTCGCTGGGCGGGCAGTCATTCCGGGAGGCGACGCTCGTCGAAGGACCACTGGGTTGGGGGGAGTTCTCACCCTTGCCGGGCTATCCCTGCGATCCTCGGCAGTGCGAGGAGGCGGTGCGGGAAGCCGTGTTCCTCGGCTGGCCGGCGGCGGTGCGCTCCGAGGTGCCGGTCAACGCCCTCGTGCCGGCGGTCGATGCCGGGGCGGCGGAACGGCTCGCCGCCGAGGCGGCGGCAGCCGGGATGAGCACCGTCAAGGTGAAGGTGGGTGGCGGCCCGCTCGCCGACGACGCCGACCGGGTGGCGGCCGTGCGGGCGGCGCTGGGCCCGGGCGGGCGCATTCGCCTCGACGCCAACGGCGCCTGGGACGTCGACACCGCGGTGTCGGCTCTCAACCGCGTGGCCGGCTACGACCTCGAGCTGGTCGAGCAGCCGGTGGCCGACCTGGCCGACCTGGCCGAGGTGCGACGCCGGGTGGCGGTTCCGGTGGCGGCCGACGAGAGCATCCGCAGCCTCGGCGACGCCCGGCGCCTGGCCGCCCTCGACGCCGCCGACGCCGTGGTCGTGAAGGTCCAGCCGCTGGGCGGGGTCCGGGCCGCCCAGCGGGTGATCGAGGCGGCTGGCGTTCCGGCCGTCGTGTCGTCCCTCTATGAAACGTCGGTCGGACTGGCCGCCGGCCTCGCCCTGGCCGCGGCGCTGCCCGAGCTGCCCTACGCCTGCGGGCTCGGAACGGCCAGTCTCCTGGCCGGCGACGTGGTCGCCGACCCCCTCGTCCCGAGCGACGGCCTGCTCACGGTCCGCCGCCCTGAACCCGATCCCGACCTGCTCGCCCGCTGGGCGGTCGACACCTGATGTGTGGCTGGGATCTCACGTCGCGGCGGGCAGGAGCGGTGAGAAAGCGGGACAGGAGCGGCCGGAACCGGACCCCGACCTGCTCGCCCGCTGGGCGGTCGACACCTGATGTGCGGTTCGGATCTCAGGTGGCGGCGGGCAGCGCGGAGAGAAAGCGGGACAGGATCGTCGTGACGGACTGGGGCCGTTCGAGGTGGGCGGCGTGACCGGCCCCAGGCACGAACGAGATGCCGGCGTTGTCGCCGATGAGGGCGGCCATCCGGAAGGCGATCGCCGAGAACTTCGTGTCGTGCTCCCCGGCGAGCAGCAGGACGGGCATGCCCAGTTCGTCCAGCCGGTCCCACACCGGCTCCTGGGCTCCGGTACCGAGGCGCCGCAGCGCGTAGGCGAGGCCGTCGACCGTCCCCCGACGCCGCTCCTCGACACCGGCAGCCTCCCGGGGCAGGCGGGAGAACAGCGCCTGCGCCAACCAGCCGTCGATGAAACTCTCGACGCCCTTGCGCTCCAGGCCGGCGGCCAAGCGCTCATCCATCTCCATCCGGGCCTGGCGGTCGACGGCGTCTTCGATGCCGGCGGTGGCTCCGAGCAGGGCCAGAGAGTCGACGAGGTCGGGCCGGTCGAGCGCCACCCGCAGCGCCAGCCGTCCGCCGAGCGAATAGCCGAACCACGTCGCCGGTTCCGGGCCGGCGGCCTCGGCCACCGCCTCCGCTACCACCGCCGCCGCGCCCTCGAACGGCAGGCGGGCCCGCGCCGAGGCGCTTCCTTCCGGCCCGTGCCCGGGAAGGGTCACCCGCACCACCTGGTAGGACGGGTCGAGCCCGGCCACTACCGGGTCCCACGAGCCCGGGCCCTGCGTGAAGCCGTGCAGCAACACCAACCGCCGCCCGGCCCCCGTCTCCACCGTCACGTCGACTTCCGCCACGCCGGCGATGGTGCCATGGAAGAACCCCCGCCGACCGAAGCGAGGGCGGCGTGGCGGTGAGCGTGGCGTGCGCTCGCACGCTGGTCGACGAGCTGGCCCGGGCGGGGTTGAGGGTGGCGGTGCTGGCCCCGGGGTCACGGTCGGCGCCGATGGCGTTGGCCCTGGCGCACGACGAGCGGATCGAGCTCCACGTGCTGCTTGACGAGCGGTCGGCGGCGTTCTTCGCCCTGGGGGCGGCCAAGGCGTCGGGCCGGCCGACGCTGGTGCTGTGCACGTCGGGGACGGCCGCCGCCCACTTCCACCCGGCCGTGCTGGAGGCCGATCACTCCCGGGTCCCGCTCATCGTCTGCACGGCCGACCGGCCGGCCGAGCTGCGGGACACCGGCGCCCCCCAGACCACGGATCAGGTGCACCTCTACGGCCCGGCGGTCCGCTTCTTCGCCGAGATTCCGGCCGACGGCCACCCGGCGGCGCGGGCCGCCTGGCGGCCGGTCGCCGCCCGTCTGTGGGCGGAAGCGGCGGGCCCGCCCGCCGGCCCCGTCCACCTGAACGTCGCCTTCCGGGAACCGCTGGTTCCGACCGCCGGGAAGCCGGCGGCCAGCGTCGGTGGGGAGGCGGCGCCCGGCGTTGGTGGGGAGGCGGCGCCCGGCGTTGGTGGGGAGGCGGCGCCCGGCGTTGGTGGGGAGTCTGCGGCCGAGATCAGTGGGGAGTCTGCGGCGGGCGTCGGTGGGGCGTTGGTGGCGGGCGTCGGTGGGGATACGGCGGCCGGGCAATCTCTCGCTGCGCCCGAGCGCTCGGAAGAGATGGAGCCTGGGAGGGAGGCAGGGCGGCCGTGGGCCACCTCGTTTGGCCGGGGGCCGGCCCGGCTGTCGGCGGCGGTGGCGGCCGAGTTGGAGGGCCGGATCGCCGGGGCGCGACGCGGGCTGGTCGTGGCGGGGTGGGGCAGCCCGGCGGAGGCGGCCGAGGTGGCGGCGAGGCTGCGGTGGCCGTTGCTGGCCGACGCGATCTCGGGGCAGCGGGGGAGCGACGGAGCGATCACCACGTATGAGGCGCTCCTGCGGGTCCCGGGGTTCGCCGAGCGGCATCGCCCGGATCTCGTGATCCGTTTCGGTGGGCCGCTGACTTCGAAAACGGCGATGGTGTGGCTCGACGCCTCCGTGCCCCAGATCCTCGTCGACCCCGACGGCGCCTGGCTCGACCCGGGGCGCGCTGCCGCCGAGCGGGTGCCGAGCCTGCCCGACCTCGGTCGCCGCACCGGCCGCGACCCAGAGGACGGCGAGCAACCAGGGTCGGTGGCTTCCGGGTCGGCGGTGGAGCATGACGTCGCCGCCATCGCGTCCGGGTCGGCGGCGGCAGGGCATAACGTCGCCATCGCGTCCGGGGCGGCGGCGGAGCGTGACGTCGCCGCCATCGCCTGGTACGAGGCCTGGGGCGCAGCCGAGAAGGCGGCCCGGGCGGCGCTCGACGCCTTCCTCGACTCCGATGATCAGCCGTTCGAGGGCCGGGTCGCTCGGGACGTCGCCGCGGTGTGCGCCGACGACCGTCGCCGGCCGGCGCTGGTCGTGGCGTCGAGCATGCCGGTGCGGGACCTCGAGGCGTTCGCCGGGCGTACGCCGGAACGCGTCTACGCCAACCGCGGCGTCAACGGCATCGACGGGCTCGTGTCGACCGTGCTCGGGGTCGCCGCCGGAAGCAACGCCGGTTCCGCGGAACCGGCACGGCGCCCGGTCGTCGGGCTGCTCGGCGACCTCGCCTTCCTCCACGACGCCGGAGGTCTCCTCGGAGCGCCGCAGCGCGGTCTCGATGCGGTGTTCGTCGTGGTCGACAACGGTGGCGGCGGGATCTTCTCCTTCCTGCCGCAGGCCGCGCTGCCGCCGGAGCGCTTCGAGCTGTTGTTCGGCACGCCGCCGGGCGCCGACGTGGCCGAGGTGGCGAAGGCCTACGGCCTCCCCGCCGAGCGGGTCGAACGGGCCGGCGAAGTCGGGCCGGCCCTCGAGCGGGCGCTGGCCGCCGGAGGCGTGCGGGTTCTCATCGTGCCGACCGGGGACCGCACCGCCAACGTCGACCGGCACCGCCAGGCCTGGGCCGCCGTCGGCGAAGCCATCGCCAAGTCCACCGGCTGACGGATCACCCAGGAGATTTCACCGGGGAGGGCGCGGATCGTCGACCGGCACGGCCAGGCGTGGGTCGCCGTCGCCCGAAGCGATGGCCACGTCGGCCGGCTGACGGACCGCCCGAGAGGTCTAACCGGGGAGGGCGCCGACCGCCGCCAGCATGGGGCGGAGCTTGGCTTCCGTCTCGGCCCACTCGGCTTCGGGATCGGAGCCGGCCACGATCCCGGCGCCGGCGGCCAGGCGGGCCCGGGGCCCATCGAGGTGCGCGCCCCGCAGGGCCACGGCCCACTCGCCGTCGCCGTTGGCGTCGACCCAGCCGACCGGGCCGGCGTAGAGACCCCGGTCGAATTCCTCGAGGGCGGCGATGGCGGCCAGCGCCTCCGTCCTCGGTAGTCCGCCGACGGCCGGAGTCGGGTGGAGCAGCCCGGCCAGGGCCAGCGCCGAGGGCGCCGGTTGCCGCAGTACGCCGCTCACCCGGGTGGCCAGATGCGACACGGTGGGGAAGCGAACGACGTCGGGCTCGCCGGACGACGGCGGCTCGACGCAGACCGGCGCCAGTGCCGACACCACCGCCTCGACCAGCAGCCGATGCTCCTCGGCCTCCTTGACCGAGCGGCGCAGCCCAGCGGTCAGCGCCTCGTCCTCCTCGGGCGTGGCGCCCCGCCGCACGGTCCCGGCCATCGGGCAGGAGGCGACCTCGCTGCCCCGTCGCCGGATGAGGAGCTCGGGGCTGGCGCCCACGAAGCCGCCGGCGGCGTAGGTGAAACACGACGGGTGACTGCGGCGCAGCCGGTCGACGACGGCCCGGCGATCGAACGGCGCACCGGCCTCGACGACGAGCTGGCGGGCCAGCACGACCTTGCGCACGTCGCCGGCGTCGATGGCGGACAGGATCCGCCGGACGGACTCCGTCCATTCCGCCCGCGCCGGCTGCTCGTGCACCGCCACCGCGGCGTCGAGGCCTCCCCCGTACCCGTTGACGGGGCCCTGGTGGGCAGGAGCAGCAGAGCCCTGAGCGGATTGCCAACCGTAACGGTAGGTAATCCGCTCGGGGTCGGCGGAAGCCCACTCCTCGGTGGCCGTCCGCCGGCCGTCGGCCAGAGCCGCGTCCCCGGTCGATCCGATGGTGGTGACCCAGCCGCTCCCGTCGGACCGGCGGGTCACGATCAGCGCCGGAATGACGAGTGAACCGGGGGTGCGGTCGTCGAAGGGCAGCGCGCCCACCGCCATCGGGCCGGCGCCGGGACCGGCGTCACCCACCGGCGAGGGCCCGTCGACCTCGATCGAGCGCAGCGTCTCGGCCACCGCCTCGGCGGCCTGCTCGAAGCGGCGGGGCCCCGTCCCGACCGGGATCCGGGCCGCCACCCCGGCGGTGACGAACCCGGCGCCGTTGCGGATCCAGGCGAACCCGTCAGCGCCGAGGACGTCGAGGAGGTCGGTCAGTTCGCCGTCGCCCAGCTGGCGGGTCCGGCTCTGCAGCCGGCGCCCCGACTGCAGGGAGGGAGAGGTGGCGGAGACGGCGGCGGTCATGAGCGGGTTCCTGTCAGGAGTTGGGCGATTCCGCCCGAGAGCGGGCGGCGTTCGACGTCGCCGAAGCCGGCGGAGGCGATGAGCGCCAGCAGCTCCGGCGTGGGCGGCAGGTAGGCGACGGACGCCGGCAGATACCGGTAGGCGGCGGTCGCCCGGGCCCGGGGAGCGCCGGAGCGGGAGGCGAGGAGGCCACCGACGAAGGGCACGACCTTGCCGAACCAGACCCGGTGTCCGAGCCGGAGCAGCGGCTGCGAGGGTGCATCGACCTCGAGCAGCGCCATGCGCCCGCCCGGCCGCAGAACCCGGGCGCACTCCGCCATCACCGGAGCGAGCGCAGCGAAGTTCCGCAGGGCGAACCCGCACACGACTCCGTCGAGCGCGCCCGAGCGAAACGGAAGGGAGAGGCCGTCACCCCGCACGAGCGGAGCGGGCGAGCCAGCCGAATGGTCGTGAGCGGTAGCCCGGGCTCGAGCGGCCTGCAGCATTCCGGCGGAGCGGTCGACTCCGATGGCGGCCAGGCCCTGACGGGCCAGCTCGTCGCAGAGGTCGCCCGTCCCGCAGGCGAGGTCGAGAACCAGCGAGCCGGCCGGCAGGCCCAGGGAGCGGACGGTCCGGCGCCGCCAGCGGACGTCGAGACCGAGCGAGATCACCCGGTTCGTCAGGTCGTAGCCGGGGGCGATGGCGTCGAACATGGCGTCGACGGCGGCCACCTTCTCCTCGCCGGTCGGCAACGACGGCGCAGCCCGGCGGGCCGTCATGACGGCACCGATTCGAGCCGGCGGGCGGCCTCCGCCGAGGCGGCGGCGATCTCGGCCGGATGGCCGACGGCTTCGAGGTGCTCCTGGGCCACCTGGAGCAGCACCCGCCGAAAGTGGTGGGCGACCAACTCGCTCACCGCCGGCAGCACCACCCGGAACGCTTCGACCAGCGCCTCGGCCTTCTCCTCCTCGGCCCGTTCCGATTCCCGGAGCGGCTGGCGTACCGCCGAGTCGAACAGCTCGACGGCCTGCTCGGCCACGGCCCGAACCGCGGCATGGTGGGTGCGGGCCAGTTCCAGCAGCCCGGCCAGCGGCAGGCCGACCTGGAGCAGTTGCAGCCCGGCGGCCACGACGGTGAGGTCGTCGGCGGTGTAGCTCGGCTCACCCTGGTGCAGCCGCGGCACCAGCAGCCCTTCCCGGGCCAGCGACTGGATCAGCGGGAGCGGGACACCCGACCGGGCGGCCAGCTCCTCGGCGGTCACGAACTCCTCGTCGCCCCCCGGCGCCACGGCCTCCGACACGGCGGCGGCCAGGGGCTCGTCGACCGGATCGAGTTCACCGTCGAGGAAACGGCGGATGACGGCCAGCGTGAAGCCCCGCCGGCGGAGCTCCTTCACCCGGTCCATCCGGGCCAGATGCTCCGGCGTGTACCACGCCACCCGGCCTTCCCGGACGGGCGGCGGCAGGAGACGCTGCTTCTGGTAGAAGCGCACGGTGTCGACCGACACTCCGGCCTTCCCGGCCAGTTCCTCGACCCGCATCCGGGCCGGACCCCGGGGGTTCGGGGGCGCCCCCCGCATCCTGCTCACGAGTGAAGATTCTAGGAGCAATCACTCCCACGGATCCCATCCGCTCGAGGACGGTCGGCGCCGCTCGTCGCAGGGGCCGAAAAAAAATCCGCCAGTCGGCGCAATTCGGGGCGAATTGGCGGGAGGTACCGCACTGCGGCCCTGTAGGTTGTGACACCAAGTGCAGCGGAGCACGAGGGGGCTGGGATTTGGGCAATCGCCTGACGGGCCGGGAAGACGGGATGGCGGCGAAGCGTCCCGTCGTGGCCGTAACGGTGGCCGCAACCGTTGCCATCATTGGGATCCTGGCCTTCAGGGGTACGAGACCCGACAACCCGGTCATCAGCACCGGCGGCCCGCCGCCCGCCGTCCCGGGCAGCGCCGGCAATGCAGAAGGCGACAGCGGCACCGCCGACCGGACCCTCGTCAGCACCGGGCGCCCGTCCCCCAACGGCCCTCGCCCGAGCGAGATCGCCGCCATCTCCGGCGGCTCGGTCGTGATGCTCGACGGCCGCGACGGCCACACGCTGCGCACGCTGGCCACCCACACCGAAGCGACCACCGGCGGCTATCCCTACCTCCAGGGCGTGTCGCTCAGCCCCGACCGGCGCGAGGTCTTCTATTCGCTGTCCGGCGACTGCGACTCGGCCACGATCTACCGGGTGCCGGCCGACGGGCACTCCGCCGCCGTCGTGGCCTTCAACGGCGTGTCGCCGGCGGTGAGCCCCGACGGCCGCAAGCTGGCCTACGCCGTGGCCACGCCGGGCGGCTCGCCCGAGCGCCACTGCCAGAACGCCGTCGTCGTGCGCGACCTGAAGACCGGCGCCGAGCGGACCTGGCGCTACCCCGACACTCCCGACTACGCCACGTCCCTCTACCAGGACGCCATCATCAGCGAGATCGACTGGGCGCCCGACTCGACCCGTCTCGCCTACACGCTGTCCTACGAGGGGGACTCCATCTCGGTTCTCGACACCGAAGCCGACGCCGATCTCGGCCAGACCGACGAGGTCGTCATTCCGGGCGGCGGCGGGAACTCCAGCCATCCCGCCTGGCAGGCGGGCACCGGGCTCCTCGGGCTGTTCAACACCCGCTTCGAGTGCTGCTTCGACGACAACTACACCGGACCGCCCCGCACCCTCCTGGTCGACGTCGACAAGCGCCTGCCCACGCCGCTGCTGCCGGCCGGCCGGCGGGTCACGGCGCTCGACTTCGACGCCAGCGGCGCCCACCTGCTGTTCGTCGACGGGGGCCGGCTCTACCGCCGGAGCGGGACGCAGGCTCCCATCGGTCTGGTGACGGGCGTCACCGCCGCGGACTGGTAGCGCCTTCGCCGCTCCGGCTGGTAGCAAGGAGCCATGCCCGCTCCGCCCGTCACGCGCACCGCCCTCCGGATCTGTCCGCTCTGTGAAGCGACGTGCGGCCTCGAGGTCGGCCTGTCGGCCGCCGGCGAGGTCGTCCGCATCCGGGGTGACCGCGACGACGTCTGGAGCGGCGGCTACCTCTGCCCCAAGGGCCCGGCCCTCAAGCACCTCCACGAGGACCCCGACCGGCTGCGGGCGCCGGTCGTGCGGCGAGGCGGCCGGCTCGTCGAGGTCTCCTGGGACGAGGCCTTCGCCGAAGCCGCCCGGCTCCTCGGCGGCGTGGTCGCCACCCACGGCCGCACCGCCCTGGCCGTGTACCTCGGGAACCCCAGCGTCCACAACCTGGCCGGTCAGCTCTACATCAAGCCACTGGTGAAGGCGCTCGGGACGGGCAACGTCTTCACCGCCAGCACCGTCGACCAGCGGCCGAAGGAGATCTCCTCGGCGCTGCTGTTCGGGACGCCGCTGTCGGTGCCGGTCCCCGACGTCGAGCGCACCGACCATCTCCTGCTCCTCGGCGCCAACCCCCTCGACTCCAACGGGAGCCTGGCCACCGCGCCCGACTGGCCGGGCCGGCTGGAGGCGCTGCGGGCCCGGGGTGGGCGACTGGTCGTGGTCGACCCCCGCCGGACGCCGACGGCGGCGATGGCCGACGAGCACGTCCCCATCCGACCCGGGGGCGACCCGTTCCTGCTCTTCGCCGTGCTCAACGTGCTGGCCGCCGAAGGCCTCGTCGACCCCGGGCCGACGGGGCAGTGGCTGAATGGGCTCGACACGGTGCTGGGGCTGGCGGAGCCGTTCACCCCCGAGGCCGTCGAGCCGGCCACCGGCATCCCCGCCGCCACGGTCCGCCGCCTGGCCCGCGAGCTCGCCGCCGCCCCGACCGCCTCCGTCTACGGCCGGATCGGCACCACCACCGCCGAATTCGGAACGCTCACCTCCTGGCTGGTCGACGTCGTCAACGTCGCCACCGGCAACCTCGACCGCCCCGGGGGCGCCATGTTCCCCAAGGCGCCGGCCGGCGCGGCCAACACGCGGGGCGAGCCTCGGGTCGGCCGGCCGCTCCGCCTCGGCCGCTACCGCAGCCGGGTCCGGGGCCTGCCCGAGACCCTCGGCGAGCTGCCGGTGGTCTGCTTCGGCGAGGAGATCGACACGCCGGGCGAGGGCCAGATCCGCGGGCTCGTGACGGTGGCCGGCAATCCCGTCCTCTCGACGCCCGACTCCGCCCGGCTCGACGCCGCCCTGGCCACCCTCGAGGCCTACGTCGCCGTCGACCCCTACGTCAACGAAACCACCCGCCACGCCGACGTGATCCTTCCCGTCCCGTCGCCGCTCCAGCGGGGCCACTACGACGTGTTCCTGTCGCAGTTCGCCCTCCGCAACGTCGCCCGCTACACGCCGCCGGTCCTGCCCCTCGACGCCGGCATGCTCGACGAGTGGGAGGTGCTGGCCCGCCTCGCCCTGGTGGCGGCGGCCGGCGCACCGGCCGGAGGCAACGGCGACGGCGCCGTGCCCGACGACCCGGCCCTGATCGACGACGACCTGGCCCGGAAGATGGCCGCCGCCGCCGTCACCGACCCGGCGAGCCCGGCCCACGGCCGCGACCCCGACGAGCTGCTGGAGGCGCTCGGCGACCGCCGGGGGCCGGAGCGGCTCCTCGACCTGATGCTGCGGACGGGCCCGTACGGGGACGGGTTCGGGGCCAACCCCGCGGGCCTGTCGCTCGACGCACTGCTGGCCTCACCCCACGGCATCGACCTCGGCCCGCTTCAGCCCCGGCTGCCCGACATGCTCCGGACGCCGACCGGGATGGTGGAGCTGGCCCCCGAGCCGCTGGTGGCCGACGTCGCCCGCCTCCGGGCGGCGCTCGAGGCCCGGAGGAACGGCGAGGGATCACTGGTACTCATCGGCCGGCGCCATCTCCGGTCGAACAACTCCTGGATGCACAACCTGCCGGTTCTGGTGAAGGGCCGTCCCCGCTGCACCCTGCTGGTCCATCCCGATGACGCCCGCCGGCTGGGGCTGGTCGACGGCCGCCCGGCCGACGTCACCTCCCGGGCCGGCACGGTCACGATCCCGGTCGAGGTGACCGACGGGATCCGGCCCGGCGTCGTCAGCATCCCCCACGGCTGGGGCCATGACCTCCCGGGCGTCCGCCTCGGCGTGGCCGGCCGCCACGCCGGCGTCAACACCAACCTCCTGGCCGAGCCCGACCGCTTCGATCCCCTGTCGGGCACGGCGGTGCTGAACGGGATCCCCGTCACCGTCCGCCCGGCCGAAGCCGAGATCCCCGGGTCGCCCCGGATCAGGGAGACAGCAGGGCGTTCAGGCGGCGGGTGAACTCGCTGCGGGTCAGGACCTCGTCGGCGCCGGCGTCGCGTCCGGCCTGGAGGACGTCGGCCTGCACGTGCTCGCCGTAGGCCACCACGGTCACGCCGGCGGCGGCCGCCGCCTTCACCGCCTCCAGCGCACCGCCGCCCGGCACCATCAGGTCGATCACCACGAGGTCGGCGCCGGTCAGATGGCCGGCGACGTCGGACGCCTTGGTGACGATCTGGCACTCATGCCCGTGCTGGCGGGCGGCATCCCGGACCCGGGTCGAAAACATGAGATCCCGAATGCAAGCGAGCACTTTCATCAGCCGCCGACATTAATGCCGGGGGCTGTACGGTCGAGCCATGCATCCGATCGAGCGCCTGCGGTGGGTGGCCCGGTCCCCGGAGGGGGAGCTGTCGCTGGTGGCGGCGGAGGCGGCCGACGCCCTGGCCAGCTTCGCCGGTGATCCGGCCGGTCTCGTCATCGCCTCCCGCCGGCTCATCGAGCGCCGGCCGGCGGCGGGGCCGCTGTGGTGGCTGGCGTCCCGGGTGCTGTGCGCCCTGGAACCCGGCTTCGAGGCGATGGACGCCGCCGCCGATCTCGAGCGCGACCGCACTCCCGTCGCCCTGGCCGGCGACCTGCCCGGCGGCACGGTGGCCATCGTCGGGTGGCCCGATCACGCCAGCGCCGCGCTGCGGATGCGGGCCCGCATGGGGGGCGACGCTTCGAGCGCCGGCCTCGACAAGGTGGTCGTCGTGGCCACCGGTCGGGACAGCTGGGGCTGCGTCGACTGGCTGCAGGGCCACGGCGTCGATGCCCGCCTACTGCGCGACGGCGAAGTGGCCGCCGCCGGGCGGAGCTGCGTCCTGGCGTTGTTGGAGGCGACCGCCGTGGGTCCCGACAGCTTCGTGGCTCCGACCGGGTCGGCCGCCCTGGCGGCCGCCGCCCGGGAGGCCCACCGGCCGGTGTGGCTGGTGGCCGGCGTGGGGCGGGTGCTGCCGGGGCCGCTGTACGAGGCGCTCGTCCGGCGCATCGCCGGCGACGACACCTTCGAGGTCGTGCCGCTGGCGGCCGTCGACGAGGTCGCCGGCCCGGCCGGGCCCCTGCCCCGAGCGCAACTGGCCCGTCCGTCGTGCCCGGTGGCCGCCGAGCTGCTGCGCTTCTCCGGCTAGCCCCGCCCAACTGGCGTTCCTTTTCCGCTGTATCCCGGTAAACGAACGCCGGAATGCGGGCGGGGCCGCCGGGTCAGGGTCCGCCCGTTACGATCCGCGGCGATGGCCATCCCGGAGACCGAGACCCGATCCGACGGTGCGGCGGCGGAGCAGAAGGCGCCGCCGTTCACCACGCTGGTGCTCGTGCGCCACGGTGTCACCGAGGAGACCGGGCCGATCCTGTCCGGTCGCCGGCCTGGCATCGGCCTGTCGGACAAGGGTCGGGAGCAGGCCGAGGCGGCGGGGCAGCGGCTGGCCGACCTGCCGGTGGCCGCCGTGTACTCCAGCCCCCTGGAACGCTGCCGCCAGACGGCCGAGGCCGTCGCCGCCCCGCACGGCTTGGCGGTCACCGACGTGCCCGGGCTGTTCGAAGCCGACTACGGCGAATGGGCCGGCCGCAAGATCGAGGAGTTACGGGGCACCGATCTGTGGAAGCTTGTCCAGGTGACACCGTCGGCGGTGCGCTTTCCGGGGGGCGAGTCGGTGCGCGAGATGCAGTCCCGCATGATCGGCGCAGTGGAGGAGATCGTCGCCGCCCACCCCGGCGAGATCGTGGTGGCCGCCTCCCACGCCGATCCCATCAAGGCGGTGGTGGCTCACTACACCGGCGTGCACCTCGACCTGTTCCAGCGGCTCTTCGTCTCGCCGGCGTCGTGCACGGTGCTGCGCTTCGGCCCGATCGGCGCCTCGCTGGTGAAGCTCAACGACACCGGCTCGCTGGCCGAGCTGCGCCCGCCCGATCCCAAGTCGGGCGAGGTCGACACGGCGGCGGGCGCCACCACGGATCCGGGAGCGGTCCGTGCCTGAGATCGAGTTCGACCCGGTCGACTTCATCGCTGCCGGCGCCGTCGGTGAGCCGGGACAGAGGGCCTTCTACATCCAGGCGGAGAAGGACGGTCAGGTCCTGTCCGTGCTGGTGGAGAAGCAGCAGGTGGCCATGCTGGCCGAACGGGTGCAGATGCTGCTCGACCAGGTGGCGGTGCAGTTTCCCGGCGCGGCCGGCGAGGACGTTCCCGCGCCGCTGGCCCCCGACGCCGGCGAGCTGCGGGGCGACCCCGTCCCCCTCTTCCGGGCGGTGGCCATCGGCATCGGCTTCGACGCCTCGCGCCAGCTCGTGGTCCTCGAGCTCCACGAACGGCCCATCGCCGAAGACGAGGAGGACGAGGACGACGAGTCCGGTGAGGCGGTCGCCGGGGCCGAGCCCGACGAGGAGGAGGGCTACCTCGCCCGCCTGTACTTCACCGCCGCCCAGGCCCGGGCCATGGCCACCCGGGGCAGCGCGGCGGTGGAGCGGGGCCGGCCGCCCTGCCCGCTGTGCGGCGGGCCGCTCGATCCGACGGGTCACAACTGCCCCCGGTTGAACGGGCACGGCCGCCACGACGACGCCTGAGTCGTGTGATCCCGTGATCCAGCCGGAGCCGGGGAGCGCCGAGGAGCAGGAGCTCCTGGCGGGGGGAGAGATCGAGGTGCTGGGCCGGATGCCGTGGTCGTCGAACGCCACGTTCCTGGTCCGGCTCGAACGCGCCGGTCTCGAGAGCCTGGCCATCTACAAGCCCCGCAAAGGGGAACGCCCGCTGTGGGACTTTCCCCGCGGAACGCTGTGCCATCGGGAGGTCGCCGCCCACCTCGTCTCGGACGCCCTGGGCTGGAGCATCGTCCCCCGCACGATCCTGCGCGACGGCCCGGCCGGCGAGGGCATGGTGCAGCGCTTCGTCGACCATGACCCCGAAGAGCACTTCTTCACGCTGCGGGAGCGCTTCGGCGACGTGTTCCGCCGCTTTGCGCTCTTCGACGTCGTCATCAACAACGCCGACCGCAAGTCGGGGCACTGCCTGCGGGACGGCCGCGATCACATCTGGGGCATCGACCACGGCGTGTCGTTCCACGGCGTGGTGAAGCTCCGCACCGTCATCTGGGACTACGAGGGTGAGCCCATCGCCCCCGCCGATCTCGCCGCGCTGCAAGGGCTGGGGGCCCGGCTCGACGCCGACCTGGGCCGGGCGCTCACCGCGCTGCTGTCAGGGGCCGAACGGCAAGCGCTGCAGGACCGGCTCGAGTGGCTGTTGTCGGAGCGCGTCTTTCCCCAGCCCTTGACGGAGTACCCCTATCCCTGGCCCATGGTCTGACGTCTGACGCCACCTAGGCGACGTAGTCGCCCTCGTCGCCGTCGTCGGAACCGGCCTCCCGGTGCATCACCAGGCAGAGCTCCGTGCGGTCCCCGGTGGTCCGGACTTCGGCGTCGTCGACCAGGGCCCGGATCAGCGAGATGCGGAAGCTGTCCGACTCCGGATCCTGATCCCTGGTGGGGAAGGCGCTCTCGAACGCCGAGGCCGGCGCTTCGATGCGGATCTCGAGGCTCTTCGGCCCGTCGATGCAGCGCAGTCGCAGCTGGTCCGAGTCGTCGAGATCTTCGATGGCGCTCGTGCAGGCCTCGGATACGACGATCCGCAGATCGTCGATCCGCTCGTAGGCCAGGCCGGGACGGATCCCGGCCAGCGCGCCCACGGCCATTCGGGCAATACCGACAAACTCCGGCCGGGCCGGGATCTCCAGCTCGATGATGCGCTCCATGGAGCCCCCGCCCGGGTGGTCAGCCCTGCCCGGCGCCGCCGACGGCGGCATCGACCGAGTCGTAGATCGTGAAGACCTTGGTCAGCCCGGTGATCTCCAGCACCTTCAAGATGCGGCGCTGGGTGCAGACCAGCGCCAGGTCGCCATCGTGGCTGCGGACGCGCTTCAATCCCCCGACGAGGACGCCGAGCCCGGTGGAGTCGAGGAACTCCACACCTTCGAGGTCGACCAGGATCGAGCGCTGACCCTGGTCGACCAGCTGGATGAGTTGCTCGCGGAACTGGGGCGCCGTGTAGACGTCGACCTCGCCCTGCACTGACAGGACGGCCCAACCGTTCTGCTCTTTGACGTCAAGCCCTAAATCCACGTGCATTCCCCTCGCGCTCTTCGCCCTGCGGCGAGCCTACCGGTCCCTGTCGATGACGTCCTTGGCCTTGTCGACAACCTCGTTCGTCTTCTCCTTGACCTTGGCGCCCATGCGGTCGGCCTTGCCTTCCCGCTTCATCTCGTCGTCGTCGGTGAGGTCGCCGGCCGCTTCCTTCATCCGGCCCTTGGCTTCGTCCATCTTGTCGTCCATACCGGCCATCTCTGTAGTCTCCTTCGCCTCGGTCATGTCTCAGGTGCCAGATGGGTACCCCCTGGGAAGGACCCGCTAACCGGGCGCGGCCTCGGCGCCGGCCCGGTCGCGCAGTTGCGCCAGACTGCGGGCCAGCAGCCGGGAGACGTGCATCTGGCTGATCCCGAGCCGGGCGGCGATCTCCGACTGGGTCATCCCCCGGAAGAACCGGAGGTGGATGATCATCTGCTCCCGCTTGGGGAGGGAGGCGATCAGCGGGGAGAGGAGCATCCGCTGCTCCACCTCCTCCAGGCCGGTGTCGTCCTCGCCGAGCTGGGCCGCCGCCGGGCTGGCGACGCGGTCCTCGTCGTCCCCCGTGGGAGCGTCGATGGAGCTGAACCGGTAGGCCCGCCCGGCTTCCATCGCTTCCAGCACCTCGTCGACCGACACCTCGGCCCGGGCGGCGATCTCCGGGATGGTGGGGGAGCGTCCCAGTTCCTGCGACAGGGTGTTGACCACGGTGCCCATCCGCAGGTGCAGTTCCTGAACCCGGCGGGGGACCCGCACCGCCCAGCCCTTGTCGCGGAAGTGGCGCTTCAGCTCGCCGACGATGGTCGGCGTGGCGAACGTCGAGAACTCGAGGCCCCGGCCGGGGTCGAACCGTTCCACCGCCTTGAGCAGGCCGAGGAGGGCGACCTGGATCAGGTCCTCGATCGGCTCGCCCCGGTTCTTGAACCGCCGGGCCAGATATTCGGCCAGGCCGACCTGCGAGGCGACGATCTCGTCGCGCAGGTCCTTGTCGCCGCTCCGGGCGTACTCCTCGAGCTTGGCCCTCAGCTCGTTTCGGTCGGTGGCTTCAAAGGCCATCAGCTAGGACTCACGCTGCTTTTTCAGTCGGAACGTCACCGTGCCGTTGTTCCCCGACACCTCGTGTTCGTCGACGAGGGCGTCGAGGATCTGTTCCGAAAGTTCGGATGGTTCCGGTACCGGACCGGGCAGGCCGGTGCGGCCGGTGATCGTGATGAAGTCGGCCCCGGCCGAGTAGAGGAGGTCCATCGTGCGGGGCTCGTCGGAGGCGACGTCGTCGCCGGCGTCGCCCAGGAGGTGGAAGCACAACTCGTCGACGGCGATGCGCAGATCCTCGACCTCATCGAAGGTGAAGCCGAGACGGCTGGCCAGTCCGGCGGCCGTCAGCCGCACGAGCCGCAGGTATTCCGGAGCGGCGGGCACCACCAGGCGGACGTCGCCGGCCGTCTGAAGCTGGTCTTCGCGTTCCTCCAAACCGTTCCGCTCGCCCGACATCGGCCCGCTCCTCGAAATGTGCCATCCGGCGTGGGCCGGCGACCCTACCTATTCCCAAGACCTGCCAGTTTCAACACCTTCTGTGAACCGTCGTTCGGACGGGTCGCGTCCCTCAGATGATTCCGGCTTCCCGCCAGGCGGCGATCTCACCCATCGAATGTTGCAATCTGGCGCCGTAGACGGCCTCGTTGTCGGCGCCCGGTGCCCGGCCGAGGTGGCGGACGGCGCCCGGCGTGGCCATGAGGCGCGACACCACGCCGGGCACCCGCACCGGGCCGAGCGTCTCGTGCTCCACGGGCCGGATCGTCTCCCGGGCCGCGTAGTGCGGATCCTCCATGATGTCGGCGATGGTGTACATCGGGGCGATGGCCGCCCCGACCGCCTCGAAGGCGGCGGTGACCTCCTCGCTGGAACGTTTGGCCACCCAGGCGGCGATGGCGTCCTCCACCTCGTCCTGGTGGGTGAGCCGGCCGGTGTGGTCGGCGAACCAGTCCTCCTCGACGAGGTCCTCCCGGCCGACGAGGCGGACCACCCGCTCGGCCACCGACTGCGAGGCGGCCGACAGGCCGAACCACCGGCCGTCGGCGGCCTGGAAACTGTTGCGGGGAACCGTCATCGGCGTGCGGTTTCCGGTCCGGCCGGGGACCAGACCGAGCTGGTCGTAGGCCAGGGCCTGCGTGCCGAACATCCAGAACAGCGGCTCGTAGATGGCCTGGTCGATCACCTGGCCGGTGCCGGTGAGGTCGCGGTGGCGCAGCGCGGCCAGCGTGGCGAAGGCGCCGACGCAGGCGGCCACACCGTCGGCCAGCGCCAACGGCGGCAGCGTCGGCGGCCCGTCGGGGTAGCCGTTGAGGTGGGCGAACCCGCTCATCGACTCGGCCAGCGTGCCGTAGCCGGGCCGGGCCGAGTACGGGCCGGTCTGGCCGAAACCCGTCACCCGGACCATGACGAGCCGGGGGTTGACCTGCGACAGGACGTCCCACCCGAGACCCCACCGCTCCATGGTCCCCGGCCGGAAGTTCTCGATGAGGACGTCGGCGTCGGCCACCAGCTCCTTCAGCAGCTCGGCGCCGGCCGGCTGGCTGAGGCTGAGCGTGACGCAGGCCTTGTTGCGGTTGACGAACAGCCACCACAGCGACACGCCGTCCTTCACCCAGCCGAAGCTGCGCAGGGCGTCGCCCCGGGGGTGCTCGACCTTCACGACGTCGGCGCCGTAGTCGCCGAGCAGGGTGGCGATGAGCGGCCCGGCCAGCAGGGTCGCCGTGTCGACGACCTTGATTCCCTCCAGCGCTTGCGACGTCACGGCTTAGAGCCAACCACAATGGCGCCACCGTGGACCGACTCGTGGACCCGTTGCTCAGCGGCCTGGCCGACATCGTCGGGCCGCGCCATGTGCTGACCGATCCCGACCTGACGGCGTCGTTCGAGACCGACTGGACCGGCCGCTTCGCCGGACGGGCGGCGGCGGTGGTGCGTCCCGGCAGCACCGAGGAGGTGTCCGCCGTCATGGCCGCGCTGTCCGACGCCGGACGGCCGGTCGTCCCCCAGGGCGGCAACACCGGCCTCGTCGGCGGCGGCGTGCCGCTGCACGGCGAAGTGGTCGTCAGCCTGCGAAGGCTGAGCGCCATCGACGACGTCGACGTGGCCGCCGGCCAGGTCACCGTCGGGGCCGGGGCGACCCCGGCCGCGGTCGACGCCGCCGCCGCCGGCGCCGGGCTGGCCTTCGGGGTCGACCTCGCCGCCCGGGACTCCGCCACCGTCGGCGGGATGGCGGCCACCAACGCCGGCGGCCTGCGCATGCTGCGCTACGGCGGGATGCGGGCCCAGACGGCGGGCGTGGAAGCGGTGCTGGCCGACGGCCGGGTCGTCTCCCACCTCGGCGGCCTGGCCAAGGACAACACCGGCTACGACCTGGCCGGCCTCCTCGCCGGCAGTGAGGGAACCCTGGCCGTCATCACCCGGCTGCGGCTGCGGCTCGTCCCCCGCCTGGAGCACCGCACCGCCGGGCTGCTGGCCTTCGCCGACGCCGACGCCGCCCTCGAGGCGCTGGTCGCCCTCCGTCGCCGTCTGCCGGGATCGCTGGAGGCGGTGGAGCTGTTCCTGGCCGACGGGGTCGCTCTGGTCTGCGACCACCTGGGGCTGATGCCGCCGTTCGGGCGCCTCGACCCCGTCTACCTCCTGGTCGAGGTGGCCGGCGCCCACGACCCGACCGAGGAACTGGCCGAAGCCGTGGTGGAAGGCGTGGGCGAACGGGCGCTCGACGGGGCGGTGGAGTCGGAGCCCGCCGGCCGGGCCCGGCTGTGGCGGTACCGGGAGGCCCACACCGAAGCCATCAACGCCGCCGGCGTGCCGGTGAAGCTCGACGTCACCCTGCCCCTCGGCGAGCTCGCCGGGTTCCTCACCGCCGTCTGCGTCGCCGTCGACCGGGCCGCGCCCGGCGCCCGGTGCGTGCTGTTCGGCCACGTCGGCGACGGCAACGTCCACGTCAACGTCCTGGGGGCTTGGGAGTCTCACCTGCCTCCCGCAACGCAGGCAAGCCGGGCGGCGGCGGTGGAGGACGCCGTCCTCCGGTTGGTAGCCCGCCTGGGCGGCAGCATCAGCGCCGAGCACGGGATCGGCACCGCCAAGCGGCCCTGGCTCCACCTCAACCGCAGTCCGGTCGAGATCGACGCCTTCCGGGCCATCAAACGGGCCCTGGACCCCACCGGGATCCTGAACCCCCACGTGCTGCTGCCCGAGCCGAAGGGGTAGAGAACCGGCCATGCACGATTGGGGAATCTCGGCGGGGTACCACGACTACGCCGGCAACTGGTGCGAGGTGCCGGGCGGGACCCTGGCCGCCATCCGGGAGGCCATGGGCGACGGTCCGGCCCCGCCCGGCCTCGAGCCCCACGACAACCCGGTCGTGACGTTCCGGTCCGGCGAGGCGCCGGCCGACGCCACCGCCGGCGGCCCGTGGCAGCTCCACACCGAGGACGGCGGCGTCCTCGACGTCGACGACGGCGGGTCCCTCCCGGCCGACCTGCCCCTCGGCTACCACCGGCTGGTCCACCGCGACGACGGGCGGGCCCGGCTGCTGGTCGTGTCCCCCGGCCGCTGCCACCTCCCGCCCGATCTCCGCACCTGGGGCTGGGCGGCCCAGCTCTACGCCACCCGGTCGAAGGAGTCGTGGGGCATCGGCGACCTCGCCGACCTGCGACGCCTGGCCCAGTGGTCGGCCCGGCTCGGCGCCGGCATGTGTCTCCTCAACCCGCTGCACGCCAGCGTCCCCGACTATCCCCAGCCGAGCCCCTACTACCCGTCGAGCCGTTGCTTCCGGAACCCGCTCTACCTCCGCATCGAGGAGGTGCCGGGCGCCGGCGCCGCCACGGACGCCGGTTTCGACCTCGCCGCCCTGGCCGCCGAGGGACGGGCCCTCAACAACGACCGCCGCATCGACCGGCAGGCGATCTGGAAGCTCAAGAAGACCGCCCTGGAGCACCTCTGGGCCCGCTTCTCCGCCTCGGGCGGCGACCCGGCCTTCGACGCCTTCCGGGCCGAGCACGGCGAGACCCTGAAGGACTTCGCCACCCACTGCGCCCTCACCGAACGGTTCCCGGGCGCCTGGCCCGACTGGCCCGAGGAGTACCGCCGGCCCGACTCGCCGGCGGTCGACCGCTTCGCCGCCGAGCACGCCGACCGGGTCGGCTACCACTCCTGGCTGCAGTGGCTGACGGAGTCGCAGCTGGCCCGGGCGGGGGCCGAGATCGACCTCATGCAGGACCTGGCCGTCGGCGTCGACCCCGGCGGCGCCGACGCCTGGCTGTGGCAGGACACCATGGCCCTCGGCATGCGGGTCGGCGCCCCGCCCGACGAGTTCAACCGCCGGGGCCAGGACTGGGGGCTCCCGCCGTTCGATCCCTGGCGGCTGCGGACGGCGGCCTACGACCCCTGGATCCGCATGCTGCGGGCCGGACTCCGGGCCGCCGGCGGCATCCGGGTCGACCACGTCATGGGCCTCTTCCGCCTCTTCTGGATCCCGGTGGGGACGGGCCCCGTCGAAGGCGCCTACGTCCGCTACCGCCACTGGGAGATGCTCGACATCCTGGCCCTCGAGAGCCACCGGGCCGGCGCCTACATCGTCGGCGAGGACCTCGGCACCGTGGAGGACTTCGTCCGGGAGGAGCTCCACGAGCGGGGCGTCCTGTCGTACCGGCTGCTGTGGTTCGAGCCCCGCCGCCCGCCGGAGTTCCCGACCCAGGCGCTGGCGGCGGTCACGACCCACGACCTGCCGACGATCGCCGGGATGTGGACGGGGGCCGACCTGGCCGAGCAGCACGAGCTCGGCCTCGACCCCAACGAGGAGGGCGCCCGGGCCATCCGGGACCGGCTGGCCGACTGGAGCGGCTCCCCGGCCGAAGCCGGCCCGGCCGACGTCGTGGTCAACACCTACCGGCTGCTGGCCCAGGCGCCGTCGATGATCCTCACCGCCACCCTCGACGACGCGGCGGTGGTCGAGGAGCGCCCCAACGTGCCGGGCACCGTCGAGGAGCGGCCCAACTGGTCGATCGCCCTCCCCGTCCCCCTGGAGGAACTGGAGGAGAGCCCGACGGCCGCCGCCATCGCCGAGGCGCTCCGCCGCTCCTAGCGCGACGGGTTGCTCACTCGGCCAGGCGGACGTCCCGGGCGCCCGGAACCCGGGTGGGGTGGAGGCCGGCGTGGTCGACGGCCAGGGCGAAGCGGTGGGCGTCGCGCACCGCGCAGGCCTGGCCGTCGTTGTTGAAGTAGACGTAGACGTCGTCGGCCGGCGACATCATGTCGGCCAGCCGCTCGGCCCACGACCGCAGCGCCGTCCGGCCGTAACAGGGGTGCGGTGAGGCCCGGCCTTCGTGGAGGCGGAGGTATGTCCAGTCGGCGGTCCGCCACACCGGTGTCCTGCGCCGGGGGCTGTCGGCCAGACAGAGGGCGACGCCCCGGCCCCGCAACACGGACTCGGTCTCGTCGGTCCACCACGAGTCGTGCCGGAACTCGACGGTCAGGCGCCACTCCCTGGGGAACAGCGCCAGCGCCCGGTCGAGCCGTTCGCAGTCGGCGTGGAGGTTGGGCGGCAGCTGGAGCAGCACCGGCCCGAGCTTGGCGCCGAGGTGGCGGGTGTGGTCGACGAAGCGGGCCACCGGCTCGTCGGGATCCTTGAGCCGTTTGACGTGGGTGAGGAAGCGGCTGGCCTTGACGGCGACGACGAAGTCCTCGGGGGTGGCCTCGGCCCAGGCGGCGAACGTCTTGGGCTCGGGCAGGCGGTAGAAGGCGTTGTTCACCTCCACCGTCTGGAAGCACCGGGCGTAGTGGTCGAGCCAGGACCGCTGGGCCAGCTTCGGCGGGTAGAACGTGCCGCGCCAGTCCTTGTACTGCCAGCCCGACGTTCCGATGAGGACGGGCATCAGGGCTCGTGCCGCCCGTCCCGGCGCCCCGGCGGGCGGCGGTCGTGGTGCTCCACGTCGGCGTGGGGGTCGACGCCGTCGTGGCCGCAGGGATCGGCGTGGATGATGGCCGACGCCAGGCGGGGGACGTCGTGGAGCAGCCGGTGGCGGGCGTCCTCGGCGATGCGGTGGGCGGCGGACAGGGTGAGGTCGCCGTCGACCGTGATCTCGGCCTCGGCGTGGAGTCGGTGACCGATCCAGCGCACCCGGAGCTCACCGACGTCCTCGACGCCCTCGACACCGGCCAGCACGCCGCGGGCCCGGTCGGTCAGGGCCGGATCGACGGCGTCCATCAGTCGGGCGATCACGTCGCCGGCCGCCTGCCGCAGCACCGAGAGAATGAGGGCGGCGATGACGAGGCCGGCGATGGCGTCGGCCCGCTCGAAGCCCGCCGCCACGCCGAGGGCCCCGGCCAGGACGCCGAGGGAGCTGAGCCCGTCGGTGCGGGCGTGGAGGCCGTCGGCGACGAGGGCGGCGGAGCCGATGTCGCGCCCGACCCGGATCCGGTACTGGGCCACCAGCTCGTTGCCGGCGAAGCCGACCACCGAGGCCACGATCACCGCCCCGAGGTAGCGGACCCCGGTGGGGTGCACCAGCCGGTCGATCGCCTCCCAGGCGGCGACCACGGCCGACAGGGCGATCATGACCACCACGGCGCCCCCGGCCAGGTCCTCGGCCCGGCCGTAGCCGAACGGGTAGCGGGCGCTGGGCAGGCGCCGCCCGAGCGAGAAGGCCAGCCACAGCGGCAGGGCGGTGAAGGCGTCGGCGAAGTTGTGGAACGTGTCGTTGAGCAGCGCCACCGAGCCGGAGGCCAGCGCCACCACCAGCTGGATGACGGCGGTGGTGCCCAGGCCGATGAGCGAGACCCACAGCGCCCGGATGCCCCGCTCGCTGGACTCGAGCGCCGAGTCGATCGACGTCGCCGAGTCGTGCCGGTGCCGGGAGAAGAGGCCACGCAGGAAGCCGTGATCTTCGTGGCGGTCGTTATGGCCATGGCCATGACGATGGTCATGGTCATGGTCATGGTGGTCGCCGGTCTCAGCCACGGCGGGCGAGGACGGCACCGGCCACGGCACCGAAAGCGAGGTGGTCGGCCACCTGGGGCCCGACCGGCAGGGCCCGGATCAACGGCCAACGCCGGCCGACCGGGCCGTGGGCCAGCAGGCCGAGATCGACGGCGGCGATGGCCGCTCCGACGGCGACGCCCACGGCCACGGCCCGGGGCATCGGGGGTGGCCCCGACGAGATGGGTGACGTCCGGCGGACGGCCACAGCGACGACGGTACCCCAGCCGAGCGAGACGACCATGTGGGCCAGGCCGCCGGCCAGCAGCAGGGCACCGGACGGGGCCCCGGCCGGCAGCAGCAGATTCCCCGCCGCCCGGGCGGCGGTCAGCGGATCCCGGCCGGTGACGAGAGCGTGGACGGTCGAGGGTGCCCCCGACAGGACCCCGGCCACCGTTCCCGCCGCCAACCCGTCCCGCAGAGCTGAGAAAATCCGTCCCAGCATCGGTTTGTCTTTCTGAGCCCGTGGGTAGCAAAGGCGCGCTTTGTCCGTTTTCTCCATGTCGGCACAACACCAATAAGCGAAGGCAACAAGCTGCACGTCTTCCTCCTGCTCCGGCTTCCCGCTACGCCGCTGGCGGCGAGCGTGGCGCGCCACGCCGTGGCCGGGCTCGCGCCGTACCTGGAGCCGGGAGTGGCGGAGAACGCCGAGCTGCTGGTGAGCGAGCTCGTCACCAACAGCGTGCGTCACGCCGGCCTGCCCGAGGAGGCGACGATCGAGTTCAGCGTGCGGGCGTCGGCCGAGGTGCTCATGGTGGAGGTCGCCGACGCCGGGCACGGGTTCGACCACCCGGCAACGCCCCGGCCCCGGGTCGTGGCCGGGATGGCCGAGGCCTCGGGGTGGGGTCTCTTCCTGGTCGACCGGATCGCCGACCGGTGGGGAGCCGTCCAGGTGGACGGCGAGACCCGCGTCTGGTTCGAGCTGAGCCCCGGCGCCACGCCGGACAACGGTCATCGCACCGTCGCCGTGGGCGGCCCTACTTCGGCGTCGAGAGCGACAGGGCGAAGTCCCCGGCCGGGTCGGTCCACAGATCGAGGAGCTCCAGGCCGGCCGCCGTCAGCTCGGCGCTGAGCCCGTCGGGGCGGAACTTGGCCGAAATCTCCGTCCTCATCTCCTCCCCGGCGCTGAAGCGCACCTCGAGGCCGAGCCCGGCCACCGTCACCACCTGATCGGCCGACGACCGCAGCCGCATCTCGATCCATTCCCGCTCGGTGTCGAACAGGGCGACGTGCTCGAAGCGGTCGGGGAAGAAGTCGGCGTCGAGCTCCCGGTTCAAGCGGTGCAGGACGTTGCGGTTGAAGGCGGCGGTCACGCCGGCCGCGTCGTCATAGGCCGCCTCCAGCCGGCCGACGTCCTTCACGAGGTCGGTTCCGAGCAGGAACGAGTCGCCCGGCTCCAGCTGGGCCACCACGTCGGCGAGGAACACCGCCCGCTGTTCGGGGGTCAGGTTCCCGACGGTGCTGCCGAGGAAGGCGATCATCCGCCGGCCGCCCTTCGGCAGGAGGGCCAGGTGCCGTTCGAAATCACCGACGACGGCGTGCACGGCGACGCCGGGGTACTCGACGGCCACGGCGGCCGCCGCCGAGCGCAGCGTCGTCTCGTCGACGTCGAAGGGCACGAAGCGCCGCAGAGCGCCCCGGCGGGCAAAGGCATCGAGCAGCAGCCGCGTTTTCTCCGACGTCCCGGAACCGAGCTCGATCAGCGTGTCGGCGCCGGACCGGGCGGCGATCTCGCCGGCCCGTTCGACGAGGATGCCGCGCTCGGTGCGGGTCGGGTAGTACTCCGGCAGCCGGGTGATGGCGTCGAAGAGCGCCGAGCCCTCCTCGTCGTAGAAGTACTTCGAGGGGAGTTCCTTCGGCGTCGCCTGGAGACCCCGGGTGACGTCGCGCCGCATGTCGGCCCGCAGGTCATCCGGCCCGAGGCCGACGGTGAGGAGCACCTCGGGGTCAAGCATCGCGGGCGCACCGGAAGCCGGAGAAGATCTGGCGGCGGATGGGGTAGTCCCAGTTCCGGAACGTCGTCCGGGCCACCAGCGGCGAGGTCGCCCACGACCCGCCTCGCAGCACCTTGTAGTCGGAGCCGTAGAACACCTCGGAGTACTCCTTGTAGGGGAACGTGACGAAGCCGGGGTAGGCGGTGAAGTCGGACGACGTCCACTCCCACACGTCGCCCAGCATCTGCTCGGCGCCGTAGCGGCTGGACCCGTCCGGATAGGCGCCGACCGGCGCCGGGCCGAAGTGACGCTGTCCCAGGTTGGCCGACGCCGCTGAGGCGCCCTGGGCCGCCTTTTCCCATTCCGCCTCGGTGGGGAGGCGTTTGCCGGCGAAGCGGGCGTAGGCGTCGGCCTCGTACCAGCAGACGTGCTGGACGGGCTCATCGAGCGGCAGGTCGATCCGCTGTCCGTAGCGCCGCACCGACCAGGACCCGCCGCCCTCCCGGGCCCAGAACTGGGGGGCGGCGAGGCCCTCGGCACGGCGGTGGGCCCAGCCCGCCTCCGTCCAGAAGCGGGCGTCGTCGTAGCCACCGGCCTCGACGAAGGCCAGGTACTGCCGGTTGGTCACCGGGGCGGTGTCGATCCAGAACGGGGCGAGGTCAACCTCGTGCGCCGGCCGCTCGTTGTCGTAGGCGAACGGCTCGGTGTCGGTCCCCATCCGGAACGGACCGCCGGGGACGAAGACCTCGCTGGCCGGGAGCGGCCGGCCCGCCGGCGCCGGGGTGGCCACATGCGGATAGGCCGAGGCCATCAGCTGCAGCGTGGCCAGCATCGTCTCGTCGTGCTGGTGCTCGTGCTGGGCCACCATCCCATAGACGAACCCGTCGTTGAGGAGCGGGACGCCGGGGTCGAGCTCGACCTTCTCCAGCACGTCGAGCACCCGGCCCCGGACCATGGCGATGTGGCTCCGGGCCTCGGCCGGGCCCAGGATCGCCAGCTTGGCCCGTTCCCGGCGGACGTGCTTGAAGGCGTCGTAGATGTCGTCGTGGGCGGGGTCGATGGGTTGGCTGCGGGCGACCGCCCGCAGCAGCCACAGCTCCTCGTAGTGGCCGACGTGGGCCAGGTCCCACACCAGGGGCGACATCAGCGGCGAATGCTGGGCCAGCTGGTCTTCGTGGGACAAGGGGTCGAGCAGGTCCAGGGACCGGCGCCGGGCTCCGTCGAGCGCGTCGGCCAGGCCCTGCTTGAGATCGCCCATGGGGACCCTTTCTACCCGCGGGTCCCCGAGCTGGAACCCACTGCCAGGTCTCAGTCACGCGAACGTCGGAAGACGTTGCTCCAATTCCGTCAACGGGGCGAAAAGATCGCCGTCCGCCTCGAGCCGGTGGATGGCCTCGGCCGCCTCGATGCGGGGCACCGGGCCGCCGTCGGCGGCGGCCTCGACCTCCGACCAGTGCAGCGGGGCCGACACCGTCGGCTGCGGCCGGGCCCGCAGCGAGTACACCGAGACCGTCGTCTTGTGCTCGTCGTTCTGGCTCCAGTCGATGAGGACCTTGCCGCGCCGCAGTTCCTTGGCCATGTTCGACACGACCAGCTTCGGGTGGGCCCGCTCGCCGATCTGGGCCAGGGCCCGGGCGAAGCTCTTCGTCTGGTCGTAGGTCACCGGCGTGTTGAGCGGCACGTAGACCTGCAGCCCCTTGCTGCCCGAGGTCTTCGGGAACGAGGCGAGGCCCAGCCCGTCGAGGGACTCCCGGAGCCACAGGCCCACCCGGGCGCACTCGGTGAAGGCCGCCGGCTCGCCGGGGTCGAGGTCGAACACCACCATGTCCGGCGTCCAGGTCTCGTCCGGCGTGCCCTTCGAGCCGACCGCCCGGTGGAGCGCGGTGTGCAGCTCCAGCGAGGCGAGGTTGGCCACCCAGATCAGGGTGGGCAGGTCCTCCACGAGGCAGAAGTTGATCGTCCGCACGTTGTGGCCGCTCCACACCGGCGCCACCTGCACCCACGGCGGTCGGTGGGACGGGCACTGCTTCTCGTAGAAGTACTGGCCGTCAACGCCGTTGGGATAGCGCTTGAGGGTGAGCGGCCGGCCCTTGATCTGGCGCAGCAGCGCCGGCGCGATGCGGCTGTAGTAGTCGATGACCTGGCCCTTGGTGAACCCGGTCTCGGGATAGAGGACCTTCTCCAGGTTGGAGAGTTTGAGATGCCGCCCTTCGATTTCTACGAGGGTCACTCGCCGGCGGCCCGCTTCTCTTTGGCGGCGGCCAGTGAGGCCTCGAGGGCGGCCATGAGGTCGACGACCTTGGCCGGCTCCTCGACGGCGGGCTGGGCCACGATCTCGGCGCCCTCGGCCTTCTGCTCGATGAGCGCCAGCACCCGCTCCCGGTACTCGTCGCGGTACTTCTCGGGCTCGAAGTCGGTCGACAGCGACTCGATCAGCTGCTGCGCCATCTTGAGCTCCCGGTCCGAGACCTCGGTGTCGGGCCCGGGCAGGCCCTCCAGCGTTTCCGGCTGCACCACCTCGTCGGCGAACAGCAGCGTTTCCAGGCACAGCACGTCGCCCATCGGCCGGATGGCGGCCAGATACTGCTTGGTCCGCAGCACCAGCCGGGCGATGGCCACCTTGTTCGACTCCTTCATGGCGTCAAGGAGGAGCTTGTAGGCCTTCGTCGCGCCCCGCTCCGGGACCAGGTAGTAGGGCCGCTCGTAGTGGACGGGATCGATCTGGTCGAGGTCGACGAAGTCCTCGATGTCGATGGAGCGGGTCGCCTTGGGGTCGAGCGCCTCCAGCTCTTCGGGGGTGATGATCACGTACCGGTCGGGGGAGATCTCGTAGCCCTTGACGATCTTCTCGTAGGGCACCTCCTCGCCGGTCTCGGCCGACACCCGCTTCTGGCGGATGCGCGCCCCGGTCCCTTCCTCCAGCTGGTTGAAGCGCACGTCCTTCGGGGAGACGGCGCTGAACAGCTTCACCGGCACGTTGACCAGCCCGAAGCTGATGGCGCCGCTCCAGATGGCTCTCGGCATCTCAGTGGCCGACCGGGCGCAGACCCGGGGGGTTCTGACGGCCAGGGACGTCCCTGGCTGCGTCCTCCTCCTCGCCGTAGTACCCGCTACGCCTCGTCGTCGATCCTTGCCAGGAACGCCCCTGACTCGCCATAACCCCTCCGTTCTGCACCCGGCCGGCCACTATGCTCCCATTCCTGCCGCCGGCACTTCCCTTACGACCTGCCTCGGGTCCAGGTCGACGCGCTGGCCCTTGTAGGACGGGTGGCGCAGGATCCCCACGCCCGTCCACTCGGTGAACTCCACCTCGACGACGAGCTCCGGTTCCACCCAGGTGGCCTCCCGGGCCACCGGCCGCGGGGGCGGCGGGTCGAACGGGGGCGTGTCGCGCCGGAGGGGGTCGAGCAGCGGCAGCAGACGCGACAACTCGGCATCGGTGAAACCGGTGCCGACCCGGCCGGCGAAGCAGAGTTTTCCATCATCGTCATAGACGCCGAGGAGGAGCGCACCTAATCGGCCCCGGGATCCTTCTCCGGGGAGATAGCCCCCGACGACGAAGTCCTGGGAGAGGTGGTTCTTGATCTTGAGCCAGTGGCGCGTGCGCACACCGGGCTCGTAGAGCGAGTCGAGCCGCTTGGCCAGCACGCCCTCCAGGCCGGCGGCTCGGGTGGCCTCCAGCAGGGCGTGCCCCTCACCGGGATGGGTGGCCGGCGTGTGCCAGGCCGGCCCGGCCAGGTTCAGCCCCTCGAGCAGCCGGCGCCGCTCGGAGTACGGCAGGCCGGTGGTGGGGTGCCCGTCGAGCCAGAGGATGTCGAAGAGGGCGTAGGTGATCGGCACGTCCTGGCGGAGGCGGCGGATGGCGCTCTCCGACTCGACGTGCATCCGCCGTTGCAGGCGCTCGAAGCTCGGCCGGCCCGTCTTGGGGTCGAGGGCCACGATCTCGCCGTCGAGGATCACCTCGGTCACCCCCAGCGCCCGGCCCAGCTCCCGCAGTTCGGGGTAGCGGTGGCTGACGTCGTTGCCGCTGCGGGCCTCGAGGCGGATCCGCCCCCCGGAGATGGAGGCCAGCGCCCGGATGCCGTCCCACTTCACCTCGAACGACCACATGTCCTCGTCCCGGGGGACGGCGGTGGCCGGCGTGGCCAGCATCGGTCGCCAGCCCGTCGGCATCGGTTGGCGATCCGGATCCTCCGGCGGATCCATCCGGTGGATCATCCACTGGTTGCCGTCGGTCTGGAACAGGACGTAGCGGCCCCGGGCGCGCTCGCCGTGGAGGACGACCATGACCTCCCGGTCGTTCCACTTCTCGGTCTCGTAGGTGCCCTCGTCCCAGATCGTCATCTTCCCGGCGCCGTAGTGGCCGGCCGGGATCTCACCCGAGAAGTCCAGATACATGAGCGGGTGATCCTCGGTGTGGACGGCGAGATGGTTCTGTTTGGGGTCGGGCGGGATTCCCCGGGGCACCGCCCAGCTGACGAGGACGCCGTCGCGCTCCAGCCGCAGATCCCAGTGGAGGCTGGAGGCGTGGTGCTCCTGGACGACGAAGCGGGGCAGCCCCTCGTGTTCCGGCGGCGGCTCGGCGCCGGACGGCTCCGGCGTGGCGCCGAAGTCCCGCATCTCCTGATAGCGCTGGAGCTTCTCCTCCGGGGTACCCACAACCCTCCAGTCTGCCTGCCGGCGGGGCGCGGCCGGACGGTTACCCTCCCTAGACGTTGCGACCCTTCCGTTTCGATCGCACGTGGGTGTTCGACGTCGCCCCCGACACGCTCTGGGCGACGCTCACCCGGACCGAGGACTACCGCCGCTGGTGGCCGTGGCTCCGGGAGTTCTCCGGCGACGGGCTCGTGCCCGGGGGCCGGACGACCTGCGTCGTCCGGGCGCCTGTCCCCTACACCCTGCGCTTCAGGGTGACCATCGCCGACCTGGTGCCGGGGGAGAGCGTCGACGCCGTCGTCGAGGGTGACCTGGCGGGCCCGGCCCGGCTCGAGGTCCGGAGCGGCGGCGCCCGCCGCCGGCGCTCGCGGGTGCGGCTGACCTGGGAGCTGGACCTGCAGCGGCCGCTGCTGCGGACCGCCGCCCGGTTCGGCCGCCCGGTCATGGAGTGGGGCCACGACTGGGTGGTCCGCACGGGCTTCGATCAGTTCTGCCGCTCGGCGCTGCGGGTACACGTCAGGTATGACGACCATGACGATGACCGTGGCGCCGGAACGGCCGGCTACGGAACCTGACGGCTTCCCGCCCATCGAACCGCTGGAGCCCCGGCCCGACGGCCCCGGCGACCCGTTCCCGCCCCGCGAACCCCAGCCCGAACCCGACCCGCTGCCTGACCGGCCGCCCATGCCGGAGCCGCCGACGGAGCCCTTCCCCTCGGTCTGATCCGGCGCGACACCCGGACCCGGAAGCGCGATGATCCCCGACGTGTTCGTCTCGCTCCGGGGTCGACTGCTGGTCGCCACACCGGCGCTCGGCGACCCCAATTTCGACCGGACCGTCGTCCTCATGCTGGAGCACACCGAAGAGGGCGCGGTCGGGCTCGTCCTGAACCGGCCGAGCGGAACCGACCTCGACGAGGCGGGCGCCGACTGGGAAGGCTGGGACCTGCTGGCCGCCCAGCCGCCGGTGGTCTTCGTGGGCGGGCCGGTGAGCCGGACGGCGGTGATCTGCGTCGCCCGCCTCGGCGAGGGCGGCGCCGAAGGTTTCCAGCCCCTCCTGGGCGATATTGGCCTGGCCAACATGGGCGGCCCGCCCCGGGGGATCGACGCCGTCCGTCTCTTCGCCGGCTACGCCGGCTGGGCCGCCGGTCAGCTCGAGGCGGAGATCGCCGAGGGCGCCTGGTTCGTGGTCGACGCCGATCCGGATGACGCCCTGACACCGGAGCCCGACACGCTCTGGGAGGCGGTGCTGCGCCGTCAGGGTGGCCGGCTGGCGATGTTCGCCCTCTGCCCGGCGGACCCCTCCCAGAACTGACGCTCACCCGCCGGCCCCCGGGACGCCGGGGTTTCCCGCAAATTTCCGGTTTTCGTCCGTTTCGGCTGGGGTAGAGAGGGCCCAACGCCGCTGCCGTCCGGGCCGGACGTACAACCGCCGGGTTCTCTCTCCCTCTCTCGTCTGGATCCGACCGTACGTCCGGCCCAAGCGGCGAACGGAAGTCCCTGGGCCGGACCTGTGCCCACGACGGGCCCGGCCGGACGATGAGCCAGGCCCCGTTCAACAGCGAAGCGGGGCAAAAGGGTCGAAGCGCTTTCCGCCCGCTTCTCGGACCCGAATGCCACTCTTAGTTTGTCGGGAACCACTATGCGCGGTCCCCGACGACTTCCCTCCTGGCTCTCTGTGCTGCTGACCCTGGTGGCCGTGCCGGTCATCGTCCCCGACCGGCCGGCGGCGGCCGCGGTCGTGCCCTTCCCTTCCGGGCCCACCGCCCCGACGCGGGCCGACGCCGGGACATGGCTGGTCGCCTCCGACGGCGGCGTCTTCTCCTTCGGCGGCGCCCCGTTCTACGGCTCGATGGGCGGGCGGCGGCTGAACAAGCCGATCGTCACGATGGCCGCCACCCCGTCGGGCAAGGGGTACTGGCTGGTGGCGTCGGACGGCGGGGTCTTCGCCTTCGGAGACGCCGGCTTCTACGGCTCCACCGGCGGCATCACGTTGCAGAAGCCGATCGTCACCATGGCGGCCACCCCGTCGGGCCGGGGGTACTGGCTGGTGGCGTCGGACGGCGGGGTCTTCTCCTTCGGTGACGCCCGCTTCTTCGGTTCCACCGGCGGCCGGAAACTGGCCAAGCCGGTGGTCGGCATGGCCCGCACCGCCAGTGGCAACGGCTACTGGCTGGTGGCGTCGGACGGCGGAATCTTCTCCTTCGGCGACGCCACCTTCTTCGGTAGCACCGGCGCCGTGAAGTTGAAGGCGCCGATCGTGGGCATGGCGGCCACGCCCGGCGGGCGGGGCTACTGGCTGGCCGCCTCCGACGGCGGCATCTTCTCCTTCGGCGACGCCCCCTTCGCCGGTTCGGTGGGCGGCGTGCGCCTGGCCGGCCCGGTCGTGTCGATGGCCACGACGCCCCGGGGGCTCGGCTACTGGCTCGTCGGCTCCGACGGCGGGATCTTCAGCTTCGGCGACGCCGGGTTCGCCGGCAGCCTCGGCGGCGTGCGGCTGGCCGCGCCGGTCGTCGCCCTGGCTCCCCGTCCGGCCACCATCCCCGGCGAGGTGTCGATCTTCTTCTATCCCTGGTACGCCACCCCGGCCACCGCCCCCCGGACGGCCTACCGGCACTGGGAGCAGAACAACCACACGCCGCCGTACGACATCGGCGCCAACTTCTATCCCGCCGAAGGGCTCTACAGCTCGCTCGACCCCGACGTCCTGCTGAAGCAGGCCCGGCAGATGGCGGCCTCCGGCGTCGACACCGTCGTCAGTTCCTGGTGGGGTCGAGGGGCCTACGAGGACTGGATGCTCCCCGACCTGGTGAAGGCCGTGCGGGCCGCCGGGCTGCGGCTGGCCATTCACCTCGAGCCCTACAAGGGCCGCTCGATGGCCAGTGCGGCCGGCGACCTGGCCTACCTGCGGAGCCTGGGCATCACCGACGTGTACGTGTACATGGCCGACACCTGGGGCGCGGCGGCGGACTGGGCGCCGGTGGTGGCCGGCCAGCCCGACATGCGGTTCTTCGCCGAGAGCGGCAACATCGGGTCGATGCTGTCCGGCGCGTTCGCCGAGTACGCCCGCACCGCCGGTTTCGACGGGATCTACACCTACGACGGCATGAACTACGGCGCGGCGCAGTTGGCCCTCACCTGCGGCGCGGCCCGCCAGCGCCGGCTGCTCTGCTCACCCTCGACCGCCCCCGGCGTCGACGCCCGCCGGGCGGGCTTCCCGCACTGGGGCATCGTCCCCCGGGGCAACGGCGAGCGCTACGACTACCTCTGGCGGTCGGCCGTCGACGCCGGGGCCGACGTTGTCAGCATCACGAGCTGGAACGAGTGGCATGAGGGCACCCAGATCGAGCCCGCCCGGCCCTACACGTTCCCCGACGGCTACTTCTCCCCGGGTTACGACGGCGCCTACGGCCGCTTCGGCACCGCCGCCTACGACGCCTACATGGACCGCACGGTCGAGTGGGCCCGCGACTTCCGGGCCCTGCGCGCCCCCGGCTAGAGCCGGGCGTCAGGCCGACGTACGGATGTCGGCGTCGGCCGGCTCGAAGAGAGCGGGGGAGAGGTTGAGGGCTTCGGCCAGCGGGGCCAGGTCGGGGCGGTCCGCGGCCCGAACGGTGTCGTAGACCAGTTCCTGGGCCCGGTCGAGGTCGGGGTCGATGGCCAGCTCCCGGGCCAGGGCCAGGGTGTCGAGGGCCGCCTTGACGGGGTTGGCGGCGTCGAGCGCCGAGTCGCCGCCTCCTTCGGCCACCGCCCGGCGGACGGCGTCGAGGACGGTGGCGCTCACCGCCTGGCGGGCCGTCGCGCCGGCGGCCGACGTCAGGGCGGCCAGGCCGAGGCTCCGCGCCCGACGGGCCACGGTGACGGCGGCGTCGAGATCACCGGCCGCCAGCAGCAGCTCGATGCGGTGGGCCAGGGCCGTCTCGGCTGCGCCCCGGAGGGCGAAGGGCCATTCCGGCGTGTGCTGCTCGCCGCCCCCGGCCAGCTCCCGGTGGGCCAGGGCGGCCCACTGGGCGGCGTTGAGGAACGGCTCGGCGGCGGCGGCCAGGTGGTCGGCCAGGTGGGCGGCGGCCCGGTCGAGGAGGGCCTCGGCCGCCTCGGGCAGCAGTGACGAGACGTCGAAGGCCTGCCCGCCCCCGGCGGTCACGAACGAATCGGCCAGCCGGGTGACGAGCTCGTCGTCGGACCGTCCGGCCTCGATGTCCTGGCGCAGCATGGCCAGGGCGTCGGCGTCGTCGGGCCAGTCGGCCCGGCGTACGGCGCCGATCGCTTCCTGGTCGCCGAGCTGCAGGGCGGCGGCCACCAGTTCGTGGACCCGCCCGGTGCGCCGATGGACGAGCCGCACGCGGCGCCAGGCCAGGGCGGCCGGTTCCCGGTGGTCGGGGGGCGCGGCGTCGGCCTCCGAGCGGTCGGGCCGGCCGTGCGGGCCCCGCCGGGCCCTGACCGGCTGCCAGCCCGGGTCGAGGGCGGCGGGGTGGGCCGCTCCACCCCGGTCCAGGGTCTCCACGTCGAAACCGCCCAGGCGGCCCTCGAACGGTTCGGGAAGGCCGAAGAGGTCGGCCAGGGCGAGGTGGGCGGCGACCCGGTTGGCGTCGACGCGGGCGGGGGCGACCTGGGCACCCCAGATGCGCCGGCCGTCGCCCTGGTCGAAGCTGTGCGCCTCCCGCAGGGCGGCCAGCAGCGCCGGCTCCGGCGACGGCTCGCCGGCCTCCGCCAGCAGATCGCAGACCCGGGCGGCATAGCGGAGCACCTGCACGGTCTCCAGGCCGGCGAGGTCGTAGAAGAACCAGCCGCACGACGTGTACATCAGCATGGCGTTGCGCTGCGCCTCGAGCAGCGTGAGGGCCAGCACGGCATCGGCCCCCGGCTCCACCCAGCGGGCGGCGAATTCCTCCCGGGACAGCGCGCCGATCAGCACGTCGACGTAGGCGTCGCGCGCCGCCCACGGATCGCCGCCGACGAACAGCCCGGGCCCCCGCCGTTCGAACACCTCGATGCCGGTGTCCCGCAGTTGATCGAGCGCCGCCCGCAGCGGCGCCCGCCACCGCTGGTGAGCCCCGGCCGGGCCGCCGGTGGAGCAGCCGCAGTCGGTGGACCAGCGGCCGACACCGTGGGCGCAGGACCAGGCGCTCTCGTGCACCTGCGCTTCGTAGAGCGGCGGGTTCCGTTCCAGCCAGGCGGCCAGGTTGGTGACCTCCAGGCCCCGGCGGGGGGCCTCGGCGGTGAGGGCGTAGGCCAGCGCCCGGTCAGCCCACTTGTGGTGGTGCCCGAAGGTCTCGCCGTCGAGGGCGATGGCCACCAGCCCGCCCCGCCGGCCGGCGGCGGCCGCCGCCCGGTCGACCAGCCCCTCGCTCGTCACCGACTCGAAGGCCAGGGCGTGGGAGAGGCCGCCGTGGTAGACGACGAGGTCGACCCCGAGGCTCTTTTTGCGGGGATGGACGAACCGGTAGGCGACCCGGGTGTCGATGGGATGGTCGGCGTCGATCGGGCTCCAGGCCCGGTTCGGCACCGCCGCCAGCGACCGGCTGGCCCGCCCGGCGAGCGGCCGGATGGCCGCCACCTGGCCGGGAGCCAGAATCGTGAACCGGATGCCCTCCTCGGCCAGGACCGACAGCACGAACTGGTTCACCGCCGTCTCCGGCAGCCACATGCCCGGCGCCTCCCGCCCGAAGCGGTGGCGGAAGTCGGCCAGGCCCCACCGGATCTGCGTGCGGACGTCGCGCTCGTTGGCCAGCGGCAGGATCATGTGGTTCCAGGCCTGGGCGATGGCGCCCCCACCCGCTTCGGCCTCCTGGATCCGGCCGTAGACGTCGGGTTGGTGCCGCTCCAGCCACGACATCAGCGTCGGGCCGACGTTGAACGACAGCTCCTCGTAGTTGTTGACGATCGACAGCACCCGCCCGTCGCCGTCGAAGATCCGGGCGTAGGCGTTGGGTCGGTAGCTCTCGGCGGAGATCCGTGCGTTCCAGTCGTGGAACGGCGCCGCCGAAGGCTCCCGTGGCACCTCTTCTGTCCAGGGGTTTTCTCTGGGAGGCTGGTAGAAGTGCGCGTGGATCACCAGGGAGGTTGGACTCACCCTCCGTGGATTCCACGAGCGACCGGCGGGCTCCTCCACGGACAGGGAGGCTACTGGCCATGGCTGACACCAACGTCACGATCCGGCCCCTTCAGGAGGGCGACCTGGGGGAGGCCGACCGCATCATGCGCCTCGCCTTCGGCACGTTCCTCGGCCTTCCCGACCCGGGCAGTTTCATGGGCGACGCCGACTACGTCCGCACCCGCTGGGCCGCCGACCCGACGTGCGCCCTCGCCGCAGAGATGGACGGGCGGCTGGTCGGGACGAACTTCGTCACCCGCTGGGGCAGCGTCGGGTTCTTCGGGCCGCTGACGGTCGAACCGGCCTTATGGGACAAGGGGGTCGCCCGCGCCCTCCTCACGGAGACGATGCCGTTCTTCGACCGCTGGGGCGTCACCCACGCTGGCCTGTTCACGTTCGGGCACAGTCCCAAACACGTGAGCCTCTACCAGCGCTTCGGCTTCCTGCCCCGGTTCCTCACCCCCGTCCTGGCCCGGCCGCCGGCGCCGCCGGCCGAGGCCGAGGCCGCCGCCGGGCCGTGGAGCACGGCCGGCGACTCGGCCGATCTCGCCACGGTCACCGCCGGCTGCGCCCGGGTCACCGACGCCACCTATCCCGGCCTCGACCTGAGCCGGGAGATCGAGGCCACGGCCACCCAGAAGCTCGGCGACACCGTCCTCGTCCTCGGGGCGGCCGGGGGGACCGACGCCTTCGCCGTGTGCCACGTCGGCGCCGGCTCTGAAGCCGGCAGCGGCGCCTGCTTCGTCAAGTTCGGCGCCGCCCTGCCCGGTCCCGGTGGCGCCGACCGCTTCGGCCGCCTCCTCGCCGCCTGCGAGGCCTTCGCCGTCCGGTCCGGGGCCGAGGTCGTGGTGGCCGGCGTCAACGCCGGGCGGCGCGGCGCCTACCGGGCGCTCCTCGACCGGGGCTACAAGCCCCAGCTGATCGGCGTGACGATGCACCGTCCCGACGAGAGCGCCTACCACGACGACTCCGCCTGGGTGATCGACGACTGGCGCTGACTCAACTGGCGTTCCTTTTCCGCCATGTGCCGGAAAAGGAACGCCAATTGGCGTTGTCAGCCCTCCGGTTCGAGCCAGACCACGGCCAGAGGCGGGAGGGTCAGCGCCAGCGACTGGTCGTGGCCGTGCCAGGCGTAGCCGTCGGCGCAGATGGAGCCGTTGACCACGCCGCTGCCCCAGAAGTCGGGGGCGTCGGTGTTGAGGACCTCCCGCCACCAGCCACCCCGGGGGACGCCGATCCGGTACCCCTCCCGGGGGACGGGCGTCAGGTTGGCGATGCAGGCCAGCGGCGTCCCCTGCTCCTGGTCCGCCGGGTAGCGGAGGAAGGAGAGGACGCTCTGGTCGGTGTCGTTGGCGTCGATCCAGGAGAAGCCCGTCCACTCGAAGTCCTGCTCCCACAGCGCCGGCCGTTCCCGGTAGAGGTGGTTGAGCGTGCGGAGCAGCTTGTCGACCCCGGCGTGGCTGGGGTGCTGCAGCAGGTGCCAGTCGAGGCTGCGGTCGTGGGCCCATTCCCGGTCCTGGGCCATCTCCGCCCCCATGAACAGGAGCTTCTTGCCCGGGTGGGCCCACATCCAGGCCAGCAGGGCCCGCAGGTTGGCCAGCTGCTGCCAGCGGTCGCCCGGCATCTTCTGCAGCAGCGATCCCTTGCCGTGGACGACCTCGTCGTGGCTGAGCGGCAGGCAGAAGTTCTCGGTGAAGGCGTAGAGCATCCCGAAGGTCAGCTCGTGGTGGTGGTACCGGCGGTGGATCGGCTCGTGGGAGAAGTAGTCGAGTGTGTCGTGCATCCAGCCCATGTTCCACTTGAACATGAAGCCCAGCCCGCCGACGTAGGTCGGGCGCGACACCATCGGCCACGCCGTCGACTCCTCGGCCACGGTCACCACGCCCGGGTACTTGCCGAGGACGGTGGTGTTGAACTCCTTCAGGAAGTCGACCGCCTCGAGGTTCTCCCGGCCGCCGAACTTGTTGGGGATCCACTCGCCTTCCTTGCGGGAGTAGTCGAGGTACAGCATCGAGGCCACGGCGTCCACCCGCAGGCCGTCGATGTGGTACTCGTGCACCCAGAAGAGGGCGTTGGCCAGCAGGAAGTTGCGGACCTCGTTGCGGCCGAAGTTGAAGACCAGCGTCCCCCAGTCGGGATGCTCGCCCTGGCGGGGATCGGCGTGTTCGTACAGCGCCGTGCCGTCGAAGCGGGCGAGGGCGAAGTCGTCCTTGGGGAAGTGGGCCGGGACCCAGTCGACGATCACGCCGATGTCGGCCTGGTGCAGCTTGTCGACGAGGTAGCGGAAGTCGTCGGGGGTGCCGAACCGGCTGGTGGGGGCGTAGTAGGCCGACACCTGGTACCCCCACGACGGGGCGAAGGGGTGCTCGGCCACCGGGAGGAACTCGACGTGGGTGAAGCCGAGTTCCTTGAGGTACCCGGGCAGCTCTTCGGCCAGCTCCCGGTAGGTGAGCGGCCGGTCGTCGTCCTCGGGCACCCGCTTCCACGATCCGAGGTGGCACTCGTAGACCGTGAACGGGCCGTGCAGCGGGTCGTTCCGTTCCCGGGCGGCGATCCAGTCGCCGTCGTTCCACTGGTAGTCGCTCCGGAAGATGACGCTGGCCGTGCCCGGCGGCAGCTCGGTGGCGAAGGCGAACGGGTCGGCTTTGAGGCGCAGCTGCCCGTTGGCGTCGATGACCTCGTACTTGTACTTCTGGCCCTCGTCGACTCCGGGCAGGAACAGTTCCCACAGACCCGAGGTCCCGAGGCGGCGCATCGGGTGGAGGCGCCCGTCCCAGGAGTTGAAGTCGCCGACCACCCGGACGCCCCGGGCGTTGGGCGCCCAGACCACGAACGACGTGCCCGTCACACCCTGGTGGTGGCGGATGTGGGCGCCGAGGTTGCACCACATCTGTTCGTGGCGCCCTTCGCCGATCAGGTGCAGGTCGAGATCGCCGAGGGTGGGCCAGAAGCGGTAGGGATCGTCGACGGTGAAGGTGCCGCCGTCCGGATAGCGCACCTCGAGCTGGTAGCCGCCGCGGTCGAGGACCTCGGTCACCGGTTGGTCGATGCGGCCGCAGAACACGCCGGCGGGGTGTTCCCGGGCCAAACCGATCCGCCGGCCGTCGGGGAGGATGGCGGTCATGGCCTCGGCGTCGGGCCGGTAGCCGCGCACGACCGTGGCGTCGCCGTCGGAGTGGGCGCCGAGGATGTGGTGGGGGTCACCGTGCTCACCGGAGACCAGCAGCTCGAGCTCGATCTTCAGCGGGTCGACGGTGGTGGACGGGGGCGAGTGGTTGGTTCCGGTCGTCATCACGCTGTCCTCGCTGCTTCGCTCGTCAGCCGGGTGACGGCTTCCAGGGGGATACGGGCCCAGTCGGGCCGGTTGGCCCGCTCGTAGGCCACCTCGTAGAGCGCCTTGTCGAGTTCGAAGGCGGCCAGCACCGCCGAGCGGACGGCCGGGTCGGTCGGCAGGATCGATTCCTGCCCCGAGTCGGGGTCGTACTGGGCCTTGCGGAGGTAACCGCTCAAGAAGGCGTCCCGGTTGCGGTGCTCCCACGTCCGGCCGAGCTCGGTCATGTCGTCCTCCTGGTAGGAGAGGGCGACCGCCGGGGCGTAGGAGAACGACCGCAGCATGCCGGACACGTCCTTGAGCGGGGACGACGGTCGGGTCCGCTCCTCGAGCGGCCGGGCCGGCTCCCCTTCGAAGTCGAGGATGAACCAGCCGGTGTCGGTCCGCAGCACCTGGCCGAGGTGGTAGTCGCCGTGGACCCGGATGGCCGGGCCGGGGTCGGGGATCTCCCGGAGGCGGATGATGATCCGGCGGGCGCGGTCGCGCAGTCGGGCGTCACCAGGGCCCAGCACCCGTTCGAGCTGCTCCTCCATGAGGTCGGCCCAGTCGGCGCCCTTCACCCTGGTGCAGCCGAAGCCCCGGGCCATGGCCAGGTGCATCTCGGCCGTGACCTCGCCGATGCGCTCGGCCTCGGCGGCGAAGTCGCCCCGGGCCTCGGCCGGATCGGTGGCCTCGAACGGCATCCCCCCGGCCCCGATGGCGTCGCCCGGCGGCGGCTGGGCGCCGATGGTGAACTCGGCGAACAGCTCCCGCAGCGACGTGAGGGCCATGTTCCAGCCGTCGGTGGCCCCGGCCAGGAACCGCTGCAGGAAGGCCAGGTCGACGTCGTCCTTCCGCCACGACGCCAGCGGCTCCGGCACCGCCGTGAACCCCACCCGGGCCAGCGTCTCGATGACCTCGACCTCGGGATTGTGGCCCTCGGTGAGCCGCCGGAAGACCTTGAGGATCATGTGGTCGTCGTAGACCAGCGACGTGTTCGACTGTTCGGCGCCCAGCGGTCGCACCCGCTCGGCCGCCAGGTCGGGGGCCACGACCCGCAGCAACGTCAGGGCCAGTTCGGAGTCGAGCAGGGCGTCGTAGACCAGCGCCGAACCCTGGGCGGTGTCGAACTCGCCGAGGACGGCGGTCTCGTGCCCCGACAGGAAGTCGAGATCGACGCCGGTCGGGCGCAGGCCGAGGAACACCTGGTACCGGGCGTCGTCGGTGCCCTCGAGGTGCACTTCGGCGTCGACCCTCAGCAGCACCGGCCACTCACCCTCGCCCGAGAGCACCTCGGTCGAGCGGATGCGGACGAAGTCGATCTTCCGGTCCTTCGCTCCGAACCAGCGCTGGCGGGGCAGGTATTCAGCCAGTTGGGGAGCCAGCGCGGTGGGCGAGATCATTGCAGGGGCGTCTCCACGATCTGGAACCAGTAGAACCCGTACGGCCCGAGCGTCAGCAGATACGGGAGCTCGCCGATGCGCGGGAAGGGGACCCGCCCGAGGAGCTCGATCGGTGTCCTACCCTCAAACCGCTGAAGCGAAAGCTCCACCGGCTGGGCGAAGCGGGAAAGATTGTTGACGCACAGGACCACGTCGTCGCCGAGCTCCCGGATGTAGGCCAGCACGGACGGATTCTCGGCCGACAGCACCTCGAAGCTCCCGATGCCGAACAGCGGGTGGCGCTTGCGGACCTGCAGCATCCGCTGCAGCCAGTGCAGCAGGCTCGACGGGTCCCGCAGCTCGCCCTCGACGTTGAGGGCCTGGTAGCCGTAGACCGGGTCCATCAGCGGCGCCGAGTACAGCTGGGCGAAGTCGGCCCGGGAGAAGCCGGCGTTGCGGTCCGGCGACCACTGCATCGGCGTCCGGACGCCGTCGCGGTCGCCGAGGAAGATGTTGTCCCCCATCCCGATCTCGTCGCCGTAGTAGAGGATCGGGGAGCCGGGCAGCGAGAACAGCATGGCGTGGAACAGCTCCATCACCCGCCGGTCGTTGTCGACCAGCGGCGCCAGCCGCCGGCGGATCCCGATGTTCAGCTTCATGCGGGGATCCTTGGCGTACTCGTTCCACATGTAGTCCCGTTCCTCGTCGGTGACCATCTCCAGCGTCAGCTCGTCGTGGTTCCGGAGGAAGATGCCCCACTGGCAGCCGTCAGGGACGTCGGGGGTCTGGGCCAGGATCTCGGTGATGGGATGGCGCTGCGCCCGCCGCAGGGCCATGAACATGCGGGGCATGAGCGGGAAGTTGAAGCACATGTGGCACTCGTCGCTGTCGCCGAAGTACTCGACGACGTCGGCCGGCCACTGGTTGGCCTCGGCCAGCAGCACCCGCCCGGGGTAGCCGGCGTCGACCTCTTTGCGGATCCGCTTGAGGAACTGGTGGGTCTCGGGCAGGTTCTCGCAGTTGGTGCCCTCCCGCTCGAAGAGGTACGGCACGGCGTCGAGACGGAACCCGTCGAGGCCGAGGTTGAGCCAGAAGCGCAGGATGCCGAGCATCGCCTCCTGGACCTCGGGGTTGTCGTAGTTGAGGTCGGGCTGGTGGGAGAAGAAGCGGTGCCAGTAGTACTGCTGGCGGTCGGAGTCCCAGGCCCAGTTCGACCGCTCCGTGTCGGTGAAGATGATGCGGGCGTCGGCGTACTGCTGGTCGTTGTCTGACCAGACGTACCAGTCGGCCCGGGGGTTGTCCTGGCTCTGGCGGGACTCCTGGAACCAGGGGTGCTGGTCGGAAGTGTGGTTGACGACCAGGTCGGCGATGATGCGGATGCCCCGCCGATGGGCCTCCTCCATGAGGCGCACGGCGTCGCCGAGCTTCCCGTACTCGGGCAGGATCGTGAAGAAGTCGGAGATGTCGTAGCCGCCGTCCCGGAGCGGCGACGAGTAGAACGGCAGCAGCCACAGGCAGTCGACGCCCAACCACGACAGGTAGTCGAGCTTCTCGATGAGGCCCTGCAGGTCGCCGGTGCCGTCGCCGTTGGCGTCGTAGAAACTGCGGACGGAGACCTCGTAGAAGACGGCCCGCTGGAACCAGCGTTCGTCGGTGCGGTCGATCTCGCTCACGGTGCTCCGTTCGGGACTATGCCCCCCGGCCGGGGCGGCGCAGGTGCAGGACGTGGGCCGGGAGGCCTGGATCGAGTCGCACGTAGGGGTTGGCGCCCGTCCAGATGAACGTCATCCCGGTCAGCTCGTCAAAGGCCTCGTAGGTCTCGTGCCAGTCGAAGCCCAGGGCGGGGAGGTCGAGGCCGAGCGTGTCCTCGTGGGTGTTGTAGGGGTCGAGGTTCACGACCATCAGCATCACATCGTCGGCCGCCCGGTCCACCTTCGACCAGCACAGGATCTGGTCGTTGTTGGAGTGGTGGAAGGCCACGTTGGACAGGTCGGCGAAGGCCGGGTGGCGCCGGCGGATGTCGTTGATCCGGCCCACGAAGGGGACGAGGCTCCCCGGCTGCGAGAAGTCGCGGTGCTTGATCTCGTACTTCTCCGACTCGAAGTACTCCTCGTTGGTGTCCGACATCGGCTGGTTCTCGCACAGCTCGTAGCCGGAGTAGATCCCGTAGGACGGGACCATGCAGGCGGCCAGCACCAGCCGGAGCCGGAAGGCGCCGGGACCGCCGCCCCGGAGGATGCCGGAGAGGATGTCGGGCGTGTTGGGCCAGAAGTTGGGCCGCATGTAGTCGGCCTTGGGGCCGAGGGCCACCTCGGTCAGGTACTCCTGCAGCTCCGCCTTGGTGTTGCGCCAGGTGAAGTAGGTGTAGCTCTGGCTGAAGCCGACCTCGGCCAGGCGGGCCATGAGCTTCGGCCGGGTGAAGGCCTCGGCCAGGAACACGACCTCCGGGTGCCGGGACTGGATGTCCTTGATGACCCACTCCCAGAAGGGGAACGGCTTCGTGTGGGGGTTGTCCACCCGGAAGATCCGGATGCCGTGGCCGATCCAGAACTCCAGGACCTCCTTGCAGGCCTCCCAGAGGGCGGTGCGGTCGGCGGGGTCGGCCGGCCACATGTTGATCGGGTAGATGTCCTGGTACTTCTTGGGCGGGTTCTCGGCGTACTTGATCGTGCCGTCGGGCCGGTGGTGGAACCACTCCGGATGCTCCTTGACCCAGGGGTGCTCGGGCGAGGCCTGGAGGGCGTAGTCGAGGGCGACCTCCATGCCGAGGCTGCGGGCCCGGGCCACGAAGGCGTCGAAGTCCTCGAACGTGCCGAGCTCGGGGTGGAGCGCCATGTGGCCGCCCTCGGCGGCGCCGATGGCCCACGGACTGCCGGGGTCGGAGGGGCCGGCTTCGAGGCTGTTGTTGCGGCCTTTGCGGAAGCTGCGTCCGATCGGGTGGACGGGCGGCACGTAGACCACGTCGAAGCCCATGTTGGCCACGGCCGGCAGGCGGTCGGCCGCGCCCTGCAGGCCGTTCTTGCCTTCGGCGGGGTTGGCGTAGGAGCGGGGGAAGAGCTCGTACCAGGCGCCGTAGAGGGCCCGTTCCCGGTCCACCCACAGCGGCACGGCCCGTGACTTGGTGAGATCGGCGGGGTCGGGCAGCTCGTCGAGGACCGACACCAGCGTCGGGTCGAGGGCTCCCGACAGGCGGGACTCGGCCGGGGCCTGGGTGTTGCGGAGGGAATCGACGGCCGTCTGGAGCCGGGGCCGGTCGGCCCGGTCGACCCGCTGCGCCGCCTCCTCCAGCAGGCGGGCACCCTCCTCCAGCTCGAGCTCGACGTTCTGGCCGGCGGCGAGCTTGACGGTGATCTCGTGGCGCCAGGTGGCGAGGCGGTCGGTCCACCCCTCGATGACGAATTCGTGGGCCCCGAGCTCGGCGGGTTCGATGACGGCCTCGTAGCGGTCGTTCCCCAGCGGCCGCATCACGGCGCCCGACCACTTGCCCTTGGCGCCGTTGGCGCGGCGCCAGCGCACCCTGGCGGCCAGGATGTCGTGCCCGTCGCGGAAGACGTCGGCCGTGATCCGCACCGGCCGGCCGACCACCGCTTTGGCGGGAAAACCGCTCGGTGTCGACGGGCGGATTCCTTCGATGACGATGCGATCGGTCACGTCGTACTGGTCTACCACTCCAGGCCCGTCGCAAACGCCGTCCAACGTGGCGGTTCAGGTTCGCTAGCGTCTCTGCTCGTGAGGGCACTGAAGAGTTTCACCGTCCGGGCCCGGCTTCCCGAGCCGCTCGCCCCCCTGCACGACATCGCCTACAACCTGCGCTGGTCGTGGGACGACAGCACCCGGGACCTGTTCCGCTGGCTCGACCCCGAGGGCTGGGAAGAGGCCAACCACGACCCCGTCCGCCTCCTGGGCGCCGTCCGGCGGGAGCGGCTCGAGGCGATGATCAAGGATCCGGGGTTCCTCTCGTTCATGAACGAGATCCACGGAGAGCAGGAGCGCTACGTCGAGGGGCCCCGCTGGTTCCAGACCCGGAACTCGCCGTTGCGGTCGGTGGCCTACTTCTCGCCCGAGTTCGGGATCACCGAGGCGCTGCCGCAGTACTCCGGCGGCCTCGGCGTGCTGGCCGGTGACCACCTCAAGGCGGCCAGCGGCCTCGGTATCCCGCTGGTGGGGATGTGCCTCTTCTACCAGCAGGGTTACTTCCGCCAGGAGCTGAACGCCGACGGGTGGCAGCAGGAGCGCTACCCCCGGCTCGATCCCCACTCGATGGCCCTGCACCGGGTCGACGGCGCCCGGGTCACGGTCGACCTGGCCGGGACCCCGCTGGTGGCCCAGCTGTGGCGGGCGATGATCGGTCGGGTGAAGCTCTACCTGCTCGACGCCGACGTCGAGGAGAACGACATCCCCACCCGGCACGTCACCGACCGGCTCTACGCCGGCGACGCCGAGCACCGCATGCGCCAGGAGATCCTGCTCGGGATCGGCGGCGTGCGCGCCCTGCGGGCCGCCGGGGAGGACGTCCAGATCTTCCACACCAACGAGGGCCACGCCGGCTTCCTGGGCCTCGAGCGGATCCGCCAGCTGGTCACCGAAGACGGTCTGCGCTTCCCCGAGGCCCTGGAGGCGGTGCGGGCGGGGACGATCTTCACCACCCACACGCCCGTCCCGGCCGGGATCGACCGGTTCCCCCGGGAGATGATGGAGCGCTACTTCCGGGCCTTCGCCGACGAGTGCGGCGTGACGTTCAACGACCTGATGGCCCTGGGCCACGAGCCCGGGGCGGGGTCGGACTCCCCGTTCAACATGGCGGTCATGGGGCTGCGCCTGGCCTCGCTGTCCAACGGGGTGTCGAAGCTCCATGCCCGGGTCAGCCAGAAGATGTTCAGCGGCCTGTGGCCCGGCGTGCCGGAGGCCGAGGCGCCCATCCAGGCCGTGACCAACGGCGTCCACGCCCGGACGTGGGTGTCGGCGGAGATGGACGAGCTGCTCAACCGCTACGTCCTCCCCGAATGGCCGGAGGCCGACGAGACGCGCTGGGCCCACATCGACGACGCCAACGACGACGAGATCTGGCGGGTCAAGGAGCAGGGCCGCCAGCGGCTGGTGGCCTTCCTCCGGGAGCGGCTGCGGCACTCGGCGCTGGCCCGGGGCGTCAGCGAGTCCGACGTCGCCTGGACGCAGGAGGTCCTCGATCCCCGGGTGCTGACGCTGGGCTTCGCCCGCCGGTTCGCGGCCTACAAGCGGGCCACGCTGCTGCTGTCGCAGCCGGAGCGGCTGAAGCGGCTGCTCACCTCGACGGAGCGGCCGGTGCAGATCGTCTTCGCCGGCAAGGCGCATCCGGCCGACGACATCGGCAAGGAGATGATCCGCCAGATCATCGCCTTCGCCCGGGACCCCGAGGTCCGCCACCGGATGGCCTTCGTGGAGGACTACGACATGGTCGTCGCCCGGCGCATGTACCAGGGCTGCGACGTGTGGATGAACACCCCCCGCCGGCCGCTGGAGGCCTGCGGGACGAGCGGCATGAAGGCGGCCATCAACGGCGCTCTCAACTGTTCGATCCTCGACGGCTGGTGGGACGAGATGTTCAACGGGGAGAACGGCTGGGCCATCAGCTCGGCCGAGACCTACGAGGACCTCGCCAAGCGCGACGAGGTCGAGGCCGAGAGCCTCTTCGATCTCCTCGAGCGCCAGATCGTGCCGCTGTTCTACGAGCGCTACGGGGGGCCGGTGCCCCGGCGCTGGGTGAAGAAGGTGAAGGCGTCGCTGCGGTCGCTCGGCCCCCAGGTCTCCGCCTCCCGGATGGTGCGCGACTACACCGAGCAGATGTACGAGCCGGCCGCGGTGCGGGCCGACACCCTCGGCGCCTCCGGCGGCGCCCGGGCCAAGGCGCTGGCGGCCTGGAAGCAGTCGATGCTCCGGGCCTGGCCGTCGGTGAAGGTGATCTCGGTCGAGACGGAGTCGGAGCAGGTCGACCTCGGGGCGTCGAAGAAGGTCGAGGCCATGGTGGCGCTGGGCCAGATCGACCAGGACGATGTGGAGGTGCAGCTGCTCCACGGCCCGGTCGGCGCCAACGAGGAGCTGCAGCCCGCGGCCTGCGTGACCATGGAGCTGGTCGGCCTGGACGAGCCGGGCCCCGGCGGCGCGGGCGACAAGAACCTCTACCGCTACTCGGGTTCCTTCGGCTGCGAGACTGCCGGCCGCTACGGCTTCACCGTGCGGGTCGTCCCCTGCCACGACGATCTCCGGACCTTCGCCGAAATGGGCTCGGTCGCCTGGGCTTCCACATAGGGGCGCTGACCCTCCGAGGCCGGAGTCCCACGCAGCGTGGCAAGTCGTTGAGGCAGTTTTTACAGACCAGTGGCTGAAGCCGTGGATTTTCGGGGCATTTGGGGCGCTTTGTCGGGATCCGAAGTACCCTTACCAGAGCAAGGACTGGGGAAGCTGGGGACAACCGGAAACCGACGTCGACGCCGCATTTGCGCACGTGCGGCATAGAATTTCACGGCTTCGACCGTCGGGCCACCGGTACGGAGGCACGCGAGTGATGTCGCCTGAAGAGCAGTACATCCGTCCGCCCTCGTTGCGTGCGTATCTCGACAACGGCGGCGACCTGACGGGTTTCGCCCTGCTCGACTCGCTGGTGGAGGCGGTGGTCGTGGCCCGGCGGCTGCTGCCGGCCGAGACCAACCGCAAGCAGGCCGCCCGCAACCGTCGGTTCGTGGAGCGCTGGTTCGCCCGCCACGGCGGCGAGGAGCCGGTGCCCGCCACCCAGGAGCTGTTGACCTTCGCCTTCTGGAAGGCGGAGTGCCTCGAGGATTCGTCGCTGGCCGACCGGTTCGAGGCCGCCCTCCCGCCCGACACCCTCCGCCGGGCGCTGCAGCTGGTCGACGACCTCCGGCACGTGCATCCCCTGGCCGTGCGGGAGGAGCTGGCGAACTGGACGTGCCGGGCCTGCGGCGAGACCTTCTCCTCGTCACCGGCGGTCGTCGTGACCAACACCGGTGAGGAGCTGGGCTACGACGAGGACCTGACCTATTGCCTCGGCTGCATGTCGATCGCCACCGCCGCCCTGGAGGCGGCATCGGGGATCGACCGCTTCACCGAAGGGCTCGACGACGAGCGCCACGGCCTGCGCCCGATCGGGCGGATCACCGACGCCCTCGCCGCCCTCGAAGACGTCGACGACGGCGATGAGGACGATGACGAGCTCATCCTGGTCGACGGCCCGCTCCTGGCCTTCGACGAGGACGACGACACCGGTGAGCTGGTCCTCGACGACGACGTCGAGACCGTCCGGTCCGAAGCCGAGCGCCTGACCGCCCAGCTCGAAGCCGCCGCCCGCCGGATGGCCGCCCTGGAGGCTCGCCGGGCCGCCCTGATCCGCCGCCTGGAGGACTCGGGCCGCTAGGTCGCCCGGCCGCCGCTAGTCCGGCGGGCCGAGGACGGCCACGGAATCGGGGCCGAGTCGAAGGGATCGGCCACCCATCTCCGTGAGGGCGGGATCGGAGGCCAGCAGGATCGTGTCGGTTTCGTCCGGGACCGGCACCACCTGAGCGGCATCGGAAAGGTTGACGGCGATGCTGACCTCGCCTCGGTGGAGGACGAACCACCACTGGGCTTCTTCGTCCCAGGTGGTGTGAACCCGGTCGAAGTCGCCGTCGGAGAGGGCGGGGATCCGGCGGCGGAGGGTGATCAGGCGCTTGTGCCAGTCGAGGAGCGCGGCGTGGGGATCCTTGTCGAGCTCCGCCCAGTCGAGGACGGAGCGCTCGAAGGTGGCGGGGTCCTGGGGGTCGGGGACGTCCTCGGGTTTCCAGCCGAAGGCCGAGAACTCCCGGCGCCGTCCCTCGCTGACCGCGCGGCCGAGCTCCGGGTCGATGTGGTCGGTGAAGTACTGGAACGGCGTCGAGGCGCCCCACTCCTCACCCTGGAACAGCATCGGCACGAACGGGCCGAGCAGAACCACGGCGGCGGCGATGTGGAGCCGGCCGGTGCTCATCAGGGCTGACGACCGCTCGCCGGCAGCCCGGTTGCCGACCTGGTCGTGGTTCTGGAGGTAGCCGAGGAGGCGGGAGGCCGGGACGCCGGTCAGCGGCCGGCCGTGGCGGCGGCTGCGGTGCGGCGAGTACTCCCCGGCGTAGACGTAGCCCCGCTCCAGGGCCCGGGCGAGGGGCGCCAGGCCGCCGAAGTCCTCGTAGTAGCCGGCGGTCTCGCCGGTCAGGGCGGAGTGCAGGGCGTGGTGGAAGTCGTCGCTCCAGGCGGCGTCGAGCCCGTAGCCGCCGGCCTCCGGCGCCCGCACCAGCTTGGGGTCGTTGAGGTCGCTCTCGGCGATGAGGAACTTGCGCCGCCCCAGGCGGGCCTGGAGCCCGGCCACCCGGCGGGCCATCTCCTCGAGGATGTGGACGGCCGACGAGTCGAAGATGGCATGGACGGCGTCGAGGCGGAGCCCGTCCACGTGGTAGTGCTCGAGCCAGTGACAGGCGTTGTCGCAGACGAAGTCCCGCACTTCGTGGCTGCCGGCGTCGTCGTAGTTGACGGCGTCTCCCCACGGTGTGTGGTACCGGTCGGTGAAGTACGGCCCGTAGGCGCCGAGGTAGTTCCCGTCCGGCCCCAGGTGGTTGTAGACGACATCGAGGATCACGCCGATCCCGGCACCGTGGCAGGCGTCGACGAGGCGCTTGAGCCCTTCCGGCCCGCCGTAGGCGTGGTGCGGGGCGAAGAGGTCGACGCCGTCGTAGCCCCAGCCCCGCCGGCCCGGAAACTGCACCACCGGCAGCAGCTCGAGGTGCGTCACGCCGAGGTCGACAAGGTGGCCCAACCGGTCGATCGCCGCCTCGAACGTGCCCTCCGGCGTGAAGGTCCCGACGTGGGCCTCGTAGATCAACGCCGCCGACAACGGCGCCGCGCCGCGCCACTGATCGTCGGTCCACTGGAACGCCGAATGGTCCACGACCCGCGACGGCCCATGCACACCCTCGGGTTGGAACGGCGAACGAGGATCGGGCCGCGCCGGCCCGCCGTCGATCGAGAACTCGTAATCGGTCCCCGGCCCGGCGTCGGGCACGTCGACCGCCCACCAGCCCGCCCGGTCGGCCGGCGTCATCTCGACCAGGCGGCGGAGCCCGGGCAGGACGAGATCCACCCGCTCCGCCGCCCTGGGCGCCCAGACCGAAAACGTCGTCATGCAGTCCGCTCCAGGATGGCGACAGGAAAAGGACCCAGGAGTTCCGCCAGGCGAACCTCGCCGGTGAACGTCCTGTTCCCACCGAGGACGTCTTCGAAGCGTCCCTCGGGAAGCACCAGGGTCGTGTCGGCCCAGTCGCCGGCCAGGGCCAACACCAGGCGGGGGGTGACGGCGACCACGCCGTCTTCGCCCTCCCGGCTGCTGCGGACGAAGGCCACGGCGTGGGCGGCCTTCGCGCCGGTGGCCGCCAGGCGGCGGTAGCCGCTGCCGGCGGAGAAGTACTGCGGGCGGCGGGAGCGCAGATGCAGCGCCCGGTGGGTCAGCAGCAGCTTCGGCAGGCCGGAGTCGGCCCGGGCCGGCCAGACGTCGGCCGGGTCGCGGACTTCCTCGGCCTCGGCCAGCAACGCCTCCCGGGCGGCGAAGTCGACGGGCCGGCGGTTGTCGGGATCGACCAGCGACAGGTCCCACAGCTCGCAGCCCTGGTAGATGTCGGCCACGCCGGGCGACGCCAGTTTCAGCGCCGTCTGGGCCAGCGAGTTGATCCGGCCCGGCTCCACCAGCGGGGCGACGAAGGCCTCCAGCGACTCGACGAACTCGGCGTCGCCCAGCAGGCCCTCCACGAAGCGGCGCAGCGCGTCGTCGTACACCGGGTCAGGGTCGACCCAGCTGGTGTGCTCCTTCGCTTCCTTGGACGCCTTCTCCATGTAGGCGACGGCCCGCTCGACCGACAGCGGCCAGGCGCCGACGAGCGTCTGGTACAGCAGCCATTCGGCGTTGCGGTCGGGCAGCGACGGGTCGGTCCGGTGCCGCTCCCCGAGGCGCGACCACTCGGAGACCGCCCCGGCGAAACGGGTGGGCATCTCCGACAGCAGGGCGATGCGGGCCCGGGTGTCCTCCGAGCGCTTCGTGTCGTGCGTCGACGTCGCCAGCAGCGAGCCCGGCCAGTTGCGGGCGATGTGCTCGTTGCCGTCGTGGAACTCCTCCGGAGCGACGCCGAAGCGGCCCGGGCTGCCGCCGACCTCATTGAGGGCCACCAGCCGGTTGTAGTTGTAGAAGGTCGTGTCCTCCACGCCCTTGGCCATCACCGGCCCGGTCACCTGCTGGAAGCGGGACACGAGCTCGTCCTCGGCCCGGCCCCGGTGCCGGCCCAGGAGGACGTCGACGAAGAAGTCGAACAGCTCGGCGTCGAGGTCGGGGCGACGGCCCTTGGCCAGCTTGGCGGCGTACTCCACGTGGGCGACGTCGTCGGCCGACGGCCCCTCGCCCCCCGGCACGACATAGGTGCGGTAGACGGGGAAGGCGGCGATCAGCTCCCGCAGCGTCTCGTGCAGCTCGTGGCGGGTGTAGTCCCGGTAACGGCGATGGTGCTCGCACACGTCGATGGCCAGGTTGGTGAGCCGGTTGATCTCGGCCGACAGCACCTCGGCCATCACCAGGTGCTTCTTCTCGTAGATGACTTCCTCGTAGTCGACGGTCTCGCCGGTGAACGCGGTGTAGGCCTCGTTGATCGGTTCTTCCCCGGCGGGGTCGACGAACAGGCCACCGACCCGGTAGGCGAAGTCGTAGCCCGTCGTCCCCGCCACCGGCCACGACCGGGGCAGCCGCTCGCCGGGCTCGAGGATCTTCTCCACCACCACCCACGTGTCGGCACCGGCGTCGCGCTCCAGCCGGCGGAGGTAGCCCGACGGGTCCCGCAGTCCGTCGGGATGGTCGATCCGCAGGCCGTCCACCACCCCGCGGTCGAGCCACTCGATCAGCCGCTCGTGCGTGTCGACGAACACGACCTCGTCCTCCATGCGGAGGGCGGCCAGGGTGTGGATGTCGAAGAAGCGGCGGTAGTCGAGCTCCCGGCCGGCGGTGCGCCAGAAGGCCAGGCGGTAGTTCTGCCGGTCGAGCAGCGCGTCGAGCCGGTCGGGGTTGGCGTTGATGGCCTCGACCTCGGCGTCGACCGCGGCCCGGACCTCCGGCTCCTCCCGCAGCAGCCGGGCGAGGTTGGCCCGCAGCACCTCCTTGTCGCGGTGCCGTTCCCGGACGCTGGCCCGGTCGGTCAGATACGACGGCGGCAGCCGGCCGAAGAAGGTGGCCAGACTCTCGAGCTCCATCGAGCGGCAGCGCCGGGCGGCGGCGGCCAGCAGGTCGTCGAGCGAGCGGGGCGCCACCGGCAGGACGTGCTCGTAGTAGTGGACGGTGAAGGCGCCGCCGTCACGCTGGAGGCGGAACTCGCCCGCTTCCAGAACCCGGCCGTAGTGGTCGCCGAGGATCGGCATCAGCACCGTGTTGCGGAGCTTGGCCTCCGGCGGGTCCCAGTCGACATCGAAGTACGAGGCGTACTGGGAGGACGGGCCGTTCTCCAGGACGTCCCACCACCACCGGTTCCCGCCGACGATGGCCATGTGGTTGGGGACGATGTCGAGCACCTGGCCGAGCTGGTTGGCGCCGAGCGCGGCGCACATGCGCTCGTGGCCCTCCTCACCGCCGAGCTCGGCGTTGACCCGGCTGTGGTCGATGACGTCGTAGCCGTGCGTCGATCCGGCCGCCGCCTGCAGGTAGGGCGACGAGTAGAGATGCGTCACCCCGAGCCGGTGGAGGTAGGGGGCGATGGCGGTGACGTCGTCGAACCCGAAGGCCGGTTGGAGCTGAACCCGGTAGGTCGACAGCGGCCAGGGATTGCGCCGCCGCTCGGCCGCGGCCGGTGGGCCGTCGCCCGCCTCGGGGCTAATCGACACGGCGCAGCACCATCAGGGACCGGGCGCCGACCTCGATCTGGTCGCCCTTCTTCACCGGTTCGCCTTCGCCGAACCCCGGCTCCCAGGCCACTGTCGTGACCGACCCGTTCGTCAGCGTCGCACCGGCCGGTACCTCTTCCCGCAGCCGGAGATCGTCGGTGTCGAGGACGACGACCCAGTGCTCGCCCCAGTCCTTCTTGGGAATGGTGAACGGCAGCGGCTCGTGGTGGGCGTTGAACAGCAGCAGGAAGCTGTCGTCGACGACCCGCTCCCCCCGGGGGTCCGGGTCGGGGATGGCGTCCCCGTTGAGGAACACGCCGATCGACTTGGCGTAGCCGGTGTCCCAGTCCTCGTCCGACATCTCGTTGCCGTCGGGGGCGAACCAGGCGATGTCGGTGCACGTCGCCCCGTGGATCGGCCGGCCCTGGAACCAGCGCCGCCGATGGAACACCGGATGGTCGCGGCGGAACTCCGCCAGCCGGGCGGTGAGGACGACGAGATCGGCGTTCTCCTCCTTGAGCGACCAGTCGAGCCAGGAGATCTCGTTGTCCTGGCAGTAGGCGTTGTTGTTGCCGCCCTGCGTCCGGCCCATCTCGTCACCGCCCAGGATCATAGGCACGCCCTGGGACAGGAACAGCGTGGCCAGGAAGTTGCGCTGCTGGCGGCGGCGCAGGGCCCGGATGTCCTGGTCGTCGGTCGGGCCTTCGACCCCGCAGTTCCAGGAGCGGTTGTGGCTCTCGCCGTCGTTGTTGTTCTCGCCGTTGGCCTCGTTGTGCTTCTCGTTGTAGGACACGAGATCGGCCAGCGTGAAGCCGTCGTGGGCGGTGACGAAGTTGATCGACGCCGACGGGTGGCGCCCGTCCATCTGGTAGAGGTCGGAGCTGCCGGTGATCCGGGAGGCGAACTCGGGCAGCGTGGCCGGCTCGCCCCGCCAGAAGTCCCGCACGGTGTCGCGGTACTTGCCGTTCCACTCCGACCACAGCGGGGGAAAGTTGCCGACCTGGTAGCCGCCTTCGCCGACGTCCCACGGTTCGGCGATGAGCTTCACCTGGCTCACCACGGGGTCCTGCTGGATGAGGTCGAAGAAGGCCGACAGCCGGTCGACCTCGTGCAGGCCCCGGGCCAGGGTCGAGGCCAGATCGAAGCGGAACCCGTCGACATGCATCTCGGTCACCCAGTAGCGCAACGAGTCCATCACCAACTGCAGCGTGTGGGGGTGCCGCATGTTCAGGCTGTTGCCGGTGCCGGTGTAGTCCATGTAGTACCGCTTGTCGTCGGCCACCAGCCGGTAGTAGGCGGAGTTGTCGATGCCCTTCATCGACAACGTCGGGCCGAGATGGTTGCCCTCCGCCGTGTGGTTGTAGACGACGTCGAGGATGACCTCGATGCCGGCCTCGTGGAGCGCCCGGACCATGGCCTTGAACTCGCCGACTTGCTCGCCGCGCTGCCCGCTGGCGGCGTACTCGTTGTGGGGGGCCAGATAACAGATCGAGTTGTAGCCCCAGTAGTTCCGCAGGCCCTTCTCGATCAGGTAGTGGTCCTGGATGAACTGGTGGACGGGCATGAGCTCGACGGCCGTCACCCCGAGGCTCTTGAGATGGTCGATGGCCGCCGGGTGGGCGAGACCGGCATACGTGCCGCGCAACTCTTCGTCAACGTCCGGATGCAACTTGGTGAAGCCTTTGACGTGCGTCTCGTAGACCACCGTCTCGTGCCAGGGGATGGTCGGCGGCCGGTCGACCCCCCAGTCGAAGAAGGGATTCGTCACCACGGCCTTGGGCACGAACGGGGCGCTGTCGCGCCGGTCGAGGGTGAGATCGTCCTTGCCCAGGGTGTAGCCAAACACGGCCGGATCCCAGTTGACGCCTCCCTCGACGGCCTTGGCGTAGGGGTCGAGCAGCAGCTTGGACGAGTTGCAGCGGTGGCCGGCGTGGGGCTCGTAGGGGCCATGGACCCGGAACCCGTAGCGCTGGCCGGGGCCGACGTTGGGGAGGTAGCCGTGCCAGCACAGCGCGGTGACCTCGGTGAGCGGGACGCACTCCTCGTTGCCGTCGTCGTCGTAGAGGCAGAGGTCGACGCCGGTGGCGACCTCGGAGAACAGCGAGAAGTTGGTGCCGGCGCCGTCATAGGTGGCGCCGAGGGGGAACGGTTGTCCGGGCCAGAGTCTCATCGCCCCGGCACCTTACCCGGGGGAACAACCGGTCAATTCGGTCGAGCGCCGGTTCCTGGGTTGACCTGCCAAGCCGCTGGGTAGACGCGTGAGCGATTGCGAGACGACACCTGGAGATAGCGATGTCGGATCACGACAGTTTTGAACAGCATGATCACGAGGCGCTGGCGCACAAGCACGCCCACTACCACGTGACGCACAACTACAACGAGGCCTCGGGCGGCTTCGTGCATCTGAGCTCGCGGCACGAGCACGAGCACGACCACGCCGCGCTGAGCCACGCCCACTACCCCCACGAGAACTTCGAGAAGGAACACGAGGGCGAGGCCCACATCCACGACCACGAGCAGGCCGTGCGGCCGACGACGGCCCGGAAGGCGGCCAAGGCTCCGGCGAAGAAGTCCGTCCCGGAAGGCAACGGGGAGGGCCGCACCCCCCGGGCGAGGGGAGCGAAGAAGGCCGGATAGTGCCGGGGCCCTACCCCTTCGGGGAGTGCCAGCAGTCGTCGCCCTCGATGATGCGGTCGGCTTCCGGCGGGCCCCAGGAGCCGGGTTCGTAGGGCAACACCGGAGCGGGGTGCTCGAGCACCGGCGCCACGACGCGCCACGCCTCGTCCACCGAATCTTCGCGGGCGAAGCGGCGGGCGTCTCCCTCGAGCGCGTCGTCGAGGAGCCGCTCGTAGGCGTCGGCGACCCGGCCGCTGCCGAAGGCGTCGGGCGTGGTGGAGAAGTCGGTCGGCCGGCTGACGAGTTCCTCGCCCAGCGCCTTGACCTCGAGGGTGAAGCTGACCGCTTCGGCCGGGCCGAGGCAGAACCGCAGGTGGTTGGGATGGGGCCGCGGCGAGCCGGGGGCGGCGAAGAGCAGTCGGGGCGGCCGCTTGAACTCCACCACCACCTCGGTGGCCGACGCCGCCAGGCTCTTCCCGGCGCGCACGTAGAACGGCACACCGGCCCAGCGCCATGATTCGATGGACAGGCGCAGGGCGGCGAAGGTCTCCACGTCGGAGTCGGGCGCCACCCCCTGCTCCTGGCGATAGCCGCGATACTGGCCCCGGACGACCTGGGCCGGGTCGACCGGCTCCATGGCCTTGAGGACCTTGACGCGCTCGTCGCGCAGCGCCTCGGCGCCGACCCCAACCGGCGGTTCCATCGCCACCAGCGTCACGACCTGCAGCAGATGGTTCTGGACGACGTCGCGGATGGCGCCCGCCTCCTCGTAGAACCGGCCCCGTGACCCGATCCCGAAGCTCTCGGCCATCGTCACCTGGAAACTGGCCACGTAGCGGCGGTTCCACACCGGCTCGAGCAGCGTGTTGCCGAACCGGAACACCAGCAGGTTCTCCACCGCTTCCTTGCCGAGGTAATGGTCGATCCGGAAGATCTCCTCCTCGGGGAAGTACCGGTGGAGCACGGCGTTGAGCTCCCGGGCCGACGCCCGGTCACGGCCGAAGGGCTTCTCGACCACCACCCGGGCGCCGTCGGCCAGCCCGGCGTGGGCCAGCCCCGACGCCACGTCGTCGAACAGGCTCGGGGGGATGGCCAGGTAGAACATCGGGTGCACGCAGCCTTTGAGGCGTTCGGCGAGGCGCTCGAAGGTCGTGAGGTCCTGGTAGTTGCCACTCACGTAGACGAGCGAGTCGGTCAGCCGGTCGAGCACCGCCCGGTCGACGTTGGGAAGGCCGGCGGCGGCGATCGAGTCCCGGGCCCGCTGTCGGAGGCCGTCATCGGTCACCTCGGAGGCGGCTACGCCGATGATCGGCCGGCCGTCGAGCACCCGCCGGGCCACCAGGTGGTAGAGGGCGGGGAAGAGCTTCTTGTAGGCCAGGTCCCCGGTGGCGCCGAAGAGCACGAGGGCGTCGGCCCGGGGCCGGGCGCCGGAGGCCAGCTGCCGGGAGCTCGGGGCGCCACCCACGCTCACGTGTGCACCGCGTGACCGCCGAACTGCTGGCGGAGCGCGGCGATGACCTTCATGGCCGGTGACTCGTCCTGCCGGGAGGCGAAGCGGGCGAACAGGGCGGCGGAGATGGCCGGGGCCGGCACCGCCAGCCGGACCGCTTCCTGCACCGTCCAGCGGCCCTCGCCGGAGTCGTCGGCCCAGCCCTTGAGCTGCTCGAGCCCGGGATCCTCGTCGAGCGCCCGGTCGAGAAGGTCGAGCAGCCACGACCGGATGACCGTGCCGTGCCGCCAGGCCTTCACGGCGCCGGGGACGTCGATGCCGAGCTCCGAGGCCCGCAACAGCTCCAGCCCTTCGGCGTAGGCCTGCATCAGCCCGTACTCGATGCCGTTGTGCACCATCTTGGTGAAGTGGCCCGCCCCGACCGGCCCGGCGTGGACGAGGCCCCCTTCCGGGGCCAGCCCCTCGAGCACCGGCCGGATGAGCTCCACGTGGGCCGGATCGCCGCCCACCATCAGGCCGTAACCGTTCTCCAGCCCCCACACCCCGCCCGACACGCCGGCGTCGACGAACCCGATGCCCTTGCCGGCCAGCGTTTCGGCATGGGCGATGGAGTCGCGGTAGTTGGAGTTGCCGCCGTCGATGACGAGATCCCCGGCCGACAGCAGCTCGCCGAGGTCGGTGATCGTCGAGCGCGTCGGGTCACCGGCGGGGACCATGACCCACACCACCCGGGGGACGGGTAGCGCCTGCGCCAGCTCGGCCAGCGACTTCACGTCGGCGATCTCAGCGTTGCGGTCGTAGCCGACGACCTCCTGGCCGGAGCGGCGCAGCCGCTCGGCCATGTTCCCGCCCATCCGGCCCAGGCCCACCATGCCGATCTTCACGGCACCGAGGCTACCCGGGGGCCCCGAGGGGCATTGCTGCCTACGCCACGAGGGAGGGCGACTGCACCTCGGCCCAGATGGCCTTCAGGCGCTCGATGTCGACGGTGTCCTCGTCGAGCAGCTCCCGCACCACGGCGTCGAACAGCGCCCGGTGCTCGGCCAGCAGCGTGCGGGCCGACTCCAGCGCGTCCTTGAGCATGTTGTCGATCTCGGCGTGGACCTTGTCGCCGATCCCGCCGAAGACGATCCGGTCGGGGTCCATGGCCGCCAGACCGAGGTCCGACATCCCCCACTTGGTGACCATCTGGGTCGCCAGGCCGGTGGCCGACTGCAGGTCGCCGGACGCGCCCTGGGTGAAGTCGCCGTCGAGCAGCAGCTCCTCCGCCGCCCGTCCGCCGAGGGCCACGACGAGCTGGGCCCGGGCCTGGGAGCGGGTCATGAAGGAGTTGTCGTCGCCGCCCATCCAGGTGACGCCGCCGGCCGGGCCGCGGGGCACGATCGTGACCTGCACCGGGTCGTTGGCGTCGGGCAGGACCAGCGCCGCCACCGTGTGGCCGGCCTCGTGCCAGGCGGTGACCTCCCGGTCCCGCTCGGTGACGACGGCCGACTTGCGGGCCCGGCCCATCATCACCGTGGCCAGCGCCTCGTCGAAGTCCCCGGAGTTGATGACCCCCCGCTTGGCCCGGGCGGCCTCGAGGGCGGCCTGGTTGACGAGGTTGCAGATGTCGGCGCCGGTGAGACCGGGGGTGCGGCGGGCCAGGGCGACGAAGTCGACGTCGGGCCCCATGGTGCGGTCCTTGGCGTACAGGTCGAGCAGGCGGGTGCGGCCGCGGCGGTCGGGCGGCGCCACGGTGACCTGGCGGTCGAAGCGGCCGGCCCGGGTCAGCGCCGGGTCGAGGATGTCGGGCCGGTTGGTGGCCCCGATCACCACGACGTTGGACTCCTTGCCGAATCCGTCCATCTCGACCAGGAGGGCGTTGAGGGTCGACTCCCTTTCGTCGTTGGAGCCGCCGCCGGGGGCGTTGCCGTTGCGGGCCCGTCCGACGGAGTCGATCTCGTCGAGGAAGACGATGCCGCCGGTCTTCTTGGCCTTGGCGAAGAGATCGCGGACCCGGGCGGCGCCCACGCCGACGAACATCTCGGAGAAGTCGGAGCCGGCCGCCGAGTAGAAGGGCACGCCGGCCTCGCCGGCCACGGCCCGGGCGAGGAGGGTCTTGCCGGTCCCGGGCGGGCCGACCAGGAGGAAGCCGCGGGGCATGCGGGCGCCGGCGGCCTCGAAGTGGGTGGGGTCGTGGAGGAAGCTCACGATCTCGGAGAGCTCCTCGACGGCCTCGTCGCAGCCGACGACGTCGCTGAAGCGGGCGGTCGGCGGCTCGGGCAGCTCGGCCTTGGTGGTGGTGAAGGCCTTGGCGTTGCTGGTGCCGCCCATGCCCATGGCGCCCTTCTTCGACATCCACACAAAGAAGGCGATGATCAGCAGGACGGGCAGGAACATGGCGGCGATGGCGCCGATCGGCGAGGCCTTGTGGATCGGTTCGGTCGTGAACGGGATGCCGGCCGCCTGCAGTTCCTTGACCAGCTCGGTCCCGAACTGGTTGGGGTACGAGGCCCGGAACTCCTCGTCGTTGTCCAGCCTCAGCAGCAGCTCGCGGTTGTCGTCGTCAATGGTGGCTTTGGCGATCTTGTGGCCGTCGAGCTGTCCAGTGGGCAGCGAGGCCAGGACCTCGGACAACTGCTTCTCGTTCATGGGCGGGCTGCCCATCCCCATCATCGGGACGATGAGCAGAGCGGCCAGCATGAGGACTGCGGCGAGGATCTGGTTGCGACGGTTCTGCAGGAACGGCGCCGGCTGGCCGGCGGCGGACCCTCCAGGCTGGTTCGACCCGGGGGGACTGCCGTTGGCCCCGTCTCCGTTGTTGCTCTTCCGGTCGGGATCGAGGCCCGGAATCTTCGCCACGGCAACAGCTCCTCGTCCTGGTGAGGGGAACGAACATCCCTCCTTTCGGCACTTGGTCCGGATCCCTTGAGAAATGCGCTCGAATCCCCGGCAAATCCGAAGGTTCGCCACAAGTTCTCTGTTTGCGGCGGCCCGCCTCGGGAATATCAGTCATGCAGAGAGGTGGTCGGCTCGCCGCCGTCTCGCCCGCCGGTGAGCTTGAGCCGACGCCCGCACAGCCGGGAACGCCGCCCGTTGCGTTCCCGGCTGTGGTACGTCTGGGCTCCTATGGTCGATCGTCCCGAGCCGGAGCCCTGGGCCCATGCCGAGCTGTCGCGGCGGAACGTCCGGCTGGGGGCCGTCGTCATCGCCGTGATCATCGGCATCGTCGGGCTCGGCCTCCTGCGGAGCGGGAAGTCAAGCGGAGCGCCGGAGCTCACCGGCGCCCTCCGGCGGTCAGTGGAGCAGCAGGGTTGCCGGGCCGACAGCCGGGCCGACAAGGGGCAGGCCCACGTACCGGCGGCGGCGTACTCGGTGAACCCGCCGGCCGGAGGCGACCACGACCCGGTGCCGTCACCGGCCGGCTTCTACACCGAGGCCGACGTGCCGACGGACGGACATCTCGTGCACTCGCTGGAGCACGGCTTCGTCATCATCTGGTACCAGCCGGCCGGCGTGTCGGCGGCCACGCTCGACTGGCTCCGCGACCTCGCCGGCCGGGCCAAGTGGATCCTGGTCGTTCCCCGGCCGTCGATGGCTACGCCGCTGGCCGCCACCGCCTGGCACCGGCGGCTCCTCTGTCCCGACGGGCCGGACATGCAGGAGCCGATCAGCACGTTCGTGACCGCCTTCCGGAACCAGGGCCCCGAGAAAGGCTTCGTGTGACCTTGATGTCCGGTATCGCCTACTTCACCAGCCGGGACAGGCGGCGGTCGGCCAGAACCTTGCCCCCGGTCTGACACGGCGGGCAGTAGGCGACCTCGTGTGACTCGTAGGAGACGCGGCGAAGGGTCGTGCCGCAGCGGGGACAGGGCTGGCCGTAGCGGCCATGGACCACCCAGTGGTCGCCGACCTTGGTCGGGAGGCCGCCCGTGCGCCGGCGCTCGACCTCGAGCCCATCGGCCAGGACCTTGCGCAGCGCCTCGATGAGGCGCTCCCGGGTGGGCCGGTCGAGCCCGGCCAGCGTGGCGAAGGGGGAGATCCGGGCCTCGTGGAGGGCGTCGTCGCTGTAGCCCCGACCGACCCCGGCGATCGTCCGCTGGTCCCGCAGGATCGTATGGACGCGGCGGCGGTCGTCGCTCTCCAGGAGAAACCGCTCCCCCTCGGGCGAATCGACGTCGGGTCCAAGCTTGGCCAGCGGCCCGTCGTCGCCCTCGGCCAGCACCCACCAGCCGGCCTTGCGCTCGGTGCCGAACTCCTTGATGAGGATGGCCGGCGCGTCGTCGAAGCGGAGGCGGACCACGGCGCCCTTCGGTTTGGTCGTCTTCGGCGGGTCCTCGACGTCGACCCGTCCGCCCTGGGAGAGGTGGACGAGGAGGCGGGGCCCGCCGAACTCGAAGACGAGGTACTTGCCGCGGCGCCCGACGGTCTCGACCGGTCGACCGACGAGGCTCTCCGGCCCCGGCACGACCGTCTTGAGGCCGGAGAACGACAGGGGAACGGCGCCGGTGAACGCGTGCCCGGTGACCTTGTCGCCGAGGCGCTCGGCGAGGGCAGTGATCTCGGGCAGCTCCGGCACGCCGGGAAGGTTAGGAGGCGGGCGCCTCGGCGGCGCCCGCCGCTTCGGCGCCGGCCTTGGGGGTCAGGCGCCGGCGGGTACGGCCTGGGCGGCGGCCCGGCGCTCCAGCTCCGCCAGCCAGTGGTCCTCCTCGAGCCAGCCGCAGGCCAGGCAGGCTCCGGAGGCCAGGTCAGGCCCGGCCTCCCATGCCGCACATGGCTCGTACCGAACCTCGGGGGTCTGCTCGCCCACGAACGCCCTCCTGAAATGACAACGCTGTAATTCGAGGCTACCGCGCCGGGTCCCGGTCCCACGTGGATGCATGGCAGGCTGGCGGGCCGTGAAGATCGGAACGTCGCTGCGGAGCACCTATCCGGTGGCCGATCCCCGGGAGGGCGCCCGGTGGATGGTGGAGCGGGCGGCGGCGGCCGCCGCCGCCGGGCTCGACTCGCTGTTCGTGGGGGATCACCACGCCACCGGCCCCGTCGCCTACTACCAGAACTCCGTCATCCTCGGCCGCCTGCTGGCGGAGTGGAGCGACCGGCCGGCCGGCGCCCTGTACCTGTTGCCGGCCTGGAACCCGGTGCTGGTGGCGGAGCAGGTCGGCACCCTGGCGGCCCTGGCCGCCGGTCCGTTCGTGCTGCAATGCGCGGTGGGCGGCGGCGACCAGATGGCGGCCATGGGCGCACCACCCAAGGGCCGGGCCGCCGTCTTCGAGCATCACCTCGACGTGACCCGCCGGCTCCTGGCCGGCGAGGAGGTCGACGGCGTGCGGGTGGCGCCCGTCCCGGCCGAGCCCCTCACCGTGTGGATCGGCGGCCACGCCCCGCCGGCCATCGACCGGGCCGCCCGGCTGGGCGACGGGTGGATCGCCGCGCCCTGGGCCACCGACGACGAGGCGGCCGAGCTGGCCGACGCCTACCGCAAGGCCTGCGAGACCCAGGGGAAAGCCGTAGGGGAGGTGGTGCTGCGGCGCGACGTCCACGTCGGGGGAGACGAGGCCGACGCCCGCCGGGTGGCCCAGCCCGTCCTCGATGGCGGCTACCGGGGGATGGACCCGGCGGCCACGGTGGTCGGCAGCCCGGAGCAGGTGGCGGAGCGCTTCGCCGGCTACGCCGCCATGGGCTACGACCACGTGCTCGTCCGGCACCTGGCCGAGGAGCAGGACGAGGTCCTGGCGTCGTTCGCCCGCCTGGCCCGGGTGCGCCAGATGGTGGCCGACCGGTGAGGCCGGGGCCGGTCGGCTTCGCCGGGCCGGCGGCGGTCGCCTTCCTGGCGGGACTGGTCATCGCCGGGGTGGCGGTGGCCGCCGAGCCGGACGAGGACTTCGCCCACCACGCCGCCCACCTGCGGCAGATCCTGCCGTCGCCGGTGGAGGACGGGCCGGTCAAGGTCGAGCCGCAGCCGGTCGTGGTGCCCGACGACTCCGGCATCCCCGGCGTCGTGGCCTGGGACACGAGGGGGTGGCCGGGCGACCGGAAGCCGGTGCCCGGTGCGCTGCCCTACGACCACCACCGGGGGCCCATCCGCTACGCCGTGACGCCGCCGGCCGGCGGCGACCACTACCCGATCTGGGTGAACTGCGGCGTCTACGACAAGCCGATCCCCAGCGAGAAGGCCGTCCACGCCCACGAGCACGGCGCGGTCTGGATCACCTACCGGCCCGACCTGCCGCACGACCAGGTCGAGGCCCTGGAGGACTTCGTGCGCCGCCAGCCGATGGTGGCGTTCACCATCAAGGGTGTCCGGCGCCAGACCGACGAGCGCTACATCCTCATGAGCCCGTTCCCGGGGCTGCCGGCGCCGATCGTCATCAGTTCCTGGGCCCACCAACTGCGCGTCGAGTCGCCCGACGATCCCCGGTTGCAGCGCTTCGTCGACACGTTCCGCACGAACCCGAAGTACAGCCCGGAGTACGGCCCGACGTGCGAGGGTCAGCCCGAGAAGCTGAGCGGACGGCCCATCTTCAAGTGACCCAGGGCAACGGCCGGGCCGTTGGTCACGCCGGGGCGTAGGTCCAGTCGGGCCGCTTGCGGGCCTGCGACTCGTCGTAGGTGACCTGCCCGTCCGCCAGGTCGACGATCTTCGGAACGATGAGGTCCCGGGGCCGGGGGCAGGCGCCCGATTCGAGGTGGGCGGCGAACTCCTCCGGGTAGCAGCGCAGGATCGAGCTGACGGTGTCGCGCTCCTCGGTGGCGAGGTAGCAGCGGGCACCGTCGGTGACGGAGCCGAGCCAGTGGCCGATGCGGGCGATGTCGTCGTCGGTGCCCTCGCCCCGCTCGATACGGTCGAGCCGGTCGGTGATCTCGCCCGAGCCGAGCTTGCACGGCGGGCACTGGCCGCAGGACTCGACGGCCAGGAACCGGGAGAAGACCCGGGCGACGTTGACCATGCAGGCGGTGTCGTCGTAGACGATGAAGCCGGCCGCCCCGAGGCCGGTGCCGTGGGCGGCGAAGTCCTCGTAGGTCAGGGGCAGGTGGAAGCGGGACGGATCGACCACCGGGTTGGCCACGCCGGAGAAGACCGCCTTCCAGGTGCGGCCGGGGAGCGGCCCGCCGGCGGGCCCGTCGAGCAGGTCGGAGAGGCGGGTGCCCATCTCCACCTCGGTGACGACCGGCCGGGCGACGTCGCCGCAGACCGTGGCCACGATCGTGCCGGGCGACGACGGGGTGCCCATGGTCCGGAACCATTCGGGCCCCCGGGCCAGGATCCAGGGCACATTCGACAGCGTCTCGGCGTTGTTGACCAGCGTCGGGTTGCTCTCGTGCGGCCCCACATGGCCCGGCTCCCGGGGCGTGGGGATCCAGCCCATCTGCGGCGCGGTGGAGAACAGGCCGTGCAGGTAGGGGGGCAGCAGGCGGGGGAGCGGGTCCTTCCCCTCGATGACCTCGAGCAGCGCCTTCTCCTCGCCGAGGAGGTACTCCTCGGGGCCGGGCAGGATCGTGATGGGGACGTCGCCGGCCAGGCCGGCGGCCGTCAGCTCGGCCAGCGCCCGGGTGAGGCGGTCGATCTCCCGGGTGAAGCTGGCCTTGAGGCCGATGAAGGCGGCGGTGGCGCCGATGGCGAAGGCGGCGATGGCCAGACCCTCGACCAGCTGGTACGGGTTGTCCCGCATGAGCCGGCGGTCCTTGAACGTGCCGGGCTCGCCTTCGGCGGCATTGCACACCACGTAGCGGTGGGTGCTGGCCGACTGGGCGACGCCGGCCCACTTGGCCCCCGTGGGAAACCCGCCGCCGCCCCGGCCCCGCAGCCCGGAGGCCCGCATCTCGTCGATGGTGCCCTCCCGGCCCAGGCGCTGGGCGGCCCGGAGGCCGTCGCCGCCACCCATGGCCAGCCAGTCGTCGACGGTGTCGACGGGCCGGTCAGGGAGCAGGAACGTCATCGGAACTCGTCGTCATCGTCGTCCTCGGCGGCCGGGAGGCGCTGCTCGAGCACGTCGTGCTCCGGGGCGTCGAACGGGATCGGCCGGGTGGCCACCGCCGCCGGTACGGCCCGGGGCCGGTTCTGCTCCACGGCGTCGGCCTCCGGCACGTCGGCGCCGATCTCCGGTTCGTCCTCGACGTCGAGCAGCTCGGGATCGGCGTCGCTGGGCGGCAGGGCCTGTTCCAGGGCGTCGGCCTCTGGAATCGCGTCCCTCTCGGGAGGCAGGCGACGCTCCCGAGTGTCTTTGTCGGCCATTGACGTGGCTCCCTCTCTCGGTCTCCGGTAGGGGTCGGTCGTCCACGACCCTACCCAGGTTCTCCCGACGCCAGACGGGACAATCTCCCAGGTCACTCTGACGCAGCCGGGCCCCGTGCGCTATCAGTACGCCCAATGGTCCGTCCTTCCGGTGATCCTCCGCCGCCGCTGCTGATCTCCGGCGCCACCGTCGTCGGGGCCGATGGCGTGTGGTCGCCGGGGTGGCTGGCGGCCGCCGGCGGGCGGATCCAGTCGATGGGCCCGGGGGCGGCGCCCGGTGGGGTGCGGGCCGAGATCAGCGCCCTGGGCGTCGTGATCGACGGCCGGGGCGGCGTGCTGCTGCCGGGCTTCATCGATGTCCACGTCCACGGCGGGGACGGCGCCGATGCCATGGACGCCGATGGGGACGGGCTGCGCCGCATGGCCCGCTTCCACGCCGCCCACGGTGTGACGTCGTTGTTGCCGACGACCTGGTCGGCTCCGCCGGAGGCGCTGGAGGCGGCCGTGGGCGCCATCGCCGAGGCCGCCGGTCCGGTGGAGGGCGGGGCCACGATCCTGGGGGCGCACATGGAGGGCCCCTGGATCAATCCGGCCAAAGCCGGCGCCCAGGACCCGGCCGGGATCCGCTCGCCCGATGTCGCCGAGGCCCGCCGCCTGCTGGACATCCGGCCCGGCCACCGGCCATTGGCCGGTGGGGGCTCAGTCGCCTCCTCCTCTCGGAGCGTTGTTCCGGCGGGCTCTCGCCCGGCGGGAGGCGGTATCGTGCGGCTCGTTGCGTTGGCGCCCGAGATGCCGGGTGCGGCGGAAGTCATCCACGAGTGTCGGGAGCGGGGTGTGCTGGTCGCTGCCGGGCACACGGAGGCGAGTTGGGACGAGATGGTCGCAGCCGCTGGAGCCGGGGTGCGCCAGGTGACGCACACCTTCAACGCGATGGCCGGGCTCGGGCACCGGGCGCCGGGGACGGTGGGAGCGGCCCTGGCCCTGCCGGAGCTGCGGTGCGAGCTGATCGCCGACGGGCATCACGTCCACGCCGGGGCGATGGCGGTGCTGGCCCGGGCCAAGGGGCCCGAGGGGGTGGTGCTGATCAGCGACGCCGTGCGGGCCGCCGGCCTGCCGGACGGCGACGTGGACCTCGGTGGCCGGCCGGCGCAGCACTGCTGCGGGGCGGTCAGGTTGGCCGACGGCACGCTGGCCGGGAGCGTGTTGACGCTCGATGTCGCGCTGCGGAACTTCGCCGCCGCCACCGGCTGGGGCTGGGCCGACCTGGCCCGGGCGGTGGCCGGGAACGCGGCCGAGGCCCTCGGTCTGCCGACCAAGGGCCGCCTCGCTCCGGGGCTCGACGCCGACCTCGTGCTGGTGGGGGACGAGGGCGCCGGCGAAGTCCTCCTGACGGTGGTCGAGGGCCGGGTCGTCCACCGGCGGGGCTGACGTCCCACCATCGCGCTCGACCGTGATTGTTCCGGTCGAGGGCGACGGTGAGCTCCGGTTCGGGCGACCAGCGGCGCGGTCAGATCGGTTCGCAGGTGGCCGGGCCGCCTCCGTCGGGGACGGTGCAGCGGTACTCGCCGGGAGGCGCCGGCGGAACGGGCGTCGCCGGCGTCGTCGAGCCGGGGGCGTTGGGATCGGCGGGAGGCGCCGGGGGCGGGGGCCCCGATCCGGATCCGGCCGGGTGGCAGACCGCCGGACCGCCGCCGGCGGGGATTGTGCAGGTGAAGGAGCCCTGGCCGCCGATCTCCGAGCGCGTGCCGGGGTTCGGGGCGGTGCAGAGCGATCGGCCGCCGCCGGCCGGGACCTGGCAGCGGCGGGTGCCGGGGTCGTCGGTGAAGTCCACGACCGGTTCCGGTTCCCCGGCCGGGCGGCACAGCGCCGACCCCGAGTCCGACACCACGCAGGCCAGCGCCGGGATCTTCGTCACGCCGTCGGCGGCCGAGCAGTGCATCGTGCTCGACGCCGCGGCGGCGACGGCCGGCGGCCCGTCCGGATAGCACGACACGGGAACGGGCTGCCCGGTGCGCAGCGCCTGGTGGGTGAAGGGCTCGTAGCCCCGCCGGACGATGATCTCGCCCGCTCCGGCCTTGGCCGTGATGACGAGGACGGGGGCGCCGGGCTGCCCGCTCGACCGGCTCTTGCCGTCGAGGTTCACGCCGGTCTGGCGGTTGCCGAAGAGGTCGAAGGAACCGGCGCTGACGGAGGCCCGGGCCTCGACCTCGGCGTCCCAGGGGACGGTGACCTCGACCTGGCCGGCGCCCATCGAGATCTCGAGCGGCGTCGGGCCCGGCGGCAGCTGGAGGGCGGACAGGTCGAGGCTGAGGACGCCGATGGCGTGGCGGTACTCCCGGTCGAGGTCGGACGCCACCCGGGGAGTGATCGACCGGTCGCCGGCCTGGCCGTCGACCCGGGTCACGGCCGCCACCAGGGCCGTCGGCACGAGCAGGAGCGCCATGGCGGCGACGACCGCCGCCACGCGCCGGCTCCGCAGCAGCGTGTAGCCGAGTACGCCGAGGGCGGCGAGGACGGCGACGATCGGCAGGACGGGGTAGCGGACCCGCAGGGCTCCGGCGAGCCAGAACGCCCCGCCGAGCAGCGC
>JBFLYK010000028.1:0-90589 GCA_040756995.1 Actinomycetota bacterium | reverse complement strand
CCTCGACGTTGCGGCCGTGCACCCCGCCCTTCTCGGCGAGGAACTTCCAGTAGAGGTTGTTGCTCTGCTCGAAGGCGCTCTGGGGGAACGGCGCCGCTCCCGTCACCGGGGCGTGGATGCCGATCCGGATGGTCGTGTCGTCAACGCCGGTCCGGTCGACCGGCCCCTCGAGGGCTTCCCGCGGCGGCGCCGGCGGGGGAGCGGGCGCCGGGCCGCTCTGCCCGGGCTGCCGGGGCGCCGGCGGGGCCGGACCTCTGACCGCCGACGGCTGCTCCTGGCCCCCCGCCGGTTCGGACTGCGGAGCCTCCCCGCCGGAGGCGGCCCGCCGCGACCGTGGGGCGCGGGCGTTGTTGGACGGCGTGGGTGCCGGCGCCGGCGGGCCCAGCGTCGGGGCGTTGCTCCCTGCGATGGGCGGCTGCTCGACGACGGGCGTGGTGGGCGGAAGCGCCGCCGGATCGGCCGCGGCCGCTTCGTCGACCGGCGGGGCCGCCGTGTCGGTGTTGTCGGCCCCGCGACCGAGTTCGGCGGGAAATTCTTGTTGCTCAGCGTGGGCTTCGGAAGCTTGACGGTCACGGATCGCGCTGGGTTTTACCCCGCAAGCGGCGGAGATGACCAGGGCGACAATCACCCCGACAACACGGATGCATCGTGGTCTCATCGTCTGCTCCCCCTGCCCTGAGCCCGATCGGCAAGCGCTCGGCTGAAGCCGCCGGCGCGGCGCCGTGGCGGCGCCGGCCGCCCTGCCGGACTCAGGACGAATCCAATCAGGGCAACGACAAAGAGCGCCGCGAGCACGACAAAGATGGTGGCAGGGTGGACGTCGGCCCAGAACCCCACCCCCGAAATCATGGGCTGCAAGGTATCGCTAACGCTCGCAGGAGGACAGATTGAATTTGCGCAATCTCTGTCCCTTCTCTCAGCGGCAAGCGCTCGGGACAGCGGGGGCCGGCAGGTAGTCGCAATTCCGTTGCGGTCATTCCGCAATCGACGACCGGGGCCCGAGCGGCCGCATTACCTGGGACGTAATCGATCCTCGGCCCCGGGTCCCGCAGACTGGCCCCATGAACCTTCACACTTTCCTGCTCATTGATTCCGTACTGCTCGACGTCGCCGGCGTGGTCGCCCTCCTGGAGGGGGAGGCCGGGCTGGGAGTGGCTCTCCTGCTCCTGGCCGCCGTCGCCTTCATCACCGGCCTGGTCCGGAGGCGCAACCTCCAGGCTTCGGCGGCATGAACTTCCTCGAAGCGATGCCCTTCTCCGCGGCCTGCGGCGTCGAGGTCGACGCCGCAGGCCCCGACGAGGTGCGAGGGCACCTGCCCTGGCGGGAGGACCGCTGCACCGCCGGCGGGATCCTCCACGGTGGCGCCCTCATGACCCTGGCCGACACGCTGGGCGGCATCTGCGCCTTCCTCAATCTCCCCGAGGGGGCGGGCACGTCGACCATCGAGTCGAAGACGAACTTCCTGCGGGCCGTGCGGTCAGGCGCCGCTCACGCGACCACCCGTCCCTTGCACGTCGGGAGACAGACGATCGTGCTGGTGACCGAGATCCGGGACGACGCCGGGAAGCTCGTCGCCATGGTCACGCAGACGCAAGCGGTGCTCCAAAACGCTCGATGACGCCCTCGACGGCCAGCTTGGCGCTCTCGGCACAGGCCTGGACGCCGCCGTTGGCGTACTCCCGCACGCCGTCACCGACGTTCCACAGGTTGTCGAGCGGCGTCTCCCGGGGAAGGTCGAGACCGGCGATGCTGCGCTGGGCCGGCCAGTCGCCCTTCATCACCCGGATCGACAGGATGCGGGCCCGGCGGTCGAAGCCGTTGATCTCGTCGCGCAGGTCGTCGAGCGTGGCGGCGATCTCCGCCTCCTCGTCGAAGTCCCCGACGGCGGGAATGGGAACGCCGTAGGCCACGGCCAGGTGCCATCCCTCCGGCGCCAGCTCGGGGCAGGTGGCGGTGAGATTGGCGAGGTTGCACAGCCGACGGGTGATCCCGAACGTCACGATGCCCGGGATGTCGAGCAGCGGTTCGCGGCTGGCCACGTTGACGACGATGTTGGCCGTGGCCTTCAGGTCCCGATCCAGGCGGGCCAGGTAGGCGGCGTCGAAGTGCTCCCGGCCGCAGAGGGCGACGGTGGCCGCCGGCCCGGCGTTGCTGATCACGATCGAGGGCTGGACGTCGACGCTCCGGCCGGCGCGGGAGAGAGTGGCGCCGGCGACCCGCCCGTCCTCGACGTGCAGGGCGGTGACGGAGGTGTCGAGCCACACTTCACCGTTCTTCTCAACGGCCTGGGCCAGCCCGCGCATGAGGCCGAGGGTGCCGGTGGGAGAGAAGCCGAAGCGGCGGAAGGCGCCCTTCTGGATGAAGTAGGTGAGGAAGGCCTTGGCCGGCATCTCGTCGCTGTTGACGGCGAAGATGGCGGCGCACAGGTTGCGGAACAGGGCGTGGACGGTCTTGTTCTTCGTGTAACCGGCCAGCCAGGCCTTGACCGAGAGCTGCTCGTCGGGCAGGTCGCCGTGGCGGGCCGACCCGAGACCGTCGAGGAGCCCGGCGCCCTTCTTCGTCACGCCGTTGATGAGCTTGCCCCAGCCGCCGCCGGTGATGTCGACCGTCCGGCCCTTGAGGCGGAACAGGGTGGCCGGCTCCGGCACCCGGATGTCGAACGGCGCACCGACGGTGCGGAAGGTCTCCTCCAGCACGCCGCCGTACTCGATCGCCACCGCTCCGGTGTTGACGAGGAACCCCTCCTCCTCCACGGTCGACGCCCGGCCTCCGACCCGGTCCCGGGACTCCACCAACAGGGTGCGGTACCCGAGATGGGCCAGGCCGGCCGCGGCGCAGAGGCCGCCGGCGCCGGCCCCGATGACGAGGGCGTCACAAGCCGGAGCCCGCTCAGTGGTGGTCATCACCGGTCCTCTCCAGCGCGTTCACGAAGAGCGCGCTGTCGGTCAGCTGCCAGACGGAGGTCAGTTGGTCGGCGTCGGCGCTCCACAGATGGACGAAGGCGGCGTCGATCGGCACCCCCGACGTCCGGGCCGAGCCCACGTACCGGCCGATCACCAGCAGGCGGCCGTCAGGGCACGACAGCCACTGGGCCGGCTCCGCCCGGACCTTGAACGCCCGGCCGAAGGCCCACCACCCGTTCTCGGTCATCGCCTCCCGGCCGTGGTGGACGCCGCCCATGGGCAGGCCCTCGGTCAGCGTCCCCTGGAAGTCGGGAGCGACGAGCCGGGCGATGGTGTCCCGGTCGCCCCGGGCCAGGGCGGGATAGAGCGCCGCAACCAGTTCGTTGATCGTGCTCACCGGCCGGTGAACTTCGGCGGGCGCCGCTCGACGAAGGCGCTCACGCCTTCCCGGGCGTCGGCGGTGGTGCCGCACTCGGTGATCGCTTCGAGCTCGGCGGTCAGCTGGTCGTCGAGGTCGACCGACAGCGATCGCCACAGCAGCCGGCGCATCTTGCCGTAGGCCACCGTCGGGCCGGCGGCCAGCGCCACCGCGGCCGCCTCCGCTTCGGCCTCCAGGTCGGCGGCCGGCACGACGCGGTCGATCAGCCCCCAGTCGAGCGCCTCGGCGGCGGAGACGATCCGGTTGTGCAGGATCATCTCCCTGGCCCGGCGCAGCCCGACGAGACGGGGAAGGAACCACGTGCTGGCGCCGTCGCCGGACAGGCCGAGGGCGGCGAACCCGGTGGCGAACTTGGCGTCGTCGGCGGCCACCACGACGTCGGAGCACCAGGCGAGGCCGAGGCCACCGCCGGCCGCCGCGCCGTTGACGGCGCTGATGACCGGCAGGGGCAGGGCGGCCAGGCGGCCGAGGCTGCGGTGGTAGCTGCTGATCATGTCGTGCAGCTCGTCGGCCAGCCGGTCGCGCTGGGTTCGGAAGTGCCGCATGTCGCCGCCGACGGTGAAGGCCGGGCCGTCGGCCGTGATCAGCAGGGCCCGGGCCGACCCGTCCCCCTCGACCTCGGTCAGGGCGGCGTCGAGTTCGGCGCACCAGAGGGGGTCGATGGCGTTGCGGCCTTCGGGCCACACCATGCGCAGCCGGGCGACGGCGCCGGCCACCTGCCACGAGAAACGCTGCGGCTCAGGCATTGACCGGTCGGGCCACGCCGATCTGCTTCATGAGACCGTGGAGGTCGTAGGCGGCCCGCAGCCGGCTGGCCAACCCGCCCCGGAAATCGAAGACCTCGATCCCCTCGAAGCTGAAGGCCCGGCCGGTGCCGGGAATCCCCGGTGGATCGAGGACGCCGGTGAACGTGCCCCAGCCCCGCCACCAGAACGCCACCCGGGGCTCGTCCTCGGCGAACATCGGTGGCAGCGTCCGTTCCCAGGCCACGTCGGGATAGGCCCGCTTGACGTAGGCGAGGTAGTCGCGGGCCTGGTCCTTGCCGACCACCCGCCAGCCGGTGTGGCGGGTCGTCGGGCTCTCGAGGACGAAGTCGTCGGTCACCAGCGGCGTGATGAGATCGGGATTCTGCCCGCTCCAGGCCTCGAGCCAGCGGTCGTACCACTCCACGTACTCAGAACCCATAGGACTTCCCGATGACGTCGAGGAGGATCTCGTCGGTGCCGGCGCCTATGCGGTAGAGGCGCAGATCCCGCAGCACCCGTTCGACGCCGAACTCGGTCATGTAACCGGCGCCGCCGTGGATCTGCACACACTCGTCAACGACCTCCCAGGCAGTCTGGGCGGCGAAGAGCTTGGCCATCGAGATCTCCCGCACCGGGTAGTCGCCCCGGGCGTAGGCCCAGGCGGTGCCGTAGATGAGCTGCTGGGCCGCCTCCAGCTTGGTGGCCATGGCGGCGATCTTGTGCCGGATGGCCTGGTGCTGGCCGATGGGGCGCCCGAAGGCCGCCCGCTCGGCGGCGTACTGCAGCGTCTTGTCGAAGGCGTAGCGGGCGTAGGCGATGCAGCCGGCGGCGCCGATGAGCCGCTCGGCCTGGAGCTCCCACATGATGTGGAAGAAGCCTTTGCCCACCTCGCCGAGGACGGCGTCGTGGGGCACGCGCACGTCGGAGAAGGCCAGCAGCGCCGTGTCGGAGGCGTGCATCCCCATCTTCGACAGGCGCTTCTCCCGGATGACGCCCGGGGTATCCATCGGGACGAGGAAGATCGTGAAGCCCTGATGGCCGGCGTCGGGGTCGGTCTTGGTGACGAGCATGATCATCGACGCCCGGTGACCGTTGGTGATGTAGGTCTTCGAGCCGTTGATGACCCACTCGTCGCCGTCCCGCACGGCCCGGGTGCGGATACCGGCCACGTCGGAGCCGGCATCGGGCTCCGTGATGCCGAGGCAGTAGATCTTCTCGCCGCTGACGCCGGCCGTCACCCAGCGCTGCTTCTGCTCCTCCGTCCCGAACTGGAGCAGCGGAGGGATCACCATGTCGGTGTGGACCGACAGGCCCATCAGCAGACCGCCGCAGCCGGAGCGGCCCATCTCCTCGGCCAGCACCAGATTGGTGAAGTAGTCGCCGCCCTGCCCGCCGTACTGCTCCGGCACCGACAGGCCGAGGAAGCCCAGTTCGCCCATCCGCCGGACGATGGCGTCGGGGAACGTGGTCTCTTCCCACTCCTCGATGTGGGGCGTGATCTCCCCCTCCACGAAGGCCCGGATGGAGCGCCGCAGCTCCTCGTGCTCCTCCGAGAAGATGAACCGCGCCGGGGCGGAGGCGAAGTCGGGCCGGATGATCCCGGGAGTGGTCGTGGTCATTGACCGACTTTTTAACACAGATTAAAATCCGTGGCAATGGTGCGGGCAGTGAGCCGGGAGAGCCGGGCCACGAAGAAGTCGGAACAGACCCGGCAGCGGCTCCTCGACGCCGCGGCCAGGGTCTTCCGCGACATGGGCTACGCCGGCGCCCGCCTGTCGGACATCGCCAAGCTGGCCGAGATGCACGTGCCCGGCGTCTACTACTACTTCGACTCCAAGGAGGACCTCGTCGCGGAGGTGCTCCGGGCCGGGGTGGCGCGGGCCTGCGCCTTCGTCGAAGAGCGGGTGGCGGCCGTCCCGGAGGGCAGCCCGGCGCTCGACCGGCTGCGGGCCGCCATCGAGGCCCACGTCCTGGTCGTACTGGAGATCGGCGACTACACGTCGGCCAACATCCGCATCTTCGGCCAGCTGCCCGACGACATCCGCCGTCGCCACCTGGCCCAGCAACGGGCCTACGGCGACCTGTGGCGGAGGGTGCTGGAAGACGCCCGGGCCGCCGGCGAGCTCCGGGCTGACCTCGATCTCAGCGTCCTGCGCATGCTGATCCTGGGCGCCCTCAACTGGACGGTGGAGTGGTATCGCCCGGGAGCGCAGCCGGTGGCCGAGGTGGCCCGCAACGCCACCACCATGATCTGCGAAGGCGTCGGCGTCGGGGCCGGCGTCAGCGACCCACGGCCCGCTCGACCATCCAGGTCACGACGTAGGCCATGACCGTCACGCCGTTCTGGTTGCGGAGGGTGCGCCGGCCCCGCACGATGCCGGCGTCCGGCCGGGTGCGGGACGCCCGGGCATCGATGATCTCGGTCGTCTGACTCAGCCGGTCACCGGGGCGGACGGGCTGCAGGAAGCGGAGCTCGTCGATGCCGAGGCCGGCGATGGCCGCCGTCCGGGGCACCTCCTCGGTGCCGAGACGGATCGAGGCGGCGATCGGGTGGAGCCCCGAGGCCACGAGGCCGCCGAAGTGGCTCGCCTCGCCGGCCGCCTCGTCGACGTGAAAGGGCATGGGATCCCAGCGCTGCGCCACCTCCTTGAGCTCCTCGACGGTGATCTCGTACGGCCGGGGCGACGTCATCACGGTGCCGACCACGATGTCGTCGAAGAGGAGGGGCGCCTCGGGAATGTTCACAGCCGTTCTCATTACCCGACGGGTGATCGACGCCGCAACGCGGGCGGCCGCCGATCAGGCCGGCGTCGAAGCGGTCTTCAGCCGCCCCGCGGCTTGCGCCGGGGCTTCGGGTGCGAGAAGCGCCGGGTGGCGGCCTGGCGACTGATCCCGAGCTCTTCCCCGATCGCTTCCCAGGAGACGCCCGTACTCCGGACGAGGCGGACGGCCTCCCACTCCAGACGCTCGAGGTCGTGGCGGAGCTCGGCCAGCGCGCCGAGGAAGTCCACGAACGGGGGGATCTCTTCGCTTGACTTCACCCCGGGGTCATCGCCTCAAGCGGCCCGGACGTTTCAACCGGCGGAAGTATTCGCGTCGATGCACCGCTTGTGTTTCAGCCGTCTCTAAGCTGGCGCTTACCATCATCTGGAACTCGGGCACTGGCGCGTGCGCGCCGCGGCCACCGAGACCGAGGGCGCTTGGGCTTGACAATGCAGCACTGGATCGACCGGGCCGCCTACTGGCGGGAGCGGGCCGAGAAGGCCGAGGCGGCACTGAAGAACGCCGTCGCCTTCGACGCCGAAGTGGCCGGGATCAGCGGCGGTGAGATCCGCCTCGTCGCCGCCGGAGACGCTCCGGAGTACCCGGCCGTCGGAACCCGGGTCGAGGTGCGGCTCAGGCCGGTGCCCACGGAGTGACATTCCCCTCGAATCGGCCGTAACGTTCCGGCCGGGCGAGCGACCGGAGGAACGATGCGGAACGACCCGAGCCGGCATTGGACGATGCTGTCTCCGTTGGTGCCGGGGGAGTTCCTCACGGCGCAGGCGCAGCAGGCGGAGGCCGCCGGGCTGGCCGGGGTGGCGGCGCCGGAGTTCTACGGCAACCCGCTGGTGCCGCTGTCGCACTGCGGTGCCGTCACCTCGCGTCTCAAGCTGCTGAGCGCCATCACGCTGCCGCTGGTGCACAACCCCTTCACCCTGGCCATGTCGGCCATGGACATCGATCGGCTGTCCGGCGGGCGGTTCATCCTCGGTCTCGGGCCGTCGGCCCGGGAGATGGTGCAGGGCTTCCACGGCGTGGCGGGTTACGACCGGCCCCTGGCCCGGCTGCGGGAGGCGATCGAAGTGATCCGGCTCCTGATCGCCAAGAGCCACACCGGCGAGCTCGAGCGCTTCGAAGGGGAGTTCCATCGCCACGACTGGACGAGGTTCCAGGGCAACCACATGCCGCCGTTGCGGACGGAGATCCCGATCTGGATCGCCGCCACGCAGCTGGGGCTCGTCCGGCTGGCCGGTGAGGTGGCGGACGGGTTGACCTCCCATCCGATCTGGTCCGTCGACTGGGCCCTCCGGCAAGGAGAACCCGCGCTCACCGAGACGCTGAAGGGCGCCGGCCGCCAGCGCGCCGCCTTCCACTGGCAGGCCGGGTTCTTCGTGGCCGTGACCTCCGATGCCAAGCAGGCGATCCAGGACGCCAAGGCCACCGTGGCGCTCTACGCCGGTGTTCAGCAGTACGAGCCCTTCTTCGCCGCCCACGGCTTCGGCGCCGAGGCCCGGGCCTGCCAGGCGGCGGTGGCCCGGCACGACTACGCCGGCGCCGGTGCGGCGGCCGTCACCGACGAGATGGCCGCCACCTTCGTCATCGCCGGCACGGCCGACGAGTGCCGCCGCCGGCTGGAGCCGATCTGGGACGTGGCCGACTCGTTCCTGCTCGTCCCGCCGTTCCTCGAGGTGCCCCTCGACCGTCTCATGAACTACACCTTCGCCCTGGCCGAGACCTTCTACGCCTGAGGCGCGGGCAGTGCGGTGCGGTGAAAATCGGTTGCGCCGGAGGGGCTGACTGGCGAGGCTGGCGCTCATAGTCGTGGCCGCTATCTCGGCCTCCTGAACAGAGCCCCTCGACGACAGGAGCGCCGAACATGTTCGACGATGTGGTGTCCACCGATCACGCCCGGGTGCTGGCGGAGCTGCTCGACACCGCCCTGGCCGACGACTGGAACGACGAGCAGCCGGCGATGGTCCTGCTGTGGCAGGCCTCAGACGATCCGGACGATCTCCGCATCGCGGTGAAGCGGCTGGAGCAGAGTGTCGACGACGAACTGGCACTGCTCGATGAGGCCTGGAGTTACCTGGCCGTCGGGCACTCGGCTGTGACCCGCACGCCTCCTTCGGGATTGCTCCGATCGGAAGGCGATCCGGTCCGAATCACGGTGGCGGTTGATCACGAGTCGCAATCGGGCGTGGTCCGTCACGCCAACGGAGCGACCCAATGGTTCGGGGCCGCGGTCGACATCCCGATCGCCAACGTGATCCGCTCCCGCCTGTGGCTCGAACCCGCCGCTTGAAAGCTCAGTAGCGGCAGAGGGCCCGCAGGCCGGCGACGATGTCCTCGACCTGGGGGAGGATCGCCCGTTCCAGGGTTGGCTCGTAGGCGACGTGGCAGTCCTGGGCGGTCACCCGGCGGACGGGGGCGTCGAGGTCGTCGAAGCAGTGCTCGGCGGCCCAGGCGGCGACTTCGGCGCCGAAGCCGCAGGTGCCGATGTCCTCGTGGACGACGAGGAGCCGCGACGTCTTGGAAACCGAGGCCGCGACGAGCTCCTGATCCCAGGGGATGAGGCAGCGGAGGTCGATGATCTCGACGGACATCTCGTCCGCGACCTGGTCGGCGGCCCGGCGGGACAGCTCGACGGTGGCGCCATAGGTCACGATCGTGACGTCGGTGCCCTCGCGGTCGACACGGCCTTTGCCGAGGGGGATCACGTAGTCGGGCGGGGGGAACGGATCCCGGGTGTGGGGCTGGCGGAGCAGGTGCTTGTGCTCGAGGAACAGCACCGGGTCCTCGCAGCGGAAGGCGGCCCGGAGCAGCCCGGCGGCGTCCTGCGCCCTCGACGGGAACATGACGATCAGCCCCGGCACATGGGCGAATATCGATTCGCCGCACTGGCTGTGCCAGATCGACCCGCCGACCAGGTAGCCGCCGATGGGCACCCGCAGGACCAGCGGGCAGTTCCAGGCGCCGTTGGAGCGCCACCGGACGGTGGCCGCTTCCGTCTTGATCTGCTGCATGGCCGGCCAGATGTAGTCGAAGAACTGGATCTCCGGGCTCGGCCGCAGCCCCCGGATCGCCTGCCCGACGGCCCGGCCGACGATGTTCGCCTCGGCCAGGGGCGTGTTGAAGCAGCGGGCGACGCCGAACGTCCGCTGCAGGCCGAACGTGGTGCCGAACACGCCGCCTTTGCCTTCGACCTGTTCGATGATCTCCGGCGGCGCGTCGGCGACGTCCTCGCCGAACACCCGGATGCGCTCGTCGGCCTCCATCACCTCGTGGAGGGTGCGCCGGATGGCCTCGCCGAAGGCCACGACGTCGCCGGCACCGGGCTCGCCGGCCGCCGGGGGCGCGGGCGGATCGGGGATCGGCGGGCGGACGTACACGTGCTCGAGGACGGTGGCCGGGTCGGGCCGGCGGGCCGCCAGTGCCTGCCGGGCCGCCTCCGCCACTTCCTCTTTCGCCTCCTGGCGGATCCGCTCCAGCTGCTCCGGCGTGAGAGCGCCGACGTCGAGCAGAGTCTGTTCCAGCGTCCGGATCGGGTCGTGCAGCTCCTCGTCGTCGAGTTCCTCCACCGGCCGGTACTTCGACTGGGTGTCGGCCGCCGAGTGGGAGTAGGGCCGGGTCACCTTGGCGTGGATGAGCCCCGGACCCTCGGCGGCCCGGACCCGGGCCACGGCCCGATGCCCGAGCCGGCGGGACTCGAAGTAGTCCGTCCCGTCGATCTTGGTGACGGCCAATCCCCGGAAGCCCCGGACCATCTCCGAGATCGGCGCCGGGGACTGGTCCTCGGAGCGGACGGAGATGGCATAGCCGTTGTCGGCCACCAGGAACAGGACCGGCAGGTGCAGCCGGCAGGCGGTGTTGAGCGACTCCCAGAACTCGCCCTCACTGGTCGCTCCCTCGCCGAGGGAGACGTAGGCGATCTCGTCGCCGTGGACCGACAGGCCGGGAAGGTCGCGGCCCTGGATGTAGCGGATCGCCTCGGCGCAGCCAACCGCCGGCAGGCACTGCGAACCGGTGGCCGACGACTGGGTCACGATGTGATGCTTCCGGTGCCCCCAGTGGCACGGCATCTGCCGGCCCCCCGAGGCCGGACACTCGGCGGATCCCACGGCCTCCATGAGGATCTCGGCCGGCGTCACGCCGAGCGAGAGCATCAGCGCCCGGTCCCGGTAATACGGGAAAAACCAGTCGTAACCGGGACGAAGCGACCGGCCCAACCCGAGCAGCAGCGCCTCGTGGCCGGCGCCGGAGATCTGGAAGAACACCCGGCTCTGTTTCTGGAGGGTGATCTCCCGGTCGTCGAGGGCCCGGGAGATGAGGGCCCGCTTCAGGTCCTCGACGGCCTCGGTGATCAGCGGCTGGCGCGGTTCGACGGCAGTCATGGTGACCATAGGTTCTACCCGAGCCGTGCCTACCCTGCTCGGAGGGCGGCCCTTCCGTCCAGATATACACCCTGGATCCGGTCCTCGAGCGTGGCGAAGTCGAGCGGGTCGCCGCTGACCACCACGAGGTCGGCCCGCTTCCCCGGTTCGATCGTGCCCCGGTCGTCGCTCACTCCCAGCAGGCGGGCAGCATCGCTGGTGGCGGCCCGGAAGGCGGCGGCCGGCGACATCCCGTACTTCACCATCAGCTCGAGCTCCCGCAGGTTCGTTCCGTGGGGCACGATGCCGCTGTCGCTGCCCATGGCGATGTTCACGCCGGCGGCCAGCGCCCGCCGGAAGCTGTCCTCATGGGCGGAGAGCACGAAGTCGAGTTTCTCCCGGACCGAGGCCGGGAGCGACACGCCGAGATCGACGGCCTCGGCGACGCTGACCGGCGCAACCAGGGTCGGGACGAGGAAGGCGTCACGGCGCAGGAGCAGCTCGATGCCCTCGTCGTCGAGGAAGATGCCGTGCTCCACCGACCGGATGCCGGCTCGCAGACCGGCCTTGATGCCGTCCGTCGCCTGGGCGTGGGCCATCACTGCCGCGCCGGCGGCGGCGGCCTCGGCCACCAGCACTTCGAGCTCGTCGTCCCGGAAATGCGGGTGGCGGGGGTCGTCGCGGGAGGACAGCACGCCGCCCGAGGTGGCGACCTTGATGACGTCGGCGCCGGCCCGCAGCAGCTGCCGGACGGCCTTGCGCACTTCCTCGGGGCCGTCGACCACGGTCGGCGGGCTGCCCGGGTGAACAGGGAACAGCGTGTGGACGCAGCCACCGGAGGCAACCCATCCGTCGGCGTGGCCGCCGGTCTGGCTGATCATGTTGATGGCGATCTGCATGCGGGGGCCGGGGATGAGCCCGTCGACCACCGCCTGCTTCACGCCGAGGTCGGCCCCGCCGGCGTCCCGGATGCTCGTGATGCCCAGCGCCAGCGTGGTGGCCAGGTTCCGGGCCGCCTCGTAGAAGCGGTAGGAGAACGGCGTCTCGATGAGCCGCCAGAAGTCGACGTGGCTGAGGAGGACGTGCGTGTGGCAGTCGAACAGCCCGGGGATGACGCTCCGTCCCGACACGTCGATGATCTGGTCGCCGTCGAGCCCGACGCCCACGTCGAGGATGCGGCCGTCCTCGACGACGATGTCGGCCTCGGCCGGCGTCCCGTCCCGGCCGTCGAAGACGAGACCGTTGGAGAACAGCGTCCGGGTCAACGGACCGAGCCCGCCTTGGCTGCCATCTTCACCGTCGTGGTCGGCTCGCTGATCTCCACTTCGATCTCCGATCCTTCGAGGAACGAGCGGATCTCGGCCAGGGCGGCCTGCTTCCACTCGTCGAGCTGATCGGTGAGCTCACCGAAGCGCCGGGTCTGGATCCGCATCTGGCACTGGATGAGGGCCAGAGCGCCCAGGCCGACCAGCACGAGCCCGCCGACCCCGGCGCTCATCAGGTAGGGCAGCTGGAGCACGATGTCGGCCTCGTCGCGCAGTTGCACGTAGCCGACCAGCACGGTGACGACACCGGCCAGGGTGAGGACGCCGGCGCAGAGCCGCAGCAGGTACTCGGTCACCCGGTCGTTCATGGTCGGGTTCTCCTCTCGTGATCTCACAACACTTGTCGGCGGCGGCGTTCCGGTGGCCGCCATCAGGTCAGCCTGGTCCGCTGGCCGGTGAGGAAGAGGGCGGCCCCGGCCAGGGCGGCGAGGATGAACGACCCGTAGCCACTGCGCACCCGGTCGGACGGCGTCGCCGCCGAGGCCGGCCCGAGACCGAGCCGGTCAAGGGCCGGGGAATCGGTGGGAGTGGACGGCCCCGGACCGGAGGAAGCCGGCGCGGTCGTTCCCACGCTCCGGGTGCCGGCGGCGTTGGGGCCCGCACCGCGGCCGGCGGCGCTTCCGGACGGCGGACGCCGCCCCGCCCTCACCGTGCCGGGAAGAACACCGACCGTACCCAGCCGGGGCGGCGGGGCGATCGGCGCGGTTGCCGCCGGGAGCGGCGACGGCAGACCTTCGGTGGAGTCCGGCGCGGGCAGGTCCAGCGACGGGAGGGGACCGGCCGGCGGTCGCCGCTTGGCGATCGACTCCGCCACCACCTGACCGAGGATCATCTCTTCGTCGTTGCCGATGCTGTTCGGAACTACGACCGGCACCTGGTAGCGGAGCCGGGCCACCGCCGCCACCGCCCGCGCCCGACCGGGTTCCTCCACCACCTCGGCCGGCACACCGGCCAGCGTGATGCCCCGCTCCTTCAGCTGGGCGAGGCCGGCGTTGAAGTCCGCCAGTTCCTTGGCGCCCAACGGCGGATGGTCGGCGAGCTGCAGGCCGTCGGCGGTCAGCCGGGCCGCGACTCCGTTGACGGTGATGGCCGCCACCGTCGTCTCGACGGCCGCTTCCGGCGTCCCGTCCGGCGCCACCCGGGCCAGCGCCCGGCTCTTCACGCCGGTGAAGGCCACGACCTCGCCGATCACGATGGAGGCGGCGTCGGCGACGGCGTCGGTGACGACCGCCCCGTCGTCGGCCATGGCGCCGCTGGACGACGCCCGTCCGCCGTGGACATCGAACCCGTCGCCGGCCACGGTGCGCACCACGGCCGTGGCCACGGAGGACGGCTTTCCGGTCGACTTCGTCGTGAAGCTGGCCGTCGACCCGTCGAGACCGCTCACCTCGGCCGCCCCCTCCTCCTGTTCGGCGGCGGTGGGCGGAGACTGCGAGCGGACCAGCGTGGGGTTGCGGTAGCTGGCCGACGACGTGCCCATGAAGATCTCGACGAGGTCACCGCCGGTGAAGCCGGCCGCCGTACCCCGGGCCTTGTCGAGATTGATGGCCGTCGAGGTGAAGACGACCCCGCCGGCGCTCTCGGCCGGCAGCCGGCTGACCACACCGCCAACGGCCGCGACCCCGATCGACTCCAGGACCTGCAGGTCGGCGGCTACCGCACCCGCCCCGGCCGCCGCGCCCGGTACGGGCACACCCACGGCCAGGCCGACCGAACCGGCGGCCAGCGCCGCGGCGGCGACGTATCTGGAGGCCAAGTGGATTCTCATGACACGCGCTCCTCCAACAGGTAGGCACTCTCCACCGCCCGGGTCCGGGCCGCCTCGACCGGCGTTCCGGAGAAGACCACCCGTCCCTTGGCCAGGACCGAGACCCGGTCGGCCACCGCCAGTGCCCGATGCACGAACTGTTCGATCAGCAGGATCGACAGCCCGTCGCGGTTCAGCTCCACGAGTCGCTCGAGCAGGTCGTCCACCGCCACCGGCGACAGACCGAGGCTGAGTTCGTCGATCATCACGAGTCGGGGGTCGGACATCAGCGCCCGACCGATGGCCGCCATCTGTTGCTCGCCGCCCGACAGCGACCCGGCCAGCTGGTGCCGGCGCTCGGCCAGCCGCGGGAAGTACCCGAAGACCCGTTCGAGGCGCTCGTCCTCCGAAGCGCGCCGGGCGCCCCAGCCTCCGAGGCGCAGGTTGTCCTCCACGGTCAGGCCGGGGGCGAGCCGCCGGCCTTCCGGGACATGGGCCAGGCCGGCCCGCACGATCCGGGCCGTCGGCGCGCCGGTGATGCGCTGCCCGCCGAAGCGGACTTCGCCGCCGCGGGGCCGGACCAGACCGGCGATGCCCCGCAGCGTCGTCGTCTTCCCGGCGCCGTTGGCGCCGAGCAAGGCGACGATCTGGCCATCGTGGACCTGCAGGCTGACATTGCGGACGGCGGTCGCGGCGCCGTAAGCCACTTCGAGGTGCCGGACGTCGAGCAGCGGCGCGTCAACCATGGTGGCCCCCACCTTCCGTCCAGGCGGCCGACATCGCGGGCGGAGACGCCTCCGAACCGAGATACGCCCGGCGCACTGCGGGATCGGCCATCACCTCGGCCGGCGTGCCGGCGGCGATGAGCCGGCCGAAGTCGAGGACGTAGAGCCGGTCGCAGACCGAAGCCACCAGGGCGATGTCATGTTCGATCAGCAGCAGCCCGAGTTCGCGGCCCTCGGCCCGGTGGGCCTCCTGCACCTGGGTCAGCAGCCGGCCGAAGTAGGCCGACTCGGCGGCGTCCATACCCGCCCCCGGCTCGTCGAGGAGGAGCACGGTGGGTTCCATGGCCAGCGCCCGGGCGACCTCGACCATCCGCTGCGTGCCGTAGGGCAGGTCGGACACCCGGGCGTCGAGCAGTCCGTCGAGCCCGCAGGAGGACGCCACCGCCTCGACGTGGGCGCGGGCCGCCCGTTCGGCGCGGCGGGCGGCCGGAGTCCCGATGGCCACCTGCCAGGCGGCCACGCCGTAGTGCCGGTGCCGGCCGAGGAGCAGGTTCTCCCGCACCGAAAGGTGACCGAAGAGCCGGATCTGCTGGAACGTGCGGGCCAGCCCGAGGCGGGCCCGGGCCGGCGGCGACAACGGCCCGAGGTCGGTCCCGCCGAAGCTGATCGCCCCCGAGTCGGGTGCGAGGAAGCCCGTCACGCAGTTGAAGAACGTCGTCTTGCCGGCGCCGTTGGGGCCGATGAGGCCGACGGTCTCACCCGGAAGGACGTCGAGGCTGACGCCGTCGAGGGCGACGAGCCCGGCGAACGTCTTCGTCACGCCGACGGTCGAGAGGCTCACCGGGCACCCCTCAAGCGCAGCCGCAGGCGCGACCCGACCGGAAGCGCCGGCGCCCGCAGCTTGACCCGCGGCACAGCGCGACCGTCTCCGTCGGCGGTCCGCTCTTCGGGGAGGAACGAGCCGTAGCAAGGGACGGTCTGCGGCGCCAGCTGCTCCCGCGCCGAACGGCCGAGCCGTACGGCGAGACCCACCAGCCCGTCGCGGCGGGTGAGCGTCACCGACACCAGCAGCAGCCCGGAGACGAGGAACAGCCGCAGATCGAAGGCGTCGACCACCGGCTGGGACGTGCCCATGATGATGCCCCCGACGATGGGCCCGGCCAGCGTCTCCAGACCGCCGATCACCGGCAGGGCCAGGAGGAACAGCGACTGCAGCACTCCGAACTGCGCCGGCGACGGGGTCGACAGGAACAGCACGGCGTAGAGGACGCCGGCGACGGTGGCGAGGGCGGCGGAGAAGGCGAACGCCCCCAGCTTGTAGCGGGCGATGCGGATGCCCATGGCCATGGCCGCTTCCTCGGAGTCGCGGATGGCGAAGAGCGCCCGTCCAACGTCCGAGCGCCGCAGGTTGCCCGCCACGAGCAGGGCGATGCCGAGCACCGCCACCGCCACCAGGTAGAGATTCCGTTCGCTGGCGGTGGACATTCCGAGGATCGTCGGCCGTGCGACGGGCTTGGCGTCGTAGCCGCGCAGGGGGAAGAAGTACTTTTCGGCCGCGGCGCCGAAGGCGAGGGTGACGACGGCCAGGTAGACGCCCCGCAACCGCAGCGACGGAAGGCCGATGACGAGGCTGACCGCCGCGCCGGCGGCCCCGGCGATGAGCAGCACCAGTGGCAGCGGCAGCCCGGCATCGAGCAGCGGAGCGGATAGGAAAACACCGATCCCGAGAAAGGCCGCCTGGCAGAGCGAGATCTGACCGGCCCAGCCGGACAGCACCGTGAGAGACAGCGCCACCAGGGCGTAGGCCACCGACAGCACGCCGTAGAAGTGGGTCGACTCCGGGAGCACCCACGGCCATCCCACCGCAGCGATGGCCAAGACCGCGGACAGCGCGGCGCGTCGGGCGGCCATCAGAACTCCGGTCGGGCTTCGAGCGATTCCTGGCGGCCGGGGAACAGCGCCAGGACGGCCAACAGGGCGACGAACACCACCGCGTCGGGCACCCCGGCGGTGTCGACGTAGCCCTGCCCGAACGAGAAGGCGACGCCCAGCCCCAGGCTGCCGATCACGGCCAGCCCCAGATGGTTGAAGCCGCCGAGGACCGCGGCCACCAGACTCGAGATGAGCACGAAGGTAAGGCTGAAAGAGTCCAGGCTGTTCAGGTGGATGTAGAGCAGTCCCGCCAGCGCGGCGGTGGCACCGCCCAGGGCCCAGGTCGCGGTGGTGATGGCGGTGACCGGAAGGCCGATGATCCGGGCTCCACCAGGGTCCTGCGCGATGCACTCGATCGCCTTTCCGTAGCGGGTGCGGGTCAGGAGCCACTCGAGCCCGAGCCCGAGCAGCACCACCACGAGGACCGTCCCGATCTGGTGGATGGTGGCACCGGTCGAGAGGAATTCCAGGGTCCGGTCGGAGAAGACCGAATCGATCACCACGGGCTGCGGATCCCACAGCTGGAGTGGGAGTTCGGTGAGGACGAGCAGCACACCGATCGTCATCACCAGCGTCGTGACCGCTCCGTCCTGGCGGACGGGGGCGATGAGGGCCCGCTGCACCACGACGCCGAGCATGGCGCCGACGGCGAGCGCGACGACCGACGCCACGGTCACCGGCAGGCCCAGGCGCCCGACGAGCTCGTAATGGAAGACGTAGGCGGCGAACGCCCCCATCGCTCCGTGGGCCAGGTTGACGACGCGGCTTACCCGGTAGATGACGACCACGCCGAGGGCCACGAGGGCGTAGACGGCGCCGAAGGTGATCCCGGCGATGAGCAGCGAGAGAAAGCGGGTCATGGTCTACAACACCGGCTTGAAGCGCTCGGTGGCGACCCGGTACCGGAGGTTCTCGTCGGCCTGGAGCATGAGCCCGCTGGCGGCCTTCCCCGAGGCCTTGTCGCCGAAGTCGAACGTCAGGCCCATCCCGGAGTCGAAGTTCCGCATCGACCGCAGGGCCTCGAGGAGCTTCGCCCGGGTCAGGTTCGGGCCCGCCTGCTTGATCGCTTCCACAAGGGCGACCGCCCCCGCATAGGTGGCCTGGCTGAAGAAGTGGTGGAACATCGACGGGTAGTAGAAGTTGGTGATGCGCCGGTAGAGCTGCACGCCCGGCGTGTCGCTGCCGTAGTAGTCGTAGGTCGTGAGCGTCCACATGCCCTTGGCGGTGGGCCCGATGGCCTTCGGGACGTCGTCGATGGCGGCGTAGGCGGCGACCCAACCCTTGGGCGGCGCCCAGTTCTGCCGCGCCGCGGCCTGCATGAACTTCGTCTGGTTCACAGCGTCGGTGCAGAACAGCACGGCGTCGGGCGGCGGGCTGGCCGTCCGCATCTTGATCACCTGCGGCGTCATGTCGTCTTCGGTGGTGCCGCTGTTGGCTTCGACGACCACCTGGTAGCCGAGCTTCTGGCCGGTCCTGCGCACCTGCTCCAGGCAATCGGCGCCGATGAAGTCCTTGATCCAGAGCACGCCGACCGTCTTGACCCCGAGCTTCTGAGCCGAGAAGGTTCCGATCAGGGCGGCCAGCTCCTGGCTGGAGAGCTGGGTCGGGAAGATGTAGGGGTTGCGCTGGTCCTCGAGGTAATAGGCCATGGAGCCGACGGCCGGGATCTGCCGCTGGGTGATGTATTCGTTGAGGACGTTGGAGTACACGTCCATCGACGGGCCGAAGGCGAAGACCTTGTCGGCGTCGCCGAGCTTGCGGCCACAGCTCTGGGTGCCGTCGGCCGTGGCGGCCGTGTCGCAGGAGATGTAGTTGATCTTGCGGCCGTAGATGCCGCCCTGATCGTTGATGTAGCGGAAGTACGCCCGGGCACCCTGCTCGGCCACCTGCACGTAGCGGTCGAGCCAGCTGCCGTTGAAGAAGATCCCACCGATCTTGATGGTGTCGGCCGTCACACCGACGTCGGTTGCTCCGCCGTTGCCGCCGGCGGGGGCGGGGGCGGGTGTCGCCGCTCCGCCGCCGGCGCCGGTACCGGCACCGCCCGATCCCGCCGTTCCGCCGGATGGGTCGGCACCCGGACCGGCCCCCGCCCCTGCGGCGGCCCCGCCGCCACCCGACGCCGCGCCCGGGCCGCTGCGACCGGCTGCCGCCGGCCCCGAGGCCGAGGTGGAGAGCGAGGAGCCGGCCGCCGCGGCGCCGGAGCCACCCGGACTGAGATCGCCGGCGGTGGTGCCCGTCGAGGAGCCGGGGGCGTCGCCTGAGAGGGCGCCGCCGAGCCCGTCACCCAGGGCGCCAGCGGCGACCTGGCCGCGGCCCGCCGCGGCGGCGTTGCGGGCCGCCACTTCCCGGCGGACGTCGTCGGAGGCGCCGCAGGCGCTGCCGAGCAGCGTCACCACACCGACAGCCACAAGTTTGCGGATCGACACGGGTCCCTCCTAGGCCGGAAGCGGACCGGGTCAGTCTGCGCACCACGGGACGGTGCGGGATATGTCCGGCTGAACGAAACCGGGTCGTCGGCGAGCACCGTCCGCACAACCCCTGGCTCCCTTCTCCGACAACTCTGACGACCCGGCTTTCGGCTCTCTGACGAGCGGGTTGTTCCGGCCGCACCGCTCTCATGGTCGCGATTGGTGCAGTCGGCCAAAGACGGGTGGGGGTGGCGCTTCTAGAGTGCCGGCCAGGCTGGCCCGAGTGCCGGGCCCGGCCCTTCTGGGACAGCGGGGGTGTGCGTGACCTATTCCATCGTGGCCCGAGATCCCGACACCGGGATCATCGGTCTCGGGCTGCAGTCGCACTTCTACGGCGTGGGCAGCATCGCCACCTTCGCCGAAGCCGGAGTCGGAGGGATCTGCAGTCAGGCCTTCGCCTCCCGGCAGTACGGGCCGATCGGTCTCGACCTGCTCCGGGCCGGTGGCCCGGCGCCCGATGTGCTGGAGGCGCTCCGCCGGCTCGATCCGCACCACGCCGTGCGGCAGGTCGGCCTCGTCGACGGCGAGGGCCGAGCCGCCGCCTTCACCGGCGACCGGTGTGCCCCGCACGCCGGCCACTGCGTCGGCGACGGCGTGACGGCCCAGGGCAACATGCTGGCGGCCGAGGTGTGGGAGGCGATGGTGGCCGCCTATGAGAAGGCGGCCGGCACGGCCGGCTTCGACATGGCCGATCGGATCGTCGCCGCGCTCGAGGTGGCCGAGGATCTCGGTGGCGACGCCCGGGGCCGGCAGTCGGTGCATCTCCTCGTCGTCGGCGGCCAGCGGACGGCGGCGCCGTGGAACAGCGTGCTCTACGACGAGCGCGTCGACGACCACCCCGACCCGCTGGGCGAGCTGCGTCGCCTGGTCACGCTGCGGCGGGCCTTCTCTCTCGTCGGCGCCGTGCTCTTCGACGACGGCCCGCTGTTCCAACCGCTCGACCGGATCGACACCGGCCGGGTCGAAGAGCTGCTGGCCGGCCTCGAGCAGGCGGAGACGATGACCGGCGACAACCGGGAACCCTCGCTATGGCGCGGCGTCCTGCTGGCCCGCACCGGCCGGGTCGCCGAAGCGGCCGCCGTCCTCGTGCCCGTGCTGGCCGCCCGGCCGCCGGTGGCCGGATTCCTCTCCGGGCTGGAGGCCATCGACGTCCTGCCATCGGGTGTGGCGGCGCAACTGGTCGGCTCGGCGGTCGGGGAGGGCCGGTGAAGCCGGCGGCCTTCGGTTACGTCCGGCCGGAATCGGTGGAAGAGGCCTGCGCCGTTCTCGCCGAACACGGCGGCGACGCGCAGGTACTGGCCGGCGGCCAGAGCCTGATGCCGCTCCTCAACCTGCGGCTCGCCCGCCCGGCGCTCCTCGTCGACATCACCCGCCTACCGGACCTGGCCGGGGTCGGTGGCGGCGCCGACGTCGGGGCCGTCGGCGCCACGACCCGGCAGCGGGACCTCGAAGTCGCCACGGCGCTCGACGCCGTGCCCGTCCTGCGGGAGGCGGTGGCCCACATGGGCTCGATCGCCACCCGCAATATCGGGACGGTCGGGGGCGCCGTCGCCTTCGGCGACCCGGTGGCCGAACTCCCTCTGGCGCTCGTGACGCTCGGCGGAGCGGTGACTGCCACCTCGGTGCGGGGCACCCGGCGGATCGCCGGGCGGGACCTGTACTCCGGCCATTACGAGACGAGCCTCGAACCGGACGAGATCCTGACCGGTGTGTCGTTTCCGATCCCGGCGCCCGGGGTCGGGACGGCCTTTGCCGAAGTGACGGTTCGGCACTGGGGCGACCCGACCCTGGTTCTGGCCATGGCGGCCGTGACCGTCGCCGACGGCCGCTGCGCCACCGTGGAACTCGGCCTGGGCGGTGTCGCTCCGACTCCGCTGCTGGTCTCGGGTCCGGCCGGCGCCGTGTTGGCCGGGGACGAGCCGACCACCGCCGCCATCGCCGCCGCCGCCGAATCCGTCACGGCCGGCCTCGAGCCACCGTCGGACGTCCACGGCAGCGGCGCCTACCGCCGCCGCCTCGCCCGTCACCTGGCGGCCCGGGTCCTCTCCGAGGCATTCGCCTCCGTCAGCCAGGAGGTGCCGGTGTGAGCGCCGCCCGTCCCGGCGTCACCTTCCACGACGTCGCCTTCATGGTCAACGGTTCTCCGGTTGTCGAGCGGGTTCCCTCGACGCTTTCGCTGGCCGATTTCCTGCGGGACCATCTCGCCCTGACCGGCACCCACCTGGCCTGCGAGCAGGGCATGTGCGGCGCCTGCACCGTTCTGGTCGACGACCGGTCGGCCCGGGCCTGCCTTCTCCTCGCCGTGCAGGCCGACGGCCGCGAGGTCCGCACCGTCGAGGGCCTGGCCCGGCCGGACGAGCCGCTGACGCCGCTGCAGCAGGCGTTCGTCGACCACCACGCCCTCCAATGCGGCTTCTGCACCCCCGGATTCCTCATGACGTGCACGGAGCTCGTCGAGGAGCCCGGCGAGCCGCTCAGCCGGGAGGAGCTCGGCCGGCGGCTGGCCGGGAACGTGTGCCGCTGCACCGGCTACCGGCCGATCATCGACGCCGTCCAGTCGCTGCTGGCGCAGCGCAACGGGGGAGGGGAGGGCTGATGGGCGTCACCGTCCGGTCCATGGCCGAGGACTCCGGTCCGCTGCTCGGCCGGTCCGTCGTGCGTCTGTCGTCGGAACGCCACGTGCGGGGCGGCGGCCGGTTCACGTCCGACGTCCACCACCACGGGCAGCGCCACGTCGCCATCCTCCGCTCACCCCACGCCCACGCCCGGATCCGCTCGATCGACACGAAGGCGGCGGCCATGCTGCCGGGCGTCGACCTCGTGGTCACCGGCGCTGACACCACGGCCGACACCGAGCCGCTCTTCCTCCTGTGGGATCTTCCCGGCCAGCGGGGCTGCGCCACCCGCTGCCTGGCCCACGGCACGGTCCGCTGGGTCGGCGAAGGGGTGGCGGCCGTGGTGGCGGTCGACCGGGCCACCGCCGAGGACGCCCTCGAGCTCATCGAGGTCGACTACGAACCGTTGGCGGCCGTGATGACCCCGGCCGAGGCGACGGCCGCCGGCAGCCCCGTGCTCTACGAGGACTGGCCCGACAACACCGCCCACGTCAACCAGTGGGTCGGTGGAGACGTGGCCGCGGCTTTCGAGCGGGCCGACATCGTGGTGACCGAGACCTTCCACTCCGGCCGGATGTACGGGCTGCCGCTGGAGGCCCGGGCGGTCTCCGCCGTCGCCGACAGCGACGGGCTCACGGTCTGGACGTCCACGCAGTCGCCCCATCAGGTTCGCCGCTCCATCGCCGAGTCGCTCGGCCTGCCCCAGCACCAGGTCCGTGTCATCGCGCCCGACGTCGGGGGCGGGTTCGGTACCAAGGGCGCGCCCTACGGCGAGGACACGCTGGTCGCCTATCTGGCCCGCCGGACCGGCCGCCCCGTCATCTGGGTCGAGGACCGCGCCGAAGCCGTGGTGGCCAGCGCCCACGCCCGGGACATCGCCTTCACGGTGGAGATGGGCTTCCTGGCCGACGGGACGATCTCCGGGTTGCGGGCCCGGGGCGTGGCCGACCTTGGCGGGGCGGTGAGCTCGGCCGGCATGTGCGCCCCCTGGGCATCGGGCGCCACCATGCCCGGGCCCTACAAGATCGCCGACGTCGACATCGAGATGAGGGCGGTGGTCACGAACAAGGCCCCGCTCGGCGCCTTCCGGGGGGTCGGCCAGGCCGAGGGCAACTTCCCGCTCGAACGGGCCATCGAGCTCGGCGCCCGCCGGCTCGGGCTCGATCCTGCCGAGGTCCGGCGCCGGAATCTCGTGGACACCATGCCGTACTTCGTCGCCACCGGCCTGCTGCTCGACAGCGGCGACTACCCGGCGCTGCTGCAGCAGGTGCTCGACCGCTTCGACTGGGACGGCACGCAGCGCCGCTGCGCCGAGGCCCGGGCCGAGGGTCGCCTCCTCGGGGCCGGCCTCGCCTGCTACGCCGAAGCCACGAACTTCGGACCGTCGCGGATCATCACTGCCATCGGCACCAGCGAGGCCGGCTTCGACACCACCACGATCCGCATCGAACCCGACGGCCGCGTGCGGGTGTTGATGTCGATGACGCCGATGGGCAACGGGGTGGAGACGACGGTGGCCCAGACGGTGGCCGACACCCTCGGCGTCCCGCTCGACGACGTCGCGGTCATCACCGGCGACACATGGGCGGCGCCGTTCCGGGGTTACGCCAGCGGCGGCAGCGCCGGTGCCGGCATCGGCGGTTCGTCGGCGCTGGTGGCCGCCGGAAAGGCGAAGGAGAAGACGGTCGCCATCGCCGCTCACCTCCTCGAAGCGGCGCCGGGGGACCTCGAGGTTTCGGGCGGTCGGTTCTCGGTGCGGGGAACGCCGACCCGGTCGGTGACGATGGGTGACGTCGCCCGGGCCGCCTACCTCACCCTCGACCTGCCCGAGGGGATGGAGCCGGGGCTGGAGGTCATCGGTTCCTACGACCCGTTGTCGGTCGCCTTCTCCTACGGGGCGGTGGCGGTGCTGGTCGAGGTGTGCCGGGAGACCGGCCGGGTCCATCTCCACCGGGTGGTGTTCGGCCACGACTGTGGCACGGTGCTCAACCCCGCCATCGTCGAAGGGCAGATCGAAGGTGGCGTGGCCCAGGGAATCGGCGCCGCCCTCTACGAGGCGATTCCCTACGACGAGTCGGGCCAGCCGAAGGTGGCGCTGCTGCTCGACTACCCGCTGCCGCTGGCCCCCGATGTCCCGGTGATCGAGCAGCTGCACACCGAGACGCCTTCACCCCTGTCCCTCAACGGCGCCAAGGGAGTGGGAGAGAGCGGCACCATCCCGACGCCGGCCGCGGTGGCCAACGCCGTCGCCGCCGCGCTGGGCGCCGACGCGCCGCCCCTCACGTCGGTTCCCGTCCGTCCGGAATGGATCCTCGAGGCACTCGAGGACCTCGACCTGCCCCAGCCCTAGAGGGAGACCTGTGATCGCCGAACTCGAAGCCATCGCCGTCGACGGCCCGGTGGGGCCGCTCGCCGGCTGGCAAGCCGGGCCGGCCCCCGGCCAACCCGGGCCGGTGCCCGTGCTGTTCCTCCATCCGGTCAACACCGCCGGACGGGTGTGGGAGGACGTCGTCGCCGCCCTTGAACCGGGTCGGAGCTGCCTCCTGCCCGATCTGCGGGGCCACGGCGGTTCCGTGCTGCGGGGCCCGTTCACCGTCGAGGGCTATGCGGCCGACGCCCTCGCCGTCCTCGACGCCCTCGGGGTGGAACGGGCCCACGTCGTCGGCGGCTCCCTCGGCGGGGCGATCGCCGTGGCCCTCGCCGCCACCGCTCCCGACCGGATCGCGTCCATCGCCGCCTTCGGCAGCCTGCTGTCGCTGCCCGTCAGCAAGGAGGACCTCGAGACCGTCGCCCAGACGATCCGCACGCTCGGCACCCGGGGCTATTTCGAGGAGATCGCCCCCGGGACGCTGTCGCCCGCCCGTCGGTCGGACCGGGAGCTCCTCGACCGGATCGTGGCCCTGTCGGTCGGGACGGGCCGCACCCCGGAGATGGTGACCGGCATCCTCCTCAACGCCCTGCGCTGCGACGTGACCGCCGCCGCCGACAGCGTCCGCTGCCCCAGCCTGATCGTGACCGGGGAACACGACGCCTGGTGCACCGCCGAGGTCGGGCAGGCGATGGCCAAGGCGCTCGGGACGGACCACGTCGTGCTCGCCGGTGTGGGACACCTGCCCATGGTGGAAGAGCCGGGCCGGGTCGCCACGCTCCTCGCCGACCACTTCGCCTCCGCTGAGAAAGGACAACGATCGTGCGCCTGAGTCTCACGTTCACCGGGTTCGGCGCCCTCGCCTCGAACCTGCCGGCCGTCAAGGCGGCCGAGGAAGCCGGCTTCGACGGCGTCTGGTACGCCGAGCACATCTGCATGCACGACGCCATCGTCCCCGCCACCGCCTTCCTGTGCGCCACCGAGCGGCTGGAGATCGGGGTGGTCGGGCTGTCGATCGCCGGCCGCCACCCCGGGGTGACGGCCATGGAGCTCGCCTCACTGGCCGAGCTCGGCCCCGGGCGGGTGCGGGCCGCGGTCGGCCTCGGCGTGCCGGAGATGGTGGCCAAGCTGGGCAAGAAGATCACGAAGCCCATCGCCGAGACCACGCAGCTCGTGCAGTCGCTTCGCCAGGCACTGGCCGGCCTGGACCTCAACTTCGAGCGCCCCGGCTACAAGTTCGAGCAGTACAAGCTCAACCCGATGGGGCCGCCTCCCCCCATCGACGTGATGGCCGTCCGGCCGAGGATGCAGGAAACGGCGGCGGTCATCGGCGACGGGATCTCGCTGTCCATCGGCGGGTCGCACAGCTACATCGCCGACGTCGTGCAGCGCTGCGAGGAGGTCCTGGCCCGGGAAGGCCGGTCCCGCCAGGACTTCCGGGTCACCGCCGTGGTCGCCGCCGCCGTCACCGACAACATCGAAGCGGGCTGCATGCAGGTGGCCGGAATCCTGTCGTCGTTCGATCCGGGCACCATCGGCTACCTGGCCCAGGGCGCCCTGCCCGACGGAGCCCTGGAGGAGGCCTTCGCCCGGGGCGGTCCGTTCGAGGCCGTCAGCCTGTTCACCGAAGAGGTCGTCCAGGAACTGGCCATCGTGGCCCCGCCCGACGGGCTCGGGCCGGCCCTGAAGCGCTACGCCGACCTCGGTGTCGACGACCTGGCCATCGTGCCGCTCAACCCGCCGCCGCAGATCCCCGAGATCCTGCCCTACTTCACCGCCGCCCGTCCCTGACCCCCCGACACCACGAGGAGCCATCACCGATGACCACCACCACCGTCGACCAGGACCGGGAAGAAGTCCTGCGTCTGCACCGTGAGTTCCTGGCCGCCAACGAGCCGCTCGACTCCAGCTACCTGCGCAAGCACTGCGTCGAAGGCCCTGACGAGCTGGTCTGGTTCAACCTCAACCAGTCGAACTACCGGGGTCTCGATCACATCGCCAAGCTCTGGGACATGCTCCGGGCCATCCTCGCCGGACAGGAAGCCAAGGCGTCGAACCTGAGAGACGAGAAAGTCGACGTCTGCGGGGATATGGCCCTGGTGACGTACGTTGTGCGCTACACCGGCGACTTCGGCAACCTCGGCACGTTCGACACCGACTGCCGCGGCACCGAGGTCTGGAAGCGGATCGACGGTGAGTGGAAGCTGTTCCACGGCCACTGGTCCAACCACGTGCCCGGTCAGATGGGCGGTCACTAGCGGCAAGCGAAGGGAACCATGGGCGGGCGGAAGGGCGGGGCAGGCGAGGAACCGGCGCTACGCCACCTGAGTCTGGGCTGGCTCATCGCCCAGCTCGGCCAGCGGGTGGTGTCGGTGGAGGGCGCGCCGGCCGGCCTCGACGTCCCCGTCCGGGATCCCGTCATCTACGACGCCGTTTCGCCGCCGTTCGCCGAGCCGGGCGACCTCGTGCTGGCCATCGGGGTCGCCGCCGGGTCGGCCGACGCCGCCGAGGTGCTGCGGTGGGCGGGAAGCCGGCGGGCGAGCGCGGTGGTGTTCAAGATCGGAGCCGAAGGGGTGCCCGAGGCGCTCCGGGCCGCCGCCGTCGCCGCCGGCCCGGCGCTGGTGGCGCTCCGGCCCGAGACCGCCTGGGACCAGTTCTACGCCCTCGTCCGGCGCATCACCGCCTCCTCCGCCGACCTGCCGAGCGGGGGCGAGGAGGCGGCGCCGGTGGGCGACGTCTTCGCCCTGGCCAACGCCATCGCCGCCATGGTGGGTGGGGCGGTCGTGATCAACGACCCGCAACTGCAGGTGCTCGCCTACTCCAACCTGGACGATCCCATCGACGAGACGCGGCGGCTGTCGATCCTCGGCCGGCGCCCGCCCGAGGAGCTGATCCGCCGCCTGCGGGAGGAAGGGGTGCTGCGCCGCCTGCTGCACTCCAACGAGGCGATCCGGCTGCCGGAATGGACCGGCACGAGCCCTCGCATCGGCGTCGCCATCCGGGCCGGCAAGGAGGTGCTGGGCTTCATCTTCGTCGCCCAGGGCAAGGCGCCGCTGGGCGAGGGGGCGGAACAGACGCTGCTCGAGGCGTCCCGCATCGCGGCACTGCACCTGCTGCGGCTCCAGTCGTCGAAGGATCTCGAGCGCCGGCTGCGCAGTGACCTGCTCCGCGGCGTGCTGGAGGGACGGGGGTCCGTCGACCTGCTGGCGTCACGGCTCGGCCTGCCGGCCACCGGCGCGTTCACCGTCATCGGCTTCGAGTTCGATCCCGCCCAGGGCTGGGGTGACGACGACGGTGATGAGGATGCGGCCCGGCTGCGCCGCAGCCGGGTGCGGGACCTGGTCCTCGTGCAGTCCGAGGCGCTCCGCCGGCGGGCGGCCACCGCCACGCTCGGCTCGGTGGTCTACACGCTGTTGCCGGGCAGCGAGCCGTTGCCGCCCGCCCGGCTCCTGGCCCTGGCCAACGACGTGATCGACCAGGCGCAGCGGGCCCACGACACCAGCCTGGTGGCCGGTATCGGGTCGACCGTCTCCCGGCTGGGCGATGTGGCCGAATCCCGCCAGGACGCCGACCGTGTGCTGCGGCTGCTCAAGACGACACTGGCGGGTCGGCGGGTGGCGACCATCAGCCAGGTCCGGGCCCATGCGTTCCTGCTCGAGCTGAAGGAGATTCCCTCCGTCCAGCCGCATCTGGCCCGGGGCAAGGTCGCCGCCCTCGTCGCCTCCGACACCGAGAACGGCACCGCCTACGCCGAGACGCTGCGGGCCTACCTCGACGCCCTCGGCGACGTCGTCATGGCCGCCAAGCAGGTGCACGTGCACCGCAACACGCTCCGCTACCGGCTGAAGCGCCTCTGTGAGCTCGTCGACCTGGACCTCGACGACCCGACCGAACGGCTGGTCGCCCAGCTCCACCTCCGCCTCCTGCAGGACTGACCCCGCCGGCCGGGGTGTCCGGCGCCACCCGTCAGGGCCGTCGGTCGCGGGCGCGGGGTTCGTGGTGGGTGGCGTCCCGGACGCGGTCGATCGTGGCCAGGACCGGGCCGAGGATGGCGTTGCCGAAGGCGCTCTCGGGGCTGTGGGCGTGGGCGTGGGATGGCGCTCGAGCGGCGGCGTAGAGGAAGTCCCCGGCCAGCTCGTGGCGTTCGGCCGGCGGGACGCGGTCCTCGAGGATGGGGAACACGGCCCGTTCCTCGTGTTCGGCATGGGCGACGAGCTTGTCCTCGAAGCGGGCCATCGCCTCCGGGAAGTCGAAGAACGCCGGCGCCATCTTTTCCAGCTTGGCCAGCAGCTGTTTCACCTCGTGCTCCTCGGCCATGCATTGCGCCGCCAGACGGCCTTCCTGGAGTTCGGTCTTGAGCCTTGGGTAGACGACGGTCTCCTCGGCGGCTTCGTGGGTGGCCAGCAGCTCGACCAGCTCACGGAACGGGCCGGCCATGTGCTCGGTCAGTTCAGCGACGATGGCCACGGATTCGCGGAGGTCGGCCAGCAGCGCCCGGGCCCGGTCATGTTGTGTGGTGAGGACGGTGACGAGGTCACCCGGGACGGGCGGTTCTTCTGATGTAGCGCTCGACCGTGGCTCGATCTCCGTGGTCATGTTGCGCTCCTCTCGCTCAGGCGTGATTCCTGGCGCGTGCGGTTGTGATCCCCGGTACCTCGACCTTGAGCCGGAAAGCTCCGATGGTCAAGGCGGGTGTTTCACCGGAGGCGCCGACCCGGCGCGCCCTTGACGGAGGTGGCCACTCTGGCAACAATCGCATCACAGCCCACGGTTTTGCGTGGTCTCCGGTCACGGAGGTGGGCGCATTGATCCCCCGCCATGCCATCAAGCGGACGGCGTTGCTGGCCGGCTTCGCTCTCCTGAGCTCGTCCCTGTGGGCGGTTCCGGCCGGGGCGGCGCCGCCCCGGGGCTGCCGCGACGGTGACCCGCTGGAGAACGTGCGCGACCCCGAGCGCCTGCGTGTCATTGAGCGCTGCGTGACGGCCAGCGGTGTGGTCCACTTCGCCCAGACGGAGAAGGACGGCGACGTCCACATCAGTCTTCGGCTGGACCGCAAGGACCGGTATCTCCTCAACGACGGGAATCGCCGGAAGCACCACGGAACGCTGGTCGTCGAGATCGTGCCGGCCGACCAGCCCGGCTGCCGGAAGGGGGAGCGGGTCCGCTACGGGCGATGCACGGGGGCCGACGTCCGCACACCGAAGCGCGGCGAACGGATCCGCGTCACCGGCCCCTGGGTGCTCGACCGACCCCACGGCTGGCGGGAGGTCCACCCGGCCTGGAGAATCGACCGGCTCGGACGCTGACCCGGACTGCCCGGCCTCGCCCGGGGTAATAGGTCCGGTATGACCGGTGATTCCGGTGGGACAGGGAACGAGGCGTCGACGGTCCTGGTCGAGCAACCGGCCGAGGGGGTGGTGCTCGTCAGGATCGACCGGCCCGAGAAGCGCAATGCGCTCGACATCGAGACCGTCTGGACGCTGTTCGACACGTTCGAGCGGCTCGACCGGGACCCCTCGGTGCGCTGCATCGTGGTGACCGGCACCGATGAGTACTTCGCCGCCGGCGTCGACCTGGCCGAGATGGCTGACGCATCGGTGATCGACGTCTACCTGGCCGCCGAGTCGGTCCGCTGGGAGCGGCTCCGGCAGATCCGCAGCCCTCTCGTCGCCGCGGTGGCCGGCTTCTGTCTCGGCGCCGGCTGCGAACTGGCCATGGCCTGCGACATCGTCATCGCCGAGAAGAACGCCGTGTTCGCCTTTCCCGAGACGAAGGTCGGCATCATCCCCGGCGCCGGCGGGACGCAACGCCTCACCCGCGCCGTCGGTAAGTCCCGGGCCATGGAGGTGATCCTCACCGGACGGCCGTTCAAGGCCGCCGAGGCGGAGCAGTGGGGTCTCGTCAGCCGGCTCGTCCCGTCCCGCAACCTCATCAGCGAAGCCGTGGACCTCGCCGGCGAGATCGCCTCGTCGGCCCCGCTGGCCGTCCGCCTGGCCAAGGACGCGGTGAACAAGGCCTGGGACACGACCCTGGAGGTCGGCCTGGCCTACGAGCGGGAGAACTTCCTTCTCTCGCTGGCCAGCGACGACCGCCGGGAGGGTGTCGCCGCCTTCCTCGAGAAGCGCGATCCCCGGTTCCGCGGCCGGTGACGGCTTCGTCTGTCGCCTCGCTGACCCGCCTCCTGGACGGTTCGCAGGCCGACGCCCGGGAGCGGGTCCGGAAGTTGCTGGCCGAGCCGGGGCTGGCCCCGCCGGTCGGTCTGGAGACCGACGCCCACCGCCACCGGGTCCTCGGTCAGCTGGAGCGGCTGGCGAACGAGGGGCTCGGCCGGCTCGGTCTTCCCGAATCGGCCGACGGCGACGACGATCCCGCCGCCGCACTGGCCGTCGTCCAGATACTGGGCCATGGGGATCTCAGCCTGACCGTGGCCTTCGGCGTGCAGTTCGGGTTGTTCGCCGGCTCCATCCTCGGGCTCGGGACCGGGGACCATCACGAGCGGTTCCTGCCCGGCTGTGGCCGGTTCGAGACGACCGGCTGCTTCGCCATGACCGAGACCGGTCATGGCTCGAACATCCGCGATCTCGAAACCGTCGCCCGGTACGAGCCTGCCGACGAGGCGTTCGTACTGCAGACGCCGCATGCCGCGGCGACCAAGGACTACATCGCCAACGCCCTGTTCGCCCGGTGGGCCGTCGTGTTCGCCCGGCTGGTCGTCGCCGGCGACGACCGGGGCCTCCACCCGTTCGTCGTGGCGCTGCGCGACGACGAAGGCCGGCTCCTGCCCGGCCGGAGGATCGACGATTGCGGCGCCAAGGCCGGTCTCCACGGGGTCGGCAACGGGCGGATCACCTTCGACGCCGTGCGGCTCCCGCGTCAGGCGCTGCTCGACCGGTTCGGGGCCATCGACGCCGAGGGCCGGTACTCGAGCCCGTTCTCCGGCCCCGGAGGCCGGTTCGCCGCCATGCTCGTCGCCCTGCTGCCCGGCCGGGTGGCCGTCGCCGGAGCGGCTGTGTCGGCCGCCGAGACGGCGCTGGGCATCGCCATCCGTTACGGGGAACAGCGGCGGCAGTTCGGACCGGCGGGGCGGCCGGAGCAGCCGATCCTCGATTACCTCACCCACCAGCGGCGCCTGTTGCCGGCGCTGGCCGAGACCTACGCCCTCCACCTCGCCGTCCGCCGCGCCGGTGACGAGGCGCTGTCCTCCTTCGAAGAGGGCAAGACCGGTGACGACCGGCGGCGCACCGACGCGCTGGTGGCGGCGGTCAAGGTGGCCGCCACCCGGCAGGCGGTGGCCGTGGCCCAGGAATGCCGTGAGGCCTGCGGCGGCCGGGGCTACCTGGCCGACATGCGGTTGGGGGCCATCCGGGCCGACGTCGACGTGTTCACGACCTTCGAGGGCGACAACACGGTCCTGCTCCAGCTCATCGCCCGGAGCCTTCTCACCGACATTCGGGCCGAGTTCGAAGCCGGGGCCCGGCGCGATGTCGTGCGCCACCTCGCCCGGCCCCTGACCGTCCGGATGGCGACGGCCGGCGGTCTGCGGCACCCCGTCGGAGCCCTCCGATTCCAGCTCGATGCTCTGCGCTGGCGGGAGCGTCACCTGGTGGCCACGCTCGGGCTGCGGGTGCGCCGGGGCATCGCCGCCGGCCAGGACCCCGAGGACGCCTTCCTCGCCGCCCAGGACAACGCCGTCGAGGCCGCCGGGGCCCACGTCGACCGGGTCGTGCTCGAGAGCTTCGCCGCCGCCGTCGACGCCTGCTCCGACGAATGGCGCCCTGTCCTGGCGTCGCTGTGCCGGCTCCACGGACTCGTCCGCCTGGAAGCGGCGGCCGCCTGGCTGCTCGAGCACCACTACCTCGCCCCATCCCAGGCCCGGCGCCTGCGGCCGGCGATCAACCGGCTGTGCGGCGAGCTCCGCCCCCACGCCCGGGACCTCGTCGACGCCTTCGCCATTCCGGACGCCGTCCTCGGCCCGGCGGCGATGCTCGGCTCATCATGAACCGCCGCCCAGCACGGAGGCTGGTCACTCCGGCGTCGGGCTCCGGCGCCCGCGCCGGCGCATATCGGGCGGGATCGGCGACGTCTGCACTTCGACCTCGCCCTCGATCGCGGCGACCGTCACCGCCATGGCGCCGTCGCCCGCCAGCAACGTGTCGGCCAGTTCGTTGAGACAATGACGGGCCCGACTCTTCCCCCGGGTCTGCTGCCAGACGGCCAGGAGTCGGTCGAGGTAGCGCAGATCCTCAGCGTGCAGATCGAGCAGGGCGCATGCCTCGTTCTCGATGGCCGTCTGCAGGTAGCGGCGCTGCGCCTGAAGCCGGACCTCGAGCTTCCGGGCGTCGTCTTCCTCCATGCGGGCGAAACCCCAGGCCTGCTCCTGGTCACCGGCCGAGAGTTCGCAGAACTCTCGTGGCACGCTCGCCCGGATGGCTCGCCCAATGGTGAGCAGCCGCAGTGTCTCGACGGTGTAGTGCAACAGCTGGCGCAGGTTGAGCACCTCGCCCAGCGATTCTGTTCGTCCGGCCTCGGCCATCGGCTCACCCCTGCCCCGTGCCGTTCCGTGGGTCTCGCGGAAAATTCCCGCTCCGGACGCTAAAGGTCAAGATGGGGCAAGTCGATAGCGTCGTCGAGAACCCGCTGCCGGGGCGCGCCCGGCGGGCAGCGGTAGGACTCTCCGGTGCGACCCGCATGGGGCCGGGGGTTCGGCTCGATCAGTGACCACTCCTGACGAGAGGAACCTCCACCACCATGCGTCTCGCCAAGGCTCACAGCCCTCACCACAACGACCAGACCCGAACTGCCGTTCCGGCGGGCGAGCAATGGATCACGTTCTACCGGATATGGCAGCCGGCCCTGCGACGCTGGCTGCTCGTCCAGAAACGTGATGGCAGCACGCGCACCGTCGTCGAACGCTTCCCGGTCGACCACGCGCCTTGAGACCGGCTACCGGTCGGCGAGCTCCACCACCGGCAGCAGCCCGGCGGCGTGGCGGGACCGCAGCTCCTTCTTGTCGAACTTCCCGACGCTGGTCTTCGGGACCTCGTCAATGAACGTCCACCGTTCCGGCAGCCACCAGCGGGCCACCTGGTCGGACAGGAAGGCGACCAGCGCCTCGGGCGAAACCGTCGAACCGGGGCGGCGCACGACGCAGGCCAGCGGCCGTTCCTGCCACCGCTCGTCGGGTACGGCGATCACGGCCGCCTCCACCACGTCGGGATGGGCCGCCAGGCGGGTCTCCAGCTCCACCGACGAGATCCACTCGCCGCCGGACTTGATGACGTCCTTCATCCGGTCGGTGAGCTGGATGAACCCCTGGGCGTCGATCGTGCCGACGTCACCGGTCCGCAGCCACCCGTCGTCGAACCGCTCCGGCGCCGGCTCCTTGTAGTAGGAGCCGGTGACCCAGGGCCCCCGGGCTTCGAGCTCCCCGACCGACACCCCGTCCCGGGGAACCTCGGCGCCGTCCTCGTCGACCGCCCGGACCTCGACGCCGGCGATGATCCGGCCGGTCCGGGCCCGGAAGTCGAGTTCCGCCTCGGGATCGGTGCCGACCGGCGGCAGGGCGATGGCCGCCAGCGGTCCGGTCTCGGTCATGCCCCATGCCTGTACGAGCTGCACGCCGAAGCGGTCGCGGTAGGCCTCGATGAGGCTCCGGGGAACGGCGGAGCCGCCGGAGAGGATCATCCGCAGCGACGAGAAGTCGACGCCGTAGGCCTCGGTGTGGAGCAGCATGTCGTTCCAGATCGTCGGGACGCCCTCGGCGAACGTGATGCGCCGGTCCCGGATCAGCGCCGCCAGGTGGTCGGGCCGCAGCGTGGGGCCGGGGAGGAGGAAGTCGGCTCCGGCCGCCCATCCGGCGAAGGGGAGACCCCAGGCGTTGGCGTGGAACATGGGGACGACGAGCAGGATCCGGTCCCGCTGGCTGATGGCGAAGGCGTCGGCGCCGCATTGGGCCAGCGCGTGGAGGAACACCGACCGGTGGGTGTAGACGACGCCCTTCGGGTTGCCGGTGGTGCCGCTCGTGTAGCACATGGTGGCGGCCGTGTTCTCGTCGAGTTCCGGCCAGGCGAAGCCTGGTTCCTCGGCGGCGAGCAGCGCCTCGTACTCCTGATCGATCACGATGACCCGCTCCACCGACGGCAGGTCCCCCAGCTTGGCCAGCAGGGGAGTGAGCGACTCGTCGACGAGGAGCACCTTGTCCTCGGCATGGTTGATGATCCAGGCCAGCTGCTCGGGGAACAGCCGCAGGTTCAGGGTGTGGAGGCAGGCGCCCATGGCCGGCACGGCGAGATAGGCCTCGAAATGGGCCTGGTGGTTCCAGGCCAGCGTCGCCACCCGGTCGCCGGGCCGCACCCCGAGCCGCTGCAGGGCGGCGGCCAGCCGCTCGGCCCGCGCCGCCACCTCGGCGAACGTCGCCTCCCGCGTGCCGGTCGCGTCGTCGGTGATGATCCGGGCCCCGGCGTGCACGGCCAGCCCGTGCCGCATGAGCAGCGTGGTGGTCAGCGGCGTCGTCTGCATCGTCCCCTGCACGGCGGCGGTCCCTCCCTGGCTCGGAATCGGTCGGAGGGCGATTGTCGGTGCCCGGGGAACGGCCCGCCTCCCCCAGCCGGAGAGTGCTCGGTTGGGCACAGCCTCTCCACATGGAGGTAGTCACCTGGAGAGAGGCGTGCCACCGTGAGCCGATGCGGACGGCCGACTCGGTGGAGCTCGAGCAGATCGAGCGGGAGTACGCCGCGGTCATCGCCCTCCTCGACCGCTCGGCGGCCTTCCGTCACGCCGCCGCCCTCGTGCCCCAGGAGGTCGGCCTCGACGTCGGCTTCGCCGCCGAGCGCGTCGACGACCTCGACACCCTGTCGATCTGCGCCGTGTCGGGCAACCGCACCGACGCCCTCGTCGACCTCCTCATCCCGGCCGGGATGGGACTGTCGGGCAAGGTCGCCACCCTCCGCCACCCGATCGCCGTGGCCGACTACTTCCGGGAACCGGGCATCACCCACGATTTCGATCCCCAGTGGCGGGCGGAGGGGCTGCGGTCGGCGGTGGCCGTCCCCATCAGCCGGGGCCACTGGTTCTACGGCGTGCTGTGCGCCGCGTCCCGCCAGCCGGGCGAGATTCCCGACCGCACTATCGACGCCATGATGCGCCTCGCCCGCCAGACCGGCCTGGCCATCGAGGTCGCCGACCACGCCCGGGAGATGGCCGACGTGGCGGTCCACGAGGAGCGGCGCCATCTGGCGCTCACGATCCACGACTCGGTGGGGGCGATACTGTTCAGCATCGGGGCCGCGGCCCGCGACCTCGAGACGGAACGGGAGTGCGAGCCGGCGTTGCGGGCCCGCCTGAAGTACATCGAAGGTCAGGTGGCGAAGGCGTCGGCCCAGCTGCGGCAGGCGTTGCGGTCGCTGAACGAGGTGCCCCAGGAGGTGGCGCTCGGTGTGGCGTTGCGGGCGGAGTGCCGGGCTCTGGAGGACCGGACGGGCATGAAGGCCGGCTGCGTCGTCCTCGGTGAGCTCCCGGCGCTGGAGGAGGGTCGGGCCAAGGTGCTCCTCCAGGCGGCCCGGGAAGCGCTGCACAACGCCGAGAAGCACGCCCGGGCCCGGTCGGTGGTGGTCAGCCTCCACGCCGCCGACGGTGGTGTCAGCCTCGTGGTGGCCGATGACGGCGTCGGTCTCGGCCGGCCCGCCGACGACAACGGGACTCGTTCGTCGGGCCTCGGCCTGGAAGCCACCGCCAACCGGCTGGCCCAGGTGGGAGGCCAGCTCGTGGTCTCCACCAATGAGGACGGAGGGTGCACGATGCGGGCGTGGCTGCCATGTTGACCGAGGGAACGCCGCGGGCCCCCGAGGCCCGGATCCGGCTGCTGGTGGTCGACGACCACCCGGTGGTGTGCGAGGGCGTGTCGCTGCTCGTCCACTCCTCGACCGACATCGTGGTCACCGGCAGCGCCCGCTCGGCCGAGGAGGCCGTGGCGGTGGCCCGCCAGACCCGGCCGGACGTCGTGCTGCTCGACCTGCGGCTGCCCGACATGCTGGCCTCCGAAGCGGTGAAGCTCCTGCGGATGGCGGCGCCCCGGGCCCGGATCGTGATCTTCACCGCCTACGCCGGCCACAAGGCCCTGCAGGCGGCCATCGAGGCCGGCGTCGACGGTTGCCTGCTGAAGGACGCCGCCGACACCGATCTGGTCGAGGCCATCCGCCGGGTTGCCCGGGGCGAGAGCGTCTACGACCCCCGCCTCGAGCGCGACAGCCTTCCCGGCCGGGCGCCGAAGATGCCGGGCCCCGAGCTGACCCGCCGGGAGTACGAGGTGCTGCGCCGGGTGGCCATCGGCGAGACGAACCCGGAGATCGCCGAGGCGATCGGCCTGTCCCGTAACACGGTGAAGACCTATCTGCAGTCAGCCCTCCAGAAGCTCGGGGCTCGCAACCGGGTCGAGGCGATCGCCCGGGCCAGCGAGTTCGGCCTGCTCTAGGAGCCAGACGCACCGTGCCCAACCTCGACACCGCCCACGCCAGGGTCAAGGAGTTCGCCTGGGAGCCGGAATACTTCGCCCGCCGGCCGATACGGGAGACGAAGTACAAGATCCCGAGGCGGAGCAAGGATCCGTTCCGGCATCTCCTGCGCGACTACGTCGCCATGGAGGAGGAGAAGGACAACCGCCAGTACGGCGCGCTGGAGGACGTCGTCGCCCGGACCCGCAGCCCGGAGCGGGCCCAGCACCGCTGGATGGAGGTGCTCAAGCCGCTGCTGTCGATGACGACCTGTGCCGAGTACGCCGCCGTCAAGTGCATGGCCTCGCTGGTCGACACCGTCGACAATCCCGAGCTCCGCCAGGGGTACGTGGCCCAGATGCTCGACGAGATGCGCCACACCAACCAGGAGACGTATCTCATCCGCTACCTGGCCCGCCACGCCCCCGACCCGGCCGGGTTCAACTCCGCCCTGTCGGCCCGCTCGGTCAACCCGCTGATCCGGGCCGCCCGGGGTGCGGTCTTCGACGTCTTCCTCAACGAGGATCCGCTCACCTGCTCGGTGCAGGTCCAGGTGGTGGGGGAGGCGGGCTACACCAACGCCGTGTTCGTGGCCGCCACCGAGATCGCCGCCGCCAACGACGACCCGGCCACGCCGTCGGTCTTCCTCAACATCCAGTCCGACGAAGTGCGGCACATGGCCAACGGTTACGCCACCCTCTCGGCGCTGTTGGCGGAACCCGACAACCTGCCGACACTGCAGCGTGACTTCGACGCCGCCTTCTGGCGCCTCCACGTGTTCATGGACAGCTTCCTCGGCGTCGTCTACGACTACTTCCCCAAGGTCCGCCTGCGGTCCTACCGGGAGTACTGGGAGCAGTGGATCTGGCAGGACTGGATCGGCGGCTACGTCGAGCGCCTCGCCCCGTTCGGGCTCGAGGTACCGCGGTGGACGGAGCGGATCCGCACCGACATCGCCTGGGGCGGTCACACCTGCGCCATGCTGGCCGCCGCGCTGTGGCCCGTCCACTACTGGCGCCACGACGTGATGGAGCCGGCCGACTTCGAGTACCTGGAGGACAAGTACCCGGGCTGGGAGCGGTACTACGGCTCGTTCTGGCGTCAGTACGAGGAGATGTCCGACCCGGCCAACGGCGCGCTGGCCCTGAGTCTGGTCGAATCGATCCCGCCCCTGTGCCGGGTGTGCCACATGCCGGCCGTCCTCCCCCGGCCCGATCTGGCCGACACCCGCCTGGTCCGCGACGCCGAGGGCCGCAAGCACGCCCTGTGCTCCGAGCCGTGCGAGACGCTGTTCCGGGAGGCGCCCTGGCGCTACCAGTGCGCGACCTGGCTCGAGCTCTACGACGGCATGGGCCTCGACGAGTACATCGAGCGCGTCGGTCTGCTGCGCTCCGACGGAAAGACGCTCGTCGGGCAGCCCCACCTGCACACCGACGAGAAGCACCTCTGGACCATCGACGACATCCGCCGCCTGGGCATCGAGATCCGCGACCCGCTGCGCGACGTCGACGCCGAAACCCTGCCGGTCATCGCATGACGGCGATGCCCACGACGGAACCCGCCGACGGGTTCTACTCGCCCCGGGAGCTCACCTACATCCAGCCGGCCGGACGGCGCCTGTCCGACTACGAGGCCGCCATCTGCCACGTGCAGCCCGACGTCGACCACTACGACTTCGGCGGTTGGCTCGTCCTGGCGCCGGACGGCAAGAGCCTGTTCGAGCAGTCGTCGACCCGGCTGCGCCACCCCGACTGGTTCCAGTACCGCGATCCCTCCGCCCTCTGGCAGCGGACGTACATGCGCCAGCAGGTCGTGGAAGAGCGGGCCGTGGCCAGCCTGCTCGACTCGGCCCGGAGCAACGGGTACTTCGCCGACCTCGACGGGTTCTGGGCCCGGGAGATCCTGGCCCGGTATCACCAGGCCTATGGGTTCTTCGAGTGGGGCCTCTTCCTGGCGCTCAACCGGTCGATCCGGCTGGCGCTGTCGGACACCCTCACGATGATGATCACCTTCACCGCTGTCGACCGGCTGCGCCATCAGCAGGCCATCGCCACCTTCGGGCTGGAGCTCGAACAGGAGCTCGGCGGGATCCCCGACGGCCTGGGCCGGGACGCCTGGCTGTCCGACCCCGCCCTCCAGCCGGCCCGGCGCGTCGTCGAACGGCTGATGGCCGCGGACGACTGGGGCGAGATCGTCATCGTCTGCGGCCTGCTGGTCGATCCACTGCTCTCGACCCTCGTCGGCCGCCACTTCTTCCGGCGCTTCGCCTCGGTCAACGGCGATCCGGTGACACCGGTGATCGCCATCACCGCCGAACGGGACCGGCAGCGCTACCAGCGGGCGGTGCGGGCGCTCGTCGAGATGGTGACCGCCGACGTCGACCGGGCCGGCCGCCCCGTCCCGGCGGCCGAGAACCGGGAGGTCCTCCAGGACTGGATCGATCTGTGGGGCCCGCCCGTGCGGGCCGCCGTCGATGCTTTTCTGCCGATCTTCGACCTGCCCACCATGCGGCCGGTGGTGGGAGAGGAAGCCCGCGACGCCGTGATCGCCGGGTGCGCCGCAGAGCTGGAACGTTTCAATCTCGAGCTGAGGTGGTGAACGGTGACGACCGGAAACGTGGGCATCTGCCTGATGAAGAGCGACGAAGCCGATGCCACCATCAATCACCTGCTCGACCAGTCGGCGGACATCCGGGTCGAGGACCATGTCACCTACTTCCGGGTCATGACCACCCGGGACATCCGCATCGATCTGCGCGAGGTCTCCGCCTACCTCGGCCGGGATCTGGCGATGTCGTCGTTCCTCGTCACGCTGTCGGCCTACTTCGGTCAGATCGACGTCGACGACACGGTCCTCGTGATCTCCCCCGTAGCGCCGAACGGGGAATCGCCGAACGGGAAGACCGATGGGCCCGGTCGCTGAAGCGGTCGGTCTCTATCCCGTTCGGCTCCTGCCGGGGGACCGGGTGTTTCTCGTCGAAGAGGACGAGGACGTGCTCACCGCCGGCCTCCGCCAGGGGATCGACCTCCGCTACGGCTGCCGGCACGGGAAGTGCACCAGCTGCAAATACCTGGTGATCGAAGGCGACGTCGTGACCCGCGGCGCCTCCCCCTACGCCTTTTCCGACCGGGAACTGGAGGAGGGCGGCGTCCTGCTCTGCTCCACCTACGCCCGCAGCCCGCTGGTGATCTCCCCCTTCGGCGAACAGCCGGCCCCCGACGGCTGCGTCCTCATCCCGCCGCAGGAACGGACGGCCCGGGTCGTGTCGCTCGCCCCGGCGTCGGCCGATCTCTTCGAGCTGCGCCTTCGCCCCGAGGGAGCTCTCTCCTACCGGGCCGGTCAGTACGTCGAGATCGGCCTACCCGGCACCGGTGAACGTCGCTCGTACTCCATGACCCACCCGCCCGACCCGTCCGGCGACCTCACCTTCCTGATCGACTCCGCTCACCGCCGGGTCCTCGACGCCCTCACGATCACCGCCGCCGAGCCTGTCACCGTGCTCGGCCCGTTCGGCCGCCTCTACCACCGCCCGGCCGAGCGCCCGGTGCTGATGGCTGCCACCGGAGCCGGCCTCGGTCCGCTGCTGGCGATCCTGCGCGAGCTGCGGGCCACCGGCGGCGCACCACCGGTGCGCCTGTACTACGGCACCCGGAGCCCTGTCCTGCCCCTGGCCGACGAGCTCGACGGCATCGCTGCCGACCTTCCCGGCTTCGAACTGGTGATCGTGGAACTCGAAACCCAGCGATCGGCGCTGCTCCGGCTGGGGCCGATCATCCGTCGCATCGCCCGGGACGTGCCGGACGCCTCGGGCCACGACGCCTACGTCGCCGGCTCGGTGGCGCTGTGCGACGCCACCGAAGCGCTGCTGACCGCCAAAGGCCTGCCTGAGCGGCGCCTGTTCTCCGAACCGTTCTATTCCGTGGCCACCTGAGCCGGCGACGGCTCACCCACCTGGGGGTGGGGCGCCCGCGCCCGGCGGGTTATGACTGCGGGCATGGTGACAACGGTGGGGGAACTCAACGGCGTGGCGCGCCTGCTGGCCCGGGTGGTCGACGAGAAGCTCGAAGAACCGGAGAAGAAGCGCATCTTCGACCGGCTCGACTTCGTGCTGTCGGCCCATGTGACCGATGTGGGTCAGTCAGCCAGCGTGACGTTCCGGAACGGGGACGCCACGGTGGAGAGGGGCCGGTCGGGCAGGGCCGACCTGGCCGTCGAGTGCGACAACGCCACCTTCGTGCAGTTCACGATGTTCAAGGTGGGCTGGCGCGGTCTCCCGGTGGTCTGGGACGACAACGGGCGGTCGGTCCTCAAGAAGCTGGCCACCGGCCGGCTGCGCATCCGCGGCCTCGTCCGCCACCTCCCGGCGCTGTACGGCTTCCTCTGTTTCGTGGCCAGCCCCGACGAGGAGGGCTGAGGCCCGGTGCGGTTCGACTTCAGCGACGAACAGGAGGCGTTGCGGTCCGAGCTCCGCAAATTCGCCGCCAACGAGCTGGCCCCCCACTACATCGAGGACGACCGCCTGGCCCGCTTCCGCCGGGAGGTCGTCGACCAGCTGGCGGCCATGGGGCTGCTGGGGCTGCGGATCCCCGAGGCCTACGGCGGCGGAGCGGCCGACTGCGTCACGACCGGCATCGCCCACGAGGAGATCGCCGCCGCCGACTTCAACACCGCCTACGTCCTGCTGCTGGCGTCGCTGGTCGGCGACGTCCTGAACCACGCCTGCGACGACGACCAGCGGGACCGTTTCCTGCCCCCCATCGCCTCCGGGGAGGCCGTCTGCGCCCTGGCGCTCACCGAACCGGATCACGGCTCGGACGCCGCCCACCTCCGGATGCGGGCGGAGCGCGACGGCGACGGCTGGCGCCTCGTGGGGGAGAAGACCTCCATCACCCTCGGGCTCCACGCCGACACGGCGCTGGTCTTCGCCCGGACGGGTGGAGACGGAGCCCGGGGGGTCAGCGCCTTCTACGTCACGCTCGACGACCGGTACCTGCAGCGGACGGGGTTCGAAGACCTCGGCGGCCGCAGCGCCGGACGGGCATCGCTGATCTTCGACGGCCATCCGGCCCCAGGCGGTTCCCTGGTGGGCGGGGAGGGCGAAGGTTTCGTGCGGGTCATGCAGGGCTTCGACTTCTCCCGGGCGCTGATCGCCCTCATGTGCATCGGCTGCGCCCAGGCCTCCCTCGACGAGGCGTGGCAGTGGGCCCGCGACCGGCGGTCGATGGGCCGGCCGATCGGCGCCTACCAGGGCGTGGCCTTCCCCCTGGTCGAATGCCAGACGAAGGTGCACACCGCCCGCCTGCTGGCCTACGAGGCGTTGTGGCGGAAGGACGCCGGCCTGGCCCACGCCGAAGAGGCGGCCATGGTGAAGTGGTGGGCGCCGGTGGTGTCGGTCGAGGCCGCCCACCAGGCCCTGCTGACCAGCGGTCACGCCGGGTACAGCTCCGAGCTGGCCCACGGCCAGCGCCTCCGGGACATCATCGGCCTGGAGCTCGGCGACGGCACGGCCCAGATCGCCCAGCTCGTCGTGGCCCGCCGGATCCTCGGCACCGAGTTCGCTCCCTGAACAACCGCCGAGACCACCCACTTGGAACTCTCCACCTGGGTGTACCGGCGGACCCGCCCGAATGCGACATTCGGTGCAGGGAGGGGGGTACTCGAGAGCGCGATACCCGCGTTCCCTGCTGGTCCATGGTCGGCGCTGCGGCCAGCCCTCGCAAACACACGACGAGACGCAGCCTCCACGGAGACCGCAGTAAGGAGTGAACATATGCGAAGTACGAGGATCGTCGCTCTAGCGGCCGCGGCCACCTTGTTGTTGGGGGCCTGCGGCGGTTCGGACAAGGACAAGAGCAGCAATGCTCGGCCGGCCACGCCGGAGCAGTCCCAGGCGGCCGCACCGGCTCCGGAGACGGCGCAACCGGCCCCGGAGACCCCGGCGGCGGACCAGGCGGCCGCTCCGGCGGCTGACGCGACCGCGGCCACGGCGGCCGCGCCGTCCGGCGGTCACGCTTCGCCGTCGGCCAAGGGCGCCACGGGCGCGGCGTCCAAGACGGCGGCCGCGGCGGGCCAGGCCCCGGCCGCGGGGAGCCCGTCCTCACCGGCGGCCAAGTCGTCGGCGGCTCCCACCCCCGGCGGCCCGTCGTCCGTCCCCGCGGTGCCGACGCCGGCTCCCGCCCCCAAGGAGGGCAACGGCGGTGCCACCGACCGGGGCGTGACCGCCGACGAGGTCAAGTTCGGCGGGATCATGATGTACGGCTGGCTCGGCCTGGCCGAGCAGGTCTGGGAGCCGATCACCCGGGAACAGCGTGTCCTGTTCAAGATCGTGAACGACAACGGCGGCATCTACGGCCGGAAGCTCACGTACATCGACTGCGACGACGGACCGGGTGACCCCGCCCGGACCCGGGCCTGTTACAAGAAGCTCGTCGAGCAGGACAAGATCTTCGCCATGAGTGCCGGGTGCAGCCTCAGCGAGGACCAGTACCAGGCCGACCTCAAGCGGGACCAGATCCCCGCCTTCTCGCCCTGCAGCCTCTACCAGGTGGAGTGGCAGAACGAGTACTCGTTCCCGATCCATATGGACATGCGCCAGGAGGGAGCGGCCACGGCTATCTGGGCCGCCAACACCAAGAAGCCGAAGACCTACGGCGTCCTGTGCCTGAACATCCCCGACTCCCAGGCCGCCTGCGCCAACGTCGAAAAGCACATGAACAAGGCCGGCGCCAAGCAGGTCTTCAAGCGCACCTACCGCTCCGGCACGCCGGACATGTCGGGCGACATCATCGCCGCCCGGGCCGCCAACCCTGACTTCATCTTCGACTACTCGATCGACGCCTTCGTCGGCGCCCGGTTCATGATCGACGCCCACCAGCAGGACTACTGGCCTCCCATGGGAATGGTCGCCAACCACAAGACGATCGAGCCGCTCGGCGGGATCATCGGCGACTACCCGGCCAAGAAGGGCTACTGGAACAACACGACCTACCTGCTGTGGGGCCCTGACCACATCGCCTGGCAGCGGAAGTACGTGCCCAACAACAAGGGCCTGTCGCACCACGTCCTCCAGGGGCAGTGGTTCGGGACGCAGGCCATGATCGAGTGCATGAAGCGGATCGGCCCGAACCTGACCCGTCCCGCGCTGATGCAGTGCATGAACAGCCAGCGCTGGGAGACGGGGCCGGGCCTCGGTCAGGCCGTGATGTGGGAACCCGGGAAGCGCTACGGGGAGAACACGGTCAACACCAAGGAGTACGTCTACAAGTACGTCAGCACGGAGACGCAGTCCGGCGACGACGGCAAGACCAGGGGTTGGATCCCCGACCCGGGTCAGTTCGTCATCACCGCTCCTCCGCCGGACAACTAGCCCGCCCGGTGGTGGATCCGACCCGCCCCTCCCTGGGCGGGTCGGATCCACCCGGCCTCTCGCATCCCGTCTGTGTCTGACTCCACGCGCACGAAGGTGACCCGATGAGCCCGCTTGCTCTGGAATTCCATACCCAACTGGTCGGTCCGGCCGTGGCGCTGGGTGTGGCCGCCGCCGGCCTGTACGGCCTGTTGGCCGTCTCCCTGGTGCTGACCTACCGGGTCAGCCGCACCATCGGGTTCATCCACGGCGGCATCGCCGTCTTCGCCGCTCACTTCTACTGGTGGCTGACCTACGACTCGGGGGAGACCGGCAACTTCGCCCCCGACGCCTCCCAGGTCCGCATGGGCGAGTGGCCCGGCCTCATCCTGGTGGTGGCGCTCGGCACGCTGATCGGCCTGGCCTACGGGCTGACCGTGACCGGGAAGCGGATGGGCAACTGGCCCCGGCTCAACCTCACCGTCTACTCGCTGGCCTGGTTGCTGGGGTTGATCGCCATCACGTCGACGCTGATCGAGCCCCAGAGCACCCGTGTCCCGAGCATCTTCGGCAACGAGGTCCACCGGATCTTCGGTGGCGTCATCACGAGGCACCAGGTCGCCACGCTGCTGATCCTCGTCGGAATCATCGCCGCTCTCGGCTTCGTGCTGATGCGCACGCAGACGGGAGTGAACATCCGGGCCGTCGCCGACGACGTCGAGGCCGCCCGGTTCGTGGGTGTTCCGCTCACCAAGGTCGGGGCCGGTGTCTACGCCTTCGCCGGGGCCCTGGCCGCCTTCGCCGGGGCGCTGGTCACGGCGACGGTGGGCATGCTCGTGCCCGAGCTGCTCACGGTGTTCCTGCGGGCCCTGACGGTCTCCGTCCTCGGCGGGCTCACCAGCTTCACTCTGGCCCTGGTGGGCTGCGTGCTCCTCGGCGTCGGCGAAGCCCTGCTGACCGCCGGGGTCTTCGGCCAGATGTCCATCGGGAGTCAGGAAGTCACCATCATGGCCGCCCTCTTCGGGCTGGTCCTGCTCATCAACCGGCTGCGGCCGATCAAGGTGCTGGAGGTCGAGAGTCTGTGATCGGCAAGCAACGCTGGGTTGCCGGCGCCCTCGGGGCGGCCGCGGTCGGCCTGTGGGCGTTCACCGCTCCCCAGTACTGGCTCTTCACGGTCACCACGGGGCTCGTGCTGGCCATCTCCACCCTCGGCCTGCTCGTCCTGACGGGCTGGGCCCGGGAGGTGAGCCTGGCCCAGGCCGGCCTCACGGCCACGGCCATCTACCTGTGTGGGTTCGCCATGCGGGGAGGCGACGGCTGGGGCTGGCCGTACCTGGCCGCCGCCGGCCTCGGCATCGGTGTGGCCGTCGGGATGTCGCTGCTCGTCTCCCTGGCTACGGCCCGGCTGTCGGGGATCTACATCATCATCCTGACCCTGGCGCTGCAGGTCACCATCGAGAAGACGTTCTTCTCCAACATCACGCTGATCGAGACGGACCCCGAGAACCCCATTCCCCGGCCGTCGCTGCTCGGCGTCGACCTCGACTCCGACCGGGCCTACTTCCTGTTCGTCCTCGCCGTGCTGGGTCTCGTGCTGGTGTTCCTCGCCCGGCTGCGGGCCTCCCGCTTCGGCCGGGGGCTGATGCTGGCCGGAACCGACCGCCAGGCCGCCTCGGCCGTGGGCGTGTCGCCGTGGCGGGCCAAGATCTTCGCCTTCGCCCTGGCCGGTTTCTTCGCCGGGTTGGCCGGCGTCGTCACCGCCCCCCTGTACCCGACGCCGCCCAGCTACATCAGTTACCTGGCCATCTTCTCGCTGATCTATCTGGCCATCCCGGTCATGGCCGGCTTCCGCTCGCTGCTGGCGGTCACGGTGGTGGCGATGGCCTTCGCCGTGACCCCGCAGGCGCTGGAGGCCTTCCACATCTCCCCGCTGATGCTCGGCGCCGTGGGTCTGCTGACCGGAACGCTGGTCGGGCCCACCGGGGTGAGCGGGCTCGTCCTGGAGCAGCTCCACAACTTCAAGACCAGCCGGGCCCGACGTCAGGCCATCGACCTGCGGGAAGCGGGCGACATGGGGGCGGCCGACGAGAACGACCGGCATGACGCCTATACCCGGGCGCTGGAGGTGCTCGAGGAGTACCTGCCGCAGCGGGCCGACGTCGGCGACGTGCTCGTGGCCAATGGCATCTCGGTCGCCTTCGGCGGCCTGCAGGCGCTGAACGACGTGTCGCTCACAGTCCCGGCCCGCCAGCTCGTCGGTCTGATCGGCCCCAACGGGGCCGGGAAGTCGACGCTGTTCGATGTGCTGAACGGGCTCCGCAAGCCCGATGCCGGCACCGTCCTGCTCTTCGGCGAGGACGTCAGCCAGGAACCGCCGTGGGACCGGGCCGCCCTCGGTCTCTCCCGCACGTTCCAGTCCAGCCGGGTCAACCTCGACCTCACCGTCGGGGAGAACCTGCTGGCCGGTGCCTATCTCATGATCCCCGGCAACGTGGTGGAGGCCGTGGCCGGCCTCCCCCGGGCTCTCCGCGGGGAGCGGCAGGCGCAAGAGGTGGCCCGGGCGGTGGCCGAACTCCTCGACGTCGTCGGCGACTGGGACGAGCTCGTCCGCAACCTCGACTTCGGGGCGCAGCGGCGGGTCGAGATCGGCCGGAGCCTCATGAGCGGGCCTCGCCTGCTGCTCCTCGACGAGCCGGCCGCCGGCCTCGACGCCACCGAAGCGGCGGCGCTGTTCACGCTGATCCGCCGGCTGGAGCACGACCTCGGGCTGACCGTGCTGCTGGTGGAGCACTACGTCAAGGCGGTGCTGGAGAACTGCGACCTCGTCTACGTCCTCAGCCGGGGGCAGATCATTGCCGCCGGCACCCCCGACGAGATCGCCGCCGACGCCGAGGTCCGGGCCGTGTACCTGGGGGAGGACTACACGAGGGAAGAGGTTCGTGCCGATGCTTGAGCTGCGGGGGATCCGGGCCGGATACGGCCGCCTTCCCGTCCTGTTCGACCTCGATCTGACCGTCGAGGCCGGCGAATGGCTGACGGTGGTGGGCGCCAACGGTGCCGGCCGCTCCACACTGCTGAAGACCATCCTGGGCGTGACCAACGTCACGGTCGGGGAGGTCCTCTTCGGGGGCGAGCGCATCACCCATCTGCCGACGTTCGCCCGGATCGCCCGGGGTGTCGCCATGGTGCCCGAGGGCCGGCGGATCTTCCCCAACCTGAGTGTGCGGGAAAACCTGCGGACGGGCGCCAACACGCTGGCCAAACGGGAGCTGGCCGGCGAGATGGAGAAGGTCTACGAACTGTTCCCCATCCTGGGGAGCCGCGCCGGGCAGCGGGCCGGATCACTGTCCGGCGGGGAACAGCAGATGCTGGCCGTGGGCCGGGCGCTGATGTCCCGTCCCCGGTTGCTCCTGGTCGACGAGCTGTCGCTGGGCCTGGCGCCCCTGGTGGTGGCGACGCTGACCGAAGCGCTGCAGAAGCTGTGCGGCGAAGGCCTCGCCGTCGTCGTCGTCGACGAGGTCCACGTCCACACCACGGCCGCCGCGTCGAGCCGGCGGCTCGTGCTCGAGAAGGGCCGCTTCGTCTCCGAGTCGGCGGTGGACGCCGAACGCTTGGCCACTGTTCTGTGACACAAAGGAGGGGGAAACCATGAGGGGCAGAGCTGGAATTCGGGTCGCGAGCGCCCTCGCCGCGGCGCTGGCCGCGACGATGCTCGTCGCCCCGGCCGGAGCCGCCGACGAGGACACCGTCTGGAAGGTCGACGTGTGGGGTCATCCCTTTGAGCCCTACGCCCAGATCCCCGAGGAGCTCACGGCGGGATCACCGGGGACCTGGTCGCAGCTGGAGGGCGCGCTCCCGACCCGCTGCGAGGCGCTCGGCACGCTCGTCGACACCGGCGGCGGCGGGGTGACCGTCGACATGCTCGCCTACGAGCTGTCCGATCGTCAGTACGGGAACCCCACCACGGCGCACTCCGCCAACCCGGAGACGCGCTTCGCCCCCAAGGCGGAGAAGGCGACGTTCCCCAACGGGCCGACGGCCAAGTCCGAGTGCTCGTCGCCCACGTCGGGGACGGCCAGCGCCACGTGGGGCCGGTACCTGAGCGAGAACTTCAGCTTCGAAGGCTCGTCCAGCGACAGCACGAACAAGGTCGTCGACGACGTCGTCGTGACCGAGACCACCAACAAGGTCCACGGCCTGAAGGTCGGGAAGCTGTCGATCGGCACCGTCGTGTCCTGGCTCAAGGTGGAGTTCAAGCCGTCGGCCGAGCCGACGATCTCCTACCGCATCGAACTCAGCAACATCACCGACGGGCAGAGCAACAGCGGCGCCGGCGCCACCGGAATCGCGCTCGCCGGTCAGGGTGTGGTCGGCAAGGATCTGCCGCAGCAGTTCAACGGGCAGGTGAAAGGCGGCCAGGCTTCCTTCAAGACCCTCGGGAAGTACGGGCTGCGCATCCTCGAACCCCGGATCGGCTACTCGAAGAGCAGCCGGTACGTGGTCGAGATCTCGGCCCTCGACGGGCTCTTCGGCTTCGCCGCCCGCCAGAACCAGATCGGTGAGGGCTTCGGATTCCGCCTCGGGGTGAGCCGGGCCGCCGGCCGGTACGAGGTCGTGGGGACGCCGGCGCCGACCGAGGGCTACGGCTACATGGACGACCCGACCTTCGGTTTCTACTGAGATCCGATGACGCAGACCGTGATCGACACCCGGCAAGGGGAGGAGACCGAGCCTGAGGCGGTGCTGCCGCCTCCGGCTCCTCCCGCTCCGGCACTGGTTTCGGTCTCGCACCTGACGAAGTCGTACGGCGCCCGCCGGGCGGTCCAGGACATCAGTTTCGAGCTCGCGCCCGGGGTCACCGGTCTCCTCGGTCCCAACGGAGCGGGGAAGTCGACGCTCGTCCGCTGCCTGGCGGGGCTGTGCGGTTGGGACGAGGGAGACGTCCGCATCGCCGGCGTCGATCCGGCGTGGCGGGCCCGCGACGCCCGGGGTCGGGTCGGATTCATGCCCGAGCGGGTGTCGTTCCCGCCCGAGATGCGGGTGGACCACTACCTCCGCTTCGCCGCCGAGGGGAAGGGCATTCGCCGTTCCGAGCGCCGGGCGGCGGTGGAGGCCGCACTGGAGCGGGCCGGGCTCGTCGGCGTCCGCTCCCGGATCATCAACAACCTCTCGAAGGGGTACCGCCAGCGGGTCGGGCTGGCCCAGGCGCTGCTCGGCGACCCGCCCGTCCTCATCCTCGACGAGCCCTCGGCCGGGCTCGATCCGCTGCACGTGATCGAGATCCGGTCCGTCCTGCAGCGCTACGGCGAGGAACGGGTGGTGCTCGTCTCCACCCACAGCCTGGATGAGACGCGCAAGCTGTGTTCCCGCGTTCTGGTCCTCAGTCAGGGTCAGCTCGTCTACGACGGCTCGACCGCCGGGATGGCGGACGCCCCGTCAACCCGATTCCGGGTGCGGGTGTCGGGCGCCGAAGACCACGAACTGCTGGTGCAGGCCGAGAACCGTCAGGCGGTCGGCCGGTTCGTGGCCCACCTGAGCGCCAACGGATGGCTGGTGACCGGCGTCGAACCGGCCGGGGACGCCCTCGAGGAGGCCTTCCGCCGGGCGGTGGGCCGATGAGCACGCTCCATGTCTTCCGCCGCGAGCTGCGGGCCCTGACCTGGTCGCCGCAGACCTACGCCATCGCCGCCGCCTACTTCGTCCTCTCCGGGATCTTCTTCGTCAACATCCTGATCTCCACCGAGATCCCCGACCTGGAGCACTACTACTCCAACGTCGCCAGCACGCTGCTCGTACTGGTGCCGGTTGTGGCCATGCGGTCCTTCGCCGAGGAGCGCCGCACCGGCGCCCTCAACATCACGCTGGCCTGGCGCCTGTCGCGCACCAGCCTCGTTCTCGGCAAGTTCGCCGGCAACACCCTCTTCCTGTGGGTGCTGTCCAGCATCGTGTGGCTCTACTACCACCTGGTGGGCCGCGTGGCGGACATCCAGCTGGGCCGGACGGCGGGGGGATACATCGGGCTGCTGCTCATGGCCATGGCCTTCTCGGCGTTGGCGCTGATGGTCTCGGCCCGGGCCTCCTCCCCGGCGGCGGCCGCCTTCCTCGGCTTCGGGCTCCTGCTGTTCCTGCGGGTGCTGGACTACGCCCCCGGCTGGATCGGCGACACGCTGGCGTCGCTCGGGCCGACGCAGCACTCCACGTCCTTCCCCCGGGGGGTCATCTACTGGGACGACGTCGCCTACTTCGTGGTGGCCACGCTCGTCGGTCTCGGTCTGACGGTGGCGGCGCTGGAGCGGGACCGTCCCGGGCAGAAGATCGGAGCGCTGCTCCGCCGGGGCGCGGCGGTCGGGGGCGTGCTGGTGCTGTGGGGCGGCGGTGTGGCGCTGGCCGGCGACTTCGAAGGGCAGGTGGACCTGACCCCGGAGAGCCGGCTGAGCGTCACCCAGGTCACCCGGGACGTGATCCGGCGGCTGTCGAAGCTCGACGAGCCGGTCCGCATCACCGGCTTCGCCGCTCCCATCAGCAACGACGCGGCCAGTTTCCGGGCGCTGGTGAAGCAGTACCGGGCGGCCGGTCTCCGCCTCGACCTCGAGGTCATCGATCCCGACCTGCAGCCCGGCCGGGCCCGCCAGGCCGGCATCGGCGGTCACGGCGAAGCCCTGGTCGAAGTGGGAGATCGCCGTGAGGTGCTCACGCAGTCGACCCAGGGCGCGTTGACCAGCGCGCTGCTGCGCCTGTCGCGGGCCACCAGGCCGATGGCCTGTTTCACCGCCGGCCACGGCGAGCGGGACTTCTCCGACGAGAGCCGCGTCGGCGCCTCGAAGCTCTCCGGCGCGTTGCGGACCATGGCCTACGAGCCGCACCGGATCGGCCTGGCCGCCCCCGGCGCGCCGGGCCGGCTGGCCCGCTGCGCGGTGGTGATCGTGGCCGGCGCCCGGACGCCGTTCCTCCCCGAAGAGCTGCAGCTGTTGCGGGGCTACGCCGAGACCAACGGCCGGTTGCTCGTCCTGGCCGACGGCACGGCCGAGGTACCCCGCCAGCAGCTGAACACCGTTCTCGAACCGTGGGGAGTGAGCATCGGAAGCGGCCTCGTGGCTGACGCCAGCGCCCTGGCCGCCGACCCGGCGTCGATCGTCACGCTCGACTACGGCACCGGAGCCAGCCCTCCGGTGGCCCGGCTGCACGAGCAGGGAATTCCCCTGGTGCTGACGAACACGCGGCCCGTCCAAGGCGACGAGGCGGCCCGGGAGCGCCAGGCCTTCGTCGAATTGGTCCGGTCCAGTCCGAAGAGCTGGATCGGTGAAGGCGACAGCCGCCGGGAGGGGCCGTTCCCGCTGGCGGCGCTGGTGGACTGGAGCCGCATCGACGGTGGGAAGGACAGCCCGTCCATCGCCCGGACCCGCATCGGCGTCGTGGGCACGGCCGAAGTGCTGACCAACGGACTGTTCGACATGTTCGGCAACCGCGACTTCGCCACCGCCATGATTCAGTGGGTGGCCCAGGAGGACGACGTCCTGGCCGCCGGCCGGCCGGTCAACGGTTTCACCAAGGTGATCCTCACGGAGGCGCAGAAGGAGCGCCTCGTCCGGCAGGGCATCGTGTTCCCCGCCCTGGCGGTGCTCCTGCCGCTGCCGTGGGCCGTCCTGAGATTGCGGCGAGGATGAAGCTGCTCGGTCATCCGGCCCTGCGGGTCGCCGCCTCGTCGGTGTGCGTGACGCTGGCCATCGTCGGTGCCGCCGCCGTGAGCCGGTCGCTGACCGGGGAGCGGAAGGGGGAGCCCCCGGCCACGGTGCTCCCGCTGTCGGCGTCGGAGGTCCGCCGGATCGCCGTCGCGTCGGGCGACCGGCACGTCGAGCTCACCCGTTCCAAGGCCGGATCGTGGAGCGGCGGGGCCGGCGCCTCGCCGGAGCTGGAAGGCCTGATGCCCGCGGTCGAGGAGCGGCTCTTCCCGCTGCAGGCCTACCGCTCGCTGGCCGCCGACACCTCGGCCCCGGAGTACGGGCTCACGAACCCGGAGATCACGTTCCGGGTGGAGGACGCCCGCGGGCAGGCCCACGAGATCGTCCTCGGCGCGGCGACGTTCACCAACGGCGGGGTCTACGCCCGCCGCCGCGCCGACGGCGGGCGGCTCTACCTCATCCCCCGCCGGATGATGGACGATCTCCGCTCGCTCGTCGCCGGCCGGCGCGTCGACGCGCCCAACGACCTTCCCGGGAAGCTGCGGGAGGCCACCCCGAAACACGACCCGACCAGCTGGTGGCTCCGGCAGGCGCTCGACGCCGGCGCGGCCCCGGAAGGAGCGCCGCAACATTGAACCGCCCCCGCCATGTCCGCCGCGCCGTCGTGACGGTCGTCATCGCGGCCACGCTGCTCGGCGCGGGCTGCTCACAGGGCGGGGACCGGCCGGAGGTCGCCGCCGTGGTGGAGGGCATCAACGTCGCCTCCTCCGAAACCGAGGCGATCATCGACGCCTATCTCCGGCGACAGCAGACGCAGCCGATGGGTGAGGACATCCCCCGCGACGACGTGGCCAAGTGGGTGCTCGAGTACCAGATCAAGCTCACGTTCCTGGAACACCTGGCCGCCACGATGGGCGTCGCCAGCGAGCCGGAGTCGTACTACGGCGCCGCCGCCGACCTCATTCAGCCCGACGGCTACACGAAGATCGGCCAGCGCCGGGAGGACTTCGCCCGCGAGCTGCGGGCCGGCCGGTTGAGCCGGGAGATGGCCAGGAAGCTCTACCCCGATGTCTCGATCTCCGACAGCGCCGTGGCGGCGGAGTACGAACGCCGCGGTCCGCTCCTGGCCCGCAACTGGAAGGCCACCGCCCAGGTGGCCCGCTTCAGCGCCGAAGAGCCGGCCAAGCAGGTCCGCCAGCGCGTGCAGGAGGGAGCGGCCTTCGGCGATGCCGCCCGGGCGCTGGGGGCCGACGACGTGGCGACCGTTGACGTCAATCCGGTCGTGGCGCCGTTGCCGGCCGCGGTCCTCGACTCGCTGGGGCAGCTTCCGCCCGGTGGCGTCAGTGATCCGATTCCCGCGGCCGGATGGGTCGTGGTCCGCCTCGAGCGGCGCCAGACCGTGCCCCGGCTCACCCTCGACGACCTCCGTCCCGAACTGACCGAGTTCCTGGCCGAGCAGGAACGGCGGGCCCTGTTCCAGGAGTGGTTCCAGAAGAAGTTCACCGAGGCCCGGGTGAAGGTCAGTTCCTATTACGGGAAGTGGGACGCCAAGACCACGCTGGTCGAATGAGGACCGCGGCGACGCGACAGGGGAGACATCCGGTCCGCGGCGGGCTCCTGGCGTCGGTCGTCCTCCTCGGCGCCGGCTCGGCGGCGCAGGCGCAGACCGCGCCCCGGTTCGATCTCCAGATCGAGCGGGACACCCGGCCGAGGACGTCGATCCTGTCGAACCTGAGCGTGGCCTACCGGGTCACGGTTCGCGACCGGGTCACCGGCGGGCCGCCCGAGCGCCATGTCGTCTTCGCCCAGGCCACCAACCAGCAGGGCGAGAAGACGCCGTCCTTCGCCTGCGGTCACACCAACGACGTCGACGCCCGGACGCCGCCGGGCGTCTTCGACTGCACGGTGATCGTCGACCACGGCGGCGCCTGGACCTTCGTCGCCGTGGTCCTGGAAGAGCGCACCGACCCGCGGATGTCGCCGGCGCCGCTGGCGCAAGGCAGCGTCCCGTTCGACCTGGCGACCGACGAGATCACGACGGACGAGGTGCCGGGAGCCGAGATCTCGGCCAGTGTCGGCGACGTGGCCGTGCTCTTCGGCCACGCCGTGGCGGCCGCCGCCTGGTTCGCCTGCGTGGCGTTGCTCATCGCCCTGGCGCTGCCCGGGGCCCGGCGGTTCCTGTCGAGTCACGGCCGCCACCGGCTGGAGCGGCGACTGGACACCATCGTGAAGGCGACGTGGATCACCACCGGGCTCGTCACCGGAAGCGGCGTCTACCTCACGTTCACCGCGACGGCCTACGACGCACCGTTCTCCTCGTCGGCCGTCGAGGCCGTGTTCAAGCTGCCCTACGGGAAGCCCTACTTCCTCGCCCTGGCCACCAAGATCGCTCTCTACCTCCTGATGGTGGGCGCCGCCATCCCCCTCCTCCGGGCGGCGCAGCGACGCCTCCTCTCACGCGACGACGTCTCCCCGCCCCTGGCGTCGATGGCGGGGAATGAGGATGAGGTGTCGGCCGGTCGGTCCACCGGAGGCGGTGTCGCCTGCGACGTTCGCACCGCCGCACCGCTCGTGACGGCCGCTCCCGAACCGGTCCCGGCCGGTGGAGGCAATGTCCGCCTGCGGGCGGCGGTGGCGGTGATCGCCGGCGGCGGGGTGGGGATGGCGGTGTGCGTGACGCTCCTCAAGTACCTCCACGAGCTCATCGAGTCAGCCCGAGGACTTCTATGAACCTCACACGAAGCCGGTCCCATGGCCGCGTCGCCGTCCTCGCCACCGCCGCGGCCCTGGCGATCTCGTGCTTGGCGGGCCCGGCCCACGCCCACCACGGCTACGCCGGACCGGTGCGCCTCTATCTGGAGACCGTCCGCCTCGAAGCCCAGGGCCAGCACTGGCACATCCGGGCCGGCGTCAACGACAGCGGCTCCGGGAAGCCCGCGCCGGGCTTCGTCGTCGAGGCCTCCGGCTCAGGCCCGCAGGAAGCGACGTTCGGGCCCGTGCACCTGAGCGACCTCGACGGCGACGGCCGCTACGAAGCCGACCTGGGTCCGCTTCCGCCCGGCGACTGGTCCGTGACCGTCAGCGTCACCGACGCCCCCGGCAGCGAAGAGCGCGCCATCCCGGTCACCCGCACCTCCACGGTGAGCCTGCAACCGGGCCAGGCTCTGGACGTGATCGGACGACGTCGGCCCCCGCGCGCCGGTGCGGGATCAGACTCGGGAATGGCGGGCCCGCTCGCCTACGGCGCCGCCGCCGTGATCGCTGTCCTCGGTCTGGTCGGGTTGTGGCGGGCCCGTCGCCCTCAGGCTCGGGCGAGCGCCAGCAGTTCGTCAACCGTCCACTGGTCGTAGGCGTGGGTGCCGTACTTCCGGGCCAGGACCCGGCCGTCGGGGTCGATGAGGAAGTCGGCCGGGAGACCCAGCGGGCCGCCGTGGAGGTCGAGACGCCACGGTCGCCGCTTGCGGACGACGCCGTGGAGCGCCGGCCACCACGCCCGCGGGTCGAGGAGGGCCCGGGCCGAGCTTTCCACGCCGAACTCCCGGTACAGCCGTTTGTCAGGATCGGCCACCATGGCGAACGGCACGGCCTGATGATGGGCGAGGAGCTCCTCCGTCGAGGAGTGGAAGACGGCCACCTCGCGGATGCCCGCCGCGGCGATCTCGTCGTGGCGGGCGATGACGGACCGCAGGTGCAGATTGCAGATCGGGCATCCGGCGAAGCGCCGGAACTGGAGATGGACGAGGCGCTCCCGATCCGGGATGGGGACGACTTCGCCGGAGACGGTCAGGAGCTCCCGTCCGGCCAGCGCCTCACCGACCGCGATCATCCGTCCTGCGCGAGCCGTGGCCATGGATATCCCTTCCCTTGCCGATCCGCCAGTGCCTCCCGGACCGCCGGACGCCAGTCCTTGCCGGGTACGTAACCGAGCTTCCTGGCCGCGTGATCACCGGGACAGAACCAGTCGCCCGCCAGGTGCACCAGGGAGCGGGTCAGGAACGGTGAACTGCCCGGGAGGACGGGGTGCAGGCGCTCCATCAGCCAGCCGAAGGCGTGGGCGGCGGAACGGGGAACGCTGTACCACGGGCGCGGGCATCCCGTCTCCTCGGCGATGAACCCGATCACCTCCCGGGCGGTGGGGAAGTCCGGGCCGCAGATGTTGAAGGACTCGAAGTCGTCGAGGCCGTCGGCCACGGCCGCCAGGGCGAACGCCTCGCCCAGATCGGTGTCGGCCACCAACGGGAGCCGGCTGCGACCGCCGGCGATCCAGGGGACGAGACGGGTGCGCAGGCGCGGCGCCAGGGCGGCCACGATGCCGACCTGGTTCCCGGCACCGACGAAGTGACCGAGCCGCATCGTGACCATCTGCGTGCCACGGCGGCTGTTCTCCCGCATGAACGCGTCGATTTCGACGAGCCGGTCGAGGTGGGGCCAGAAGCCGGTGGGCCGGGTGGGGGAGAAGTCGTCGACGGGTGCGCCGTCGGTGCTCGGCGCGGCGATCGTCACCGTGCTGGCCAGCAGGAAGCGGGCGACACCGGCCCGGATCGCCTGCTCCACGAGGTCGCACGCCGGGTCGAAGAAGTGCGACCGCTCCTGCGCCTGGTGCCCCCACAGCGAAGACCAGGTCCCGGCGTGGCACACGACATCGACGTCCTTCACCACGGTGCGCCGGTAGTCGGGGTCGCGGAGGTCGCCGGCCCGGACCTCGCCGGTGAATCGGGCATCGAGCCGGGCCGGCGTCCGGCAGGCGGCGATCGGCTCGACGCCGGGCCGGGCCGCCAGGGCGCCCAGCACGTTGCGGCCGAGAAACCCCGTCGCGCCGGTGACCAGCACACGCCGCGGCTCGGCGGGTCGGTTCACAGGGAATCGATCCAGTCCATGAGGCGCCGGGCTTCGGCCTCGATGTAGGCGGGATCGCCGAAACTGTGGGTGAGCAGAGTGGCGCCCTGCAGGACGGACAGCACATGAACGGCCAGGCCGCCCGACTCATCGCCCTTCCCCAGTGCCCGGAACTGATCCTCGAGCCACTCCAGCCAGTCGGCGAAGAGCCGGCTCGCCTGCTCCGGCAGTGGGCCCGGCTGCTTGTGCAACTCGGAACAGAAGCTCCCGATCGGGCAGCCACTGCGGGCGAGCTGGCGCCGGTTCTCGATGGTCATCTGCACGAAGCAGGCCAGCCGCTCCCGAGCGTCGCCCCGCTTCTCCCACCGCGCCCGCCGCGCCCGGTACTCGGCCAGCCGTTGCTCGACGAGCGCCTCACCGAGCGCGTCCTTGGTCTTGAAGTAGTAATAGACGTTCCCCAGGGGCACGTCCGCCTCAGCGGCGATGTGGGCCAGCGTCGTCCGGCCGAACCCCTGCCGGTAGAAGAGCTTCCCCGCCGCGTCGACGAGCCGCTGGCGCTTGTCGGGCAGTCGTGTCGTGGGCATGACCCCTTCCCCGGAGAACTGGTTAGTTGGGTAACTAACTAGCTCTCCGGGGGCCCGGGTGTCAAGGTCGATCAGTGGTGGATGACGCCGCGGATGTTGAGGCCGGCGAACATGTCCTGGTAGCCCTCGTTGACCTCGTCGAGGGTGTAGGTGCGGGACACGAGCTCGTCGAGCTTGAGGGCTCCGGAGCGGTAGAGCGAGAGCAGCCGCGGGATGTCGGCGTGGGGGTTGGCGGAGCCGAAGACGCAGCCGCGGAGCTGCTTCTCGTAGAGGGTCAGCTCGAAGAGCGACATGTCGACCTTCGTGTCGGTCGGATGGGCGATGGCGGTGGCCACGACCCGGCCGCGCTTGCCGACCAGCGACAGGGCCTGGGCGACGTAGGCGCTCTCGGCGACGTCGGTGGTGATGACGGCGGCGTCGGCCATCCGGCCCCGGGTGAGCTCGCTGACCAGATTCCAGACCTCGTCGACGTCGGCGGCGGTGTGGGTGGCGCCGAACTGCTCCGCCTTCTCCCGCTTGAGGGCCACCGGGTCGACGACGACGATCCGCTCCGCCCCGGCGATCCGGGCGCCCTGCACGGCGTTCATGCCGATGCCGCCGGCCCCCATCACCACCACGGTGTCGCCGGCCCTGACCTCGGCGGTGTAGACGGCGCTGCCGTAGCCGGTGGTGACGCCGCAGCCGACCAGCGCCGCGACCTCGAGGGGAAGGTCGTCGTCGATCTTCACCACCGACGCCGCCGGCACCACCGTGTAGGGCGAGAACGTGCCGAGCATGCACATCTGGCCGACGTCGCTGCCCCGGGCGTGGAACCGGTAGGTGCCGTCGAGCTGCGGGCCGAGGATGATGCCGGCGCCCAGGTCGCAGAGGTTCGAGTGCCCGGTGGCGCACCAGTGGCAGTGCCCGCAGGAGGGGATGAAGGCCAGGACCACGTGGTCGCCGGGTTCGATGCCGGTCACCCCCGGCCCGACCTCCTCCACGACCCCCGCTCCTTCGTGGCCGCCCACCACCGGGAAGGGGATGGGGACGTCGCCGGTGACCAGGTGGGCGTCGGAGTGGCAGAGTCCCGAGGCGGCCAGCCGGACGAGGACCTCCTGCTCCTTCGGCGGGTCGAGATCGACCTCCTCCACGCTCCACTTCTCACCGAGGCCCCACAGGACGGCGGCGGTCGTCTTCATACGTCGGTCCTCTCGTTGATCAGCTTCTCGTAGCGGGGGAAGACCTTCGACGCGATGGGCACCAGCTTGAGGATCGTCGGCACCGGCCCCTTGGCCCGCATCTGACCCTTGGCCAGCGCCTGCGAGACGTTGACCTTCCCCAACCAGAACTGGTGGGCGATGTCGGCCGTCATGAACATCTCGATGTTGGGGGCCGGACCGGAGTCGCACTCGGCGCCCGTGTAGACCTTGCCCTCGACGACGTCGATGACGAGCCGGGAATTCGGACCGGTGAAGTGGAGCCCCATGATCACTTCGGTGGCCTTGAACTCCGGACCCAGCTCGGGATCGGCGAGGACCTCGGTGAAGATGCCGCCGATGTAGCGGTAGACCTCGTCCTCGTCCTTGAAGTACGGCATGCGGCGCAGCTCCTTTCTCGGTCCGACGCTCAGTCGAGACCAACCCAGACGGTCTTGGAATGCGTATAGGAGCGGACGGCGTCGACGCCGAGGTCGCGCCCGAAGCCCGACTCCTTGAAGCCCCCGAACGGCGCGGTGGGGTCCATCATGTTGTAAGAGTTGATCCACACCGTCCCGGCCTGGAGGGCGGCGGCCAGGCGGTGGGCCTTGCGGAGGTCGGTGGTCCACACGCCGGCGGCGAGGCCGTAGCGGCTGGCATTGGCCCGTCCGATGACGTCGTCCTCCGATTCGAAGCGGAGAATCGACAGCACCGGCCCGAAGATCTCCTCCCGGGCGATCGTCATGGAGTCGGCCACGCCGGTGAAGATCGTCGGCGGCACGAAGTACCCGTCCGCCGGGGCCTCGCAGACCGCGGTGGGTGTCGCGCCCTGGGCGACGCCCGACTCGATGTAGCCGACCACCCGGTCCCGCTGGCCGGCCGAGACCAGCGGGCCCATGTCGGTCCCGGCCGCCAGGCCGTGGCCCAGGCGGATCTTGCTCGCCGCGCCGGTCAGCCGTTCGACGAACTCGTCGTAGACCGGCGCCTCGACGTAGGCCCGGGAACCGGCGCAGCACACCTCGCCCTGATTGAGGAAGATGCCGGTGAAGGTGCCGGGGACGGCGGCGTCGAGGTCGGCGTCGGCGAAGATGATGTTGGGCGACTTGCCGCCCAGCTCGAGGGCGACCTGTTTCAGGTTCCCGGCCGAGGCGGCCACGATGCGCCGGCCGGTGGCGGTGGACCCGGTGAACGTCAGCTTGGCGACGCCGGGATGCTCGGCCAGGGCCTGGCCGGCGTCCGGGCCGTACCCGGTGACGACATTCAAGGCGCCCGGTGGCAGGCCCGCCTCCAGCGCCAGCTCGGCCAGTCGCAGCGCCGTCAGCGACGTCATCTCCGACGGCTTGAGCACGACGGTGTTGCCGGCCGCCAGCGCGGGGCCGATCTTCCACGACGTGATGAGCATCGGGAAGTTCCAGGGGACGATGGCGCCCACCACGCCGAGCGGTTCCCGGCGGGTGTAGACGAACGCTTCGCCCACCGCCGGTGACACCGGCAGGACGTCGCCGTGGATCTTCGTGGCCCACCCGGCGTAGTAGCGGAGCGTCTCGGCCGTATAGGCGGCATCGATGTACAGCGCCTCGGTCAGCGGCTTCCCGGCGTCGAGCGTCTCCAGCACCGCCAGCTCCTCGGCGTGCTCCTCGACGAGAGCGGCGAAGTCGAGCAGCAGCCGGCCCCGGGCCGCCGGGGCCAGCCGCCCCCAACTCTCGTCGAAGGCCGCCCGGGCGGAGACGACGGCGGCGTCGACGTCGGCCGCTTGGCCGGCGGCCAGGGTGGCCAGGGGAGCGCCGGTGGCCGGGTCCACCGATTCGATCGTCCCGCCGGCGAGGGCGGGGCGGCGCTCTCCGTCGATGACGATGCTCTCGGCCGAGGTGGCGATGAACTTCTCGACCTCGGCGGGAACGGACACGCCGGCAGGCAGGCAGAGTGACATCCTTGTTGACTAACCCGTCCGGCGCCGGCCCCGACACCCCCGATCGGAGAGGAAAAGAACTCTCCAACCGGGGGTACAACGGGAGGCTCAGGTGGGAGAGCGTTGGGCCATGCTGAGCGCTACCAACGTCAAGGTCACCCCCCAGGGCGTCCACCAGTGGCTCCAGGAATTCGGCTGGGACTTCGAGTCCCGCCGGGCCAAGTACCCGACGAAGTACAGGTTCAACAAGAACACGAAAGAGCAGTTCAAGCTCATCGTCCGGGAGTACTCCCGGATGGAGGAGGAGAAGGACAGCCGCCAGTTCGGCTCCCTCCTCGACAGCCTGGCCCGGCTGTCGGCCGGCTCCCGGGTCGAGCCCCGCTGGGCCGAGGTCATGAAGCTCGTGTCGAGCTTCCTCGAGACCGGCGAGTACGGCGCCATGGGGACGTCCGCCGCCCTGTGGGACGCCGTCGAGTCCCCCGAGCAGCGCAACGGCTACCTGGCCCAGGTGGAGGACGAGGTCCGTCACGTCACCCAGTGCGGCTACCTGGCCAACTACTTCGCCACCCAGTACCAGGACCCGGCCGGCTTCACCGACTTCCGCAAGTTCCGCTTCGCCCACCCGTTCTTCGGCCCCGACCGCAACTGCGTGCTCGATCACGCCCTGTCCGGCGACCCCGTCCAGATGTCGGTCAACCTCCAGCTCGTGGCCGAGGCCGCCTTCACCAACCCGCTGATCGTGGCCATGTGCGAGGTGGCGGCGGCCAACGGCGACGAGATCACCCCGACGATCTTCCTGTCGATCGAGTCGGACGAGCTGCGCCACATGGCCAACGGCTACCAGACGATCGTCTCCGTGGTCGACGACCCCGACAACATGCAGTACCTCCAGACCGACATCGACAACGCCTTCTGGATCAACCACAAGTTCATCACGCCGTTCGTCGGGGCGGCCTTCGACTACTTCGCCAAGCACAAGGCGACGCCGTGGGCCCAGACGTGGGACAAGTGGGTCTACGAGGACTGGGGCGGCATCTGGCTCGGCCGCCTGTCCCGCTTCGGGGTTCAGAGCCCGGCGCCCCTGGCCGACGCCAAGAAGGACGCCTACTGGGCCCACCACTACGCCTACGCCTCGGCCTGGGCGCTGTGGCCGCTCGTCGGCGTCCGCTTCGAGCTGCCCGACCAGCGGGACCTCGAATGGCTGGAGAACAACTACCCCGGCTTCTACGACGAGATCGGCAACATCTTCGAGCACTGGGCCGAGGACGGCTACGACGACCCGGCCAACCACGCCCTCGGCGTCGACCTCTTCATCAACGGCAAGATCCCCGTCTACATCTGCCGGGTCTGCCAGATGCCCACGATCATGCCGACGTTCTACGACGGCCTGACCAACGTCCGCATCCTCGAGTACGGCGGACGCAAGCACGCCCTGTGCTCCGAGTGGTGCGAGCGGATGTACCTCAAGGAGCCGGAGCGCTACACCGGCCAGAACTTCTTCGAGCTCTTCGACGGGTGGGAGATGTCGGAGATCGTCCGGGCGTCGGGCATGGTCCGCAGCGACGGCAAGACGCTCACCTCCCAGCCGCACCTGCGCAACGAGCGGCTGTGGACCCTCGACGATCTCCGCAAGTGCGGTGTCGTCATCCGCGACCCGCTGAAGCACGGCCAGTTCGTGGAGCGCGTCTGATCATGAACGGCCCCGCCCGCCGCCTCCTCCTCAACCCGGCCTTCGACGAGGAGGTCGAACCGTTCGAGACCCGCCGGACCATGGGGTACTACGCCAACCCCTACCGCAAGCGGATCTCGGAGTACGAGAAGGTCCTGCTCTACGCCCAGCCGAGCCCCGACTGGATTCCCGGCGGGCTCGGGTTGGGCGGCTGGACCGGCAAGTTCGCCGGCGGGCGGGGCGCATGGGAGAACTACTTCACCGAAGCCCGCTGCTCCGACTGGTTCGCCTTCCGGGACCCCGGCTCCCGCTGGGAACAGCCCTATGTGAAGGAAAAGGCCGAGGAGTGGCGGGAGGCCCAGCGGTTCATGGAATCCTCGGCCGCCGAGCGCCTCCACGACGACATCGATCCGGAGTGGGCCGATCCGATGATCACCCGCTACCTCAGCGCCTTCGTCCACCACGAGTACGGGCTGTTCATGGCCCACGCCTCGGTGGTGCGGGACACGTTCACCGACGTGCTGCGGGTGGCGGCCGGCACCGGCGCCCTCGACCACCTCGACACCGCCCAGATGATCCAGGCCCAGAAGATGTTCCTGGCCCAGGTGCGCGACGACGTGGTCGAGGACATCGCCCCCGGCAAGGCCGCCTGGCTGGAGGACCCGGCGCTGCAGGGGGCCCGCACGGTCGTGGAGCGGCTGTGGGGCGAGTCCTACGACCCCGTCGAGACGCTGTTCGGGCTGTACATGGTCTACGAGCCGCTCTTCGGGCGCTTCGCCCGCCGGGAGCTGTTCCACCACCACGCCGGCCTCCACGGCGACCACTTCACGCCCCGCACGATGTGGTCGGCGCTCCGGGCCGGCGACGCCGCCGCCCGCTGGACGTTCGACCTCTTCGAACGGGTGCTGGCCGGCGATCCCAACTACGCCGCCTACAACGTGAAGGTCATGAAGATGTGGGCCGAGACCTGGCTCCCCCTCACCCTCTCGGCCATGGCCGACCTCGTCCCCCTGTGGGAGACGACCGGCCGGCTGCGGGCCACCTCCCCCGGCCCCGCCCGGGCCGCCGAGCGCGTCGTGGGGGAGTGGGTCTCGGCCTACGCTCCGGTCTTCGGCTGGGAGGCGTCGGTCGACGACCTCGTCGGTGAGGTCATCCGGTGAGCAGCCTCACTCCCGAAGCCCTTCGTCAGAAGATGTGGAGCGACGAAGGCGTGAAGGAGACCCGGCGTGTCGTCGTCGTCCTGGCTCGCTGCGAGGAGATCGAGATCGTCGTCGAATGGCTCGGCGAACAGTACGGCGACGACCCGGCCTTCCAGATCGAGGACCGCGGCCCGTACTACCGCATCGACTGTGAGGAAGGGCTGGAGATCGACCTCGACGAGATCGAGCCGCTGATCGGCCATCCCTACAACGTGTTCGACTTCCTCGTCAGCGTGTCGACCACCATCGGCCGGTCGATGACCGTGGGCAACAAGTTCGTCCTCACCACCTCCCTCCTCGGGCTGGAAGAGGAGGTTCCCCGGGGGTGAGCCACAAGGTCGAGGTCACGTTCGAAGGCCAGACGGGCTTCACGATCGAGTGCCGCGAGGACGAGGACGTCGTCACCGCCGCCCTCCGTCAGGGCTACATCCTCCTGACCGAGTGCCGGGAAGGCGTCTGCTCGACGTGCAAGTGCCTCCTGGTCGACGGCGATTACGACGAACTGCTGCCCCACTCCATCCACGCCCTCTCTCCGTCCGAAGAGGAGGACGGGTGGGTGCTGGCCTGCCGCCTGCAGCCCCGCAGCGATCTCGTTCTCGACTACGACTATCCGGTCGAGCGGGTGGAGCGCTTCGCCGAAGGGCGGCGGCAGGGACAGATCGTGGCCCTCGACCGCCTCTGCGACACCGTCGTGCGGGTGGTCGTGCGCACGCTGGCCGCCCAGGATCCGCTGTCCTTCGAGCCCGGGCAGTACGTCCGCCTGACGCTGCCCGGCCCGGGGGTGAGCCGCGACTACTCGATGGCCAACCTGCCGACCGGGGAGCGGGAGCTGGAGTTCCTCATTCGGGTGCTGCCCGACGGCGCCTTCTCCGGCTACATCGCCGGCCGGGGCCGGGTGGGGGAGATCGTGGAGGTCGAAGGGCCGTTCGGCCGGTTCTGCCTCCGGCCCGATGCGGCTCCGCCGGTGTTCGTGGCCGGCGGTACGGGGCTGGCGCCGATCATGAGCATGCTGCGGTCGCTGGCCGAGAGCTCGCCGGACGGGCCGGCCGTGCTGTTCTTCGGCAACACCGCAGCCGGCGACGTGTTCTTCGAGCGGGAGCTGGCCGAGCTCGGCAAGGACTTCCCGGGGCTGGTCGTGCACCACTGCGTCGTCGACCCCCCGCCCGGCTGGGACGGCGACGTGGGGCTCGTGACCGACGTCCTCGCCGCCCGGCTGGAGGACCCGGCCAGCCATGCCTACTACCTGTGCGGGCCGCCGCCCATGATCGAGGCCACCAGGACGCTGCTGGCCGCCAAGGGCGTCCCCGCCGACCAGATCTTCGAGGAGAACTTCCTCCCGAGCGGAAACCAGGAGAGCCGATGAGCACGCGTACCCGCGCGCCGGAAAAGGAAGGAGCCGAGTTCCGGCTCGAGCCCTCGCCCTACGGGAACAAGGAGAAGCGGGCCGCCTGGGAGGCCCGCATCGACGACGGCACGAAGTCGTTGGGCGACGCCGTGGCGATGCTGCTCGAATGGCGGGCCGACCACTCCGGCGACACCATCGCCGACCAGGACGACCTGTGGATCGAAGCGCAGATCGAGGCCCGCGTCGCCGTCCTCCGTTTCGACGAGATGACCAACGACCAGATCCGGTCCGAGACGCTGACCGACGAGAAGGTCGCCGACGTGTGCCGGGCGGCGCTCGACGAAGCCGAGGACAACGCGGAAGACCCCGAGCGGCTCGAGGAGATCGTGGCCCGGTTCCGCAACCGGTACAAGCCGCCGATCATGCCGTCGTCGCCGTTCATGCGGACCGAGACGGAACTGGCGGAGATCCTCATGAAGGCCCGGGAGCGCAACTGGTACGGGCAGACGCTCGACGAGCTGCGGACCGAGCGGGGCGTGATCATGCACAAAGCGGGCAAGCGCAAGAAGGAGACAGCGTCATGAGCATCGCGTTCACCCCCGAGTGGGTCGAGGAGCAGGCCAAGCTGTGCCTCGAGGACGAGGAGTTCCAGACCAAGATCGCCAAGTTCAACCGCAAGGTCCTCGTCCTCATCCACCCGTCGCCCGAGCGGGGGGTCACCGAGGAGCACGTCTACGGCTTCGACTTCCCGACGATGGCCCCGCTGGAGCGGGACGGCGACGGCTGGGTCACCGACTACATCCTGGAAGGCAACTACGAGGACTGGTACAAGGTCAACGAGGGCATCGACGACCTCGTCCCGGCGCTGATGAACGAGCAGATCCTCGTCCCCAAGGGCAGCGTCTCCTACGTGGCCCGGTTCCTCCCCGCCATCCAGCGCTACATGGCCCTGGCCCGCACCCACACCACCGGCTACGAAGGCGACTTCCAGCCCACGCTGACGTCGGCCTGACACCGTGAAGGTCGACCTGCTGTGCCTGCGCCCTGACCTGGGCGAGATGGCCGCGCTGGCCACAAGGACGGAAGAGCTCGGCTACGCCGCACTGCTGGCCGCCGAAACCGGCCACGACCCGTTCATGCCGCTGGCGCTGGCCGCCGAGCACACCGAACGGCTCCAGCTCGGGACGTGCGTCGCCGTCGGGCTGTCGCGCAGCCCCGTCCACCTGGCCCACGCCGGCCACGACCTGCAACGGTTCTCCCAGGGCCGGTTCATCCTCGGTGTCGGCTCCCAGGTCCGGGGCCACATCGAGAAACGGTTCTCGGCCACCTGGTCACAGCCCACCGAGCGGATGAAGGATCTGATCGGCGCCATCCGGGCCATCTGGCGCTGCTGGAACGACGGCGAGCCGCTCCACTACGAGGGCCCGTTCTACCGCCACACGCTGATGACGCCGTTCTTCAGCCCGGCACCCAACCCCTACGGGCCACCGCCGATCTACCTGGCGGCGTCGGGAGCCGAGATGACGGCCGTCGGCGGGGAGGTGGCCGACGGCCTGATGCTCCACGCCCTCACCTCGACCGCCACCATGGCCGAGATCACGTTGCCGGCCCTGCAGCGCGGCCTCGACGCCGCCGGCCGGTCGCGGGCCGACGTCGAGCTCTACGCCCCGGTCTTCGTCATCACCGGCGACAGCGACGAGGAGCTCGAGGTGGCCGACCGCGCCGTCCGCCTCCAGCTGGCCTTCTACGCCTCCACGCCGGCCTACCGGGCGGTCCTCGCCTTCCACGGCCGGCCCGAGCTGCCCGCCGCGCTCAACGAGCTGTCGAAGCAGGGTCGCTGGCGGGACATGGGCGGCCTCATCGACGACGAGCTCCTCGACCTGTTTTCGGTCAGCGGCAAGCCCGAAGAGATCGGCCCCGCCGTCCTGGCCCGCTTCGGCGGCGTCCTCGACCGCGTCGCGCTGTACGCGCCCTACGAGCACAACCCCGAACCGTGGGCCCGGGTCCTCCCCGGTTTCGCCTGAGCAAAGGGCACGAAGCTCACCTCCGGCCGTGCCGGCCTCCTCCTGCGGGAAAACCGAAGCGCCCGTCCGGAACCCCTGATCAGAGCGCCGCCGACACCGGGGACTAGCTCCTTCCAGCCGGGTGAGCGCCTAGCCCGGTCGCGCCGCAAATGGCCCCGTCGAACCGTCAAGGCTCGAAAGGGGATGCCGACAAGGTTCTTATCATGCTCTTGACGCGCCCGGAGAGGCCTTCCATGAACCACGCCCGAAAGCAACCGCGGGGGCTGCGTTCCCGCTTCCTTATCGCGGCACTCGGTGCGGCGCTGGCGGGGACGTTCCTCGTCGGCCCGGCCGGGCTGACCCCCGCCGTCGCCGACACGAACGTCAGCGTGGTCGTCCAGACGGAGCCGGGCTCCGGCCAGGCGGCGGCCGACGCCGTCACCCGGGTCGGCGGTCACGTGGACGTGCCGCTGCCGATCATCGACGGGTTCAGCGCCACCGTCCCGGCCGACCGGGTGGCGGCGCTCGAGGCCAGTTCCGGCGTGGCCGCCGTCACCCTCAACCGGCCGGTCACGTTCTCCGGGCAGTACGGCGAGGGCAGCGGCGTGGCCAGCGCCGTCTACACCGACGTCGTCCGGGCCAACAAGGCCTGGGAGCAGGGCTACGCCGGCCAGGGCATCGGCGTGGCCGTCATCGACACCGGCATCAACCCGGTCGGCGATCTCGCCGGGAAGCTGGTGGGCGGCATCGACCTGACCAGCGAAGCGAACCTCAACGACAGCTTCGGACACGGCACCTTCGTCGCCGGGCTGATCGCCGGATCCGGCGCCGGCTCCAACGGCGCGGTCAAGGGTGTCGCCCCCGGGGTCAACCTCATCTCGGTCAAGATCGCCGGTGCGGACGGGTCCACCGACCTGGTCCGCCTGATCGCCGCCCTCGACTTCGTGGCGACGACGCGCAACGTCTTCAACACCCGGGTCGTCAACCTCTCACTGTCCGTCGACCCGATGGCGTCGTACGTGACCGACCCCATGGCCATCGCCGTCGAGCGCGTCTGGAACTCCGGCGTCGTCGTGGTCACCGCCGCGGGCAACAAGGGCGGCACCGCCGGCGCCATCACCTCTCCCGGTCACGACCCGTTCGTCATCACCGCCGGGGCGAATGACGACCGCACGACCCCCAACCTGAACGACGACAGCCTGGCCGCGTTCTCGAGCGTCGGGCCGACGGCCGACGGGTTCACCAAGCCCGACTTCGTCGCCCCCGGCAAGTCGGTGGTGTCGCTGCGCGTCCCGGGCTCCACCATCGACCAGACCAACCCCGCGGCGCGGGTGGGCACCGGGTACTTCAAGGGCTCGGGCACGTCGTTCTCCGCCGCCATCACATCGGGCGCGGCGGCCCTGGTGCTCTCCAAGACCCCGGCGCTGACCCCGAACCAGGTGAAGGCTCGCCTCGTCGGGAACGCCCGGGGAGCGGGCAACATCGCCCCGGCCGCCGGGAGAGGCGCCGGCGTCCTCGACGCCTTCGCCGCAACCACGAGCTCCGACACCTCCTCGGCCAATACCGGGCTCACACCGGGATCGCTGCTCGGGGTGTCCGGCAGCGACCCGATCCTGGCCGGCTCTTCGTGGGGTGGCTCTTCGTGGGGTGGTTCCTCGTGGGGTGGTTCCTCGTGGGGTGGTTCCTCGTGGGGTGGTTCCTCCTGGGCCGGCGACTCATGGGGCGACAGCTGATCACGCCCGTCGGCACCTGACGGCACACACCCGAGGCGTCCGATAGCCGACCGGCCCGACCCCGCCGTGGGCACCGAAGAGGTGACCCCGCCGCCCGCACCGCCGACCGTTCGGCGGGTGCCGTTCATCTGCGCGGCCTGGGCGATCACCGGCCTCGTGGCCATCGCCGGGACGGCTGTCGGCACGCCGCAGCCCTGGCCCCGCCTCGGGTTGGCGCTGATCCTCGCCGCCGCCGCCACGACACTGCAGGTGGCGCCCGTCCGGCTGGGTCACGACGCCCACTCCGAGTACCTCCACCTCGACGAGGCGTTCCTCGTCCCCATGGCCGTCTACCTCTCGGCTCCCGAAGTGGCCGCCGCGATCGGGTTCGCCAGCCTGGTCGGGAACCTCTGGCACCGGCGGGGCTGGATGCGCACCACGTTCAACAGCGGGCAGGCGGCGGCCACCGCCGCCGTCGGCGCCACCGTGGCCGGCTTCCTGGGCGCCGGCACCGGCGACTTCACCGCTCAGGTGGCGCTCGCCGCGGTGGCCGGGGTCCTCGTCTATTCCGTGCTGTCCATGCTGGCCGTGGCCGGGATCATCACATTGGCCCAGCGCACCCCGCTGGCCGAGACCCTGCGGGACGGCCTCGGTGTGCGGCTGGCGACATGGGGAAGCGCGCTGTCGCTCGGCGTGCTCATCACCGCCGCCATCGAACTCCACGGCTGGGTCCTCGTCACCGCCGTCATTCCCATCGCCATGCTGCAGTTCGCCTACCGGCGGGCCTTCCGCCAGTACCGGGAGCGGCGCCAGATGGAACGGCTCTACAAGGCGAGCACCGCCATCCGGGCCACCGTCGACACGCACGCCGTCCGCCACGAACTCGTCCGGGCCGCCTACGAACTGCTCCCGGCCAAGGCCGTGACACTGCTCGATCCGAACGTTCCGTCCGAAGCCGGCCGCCTCCGCGTGCCCCTCGACGAGGCCACCGCCATCGAGGTGACCGCCGGCGACGGAGCGGTCTTCGACGACCAGGACCGCTTCATGCTCCAGGCGCTGACCTCGGTGGCCGCCACCGCTCTGGCCAACGCCCGGTTCCAGGAGCGCCTCGCCTACCAGGCGTTCCACGATCCCGTCACCGATCTGCCGAACCGGGCGCTGTTCCTCGATCGGCTGCGCCACGCCCAGGCCCGCATCGCCCGTCGCACGGCCCATTACGCCCTCGTCTTCCTCGACCTCGACCGGTTCAAGGTCGTGAACGACAGCCTGGGTCACGCCGCCGGCGACGAGCTGCTGGTCCAGGTGGCCGGCCGGCTGCAGGGAGCGTTGCGGACGGGGGACACCCTGGCCCGGTTCGGCGGTGACGAGTTCGTCGTCCTCCTCGAGGATCTGGAGTCCGAGGCCGAAGTGGCGGGCATCGTCGAACGGCTCCTGGCCAGCCTCGACCAGCCGTTCCTCCTCCAGGGGCGGGAACTGATCGTCACCGCCTCGGCGGGCGTGGTGATCGGCGACGGCACCCACCTCGGCCCCGACGAGTGCGTCCGGGAAGGGGACGTGGCCATGTACCGGGCCAAGGCCCGGGGCGGTGGCTGCTTCGAGGTGTTCCGCCACGACCTCGAGGCGGAGAGCCTTCCCCGTCTCGACCTCGAGATCGACCTGCGCCGGGCCCTGGCCGAAGGGGAGCTCGAGCTGCACTACCAGCCGGTGCTCCGGACCACCGGCGGGGCCGTGGTCGGCGTCGAAGCCCTCGTCCGGTGGCGACACCCGGTCCGGGGCCTCGTCTCCCCGGCCGAGTTCATCCCCCTGGCCGAGGAGACCGGGCTCATCCTTCCGCTCGGCCGGTTCGTCCTCGAGGAGGCCTGCCGGCAGGTCGGTGTCTGGCGCCGCGCCCACCCCGAGCTCGACGGCCTGCTCGTGTCGGTGAACCTCTCACCTCGCCAGTTCCGACAGGGCGACCTCGACCAGCTCGTGGCCGACGCCCTCGAGCGCAGCGGCCTCGATCCCGCGTCGCTCTCGCTCGAGGTGACCGAGGGGATGATGGTCGAAGACGTCGAAGCGGCGACCTCGACCCTGAACCGTCTGAAGGCCCTCGGGGTGGCCATCAGCGTCGACGACTTCGGGACGGGCTACTCGTCGCTCAGCTATCTGAAGCGGTTCCCGATCGACTACGTGAAGATCGACCGGAGCTTCGTCGCCGGGCTGGACGAGAAGGTCGACAGCGAGATCGTTCGGTCGGTCATCCGCCTGGCGGCGGCCATCGGGATCAACGTCGTCGCCGAAGGGGTCGAGAACGCCGAGCAGCTGGCCCGCCTCGAGGCGCTCGGTTGCCCGCTGGTGCAGGGCTACCACCTCGCCCGTCCGCAGCCGGCGGCCGACACCGAGGCTTTCATCGTCGCCTCGCTCCGCCCGGCCGACCCGGCGGTTCAACCGCCGTCGGCGCTCGAGGTTTCCGTCTGACCTTCGCGCAGCGTCGCCCGCACGGTCGTACCGCCCTGGGGCCCATTGCGGACGACGAGCGATCCGCCGAGCTGCTGCATCCGCCGCAGGAGTGAGGGGAGGCCGAAGCCGTGCCGGCCGTTGCCGCCCGGAATCGCCTTGAGGGCGAAGCCGGCGGGCAGGCCGCGGCCGTCGTCCTGGATCACGACCTCGACCGTGTTCGGCGTATAGGCGAGGGTGACGACGGCCCGGGCGGCGCCGGCGTGTTTGGCCACGTTGTGGAGCGCCTCCCGCACGACGTTGAGCAGCGCCGCGGCGCCGTCGGCGGTGATGGTGCGCGGCTCGCCCACCACCACCAGGTGCGCCGGAACACCGCCGGCCCGGGTGAACTCCTCCACGCTGAGCCGGGCCGCCACCGGCAGGCCCTCCTCGGGGGCCCGGGGGGTGAGGCGGGTCAGCGCCTCCCGCAGCCTGGCGGTGGCCCGGGCCGAGGACTCCTCGATGGCCCGGCTCAGGTCGGCGAGGTCGGGCAGGCCCTCGGCATCCAGCCGCAGCTTCCGGGCCGACGCCCCGATGGTGAACAGCAGCTGGCCCACCGTGTCGTGGAGCTCCTCGGCCAACCGCAGGCGCTCGGCGGCGGCGTGGCGCTCGACGGCGTCCTGGTGGCGGACGGCGACGGCGAACAGGTCGGACAACCCCGCCGCCGCCTCGGAGAGGCGGGCGACCCCGACGTCGCCCGGATGGCTGTTATCCCGGGTGGCGGCGTAGATGATGGCGCTCACCTCGCCGTCGGCCATCACGGGAACGGCGGCCATGCCGCCCAGCGACTCCATGATGGCCAGATCCCGGAAGTGGGGGCTGATGGCGGGATCGGTCACGTAGTTCGTGACCAGCACCGGCTCCCGCAGGGCGATGACCTTGCCGCCCAGCCCCTGACCGGAGCTGAGCCGGATCTGCCGCAGCACGTTCTCGTTCCGGCCGCCGGCCACGCCGTGCATGGCGTAGACGCCCGACACCTGGCGGATGGCGACGCCGGTGAACGACAGCCCCACCTGCGGGTGCAGCGCCCAGGCGGTCCGCTCGGCCAGCGCCGCCGGATCGATGATGTCGAGGGCGATCGCCTCGCGGACGGATGTCAGCCACCCGCAGGTGTCCAGGCCCGCGGGCCAAGCAGGGCTCGACAACGGTGCCTCCCCCTTCCACCGTGCCATTTACCGACGCGCGTGTCTGTTTGTTTTTAGGGGACGGCCTCCGCGGCTGTCAAGAACCAGACTGGCGCCTCGTGGAATGGAACGACCCGGCCTACAACTTCCGTGACCTCGGCGGCCTACCCACCGAGGACGGGCGGATCACCCGGCACGGCGTCCTGTACCGCAGCGCCACGCTCCACGACTGCGGGCCCGACCAGGCCCGGGTGCTCCGGGACCAGTTGGGGATCGGCTGCGTGGTGGACCTGCGGACGCCGGACGAGATCACTGCGCAGGGGGCGACGTCGGCCGCGGCCTGGGGTGTCCGCTGCCTGAGCCTGCCGGTGCTGCCGCCGCCGCTTCCCGAGCACGGAGGTCCGGCCGACCTCCTCTGCCGGTACTTCGCGTACCTGGAGCGCTCGACGCCGAATGTCATCGCCGCCCTCCGCCACGTCAGCCGCCAGGTTCCCCGACCGTTGGTCCTGCACTGCACGTCGGGGAAGGACCGCACGGGGGTGGTCACCAGCCTTCTCCTGCGTCTGATCGGCGTGACGCGGGAGGCGGTGGTGCAGGACTACGCCGCCACGGCGCCCAACATCGGTCCCGTGATGGAGCGGTTGGGCCGGACGGGTCCACGACCGCTGCGGGCGGGCGACATCCCGCCGGGGATCCTCGAGGCGGAGGAGCGGACCATCCGGAACTTCCTCGAGCAGTTCGAGGGCCGGTTCGGCAGCGTGCCGGCCTGGGCGCTCGAAAACGGCCTCGAACCGGAGGCGGTCGCGGCGCTCGAAACCCACCTGCTGCACTAGGAGGTTTGTCACAGAATGTCCCTCTTGCACTGAGTGCCAAGGTGTACTTAGGTTGACCCGGTCGTTACGGGATGGGGGAGGCGATCATGGGGCGCTCGCCGCACGTCCGACTCGTGGCCGGGTTGCTCGTCATCACGGCTCTCGGGATCCCGGGAGTCATGGCGGCGTCGGCGCCGGCGCCGCCGGCCGCGGTGGCGACGACGTTGCTGTCCGTGGCGTCGGACGGGGCATCGACGAACGGCGACAGCTTCCATCCGGCGTTGTCGGCCGACGGCTCCACGGTGGCCTTCGCGTCGGTCGCCACCAACCTGACCGGCTCGGGCAGCGCCGGAGTGGTGAACGTGTTCGTCCGGGACCGCACCGGTCGCACGGTGCAGGCCAGCGACGCGCCCGACGGCCTGGCCGGTGACGGTGACAGCGGCAGCCCGGTCCTCTCCGGCGACGGCGGGGTGGTCGCCTTCGACTCGTTCGCCACCAACCTGGTGAGCGGTGACACCAACGGCGCCTCCGACGTCTTCGTGCGGGAGCGGACGACGGGCCGGACCAGCCGGGTCAGCGTCAACTCCGCCGGTGTGGAGGCCAACGCCGACAGCTTCAGTCCGTCGATCTCGGCCGACGGCGGGGTCGTGGCCTTTGCCTCGGACGCCTCGGGGCTCGTCACCGGAGACCACAACCGGTCGGGTGATGTCTTCGTCCACGACCGCCGGACCGGCCAGACCAGCCGGGTCAGCGTGGCGTCGGACGGCGCCCAGGGCAACGGCGACAGCTTCAGCCCGGCCATCTCCGCCAACGGCCGCTTCGTGGCCTTCGTGTCCGGCGCCACCAACCTCGTGCGCGGTGACACTAACGGGGCGACCGACGTGTTCGTCCACGACCGCAAGACCCGCCGCACGACCCGGGTCAGCGTCGCCTTCGACGGTCGGCAGCTGAACGGAGATGCCTACAGCCCTTCGATCTCGGGCGATGGGCGGATCGTCGCCTTCGTCACCGCCGCCGGCAATGCCGCGCCGGCGGACGACAACGGCGCCTCCGACGTCTTCGTGCACGATCGCCAGACCGGCAGCACTCTGCTGGTGAGCGCCGACGACCAGGGCCGCCTCTCCGACCGGGGAAGCTTCGCCCCGTCGCTCTCGGCCGACGGTCGTGGTGTGGCCTTCGTCACCGACGCGGCGCTCGTGGCCGACGATCGGAACAACACCGAGGACGTCTTCGTGTTCGACCTGACGGCCGGCGTCCTGCGCCGCGTGAGCGTGGCCTCCGACGGCCGCGAGGGAAGCCGGCCCAGCACCGGCCCCTCGATCTCGGGCGACGCCGGCGCCGTGGCCTTCGAGTCGCTGGCCGACAATCTCGTCGCCGCCGACTCGAATCTGGCCCAGGACGTGTTCTGGCGGCGGTGATCGAAGAGGCCTCGTTGGCCGGTACGGGCCGGCGCCCGGTGGCCCCGGCTACGACTTCCCGCGCCGGCGCGGACGAGGAGTGCAGCGCACGATGTCGAGCGCGAAGTCACCGTAGATCCGGGCGACCTCCTCGGCGGAGAGCTTGCCCCGTTCGTTGAACCAGGCGGTGGCGTTGGCCGGCAGTTCGAGGATGGCGAAGGTGGCGGGGCGGGGATGGGCGGTGCGGAACCGGCCTTCGGCGCAGCCCCGCTCGACGATGGCCCGGATGCGGGCGGCGTAGGCGTCGCGCTTGCCGATGATCCGGCTCCGGCCCGGTTCCTCGAGGCTGCGGATCTCGGTGTTGCAGACCGTGATCTCCGCCGGGTGGCTGAGGAAGTCGAGGACCGAGGTCTCGGTCGCCCGGCGGAGCTGCTCGGCGACGTCGTCGACACCGGCCAGTGCCTCGTCGAGGGCCCGGTGGGCCCGGTCCATGGCGGTGTCCATGATCGTCACCAGGAGGTCCTGTTTGTTCGGGACGTGGTTGTAGAGGTTGGGAGCCGAGACGGCGAGGGCCCCGCCGATGTCCTTCATCGACGTGCCGCGGTAGCCCTGGCGGGCGAAGAGCTCGCACGCCGCCGTGCGGACGGCGTCGGGCGAGACGGACATTGACCTGGGCACGCCGACCTGCCTAGAGTTCGAGTCGTTTCTGAATGAACGTTAATTCCGCAACGTGAGGGCCGTCAATATGACTGATACCAGCCGGCCGGTGTCGGGGCGGTGGTTCGAGGAGCTGCCGGTCGGGTTCACCGTCGAGCACGTGACGCGGCGCACGGTGACCGAGACCGACAACGTGCTGTTCACGACGATGACGATGAATCCGGCGCCGATGCACCTCGACGCCGACTACGCCTCCCGGTCGGAGTTCGGCCGGCCGCTGGTCAACAGCATGTTCACGGTGGCGCTGGTGGTGGGCCTGTCCGTCCCCGAGCTGACACTGGGCACGATCGTGGCCCAGCTCGGGATGAGCGACGTGCGCTTCCCGGCCCCGGTGTTCCACGGCGACACCATCCGGGTGCAGACCGAGGTCGTCGAGGCCCGGGAGTCGAAGTCCCGGCCCGAGGCCGGCATCGTGGTGTTCGAACACCGGGCCTACAACCAGCGTGACGAACTCGTCTGCGTCGCCCGGCGCACCGGCCTGATGCACCGCCGCCCGTCCGCCGGCGAAGGGGAGTAGACGATGTCGGCCGGACACATCGCCGAGGTGCGGGCCGCCCGGGAGAAGGCGCGGGCCGGGCTGGACGCATCGAAGTGGCCGAACAAGCTTCCGGTGCGGGACCGGCTCCGGCTCCTGCTCGATCCCGGTTCCTGGGTGGAGGACGGGCTGATGGCCAACGCCCGGCTCGAGGGGCTGCCGGCCGACGGGGTCCTCACCGGTGTCGGCCGCATCGACGGCCGGCCGGTGGCGGTCATCGCCCACGACTTCACGGTGAAGGCCGGGTCGTGGGGTCTGCTCAGCTGCGAGAAGCAGGTGCGCATCCTGGAGCGGGCCGACCGCGACCTGCTGCCGGTCATCTATCTCGTCGACGCCGCCGGCGGGCGCCTCTCCGATCAGATGGGCTTCTTCCCCGGACATCGGGGCGCGGCCCGGATCTTCCATCTGCAGGTCCGCCTGTCGGGCCGCGTACCGCAGATCTGTTGCCTCCACGGCCCGTCGGCGGCGGGCGGCGCCTACATGCCGGCCTTCACCGACTGGGTCGGCATGGTGGAGGGCAACGCCTCGATGTACCTGGCGTCGCCCCGGGTGGCGGAGAAGGTCACCGGCGAGGTCACGACGCTGGAGGAGATGGGCGGGGCGATGATGCACGCCACCGTCTCGGGCTGCGGCGACGAGGTGTTCGGCTCCGATTGGGAGGCCATTGCCGCTGCCCGGTTGCTGTTCAGCTATCTGCCGGGCTCGTTCAAGGACCTCCCGGCCGTGGCCGAGAGCCGTCCGCCGGCCGTGACCGACTGGCCGGACGAGCTGGTCCCGACGGATCCGAATGTGGCCTACGACGTGCGGGAGGTCATCGACCGGGTCGTCGACGGCGGATCGTTCTTCGAGATCAAGGCCCGCTGGGCCCAGGAGATGGTGACCGGCCTGGCCCGCCTCGACGGCCGGGTGGTCGGCATCGTGGCCAACCAGCCCTGCGTGCGCAGCGGCGCCATCTTCGTCGACTCGGCCGACAAGGCGACGCGGTTCATCTCGCTGTGCGACGCGTTCAACATCCCGCTGATCTTCCTCCAGGACGTGCCGGGCTTCATGGTCGGCGTCGTCGTGGAACGGCAGGGCATCATCCGCCACGGAGCCAAGATGATCACCGCCATGGCCAGCGCCGAGGTGCCCCGCTTCACGGTCGTGATGCGCAAGGCGTACGCCGCCGGCTACTACGCCATGTGTGCGCCGGGCTTCGAGCCCCGCTCCACGCTGGCGTTGCCGACGGCGACGATCGGGACGATGGCCCCGGAGGCGTCGGCCAACGCCATGTACGCCAACAAGATCGCGGCCATCGAGGATCCCGAGGAGCGGGCCGCCTACATCGCCGCCCGGGTGGCGGAGCAGGAGGCGGAGCTCAACCTGCTGCGCATGGGCAGCGAGCTCGTCGTCGACGCCGTCGTCGAGCCGCCCGACCTGCGGGCCGAGTTGATCGCCCGCCTGGCCGCCGCCGACGGCTGGGAGCGGACTCCGGGCCGGCGCCACCACACCGTGAGCCCGGTGTGAATCTCCGCAGCCTGCTCTTCGTGCCGGCCAACCGGCTCGAGCTGCTGGCCAAGGTGCCGCGCTGGCAACCGGACGCCGTCGTCGTCGATCTCGAGGACGCCGTCCCCGACGCGGAGAAGGACGCCGCCCGCCGGGCGTTGTCGGAGGCGGATCTCTCGGTGGCCGGCAGCCCGGTGCTCATCCGGGTGAACCCGGCGGGCACGCCGTGGCACGACGCCGACGTCGCCGCCTGCGTCGACACGGCGTCGGCCGGCGTCGTGCTGCCCAAAGCGGAAGACGCCGACGCCGTCGTCGGCCTGCGGGAGCGGCTGGCGAAGGCCGCGCCGGAGCTGGGGCTCGTCCTCGGCATCGAATCGGCGCTCGGAGTGGCCCGGGCCCGGCAGCTCCTGGCCACGGGGGTGACGGCGGGATTCTTCGGGTCCGAGGACTTCTTGGCCGACATGGGCGGGCGGCGCAGCGGCACCGGCGTCGAAGTCCTCTACGCCCGGAGCGAGGTCGTGCTGGCCGGGCGGCTGGCCGGGGTCCCGATGGTCGACCAGGCGGTGGTGGCCGTGGACGACGACGCCGCCTTCACCGCTGACGCCGAAACGGGCCGGGCGCTCGGCTATGTCGGCAAGATCTGCGTGCATCCCCGGCAGGTGGCGCTGGCCCACGCGGTGTTCACGCCGAGCGAGGCCGAGGTCGCCGCCGCCCGGCGGGTGCTCGACGGCGCGGCGTCGGGCGTCGGGGTGGTGGACGGGCTGATGGTCGACGCGGTGCACGTGCGCCTCGCCCGGCAGGTGCTCGAGCGCGCCGGACTGGCGGAGGAGCGGGACCAGTGATCGGAGGAGGTTCGGTGGCCGACATCGCAGGGAAGGCGCTGCAGGCGGTGCTGGTGGCCAACCGGGGCGAGATCGCCGTCCGCATCATACGGGCCTGCCGGGAGGCCGGGCTGCGCGGCATCGCCTGCTACGCCGATCCCGACGAGGGCGCGCCCCACACCCGGCTGGCCGACGAGGCCCACCGCCTGCCGGGGACGACCCCGGCCGAGACCTACCTGAACCGCGACGCGCTGTTGGCCGTGGCCGATGCCGCCGGCGCTGACGCCGTGCACCCCGGTTACGGCTTCCTGTCCGAGAACGCCGCCTTCGCCGAGGCGGTGCTCGACGCCGGGCTCATCTGGATCGGTCCACCCCCCGCCGCCATGCGAGCACTGGGCGACAAGGTGGCGGCCCGGGCGGTGGCCCGCCGGGTCGGCGCACCGATGGCGCCGGGATCCGACCGGCCGGTGGCCGACGCCGCCGAGGTGGAGGCGTTCGCCGAAGCCCACGGACTGCCGATCGCCATCAAGGCGGCGATGGGCGGTGGCGGCCGGGGAATCAAGATCGTGCACCGCCGGGAGGACATCGCCGAACTGTTCGCCTCGGCGGTCCGGGAGGCCGAGGTGGCCTTCGGCCGGGGCGAGTGCTTCGTGGAGCGTTACCTGGCCCGCGCCCGGCACGTCGAGGCGCAGGTGCTGGCCGACCGGCACGGGACCGTGGTCGTGGTCGGCACCCGGGACTGCTCGCTGCAGCGCCGGCACCAGAAGCTCGTGGAGGAGGCGCCGGCGCCCTTCCTCACCGACGAACAGCGCCACTCGATCCACGAGTCGGCGGTGGCGATCTGCCGGGAGGTCGGCTACGAGAGCGCCGGGACCGTCGAGTACCTCGTCGGCGAGGACGGCACCGTGTCGTTCCTCGAGGTGAACGCCCGCCTCCAGGTCGAGCATCCCGTGACCGAGGAGACGACCGGCCTCGACCTCGTCGTCGAGCAGTTCCGCATCGCCGCCGGGGAGCCGCTCAACCTGCCCGCCGAGCCGGTCGCCCGGGGGCACTCGATCGAGTTCCGGCTCAACGCCGAAGACCCCGCCCGCCGGTTCCTGCCGGCGCCGGGCACGGTGACGCGCTTCGACGTGCCGACGGGCCCGGGCATCCGGATGGACAGCGGCGTGGAGGCCGGCAGCGTGATCGGCGGCCAGTTCGATTCGCTGCTGGCCAAGCTCGTCGTGACCGGGCGCGACCGCGACCACGCCCTGGCCCGGGCCCGGCGGGCGCTGGCCGAGCTGCGGATCGAAGGAGTGCCGACGGTCGTGCCGTTCCACCGGCGGGTGGTCGACGATCCCGACTTCGTCGGCGACGGAACCAGCTTCGCCGTCCACACCCGTTGGATCGACGACGAGTTCCTGCCGGCGGCCGAGTCCGCCGGGGCATCGGCGGCGGCCGGCACCGCCGCCGACGACGGCGAGCTGCCGACCGCGGTCACCATCGAGATCGGCGGCCGGCCCCACACCGTGTCGCTGCCCGGCCTCGCCCTCCTGGAGGGGGCGAGTGCCGCCTATGTGCTGGCCGGGATCCGCCAGCGTCAGTCGGCGGCCGCCGCCGACGGGCGTGTCGGCGGACCGGCCGTCGTCTCCCCGATGCAGGGCACGATCGTCCGGGTGGCGGTGGAAGAGGGCCAGGCGGTGGCGGCCGGTGATCTCATCGCCGTCGTCGAGGCCATGAAGATGGAGAATCCGGTGAAGGCCCACGTCGACGGCGTGGTCCGTGACCTCGCCGTCAAACCCGGCGACACGGTGGCCCAGGACGCCCCGATCTGCGACGTGATCGCCGTCAGCGCTCTTTAGGGGACGGAGAGAACCTCCACCGTTCCGGCGGAGCCGTCGACCTCGACGATCATCCCGTCGACCAGGCGGGCCGTGCCGGTGGCCGTGTCGGTGACGGCGGGGATACCGAACTCCCGGGCCACGACCGCGGCGTGCGACATGGTGCCACCGATGTCGGTCACGACGGCCGCGGCGTGGCCGAACAGCGGCGTGTAGCCGACGTCGGTCACCTGGGTGACGAACACCTCGCCCGGCTCGAGGAGATCGGCTGTCTCCGGGGTGACGATGCGGACGGGCCCGCGGGCCTTGCCGCCGGAGGCGGGGACACCGGTCAGCGTCTCTCCGGCGGCGAGCGCCTTGAACTCCGGCTCCGGTTCCCACGGCGCGATGAAGGCCACCGGCATGCGGATGGCGGCCAGCCGCTCCCGTTCCGCCCGGCGCCGCGTCACACGGTCCCGGGCATCGGTCGGCGGGGCGAACAGCTCGTCGTACGTCAGATAGAAGACGTCGTCCACGGAGCCCAGAACACCCGACGACACCAGGCGCCGCCCCTGCTCCCGGGCCAGGCGGCGCATCACGTGGATCGTGCGGACGAGGGCGTCGCGGTCCCGTTCCCGCTCCGCCGTCGCCCACCGGGCGAGGGCCACCGCCGGGCGGGCCCGCCGGGGGACGGCGACCGCGGGCTCCGGCGACGCGCTCTGGCCGGTGGCGCCCGCCTGCGCCGCTTTGGCGACGGTGCGCAGCACCAGGTCGGAATCGTCGGCGAACACCGCCGACGCCAGCTCGCATTCCGCCGGGCCCCGGTGACCGAAGCGGTCGAGCGCCTCCCGCACGGCAGTGGCGAACCCGGGCGACACGGCGGCCACCCGCTCGAGCAGCTTGTCGCCGCCTTCGCTGAGGACCGCCATGACCGCCGGATCGCCGGCGGCCCGCTGGGCCAGGCGCCGCACACACGTCAGCCCTTCGGCACTGGTGAGACCCTCGCCGACCCGCTCGACGACACCGGTCTTCCCGGCCAGCTGCTCGGCAGTGTTGGTCCCGGCACCGGTGAGGATGGCTCCGAACGCCGCCAGCTGCCAGCCGTGGCCCTGGAGGTCGAACGCCAGCGAGAACACCGACTCCAGCGCGGCATCGGACAGCGACGGCGGGTCGGCCGCCAGCCGTTCCAGCCGGGCGACCTGGCGGAGCATCTCGTCGACGTCCTGACGGTAGCCCTTGAGCACGCCGCCGAGCCGCTTGCCCATGCCGGCGCCGGCCTTGGCCTTCTCCTTCAGCCCGGCCGGCCGGTCGATCGGCACCTTCGAGAAGTCGAGCCCGGGCAGCTCGTCGACGTGGCGGCCGAGATACTGCCGGGCGAACGACTCGGCGTCCCACCCCGGGGACAGCTCGCCGATCGCCGCGCCGCAGGCGACGTTCATGTACAGGCGGTGGGCCTGGATACTGAACATCCGCACGTTGGCCTCGAGCTGCGACACACCGGTCATGCCGACGAACTCAACGGCGGCGACACCGGCCCGGGCGAAGGCCGGGGCGACCGCGGTCAATGACAGCGGCGTGGCCGGCCCGGGCAGCGCCTCCGAGAAGTTGGTGGCCACGAAGACGTTGAAGCGCGGGTCGACCGGGCTGTCGAACTCGCCGACCTGATCGGGCTTTCCGCCGGGCTCGAGCGGCGCCCCGTCGAGCGGCGCCGTGTCGGCCGCCAGGCGGCCGGGGCTGAACGGTTGGCGCCAGGGCAGGCGGACGGCCTTGTCGCCGACCCCGATGACGCCCATGAGCGCCAGGCGCGTGTCCTCCAGCGCGTCGAGACCCGACCAGGCGCACTCGAAGCCGAACTCTTTGCGCTGCTTGGTGGTATCGAGCAGCGGCTGGTAGCGCAGGTACTCGAAGTCACCGACGTTCACCGGGGCCAGCTTGCGGTTGTACATGGCGGTGAGCGCCTTGTGCAGCAGGTGCGGCGCCACCCGCACGACGCGCTTGCCCAGTGCCGCGCCAACCTGATCGACGGTGAGGATGTCGTCGGCGGCGAGGTTGACCGGCCCGGTCGGCCCGTCCTCGCAGGCCAGGACGAAGAAGCGGCCGACATCGTCGGCGTGGACCACCTGCCACAGGCACTCCTCGCCCTTGGCCACCGCCAGGACCGGCCCGGCCAGCAGGTTGCGGACGCGGTTGTCGATGTGGCGGCCCATGACGGCCGGGGCCCGGATGCTGATCTCGTCGACCGGGGCCGACGCCAGCATGGCTTCGACTTCGGCTTTGCAGACGGCGTAGCCCGCTTCGGGGTGGGGGGCCAGCGGCTCGTCCTCGGTGAGGCGACCGCGGTTGTCCGGCCGCGGTCCGTAGGCGGTGGTGGACCCGGCGAAGACGATGCGGCGGGTCCCGGTGCGGCCCATGGCGGTGAGGACGTTCTCCGTGCCGCCGATGTTGATGGCCCGCTCGGCGGAAAGGTCGTAGAGGGCCTCGAGGGCCCAGGCACAGTGGGCAACGACGTCGCAACCGTCCAGCGCCGCCGTCACCGCTTCGAGGTCGCGGATGTCGGCCGACCGGTAATCGACGCCGGCAATGGGCGCGGCCGGCAAGCGACGGGACAAGCCGACCACGGTGTGGCCCCGGCGCACCAGGCGTTCGGTGATCTCCCGGCCGAAGACGCCACTGGCGCCGGTGACGAGAACCTTGAGGCGTTGCATGGCGATCTCCTCCGGCAGACTTACCGTAGGTATCCTATAGTTACTCCCCGGACCCGAAAAGGGGGGGAGCGCCCGTGAATACCGATCCGTCCTCCGCCGAGACAGTCGAGCTGGCCCTGAAGGGCCTGTCAATGCCGCTCGTCGAGGCGATGGAGTCCCAGCGGGCGATCCGTCGCCTTCACCCCGACCCGGTCCCCGACGAGCTCATCCTCCGCATGATCGAGCTGGCCGAGAAGGCCCCGAACGGCGGCAACGAGCAGTGGTTCTCATTCATGGTGGTGAAGGACCCGAAGGTGCGGGCGGGCATCGCCAAGCTGAACCGTTGGGGCTTTCCGGGGCTCAAGCTCTACTACCGGAAGCGGATCCGCGACGACGCCAAATGGGCCCGCACCTGGGCAGCCATCGAATGGCAGAAGGACCACTTCGAGGAGATTCCCGTCCTCGTCGTCGTGTGCAGCACAAGGCGGCTTCCGATCCTCAGAGGGCTGCTGAGTGCCGGGGTCTACGCTTCGACCTACCCGGCGACGCAGAACCTGCTGCTCGCCGCCCGGGCCATGGGGCTCGGAGCGGCGTTCACCTTTCTGCCGCTGTGGTGGATGGGCCAGGCCCGCCGGGTTCTCGGGCTGCCCCGCAAGATCACGCCGGTGGCGGTCATCCCGATCGGGTGGCCGAAGGGCCGCTACGGCCCCACCACCCGCAAGCCGGTTGGCGAGGTGACGCACCTCGACCGATGGGGTAATCAGCCCTGGGCGTAGCCGCCGGCCCGGGCGCGGTCAGGGAAGAACTCCAGCCATGTGAAGCCGGCCCGCAGCGACCTGGTGTCGCCGGCCCGGCGGGTCACGCCGGCCTGCGCCCGGTAGCCGGCCCAGCGGGCGGCGGTGAACTCGTTCATCCGCCCGGCCGGTTCAGGCGTGAAGACCCACTCTTCGCCGCCGGCCCGGTAGGTCGACGAACCCATCCAGTCTTCCTGGGCCAGCGTCAGTGACGCCTCGAGCTCGGAGGTGGCGACCCGGGGGCCCTTGCGGTCGAACGTCCCGGCCACGGCGAAGTCGTTGAGGCCGCAGATGAAGAAGCCGGCGTCAACCGTGCCGTCGTCGTACTCGTTGGCGAAGACGTTCCACGAGACCTGGGTGTTGGCGAAGAAGCGGTGCTCCTTCCACTCCGGCCCCTGCGGCCAGAAGCCGTGGTCGATCAGGACGAAGCCGGTGGCCGGCCGACCCATGACCGTGCCCTCGGCCCGGTTGGCCTGCATCGTGTACAGCAGCGAATCCTGCGGCATCGGGGAGTAGTACATGAGGCCCGTCCCGACAGGGGTCGCCTCGACCGAGAGGACGTCGCCCTCGGTCCAGCTGACCCCGCCGTCGGTGAACGTGAGATCGAGTGGCTGCTGGTCACCGGAGATGAGGTCCTTGCCCACCTTGGCCATCAGCGCGTCGGCGTAGCGATGACTCTCGGCGGTGAAGTGGCGCCGGATCTCGCCCCGGGAAGTGCGCAGCGACTCCGGCGCGAGCCGCAGGTGCTCGGCGTCGCGGTTGGTCATGAGCCACAGCCCCGACGTCATCGGGCCGATGAACTTGCGCTCCAGGACGTAGAGCCGGCCCTCGTCGTCGCGCAACCCGCCGTAGAAGTACTGGACCTGGAGGTTGAGCCCGAATCTGTCCCTCCCCGGGGCGACATCGGCGATGCGGGGGTCGAACCAGCCGACGAGGGGCTTCTCGTTGAAGTCGCCGAGGGCGCGGTGATCGGACATGGGTTCCTTTCGACGTCAGGAGGAGTGGCGGGCGAGGACGGCGGCGCGCCGGCGGGCCTCGGCCTCACCGGGCTTGAGAGCTACGCCGTCGAGGTTCAGTTCGGTGTCGGACGGGCGGGCGCGGCCGGTCACGATGTCGGCATGGAGCAGCAGTCCACCGACGATGAAACAGGCCAGGGCGACCAGACCGCCCGACAGCACGACGGGGATCTGGGCCGGGACGTTGTCGGCGGTGCGGACGCCGGCCCAGGCGACGACGGTGACGATCAGCCCGGCGCCGACCAGGACGCCGCCGATCGTGCCGACGGCCCGGGTGCGGAGCAGGAGCGGGATCTTCGACAGGTTCACGGTGCTGCCTCCAGGCTCCGGAGCTTCGTGGAATGGGCGAGATAGCGGACGAGCAGCGCGGCGGTGATCACCGCCAGGACGGCGACGGTTCCCTTGGACGGCCCGCCCGGCCCGTCGGCCAAAGCGGTGGCCGGTGCCGCCGGGGCCAGGACCGGCGCGGGAGCGGCGATTTCGGTCGGCGCCGGGGCGGGGGCTGGTTCGGGAGCGGGGGTGAAGGCCGGCTCAGGCAGGAACAGCGCGGCCGGCGACGAGAGTTCGAGGCCGGCAGGACTCGGAGGCACAACGTCCTCCATGAGAGAAGCCTCCGCCGTCGTCTGCGTTGCTGGCTGAGCTTCAGCCGACTCGGCCGGCGACGGTGGCAGCTCGCCGAGCCCGTCACCCAATGGGGATTCGGTCCCGTCACCGAGCGGCTCGTTGACGATCGTGCGGGCGCCGGCACTGGCGTAACCCAGCCCGAAGGTCGTCGTGAGCTGGCCGGTGCGCAGTGTCACCGTGATCTGGGCCGCCCGGGCCCGCGCCGACGTCCCGTCCGCTGCCGTCTCGACCAGTTCCGGGACGACGTCAAAGGTGAAGGTCCCCGCCGGGGCGACCACCGGCGCCAGCGCGGCCAGCGCCGGGCCGAGCTTCTCGATCGAATCCGACGGCAGGGCAACCGGCTCGCCGTTGATCAGCAGCGCTCCGATCGTCGCCTCGGCCTTGGCTACCGCTCCGCCGGCCCGGCCCGTGGTGGTGGCCACCGCCCGGTTGCGGATCGACCGGAGCGTCACCACGCCGCCGATCGTCACGTCGTTGATCTCCGATGCCGCCACGACGTCGGTCTGGCCGTCGATGGTCGACCCCGTGTCGACGGTAGCGGTGAAAGGACCGCCCCGCAGGTTGCCCGACCGCGCTCCGTCCGGGGCGGCCTGGGTGGCGTAGCCGGCCAGGTGGCTGCCGCGGGGCCGGCACTCGGCCACGGCCGTCGGCCCGAGCCCGCCGCCCGGCGCCCGGGTCTCGGCGGTCGGAGTCTTGGGCGACTCGGGATAGAGGCATTCCGCCCAACCGGGCGCCGTCAGCTCCCGCTTCCCGCTGGCCTCGAACCCGGCGCCGGCCCCGAACCGCAGCAGGAAGCCGGGGTCGGCGAAGGCCGCGAAACCCGTCGACAGATCGTCGGACACCTCCGTGACGGCCCGGGGATAACGGGCCAGCAGGAGCTCGGTCGGAACCGTGCCGTCCTGGCGGACGGTGAACGCCTCGCCGACCATGTTGACGTTGGTGGAAACGGACTCGAGTTCCTCGGCGCCCGCCACCGCCGGCGGGAGGAGGCATCCGGCGATGATCGTCACCGCGGCCAGGCGGGCGACCCGACGCCACTGTGTCACGACACACCTCCCAGGTATGACGCCTCGACGAGATCGGAACGCCGCAGTTCCTCGGCAGTGCCGGCGACGTCGATGTGGCCCTGCTTGAGCACGTAGCCCCGCCCGGCGACCTCGAGCGCGAGCCGGACGTACTGCTCCGTGACGAGCACGGTGAGCCCACCGGCGGCGAGACGACCGATCGTCTCGAAGACCAGCTCGGCGATGTTGGGGGCGAGACCCATGCTGGCCTCGTCGATCATCATCAGCTCCGGTTCGGCCAACAGCGCCCGGCCGATCACCAGCATCTGCTGCTCGCCCCCCGAGAGGCGCCCGGCCAACTGCTCACCCCGTTCGGCCAGCCGTGGGAACAGGTCGTAGGCCCGCTCGCATTCGCCGAGCAGCGCCCGGGCCGGGAGCCGGCGGCGGTGGGCGCCCATCATGAGATTCTCGGTCACCGTGAGGGTCGGAAAGACCTGCCGGCCTTCGTCGACGAGGACGACGCCCGCACCGACGACCCGCTCCGGAGGCAACCCGCCGATCGGGCGTCCGTTGACGGTGATGGTGCCGGCCGCCGGCGGGATCTGGCCGGCGATCGTCCGCAGCAACGTCGTCTTGCCGGCGCCGTTGGGACCCAGGAGAGCGACGACCTCGCCCCGGTGGATCTCGAGGTCGATGCCGTAGAGGACTTGGACCGGCCCGTACCCCGAGCACAGCCCCGCAACGGCGAGCAGCGGTGCCGCGCCCTCGCTCATGCCGGCAACGCTTCCTTGCCCAGGTAGGCGGCGATGACCTCGGGATTGGAGCGCACCTCGGCCGGCGTGCCCGACGCCAGCAGCCGGCCGAACTCGAGCACGTAGACGTAGTCAGAAATCCCCATGACGAGGCTCATGTCGTGCTCGATCAGCACCACGCTCACACCGAGCTCCCGGTTGACGGTCTGAATGAGGCGGGCGAGCCAGCGGGTCTCCCGGGGATCCAGCCCGGCGGACGGCTCGTCGAGCAGCAGGACGTCCGGAACCGGAACGAGGGCCCGGAGCACCTCGACGACCTTGCGCAGCCCTGACGGCAGGTCGCCAGCGGCCAGGGGGCCGATGGTCGAGAGTCCGACGGCGTCGAGCAGGGCGGTGGTCCGCTGACGGATCTCACGCTCCTCGTCGAGGGCATACGTGAATCCGGCGATCTCACCCGGCACGCCGTGGGTGATGCGGGGGTGGAACCCAACGAGCAGGTTTTCAAACACCGACATGCTCTCCACCAGCCGGGGGGTCTGGAAGCTGCGGCCGAGCCCGGCGGCGGCCCGACGGTGAGCGGGAAACCTGGTGATGTCGGTGCCGTGCAACTGCACCGTTCCTGCATCGGGGGCCAGGAAACCGCTGCAGCAGTTGAACAGCGTCGTCTTGCCGGCGCCATTGGGACCGATGATCGCCACCAGCTCACCGGGCTGCACCGACAACGAGACCTCGTCGAGGGCGGCCACTGCCCCGAAACGGACCGACAGCCCGGAGACGGTCAGCGCCGCGGGATCTTCGAGCACCAGCTCAGCCCTCGGCGCCCGCCCGACGGCGGCGGCCAGCGCCCCGGGGGAGATGTCCCAGTCCGGCAGGGTGAAGCCGATGTCGCGCCGGGCCCGAGAACTCGGAGCGGCGAAGGCCGCTTCCCGCGGTGGGCGGGGTTCGAGGAGGCGGGCCCGGACGCCGAGGCTGCGCAGGATGCCGAGCAGACCGTCGGGCCGGAGGACGACCACGACGAGCAGCAGCGTGGCCTGCAGCAGCGGTGCGAACTGGCGCAGCACGTCGCTGTCGCGCCCTTCGATCAGCGGCCGGATCAGCTCGGTGGGCAGGACCTGCAGCGCCCCGGCCACGGCCGCGCCGAGCACCGAGCCGATCCCGCCGATGAACGTGACGGCCAGGTACTGGATGGAGGCGAAGAGCGTGAACTGATTGGACCGGCTCGACTGGATCAGCGTCCCGAGGAGGACGCCGGCGCCCGACGCCAGGCAGCCCGATACGACGAACGCCAGTGTGCGGTAGCGGACGCTGTCGACGGCCAGCGCCTCGGCCGTCGTCCGAGAGGTGCGGACGGTGAGGAGTGCCCGGCCTGTTTTCCCCCGCCCGATCCGCATTGTCGCTCCGAAGGCCACCGCGGCGCAGAGAACGCAGAGCAGGAAGAAGTAGCGCTCGTCGGCGAAGTCGACCGATCCCAACTGGGGCCGGGCGACCTGGGTCTTGCCGGCGTTCTCCAGCGGGATGAACAGCATGTACTGGGCCACGACCCCGAAGGCCAGCGTGACCACCGCGAAGTACAGACCAGGTAAGCGCAGCGCCACGGCGCCGGTGATCACGCTGGCCGGCACCGACAGCAGCATGGCGATCGGGATCCACAGCGCGAAGTTCACTCCCCGGGCGGTCAGCTCGGCGGCGGTGAAGGCACCGAGCCCGACGAAGGCAGCCTGCGACAGCGACACGGCCCCCGCCCAGCCGGTGAGGACGGTGAGCGACAGCGCCACGACGGCATAGACGACGATGAACGAGCCGATGAGCGCCCAGTACGGCGACACGGCGAACGGGTACAGCACCAGCGCCACCGCCAGGGCCACCCACGGTCCGAACGTCCGCAACGGGCCGGTCGCGGCATTAGCTCGCACGGGTGTCCCCGAGCGTCTCGGTGATCGTGTTGGCCCGCAGGAGGAGCAGCGCCACGAGGGCGAAGAACCCGACGCTGTCGGGCAGGCCGGGAACCTGATGGCCGAAGATCCGTGATCCGGCTAGGGATTCGACGATGCCGAGCAGCGGCCCGCCGATCAGGCAGAGCCGCAGATCCTTGAGCCCGGCGAAGACGCCGACCACCAGCGCTTTGATCTGCAGGAGGAACAGCGTGTACGGGTTGAGGATCGTCGTCGACGCCGCCAGCAGCGACGCCACCGCTCCGATCGCCGCCCCGAGCGCCCAGGCCTGGCCGCTGACCCGGCCGACGGGAACGCCGAGCCCGGCGGCGCCGTCGGGGTTGTCGGAGATCGACCGGATGGTGAGGCCCCAGCGGGTGCGGGTGACGATCAGCGCCAGCAACGACACGAGCACGATCATCACGACGAGGATGAGGACCGACGCCTGGTTGACGACCACCGAGTCGAACCCGACGATCCGGCCGATCCGCCACGGCTTGCGGGGCAACGGGTTCGGGATGCTGCGCAGGTCGCCGCCCCAGCGCAGGATGATGAGCGTCTGCAGCAGCAGGAGGACGCCGACGGTGGCGATCAGCGGCGCCAGGGCCGGAGCACGGCGCAGCGGCCGGATCGCCAGCCGCTCGGTGAGCAGGCCGAGGACCGCGGCCACGGCCACGCCGAGGGTGAACCCGGCCGCGTAGCGACCGGTGCCACCACCGCTGTCCTTCATCACGTCGAACAGGACGTAGGCACCCAGCGCCCCCATCCCCGCCTGGGCGAAGTTGAGCGCCCTCGACGCCCGGTAGACGAGCACGAAGCCCGCCGCCAGCAGCCCGTACACGGCGCCGTTGGTGATGCCGTTGACGACGAGCTGGGCGTACAGCTCCATCAGCCGGCGGTGAAGTACGGGTCGGGAATCGGCTCCTGTAACAGGGTGTAGGGGTTCTCGTCGGCCGGCTTGGCCACCTCGACCACCGCCACGGCAATGCTGAAGAGGTTCCCCTTGGCCGACGACTGCTGGCTGAACTTCACGCCGAAACCGGTGTCGAAGCCGTTGAAGGCGCCGGAGCGCAGCACCTCCAGCACCCGGGCCCGGGTCAGGTTCGGGCCGGCGCGGCGGAGCGTCTCCACCGTGGCCCGGGCGGCGACGTACATGATCTCGGTGTAGTAGTTCCGCTTGTCCCAGTCGGCCCAGTACTTCTTGTAGATGCGTTCGTACTCGACCTGGCCGGGCAGCTTGGCCGACAGCAGCTGCCAGGGGTTCTGGCAGATCATGCCCTTGGTGTAGTCGCCGACCTGCTTCGGCCAGACGTTCACGTTGCAGGTCACCCCGGCCGACGGCAGCGGCGGCTTCCAGCCCTGCCCCTCGGCGGTCTTCTGGAACAGGATCGGACCGAGCGGCTCCGAGGAGAAGAAGACGAAGTCGGGGTTGGCGAAGCGCATATTCGTCACCTGGGTGGTGAAGTTCGTCTCGCCCAGGTTGTACTTCTCCTCGGCCACGATCTTGACGCCGTACTTGTTGAGCACCTCCTTGGCGCCGACCAGCCACTCGTTGCCGATGTCGTCGTTCTGGGCCAGGATCCCGACCGTCTTCGGCTTCTTCGCCTTGATGTAGTAGTCGAGGAGGACGCGGGCCTGGCTCCGCCCCGCCGGGCCGGTGGGGAAGATCGTGGGGCATGTGAATTCGTTCTGCGACAAGCCGTCGGTCCACAGCGCCGGGATCTGGTCCTTGCAGGCGAGCGGCGCCGCGGTGACCCAGGCCGGACCGTCACCGGTGGCGGCGAAGGCGAAGATCTTGTCCTGCTGGGTGAGCTTCGTGTAACAGGCCCGGGGCTTGTCGCCCGACGTGAATGACGTGTCGCAGTCGACCATCTGCAGCTTGCGACCGTAGATCCCGCCGGCGGCGTTGACTTCGTTGAACAGCGCCTTGACCGCCTTGAGCAACGTGATGCCGAGCTCGCCGACCGGTCCGCTCTCGATGAAGAACCCGCCGAGCTTGATCGTGTCGGCCGTGACGCCGATGTCGGTCGCACCACCGTTGCCGGCGGCCGGGGCGGGAGAGGAGGGAGCGGCGGGCCCGGTGGGCGCCGGACCGGCCTGGTTTCTCTGCGCCGCGGCGGCGCGGGCCGCCGGGCCGCTCGTGGGTGTCAGGGAAGCCGCACCGGGGGTGGCGGCGGCGCCGGGCCGGCGAGCGCTCGACGCGCCGGCGGTCGGCGCGGCGCCGGCGGCGGGGGTCGCGCCGCTACCGGCCGGGGCGCCGCCAGGCGTTTCGCC
>JBFLYK010000027.1:0-92769 GCA_040756995.1 Actinomycetota bacterium | reverse complement strand
GCCCGTACTGACGAGACGGGCCACGGACTGCCGCGCTTTCCGGAGCACCGCCGGTTCTGCCCAGCGGAACAACGGCGTTGACCGCCTCGGGCGCCCGCCCGTCAACTGGCGGCGATCGGCCGGCCAGAAGGAGGGCTCCGCACCGTGACAGGCAGACATCTCGAGCTGCGCACCGAAGGCGCGGTGGCGGAGATCACGCTGTGCCGGCCGGAGAAGCGCAACGCGGTGGGCACGGCCTTCCTCCACGAACTCGGAGCGGCACTCGACGCCATCCGCTCCGACGGCCAGCTCCGCGCCGTCATCGTGACGGGATCAGGACCCGTGTTCTCCGCCGGAGCGGACATCGCCGAGATGTCGGCCATGCCCGGCCGGGAGGAGTTCCGACGGTTCCTGGAACTGATCCAGGGCACCTTCGCCGCGCTGGAGCGGCTGGCGGTTCCGACGATCGCCGCCGTCAACGGCCCGGCCTACGGCGGCGGCTGCGAGCTGGCCCTGGCCTGCGACTTCCGCCTGCTGGCGGAGACGGCCTCGCTCGGCGTTCCGGAAGTGAAGATCGGCGCGCTGCCCGGCGCGGGCGGCTCACAACGCCTGGCCCACGCCCTGCCACCGGCCATCGCCCGGCAGATGATCCTCCTCGGCGACCCCCTCTCCGCCGCCGACTGCCTCCGCTTCGGCCTGGCCAACGCCGTCGTTGCCTCGGCGGCGTTGCTGGAGACGGCCCGGGCGTGGGCGGAGCGGCTGTGCGCCCTGCCGCCTCTGGCCGTCCAGGCCGGCAAGACATTGGCCTATCTGGCCCACAACGCCGATCTGGCTTCAGGCATGGAAGCGGAGCGCCTCACCGTCACGTCGCTGTTCGAAACGGCCGACCGCGCCGAAGGAATGCGCGCCTTCCTCGAAAAGCGCTCGCCCACCTTCACCGGCCGCTGAGCGGCTTGGCCTCCCCAGCTGGCGGGCGACAAGCTGCTGTTTGGCGAGCGGCCCAGCCCTGGTTCATCCCAGGGAATCTCCAAGTTTCAAAGAAGGGCGCGGCCCACATCGAACAGCCGAGAACGATAAGGACGGCGATCGCGATGCCGAGGGTCTGCCTGCCTGGCGGTTCAAACCTTCTCTAACTACATCAAGAGAATCGGGCTTGGGTTCCGCCGCTTCGCCTTATACGGCATCTGGGCGCTGCTCTGCGCTGGCCGTCCCAACTGGGGCCTACTCCCGACCGCGACACGGGCTGAAACTTCAAGCACATGTATGGTCGCAGTCACCAGTCTTTGCGAGATATTCCCTGTCTTCTATTTAGTTCGAAGGCAGCAGCGGAAGCTAGTCCGAGGCAAAGTACCAATATTCCTAACATTAAATCAGATCCGTCCCATATGATGAGCCCCTTAATGAGTATTAGCAATCCAACTACGGATGCTAAAATCGCCAAAGCAAGTAAGCGGGCCACAATAACGTTCCTACAAAGGATCTCCAGCTAACGGACTTCGGACGTGCGAGCGCATCTCTCCGACTTGGTGGGGTCGAGCGCGGGTAACTTTCAAGCGGCCGCTTCCGGGGTCGCATGAGTAATCGACGATCGTCGCCGTGACACTCATAGGGTCGCACCTATGCGAGCAAACAGGGCTGCGCCCCCCTGTGCGAATCGACGGACGTACGCGGTTAAAACGGTGCCATTATCAAGTGCTCGTCCCGCGATCCCGCCGAGGACCCAGCGATTCACGCCGATCTCGCCCGTGTCCCAACCTCCGAGGAGAGCCCTGCCGGCTCCTGAGAAGTCACCACGGGATAGACGGTTCGCCGCGGATAGACCAAAAAGCCATCCAAATAGACTCGCGGCCTTTCGGAGTGGCTTGGGACACCCCGCCCCACCGAGGTCTGAGCTGTTTACCGGATCACCAAACACGTAGACATAGTCATTGGAGCATCCACCTTCGACGATCTGAGCTTAAATGTGCCGTAGGGACGCCTCACGTTTGCCGGATTTGAACAGTAATACGCCCTTCTAGGGGCACTCCGATCCTCTGTGCGAACGGCGAGGATGCCAGAGGACTACGGTGCGATTGGATCCCTCGCACCAGACAGAAAGTGACCAACGGCCCTTTCAACGCAGCGATGCCTCGCCGCGCGACGGCGAACCGCCTGGAGTGGCCCAGTACGGTCGAACTGCCCGAATCGGGCAGTCCCATATCAAGTCGATCTGCGCTTGCTCGCGAGCACTTCGGATTGAGATTTTCGCCGATTCGAGCCTTGGATAGAGTCCTTGTCCTCTTCCATGCTGTCGAGCGCCGCTTCATACTGACCGAGCCAATCGAACACCAAATTCACCGTCGACGCCTTCAGATCTCCGAGATGCATGTGCAGCCAATTTGTTGGCCCGAGGAGTGCTCATGCCTGAGTTCGACGCACAGCCCGAACCATTGAGCCGAGGCCGCCGCCGGTCTCGCCTGCTCTGGGCGGGTGGGCTCATCCTCGCCCTCGTCGCCGGGGCGGTCCTCGCCAGGCATGTCCGATCACCCGAGCCGGTCCTCGTCACAGCCAGCGACGATCAGGGACGGTCCACAGGAGAAGCAGCCACGACGGCTTCGTCCACGTCGACCTCCATCCCGGACCAGGGCACCAGCACCACCGCGCGTTTGGCCACCTCGACGACTTCGACCATCCGGGCCCGATCGACCACCACCACTGCCAGCACGAGCAGGAGCACGACGACGACGACGAATCCGACAACGGGCACGACGGCCACCACAGTCGCCATCAGCACCCAGGGCTCTCCCGGGCAAGGGCCGGCCCTTCCGGTCATCAAGGCGCTCGGCGGCTACGCCTCGATTGATCACCGAGGCGACTCGCATTACTTGCCCCTGTTCATCGGCGCTCAGGACGACGACGGCTGGATCAGCCAGTTCCTGATCGACTGGGGTGACGGCAGCCCCCCGCTGACGCTCGCCTATAACCCGTTCCCCTGCAAGGCCATGCCACCGTCGGGTTGGCCGGCCAACAACTACGTCACAATCCCTTCTGACACGACGAACCCGCTGGTGGGTCTCGACGGCAAGCCGGCTCCCTCAACCGAGCACTTCTACAGCGAACCAGGGAGCTACACCGTCACGGTCTCAGTGCGCTCCACCGCCTGCGACGGCTCCCAACTCCAAGAAACCAGCCGCACCGTAGAACACGTGGTTGTCTGATCGCACTATCGAACCTGGCTGACCGCGAACACCTCTCGCGTTCACCGGACGATCCAAGAACCGAGCCGCCCAAAGGCCCAGGTCCGGGGAACGACGGCAACAAGCGACAGTCGCCATCGACTGTGGAGTCCGAGGTCCTCCCCGTGTCACCACGCCTTCTGAGTGCATCAGGGGCTGCGACCGAGCGCCGGAAAACTACGGGGAGGTCGGCTCGGGTCAGCCGCCCTGGAGACGGGCGATGACGGCGGGGGTGTCGATGTCGAAGGTGGCGTGGCGCTCGGCGAAGCGCCAGCCGGCGGGGGTGCGGACGAGGCGGTCGCGGTAGCGGCCCGACGTGACGACGGTGAAGTCGCTGCCGTCGGGCGAGCGGCGGCCGAGCAGGAACCGGCAGCGTTGCGTGGCGGTGTCACCGTCGACCTCGACGACTGCGTCGAGCGTGAGGTGGACGGCGATGGGGCTGATCGATTCGACCATCGGCCGGATCTGGTCGGCCCCCTGGGCCCGGCCCAGGCCGACAACCTCGAGCACGCCGTCGGGGGTGAAGCAGGCGAAGTAGTCGTCGAGGCGGCCGTCGTCGATGGCGTCGTTGTAGCGGGCGGTCAGCTCCCGGATGGCGAACCGGTCGGCCAGCTCGGCCAGGTCCGGCCCGGCGGCGGGGCGGGTGGCGGTGTCGGTCATGACGCGCTGCTCCTCCCTAGAAGAAGACGCTCAGGTTCTTGGCGTCGAGCGTGGCCTGGTCGATGAGGACCTTGCGGCGGGCGATCTCGAAACCCGGGCCGCGGTCGACCCGGCGGACGAGGTCGACCCGTTCCCCGACGAAGATGTCGACCTCCCGCTCCAGCCGGGACCGGTAGAGCAGGTAGGCGCACTCGACCTGGTACTCGTCCGGATTGCCGGTCGGCGACACGGTGACGTTGCTCACCATGTGCCGGGTCCGCGACGGCGGGTCCTCGGCCCACGCCGCGCCGGTCTCGATGCGGGTGATGCGCTGGCCGATGGTGAACTTCGTGTCGTCGAAGAGGGCCAGCTCGTCGACGCCGGTCTCCTCCTTGGCCAGGTCACGCCGCGACCGGTTGGTCCGCAAGGGGACCCGGTACTCCAGGTCATCGGCCAGGAGGTCATACCAGTCCCGGAAGCGGCGCCGGTCGAGGAGCCTTGCCTCCAGGTAGAGGAACTGCTCGATCTCGTAGTGCAGGTCGGGGCCGGTCAACGGTCGTGTGCTGATCGCTGGTGTCATCTCCAGGGTCACCGTGTCACCTCCGTGCCGCCAGCCGCTCGTCCCGCCGGGCCTGGATCTCGGACCAGGTGTCGCAGGTCAGCATGTCGACCCACCGCCGGTAGAAGCCCCGGGCGGCCATCTCGCAGTACGTCCAGCTGGTCTTGCCCGGGAACGGATCGACGTCGTACTCGTCGTGGCCGATGCCCATCGACACGTTGAGCGGGCGGGTGCGGCAGATGTGGCCCCGCAGGTTGCGCTGGATCTCGATCCAGTTCTCGCCGTCGTCCTGTTCGAAGATGCCGGCGGGACTGAACGTCCGCACCACGCCCTGGCGCCATGACTCCTTGGCTTCGGGAGGGGCGTCCTTGGGCACCAGGATCCACGACCACACCTCCATCTCCCCCGGGCCCTTGGGGTGCCAGACCCGCATCGTCCCGATGGCGGGCAGGAACGAGAAGTTGGGGAAGATCGTGAAGTGCGACCCCCGGAGCTGGCTGGCCCGGGCCTCGCCGAGGGCGGCGGTGGCGGCCGGCAGGCTGTCCTGCTCCCAGAACTTGTCGGCGGCGGCGCCGATGATCAGCGCGTTGGTGTTGCCCTCGGTGAACCAGCCGCAGCCGTGGCCGCTCTCCGAGCTGAACTGGCGGCCCGACGGCGCCCACTGCAGCGCGGTGGGATCGAAGTCCGGCGGCAGCAGCGAGGCGAAAGCCGACATGTGGGTCGTCTCCACGTGGTACATGTCGGAGGCGAACTGCTCGGCGGCGAACTTCCAGTTGGCCCGCAGAACCCACTTGTGGACCCCGCCGATGACCTCGGTCCCGGCGCCCGTCCGGTCGGCGAAGGCGTCGAAGTACCAGGCCATGTCGTCGAGGTACTCGACCAGGGTCGGCGCCGTCGGGTCCCAGGTAGCGAAGATGAAGCCCCGGTAGCTGTCCAGCTGCGCCACCCGCACGGCGCCCCAGGCCGACTTGTCGAGCTCGTTGCGGTACCCGTCCTCCTCGTGGGGGACGCTGATCAGGTTGCCGGCGGTGTCGTAGCTCCAGCCGTGGTAGGTGCAGGTGAAGGCCTTCTGGTTGCCGCAATCGACGCGGCACAGGCGCATGCCCCGGTGGCTGCACCGGTTCACGAAGGCGGCCAGCGACCCGTCGCCCTGGCGGACGACCAGCACCGGGTCCTCGCCCATGTAGGTGTTGAAGAAGTCGCCGGGGTTCGGCAGCTGGCTCTCGTGGGCGAGATAGAGCCAGGCCCGCCCGAAGAGGCGCTCCTGCTCGAGGCGGTAGAGGTCGTCATCGCAGTAGACCAGCGGGCTCAGCACGCCCCGCTCGCTGTCCACGAGTGACGCCACGTCAGCCGTCATCGCTTCCCCCCTTGACGCCGTTGACGGACCGATCAACGCCCCCAGTCTGCGGACCACCCCGGCCGAGAGCCAGCACGGCGTCCCACCGGCCGGAACGCGGCGCGTCTAACCCTCGGTGCGGGCCCGGGCCCGGAGCACCGCCTTCTGGATCTTCCCGGTCGCCGTCTTGGGCAGTTCGGTGAAGACCACGGAGTCCGGGCACTTGTAGTGGGCGAGACGGTCCCGGCAGAAGGCGATCAGCTCGGCCGGGGTCACGCTGCCGGGCGCCTGGCCGTCGACCAGGGTCACGTAGGCCCGGGGCCGCTCGCCCCACTTCTCGTCGGGGACGCCGACCACGGCGCACTCCAGCACCGCCGGGTGATCGCACAGCACGTCTTCCACCTCGGCGCCGGAGATGTTCTCGCCGCCGGAGATGATGATGTCCTTGCGGCGGTCACGCAGCTCGATGCTGCCGTCGGGATGGCGCACGGCCAGATCCCCGGTGTGGAACCAGCCGCCGGCCATGGCCTCGCCCGTCTCCTCCGGACGGCCGTAGTACCCGGGGGTCACGTTGTTGCCCCGGAGCAGGACCTCGCCGAGGGTCGAACCGTCGGCCGGGACGTCCCGCCCGTCGTCGGCCACCACCCGGACGGGGCCGGTGTGGACCGCCCTGGTCCCCTGCCGGGCCGGGTGTTCCGGGTCGCGGTTCACGGTGTGGGGCAACGTCTCCGTGAGGCCGTAGACGTGCAGCGGCCGCAGACCGAACTGCTCCATGCGGGCCAACAACGCGGCCGTCGGCGGCGAGCCGGCCACCCCGGCCGTGATCGGGCGGGCCGGCCGTTGGGCGGCGGGGTGGTGGAGCAGGGCGAGGTGCACCGTCGGCGCGGCGTTGTAGTGCGTCACCCCCTCCTCGGCGATGAGCGGCCAGGCCCGGGCCGGGTCGAACTCCCGGAGACAGATGTGACGGCCGGCCACGGCGGTGACCGCCCAGACGAAGGCCCATCCCGCACCGTGGAACATCGGCAGCGTCCACAGCACCACGGCGTCCGAGGACAGCCCCGCCTCCACGGCCATGCCGAGGGCGGTCAGGTAGGTGGCCCGGTGGCTCTGGATGACGCCCTTGGGGCGGCCGGTGGTGCCTGAGGTGTAGGTCAGGGTGAGGGCCGCGTCTTCGGACGGGATCGTGTCGTCGAAGGGGACGGAGCGGCCGGCGGCTATGAGCCGCTCATAGGGGTCGCCGGGGCCGCCGTCGCCGATGAGCACCGCTTCGGTGTGGCGGGGTAGCCCGGCGGCCAGGGCGGTGTCAGCCAGGACGAGCCCGGGCATGGCGTCGGCCAGGATCACCTCGAGTTCGCCGGCCGACAGCCGGGTGTTGAGCGGCACGAGCACACCCCCGGCGGCCGGAACGGCGAAGTGCGCCTCGAGCATGGCGGCCCGGTTCGGGGCCAGGACGGCGACGCGGTCGCCGGGCCCGACCCCGCCGGCGGTGAGCGCGGCGGCGAGACGGCCGACCCGCTCGCCGAACTCGCCGTAGGTGCGCCGCTCCGGACCGTCGACGATGGCCGGCCGGTCGGTGAAATCCTCGGCCGCCCGGCGGAGGAAGGACAGCGGTGTCAGTTCGATGCGGCAGTGCGGGCCGGGGACGGGGAAGGGGGACCTCGCCGGTGCGTCGTGCACGGTCGTCATGCCGGCCCGAGGAGGCGTTCGACGGGGTGGGCACCGGCGGGGGCCACGGCGCCAAGCACTCGGGCCCGGATCGACAGGGCATCCCGGAAGAGCCGCTCGACGCCGGTATCGACGATGTAGCCGTAGCCGCCGTGAAGCTGGATCGCCTCACCGGTGGCCCGGACCGCGACCTCGGCCGCGGTCCGGGCCGCTCCGGCCGCCCGGGTGAGATCACGCGTCGCGGCGGTCACCGCCGCCTCCGCGGCGCAAAGATCGCGATCGAGGTCCGCCACCGTCGCCCGGAGCGCCGGAAGACGGCTGAGGGGGGTGCGGAACTGGATCCGGTTCTGAAGGTGGACCCCGGCCAGATCGAGAGCGGCCCGGGCGACACCGGTGGCGGTGGCACCGAGGCCGAGAAGCCAGAGACTGCGGGCGGCGGCCACCGCCGCCGAGTCGCCGATCAGCGCGGCCGGGGCGCGGTCGAGGACCAGGGCGCCTCGCCCCGCCGCCCGTAGGCCGGCGGTGCCCGGCGCCGGCCTGCGACTCACGCCGGTCGACGCCGGATCGACGGCGAAGGCCCGATGGGTCCCGTCGGGACCGGCGGCAACGACGACGGCCGCCGCCGCGGCATTGGCGCCGGTGACCCATTCGGCCGTCGCCGAACCGGTGAGTTCCCAGCCGCCTCCGATCGCCACGGCCTTGACCGGGGTACCGCCGCCCCCATCGACGAAGGCCACCGGAACCCCGCCGGTGTAGCCGCAGGCCGCGGCGGCGGTGGCGGCGACGCACAGCAGGGCGGCGGCGGCCGAACCGGTGGCCAGGTGGCCGGCGGCGGTGACGGCCAGCTCCGCCGGTTCGGCGGGAAGGCCGAGCAGGCCCGCCGACCGGAGCGCCTCGACGACGGACTCCGGCAGCCGCCCGTCTTCATCCGCAGCCGCGGCGGCCGGCCCCACCGCCCGGCGGACCACGTCGGCCACCGTGCCGGCCAGGAGGTCGGCGACGTCAGGATCGACGTCAACGGGCATGCCAACCCCCGTCGAAGGTGAGGATGGCACCGGTCATGTAATCCGAGGCCGATGAGGCCAGGTAGACGATCAGCGGCCCGATCTCGTCCGGTTCGGCGATGCGCCGGGCGGGCACGGAGCGGACGAGGTTGGCCAGCCGATCGGGATCGGCCCGGGCTTCGGCGTTGATGTCGGTGGCGAGGTAGCCGGGGGCGACGGCGTTGACCTGCAGGCCATCGCCGGCCCATTCGACGGCCAGTGCCCGGGTGAGCCCGACGATGGCGGCCTTGGAGGCGCTGTAGGCGGCGTAGTTCGGCACGCCCTTGAGGGCGAAGATCGAGGTGACGTTGATGATCTTCCCGGACCCCTGAGCCAGCATGTGGCGGGCGGCGGCCTGACAGCAGAGGAACGTGCCCTTGGCGTTGACGTCGAGGTGCCGGTCCCAGACCTCCTCGGTGGTGTCGAGGGCCCGGTGCGGCTCGCCGATCCCGGAGTTGTTGACGAGGACGTCGAGCCGGCCGAACTCGTCGACGGTGCGGCTCATGAGCGCTTCGACATCGGCGGCCCGGGCGACGTCGGTGCGGACGGCGAGCGCCCGGCGGCCGGCCTTGCGCACGGCCGCGGCCGTGTCGTCGAGATCGGCGGCGCTGCGGGCGGCCACGGCGACGTCGGCGCCGGCGTCGGCGAGGGCGAGCGCCACGGCCCGGCCGATGCCCCGGCTGGCGCCGGTCACCACCGCCACCCGGCCGGTCAGGTCGAGGCCGGGTGCGGTCATGACGGCCTGCCCTCGGTCAGGCGGCGGTGGTTGTCGCGGGCCACCAGCATCCGCTGGATCTGGTTCGTCCCGTCGAAGATCGGAAGGACGCGGGCGTCGCGCAGGTGCCGCTCCACGTCGAGGTCGACCCGGTCCCCGTCGCCGCCGAGTAGCGCCATCAGTTCCGGGATGAGTTCGACGGCGAGATCGGTGCAGTGCTGCTTGGCCAGGGCCACTTCCGCCAGCGGGGCGGCGTCGCCGCGGCGAGCGGCCTCGTCGACGGCCGCCGCGGCGCGGTGGAGGAGGCAGCGGGCGGCGGCGATCCGGGCCCGGGCGCCGGCCAGGGCGAACTGCTCCGCCTGACCGGCCCGATGGTGCGGGTCGAGCCGGGCCGCCAGGTGGGCGGCGGTGCGGACCCACGCCGCCCGGGCCAGGCCGACGCCCTGGGCGGCGGCGCTCAACCGCGACGTGGCCATCGTCTCGACGAGCATCCGGAAGCCTTGGCCTTCCTGGCCGAGCCGGGCCGAGCGCGGCACGAAGCAGTCGTCGAAGTGCAGTTCGGCGGTCGACGAGCCGTGCATCCCCAGCTTCCGCAACGTCCGCCCGACGGCGAACCCGGGTGTCTCCCGTTCGACCAGGAAGGCGGTGACGCCGGCCGCGCCCCGGCCGGCGTCGACGGTGGCGAAGACGACCACGACGTCGGCCCGGTCGCCGCTGGTGATGAACGTCTTCGTCCCCGACAGCCGGTAGCCGCCGTCGACCCGGCCGGCCGCCGTTCGCAGGGAAGCGGCATCCGACCCGGCGTCGGGTTCGGTGATGGCCACGGACCCGTAGCGGGAGCAGTCGACGAGCCCGGGGACGTGCCGGCTTTGCTGGGCGGCGGTACCGAAGGCCACGATCGGGTGGGCGGCGTGCATCTGATTGGCGAAGACCAACGACGTGGAGCCGCAACCGGCCGCCACCTCCTCCACCGCCACGACCCACGCCAGGCGGGAATCGCCGGTGCCGCCGAGCGCCGCCGGGACGAGCAGCCCGCCGAGACCGGCCCGGGCCAACGCCTCCACACCCTCGGACGGAAACGACGACCCGGCGTCGACGCGACGGGCGGCCGGTGCGATCACGTCACGCACCACGGCCCGCACGGCATCCCACACCACTTGGCTCCGCTCGTCGAGCCCGCCATCGACCAGCGCCGTCTCGGCGAGGACGTCGTCGGCCTGCTCGGCCCGGTGATCGGCCGCCACGGTGGCGGGGGCGGCGGCGCCGTTCACCGGCGACCCGCCCCCGCCCCGGCCCGGCCGAGCCGTTCGGCGGCCAGCGTCCGCAGCGCCGGATGGTCGAGTTTCCCGGCCGGTGACCGGCCGACGTCATCGACGGTCACCACGGCCCGGGGCTGCTTGTAACCGGCCAGCCGGGTGGAGCACCACCGCCGCGCCTCAGTCTCGTCCAGCGAATGGCCCGGGGCCGGCTGCACGACGGCCACGACGATCTCACCGAACCGTTCGTCGGGCACGCCGACGACGGCGCAGTCCGCCACCGACGGGTGGGAGCGGAGCACGTCCTCGACCTCTTCGGCGAAGACCTTCTCCCCGCCGGTGTTGATGCAACCTGACCCCCGCCCGAGCAGCGTGATCGTCCCGTCGGCTTCGACCCGGGCCCAGTCCCCGGCCACGGTGTACGGCTCCCCGTCGATCCAGCGGAACGTCCGGGCGGTCTTCTCCGGATCCTTGTAGTACCCGAGCGGTGTCCGGCCGCCCACCGCCAGCAGGCCGGCGGTGCCGGAGCCCGGGACGATGGCGCGTCCCTGCTCGTCCACGACCCGGACGTTGCGGCCGGCGCGGAACCGCACCGGTTCGGCGGCGTCGTCGGCGCCGGTCGACGACCGGGCTGCCGGGCCTTCGGTCGAACCCAGCGAGTCGATGAGCCGCACGCCGGGCAGGCGGCCGGCCAGCCGGGCCTTCGTGGCTGTGCTCCAGGCCGCGCCGGACGAGACGATGGCCTTGAGCGACGACAGATCGGGCGCGCCACCGGCGTCGTCGAGCGCCTGCAGCGCTTCGAGCAGCGGCCGGGCGAAGGCATCGCCGACGATGCCGAGGACCGCCACCCGCTCCCGGGCGGCGATCAACAGCGTGGCCGTCGGATCGAAGCGGGTGCCCTCGACCAGGACGATGGTTCCGCCGCCGGCCAGCGTCTGCAGCGCCAGGCTGAGACCGAAGGAGTGCATCAAGGGCGACGCCGGCAGCGTCGTGGCCGCCCGCTTTCCGGCCCGGACGGCGTCGGCCGGTTCGGTGATCGGCACGCCCGGCCGGGCCAGCTCCCACTGCGCCACATAGAAGTCGTCGTGACGCCACATGACGGCCTTCGGCAGACCGGTCGTCCCACCGGTGTAGAGGAAGAAGAGGTCGTCGCCGCCCGGGCGGCGAGGGGCGGGCCGGCGGGCGGCACCGGCCAGGACCGACTCGTACGGCTCGGCGCCGGTGACTGGCGGAGCGTGATCGTCGCTGTCGCGCCCTTCCTCTCCGCCGACCTCGAGGAGCGTGGCCAGCCCAGCTCGATAGGCGGCCATGGCGTCGGCCGCCACCGAGCGGAAGGCGGCGTGGAAGACCAGGGCCCGGGCGTCGGCGTTGTCGAGGAGGCAGGCCACCTCCGGCCCGACGTAGCGGTAATTGACGTTGACCGGAACGGCGCCGAGCTTGGCCGCGGCGAAGAAAGCCTCCATGTACTCCGCACCGTTCGGCAGGTGGATGGCGACCTTGTCGCCTTCGCCGATCCCCCGCTCGGCCAGCGCCCCGGCCAGGCGCTCGGCCCGGTCCTCGAAAGCCCCGAAGGTGAGGCGGCCCCGGTCGGTGACGATCGCCGGCCGGTCCGGTACGACGGCCGCGATCTCCTCCCAGGCTCGGGCGAAGTTCCAGTCGGTGCCGCGGCGGGTCAGCGTCACGCCGGTCGCGCCCCGTCGATCCACGGATCAGCCAGCTTGCGGTACCGGTCGAGTTCGGCCAGCGCCTCGGCCGGCGAATCCGCCGGCAGCATCAGCAGGCAGCGGTCAACCCCGCAGTCGGCGTAGTGGGCGAGCACGGCCTCGTCGGCCCGTCCGGCGAAGACCGTGACCGACGGCGCCGGCCGGCCGCGCTCCTCGGCCAGGGCCCGCAGCCGGGCGGCGCCTTCGCTGATGCGCACCGCGCCCGGCCCCGGTGTGGGGATCCAGCCGTCGCCGAACTCCAGGACCCGGGCCAGGGTGCCGGGCCCGTTGCCGGCCACCAGCACCGGGGGATGGGGCTGCTGCACCGGCTTGGGCCATTGCCACACCGGCCCGAAGTCGACGTGGTGGCCGTGGAACTCCGCTTCGTCCGTCGTCCACAGGGCCTGCATGGCCAGGACCCGCTCCCGCAGCAGGGCGAAGCGGGTGGCGGGGTCGGTGCCGTGGTTCTCCATCTCCTCCCGGTTCCATCCGGCGCCGACCCCGAACAGGAACCGGCCGCCGGACAGGAGATCGAGCGTGGCGACCTCTTTGGCGGTGGTGATCGGATCCCGTTCGACGACGAGACAGATGCCGGTCCCGAGCCGGAGGTGGTCCGTCACGGCGGCGGCCGCCCCGAGGGCGACGAAGGGGTCGAGCGTCTGGCGATACTCCTCGGGCAGCGGGCCGTTTCCGGGCCAGGGGCTGCGCCGGTCCACCGGAATGTGCGTGTGCTCGGGAACGAACAGCGACTCGAACCCACGCTCCTCGACCGCCCGGGCGAGATCGACCACGCCCAGCGAATAGCTGGTGGGAAACGTCGCGATGCCGAGGTCCATGCGCCGGGAATTCTGCTGCGCAACGGTCCCGCGGCGGCGGCCGACGTTCCGCCGGACGGAACCTTTCGCCGGCGGGAGGCATCCAGGAGACCTAGCCGACCCGGCGGTCCCGCCCTTCCCAGTACTTCTCCCGCACCAGCCGGCGGAGGACTTTGCCGTTGGGAGACTTGGGCAGGGGCTCGGTCACGAAGTCGAAGGCCCGGGGCAGCTTGTAGCCGGAGAGGCGTTCCCGGCAGAAGGCCTCCAGCTCGCCGGCGTCGGCCGTGGCGTCGGGCATGAGCCGCACGACCGCCCGCACACTCTCGCCCCATTTCTCGTCGGGCGCCGCCACCACCACCGTTTCCGCCACCGCGGGATGGGCGAGCAGCACGTCCTCGATCTCCCGGGGATACACGTTGAAACCGCCGGAGACGATCATGTCGGCCTTGCGGTCAACGATGAACAGGTAGCCGCGCTCGTCCAGGTAACCCATGTCGTTGGTCCGCAACCACCCGTCGGCGCCGAGGATCTCCGCCGTCTCCTCCGGCCGGCGCCAGTAGCCGGCCATGACATGCGGGCCCCGCACGGCGATCTCGCCGCTCTGGCCCGGCGGCAGCTCCGACCCGTCCTCCCCCAGGATCTTCATCTCGACCGACAGCGCCGGCCGCCCGGCCGAGGCCAGCACCGGGCTGCCCGGCCTGTGGTCGCTCTTGGGCAGGTAGGTGTCGCCGCCCGGTGCCTCCGACAGGCCGTAGCTCTGGATGAACACCGGGCCGAAGCGGTCGAGGCACTGCTCGAGCTTGGCGGCGGCGATGGGCGAACCGCCGTAGAAGATCGTCCGCAGCGACGACGTGTCGACCGGGTGCTGCTGCAGCACTTCGAGCAGCATGTAGATCATCGTCGGCACCATGAACATCGTCGTGATGCCGTGCTTCGGGATGGCGTCGAGGAGCTCGATGGGGTCGAAGCCACGGAAGATGATCTGACGGCTGCCCCGGTACATCGCCGGCAGCGCGAAGCCGCCGCTGCCGTGGCTCATCGGCCCGGCGTGGAGCAGGACGTCGGTCTCGTCGAGCCCCACGTCGACCAGCACCCCGGTGATCGCCGCCAGCCAGTTGCCGTGCGTCTGCATGACGCCCTTGGGCTGGCCGGTGGTCCCCGACGAGTAGGCGATGGCGGCCAGATCGCCGAGATCGGGCTGGGTGGCCGGCGCCGAGGACGTCGCCCCCGCCAGCAGCGCCTCGTAGTCGGGGCCCGTCCGGAACACCTGCTTCACCGGACCGAGATCGGCCGAGGCGATCAGCGGCTCGAGGTCGTCGCTCACCACCAGCGCCGTGGCGTCGAGGTCGGCCAGCTGGTAGGTGATCTCGGGTGGGGCGCTGCGGGGATTGAGGTAGCTGCGCACCAGCCCGGCCTTGGCCAACCCGAAGGTGACGTCGAACCACTCCAGGCGGTTGCCGACCAGCACGGCCACCCGGTCGCCGGCCACCAGCCCCTGGCCCAGCATCGCATTGGCGAAGCGGTTGGCCCGATCCTCGAGTTCCCGGAACGAGACCTGCCGGTCCCCGTCGACGACCGCGGTCCGATCCCCGTAGGCCCCCGCCGCCCGCCGTACCAGCTCCCCCAGGTTCACCGCGGTCTCCCCCTGTAGCTGCCGAGTGCCCAGCAGAGTCGCCAATCCGGTGCGCAAACTACTAGTTTCGGCCTTCCGACCACAAGGCTTGCGCAGCGAGCGGACCAGCGCAGGAGGCGGCCGATGCAGACGTTCGCCGGCACAGTGGCCTTCATCACCGGGGCGGGCTCCGGCATCGGACGGGCGCTGGCCGAAACGCTGGCCACCCGAAGGGCCGGCGGGCTGGCCCTGGCCGACATCAACCCCAGGGGTCTCGACGAGACGGCCGCCGCGGTCGAGCGACTCGGCCTCGCCGCCGGAGTGGTGAGCCGCCACGCCTTCGACGTCACCGACCCCGCCGCCTTCGAGGCGGCGGCCGAGGAAGCCCTGGGGGCCCACGGCGCCATCGACATTCTCGTCAACAACGCCGGGCAGCTGGCCCGCATGGCCACCTTCCTCGACCTCGAGCCCGGCGAGTTCGAACGCAGCTTCGGCGTCAACTTCTGGGGCGCGGTGCACGGCTCCCGGGCCCTGCTCCCCCATCTCCTCACCCGCCCCGAGGCCGCGCTGGTCAACGTGTCGAGCGCCTACGGCTTCGCCGCCACGCCGCTGCAGAGCCCCTACATCGCCGGCAAGTTCGCCCTCCGGGGCTTCACCGATGCGCTGCGCTACGAACTGCTGGCCTCGAACGTGCACGTGATGTGCGTCCACCCCGGAGTGGTGAAGACCAACCTCGGCGCCAACGCTCCGGCCCGTTCCGAGGCCGAGCGGCAGGCCAACATTGAGCGGCAGCGCATGACGCTGACGACCGCCCCCCGGGCGGCCCGCAGAATCCTGGCCGGCGTCGAGCGGCGCAAGGCCCGGGTGGTGATCGGCGCCGACGGCAGGCTCATGGACCTCCTCGGCCGCTACGCCCCGAACCGCTACCCGGAGGCCACATATCCCTTCCTCCGCAAGGTGGAGCCCCTCATCGGCGACGCCGTCAGTAGCTACGCGGCAGGCCCAGGACGTGCTCGCTGACGTAGGCCAGGACGAGCTCCTGGGTGATGGGGGCGATCTTCATCAGGCGGGCCTCCCGCCAGTAGCGGGCCACGTGGTACTCCTCGGCGTAGCCGAACCCGCCGTGGACCTGCACGGCGTGGTCGGCGGCGGCGAAGCCGGCCTCGGCGGCCAGGTACTTGGCCAGGTTGGCCTCCTCGCCGCACGGTAGGCGCCGGTCGAGCAGCCAGGCCGCCCGGCGGATCATCATCTCCGCTGCCCGCAGCCGGGCGTGGATCTCGGCCAGGGGGAAGGCCACCGCCTGGTTCTGACCGATGGGCCGGCCGAACACGATGCGCTCCTTGGCGTAGGCCACGGCCCGGCGCAGCGCCGCCCGTCCGACACCGAGCGCTTCGGAGGCGATGAGGATCCGCTCGGCGTTGAGCCCGTCGACCAGGTACCAGAAGCCCTTGCCCTCTTCGCCGACCCGGTCGGCCTCGTCCACCCGGAGGTCGTCGTAGACCACCTCGCAGGAGGCGACAGCGTTGCGGCCGGTCTTGGGGATCGGCGTGATCGTCACCGCCGGGTCCTTGAGGTTGGCCAGGAAGAGCGTCATGCCGTCGGTGCGCTTGGCGCATTCCTCGAGCGGCGTGGTGCGGCACAGCAACAGGACGCGTTCGGCTTCGAGGGCCTTGGACGTCCACACCTTGCGGCCCCGGATGCGGTAGCCGCCGTCGGGCTCCCGGACGGCCCGGGTCCTGATCGACGGCGTGTCGGTGCCGGCGTCGGGCTCGGTCACGCCGAAGGCGACGTGGAGGTCGCCCTTGGCCACCCGGGGCAGATACCGGCGCCGCATCTCGTCGGAGCCGTGCAGGACCACCGGGTGCATCCCGAAGATCGACAGGTGGATGGCGGAACAGCCGTTCATGGCCGCCCCCGAGGCGGCCACCTCCTCCAGGATGAGCGAGGCCTCGTTGATGCCCCGGCCGCCGCCGCCGTATTCCTCGGGGATGGCGATGCCGACCCAGCCGCCGTCGGCCATGGCGGCGTAGAAGTCCCAGGGGAACTCGTGCCGGGCGTCGCGCTCCGACCAGTAGACGTCGTCGAAGCGGGCGCAGACCGCCCGGACCGCCTCCCGGATCAGCTCCTCGTCGGGGTCAGACGTGAAATCCATGGACGCTGGTCTATCACCCGGGCCGGGCCGCACTCCGCACTCTGTGGCTCATACGGTCTTGAATCCACAGATTGCGCAGCATAGGCTGCCCTTGCCAAGCAACTCTTGAATGATCCCGGCCGGGGGTTGCAGCATTGAGTGGGCCCGGGGGCTTCACCAGCCTCCCGGGACGCAACGAAGTAGGGGGAGGCCGAGATGACACTGGGGATGCGGATCCGGCTCTGGGCGCGCCAGGCGCCGCGTCTCCAGGTCGTCGGGGCGGCGCTCGTCGCCGTGGTCCTGCTGGCCGGGCTCGTGGTGGCGGCGGTCCCCGACGACACGACGCAGACCGTGGCCGCCGGCTCGAGCAACCCGCTCTACCCCAATCTCCCCGCAGTCCCCGACGCCGGCCCGACGGCGACCGACTCCACCGTCCCGGCCGCCGTCGGCGCCGCACCGACCGCCGACCCGGCCGTCGCAGGCGGAACGACCGTGACCACCGCCGCCACCGGACGGGCGTCCCCGGGCGGCCGGGGCCCGACCACGCCGACGTCCGGTCCGCTGGCCGCCCGGGCCGGGGGCACACCGACCGGCGGAGGCGGGCCGTCGTCCGGGCCGGCCGCCGGGCCGTCAACCCCGGCACCGGCGCCGGGGGTGACCGCCACCACCGGCCCCGTCGCCCGCACGGCCAGCGACCAGGGCGTCACGCCCGACACCATCAAGATCGGGTTCCTGCTCGTCTCCTTCGCCAACCTCGACGCCGCCGGGTTCGCCTTCGGGCAGCGGCAGGACCGGGAAGCGGCCATCAAGGCCTACGTCGACGATGTCAACAAGCGGGGCGGGATCCACGGCCGCAAGGTCGTCTACACGATCGTGAAGTCCGACCCGTTCAACGCCGCCGCCGCCCGGCAGTCCTGCATCAAGCTGACCACCGACGAGAAGGTCTTCGCCGTCATCAACGACGGCGCGGCGCTGGGCTCCAACGTCGCCTGCTACGCCGAGGCCAGGGTGCCCAACATCTTCGCCACGTCCCAGACGGTCAGCGAAGCCTTGTACCGCAAGGGGAACGGATACCTGGTGGCCATGGGCGCCAGCGGCACCCGGGCGCTGCTCAACTGGGCGCTGTTCGCCCTCGACACGGGCGCCATCGGCCCCGGCAAGGGCAAGCTCGGCATCCTGTCCGACGAGTGCCCGCCCGACCCGGAGATGATGGAGCAGGACTTCAAGCCCTTCCTCCGCTCCAAGGGCGTCGACGTCGTCGAGGCCCGCGTCAGCTGCGACCTCGGTCTGGCCCAGCAGCAGATTCCCGGGGCCGTGCTGCAGATGCGCCAGGCCGGGGTGAACCAGATGTTCTTCGCCGTGTTGTTCCCGTCGGCCCAGAGCTTCATCCAGCAGGCCGAGGCGCAGGGCTTCCGGCCGAAGTACCACGTCAGCGACTTCTGGGCCCTCAACACCGATTTCTCGGCCAAGAACTTCCCGGCCGAGGCCTTCGACCGGACGAAGTCGGTTTCCTTCAGCCACAGCGGTGAGGAAGCGGCCCGCGTGCCCTACAGCGAACCCGTCAAACGCTGCGGGAAGATCCTGACCGACGCCGGCCTCCCCGGGATCACGAACCAGATGGGGACGGACGCCGAGGTCATCGTCCTCTGCGACGCCTTCACCCTGTGGGCCGAGGCGGCGAAACGGGCGCCGGTGAACCTGACCCGGGCCGACTGGGTGCAGTCGCTGTCGACGTTCGGTCCCTACGCCACGGCCTATGCCGAACGGGCGGTGTACGCCCCGGGCAAGTTCAACGGTGGCGACAGCTACGCGCTCCTCGAATGGCGCAAGGAGTGCAGCTGCTGGGTCCAGACCCGCAAGCACGAACCGGCCCGGGTGTGACGCCGCTCCTCCACGTCGAGGGCGTCGATTTCGCCTACGGCAACGCCCAGGTGCTGTACGACACGTCGCTGGCCGTGGAGCCGGGCGAGGTGCTGGCGCTCGTCGGACCCAACGGAGCCGGGAAGACGACCCTGCTGCGGGTCATCGCCGGCCTGGAACGGGTCCGGCGGGGGCGGATCGTCTTCGACGGTTCCGACATCACCGGCTGTCCCACCGAGGAACGGGTGCGGCGTGGTCTCGGCGTCGTGTTCGCCGGCCAGTCGGTGTTCCCGGCGCTGACGGTCGACGCCAACCTGGCCGCCGGCGGTCAGCTTCTCGACCGTGCGACGTTGGAGGAGCGGCTGGCCGAGACCTGGGCGCTGTTCCCCCGACTGGCGGAACGGCGCAGCGCGCTCGGCGTCGAGCTGTCGGGCGGGGAGCAGCAGATGCTGGCCCTGGCCAAGGCGTTCCTGCTCCGGCCCCGGCTGCTGGCCATCGACGAGCTGTCGCTGGGCCTGGCGCCGACGCTGGTGGCGCGGCTGCTCGACGCCGTGCGCCGCTTCCGGGACGGCGGCTCGACCGTGCTGTTGATCGAGCAATCGGTGCGGGTGTCGGCGGCGGTGGCCGACCGGGTGGCGCTGTTCGAGCGGGGTCAGCTGCGGCTGGTGCGCGACGCGGCCGAGGTCCGGGCCCATCCCGAGCTGTTGTACGAACTGGCCTTGAGCGAGACGGCGGAGTGAGGGACGCCCGGTGAAGTTCAACGTCGCCGTCCTCATCCTCGGGCTCACCACCGGCCTGACCTACGCCATCCTGTCGATCGGGCTGATGCTGATCTACAAGTCGGCCCGGTTCGTGAACTTCGCCCACGGCCAGCTCGGCGCCCTCTCGGCGTTGCTGGTGGCCAAGGCGGTCAACGATCGGAACGTGAACTACTGGCTGGCGCTGGTCCTGGCCTTGGCCCTCGCCGCGGCGGTGGCGGCCCTGGTCGAGCTGGTGGTGGTGCGCCGGCTGTTCGACGGGCCCCGGCTCGTGCTCATGGTGGCCACCATCGGCGTGGCCCAGCTGCTCTACGCCGTGTCGTTCCTCAAGCAGCTCCGGCCCGACCCGCTGCGGCTGGTGCAGCAGGGCTATCCGACGCCGATCGACTGGTCGGTGACGATCGGCGGCCAGGTGGTCGGCGGAGCGCAGTTCATGATCCTGATCTTCGTGCCGCTGGCGGCGCTGGCCTTGACCTGGTTGTTCCGGTCGACCGCCGTCGGGCTGCGCATCCAGGCGGTGGCGGCCAATCCCGAAGCGGCCCGCCTGGCCGGCATCTCGGTGCGGCGGGTGTCGACGACGGTGTGGGTGCTGGCCGGCACGCTGGCGGCGTTGACGGCCGTGCTGCTCGGCCCGTCGCGGGGCAGCGTCAACACCGAGACGCTCGGCCCCGGGCTGATGGCCCGGGCGTTGACGGTGGCGCTGGTGGCCGGAATGACGCGGCTGCCCGTGGCCTTCGGGGCCGGGATCGCTCTCGGCGTGATCGAGCAGCTGGTGTTCCTCAACTTCGCCCGGGGCGGCACGACCGAACTGCTGGTGTTCCTGCTGGCGCTGGGCGCCCTGCTGTGGCGGGCCCGGGACCTCGGCCGCGTGACCCGTCGGGCCGATGAGTCGCTGCCGTTCACCAGCCGGCCCCGCCCGCTGCCGGCGGAGCTGGCCGGCCGGCCCTGGGCCAGGTGGTTGCGGCCGGTGGGAGTGACGACCGTCGTGGCCGCCGCCGCGGTGTTGCCGTTCATCCCCGGCCTCGACGACCAGAACCAGGCCTTCGCCTACACGCAGGTCATCGCCTATTCGCTGGTCGGCCTGTCGCTGCTGGTCGTGACGGGCTGGTCGGGCCAGTTCTCGCTCGGCCAGTTCGCCTTCGTGGGGATCGGCGCCTACGCCGCTTCCCGCCTGGCGGCGGAGGGATTCTCCCTCCCGTTCAATCTCGTCGTCGGCGCGGTGCTGGGAGCGGTGGTGGCGGCCGTGGTCGGCCTGCCGGCGCTCAAGATCCGCGGTCTGTTCCTCGGGGTGTCAACGCTGGCCTTCGCCGTGCTGGCACCGGGCTGGCTGTTCAACCAGCGGTTCGTGACCGGAAGCTCGGCCTCGGCGGTCAGCGTGCCGAAGCCCCGGGTTCCCGGTCTCGGTGAAGTCGAGTCGCTGCGGGCCCTGTATCTCATCGGATTGCTGGTCCTGGTGCTGGTGGCCGCCGGGCTACGCTCCGTGCGCTCGTCGGGAGCCGGCCGGCGGTTCATCGCCGTGCGCGACAACCCCCGGGCGGCGGCGGCCCACGGCCTTCCGCCGGCGGGGGTGAACCTGGCCGGCTTCGCCCTGTCGGGCGCGCTGGCCGCTCTGGGGGGCGTGCTGTGGGGCTACGCCAATGCCAACTTCGATGCGACCGCCTTCCACCCCAGCTTCTCGCTGGCGGTGTTGGCCATGGTGGTGATCGGCGGGCTGGGCACCCAGGCCGGAGCGGTCATCGGCGCCTCACTGGTCTTCGGCCTGCCGTTGTTGCTGCACATGAAGTCGGAGACGATCTTCCTGCTGTCCGGCGCGCTGCTGCTGCTGACGCTGCTGGTGATCCCCCGGGGGCTGGTCGTCCTGCTGGAGCTGGGTCGAGATGTGGTCGCCCGACTGCTGGACCGGGTATTCCGGCGACGGGCGCGTGCTGCGCCGCCCGAACCGGCGCTCGTGGTGGACCTCGCCGAACCCGACGAGGAGTCCCCCACCCCGTCCTCGGAGGAACCAAACCGCAACCGGTTGCGAAACGGTGTCCGAAAGGGAGGCGAAGCGCAACCGGTTGCGCTCGAGTGCACCAACGTGTCGGTCACGTTCGGCGGGCTGCGAGCGCTCGAGGCCGTGACACTGCGGGTCGACGCCGGCGAGATCGTAGCCCTCATCGGCGCCAACGGCGCCGGCAAGACCACGCTGATGGAATGCATCTCCGGCTTCGTCCGGCCGAGCGAGGGCTCGATCCGGGTCTACGGCCGGGACCTGGCCGGCCTGGCGCCGGAGTACCGGCCGTGGGCCGGCGTCGGGCGCAGCTTCCAGGACGCCCGGCTCTATCCCGGCCTCACCGTCCTCGAGACGGTCGTGGTGGCGGCCGAGCACGACGACCACAGCGGCCTCCTGTCGTGTGCCGTCCGGGCGCCGTGGCAGCGGTGGTCCGAACGGGAGCTCGAAGGCAGGGCGACGGCGGTGCTGGAGACACTGGGGTTGGTGGCCTACCGCGACGTGCTGACCGCCGATCTGCCCACCGGTCTGCGGCGAGCCTGCGAAGTGGCCTGCGCCCTGGTGCTGCAACCGAGGCTGCTGCTGCTCGACGAGCCGACGGCCGGGATTCCGCAGGCCGACGTGCCGGCCTTCCTGCCGCTGATCCGTCGGGTACGGGACGAGCTGGACTGCGCGCTGCTGCTGATCGAGCACGACATGGGCGTCGTCCTGGGCCTGGCCGATCGGATCTACGCCCTGGAAGCGGGCCGGGTCATCGCCTCCGGCCCACCGGCCGAGGTCGCCCAGCATCCGGCGGTGGTGGCCACCTACCTCGGCGAGGAGCAGGTGGCCATCGCCCGGACCCTCGACGTCACGACCGTTGGCTCACACCGTCCTCGCTGACCGCCCGCAGGCACGGCGGCGGTGGAGCCGTTCCCTGGCGGGGATTGTTCGACATCTCCAGGTCGCAGAACCCGACCCGGTCGCCGTAGGTGACCCGGCCGATGCCTTCCACCACGGCCAGGTTGCGAATGGTGATGAGGATCCCGTCGATCACCTCGACGTCGAGCCGCAGCGGCTGCCCGTCGGGCAGGACGCCGGTGCCGAAGCCGGCCCGGTGGCTCATGCCGTCGGGCTCGAGGAAGGCGACGACGTCGGCGTCGCCTACCGGGAGGATCTCCCCGTCGCGGGCTACGAAACCCATGCGGACCATGTGGCCGCCGGGCATCAGCGTCGTCACCAGCGAGAAGCTGAGGTCGGGCCCGAAGCTGCCGGCCAGCCAGCGGTGGGCCAGGACGGCCGACCACTTGCGGTCGCCCCACGAGTGGTCCCGGTGGCCGAGGCCGTCAACGGCGAAGTCCCGGCCGGCGAGGCGGACATGGCCGGTGACCCGCCCGGCCACCTGATAGTGGTCGGAGCCGACCTGACGGCCGACCTCCTGCCCGCTGGTGACGGCGTAGTAGTTGTACAGCGGGTAGAAGTCGTCGACGTCGAGCTCGAGATCGCAGTCCCCGTCGTGGATCTCGAAGCGCCGGGTGCCCTCGCCGAAGCGGACGGTGTAGGCGCCGCCCGCCACGGCGAAGGCGTCGTCCTTGCGGTCGGCGGCGGTGAGCGGGAGGTCCTCGAGGTTACGGCGGTAACGCAATCCGTCTCTCGTCACCAGGCCGACCAGCGCGCTTGCGGCGTTGCGCCCGGTCTCGTGGCCGGTGCGGAAGAAACCGCCGATGCCGGCGCGGTCGTCCCACCAGGAGAGGACGTAGCTCTCCTGCCAGTCCGGCCCGCCGCCGGGCTCGTGGGGTCGGTCGTCAATCTCCGGGTAGCGCACCGCGGCCAGATCGAGCGTCGTCATGGAGGAGGAGCCTAGGCATGCTGTCGCCGGCCGACGAGTTCCCGCACGAGCCACCGTCGCCGATCCCGCCCGGTTGGCAGGAGAACTGGTACCTGCTCGGCTGGGACGCCGAGCGGTCGGCGGGCTTCTCGCTGCACCTCGGCCGGATCCCGCTCGAGGAGCGGCTGACCGCCAAGGCCTGCGTGCTGGTCGGCGACGCCGGCGCCGAGGGCGAGGTGGCAGTGGCGGTGGCGGCGATCGACGCTCCGCTCGGCGCGGAGTTGAAGGCGCCGGGGCTGGAGATCGATATCGACCCGTTCCGCAGCTGGCGGGTGTCGCTCGACACCGTTGACCGCGGCGGCCGGCCGCTCGGCTTCGACGTGGCCGTCGAATCGCTCCTTCCGCCGGTGGACTGGCGGGAAGCGCTGACCTCCCTGATGGCGTCGGGGACGGAGCGGGACCATTACGAAGTCGGCGCCCGCTTCTCCGGCCGGCTGACGTTCGGTGCGACGGCCGTCGACGCCGCCGGCCTCCTGGTGCGGGACCACACGTGGGGCGTCCGGGGCTACGGGGCGCTCGACGAGGCCTGGTGGACGCCGATGGTTTTCGCCGACCCGGATCCGGCCTACTTCACCGGCGTCAGCGTCCGCTACGGCGAGCGCTGGATCGGAACCGGCATCGCCGTGGATTCAAGCGGCCGGCAGGTCATCCCCGACCACGTCGTCGAGGTGACCGGAGGCGAAGCCGGGCGGCGCGCCTACCGCTCGGCAGTCATCCGTTCCGGTCCCGCCGTTGTGAGTGCCACGGCGGCCGCCCACGCCCACGTCCCGTACCCCGAGTGGGCGGAAGGGTTCTGGCTCAACGATGCCTTCTGCTCCGCCGAGTGGAACGGCCGCCGCGGCTTCGGCATCGTCGAACTCAACCGGATCGACCGGTGATCATGAGCGACGCCGATCCGCTGCACATGGTGTCCGGCCCCGGTGTGGCCTGGAGCCGGGTCAATCTGTCGGAAGCGATGCCCGGCGTCCTCACCCCGCTTGGCTGGACGTTCTGGGCCAACGCCACCGAAGCCTCCGCCCGCCGCATCTTCTGGCAGCTGGGCGTGATCCCCCGCTCCGGCCTGGCACCCCCCGCCCGGACCGACGACCGCTTCATCGGCATCTTCTTCGGACGGGCCGCCGCCAACGTCGACTGGATCCACCACAAGGTCGTGAGAATGCCCGGCGCCAACCCCGAAGCCTTCGAGTTGCAGTACTTCGGCTCCGTGCGCCCCGACGCCGACCACCGCCTCGTCCGCACGAGGTACCCGATCATCGCCGGCAAGCTCCCCATCGCCGCCCTGGGCAACCCGGCCCGTGTCCGCCGGGTCCGAAAGGAGATCGACGGCTGGTGGCGCCGTTCGACCGGCGCGGCCGCGGAGGACCCCCGCAAACTCTTCGCCGAGGCGTACCACCGCTTCACCGGCGTGCTGACCGAGCACGGCATGGCGACGATGCTCACGCAGGCCGTCTACGAGCAGGCCGCCGGCCTCGCCGGCCGCGCCGGCCATCCCGGCCTCGAGACGGCGCTGTGCGCCGGTTGGGGCCCGACCGAGGAAACCCGCCTGGTCATGGACCTGTGGCGCGCCGCTCGCACCGGCGGAGGGGTCGAACCGCTGCTGGCGGCCCACGGCTACCACGGCCCCGACGAGGGCGAACTGTCGTCCCACCCCTGGCGGGAGGATCCGGCGCCACTGGCGGCCATGCTCGACCGCTACCGCGAACTCGACGAGAGCGCCTCCCCCGAGGCCGCCATGCAACGCCGCACCGACGAACGCCGCGCCGCCGTGGCCACGCTGCTGGCCGCCCTGCCCCGGGCGCGGCAGGGCCAGGCCCGCCTGATCCTCCGCGCCGTACGGACCTATGTCCCCCAACGGGAAGTCGGCAAAGCCGCCTTCCTGCAGACCTTCGACGTCGCCCGCGCCGCCGCCCGCGCCCACGGAACCCAGCTCGCCCGGGCCGGCGACCTCGACGACCCCGAGGACATCTTCTACCTGACGGCCATGGAAGTGATCACCGGCCTTCCGCCCGACGCCAAAGCCCTGATCCGCCAACGCCGCCGCCGGCGCGAGGAGTACCGGTCGCTCGACATCCCCGACTCCTGGGTGGGCCCGGCCGTGGCCCACCCCCGCTCCGGCCGGCCCCCGGCGGGCGAACGACCTGACGGTTCCCAGGTCGTCGAAGGCCTCGGCGTCTCCCCCGGTGTGGCCGAGGGCCTGGCCCGCGTGATCCTCGGCCCCGACGGCATCGCCGACGTCGAACCGGGCGAGATCCTGGTCTGCCCCACCACCGACCCCAGCTGGGCCCCCGCCATGGTCATCGCCGCGGCCTTGGTGATCGACGTCGGCGGAGCGCTGAGCCACGGCGCCATCGTCGCCCGCGAGCTCGGCGTCCCCTGCGTGATCAACACCGGCACCGGCACGGCGACCCTCCGCACCGGCGACCACGTGAAGGTCGACGGCACCTCGGGCCGCGTAGAGTTCACCCGCCGCTGAAGCGCTTGGGTAAGGAGATGGCGATGCACCGTTGGATCCGGACGTGGTGTCTGGTGGGCGCCCTTGTGCTTTCCGCGGCCTGCGGCGGCGACAGCGACGACAAGGCCGGCCGGGCCGGCGGGGCCGCTCCGCCAACGCCGGTCCGCCTGGGGGCCATCTTCAACATGACCGGCCCCAACGCCACGCTGGGCCAGGAGGAGCTGGCCGGGGTGGAGGCGGCGGTGGCGGACGTGAACCGGCGGGGCGGAGTCCTGGGCCGCCCGTTGGAGCTGGTCAAGGCCGACGCCGCCTCCGACCCGCAGAAGGCGGCCACCGAAGCCACCCGGCTGATGGACGATCCCGCCGTGGTGGCCATCGTCGGGCCCGACGGGGCCCAGATGACGTTGCCGATCGTGCCCCTGGCCAACCAGCGGGGCATCCCGCTGGTGTCGGCTTCGGCCGGCTTCCTCGGCCGGGTTCCCGCCGAACAGCTCCGCTGGGTGTTCACGGTCGGCCCGGACTTCGCTTCCAAAGGCCTGCCGACGTTCATCCGGTACTGGCAGGGAAAGGGTTTCAAGCGCATCGCCGTCCTCTCCAACCAGACGCCGGTGTTCGATCTCGTGACCTCGTTCCTGGCCAAGGCGGCGCCGGCCGCCGGCCTCGAGGTCGTGGGCGCCGAATCGTTCCCGCCTGGCCAACCCGACGTCACGGCGCTGATCAGCAAGCTGATCGGCCGCAATCCGGACGTGCTGCTCGTCCCCCACGTCGGGGCCGACGTCGCCACCGTCCTCAAGAACTACGGCAATCTGGCGCCGAAGGGCGTCGAGCTGACCACGAACGCCGCGACGGCGAACCGCCGGTTCATCGACCTCGTCGGTGAACCGGTGATGGAAGGCGTCGTCCTCAACGGCTGGAAGGCGATGGTGGTCGACGACCTCGCCGCCGACGACCCGGCCCGTCCGGAGATCGAGCGTTACCGTCAGGGCGTCGAGGCCAATGGCCAGACCTTCGACCCGGCGAGCAGCGCCATCGTCGGATGGGACGGCGTGATGGTGATCACGAGAGCCCTCGAGCAGGCCAAGGTCGCAGAGCGGGCCGCGGTGCGCGACGCGCTGGAACGGGTGGACTTCCAGGGAGCCATGACCCATTGGCGCTTCAGCGCCGCGGAGCACGACGGTTCACCGGCCGGTGCGGTGTGGGTGATGGTGCAGCGGGTGGCGGGGGGCTGGAAGCGGGTCGACTCCTAGCGGGTGGACACCGCTCTGCAGGTTCTCGTCGCCGGTGTCACCAACGGCGCCGTCTACGGGATCTCGGCGCTCGGGATCGTGGTCGTCTACCGCGTCGCCCGGATCGTCAACCTCGCCCAGGGGGAAGCGATCACGATCGGGGCGCTGGGAACATGGTGGCTCGATCAGCAACAGGGTTGGCCCAGGGGCCTGGCCACCATCGCCGCGGTGGCGGGCACCGGCGTGGGCTACGCGGCGCTGTCCTGGCTGACAGTGCTGCGGGCCGGTCGGGCCGCCCGCGGCGGTCCGGCGGCCATGCCGGCCACGCTTCCGGCCTCGCTCATCACGCTGGCCCTGGCGCTGTTCGTGCAGGGGCTCGTCTTCTTCGCCTTTGGGCGCCAGCTCTACGGGTCACCGCCGCTGGTCGGCTGGAGCCCGGTGCGGCTGGGCGACGCGGTGCTTCCGGCCCACACCGTCGTCGTCGCGCTGGTGACAGCCGGGCTGGCCGCGGCGCTGGCGGCGACGGTGCGCTGGACGATGGTCGGGCGGGCCATGGTCGCGTCGGCCGAGAACCGTTTGGGAGCATCGGTCGTCGGCGTCGACGTGACCCGCATGATCGTGCTGGCGTTCGCGGTCGCCGGGACACTCGGTGCGCTGGCCGGAGTGCTTCTTTCTCCCGTCACGGTGTTCAGCTACCTGACGGGCTTCGGGTTCGCCCTCCGGGGGCTGGCCGCCGCCGCCCTCGTCGGGTTCCGGTCGCCGGGGGCGGGGCTGGCCGCCGGGATCGCCGTCGGGATCCTCGAAGCGGCGGTCAGCACGTACGTCGCCTCCGGCTATCAGGAGCCGGTGGTGGCGGCGATGCTGATCGCCACGCTGATGATCTGGCCCCGGCTGGCTCCATCGTTGGACCCTCGGTGAGGCCCGCCCCCGCGCCCCGCGTCGGCGCCGTGATCGCCGCCTGGCTGGCCTTCGCGCTGGTGATGGCGGCCACCGGAGGCGGATACCGGCTGAGCGTGGCCGTCGGCGCCGCCGTCCTGGCCATCGCCGCCGTCGGTGTCGACGTGTGTGTCGGCTCGGCCGGCCTCCTGGTGTTCTCGACACCGGCCTTCATGCTCGTCGGGGCGTTGTCCTCGGCGCTGGTCGCCCGCCACTCCGGGCTCCCGCCAACGGCGGCCACCGTGGTCGGCACCGCCACCGGGCTCGCCGCCGGCGCGGTCCTGGCCGTGGTCGTCGGTGCCGTTCTGCGGCGGGTCCAGGGCATCGGCGTGGCCCTCGTCACGCTGTTCGTACTGCAGCTCGTGCGAGGCGTGGCCCGCCAGGAGCAGGCCTTCGGCGGAACGCTGGGTATCACCGGCGTCCCGCCGGTCCAGCTCGGGTCGTTCCGGGCGGTCACACCCGCCGGGCAGGCCGTCGTCGTGATGACCGCCCTGGCCGCCGTCGTGGCGGTCGCCACGGTGTTTCTACGTTCCGGCCGAGGGCTGGAGTTGCGAGCCGCCGCCGGTGAGCCCACGGCCGCCGCCGCGGCCGGGATCGCCGTCGAACGCCGCCGGGTGGAGGCCTTCGTGCTCGGCAGCCTCTGCGCCACGCTGGCCGGCAGTCTCTACGCCCACGTCCTGGGTTACGTGTCAGCCGATGCCTTCGGCGTCGCCCTGCTCATGGATCTGCTGCTGGCGGTGTTCCTCGGCGGAGCCGGGTCGGTGTGGGGTGTCGTACCCGGCGTGGTGGCCGTCGGTCTTCTCCCTGATCTGTGGCTCGGACCGTCCCGATTCGACATGCTGGCCCGGGGGGCGGCGTTCCTGCTGGTGCTGACCGCCGCGCCCGCCGGCCTGGCCGGCGTGGTGCGACGGCTGGCCGGCCGGCGCGGCACGACCGTTCCCGAGCCATCGTTGCGACCGGACGGCGAACCGCCCGTCCGGTCGACCGGGGCGGCGCAACCCGGCGGGCCGGTCCTCGAAGCCACGGGCCTGATGCAGACCTTCGGCGCCGTCCGTGCCCTCGACGATGTCGGACTGTCGCTGCACGCCGGCGAGATCGGCGCGGTGATCGGCGCCAACGGCGCCGGCAAGACGACCTTGTTCAACCTGTTGTCCGGCCATCTGCACCCCGACGCCGGTCGCATCGTCCTCCGGGGGGCGGAACTTACCCGGGCGACGCCGCGCCACTGCGCCCGGCTCGGCGTCGCCCGGACCTTTCAGGAGGTCCGGCTCTTCCCCGGCCTCACCGTCTTCGAGCACGTGCTCGTCGGAACGGGTCGGCGGCCGGGCGGCACTCCGGCGGAGGCGGCTCGCCGGGTGCTGGACTTCACGGGGCTGAGCGCCGTCGCCGGTGTGACCGCCGATGAGCTTCCGTTCGGTTCTCAGCGCCGCGTCGAACTGGCCCGGGCCCTGGCCGCCGCACCCGTGCTGCTCCTGCTGGACGAACCGGCGTCGGGTCTCTCCGATGCCGAGCGGACGGAGCTCGCCGCCATCCTCCGCCGCCTGGCGGGCGGGCCGGCGGTGCTCATCGTCGAGCATGACGTCACGTTCGCCATGTCCGTGGCGACCCGGATGATCGTCCTCGAGGCCGGCCGTGTGCTCTTCGATGGTCCGGCCGATGGCGCGGCTGACGCCGGTGCGCTCGACACCTATCTCGGCCAGCCGGACGGGCGGACTCCGGGACGATGACGCCACCCGAGCGCCCCGCCGCATTGGTGGTTCGTGACCTGAGCGTCCGGCGAGGAGCGCGGGAAGTGCTGGCCGGCGTGTCGCTGAGCCTCGACGCCGGCGAGGTGGTGATCCTGGTCGGCGCCAATGGTTCGGGCCGTTCCACGCTGGTGTCCGCCCTGGCGGGCCTGCTCCCCCGCCAGGGCCAGGTGACGGTCGCCGGTCGTCTCGTCACCCCTTCGGCGCCGGCCAGCGCGGTCCGGGCCGGACTCGTCGCCGTTCCGGAACGACGCCAGCTGTTTGCTCATCTCACGGTCGAGGACCACCTCGTGCTCGGCCTGTACGCCCTCGGACCGCGCCTCGTACGCCGCGCTCGCCGGGCGGTGGAGGCCAGCGGTATCTACGACCTCTTCCCGGTGCTCCGTGACCGGCGGCGGCAGCGGGCCGGGACGCTGTCGGGTGGCGAGCAGCAGATGCTGGCCCTCGGCCGCGCCCTCATCTCCCAGCCGTCGGTGCTGCTGCTCGACGAACCGTTTCTGGGCCTCGGACCAGCGGCCGTGCGAGCGGTCGGCGAGTCCCTGGCCAACCTCCGGGCCGGGGGACGGGCAGTCCTTCTGGTCGACGACCAGCCGGCCCGGCAGAGGGCCGCCGCCGATCGGGTGCTGATCCTGGGCAACGGCCGGCTATCTGCTTCGCAGTTTGCGGAATAGCTGGTTCCCGGAAAGCAGTTTGCGTATCATGCTGGCATCAAGACGAAGAATCCTGCCAACACGAAACCGAAAGCGAAGGAGCCGCCGGCGGTGCCGGCGGCGGTCTCGCGGCGGCCGTTCATCCCGCTGGACGAGGCGGATCACCGCATCATCGAGCTGCTCACGGAGGACGGGCGGGCGAGCAACCGGTTGCTGGCGGCCGAGGTGGATCTGACCGAGGCGACGGTGGCCACCCGGCTACGGCGGTTGGTGGATCAACGGATCCTGGGCGTCACGGCCATCTTCGACTGGGAGGCGGCGGGGTACCGCTGGGATCTCTGGCTGGCTGTCTCCATCGAGGGGCGGCCGCCGCGGGAGGTCGCCAAGGAAGTGGCGGCGTTGCCGCATGTGCATTCGGTATCGATGGTGCTGGGGCCGTTCGATCTCATCGTGCATGTCGTGGCGCCCGACCGGGCGGATGTCGTCAGCTTCCTCACCGAGCGGATCGGCGGAGTGGCGGGGGTGCGCGACGTCACGTCCGACGTCACCTTGGCCTGGGTGAAGTACACGATGAACTGGGCGGCGTTGCCGCCGCCGCCGGCCCGGCTGGAGTTCCCCGATCCGGTGTTCGAGCTCGACGACCTCGACCACGCCATCATCGCCGCCCTGGCCCAGGACGGGCGGCAGTCCAACCGGGAGATCGGGCGGCAGCTCGGTGTGTCGGACGGGACGATCCGGGCCCGGCTGCGGCGCATGGAGGACGCGGGGATGCTGCGCATCACCGCCCAGGTCGATCCCTACCGGGTCGGCACCGTCGGCGCCTGGGCCTTCCTCGGCGTGGAGACGGAAGGGGCGGACACCAAGGCGACGGCGGAGACGCTGGCCGCCATTCCGGAGATCTCGTTGGTGGCGATCACCGCCGGGCGCCACGACCTGTTCATCCACGCCGCCACGTCGACGCGGGCCCGGCTCGTCGAACTGATCGTCCATGAGCTGCGGGAGCTGCCCGGAATCAGGTCGACGGAGACATGGGAGGTCGTGTCCAACGTGGTCCACGACTACCGCTGGGTGCGGCTTCTACCGGGGCAGGCGCCGGCCAAGGTCGGAGTCAGCTGACTCCGTAGCCGAAGCCGCCGCTCACCACGTGGACGTGGCCGTGCACGTAGTTCGACAGCGGTGAGCAGAGGTAGAGGATCGCGTTGGCGGCCTCCTGCACCGTGCCCGTCCGGCCCAGCGGCACAACGGGGAAGGGCCGCGGCGCGTAGACCTCGTCCTCGGTCCACTCGTGACCGGCGTCCATGCCGTAGGCCTTGGCCGTCTGGGGCGCCAGGCCGACCTGGATCTCGTGGCCACCGACCGTCATGCGGCCGCTCTCCTGCGCCGGCGCCGACAGGCGGGTGGAGATCCCGCCGAAGGCCACGGCGTTGACGTTGATCTTGAGTGGTCCCCACTCGTTGGCCAGCGTGCGGGTCAGCCCGATCAGCGCCGCCTTGCCGGCCGAGTAGTTCCCGGCGCCGGGCTGGCCGAGGACGGCGGCCACCGACGTCACGTTGACCACCTTGCGGAACCGCTCGATCCCCTGCGCCGCTTCGGCTTTGGCCGGCCCCCGCAGGTGCGGCGCCGCCGCCCGGAGCAGGCGGAACGGCACGACCACGTGGATGTCGAGCTGCGACTGGAACTGTTCGTCGGTCATGGTGTGGAGCAGCCCGTCCCAGTTGTAGCCGGCATTGTTGACCACGATGTCGAGCTGGCCGTAGGCCTCGATCGCCCGGGCGACGAGCGCGTCGGGTACGCCCGGCTCGGTGAGGTCACCGACGAATTCGGCCGCCCGCTCGCCGCCGATCTCCTCGACCACCGACTTCACCCGGCCGGCGTCGAGGTCGGCGACGACGACCCGGGCACCCTCGGCGGCCAGCGTGCGGGCCGTCGCCGCCCCGATGCCCTGCCCGGCGCCGGTCACGATGGCCACGCGGTCCGCCAGCATGTCGCCCATAAATTCCCCTTGGCCGTCGAAGCTTCGCGGCGTCGAAGCCTAGATTCTCTACGAGTTTGATGCCAAGATGGCCATTCAATTCGTGTTCTGCGTGACAGGCAGGGGCGAGGCATGCTCGACACGATCGAAGGGCTTCCGGACCTCACCGACCCCGACTTCTACATCGGCGACCCCTATCCGACCTACCACCGGCTGCACCGGGAGGCGCCGGTCTACTGGCATCCGCACGCCCACTCGAAGCGCGGCGGGTTCTGGCTCGTTTCGGGTCACGGGCCGCTGTCGTGGGCCAGCCGCCACCCCGAGGTGTACTCGTCGGTCCCCGGCCTGGCTCTCGACGGGCCCGACACCGAGATGATCAACATGATGTTGTCGGGGTCGATCATCTGCACCGATCCGCCCGTGCACCGCGACCTGCGCCGCATGCTGCTCGACGTCTTCAAGCCCACGGCGATGGAGGCCCTGGAACCGGTGATCCGTTGCCACGTCAGGGAACTGCTCGACCGGATTCCCGTCGGCGAGCCGTTCGACCTCGTGGAAACCGTGGCTGCACCGTTGCCGACGTGGGTCGTCGGCGAGCTGCTCGGCACCCCGCCGGCCGAGCGGACCCGCCTCGAGCACCTCGTCGACGCCCTGGTGGCGTACTCCGACGCCGACGCCGGCTTCGACGACACCGGGGCGGCGGCCATGATGGCCGGCTTCAGCTTCTTCGGCGAGCTGGTCGAGGCCCGCCGGGCCGCCCTCGGCCCCGACCTGGTCAGCGCCTTCCTCTCCGGGCTGGTGCAGGGCCGCCCGCTCGAGTCGGGGGAAGTGATCCAGTCGACGTACGTCCTGCTGGTCGCCGGGACGGAGACCGTCCGCAACGTGATCTCCAACGGCATCGCCGCCCTGGCCGACCATCCGGAACAGCTCCAGGCGCTGCGGCAGAACCCGACCCTGATCGAGCCGGCCATCGAGGAGATACTGCGCTGGATCAGCCCCGTCAACTACTTCACCCGTACCGCCACCACCGATGCGGAACTCGCCGGTCAGAGCATCGTGGCCGGCGACAAGGTCATGCTCCACTTCGCCGCCGCCAACCGCGACGAAGCGGTGTTCGGCGCCGACGCCGACGACTTCCGCATCGACCGTGAGCCCAACCCTCACGTGGCCATGGGCGTCGGCGAGCACTACTGCCTCGGCGCCCACCTCGGCCGGTTGGAATCACGCCTCTTCTTCGAGGAGTTCCTCGACCGGTTTGCGTCGTTCGAGCCGGCCGGCCCCGCACCCCGGGTGCGCACGACCCATATCCGCGGCCTGCGCTCGCTTCCGCTGGTGGTGCAGCCGGCCCGCAGCTAGCGGCTGGCTCCCTGGGGCCGGGAGACCTCCGCCACGTCGACCGTGACGGCCAGCGGCCAGTCGACCTCGACGACCGGCCCCTCGGCGTAGACCTGGTACTCGCCGCCTTCCAGCTTCATACAGGTGGCCAGAGGCGGGTCGGCGTCAATCAGCCAGTAGGCGGGGACTTCGGCCGCGGCGTAGGCCGCCCGTTTGCGGGCCATGTCCTCGTCGCCCAGCCCGCAGAGGACTTCGACGATGAGCAGGACGGGCGTGCGGACGCCCTGGTCGCCGACCGAGGTATGGGGGGCGACCATGAGGTCGGGAATCACCCGCTGCTCGCCGGGCAGATCGAGGCGGCAGAGCCGGTAGGAGGCATGGCCGGGCGGAACGGCGTGGGCCAGGATCGGCCCCAGGTGGAACGACACGCCGCCGTAGTGGGAGGGCCAGGGACTCACGATGATGTGCCCGTCGACGAGTTCGTAGCGCTTCCCGTCGTTGGTGGGCATCGCCTCGAGATCGGCCAGGGTGGCGCCGCCGGCCGGTGCATCGCCAGAAGTCATGCGACCCATTCTTCCAGGCTGACCGAGAGGAGGCTGAGAGGCGGTTTTTCCCAGGGTTCGAGCACTTTGGGGCCGGGTACATGGCCGTGCAGATGCGTGCCGAGAGGGCGCGGGTTCAGGAGAGACGAGGGGTGGCGCTCACAACAGATCCAGCGGCAATAGCGCCCCACGACCATGTCGTGCAGTTCTACGACCATGACGACGAGCTGGCCGGCGGCGTCATCCCCTTCCTGACCGAGGCGCTCAACGCCGGCGGCGTGGCCATCGTGATCGCCACCGAGGCCCACCGCCGGGATTTCGCCGATCGGCTCGGCGACGCCGGCGTCCGGGCCCGGGCCGGCGGCTCCCTCCTGATGTTGGACGCCGTCGAGGCCATGAACACCCTGCTCATCGACGGCCGCGTCGCCCCCCACCGGTTCGACAAGCTGATCGGCGACCTGATCCGGGAGGCCGCCGAGCGCGGCCGGCCCGTCCACGCCTACGGCGAGATCGTGGCCGTCATGTGGGACGAAGGCCACGTCACCGCCGCCCTGGAACTGGAAGGCCTCTGGAACGGGCTCCGCCGGGAGGCCGAGTTCTCCCTGTACTGCGCCTATCCGCTGACGTCCATGGAAGCGGAAGGGGACGTGGACGCCTTCCACGCCGTCTGCCACCAGCATTCAGCCGTGGTCGGTGCCCCGGTGGCCCTGCCCCGGCTGCAGGACTCCGCCCTCGAACTGGCCTGCACGTTCCCCTGGACCGGCCGGGGGCCCACCGACGCCCGCCGGTTCGTAACCGACACGCTGGCCGCCTGGGGCCGCGCCGACCTCATCGAAGACGCGGCGGTCATCACCACCGAACTGGCCGCCAACGCCGTCCTCCACGCCCGGACCGACTTCACCATCACCATCTCCCGCCGTCCCGACGGCGCGATCCGGGTCGCCGTCCGCGACGCCAGCATCCTCCCGCCGCGCCGGCGGGACGCCCGCCCCTTCGAAGGCTCGGGACGGGGCCTCGAGCTGGTGGAGGCCATCGCCGCCGGTTGGGGGGCCGACATCCAGAGCGACGGCAAGGTGGTGTGGGCCCAACTCCCGAGGTGACCAGGCCGGAACGGCAACCGCCCCGCCGCCCGGAGCCGGCCCTCACCGGGAAGAACTGAGCAGGGCGGCCGCCTCGGCGGCCATGTCGGCCACGATCTGACCGGCCGGCTTCACCGACTTGATGAGCGGGGAGCTCTCGGCCCCGGCCAGCAGGCACATCTCGTCGAAGTCGCCACTGGATGTCCGGGTGGGGATGATCACGCTGAACTTCCCCATGGCGTAAGGGACCCCGTTCGGCACGCTCCACGGCATCAACCGGGCCGTCCCGACCACCGCCGGACCGGGCCGGGGCGTGGGGATGGCGTCCTCCTTGCCCTTCCACTCCTTCAGCACCCGGTTGATGATCGAGCGGGTATAGGCGCTGGGGAACTCGGGCCCGAAGATGGCGGTGGGCGTCGTCTCCGCCCACCCGTCCTGCACGGCGATGACCCGGCGCATGTACTCCTCGTGGGCGTAGGACTCCTCCGACACGGCGAACCGCGTGCCGACCCACCCGCCGTCGGCCCCTTCCGAGAGGGCGTTGACCAGCGTGCGCCCGTCGGCGATACCGCCCGAGCCCAGCACCAGCACGGGCTCCGGGACGGCCGCCTTGACCAGCGGCACGAGCTCCGAGCGGTGCAGCGGGTTGCCGTCCTGGAAACCCCGCACATGGCCGCCGCCCTGCTTGCCCTGGGCGATGATGACCTCGGCGCCGTACTCCACGGCCTCGAGCGCGCCGGCCACGCTGCCGACCTGGGCCCACTGCCGGATGCCGGCGGCCTTGAGGCGCTTGACCCAGCGGGGTTCGGGCGCCGTCCAGTACCAGACGACGAAGTCGACCTTCTCCTCGATGAGGACGTCGACGTGCCCGTCGTTGATCGACCACGTCACGTTCCGGCTGTGATGCTCGGGATCGTTCTCGTAGCCCGGCGAATTCAGGGTCGTGTTGAAGTACGGGAAGTAGACGAAGTCGACACCGAACGGGCCCTTGGTCAGCTGGCGGGTCTCGTGAATTTGGGCCCGCAACCCGGGCGGCGCCTCGGGAACCGGGCCGAGGACGCCGAGGCCGCCGGCGTTGGTCACCGCCGCGGCCAGCGCCGGGGTGGCGTAGAAGGCCATGCCGGCCTGCACGATCGGATAGCTGATGCCGTAGGCCTCGGTCAGGCGGGTGCGCAGGACGTCGGCGACCGGCGCCGGCGAAGCTGTCGCATCCGCTCCGGCCGGACGGCCCACGAGCCCGCTGGCGCCCAACCCCGCCGCTCCGGCACCCAGCGCCTTGAGCAGCGTGCGGCGATCGATGTCGCCCATCGCCCCTCCCCCGTCATGCGATAGGTCAGGGCCCAAACCTTACAGATAATCGCGTATCACGTCAATTCTCTGTATCGCGACGGGAGAGGGTACCGGTCGGCATAGTCCGGGTCGCGGGGCAGCAACGGAGCCCCACCCTCGGCGCAGACGGCCAGGAGGTGCAACTCGGCCGGCCCGGCCAGGGCGTGGTAGCACCGGGCCGCCACGTCGTACGCCGCGTCGCCCGCCCAGTCCGGTGGCCAGAGCCCCGAGGGCAGCTCCGGTTCCTTGAGCACGATGCGCCGGTAGGCGTGGATCAGCAGTGTCTGGGCCAGGAAGGCGGTCTCGGGCTCCACGTCGCCGCCGGCCTCGGCCAGCGGCCGGAACCGCCGGAGGAACTTCCGCCAGGCCGGCTCGAGGCCTTTCAGCTCCGACGAGACGAGCCGGGCGAGATCGGCGTCCTCCAGGCCGACCGTGGCCGGGACCTGGCCGCGGAAGACGGCCAGCTGGTTGACGAGGCCGAGGTCGGACAGCACCTGGCGGAGGGCGTCGACCTGATCGAAGGGCGAGATGTGGACCGACGGCCCGAGCGGCGCGAAGCCCAGCCGGCCCAGGTGCTGCCGCACCGCCGCCCGGGCCGGCGGCGCCACGTCACTGGTGTTGACCACCACCGTCCAGCGCCCGTCCCATGGATCGCCCCGGGGGTGGTAGATCCGCCGCTCGGCCCGGAGGAACTCCCGGCGGGCCAGCGGTGTCACCGAATAGAAGCTCCGCTTGCCGTGGCGGCGGGTGACGAGCAGGCCTTCGCCCACCAGGCGGTTGAGCGACGTCCGCACCAGCCGCTCGTTCATCCCCAGCGGTTCGACCAGCCGCAGCAGGCTGCCGGCCCACACTTCACCGCCGTGGGGCTCGATGCCGTCGCCGAAGACCGTGACGAGCACCGTCCGGGCGCTGGCGTCGGGCTTCTGCCGGAAGCTGCGGATCAGCGCGTCGCACCGGGCCTGGAGGGTGGTCATCAGCCGGCGGAGCGGGCCGAGCGTGCGGTGGCCGCCGCGGCCAGGCGCTCGAGGATCGGCAGCAGCGCGGTCGGGTCCTCGACGTGGGCGTTGTGCCCCAACCCCTTGAGCAGCAATGGATCGGGCACCAGCGGCTGGAGGTGCTCGAGCGGCGACATCGGGTCGTGCTCGCCGGCGGCCAGCGCCACCGGCACCCGGGCGGCACGACAGACACTGAGCATCCCGTCCATGTCGGGGGCGCCGACGGCGAAGGCGGCCGGGTCGAGCGCCAGCCGCCAGCCGCTCTCCGCCGGGACGATCGCGCCGTCGGCCAGCGGCCCGTCGGGCGGCACGAGACCGGCCAGGCCGGCGACCTTGAGCGCCCGGTCGGCCGCCTCCTCCCGGGTCGGGAAGATCCGCGGCGGACGGGCGGCCATCTCGCCCGCCCGGGCCAGCTCCTCGGGCGTCCACCGGATCTTGATACCGAGCCCGCCCACGGCCGACGGCCGGGCCCCGAACCACCCGCTGCCCAGGGCCAACGCCACCGCCCCACCCAGTGAATGCCCGAAGGCGACGACCGGCTCCTCCGGTTCGACCAGGTGGGCCACCTCGGCCGCCAGTCCGCCGATCGAGTAGTGCGGCAGCGGTGCCGATCGGCCGTGGCCGGGCAGGTCGGGGACGAGCCAGCTTCCGGGCCAGGCGTCGGCCAGCCGGGCGCACAGTCCGTCCCACACCGTGCCGGTGGCGCCCAGGCCGTGGAGGAGCAGAAGCGCCGGGCCGCCGTCACCGGCCCGCCGCGCGAAGAGTCCCTCGGAACGCAGCACGGGCCCGATCTTGCCTCACCGGCCGCGCCGGTGAACAGAATGACGCCCTTGATGGCGGCTGATGAGCAGCGCTCGATCCTCAACCCCGACACGTACGTGAACGGGGTTCCCTACGACGTTCTGGCCGAGCTCCGCCGGGAAGCGCCGGTGGTGTGGCTGGAGGAGCCGGAGGTCGACGGCTGGCCGGCGGGACCGGGAGGCTGGGCCGTCCTCCGCCACGCCGAGGTGAAGACGGTGCTCCACCACCCGGAGGTGTTCTCCTCGCAGCTCGGGGCCACGCAGGTCCGCGACCCGGCCACACCGCAGGCGCTGGCCTTCGTGCGGCGGATGATGCTCAACCTCGACCCGCCGGAACACACGCGCCTGCGCAGTCTGCTCAACCGGGCCTTCACGCCCCGGGCGGTGGGCCGGCTGGAGCAGCGGATCGGGCGGTGGGCCCAGGACCTCGTGGCCGCCGTCGCCCCCCAGGGAGAGGCCGACTTCGCCAAGGTCGCCGCCGACCTGCCGCTGCTGACACTGGCCGAGGTGTTCGGCGTCCCGACCGAGGACCGGTGGCTCATGTTCGACTGGAGCAACCGCGTCATCGGCTACCAGGACCCCGACTACGCGGTCAGCTCGTACGCCAGCACCGGCGCTGACGCCGCCCGGTCCACGGCCATGGCCCGGGAGGCGTTGAAGCTCCGGCCCGAGCCCGACGGCGACGGCCGGATGCCCGACCCCCGCACCCGGGAGGGTCTCCTGGATCTCTACGCCTACGCCAACGCCCTCGGCGAGTACAAGCGACGGCACCCCGGCGATGACGTCATGAGCAATCTCATGGCCCACGTCGACGACGAAGGCGGACGGGTCAGCCTCGAGGAGTTCGAGAACCTCTTCTTCCTCTTCGCCGTGGCCGGCAACGAGACGCTGCGCAACGGGATCCCCGGCGGGATGGTGGCCCTCATCGACAACGTCGACGCCCAGCGGCGCCTCCGCGCCGACCGTTCGCTGCTCCCGACCGCGGTGGAGGAGATGCTGCGGTGGTGGACGCCGGTCATGCACTTCCGCCGCACCGCGGCCGTCGACACCGAACTGGCCGGCACGAAAATCCGGGCCGGCGACAAGGTCATCGTGTTCTTCTCGTCGGCCAACCGCGACCCGGCCGTGTTCCGCAACCCTGACGCCTTCGATCCCGCCCGCAGCCCCAACGAGCACCTCAGTTTCGGCCACGGCCCGCACTTCTGCCTCGGCGCCTCCCTGGCCCGGGTCCAGATGCGGGCCATGTTCTCCGCCGTGGTCGAGCTGCTCGGCGAGATCGAACCGGCCGGCGCTCCCGTCCGCCTGCGGTCGAACTTCCAGAACGGCCTCAAGTCGCTGCCGGTGCGCTGGTCGGCGCCGGGCTGAGCGATACTGCCCGCCATGTCGACGTTGATCCTGCTGCGTCATGGAGAGAGTGAGTGGAACCGGGCCAACCTCTTTACGGGGTGGGTCGACTCCGACCTTTCGCCGGTTGGTGAGGAGCAGGCCCGGCAGGCCGGGCAGGTGCTCACCGAGGCCGGTGTGCGGCCCACGATCGTCCACACGTCACTGCAGGTGCGGGCCATCCGCACGGCCAACCTCGCCCTCGACGTGATGGGCCGGCTGTGGCTGCCGGTGCGGCGCTCGTGGCGGCTCAACGAACGGCACTACGGCGACCTGACGGGCAAGGACAAGAAGCAGACGGTGGCCGAGTTCGGCGAGGCGCAGGTGAAGCTGTGGCGGCGCAGCTATGACACCCCACCGCCGCCGGTGAGCGCCGACAACCCCCACAATCCCAACCACCATCCGGCCTGGGCCCACCTGCCCCCGGAGCTGGTGCCGGCGTCCGAATGTCTGAAGGACGTCGTGGCCCGGGCCCTGCCCTGGTTCTACGACCGGATCGTGCCCGACCTGGCCGCCGGTGAGGTGGTGCTGGTCGCCGCCCACGGCAACAGCCTCCGGGCGCTGGTCAAGCATCTCGACGGGATCTCCGATACCGACATCGCCGAGGTGAACCTGCCGACCGGCGTGCCGCTGCTCTACGAGCTCGACGACGAGTTCCGGCCCGTCGACACCGGGAAGGCTCCGCTGGAGCGGGCGCTCGGCGACCCGGAGGCCGTGGCCGCCGCGGCGTCGGCGGTGGCGGCGCAAACCGGAGGCGGCTGACGGCATTGCTTCCGTTCGGACCACCGGTGCGGCCCATGCTGGCCCGGCTGGCCCGGACGCTGCCGGCCGGCGAAGGGTACGCCTTCGAGCCGAAGTGGGACGGGTTCCGTTGTCTCGCCTTCCGTTCCGGCGCCGACGTCGAGCTCTTCAGCCGGCAGGAGCGACCGCTGTCGCGGTACTTCCCCGAGATCGTCGAAGCGCTGCAGGCGTTGCCGCGGCGGGCCTTCGTCCTCGACGGCGAGCTCATGGTCCGCCGCGGCGAGGCGGCGGACTTCGGTGCGCTGCTGGCCCGGCTGCATCCGGCGGCGTCCCGGGTGGAACGGCTGCGCCGGGAGACACCGGCCTGCTTGGCGCTCTTCGACGTCCTCGCCGTCGACAGTGAGGACCTGCGACCGTGGCCGTTCGAGCGGCGGCGGGTGGCGCTCGAGGCGCTCCTGGTCGACGCGCCGTCGCCGCTGCAGCTGACGCCCCTCACCCGCGACCCCGCCGTGGCCTCGGCGTGGTTGGAGGGGCCGGCGGTGGGGATCGACGGCGTGGTGGCGAAGCGGCTCGACCAGCCCTACGAACCGGGGCGCCGCTCGATGGTCAAGGTGAAGCCGGAGCACACCGCCGACTGCGTCGTGGGCGGCGTCCGGCTGGCCGTCGACGAACCGGCCGTCGCCTCGCTGCTGCTCGGGCTGTACGACGACGCCGGCGTCCTGCACCACGTCGGGGTCGTGGCCAGCTTCCCGGCGGCCCGCCGGCGGGAGCTCGTCCTCGAGCTGGCGCCGTACGTCACGGCGCTGGCCGGGCACCCCTGGGAAGGTGGCTTCCTGCTCGGCGGCGGCCGGTTGGGGAATCTGCCCGGTGCCGCCGGCCGGTGGCGGCCCGGCGACCATCAGGACTGGGTGCCGCTGCGGCCCGAGCTCGTCTGCGAGGTCGCCTTCGACACCTGGGAAGGCGACCGGTTCCGCCACGCCGCCCACTTCCGGCGGTGGCGGCCCGACCGTGAGCCGAGCTCGTGCACGTTCGCCCAGCTGGAAAGCACGGCGGCGTGACCGACCGGCTCGACATCGCCGGCCGGTCCATCCGCTTCACCAACGAGGACAAGGTGCTCTGGCCGGAGACGGGCACCACCAAAGGTGATCTGCTGCGGTACTACCTCGCCGTCGCCCCCGTCCTGCTGCCCCATCTGGAGGAACGGCCGCTGACGCTCGGCCGCTGGCCCGACGGCGTCGACGCCCAGGGCTGGTTCCAGACGACCTGCCCGGCGCCGCCGGAGTGGATCCCGACGCACCCGGTGCCGGGGCGGCCGGGGACGCGGCGGCCGCCGAACTACTGCATCGTCAACGAGATCGCCGCCCTCGCCTGGATGGTCAACCTGGCCGCCATCGAGCTGCATCCGCTGCTCGGCCGCCGTCCGGCGGTGGATCGGCCCACGGCGCTGGTCTTCGATCTCGACCCGGCACCGGACGCCGCGCCGGCCACGGCCGCCGCGGTGGCAGTGCTGGTGCGCGACGTCCTCGACCGGGACGGGCTGCGGGCCGTGCCCAAGACGTCGGGCGGGTTTGGGCTGCACGTCGTCGTCCCGCTGGCGCCGGTCCACGGCTATGCCGAGGCCAAGAGCTACGTGCGGGACGTCGCCCGGGAGCTGGCGCAGCGACATCCCGAGCTCGTGGTCGACCGGCAGGACCGCAGCCTGCGGGCCGGACGGGTGCTGATCGACTGGAACCAGAACGACGAACGGAAGTCGACCGCGGCCGTCTACTCGGTGCGGGCCCTGGGCTTCCCGTCGGTCTCCACGCCGCTGCGGTGGGAGGAGCTGGAGGCCGCCGCCCGAGGCGAGACACCGCTGCTCTTCGACACCGCGACCGTCCTGCGGCGGCTCGAGCGCCTCGGCGACCTCTCCCGGCCGATGCTGGAGTCGGACCAGCGACTGCCGGGCCGGTCCCCAGCGTCAGACTGACGGCGATGTCACTGCGACCGACAGGTTTCGGTAGGAGGCCGACGCCCGGGCCAGGGCGGTGACGGCGACGCCGATCAGGCCGGCCAGCGAGAACATCAGGGCCAGACCGCGCTCCGGGCCGGTGCCGAACCAGCCGCCGATCCAGTCGGCACCGCGCCCGTCCGTCATGAGCGGGATGAAGACCGCTTCGGCCAGCGGAGCCATGAAGAAGGCCGTGAGCGGTGAGGCGGCGTTCTCGACCAGCTGGGCGAAGCCGAAGACGCGACCCTGGCGTTCGTAGGGGATGGAACGCTGCAGGATCGTCTGCTCGGCGGCTTCGATGACCGGGATCAGGGCCAGCCAGACGACCATGCCGATGGTCAGCATGACGATCGACGACCGCAGGGCGAAGGTGGAGCACACCGCCCAGTTGACGAGGTTGCCGAGGAGGATGAGCCGCAGCGGCCGGGAGCCGAGGCCCTTGCGGGCGACGAACAGCCCGCCGCCGATGAAGGCCAGGCTGATGAGGCCCCAGAGGAAACCCCACGTCTCGACGGAGACCAGCGAGAGGCCGTAGGCGTCCATCAGGGCCATGAAGACGCCGGCCAGCAGGTTGTTGAAGGCCGCCAGGAGGATCAGCAGCCGCAGGCCGGGCACGGCCCGGATGGCCTCGAGGGCGCCCCGCACGTCGACGTGTCTCGGCCCGCCCGCCTCGCCCGTCGGCACCGGCCGCGGCTCGTCGATCTCGATGCGCCGCAGGTGGGCCAGGGCACCGAGGGTGAGGGCCAGCGAGCCGTAGTAGGCCCAGCCCATGCCGACGCTGCCGATGACCAGGCCGCTGAAGACGGAGGTGATGGCGAACGACACGCCGGTGACGGTGCCGACGAGCCCGTTGGCCCGGTCGCGCCGCTCGTCGGGAACGAGGAGGGTGACGCAGGTCGACAGGGCGATGTTGCGCATCTGGCCGGCCACCGAACCCAGCAGCGTCACGCCGACCAGCAGCCAGAACCAGGGGCTGCGCAACCGCAGCAGGTCCCGGGCGTCGACGGCCACGAAGATGGCGGTGGCCACGGCGAAGCACATGGCCGAGACGGCGGTTGACAGCATCATGGCGGTGTGCTTGCGGTGGTGGTCGGCGAACGTGCCGAACAGCGGCCCGATCAGCGCCGAGGAGATGCTGAAGGCCCCGCCGATGACGCCGGTGGCCACGACCGACCGGGTCTCGAGGAAGACCCAGAAGGTCAAGGCGAACCAGAGGAACGAACTCGTGACGCCGGTGGCCAGCGTGTTGCCGAGCAGTCGGTGGAAGACGGTCATCGCGTTCATGACATCAGATGGACGCTCGGCTCCGCCGGGATTAATCGGTCACATTTGGGACGATCGCAGCACAGTTGGCTGGACGAAAAGGCGCATCTTAGGTATCCCTAACCTGTGTCGACCCCCCGTGCCCTCAGTCCCGCCGCGCCCGCCGCCCCGGCGGTCTTCGTCGACGACCTCTCGGTCCACGGCGACGCGCCGGCCGTTCTCACGGCCGGGGGCGAGCTGACCTACCGGGAGCTCGACCGCCGGGTGGCGGACACGGCTGAGCGGCTCGGGTCGCCGCGCCGCCTCGTGGCCGTCGAGGCGGCCAACACCGTCGGCGCGCTGGTCGCCTACCTCGCCGCGCTGCGGGGGCGTCATCCCGTCGTGCTCCTGCCGCCGGGCGCGGACGGCCGGGCCCGGCGGGTCGTCGAGGCCTACGACCCCGACGTGGTCATGGAGGCCGGTTCGGAATGGGCCGTGGAGGCCCGCCGCCCGCGGTCGGGCCACGAGCTCCATCCCGACCTGGCCCTGTTGCTGTCGACGTCCGGGACGACGGGCACGGCCAAGCTCGTCCGGCTGTCCCGTCGGAACCTGCAGGCCAACGCCGACGCCATCGGCGCCTACCTCGGGCTCACCCCGGCCGACCGGGCGCCGACCACGCTGCCGATGCCCTACTGCTACGGGCTGTCGGTCATCAACAGCTATCTCAGCGCCGGGGCCTGCCTCGTGCTGACCGACCTTTCGGTCGTCGACCGCTGTTTCTGGGATCTGTTCCGGATGACGGGCGCCACCAGCCTGGCCGGCGTGCCCTACACGTTCGAGCTCCTCGACCGGGTCGGGTTCGACGAGATGGCGCTGCCCACGCTGCGCTACGTCACCCAGGCCGGCGGCCGGCTGGCGCCCGACCAGGTCCGCCGCTACGCCGCCCTGGGCGAGCGTGACGGCTGGGAGTTCTTCGTGATGTACGGCCAGACCGAGGCCACGGCCCGCATGGCCTATCTGCCCCCGGCCCTGGCCGGCCGGTACCCCGAGGCCATCGGCATCCCCGTCCCCGGTGGGGCGTTCCGCCTCGAACCCTTCGGGGATCACGGCGCCGGGCCCGACGGCGGCGAGGTCGGCGAACTCGTCTACACGGGCCCCAACGTCATGCTCGGCTATGCCGAAGGGCCGGCCGATCTGGCCCTCGGCCGCACCGTCGACGAGTTGTGGACGGGCGACGTCGCCCGTCGCAACGACGCCGGCTTCTACGAGGTCATCGGGCGGCGGAGCCGCTTCGTCAAACCGTTCGGGCTGCGGGTCGACCTCGACGAGCTGGAACGGCTGGTGAGCCTGGCCGGCGTCGCCGGGCTGTGCGCCGGGGACGACCAGCGGATCGTGGTGGCCGTCCAGGGCCGGGGCCACGCCGCCGTCATCGCCCGGCTGATCAGCGACCACTGCGGGCTTCCGGCGTCCCGGGTCGCCGTCGCCGAGGTGGACGAACTCCCCCGGCTGGCCAACGGAAAGCCCGACTACCCGGCCGTGTCGCACCTGGCACCGCCCCCGGCACCGGCGCACCCCGAGGGCGGCGCCGGCGGCGACAACCGGGAGGTCGGCTACACCGCCGACGACCGGGAGGCCGCCATCCGGTCGCTGTACGCCGAGGTGATCGGCCGGCCCGTCGCCGACGACGAGTCGTTCGTGGCCGCCGGCGGCGACTCCCTGTCGTACGTCGAACTCTCACTGGGCCTGGAGCACATCCTCGGCTCGCTCCCCGCCGACTGGCACACCCGCCCCCTCGGCGACCTGCTGGTGACAACCCCGGCGCCCCGCCGCCTGATCTCCCGCGTCGAGACCAGCGTGGTGCTGCGGGCGCTCTCCATCCTCCTCGTCGTCGCAAGCCACACCGGGCTGTGGCAGGTCCGGGGTGGGGCCCACATCCTCGTGGGCGTGGCCGGATTCAACTTCGCCCAGTTCCGGCTCGGGGCCGTGGGGGGCCTGTGGCGCAGCATCGCCCGGATCGCCGTGCCCAGCATGGCCTGGATCGGCCTGGCCGCCGCCGTGGGCAGCCAGCTCCAGTGGCGCCACGTGTTCCTCGTCAACCATCTGCTCGGCGGGGCGGACTCCCGGGTGGCCTACTGGTTCATCGAGTCGATCGTGACCATCCTCGCCGGGCTGGCGGCGATGCTGGCCATTCCCGCCGTCCGGCGACATGAACGACGCCATCCGTTCGGGACCGCCCTGACCGTGGCGGTCGTGGGTCTCGCCGCCCGGCTCGACCTCTTCGGCGAACTGGCGTCGCATCATGGGACGTCCCAGCCGGAGACCGTCCTGTGGCTCTTCGCCCTCGGCTGGGCCGGTGCCGTGGCCACCACCGCCCGGCAGAGGCTCGTCGTGTCTCTCCTCCTCCTGCCCGGCCTGTGGGGCTACTGGGGGGCGCAACCCTTGCGGGAGGTCATCGTCGGCGGCGGGATGCTGCTCCTGCTGTGGGTTCCGACCCTCCCGATCCCCCGCCCGCTCAACCGGATCGTCGGCGCGGTGGCCGGCATGTCACTGGCGCTCTATCTCACGCACTGGCAGGTGTACCCGCCGCTGCTGCGGGGATTCGGCTCCCCGGCCGCCTTCGCCGGCTCGCTGGCGGTCGGGCTGCTGGCATGGTTGCTGTGCGGCCGCCTGGCCCGCCAGCTCAGTATGAGAAGAGCCTGAAAAGTCTCCTCCATATCCGGAATTTCTTGCCTCTGACCTGGGTATATGCTGTTCCGGTAATTCGCTTTACGTAGCTGGGACATTCGAGGCCGGAGAAGCTGGGGAGCCCACCGGTCCGACACACAGAACACCTTCCGGCGAACCCGCTCGCGTCCGATCGGGGCAGCGGTTCGCCCTAGCTGGGGAGTCAGGAGGCACAGTGTTCCGTCGTCGCGCCTGCATCACGCTCGCGCTCGTGGCCAGCGTGTTTGTGGCGGGGACCCTTCCCGCCCACGCCGAAGACAGGCTCGTGAAGAAGAAGTCCTTCTCGGAGAACGGCCGGAGGGGCAGCGCGAGCTGGTACCAGGACAAGGACGGTGACGAGGTCACCAACTATTTCAAGATCACAGCCGATGACAAGGACGGCTCGGGCGGAAAGTGCACCGAGACGTGGGTCGACTACTCCACCAAGCCGCACCGGCACTACAACCCCGGTGTGGTGGTGAACTGTGCCGGCGGGGACCGGACGCTGTCCCGATTCCACGTCAACGACTACTACGGCATTCGGGGGTTCGGGCTCATCGTCTGCGAGGTGCCGAACACCTCCGGCCGGATCACCCGGAACAGCAGCAACTGCTCCGGCAATCTCGGCAGCATGTACCTCCATTCGGGGAAGCGATACAGCCAGTTCGCCGTCAAGGCGACGCGGTACCCGAACGGCATCCTCTTCTACGAGTTCTAGCCCCCGGTCATTCGTGGGTTCGCCTATCCGCCGGCCATGGCGCCGATGATGCAGAACGGCTCGGCGCCACTGGCCACGGCGGATGGGAGGGGGGCGTCGGCGGGGTCGTGCGACAGATCCTCCTCGCCGGCGAAGAAGCGGATGAACGGGCGGCGACGGCCGGTGGCGCGGTCGCGGACGGTCCCACCGAGGACGGGGTAGCGCGCTTCGAGCGCGTCGAGCACCGCCTCGGTGGTGACCGGCCGCGGGACCTCGAGCTGCACCTCCCCGTCGACGCCGGCCAGCGTCTTGAGGTGGGCGGGCAGCACGACCCGGACCATCACGACAGTGTCTGGACCTCGACCGACAGCACCGCCGGCAGGTCGCTCACGATCGGTCGCCAGTGGTCCCCGGCGTCGGACGACACGTAGACGGCGCCGCCGGTGGTCCCGAAGTAGATGCCGCAGTCGTCGAGGGTGTCGACGGCCATGGCGTCGCGCAGGACGTTGACGTAGCAGTTCTCCTGCGGGAGGCCGTTGGTGAGCGGCTCCCACTCGTCACCACCGGTGCGGCTGCGGTAGACCCGCAACCGGCCCTCTTTCGGATAGTGCTCGGAGTCGCTGTCGATCGGTACGACATAGATCGTCTCGGGGTCGTGGGCGTGGACGTCGATGACGAAGCCGAAGTCGGTGGGGAGGTTGCCGCTGACCTCGCGCCACGACTCACCGCCGTCGTCGCTGCGCATGACATCCCAGTGCTTCTGCATGAACAGCACGTCGGGGCGGGACGGGTGGGCGGCGATGTGGTGGACGCAGTGCCCCACCTCGGCGTCGGGGTCGGGGATCCCCTCCGAATGCAGGCCCTTGTTGATCGCCCGCCAGGACTTGCCGGCGTCGTCGCTGCGGAAAGCACCGGCGGCCGAGACGGCGGTGATGATGCGGTCGGGGTTGCCGCGGTCGAGCAGGATGGTGTGCAGGCACAGGCCGCCGGCCCCCGGCTGCCAGGCCGACGCTGTTCCGTGCCCCCGCAGGCCGGGCAGCTCGTGCCAGCTCTGCCCGCCGTCGTCGGAGCGGAACAGTGCGGCGTCCTCCACGCCGGCGTAGACGACGTCGGCATCGGTCGGCGACGGCTCGAGGTGCCAGACCCGGGCGAACTCCCAGGGGTTCGGGGTGCCGTCGTACCACTGGTGGGGATGGACCTCGCCCTCGTAGCGGAAGTCGTTGCCGACCGGGTTCCAGGTGCGGCCGCCGTCGTCGGAGCGCTGGATGATCTGGCCGAACCACCCGCTGGACTGGGACGCCCAGAGCCGGTCAGGGTCAACCGGCGAACCCTTCACGTGGTAGAGCTCCCAGCCCCCGAAGTGCGGGCCCGAGATTTCCCAGTTCTCGCGCTTCCCGTCCGACGTGAGGATGAAGGCCCCTTTGCGGGTCCCCACCGCGACACGAACTCCGCTCATTTCGTCGATCCCTCCTGCCGTCGGCTCTCTCGGGTTGAAACCGTTCCACACTTTCTGACGGCGCGGGAGGCCCGATCTCATCGGTGCGGCGCCCGGAGGGATGGCTTCGCGGCCTTTGTGCTGGTGTGCTCGGGCAGCCGGCGGGGTAGCGGCTCTCTATGTTCACGCGAACACTCATCTGGATCCCCTCCGTGCTGTTGTTCCTGTCGGCCTGCGGCGACGACAACGAGGGCGGGAATGAGGACACGCTCTTCACCGGCTTCTCCGGCGTGATCATCCTCGTCCTCGTCATCTGGTTCCTGACCCGCCGGGCCCGCAACCGCAGCTGAGCCCCATTCCCGAACCGCCGGACGGGCCGGGGCTCCGTCGGGCTTGACATATTCCGATATCGGCATATGATGGGTGCATGGCTCGCACCCCGACGACGACCGATGCGTTCAACGCCGTCGCCGAGGCGAGTCGACGCCAGCTCCTCGATGCCTTGGGCACCGGGGAGGCGACCGTCGGCGAGCTCGTCGACCGGCTCGGGATGACGCAGCCGCAGGTGTCGAAGCACCTCGGCGTCCTCCGGGCGGTCGGTCTCGTGCTCGTGCGGGTCGACGGCCGGCACCGCTGGTACCGGGTCAACGGCCCGGCGCTGCGGCCCATCCACGACTGGGTGCGCACGTTCGAGCGCACCTGGAACGAACGTCTCGATCGGCTCGACGACCTGCTCGCCGAGCTCCAAGCCCAGGAGAAGGAGCAATGAACAGCACCCTCGGCAACCGTCACGGCTCGGCGGTCATCACCACCCCGTCCGACACCGAGATCCTCATCACCCGCCAGTTCGACGCCCCCGCGGCGCTGGTCTTCAAGGCGCTGACGAGCCCGGACCTCGTCAAGCGCTGGTGGGGCTTCGACACGTCGGTGTGGCTCATCTGCGAGGTCGACTTCCGCGTCGGTGGCCAGTGGCGCTTCGTGACCCGGGAGGGTGACATGGAGGTCGGCTTCCACGGCGAGTACCTCGAGATCGAAGCCCCCCGCCGGATCGTCCAGACCGAGATCTACGAAGGCGCGCCCGACCCCTATCCCAACGACCCGGCGGTCAACACCACAACCCTCGACGAGTCCGACGGCGTGACCACCCTGACCGTGCTCGTCTCCGTACCCACGCAGGAGATCCGCGACGCGATCCTCGCCTCCGGGATGGAGAGCGGCCTGCAGGTGTCCTACAACCGCCTGGAGGACCTGGTCAGGGCGGAAGCCTGCTAGGACTTGTTGCATGCCTGAACTGCGTTCGAAGACCAGCACCGCCGGGCGGACGATGGCGGGGGCCCGGGCCCTGTGGCGGGCGACCGGCATGACCGATGACGACTTCGGGAAGCCGATCATCGCCGTGGCCAACAGCTTCACCCAGTTCGTCCCGGGGCACGTCCATCTGAAGGACCTCGGCGGGCTGGTCTGCGACGCCATCGCCGCCGCCGGCGGCGTCGGGCGGGAGTTCAACACGATCGCCGTCGACGACGGGATCGCCATGGGCCACGCCGGGATGCTCTACTCCTTGCCGAGCCGGGAGCTGATCGCCGACGCCGTGGAGTACATGGTCAACGCCCACTGCGCCGACGCCCTCGTCTGCATCTCCAACTGCGACAAGATCACGCCCGGGATGCTGCTGGCCGCGCTGCGGCTCAACATCCCGGCGGTGTTCGTGTCGGGCGGGCCGATGGAGGCGGGGAAGACGGTCGCCGTCGAGGGCGTCGTCCACGACAAGATCGACCTGATCGACGCCATGATCGCCTCGTCCAACGACGCGGTGAGCGAGGAGCAGCTCGGCGAGATCGAGCGGTCCGCCTGCCCGACATGCGGGTCGTGCTCGGGCATGTTCACCGCCAACTCGATGAACTGCCTGACCGAGGCGATCGGTCTGGCGCTCCCCGGCAACGGTTCGGTGCTGGCCACCCACGCCGCCCGGAAGGCGTTGTTCGAACGGGCCGGCGAGCTCGTCGTCGAGCTGTGCCGCCGGTACTACGGCGAAGGCGACGAGTCGGTGCTGCCCCGCTCGGTGGCCAGCCGGGCGGCGTTCGAGAACGCCGTGGCCCTCGACGTGGCCATGGGCGGCTCGACCAACACCGTGCTGCATCTGCTGGCCGCCGCCCGGGAGGCGGAGCTCGACTTCTCCGTGGCCGACATCGACGCGATCTCCCGGCGCGTGCCCTGCCTGTCGAAGGTGGCGCCCAACTCGCCCAAGTACCACATGGAGGACGTGCACCGCGCCGGTGGGATCCCGGCCATCCTCGGGGAGCTGAACCGGGCCGGGCTGCTCAACCGCGACGTGCACGCCGTCCACTCGCCGAGCCTCGAGCAGTGGCTGGCCGACTGGGACATCCGGGGCGGCTCGGCCACCGACGAGGCGATGGAGCTGTTCCACGCCGCGCCGGGCGGCGTACGGACCACGCAGCCCTTCTCCACCTCCAACCGGTGGGCCAAGCTCGACCTCGACGCCGCCGAAGGCTGCATTCGGGACCTCGAGCACGCCTACTCGGTCGACGGCGGCCTGGCCATCCTCTACGGCAACCTCGCTCCGGACGGCTGCGTGGTGAAGACGGCCGGCGTGCCCGAGTCGTGCCTGACGTTCCGGGGGCCGGCCAAGGTCTTCGAATCCCAGGAGGACGCCGTCGACGCCATCATGGGCGGCCACGTGGTGGCCGGCGACGTCGTCGTCATCCGCTACGAGGGGCCCAAGGGCGGGCCGGGGATGCAGGAGATGCTGTACCCGACATCGTTCCTCAAGGGCCGAGGGCTCGGCCAGGCCTGCGCCCTCATCACCGACGGACGATTCTCGGGCGGCACCTCGGGCCTGTCGGTGGGCCACGTCTCCCCCGAGGCGGCCTCCCGGGGCCTCATCGCCCTGGTGGAGGACGGCGACGAGATCGTCTTCGACATCCCCAACCGGTCGGTGCACCTCAACGTGCCCGACGAGGTGCTCGAGCGCCGGGCCATCGCCCAGGACAAGCGCGACAAGCCGTACACGCCGCTGACCCGCAACCGGCCGATCTCCGCCGCCCTCCGGGCGTACGCCTCGATGGCCACCTCGGCCAGCGACGGCGCCGTCCGCCGGGTGCCCGACTAACCGGGGCGACCCGGCGACGGGCGTGGAGTTCAGTCAGATCTAGTAACCCGGCACGCCACCGTCGCCGCCACCGCCGCCTCCGGCGAGGACGACCATGAGCACGGCCACGATGGCGACCACCAGGACCGCCAGCCAGATCCAGGCTCGGCTGGGACGGTCGCCCTGCTCCCGAACACGTTCGTTGCCTGGGGCATCCATTGCGCGGTCTCCTTCCCTGGGAGACGTCCACACGACTCTACCGGTCAATCGCCGGTGGCTCTCTAGCCCAGCCGGCGGAGCGCCGGGAGGAGTTCCCGCTCGGCCCAGGGGAAGAACGGCTCCTGGTATTCGCCGCCGATCTGGACGACGGCGACGTGGGTGAAGCCAGCGTCGACGAACTGCTTGACGGCGGCGACGTGGGCGGCCACGTCGGGGCCGCAGGGGATCTGTTTGGCGACGTCCTCTTCCCGGACGGCCTGGGAGGCGGCGGCGAAGTGGGCCGGGCCCGGCAGCTCGGCCATCGTCTTCCACCCGCCGGTGAACCATCGGAACTGTTCCAGGGCCCGCTTCCGGGCCGCGTCGGCGTCGGGGTCGAAGGCCAGGCTGACCTGGCCGATGCGGGGTTTCCCCGCTCCTCCGGAGGCGTCGAACCAGTCGCCGAGCTCCGAGCGGGGTTCGACGGCGATCATGACGTCGGCCAGCTGGCCGGCCAGCCGGCAGGAGCGCCGACCGGAGACGGCCATGCCGATCGGGGGCGGGTCGGCCGGCACATCCCACAGCTTGGCCGCCTCGGCGTCGAGGTGATCGCCCCGGAACGTCACCGTTTCCCCGGCCAGCAGCGACCGGATGATCTGGAGCGCCTCGGCCAGCATCTCGTGGCGGATGTCCACCGGCGGCCAACCCTGCCCGACCACGTGCTCGTTGAGGTTCTCGCCGGCGCCGAGCCCGAGCGTGAACCGCCCGTCCGACAGGAGCTGGATCGTGGCCGCCTTCTGGGCCACGACCGCCGGGTGGTAGCGCATGATCGGACACGTCACGTACGTCATGAGCTCGACGCGCTCGGTGGCCTGGGCGATCGCCCCCAGCACCGACCAGGTGTAGGGCGAGTGGCCCTGCTCGGCCAGCCAGGGGAAGTAGTGGTCACTGGCGGCGATGAAGTCGAAGCCCGCCGCCTCGGCCCGCTGGGCGTCGGCCACCAGCTGCTTCGGTCCCGCCTGCTCCCCCATCACCGTGTACCCGAACGACACCATGGCGCGCTCCTTTCGCTCGACCCTTCGCGGTTACCCAGGGCCATACCGGGCCGAACCGCGCTGCTCAGGACCCTTCGGCGAGCACGGCGTCGAGCGCCCGGATGGCGTGGCCGATGGCGGCGTCATCGGTGAGGGCGGCGCCCTGAGCGACGAGACGGGCGGCTTCTTCGGGGCCGAGCACGCCGTCGAGCCGGGCCCGGGTGGAATGGAGCAGCTCGGCGTCGGCGCCGTAGGCGGGGGCGGCGGTGCGGCTGGCCGTCAGCGCGCCGAAGAGGACGGCGGCGCCACTCGGGTTGCCGGCCCGTTCAAGGAGATCGACCACGGTGCGCAGCGCCACCCACTGCGGCGCCCACGTGCCACTGCGGTGGAAGACCTCGACGACATCGCGGTAGCGGGCACAGGCCTCGGCCACCCGTCCACTGCGGGAGAGCAGCGTGGCCAGCGTCACCCCGGCGATGCCCAGGGCGAAGCGGGAGTCCACCGGTGCGGCCAGCTCCAGTGCCGCCCGGGCGTGGTGCTCGGCGGCGGCCGTGTCGCCGGCGCAGGTCGCCACCTCGGCCATGCCGTAGTGGGCGAAGGCCAGCGCGGTCGGGACGCCGATGGACTCGGCCAGGTCGAGTGACTGCCGGACCAGGGCGGCACCGGCGTCGATGTCGCCCTGATAGGCCAGGGCCAGGGCCTCTCCGCCGGCAATGGCCGCCACCGCCCCGGTCGGCTCGCCGGCGGCCAGGAACTGTTCGGCGGCCTCGTGGTAGCGGACGGCGGCGTCCTCCAGCGCCCCGTCGAGGAGGGCGATGTCGCCCTGGGTCTCCAGGGCCTGGCGGGCGAGAACGCGGCGGCTCCCAGCCGCCTCGACCCCGGCCTGGGCCAGGGTCCGGGCCCGGGTGAAGTCGCCCCGGAACCAGGCGCCCTGGGCCGCGGACCCGAGGGCGAGGGGCAGGTCGGCGGTGTCGACGCCGGTGCCGACCATGGCCTCCGTCCAGGCGTAGACCTCGGACGAGATGCGGAACAGCGCGTAGAACCGGAGCTGGGCGACGAGCGCCAGCCCTCGGGCGGGATCGTGCGCCCGCAGCCACGCCTGGGCCGCCCGCAGTTCGTCGAGGTGGACGGCGACGAACGCCACACCGCCGGCTTCTTCCGGGGACTGGAGCAAGTCGCCGGCCCGGGCCGCCACCGTGACGAAGTGCTCGGCGTGGCGGCGGGAAACTTCGTCCACGCCAACCCGTTCGGCCAGGCGGCGCCGGCCGAACTCCCGTAGCGATTCCAGCATCGAGAAGCGGGTCGGGGCACCGTCATGGCGCATGAGCAGCGACCGTTCGGCCAGGCGCAGGACCGCGTCGGCCGGCACCGGCTTGTCGGCGCCGGCCACCGCCAGGGCGTCCTCCAGGTCGAACCGTCCGGCGAAGACCGACAGGTCCTCGAACACCCGCCGTTCCTCGTCATCGAGGAGGTCGTAGGACCACTCCACCACCGCGGCCAGCGACCGGTGCCGGGGAGTTGTGCGGATGCCGCCGGTGAGGAGGCCGAAGCGGTCTTCGAGGGCGGCGGCGACGTCCTCGACCGACAGGGTGGCGCAGCGGGCGGCGGCCAGCTCGATGGCCAACGGCAGGCCGTCGAGGCGCCGCACGATCTCGGCCACCGCCGGTCGGGTGGCGAGATCGTCGGGCAGGCGGGGGTCGGCCGCCCGGGCCCGGTCGACGAAGAGATGGACAGCCGGGGCGTCGGCGCCTTGCGTGGCCAGCGGAGCGACGGGCCACAGGTGCTCGCCGTCGACGGCCAGGCGTTCCCGGCTGGTGGCCAGCACGCAGATGTGGCCTGTCCGCCGCACCAGCGTGTCGATCAGCGCCGCGGCCGGCTCGACGACCTGCTCACAGTTGTCGACCACCACCAGGACGCGCTGGTCGGCCAGCACCTCGGCGATGCGCTCGTCGAGGCTCGTGCCGGTGGCCTCCTCGACACCGAGCGGCTGGGCCAGCGCCCGCCACACGCCGGCCTGGTCGGTGACGGGGGCGAGGTCGCAGACCACGACGCCGTCGGGAAATCGGTCGGCCGCCTCGGCGGCGACGTGGAGCGAGAGGCGGGTCTTGCCGACGCCCCCGGGCCCCACGATGGTGACGATGCGGGCCCGGTCGAGCAGATCGACGACGGCGGTGACGTCCTCCGCCCGGCCGATGAAGGTGGTGACCGGGACGGAGAGCCGGGTCGGCGCCGGAGTCGCCGCCGAGGCGGCCGCCGGCGTGGGCGGCGGGTCGGGTGACGGCGCCGGTGATGGGGCCGACGCCGGCGGCGAGGCGGCGGGCGCCAGGGCATGGCGGAGGATGTCGCCTTCCAGCCGGCGCAGCTCGGGGGACGGCTCGAGGCCCCGCTCCCCCAGCTCGGCGCACCAGGTGCGGTACACGTCGAGGGCGTCGGTCTGGCGCCCCGCCCGGTAGAGAGCCTCCATGAGCAGCGCCCGGGCCCGTTCCCGCTCCGGTTCGGCGGCCACGAACGACTCGAGCTCGACGAGGGCGTCGGCGGCCCGGCCCGCCTTGAGGAGCGCATCGCCCCGGGCCTCCACCGCCCGGCCGCGCAACTCCTCGAGGCGGCGGGCCTCCGGTTGGGCGAAGGCCCGGTCGGCGAACTCCCCCAGCGCCCGGCCGCGCCACAGACTGAGCGCCGCGCCAAGGCGGTCGGCGCCGACGGCCGGGTCGGCGTCGGCCTCGGCCAGGGCGGCAGCGAGGTCGGCTTCGAACCGACCGGCGTCGAGGTCCTCCCCGTCGACCCGCAGCACGTACCCGCCCTCCACGGTGTCGAGGTCACCGGCGTGGACGCCGAGCTGCTTGCGGAGGCGGAAGACGTTCGTCCGGACGGCCGCCGCGGCGTCCGCCGGCTGCTCGTCGCCCCACAGCTCCTCGGCCAGACGGTCGGACGGCACGACCCGGTTGCGCTCGACGAGAAGCACGGCGAGGACGAGACGGGGCCGGGCCCCCACGACCGGGAGGGGCCCGTCCGCCGTCCTGATCATCAGTGGCCCGAGGACCAGGTACCGCAGCGCCGCCTCCCTGTCGCCACCGGAGGCTCATAGTTTGGCGGCGGCTAACGGGCCTTGTCCCAAAGGGCCTTCAACGCGTCGTTGATCGGCGTCTCGTCGGTCGGCATCACGGCACCAGGCGGTAGAACCGCCAGAAGGGGTTGTCGACGTCGAGGACTTCGCAGCGCTGGTAGCCGGCGGCGGCGGCGTAGGACTTCACCGTCGAGGCCCGCATCACGGTGCCGGTGGCCTGGGACGGGTTCTCGGCCATCGTCGCCGGCAGACAGTGCAAGACGCTCCAGGCGTACATGAACCGCTCGTTGAAGTCGCCGGGAGCGGTGAAGTCGTCGGCGACGCGCTCGTCGGCCACCACGACGTAGCCGTCGGGGGCCAGCACGCCCCGCAGGGCCCGCAGGGCGTCGACGGGGTGGCCCATGTCGTGGAGGGCCTCGAAGATGCACACGACGTCGACGGGCCCGCCGAGGTCACCGGTGTCGATCCGGGCGGCGTCGCCGACTTCGAAGCGGACCCGGTCGCCGAGTCCGTTGGCGGCGGCGTGGCGGCGGGCGTCGGCCACCGAGGCGCTGTCGAGATCGAGCCCGGTGATGTCCAGGGTGGGGAAGGTGCGGGCCAGCGCCACCGTGGACCAGCCCGTGCCGCAGCCCACGTCGAGGGCCCGGGCACCGGGGCGGTGGAGCCGCTCGACGAGGCCGGGGACGGCCGCCACCCAGGTGGCGAGCTCGTTGGTGAACATGGGCCGGTTCATGCCGCCGATGCCGTGGCGGATGCCGGCGCCGAAGTCGGCGTAGGCGACGCCGCCCCCGCTCCGGTAGGCGGCGACCAGGGCGTCGAGGATGCCGACGATCCCCACCACGGCCGGTGCGACGGACGACACGGCGGCCGGGCTGTCGGGGTCGAGCAACGCCTCGGCGTGGCCGGCCGGCAGGTCGTAGCGGCGGTCGTCGGCCGACGTTCCACCGGCCACGACGAGGATGCCGGCGGCCGCCTGCTGCTCCAGCCACTCCCGGGCGTAGCGGGGGTGGATGCCGGCCGCGGCGGCCAGCTCGTCGGCGGTGGACGGGCCCCGGTCGGCCAGTGTCCGGTAGAGGCCCAGCTCCACGCCCAGGTGGACGCTGAGCAGCTCCAAGGTCGACAGGAAGCCTTCGAACAGCCGCTCGGCCAGAGCGTCGGCCGTGGCCGGCGCGTTGGTGGATTCGATGGTGGTGGTCATGCCGGCACTCTCGGCGACGGCAGTCGCGGCGGCCTCGCGCCGGCGTTACACGAGGATCACAGCTCTGTTTGCCGGTTCCCGGCGGGCGGGTACCGCGGAGGTAACCGCCCATGACCGACCCGGGGAGGAACGATGCCGGGAACTGACCTGCCGTCCGCCGACGACGTCACCAGTGCGCTCGTCGCCGCCGATTTCCCGGCGGGCAAGGACGACCTGATCCGGTACGCCCAGGAGGCGGGCGCCGGGGACGGTGTGCTGCGCGCCCTGCGGAGCCTGCCCCCGGCGGTGGAGTACGCCAACCGCGACGAGGTGCTCCGCTCCATCGACACCATGGAGGGATCGGGGACCAGCCCCAGCCAGCACGCCGCCCAGACGCGTTCCGGCGGCGACCGCCCCTCGCTGGCGCAGCACGAGCGGACGGCCGGACGGCGCTGAGGAACCGTCAGCCGGTCGCGTAGAGCGCCTCGATCTCGGCGGCGTACTTCTCGGAGATCGGCTTGCGCTTGAGTTTCATCGTCGGCGTGAGCTCGTCGCCCCCGGGCAGCCAGTCGACCGGCAGGATCTTGAACGTCTTGATCTGCTCCACCCGCGACAGGCCGGCGTTGGCCTCCTCCACCGCGGCGGTGACGGCGGCCACGATCCCGGCGTCCTCACACAGGGCGGCCGGTGAGGCGTCGGCCACCCCCGCTCTGGCGGCGTAGGCGGCGCAGGCGTCCGGGTCGAGGACGATGAGCGCCACGTTGTACGGCCGCCGGTCGCCGATGGCGATGGCCTGGCCGATGAACGGCGACGCCGACTTGAGCCGGGACTCGATGTTGGCGGGCGACATGTTCTTGCCCGCGGCGTTGATGATCAGCTCCTTCTTGCGGTCGACGATGCGGACGTAGCCCTCTTCGTCGATCGTGGCCACGTCGCCGGTATGGAGCCAGCCGTCGGCGTCGATCGCCTCGGCGGTCTTCTGCGGCTCGTTGCGGTAGCCCCGCATGAGGAGCGGACCGCGGCACAGCAGCTCGCCGTCCTCGGCGATGCTCAGCTCCACGCCGGGCAGGGCCGGCCCGACGGTGCCGATCTTGATGCGTTGCGGCGGGTTGATGGTGGCGCAGCACGACAGCTCCGACATGCCCCACAGCTCGCAGATCGGTAGGCCGATGGCGCCGAAGAACTCCAGCACGTCGATCGACGTCGGCGCCGCGCCGGAGACCGACCAGCGCACCTGGTCGAGCCCGATCTGCTGGCGGATCTTCGACAGGACGAGTTCGTCGGCCTTGGCGTACTCGGCCAGCAGCGCCTCGTCCGGACCCGGGCCTTCACCGTTGATGGCGGCCTGCTCGGCCCGCACCTTGCGGAGGCCGGTGGCGACGGCCCACTGCAGCGCCTGGCGCCGTTCGGCGTCAGGCTCCGTGTCGATGCGGGCTTCGAGCGCCGCCTTGATCTTCTCCCACACCCGGGGCACGGCTCCCCAGATGGTGGGCCGGATGTCGGCCAGCGCGGCGGCGATCGTCCTGATGTCGGCCACACAGGTGATCTGGAGGCCGAAGACCATCTGCTGGTAGTGCGACGACCAGCGGTCGGCGACGTGGGCCGACGGCAGGTACGACGGGATGCGGTCGCCGCTGTTGACCGGCAGGACCGACGACGTGGCGGCGATCTCGGCCAGCATGCTGGCGTGGGTCAGTTCCACACCCTTGGGCGGACCGGTCGTGCCCGACGTGTAGATGAGGGTGAGGACGTCCTCCGGCCGCACCGCCCGCCAGGTGGCATCGAAATCGAAGCCGGCTTCCGCCCGGGCCTCGACGTCCTGCAGGGTGATGGTCCCGGCCGGCTGCCCGTCGACGCAGACGATGTGCTCGACCTTGCCGCCGGCCGCCGCCACCCGTTCGGCGAAGGCGGCCTCGCAGATCACCACCCGGTTCTCGGCGTTGTTGAACAGGTGGGCGACCTGCTCGGCGGCCAGCGTGTTGTAGACGGAGAACGGCGTCGCCCCCAGGTGCATGGCGGCCGTGTCGCAGAGGTTGAACTCCGGGCGGTTGGTCATCATGAGCGCCACGGTGTGCCCCCGCCGGACCCCGAGGCCGGCGAGCCCGGCGGCGATGCGCCGCACGCGCTCGGCGTACTCCCGCCAGGTGATCTCCACCGCCCCGCCGGGCGTGCGCAGCGCCACCGCGTCCGGATTGAGACCCGCCGCCCGCTGAAACGCCTCGCACAACGTCGAGACGCCAAGCCCGCTGCTCACGATCGCTCCCCCTTCGTCGCCTGAGGTGCGCCCGAGGCTAGCGTCTGGCGCTTCACTGGCTCAGCTTGATGACCCTCGCTTCGTTGGCCACCGGTTTGCCGCCGCCCTGGCCGCTGCGAACGATCCCGCCGCCGAGGAACACCGCCTCGTGGGAGTTGGCGTGGGACTGCGAGACGCGGAAGACGCCGAAGCGGACGCAGTAGAACTCGGCGCCGGACCCGGTTCCCCGTCCGGTGACGCAGATCGGCACCACGAGCGTGCAGCCGGTCCAGTTGTCGAACCCTTCGGTGGTGCCGCACCCATCGCCGCGGGCCACGACGTTGCGGATGGGCCCCGCCTTCACCCCGGTGTCGGACTGCCACCAACCGGGAACCGGGACGACGACCGAGTTGTCGGCCAGGCCCTTGAAGCTCTCGCTCCCGGCGCCGCAGTCCGGCACGTCCGGGCCGTGCAGCCCGTAGGTGCGGTTGATCGCCGCCGGGTTGACGGCCCACGAACCGGCGCTCTCCACGAGCAGCGGAGGGTCGAAGCCTCGACGGGACGAGTCCAGCCCACAGATGAGGAACGGCGATGACCCTTCCCGCAGCGCCTGGATCTGGGCGGTGGCCGCCGCCGAGGCGGAGAACCCGTCGATGCCGAGCGCCTTGATGAAACTGCCGTCCTGGTCGTCCCGGGCCCGGACCGACACGCCGGCCACGGCCTCCGGCAGGCCCGCACCGGTGTTCGACTCGGGGCAGGGCCCGAGGTCGCTGCGGGTCTCGTCGACGAGCCGGCAGTCGAAGGTGCCGTTGGCCTTGTTGGCCGACAGCGACGCCACCACTGCATCGTGGATCACCGCCTCCTGCCCGGCGCTGTCGAAGAGGACGTCGTTGAGGGCGCCGGCGCCGGCGAGGGCGGCGACGTCGGCCGCGTTCTGGACGCCCCGCCGGGCGGCGTAAGCCCGTCCCCCGTCGATGATCAGGCCGGTCAGCCCGAGCAGGCAGAGCAGGCTGATGGCCACCAGGACGGTGAACGCCCCCCGCTCGTCGGTTCTCCGTTGCTGCAACACGTTTCCCTTACCTCAGAACAGTCTGATGTTCGTCGCCGTGATCGGCGCGATCGAGATGTAGCCGGCGGCGTCGCGGATGGAGCCGGCCGGGGTGAAGCTGAAGGAGCCCTGGCCGACGCCGGCGTAGGGGCAGCCGGTGCAGGCCGCACCGAGGGTCAGCCGCAGGGTGGGGCCATCCACGGCCAGCGTTGAGCCGCCGAACGTCATGGTCTGGTTCTTGGCCACATAGTTGGGCGTGCCGGCGCCGAAGGTGGTGCCGCTCACCAGCGACGGCACCGAGATCGTGGCGTCGTTGTTGCCGCTGCGCTCGAAGGTGACGGACACCGACGTCAGCTGGCCCCAGGTCGGGGCGAGCGGTTCCGAGAACCGGATGTCCAACGTGTCGCCCGGCTCCGGCTTGCCGTCGACGCCCCCGGCGTCGGAGAAGGAGACGGCCACCGGCCCGGCGCCGTCCGACGGCGCGCCCAGGTAGGGAGCCACTCCGGAACAGCCGGCGAAGCCGACGGTGAAGGCCCCGACGGCGGTGTCCGGATCACCGGGCCCTTCGGTGAGGGTCAGCGTGGCGGTCGAGCCGGCGATCGACACCCCGGCCAGCGTCCCGGCCGATGGTGCGTTGTTGAGCGTCCAACCGGTGGCACAGGAAGGGTCCAGTGGCCCGGAGAACGTGACCTGCACCCGGTCGATGCGGCCGTCGTGGTCGGCGTCGGCCATCTGGGCTGCCACCACGGTGTCGTCGCCCGCCGGTCCGGTGGTCGTGGTCGTGGAGGCGGTGGTGGTCGTGGTCCGGTCGGGCGGGGCGGTGGTGGGCGTCGTGCTCAGATCCGGGGCGCCGCCGATGACCATCCGGGCGGTGGCCGAGTGGATCGCCGGGCCGAAGATCGCCGCCCCCCGGTGTTTCCAGGTGACCCGCACCTCGATGAGATCGCCCCGCGTCAGGTCGACCGAGCCCGGCCGGCACGGCACGGTGGCGGTGAGGTCGTGGGCCGGCCGGCAGACGACCGTGGCGGACTGGAAGGTGACGAGGCCGACGAGCCGTTGCCGCACCGCCGCCTCGACGGCGAGGTTGTTGGCGCTGCCGACGACGTCGGCGTCCTCGTAGTTGATCAGCCCGACCCGGGCGCCGTCGCGGGCGGCGCTCGATCCGATGGAGTTGCCGAACACGACCAGCCCGAGGTCGGCGACGACGAACAGCACGGCGAAGGCCAGGGTCGCCACCAGCGCGAACTCGACCATCGTCGCTCCCGCCTCGCCCGCCGCCGCCATCCCGGCCCGCCCGCGCCTCACTGGACTCTCACCGTGACGGACGAACGGATGGTGGGATTGCCGGTCACGGCCCGGACGAACGGCGTGAGGACGTTGAACGGCCGGCTGACCGTGAAGGTGATGCTCTGGCCGCGGCTGGCCGTCGGCGCCAGGGGGGCGCAGCCGGCGTCGGCCGAACTGAACGTCCCTCCCGGGGTCGAGACGTCGATCGCCAGGGTGGTCCCGCCCGATCCGCCTTCGTTGCGGGCGTGCCACTGGGCGGTGTCCGGCGTGGTGCAGCCCAGCCCGGCCAGGCGGCTCGGGTTGAGCTGGGCGTGGGCCGCGCCCTCCCGGGCGGCGTTGCGGACTTCGTTCACGGCGCGGAAGGCCCGCCCGAGGTCGATCGCCCCGAAGCTGATGAGGGCGACCAGCGGGAGGAGAATGGCAAATTCGACCAGAGCGGTCCCGGCCTGACCATGACGGCCGACACGGGTGGGAAGCGACATCACGCGTCTATGTCGACACGGGACCCGGAGCGACTTGAGTCGGGCGAAGCACTCAACCCGACCGCCCGACGCGCCGACAACGCCAGCGTGAACCGCCGCCGTCTCCTGATCCTCGTCGTCGCCGCCGCCGTGGCCGCCGTCACCGCCCTCGCCACGGCGAGCTACGTCTCGGCCGCCGATCAGCGCGCCTTCCAGGGCGCGGAGCTGGTGGAGGTGCTCATGGTCAAGAAAGACGTGGCCAAGGGCTTCCCCGGCGAACGGGCCCTCGACGAGGGCTACATCGCCCGCGACCGCATCCCCCGGAAGTTCTATCCCGCCCGGGCCGTCGTCGACGAGCAGGCGCTGCGGGGCAAGGTGGCGCTGGCGCCCCTCGCCGCCGGGATCCCGGTGGTGGACGGAAGCTTCGTGGAGCCCCGGCTCGCCCGCGAGTCGTTCGCCCAGCGACTGGACAAGGGAATGCAGGCCGTGACCCTCGCCGTCTCCGACGTGCAGGGCGTCGCCCGCCTCATCGTGCCCGGTGACCGGGTGAACCTGATGCTGACCACGCCCGACGACACCGACCCCAAGGGCAAGAAGACGCAGTTCGTCGTCCAGGGCGTCGAGGTCCTGGCCGTGGGCAACGCCACGGTGCTCCAGCCCGGCGAGCAGGCCGCCGCCAAGCCGGAAGGCCAGGCCGGCCGGGCGCCGACCAGCGACTCGGGCCTGGTCACCTTCGCCGTGCCGGCCCTCGACGCCGAGCGCCTGGTCAACGCCAGCGAGACCGGCAGCATCCACCTCACCCTGGTGCCGCCCGACTTCACGCCTTCGCCCGTGCCGCCCGTCAACCGCGGAAACCTCTACTCCTGACATGACATTGCTCAAGCCCCCCGATCGCGATTGGGACGAGACGCCGGTATCGTCGCCGGGTCCCGTGCCACTGCCCTTCGACGTGGCCGTGGTCGATCCCGACCCGGCCCTCCGTGAACATTTCGCCCGCCTGTTGCGGGACGTCGCCCCCGTCGTGTCCTGCCCGGACACCGGTGCCCTCGCCACCCGGCAGGTTCCGGGGCAGCCGACGGTGGCGGTGTTCGGCCTCGGGGCGGCTGACGCCGACGGACTGGCCGCCATCGGCCGCCTCACCCGGACCCGTCCGGAGGTGGCCGCCATCCTCGTCGCCCCCGACCTCTCGACCGCGCTGTTCCAGGAGGCGCTCCGTTCCGGCGTGCGGGACGTCCTCGAGTTTCCCGTCACCGGCGAGGCGCTGACGGAGTCGGTCGACCGCGTCGGCCGGTCCCTGACCGGCGCCCCGCCGCCGGTCCCCGAGCCCTCGGGTCAGGGCCGGGTCGTCACCGTGACGTCGATGAAGGGCGGCTCGGGCAAGAGCGTGGTGGCCACCAACCTGGCCGTCGCCCTGGCCCGCCGGTCCGACCGGCCGGTGGCGCTGCTCGACGCCGACCTGCAGTTCGGCGATGTGGCCGTCATGCTGCGGCTCTCGGCCCCCCACACCATCGTCGACGCCGTCCCGGCCATGGAACGCCTCGACGCCCAGTTCCTCAAGACCCTTCTCGTCCGCCACGACCCGAGCGGGCTGCTCGTCCTGCCGGCACCCCTCGACCCGTCCCTGGCCGACCGGATCGCCGGCGCCGACGTGCTGCGCATCGTCGAGATCCTCCGGTCGTTCTGCAGCCACGTGGTGATTGACACCCCGGCCCAGTTCAACGACGTCGTGCTGGCCGTCCTCGAGGCCGCCGACGACATCCTCGTCGTGGCCGGCATGGAACTGCCCAACGTCAAGAACACGAAGCTGGGGCTGCAGACGCTGCAGCGGCTCGGGATCCCCGAGTCCCGCATCCGCCTGCTCGTCAACCGGTCGAACTCGAAGGTCCAGCTCGACGTCAAGGAAGTGGAGAGGACGCTCGGCTTCCGGGCCGAGGCCCACATCCCGAGCGACATCGTGGTGCCCCAGGCCGTCAACCGGGGCGTGTCCGTCGTCCTCGACGCCCCCCGCTCCGACGTGGCCCGGTCGTTCGAACAGCTGGCCGATCTCTTCTCCGGTACGCCGGCCGAAGCGCCCAAGAAGACCCGCGGCCTGTTCGGCCGGTTCTGACGCCCGCCATGTCCCTCTACGAGCGCCTCCACGAGATCCCGAGCGGCGACGCCCCGGCGGCTGCTCCGGCGGGCCGGGACCCGATCCTCGACGAGCTCCGCCAGCGGGTCCACCAGCTGCTCATCGACCAGCTCGGCCCGCTGCTCTACGACCGCCGCATCGGCGAGGAGGAACTCTCCCGCCAGCTGCAGGAGCACCTGCAGGTCATCCTGGGCCGGGAGCGGATCCCGCTGTCGGGCCCGGACCGGGCCCGGCTTCTCCAGGACGTCACTGACGACGTCCTGGGCTACGGCCCCATCGACGCGTTGCTGAAGGATCCCGATGTCAGCGAGGTCATGGTCAACGGCCCGGGCCGCATCTACGTGGAACGGGCCGGGAAGCTCACCCGGACGCCGGCCACGTTCGCCGACGAGGCCCACCTCCGGCGGATCATCGAGAAGATCGTGGCCCAGGTCGGCCGGCGGGTCGACGAGGCGACGCCGATGGTCGACGCCCGCCTCCCCGACGGTTCCCGGGTCAACGCCGTCATCCCGCCGCTGGCGATCGGCGGCCCCTTCCTCACGATCCGGAAGTTCGCCAAGGACCCGTTCACCGTCGACGACCTCATCAATTTCGGGACGCTGACACCGGAGACGGCCCGTTTCCTCGAAGCCTGCGTGAAGGGCCGTCTCAACATCATCGTGAGCGGCGGCACCGGCACCGGCAAGACCACCGCCCTCAACGTCCTGTCGTCGTTCATCCCCGAGGACGAGCGGGTCGTCACGGTGGAGGACGCCAAGGAGCTGCAGCTCCGCCAGGACCACGTCCTGTCGCTCGAGTCCCGGCCGCCCAACGTGGAGGGCAAAGGCGAAGTGCGCATCCGCGACCTCGTCCGCAACGCCCTGCGGATGCGGCCGGACCGCATCGTCGTCGGCGAGTGCCGGGGCGGCGAGGCCCTCGACATGCTCCAGGCCATGAACACCGGCCACGACGGGTCACTGACCACCGTCCACGCCAACACGCCCCGGGACAGCCTGTCCCGGATCGAGACGATGGTGCTCATGGCCGGCATGGACCTGCCGGTGCGGGCCATCCGGGAGCAGATGGCGTCGGCCATCGACCTGATCGTCCAGCTGACCCGGCTGCGCGACGGCAGCCGCCGCATAACCCACGTCAGCGAGGTGCAGGGGATGGAGGGCGACATCATCATCCTTCAGGATGTCTTCCTGTTCGACTTCGCCATGGGCGTCGACGCCGACGGGCGGTTCCGGGGCAGCCTGAAGAGCACCGGGATCCGGCCGAAGTTCGCCGAGAAGCTGGCCGACCACGGCATCCGGCTGGGCCCCGAACTGTTCGCCGGGGACGCCTTCTCCCGCCGCGCCGGCGCCCTCCGATGAGGCGGACGCTCGGCGTCGCCGCCGCCCTCGTGGTGGCGGCCGTCGCACTCCTCCCCACGCCGGCCTGGGCCGACGGCGTCACGGTCCGGACCGTCGACACCAGCCGGTTCCCCGAGGTCCGCATGGCGGTCCTCGTCAACGGCGCGGCGCCGAGGACGACCGAGTTCCATGTCCGGGAGAACGGCGTCGTGGTGCCCGACGGCGCCGTTGAGGTCCGGCCCCTCCGCCAGACGTCGAACCCGGTCGGCACGGTGCTGGTCATCGACACGTCCGGCTCGATGCGCTCCCGGGGAGCAATCGACCAGGCGAAGGCCGCCGCCCGCCAGTTCATCGCATCCCGGGCGGCCAACGAGTGGACCGCACTGGTGTCGGTGGCCAGCCAGGCCACCGTCCGCCAGGACTTCACCCAGGACGCCGCCGCCCTGACCGCGGCGGTCGACGCCCTCCAGGCCGACGGCGAGACGGCGCTGTGGGACGGGCTGGCGGTGGCCGCCCACCTCTACGACGACCGGCCGGACCTTCAGGCCAACGTCGTCCTCCTCTCCGACGGCGCCGACTCCGTCTCCACCACCACGGAGGCGCAGGCGGTCGCCGCCCTCACCGGTGCCCACGCCGCCGTGTTCGCCGTGGGCATCGCCTCCGACGACTTCGACCCGAGCCGCCTCGCCGGCCTGTCCGGAGCCTCCGGCGGCTCCTTCTCGGCCAGCACCGATCCCGCCGACCTCGGCGTCCAGTTCGGCCGCATCCGGGCCGCCATCGAGAACCAGTACGAGGTCCGCTACACCTCCACCGGCCCCGGCGGGGCGCTCTCCGTGGACCTGACCGTCGGTGCCTTGACCGCCGAGGTGCAGGCCCGGGCCGGTTCGACCGGCGTGGCCTCCTCACCCCGTCCGGTGGCGCCGGCGCAGGGCCCGTTCTCCGGGTCGGGAGCGAAGTACCTCGTGCTGCTCCTGGCCGGACTGGCCGCCGGGCTGGGCGCCGCCGCGCTGCTGGTCGTCTTCGGCCGGGGCGACGAGCGCCTCGAGGACCAGCTCGGCATGTACCTGCGGCCCGCCGCGGCCGACGTCGGCGAGCCCGACCACGACGGCGACGGCTCGCTGGCCGAGACGGGGCTTGTGCAGCGGGCGGTGGCCCTGACGTCCAAGGTCGCCGACCGGGGTGGTTCGCTGCAGAAGGTCGCCGGGCTGCTGGAGCAGGCCGACGTCCCGCTCCGCCCCGCCGAGGCTCTGTTCTTCTACGCCGCCGGTGTGGTCCTGCTCGGCCTGCTGGCGCTGCTCGGCGCGCCGTCGCCCGCCGTCGGGCTGATGGTGGCCGGGCTGGTCGCCGCCCTGCCGGTGTTGTTCCTGAAGACGCTGCGGGCCCGGCGGCTGAAGGCCTTTGAGACGCAGTTGCCCGACACGCTCAACCTCCTCGCCGGATCGCTGCGGGCGGGGTACTCGTTCCTCCAGTGCGTCGAGACCGTGGCCCAGGAGGCGTCGGACCCGATGGCCCGGGAGCTGCGCCGGGTGCTGGCCGAGGCCCGTCTCGGCCGCCCGGTCGAGGATGCGCTGGGCGACGTGGCGGCCCGAATGCAGAGCCAGGACTTCGAATGGACGGTGATGGCCATCCGCATCCAGCGGGAGGTCGGCGGGAACCTGGCCGAGCTGCTCCAGACCGTGAGCGACACGATGGTCCAGCGGGCCCGGATGCGGGGTGAGGTCAAGGCCCTCACCGCCGAAGGGCGCATGTCGGCCGTCATCATGGGCCTCCTGCCGGTGGCCCTCGGCCTGTTCATGCTCACCGCCGCCCCCGACTACATCCAGACCCTGTTCTCGTCGGTCACCGGCTGGGCGATGATCGGTGCTTCGGCGCTGATGGCCGTGGCCGGAATGGCCTGGATCCAGAAGATCGTCAAGGTGGAGATCTGAGCGTGACCGCCGTCGCCCTGATCGGAACCTTCACCGCCGTCCTCCTCGGCCTGGTGGTCGTCCTGTCGCTGGCCGGCGAGCGCCGCGAGCTGCGGGTCGCCCTGCGCACCCTCGACGAGTACGAACTGCCGGTCGACGCCCGGGAGCGGGAGATGCTCCGGTCCCTGTGGGACCGCCTCGTCGTTCCGGCCGTCGGGCGGCTGGCCCGGCTGTCCGGCCGGTTCACCCCGGCGGGGTACACGGCCCAGATCCGCGAGAAGCTCGTCCGGGCCGGCAGTCCGGCCGGCCTCGACGCCGAACGGTTCCTGGCTCTCAAGGTGCTGGGGGCGGTGTCGGGCCCGTTCTGGGCCTGGTTCGCCCTCGGCTACGCCAAGCTCGGCGGGTTCTACGGGATCGTCGTGACCGGCCTCCTGTGGGGAATCTGCTTCGCCGCCCCCGACGCCTGGGTCCGACGGCAGATCGAGAGCCGCCAGCGCGAGATCGCCGCCCGCCTCCCCGACGTCCTCGATCTGTTGGTGATCTCGGTCGAAGCGGGTCTGGGCTTCGAGCAGGCCGTGTCCCGCACGGTCGGCGCCGTCCCCGGCGCCCTGGCCGACGAGCTCGCCCGGATGCTCCAGGAGACCAGGGTGGGCTCGACGAGGGCGGAGGCGCTGCGAGCGCTCGACGCCCGGACCGACGTGCCCGAGCTCCGGTCCTTCATCCTGGCCATGCTGCAGGCCGACGCCTTCGGCGTGTCGATCGGCCGCCTGCTGCGGTCGCAGGCCGAGGAGATGCGGATCCGCCGCCGGCAGCGGGCGCAGGAAGCGGCGCAGAAGGCCCCGGTGAAGATGCTCTTCCCCCTGATCTTCTGCATCTTCCCGTCGCTGTTCACGGTGATCCTGGGGCCGGCCGTCCTGCAGATCATGAAGAGTGGCCTCGCCTGACGCCCTCTTTCGCCGAAGGCGGAAAATCAGCTCAACCGGGTGTCACCTGGTGTCGATACTGACAACGACCGCGAAACGGCATACCCGTCGTGAGGCGGGGACGCAAAGCCACGGGACCCACGCCGGTCAGCCGGGCTACCGAACGAAAGGCTTGTAAATCCATGGACCTGTTCATCCTCAAGACCTGGCTCGAGACGAAGTTCGCCCGTGACGAGCGCGGCGCCAGCATGGTCGAGTACGGGCTGCTGCTGGCCCTCATCGCCGTCATCGCCATCGTGGCCGTGAAGGCCCTCGGCTCTTCGGTCTCGACCAAGTTCTCCTCGGTCAACAGCGCCGTCACCAACTAGGTAGACGCCCGACGCCGCAAAGGCGCCGGTCCCCGAGCCCCCAGCGGGCACGGCGCCGGCGCCTTTTCGCGTCAGCGACCGGGGTCGGTCTCGGCCGGCGGCTCGCCCCGCTCCACCGACCTGGTCATCTCCTCCAGCTCTTCGTTCTCGGCGTCGAGTTCCTCCGCCATCTCCTCCACGGGCTTCGGCTGGTCATCGGCCACCGGGTCCGCCCAGTCGGGCACCGCCATCGCGTCTCCCTTCGTCGCGTCAGCTCGTTACCCGGTCCCTACCCACAATCAGTGGGTGTGGATCTCGAGGATGTCGCCGTCCTCGACGGTGTGGTGCTTGCCGACCTGGAGTCCCTCGATCTCGCCCCGCCACAGGCGGGCCCACCGCAGCGAGGCGACGAGATCCTTGTGGATCAAGGCGGCGACGTCCTCCACCGTGTCTCCCGGGCGGACGGTGAAGGGCCGCGTCAGGTCGGGCGGCTGGCCCGGGATCTTGGTGTAGACCCGGACGATGCCCAGGTGCTCGAAGAGGAAGGCGCCGATGGCGTCGAGGCCGGCGCCCGTCTCGGCCGACACGGTGACGGACGGGTAGTCGCGGCCGGTCAGCTCCCGGAAGGCGGCGAGCTCCTCGTCGTAGTGCTCGACCTGGTCGACCTTGGCCGCCACCAGCAGCGTGGGCAGCTGGAGGGCGAAGGGATCGTCTTCGCCGTCGTCGGCGCCGGCGGTCGTCTCACCGTCGGATCGTCTCCAGTCACCGGTGAGGAACACCCGCCGGGCGGCCAGCAGCTCGTGGAGCTCGAGGGTCTGATCGACGCAGTCGGGGTCGCCGAGGTCGACGACCAGCAGGGCGGCGTCGGCCGGCTGCAGGGCGTTGGCCAGCCAGGGAACCGGATGCTGGGCCGCCACCGGCGGGAGGTCGACGAGCTGGATCCCGATGTCGAGATGGGGCAGCATCCCGGGCTGCGGAAACTGGGTGGTGAACGGGAACGGCCCGACGGCGGCGTGGGAGCCCGTCAGCCGGGCGTGGAGCGTGGACTTCCCCGAGTTGGGCGGCCCGAGCAGCGCCACCTGCCCGGCCCCCTCCGGATGGACGACGTGCGCCGGCCCGGTCCGGGCGCCACCCTTGCGGGGCCCGGCCAGTTCCTCGGTCAGCTCCTTGATGCGGGAGCGGATGTCGGCCTGGAGGTGCTCCGTGCCCTTGTGCTTGGGCAGGGTGCGCAGCATCTCCCGGAGCCCGGCCAGCCGGTCCTCCGGCGTGCGGGCCTGCCGGAACTCGGCTTCGGCCTTCTTGTACTCGGGCGTGACGTTGGTCGGCATGGCGGGATGCGCAGCGTCGAGCGACGCCACCACGGTAACGTTCCGCGCCGTGAGGGAGGACGAGGAGCTGGTCGCCAAGCTCCGGGCCGGCGACGAAACGGCGTTCGCCGTACTCGTCCGGGCCCATCACGCCGCGCTGGTCCGGCTGGCCACCGCCATCGTCGGCAGCCGGGCCCTGGCCGACGAGGTCGTGCAGGACACCTGGCTGGCCGTCGTCCGGGGCGTGGAGTCGTTCGAGGGCCGGTCGTCGCTGCGGACCTGGCTCTTCCGCATTCTGGTGAACCGGGCCCGGACCACCGCCGGCAAGGAGCGGCGCTCCGACCCGCTGGGCGACATCGACAGCGACCGGTTCGACGCCACCGGGGTGTGGGCCGCGCCTCCGGTGCCGTGGGCCGATCAGGTCGACGACCGCCTCGTCGCCGAGCAGCTCGCCCCGCTGGCCCGCACGGCGATCGACACCCTGCCCGACGTGCAGCGGCAGGTGCTCCTCCTGCGGGACGTGGAAGGGCTCCCGGCGGCCGACGTCGCCGACCTGCTCGGCCTGACCGACGGCAACCAGCGGGTCCTGTTGCACCGCGCCCGGGCTAGGGTCCGGTCGCAGCTCGAAGCAAAGTTGGGTAGGACATGAACGTGTTCCGCTTCCTCCGCCTTCGCCGCCGGCGCACCGCCCTGGTGTGCCGGGAGGCCGTCGCCCTGATGGCCGCCTACCTCGACGGCGTGCTGCCCGAGCGCGACCGGGAGCGGCTCGAGGCCCACCTGGCGGGCTGCCCCCACTGCAGCGAGTACCTCGCCCAGTTGCGGGCCACCATCGACGCCCTCGGACGGGTCGAGCCCGAGGATCTCTCCGACGAGGCGGTGGACGAGCTCGTCGCCCTCTACCGCCGGTGGCAGACGGGCTGACGTCCGGTCGGCTGTAACGGGGCCTGCCGCCGGGGGGACGGTACCGGCGTGACGAGACTGTCCCCCAAACAGGAAGAGCTCTGCCGCCAGGACCGCTGGAACTTCAGCCACTTGCGGGCACTGTTCATCAACTGCACGCTGAAGCGTTCCCCGGAGCGCTCCCACACCCAGGGCCTGGCCGACATCTCGATGGAGATCATGCGCCGGCAAGGCGTCACGGTCGATGTCATCCGGGCGGTCGACCACGACATCGCCAGCGGCGTGTGGCCCGACATGACCGAACACGGCTGGGAGCGCGACGAGTGGCCGGCGCTCTTCGAACGGGTGCAGGCGGCCCACATTCTCGTGCTGTGCACGCCGATCTGGCTCGGCGAGAAATCCTCGGTCTGCACCAGGGTGATCGAACGGCTCTACGGCAACAGCTCGCTGCTCAACGACGCCGGCCAGTACGCCTACTACGGCCGGGTCGGCGGCTGCCTGGTGACGGGCAACGAGGACGGCGTGAAGCACTGCGCCATGAACGTCCTCTACTCGCTGCAGCACCTGGGCTACGTGATCCCGCCCCAGGCCGACGCGGGCTGGATCGGCGAAGCCGGGCCGGGCCCCTCCTATCTCGACGACGGTTCCGGCGGACCGGACAACGACTTCACCAACCGCAACACGACGTTCATGACCTGGAACCTGCTGCACCTGGCCCGCATGATCACCGACGCCGGCGGCATTCCCGCCCACGGAAACCAGCGTTCGGAGTGGGACGCCGGCTGCCGCTTCGACTTCCCCAATCCGGAACACCGCTGAAGGAGGTTCCCGGACGGCACCACGCGAGCCGGCGGAGCGGCTCGCGTGGTGCGTCCAGCGTGGGTTGATTGTTTCGTCTAGCGGTGCAGGTCGAACCGGTCGAGGTTCATGACCTTGTCCCAGGCCTTGACGAAGTCACGCACGAACTTCTCCTTGGAGTCGTCCTGGGCGTAGAGCGTCGACAGGGCCCGCAGCTGGGCGTGGGCACCGAAGACGAGGTCGACGGCGGTGGCCGTCCACTTCACCTCGCCGGTGGCGCGGTCGCGACCCTCGTAGGCGTTCTCCTCCGACTCCGACGTCTTCCACTCCGTGCCCGGGTCGAGCACGTTGACGAAGAAATCGTTGGTCAACGTCTCCGGCCGGTTGGTGAAGACGCCGTGGGGACGGCCGCCGGTGTTGGCCCCCAGGGCCCGCATGCCGCCGACCAGCACCATCAGCTCGGGAGCAGTCAGGTTCAGCATGAACGCCCGCTCGACGAGCAGCTGCTCCGGCGGCATCTTCTCGCCGGCCCGCACGTAGTTGCGGAACCCGTCGGCCCTCGGCTCGAGCACTTCGAACGCCTCGACGTCGGTCATCTCCTGCGTCGCGTCGGTGCGCCCCGGGGTGAACGGGACCGTCACGTCGTAGCCGGCGTTCTTCGCCGCCTGCTCGACGCCGGCGCATCCGGCCAGCACGATGAGGTCGGCCAGCGACACCTTCTTGCCGCCGGCGGCGGAGCTGTTGAAGTCCTGCTGGATCTCCTCGAGCCGCTGCAGCACCTTGGCCAGTTCGGTCGGGTCGTTGACCTCCCAGTCCCGTTGCGGCGCGAGGCGGATGCGGGCGCCGTTGGCGCCGCCCCGCTTGTCCGTGCCGCGGAAACTGGCCGCCGAGGCCCAGGCGGTGGAGACCAGCTGGGAGACCGACAGGCCGGAGCCGAGGACCTTGGCCTTGAGGGAGGCGATGTCCTGGTCGTCGATCAGCTCGTGGTCGACTTCGGGAACCGGGTCCTGCCACAGCTGCGGCGGGGCCACCCACGGGCCGTGGAGGCGGCTCACCGGGCCCATGTCACGGTGGATCAGCTTGTACCACGCCCGGGCGAAGGCGTCGGCGAGCTCGTCGGGATTCTCGTAGAAGCGCCTCGAGATCGGCCCGTAGGTCGGGTCCAGCTTGAGGGCCAGGTCCGTCGTCAGCATCATCGGCGGGTTCTTCTTCCCCGGGATGTGCGCGTCGGGCACGAGGTCCTGCTCCTCGAGGTTCTTCGCCTGCCACTGCTTCGCCCCGGCGGGGCTCGTCGTCAGCTCCCAGTCGTACTTGTAGAGCAGCTCCAGGAACTTGTTGTCCCACTGCGTCGGAGTCGGGGTCCAGGCGCCCTCGATGCCGCTGGTCAGCGTGTAGGGGCCGTTGCCGGACTCGTAGTTGACCTTCCACCCGAGGCCCATCGCCTCGACCGGGCAGCCCTCGGGTTCCGGCCCGACGTACTCGGAGCCGACCGCGCCGTGGGCCTTGCCGAAGCTGTGGCCGCCGATGATCAGCGCCACCGTCTCCTCGTCGTTCATCGCCATCCGGCGGAACGTCTCTTTGATGTCGCGGGCGGCGAGCAGCGGATCGGGGTTCCCGAGGGGCCCCTCCGGGTTCACGTAGATCAGGCCCATCTGCACGGCGCCGAAGGGATTGTCGAAGTCACCCGGTCCCCGGTAACGCTGCTCGCCCTGCGGGAACCAGGTGTCCTCGAGGCCCCAGATGACCTCCTCGGGCTCCCACACGTCGGGCCGGCCGAAGGCGAACCCGAACGTCTTGAACCCCATGGACTCGAGGGCGACGTTGCCGGCCAGGACGATCAGGTCCGACATGGAGATCTTGTTGCCGTACTTCAGCTTGATCGGCTCGAGCAGCCGGCGGGCCTTGTCCAGGTTGGCGTTGTCCGGCCAGCTGTTGAGGGGGGCGAAGCGCTGCTGGCCGGTGCCACCGCCGCCGCGGCCGTCCTCGATGCGGTACGTGCCGGCGGCGTGCCACGTCATCCGGATCATGAGGCCGCCGTAGTGGCCCCAGTCGGCCGGCCACCAGTCCTGCGACGTGGTCAACACCTCGATCAGGTCACGCTTCAGTGCCTCGTAGTCGAGGGTCTTGAGCTCTTCGATGTAGTCGAAGTCCTCGCCCATGGGATTGGACAGCGAGGAGTTCCGGTGGAGGATCGACAGGTCCAGCTGGTTCGGCCACCAGTCGCGGTTCGTCCTCGGCCGGGAGGTTCCCTTGGGTTCGGGGGACGGGATTGCCGGGTTCTCGCTTTCGCTCACGCTCTGCGTGCTTCGCTCTTCATTGTCAGACACGGCGGTGCTCTCCTCTCGTTCCTTCTGACTTCCTACTGCGTTCCTCGTGAAATCGCGGCGGCGCAGTCGGGGCATCTACCCCAGTAGATGACCTCGGCTTCGTCGATCTCGTAGCCCGAGTCGTCGGCGGCCGTCAGGCAGGGGGTGTCGCCGACCGCGCAGTCGACGTCGACCATCCGGCCGCAGCTTCGGCAGATGAGGTGGTGGTGGTTGTCGCCGACCCGGCTCTCGTAGCGGGCCGGCGACCCGGCGGGCTGGATGCGCCGGAGGAGGCCCTTGTCGGTGAGGGCGCCGAGGGCGTCGTAGACCGCCTGGCGGGAGATGGCGCCGAGCTCGGCGCGGACGACCTTGTCGATGTCGTCCGCGGTACTGTGCGACCGCGCCGACACCGCCCGCAGGACAGCCAGGCGCTGGGCCGTGACCTGCAGCCCGTGCCGGCGGAGAAGGGCCTCGTTGTCGGCGGGGGTCTCCGTGGACACGCCTGCAGCCTACCCGGAAAGGCTGGAGTAAGTCCAGATCTAGCTAGAGCCCAGTTTCTGACGTCGTCGCCCCGGGAGATCTAAGGCCGGTAACTCGTCGTTTTCCTCAATTGCGGGATTTCCGAGGCCGATGAGTGCTTCGTGGGTAATGAGCAGGCGTTGGCGCGGGCGCGCAAGGCCGGGTGGCTGCTTGCCGCGGCCGGCGTCTTCACCATCCTCAACAACTACCTGCCGGGGGCGGGCCACCTCGACATCGGCGTCCTGAACCTCATCGGCGGGGCCGCCATCGCCCTGGGGCTGCTCGGCCGGGGCCTGCCCTGGCACCGCTGGCCCCCACAGGCGCCGGTGGTCTTCGCCCCGGCGGCGTTCGTGCTCATCGCCTTGGGCAACCGGTTCGGAGGAGTCAGCGCCTTCAGCTACGCCACCTATTTCGTGCTGGCCTTCACCTGGGTCGGCCTGGCCTTCCCGCCCCGCACCAGCTGGCTGCTGGCGCCGGTGGCCGCGGCCGCCTACGTCCTCCCCGCCGTCACGGGGGCCGAGAGCGGCCCGGGATCGGTGTCGTCGGTCACGGTGGCCATACCCGTCTGTGTCGTGGTGGCCGAGACCATCGCCCGTGCGATGCTCCGGCTGCGGGCCGCCGTGGCCGAGGCGACCGAGCAGACCGAGCGGGCCGAACAGCAGGCGACGATCCTGCGAGAAGCGGAGGAACGCTTCCGCCTCGCCTTCGAAAACGCCCCCATCGGCATGGCGCTGGTGGCCCCCGACGGCCGGTTCCTGCAGGTCAATCAGTCGCTGTGTGAGATCGTCGGCTACCCGGCCGGCGATCTGGTGACCAAGACGTTCCAGGACATCACCCATCCCGACGACCTCACCGCCGATCTCGAGCACGTGCGCCAGACCCTCGCCGGCGAGATCCGCGCCTACTCCATGGAGAAGCGCTACTTCCACGCCGACGGCCACCAGGTGTGGGTCAACCTGTCGGTCTCCCTGGTTCGCGACCCGGCCGGCACGCCGCGCTACTTCATCTCCCAGATCGAGGACATCAGCGATCGCAAAGAAACCGAAGCGGCCCTCCGGGCCGGCGAGGAGCGGCTTCGGCGGATCCTGGAAACCGCCGGCGACGCCTTCGTGGCCGCCGACCAGCAAGGACGGATCACGGCTTGGAACCGCCAAGCTGAACTGACCTTCGGGTGGGCGGCCTCCGAGGTGATCGGCCGCCCACTCGACGAGGTCCTCATTCCCGAGGGCCTGCGGGCCGCCCATCGCCAGGGCATCGCCACCTTCCTCGCCACCGGCCACGGCCCCATTCTCGGCCAGCGCCTCGAACTCACCGCCCTGGACCGAAGCGGCCGGGACCTCCCCGTCGAACTGGTGGCCTGGGCCCTCCAGGAAGATGGCCAGTGGCAGTTCAACGCCTTCGTGCGTGACATCTCCCAGCGCAAGGCCATGGAAGAAGAACTCGAACGGCTGGCCATGGCCGATGACCTGACCGGGCTGCGCAACCGGCGAGGTTTCCTGGCCGTCGCCGAACCGCTGGCCCAGGTGGCCCAGCGCACCCAACGGGACATGGCGCTGATCTACATCGACCTCGACAACATGAAGGTGATCAACGACCACCACGGCCACGCGGCGGGCGACCAGGCCCTGATCGAGACCGCCGGACTGCTCCGGAGCACCTTCCGGGACTCTGACATCATCGCCCGGCTCGGCGGCGACGAGTTCTGCGTGCTCCTGCCCCAGAACGGAATCGAAGCGGACGCCTGCATCGACCGGCTCCACCAACGCCTCCAGGCCCGGGGCGCCGAGGCGTTTCCACCCATCTCGCTCAGCGTCGGCGTCGCCAAGTACCGCTGGGACGACCCCTGCCCCATCGAGACGCTCATTCACCGCGCCGACCGCGCCATGTATCAGGCGAAAGGCGAGAAGCGGGCCGTGCCCTCCTCCTAGGACCGCCCACCGGCTGTCACCGGCCTCCGGCCCGCACGCCTTGGACTGGCGTGCCGGCCTCTTAGCGGCTGCATTGGAGCAGGACTTTACGGGCGCCGCGCCGGGCGGCATGAGCCATCGCCTCCACCGCCTCCGCCAGCGGGTAGCGCGCCTCCACCAGGGGGAGGACCGCCACGCTTCCCTCCTCCAGCGCGGCGAGGGCCGGCGGGAACAGGCCACAACGGGAACCGACCACGGTGACCTCGTCGATCACGAGCGGCGCGAGCGACAGGCGGTGTTCGGCCGCCACGGTGCTCTTCAGCACCAGCGTCCCGCGAGGCCGAACCGCGGCCATGGCCGCCGCCAGCCCGTCGGCCGAGCCGGTGGCCTCGACGACGATGGCGGCGTCCTGGGCCGGACGCCAGGCCCGTTCGGTCATGACCGTGGTGATGCCGAAACCGGCCGCCAGGGCCAGCTTGTCGTCGTGGCGGCCGACCAGCGTCACCGTCGCCCCCGCCCGGCGGAGGACCTGGGCGCACAACAACCCAAGCTTCCCGTCGCCGAGCACGACCGCGTCTGCGCCGGGTGCCACCGGGACCTGTTCGAGGATGGAGAAGGCGGCGGCCAGCGGCTCGGTGAAGACCGCCTGCTCGTCGGTGAGCCCGCCCGGGACCGGATGGAGGTTGGCCACCGGGACGGCCACCAGCTCGGCGAAGCTGCCGTCGGCGCCGAGAATCCCCATGACCCGCCGGTGGGGGCAGTGGCGGCTCATGCCCGACCGGCACCGGTCGCACGCCCCGCACCCGAAGTTGATCTCGCCCACGACGCGCCGGCCGACCAGGCCGTCCGGTCCCTCCTCCACGTGTCCGACGAACTCGTGGCCGGGAACGCCGGTGAAGCCCATGTAGCCCTGGAGGATCTGCAGGTCGGTGGAGCAGACGCCGGCCAGGTGCACCCGCACGACCGCCATCCCGTCCGAGGGGTGTGGCTCAGGCCGGTCGTCGGCCACCTCGGTGCGCTTGCCGTCCCAGACCAGAGCCCGCACGCCCGCCAGTCTGGCGGATCGTTCAGAGGGCTTCGAGTTCCTCCCGCCAGATCTGCCGGCGCCGACGGGCGAGCACCTCGGAGGCGGCATAGGCCTCGGCGCCCATGTGCCCCTTGCGCCGATTGCAGGTGGCACAGCACAGCCGCAGGTTGGCGAGATCGGTCGCGCCGCCACCGACGAGGGGTTCGACGTGGTCGATCGTGAGGCTCCGGGCCCCGCCGTCGGCCCGATCCTCGAAGGCGCAGCCGCAATACCAGCAACGGTCGCCGTCCCGATCGGCAAGGGCGATGATGACCGCGTCCCGCCTGATCCGGTGGTTCGGCTCCCAGCGCCTCACGCCCGTCACGGTGCCATTTTCTCTCGATAGAGTCGCCAATGGCGCGCAGGATCCGGACGAGCGTGAGCCGACGAAGGAGGACCAATGACCCCGGAAGTCCGCACCTTCGACGAGGCGGAGACGCCTGAGGACCTCGCAACGCTGATCAACGGGCATTCGGACGAAGAGATCCGTCAGGCGGCCGTGGCGGCGGGCGTCGGCGTCGTCCTCGAACGGATCTTCGCCACGATGCAGACGATGTTCCGCCCGGAACGGGCCCAGGGACAGGACGGCGTCGTCCAGTGGGAAGTGGACGACGGAGATGCCACCCACGTGTACCACGTGATCATCGACGCCGGGACGTGCCGCACCGGCGCTGGTCCCGCCGAGGCGCCGAAGGCGACACTCAGCTTCACGCTGCCGAACTTCCTTCGGTTCATGGCCGGCGAGATGAACGGGATCACGGCCTTCATGACGGGGAAGATGCGGATCAGCGGTGACGTGATGTACGCCCAACGCATGGAGGGTTTCTTCCGCGACTGACCCAGGGCGTGATGTTGCCGCCCGCACGAATGGGACATTTAACACATATGGCGCGCGTTCCTTTCGGCGTTCTTAGGCCTTCCTAACTTTCTCGATTGCGCGGGAGGAATTGCGTGTATCGCGGTGAACCTTCCATTTGGGCCGCTGAGCTGTGGGGGCGAGGCGGACACCATCGGGGACGTCGGGGATAAAGCCCCTTTTCGCGGAGGGCCGGTCTGGCGATCGGTCGCGCCGCGCCATTGATCTGGAGGAGACGAATGTCCGGGAAGCTGACCCGTAATCGAGCACTGATCGCCGGTCTGGCTCTCAGTTTCGGAGTTGCGAGCCTCGGGCTCGCCTACAACCCGGCCCAGGCCAACCGAGGAGGAGGCGGCGGCGGCAGATTCTTCGGTGAGAACCGCGCCGAGCGTGCCGAGGCTCTCGCCACTGCCCTCGACGCCTACACCGAAGTCGCTCGGGGCTGTGACCTCGACGCGACCCGCGAGGCCTACTGGGACGCCGAGGAAGTCTTCAACGCCGTTGAGATCGACCACCAGTTCGCGTCACCTGAGCGGTACATGTTCTTCGAGCACGTGTACATCCAGGACCAGGTGCCTTCGGGTCTCGGCCTCGAGGGAGACGAGCCCTACGACTGCGACACGATCGTGCGGCTGGCCGAGGAGCAGGCTGCGGCCTGGGACGAGGTCGTCGACTACCTGGCCAATTCGCCTGAAGAGACCGCGCTGTTCGACGACGTGGCCACGCTGCGGAGCGTCAACCAGGGCATCCGCCGGGCCCGCCAGGAACTGGCCGGCATCCCCGACGCCACGCCGCAGACCCCGTCGACCGCCCCTGACCCGGCGGCCGCCGCCGAGCACTGGGCCGAGTTCGTGACCAACTACCCGGTGGCCCGGAGGCTGATCAAGTTCCGCAACGAGGAACTGGCGACGGAGATCGACGGGCTGGTGGCCGCCGTCACCGCCGCCTTCGATTCCGGCACCGGTGCGGAAGAGGCGCTGGCCGCCCTCGCTCCCCGTTACACCCTGGGCATCAACCTGGTCACCGCCGCCGCCCGCAACAGCATTCCGAGCGAGTCGACCCAGCCGGTGTTCGACCCTGACGCCTTCAGCAGCCGGGACTTCCTGGGCGACATCGTGATCACGATCTTCGAGATCCGGGACCTCATCGACGAAGGCACGCCCGAAGCGGCGGCGCAGATCCAGACGGAGTACACCGAGTGGATCCAGTACCCGCTGTCCTTCAAGACCGGTGGCGCGCTGACCCGGGCCAACGTGGCCTTCGAGACCGCCCTGGCCAACTACGTGGCGGACCAGACCCCGGAGACCACCCAGGCCCTGCGGGACCAGCTCAACATCGTCGAGCAGGTCTTCGTCGGCCAGTACTGGGGCACGCCGGAGCTCGAGGAGTTCTACGCCGAGCTCTAGATCCTGATCCGGCCATCACGGCCGGACCGGCGTGAAAATTGAAACAAGCAGCGCAGAGCCGGCGGGGTGACCCGCCGGCTCTGCATATCAGCGTCGGGCCGCCCGGCGACGATCTGGTCGGTTCGGCCGCTCGGCACCGAGCTCGACGAGAGCGCCTTTGAGCAGCCAGCGCGTGGCGTCGAGGAGGGTGGCCATGGCCTCCTCCCCTTCGAGGCCCAGGGCATCGGTGAGGGCCAGCGCGGCGTCGGTGCCCGACACCAGGCCCATGGCCCGCACGATCCGTTCGAAGTCGGCCTCGGGCACGGTGCCCCGCAGCGGCTCCAGGACGAGCCGGTTGGTCGTCGTGCGGCGGCCCGCCCGCACCGGCGCCCGCTGGGCGGGCGGCTGGTCCTGCTGGGCGAACCACTGCTCGAGGGCCGACTGGGCCAACCGGCGGTAGGGGACCTGGTCGTCGAGCATGCGGCCGGTGACGGCCCGGGCGGCGGCCTCGGCCCGGGCGATCACGTCGTCGCCCGACGCCTCGATCCGGCGGTGCGCCTGGTCGAGGGTGGCGTCGAGATCGGTGGCCTGCAGCGAGGCCTCGGCCCAGAGGTCCTCGGCGCGGCTGAAGTAGCGGTAGGCCGTGGCCACCGACACGAGGGCCTCGGCGGCGGCGTCGGGCACCGACGGCGGCCGGCCCTGCCGCACCAGCTTGGCCGCCGCCTCCACGAGCGCCGCCCTGGTTCGGGCCCGCTGGTTGACCCGGCCACTCTCCGTGAGAGATTTCTCTTGACGTGAGAGAGTCATCTCACGATGATAGCAACATCTCATTAGATGCCGGAAGGAGCACCGTGCAGACCGAAGCGATGCTGGCACTGATCAAGGAACACCTGCGGGCCGAAGGGGCCGGCGACGTCGAGGGGGCCGTCGCCGTCTACACCGACGACATCGAGCACGACGCCGTCGGATTCCCCGGCTCGCCGCGGCGGGGAAAGGACGCCGCCCGGGAGTTCTACGGATTTCTCACCGCCAACTTCCGCACCGAGGAGGAAGAGCCCGTCCACCAGTACGTGTCGGACAACGCCATCACCCTGGAGCAGATCATGACCGGGACGGTGATCGGATCGTTCATGGGGCTGCCGGGCAACAACCGCCGGATCTCCTTCCGGATCCTGCACGTGTTCGAGTTCCGCGACGGGCTGATCAGCCGGGAAAACGTCTGGGTGGACGGAGCGGCCATCGTGGCGCAGCTCAGCGCCTGACCAATCGCCCCTCGCCGCGTCGCGGAAGCTCCGGTAGAAATCCGCCCCGGCGACTATCCGGACAGCAGAAGGCCCCGGACTCAAATCCGGGGCCCGACTGCATTTCTAATTGGTGGCGGGGGAGGGATTTGAACCCTCGACCTTCGGGTTATGAGCCCGACGAGCTACCAGACTGCTCCACCCCGCGGCGCACTGGTCAAGATAACAGACGCCGAACGGGAACGGAACCGCGGGGGCGGGCGTAGCTACCATCGAGTTCGTGGAGGACAGCGCTCTCGTCGAAGAGGTCGGGCACCGGCTGGCCCGGGCCGGTTTGCGGTGGACGGCGGGCCGCCGGGCGGTGGTCGACATCTTCGAGTCGGCCCAAGCGCCGCTGTCGATGCAGGAGCTCCAGGACCGGGCGCAGGAGGCCCGGGTCCCGCTGTCGTCGCTGTACCGGATCGTGAGCGACCTGGTGACGGCCAACGTGCTGGTGCGGCTGGAGTTCGAGGAGGGATTCGCCCGGTTCGAGCTCGTCGAGGAGCTGGCCAAGCACCACCACCACCTGGTCTGCGTGGAGTGCGGCTCGGTGGAGGACTTCGAGGGCCCCGGCCTGCCCGACCTGGAGCGGGCCGTCGACGACGCCATGCGCTCCATCGTGCGCCGGCACCGCTTCGCCGTCCGCAACCACCGCCTCGACTTCTTCGGCACCTGCGCCGAATGCGCCGGCGCCTGACTGTCAGTCGTTCCCCCGCCTCCGTCGGAAGGACCCCGAGCGGAAACCCCCCGCTAGCTGTGGGAAATGCGCTCGGGGTTCCCCGCGCGCGACGGTGACCAGCACCGAGCCCGAGCGGGCTCAGTCAGCGACGGTGACGACCTCGGCCCCGGGGAAGAGCTCCGAAGCCATCTCCCGCACGGCGGCGGCGGACGGGTCCCCGACCCAGCCGGCGGCCTCCCGCCCGCTCGCCCGGAGGGCGGCCAGGGCCTCGCCGACGGCGGCGGCGTCCTCGCCGGCGACCAGCACCGCCACGTCGGCACTGAGCAGCGTCAACGCGCCGGCAGGATGGGTGATCACGACCTTGGCGGGCCCGGCCACGAGTGGACGATAGCCAGCGGATGGGCGATCACGACCTTGGCGGGCCCGGCCACGAGCGGACGATAGCCAGCCGGCCCGAGCCGACGACGAGGCGCCTTTCCTCTGCCCCTTTCCGGGCGGCTTGTGCGTTGCAGGGAGCCTCCGGACCTGCCGATATTCAGGCACACATGCGATTTGAAGAGCTCGCTTACCGAGATGGGGGCCAGGCGGTCACCATTCCCTTCCACCGCACGCTGACGGTGCTGGGCGGGCTCGACGCGGACCGCCGCCGCCGCTTCGCCGAGCGGGCCGTCGCCTCGCTCACCGGCAGCGCCCCCGGCCACGGCGTGAGCCTTGTCTTCGTCGACGGGTCGGGCAGCCGGGTCCATCTCGTCCGCGACCTCCGGGGCGGCACCACGCTCACCGATCTCGACAGCGGCGAGGACCTCGCCGAGGCCCTGGCCCTGACCGACGGCGGCGCCGGCCCGATCGACTGGCTGCAGCTCCTCGGCCTCGGGTCGCCGGAGCTGCTGCTCCTCGACGTCGTCCACTTCGAGCGGGGCATCGACGCCACACCCGGCGGCACGGCGGGCGCCGGGGGCGAGGGCGAGCTGGCCGAGGCCCGGGCCGTGCTGGCCCAGGTCGAGGAGGAGTACCAGCAGGTCGTCGCCCGCCACCGTCACGTCCGGGAGCTGCGGGCCGAGCTCGCCCGCCTCGACGACGAGATCCGCCTGGCCGACGAGCGGGCCGCCCGGCTGCGCTACGACGACGCCGCCCGCACCGTCGCCCGGCTCGAGGCCGAGCTGGCTTGCCTCCGGGGGGTGGAGCCGGCCGAGCGGCGGGTGGCCGAGGCCGCCGTCGCCGCCGTGCAGCTGGCCGCCGACCACCGGGCCGCCGTCGCCGCCGCCGAGGAGGCCCGGGCCGCCTTCGGCGGCCGCCGCCGCCTCGACCACCGGTCGCTGACCCGGGCCCTCAACCTGCCGGCCGACGTGCCCGCCGACCTCGAGCGTCTCCAGGGAGAGTTTCTCGCCGCCGCCCGTCGCCGGGCCGAGCTCGTCGCCCGCCTCGACGCCGGTGCCGCCTCCGACCTCCCCGCTCCGTCCGCCCCCTGGGTGATCACGCTGGCCCGCCACCGGCATCCCGAGCTGTGGGCCCGGGCCGAGCGGGTGGCGGCCGCCGGCACCCGGGCCGCCGAGTTGTCGATGGGCCTCGGCGGCGCCGGCCAGCACGGCGCCCTGGTGGCCGAAATCGAAGCCGCCCACCAGATCGTGGAGGAGGCGGAGCGGGAGGTCGAGGGGGCCAAGGTCAAGGCGCTGGCCGTGGCGGCCAAGCGCCGCTTGGCCAAGGCGCTGGAGGATGAGCAGGTCGTCCTCAACAAGGCCGGCTTCGTGAGTTGGCTGGCGTTCCAGATGCGGCGCATCGACGTCCTCCTCGAGCCCGACGCCGTCGAGGCGCTGCGGGTGGCCGAACTCGAGCACCAGGTGGCCGCCGTGGCCTGGGCCGAGCTGGCCGGCGACGTCGACCCCGAGGCCGCCCTCGCCGCCCGGGACGAGATCGAGCGCTACGCCGCCGAGATGGCCGACGCCCAGCACAACGTCGAAGCGACCGAGGCGCTGCACCGGGAACTGGTCGAGGACGCCGAGCCCGCCCTGGCCGCCGCCCGGGCCGCGCTGCTCGAAGCCTGCCGGTCGTTCGACGTCGAACCGGAACACGCGGTCTCCGAGGTCGAGGCCATCGTCTCCGAGGCCCGCCACGCCCGCCTGCAGCAGACCCTGGAGGACGCCGAGGCCGCGGTCCGCCGCATCGAAGCCGAGCTGGAGGCCCTGCTGGCCTCCGCCGGTCGCCCCGGCCCCGGTCACCTCGCCGCCCGGCTCGAGGCCGTCACCGCCATCGCCGCCGAAGCGGCCCTCCAGCTCGAGGCGACCGATTCGAACCGCAGTACCGAAGAGGTCGAAGCCGAGCTGGGCCGGGCCCGGGAGATCCTCGGCCGGCTGGCCCGTCCGGAGTGGGAGAACCTGCCCCCGCCGCCCCCGGTCCGACCCGCCCCCGTCCCACCGGCGCCGGTCCCAGCCGCCCCCGTCCCGCCGGCCGCGGTCTCACCCGCCCCGGTCCCCGCCCCGCGGGCCTCCGAGCCCTCCGATGCCGGCGAGACCGCCGGGACGTCCAGGACCTCCGACACCTCGGACGCCTCCGACGCGGCGGACGGGCCCGACGGCGCCGCCCAGCTCATCGAGGAACGGGCCCGGGTGGCGGCCGAGGTCGAGGCCGCCGGCCGGGGCCTGCCCGACATCGACCGGCTGGCCGACCGCCGGGAGGCGCTGTCCCGCCGGGTCACGATCCTCGAGGCATCGGCCGGCACCGGACCGCAGCTCGTCACCGCCGAGGAGGCGGAGATGGTTCTCCTGGGCCGCTTCGCCCAGACCCGGCGGGTCGGGCCGGAAGCGGAGCCCGTCCCCGTCATCGTCGACGATGCCCTGGCCGGCTTCCCCCGGCACGAGAAGTTCCGGCTGCTCGACCTCCTGGCCCGCCTCGGCGAGGCGAGCCAGGTCGTCTACCTGACCGACGACGAGGAGACGATCGAGTGGGCCCGGAGCCGCTCCGTCAACGGCGGGCTCGGCCTGCTCGCCCCTGAGCCCGCCGCCGCCTAGCGGGCTGACGCCCGCTACGGCATGCCTCTGGCGGCTTCGCCGCCCCGGGCGCTCCTGATCGAGCATCTCGGAGACCCGCCGGGCCGCGCCCACTCCACCGCCTTCGGCCCGCTGTCTCCGAGATGCTCGACTCCTCCAGAGCGTGGGGCCCCTGCCCCACGCCTGGCCGTCTACCTGCCGTAGACCGGGATCATCACCGCCCGGGCCAGGGTGTTGAACGTCGTCATGAACCCCACGATGGCCGGCGACACGTCGGAGTTGATGTCGAGGTGGTCGACCCCGAGGGCGTGCACGGCGAAGACGTAACGGTGGTCGCCGTGCCCCTCGGGCGGAGCGGCGCCGCCGAAGTCCTTGCTGCCGTAGTCGTTGCGGACGTGGGTGGCGCCCTTCGGCAGCCCCTCCATCGACCCGCTGCCGGCGCCCGGAGGAAGCTCGGTCACGTCGGCCGGGATGTCGTAGAGCACCCAGTGCCAGAAGCCGCTGCCCGTGGGGGCGTCGGGGTCGAAACAGGTGACGACGTAGCTCTGGGTCTCGGCCGGGGCGCCCTCCCACCGCAGGTGCGGTGAACTGTTACCCCCGGACACTCCGAACCCGTTGTAGACCTGCGCCTCGGACAGCCTCTGCCCGTCGGCCATGTCATCGCTCGTGACGGTGAAGCTCGGCACCTTCGGCAGGAAGTCGTACGGCAGCGGCGGGCGGTCAGCCATCTGTTCCTCCCAACGAGAATCGCTCGATCAGACGGGCGGGGCGGGCGCCAGCCTACGTTTGCGGCATGAGCTACGCCCGCCGGATGTGGCCGGCCTTCGAGACCTACCACGCTCACGTCTACTTCGTACCCGAGGCCGCCGAGGCGTACCGGAGCCTCGGCCTCAAAGGCGGGTGGATGGGCTACTTCGCCTCCCGCGCCGCGGCGCTGGGCGCCGCCTCGCCGGAGCTCGTCACCGCCGTCTTCTTCAACTTCCACCCGGCGATGGTGACCCGGGCGCTGCCCGATGCCTGGGCGCTGGCCTCGCCGGCCGACGTCCTCGCCGCCCGGCTGCGGACGGTCGACGTCGCCCTGCGCCGGCTGATCCCGCAGCACGTCGGCTCGCCGGCCGAGGCGGAGGCGGCCGAGCTGGCCCGGGAAGCCACCGAGTCGACGCCGCTGGCCGGACGGCCGCTGTTCGCCGCCCTCCGCTCTCTGCCCTGGCCCGACGAGCCGCACCTCGCCCTGTGGCACGCCTGCACGATGCTCCGGGAGCACCGGGGCGACGGCCACGTCGCGGCGCTGACCGCCGCCGGGCTCGACGGTTGCGAGGCCCATGTCACGGTGACCGCCACGGGCGCCGTCCCCCGGGAGACGTTGCAGAGCAACCGGAAGTGGAGCGACGAGGAGTGGGCGGCGGCCGAGGAGCGCCTGCGGGCCCGGGGCTGGCTCGACGCCTCCGGCACGCTCACCGATGCCGGACGGGCCGGGCGGGCCGAGGTCGAGGCCCGCACCGACGAGGCGGCGGAGGTGCCGTGGCGGGCCCTCGGCCCGGAGCGCACCGAGCGGCTGCTCGAGCTGCTGACGCCGATGGCCCGGGCCATCAACGCCGCCGGCGGCGTCCCCGTCCCCAACCCGGTCGGGGTACCGGCCCCCTGAGGAACGGCTGACTACCGGCGCTGCCGCTGCGGCGTCCGCCTCTCCCGCTTCAGCGCCTGGAGCAGTTCTTCCTTGGACATGTGCGACCGCCCGGGGATGTCCCGCTCCTGCGCCATCTCGTAGAGCTCTTCCTTGCTCATCGAGTCGACGTCGACGCCGCGGTCGGCCCGGCCACCGTTGCCGCGGTCGTTGCCGACCTCCCGCTGGCGGATGGGCGTGCCGTCCTCCCGCTGACGGGTGCGGGCCTCCTCGTCGATCGGGGCCAGCCGCTCGCTGGTCGCCTCCATCCGCTCCCGGATGTCAACCTCGGCCTCGACCGCCCGGCGGGACACCTTGGTGTACCAGCGCTCGCCGAGAATCCCCCCGACCAGCGAGCCCAGCAGCATCCCGCCCAGCGACACCAGGCCGACGAACGATGCCGCGCTGCCCCACTCGTCCCGGGTGGTCGGAATGCCGAAGCTGCGCAGCGTGTCAGTGATCCTCTCCACGTCGTCGGGGTTGTTCAGGGTGCGCACCAGCAGCGCCACGGCGCCGACGACGACGACGCTGCCGATGAAGATCGCCAGGCCGTGGAGCCATCCCCGGCGCCAGGCCATCCGGCCGGCGACATAGCCGGCCAGCAGATACGACACGAAGAGCAGGCCGCCGAGGAGCAGACCACCCCCGTTGCTCATGGACTCCCACGGCTCGGTGAGGTCGATGGTCGAGTTGTTGCGCTCCAGGATGGCGGCCGTTCCGGCGATCAGCAGGGCCGATGTGGCGTAGCCGACCAGCACGCCGGCCAGCGCGGCGAGGATGGAGAAGGGGCCCATCCCCGCCAGCTGCGCCAGATCGGATCGGGTCTTCGACTTCTCGATGGCGGTGGTGGCCATAGCGCCCCTCCGGGGTGAGCAAACCGGTCACGTCACCGCGTAGATGCCCGCTGACGTGCAGGTTCAATCGCCCCGGAAGGGTGCGAACCGGGACGTTACGAACGCAGCGAGGCCTCGGGGAGCGCCGGTGTGGCCGCCGCCGTCGCCGCCGGACGGGCCGCCGGAGCCTGGCGGGCCGCCCGCTCGAGCACGTCGGTGATCTCGTCGCCGACAAGCTCGTCACGCTCCAGCAGCGACCCGACGAGTGCCTCGACGAGGTGGCGGTTCTCGGCCAGCAGCCGGCGGGCCGTCTCCTTGGCCTCGACGAGCAGGACCTCGACCCGCTTGCGGGCTGCGTCGTTGGAGAGGACCTTGGCCACGGTGCCGGCCGTCATCGGCCCGGCCTCCACGGCGTCGTAGGAGATCAGCGTGCCGCCCATGCCATAGGAACCGACCATCTGCGCCGCCAGCTGCGTGGCGTAGGACAGGTCACCGGCCGGGCCGGTCGACGCCGACCCGAAGGCCAGCTCCTCGGCGACCATCCCGCCGAAGGCGATGGCCATGAGGCCCTTCAGCTCCTCCTCGGTGCGGGTGAAGCGCTCCTCGGCGTCGGAGTGGGCCAGCAGGCCGAGGGCACCCCGGCGCTTGATGATCGACAGGACCTCGAGGTTGCGATCGCTCACCAGGTGGGCTACGACGGCGTGACCGCCCTCGTGGGTGGCGATGCGGCGCTTCTCGCCCTCGGTGTACTCCACCGGCTGCTTGAGGCCGATCTCCTCGGTGAACTTGGCCTGCTGCACGTCGGCCCAGGTCATGGCCGAGCGCCCGTCCCGCAGGGCCCACACCAGACCTTCGTCGAAGAGGTGCTCGATCATCACCGGGGAATAGCCGGAGGTCATGGCGGCCAGCGCCTCCCGCCGGTCGGCCCGGTCCAGCTCGGCCGTGTGGGCCTTCCGCTCGAGGTAGTAATCGATGATCTCCCGCCGGCCCGACCGGTTGGGGAGGTCGAAGTGGATCGACCGGTCGAAGCGGCCGGGACGCAGCAGCGCGGGGTCGAGGTCGTCGGCCCGGTTGGTGGCCCCGATGATGAGGACGTTGGCCGGAGTGGAGCGCCGCTTGGCCAGCTGGCGGTGGTCGGGCAGCCAGTTGTTGAGGCGGTCGACGACGAAGCCGTGGAGCTTCTCCATCCGCGTCGGGTGGTCGAACGACTGCAGCTGGATGAGCAGCTCGTTGACGATCCCGGCGATGCCTTCCTTGGCCTGCGAACGGGAGACGGTGGTGGCCGGCGCCACACCGGCACCACCGTCGTTCAGCCCCGTCATACGCATGCCGGCCCGGGAGGCGGCAATGGCGTCGATCTCCTCGATGAACCCGACCGCGCCACCCTCCTGGCGGGCCGCCTTGCGCAGTTCCTTGAAGTAGGCCCGGATCTTCCGGTTCGTCTGGCCGTAGTACATCGACTGGAAGGCCGACGACGACACGTAGAAGAACGGCACGCCGGCTTCCTTGGCCAGCGCCTTGGCCATGTAGGTCTTGCCGGTGCCGGGCGGGCCCTCGAAGAGGATGCCCCGCCGGGGCGTGCCGCCCATCGACTCCCGAAAGGTCTTGAAACCGAGGAAGAGGTTGAGGGTCCGCACGACCTCCTCCAGGACGACGTCCATTCCCCGCACATCGGCGAAGCCGATCTCGATCTCCGACGGGCGGAACCGCACGTGCGGCGACCGCCCCGCCGTGAGCAGCGGCACCAGCAGCACGACGGCGAAGAGGCCGACGAGGATGATCTGGGGCAACCACATTTCCAGCCCGCCGGGCAGGTTCGGCCAGCCGAGGTGGACGGGGTCGCCGGTCAGCTCACGCACCCACAGCCAGGCGGCCAGCGGCCCGAAGAAGGCGAGCGAACGCTGCATGCGCCGCTGGCGGTTCCGTTCCCGCAGGCGGGCCACGTCCGCCTGCCCCCGCCCGATGACACCGGCCTGACCGAGCGCCGAAGCAACGGCGGACCGGAGGGTTTCGTTGGCTCGGTCCCGCTCGTTGCTGAGGTGCTCGGAGAGAGGCGTGACTTCAGCCATTGGCTACCCTTCCTTCCCGTATGACGGAGCTGTGGGTGAGCGGGTGGGCAGGTTGCAACGGGGCTTTCGACGAGTGTCGGGCACACCCCTGGGTTTCCTGCCCTCGGGCGCGTCGTTTTGAGCTTCCGACCAGCACATCCGCTCCCTGTGACCGTTCTTCGCCCCGGCCATCCCGCCGCGCCCGGTGACGGCCTCGACTCCCCCTCTGCCCCGCTTCGATCAGGGGTTGCTGGCGCTGGTGCTCGTCAGCGGCTTCGTCTTCTCGACGCCGTTGGTGATTCCGGTGGTAGCCGCGGTGGCGGCCGTGTCGGCCTGGCGGCCGGAGATCTCGCCCGTCCCCCGGCTGATCACGGTGCTGATCGAGCAGCGCCTCGGCGCCGCCGCCTCCGAGTCGGTGCGGGTCGAGGGTTACCCGGCGCCGTGGCGGACTGCGGCGGCGTTGCTGGCCGGGATCCTCGCCCTGGGCACCCTGGTGCTCATCGTCGGTGACAAGGCCGCCGCCTGGGCCTTCGGGCTGCCGGCGGCGGCGCTGGCGGCGCTGGCCTCGGTGGGCGGTGTGTGCGTCGGCTGCCAGCTGCACGGCCGCCGGGTCGGTCGCCGCTGACGCCCGATCGGTCGATAGCCTGGCGCCCATGCCGCAGATCGAGCAGTCCGAGGTCATTGCCGGTGTGGTCGTGGTGACACCCGACGTCCACGGCGACAACCGGGGTCGCTTCGTCGAGACGTTCCGCAAGGAGTGGGTGCCGGGGGCGGCGGAGATGGTCCAGGCCAACCGGGCCGACCGCAAACAGGGCGCGCTGGTCGGCCTCCACTACCACCTCCACCAGGCCGACTACTGGTACGTCCCGTTCGGACGGGCGATGGTGGTGCTCCACGACCTGCGGGCCGGTTCACCGACCGACAAGGCCACGCTGGTGCTCGAGATCGGCGAGCACGACCACCGGGGCGTGTACATCCCCCCCGGTGTCGCCCATGGCTTCTACGCCTTGACCGACATGACGATCACCTACCTGGTCGACCACTACTACAACCCCGACGATGAGCTCGGCGTCGCCTGGGACGACCCCGACCTCGGGGTGACCTGGCCGAGCACGACGCCCGAGCTGTCCGGCCGGGACCGGTCGAACCCGAAGCGCTCCGAGATCCCGCCGAACCTTCGTCCGGCGTAGCGGCGGCGCCCGTCGCCCGTCGCCGTCCGCCGTCCGCCGCCCGCCGGCCGATCAGCCGTACCGGCGCAGCGCCGCCAGCGTCAGCGGGACGGTGACGACGGCCGAGCCGATCGCGGCGGTGGCCGACGCCCCATCGGTCGAGCCGCTGCCGATCACCGCCAGGGCGACGAGACACCCATTGCGAGCCACGGTGGCGGCCGACACCGGCCGGGCATCGGCTCCCGGCGGCCCGAAGCACGGGCAGGGCTTGGCTGCGCCACTGAGAAGACTGGCCACCACCGCCCCGGTGAACACGGCCAGAACGCCGGTGGCCAGAAAGGCCGGCCAGGGTTGATCCCGCACCGCCACGAGGAGAATCGCCAGTCCGGCCTCGACGACGGGCAGGGCCGGCGCCACCAGCCCGCTCCGTGGCACGCCGAAGTCCCCCAGGGCGTGGGCGAAGGCCGCCAGATTCGCCAGCTTGCCGGCGGCGGAGTACGCAAAGGCCGCGGCCAAGGTGATCCGCGCCACCAACGCCAGCGTGGCGCCGCCGTCCACCGGCGTTTCGCCGGTGGCCTCAGCGCGACCGGTCGCGCCCAGGGCCCCTATAGGGCCTCGAGCGCGACCGGTCGCGCTCAGGCCGGGCGCTCCCCCGCTCGGCGTGCGACCCTACGGTTCCGGAGTCCGCTCCCCGCGGGGCGCCCTGCCTGGCGGGCACGGCTGCCCCTACTGGCCGAGGCGGGCGTAGCCGCCCCGCCAGAAGAGCAGCGGGCCGCCCTCGGCGGGCTGTCCGAGGTCGACCACCCGGCCGACGATGATCATGTGGTCGCCGGCCTCGTGCTCGGCGTCGATGACGCAGTCGACGTAGGCGATGGCGTCGTGGAGGATCGGCGAGCCGGTCTTGCCCGGGTTCCAGCCGACACCCTCGAAGCGGTCGCCGGTCTTGGCCCCGAAGCGCCGGCAGGTGTCCTCCTGGTCCTCGCCCAGAATGTTGACGGCGAAATGGCCGCTGGCCCGGATCGACGGCCATGTGGTCGAGGTGTGCGCCATGCACACGAGGACCAGCGGCGGGTCGAGCGACACCGAAGTGAACGAGTTGGCCGCCATGCCGGACGGGCCGTCAGGCCCGTGACCGGTGACCACGGTGACCCCGGTGGCGAAGTGCCCGAGGATCGTGCGGAAGCGGGCGCTGTCGATGCCGTCCTCAAAGCTCAACGGCGGCTCAGGGCTCAAACCGGAAGGTTCCATCGCCGGGGCAGACTACCGGCAGTCGGCGCTCTCACCCCTTCCGGGCGTGTCGGTCAAGACCCCGGGACGGTGCAGTAGTGGCAATGCGCCCGGGCGACGAGGCGCGATCCGGGGGCGAAGACGAGCGTCTCGACCGCGGTCAGCCGGTTGACGCTCGTGTACACGAAGCTCACGCTGCCGGCGCCCGCGGCGACGTGCGCCGGCGGATCGAAATGCAGCTCGGGATACCTCTCGAGGGCGGCGGCGAAGTACGGCCGCACCTGTTCCTTCCCGACGAGCCGCCCATCGGCCCCCGGCCCGCCCGGCGCCGCCAGCGCGGCGATGAACGGCGACCAGTACTCGATGTCGTCGGCATAGTGCTCGAGGATCCGCTCGACGTCATGGCTGTTCCAGGCCGCCATCCACTCCGCCACGAACGCCTCCGCCTCGGTCTCGCTGACCACGGACGCCCTCACCGCTGAGTTGTTGGTCATTCCCGCATGATCCCGAGATCGGACTGGCGAGTCACGATCCAATCGTCCTAGATTGGACTGCCTATGCGGAATCCATTCGCCCGGATTTCCGGTCACGCCCACCACGGAACCACGGCTCTCACCGCGCCATCAGGGCGGTGGAAGCGGGACCAGGTCCTCACCGGGCCCATGACGGCGGTCGAAGCCGACCAGCGCTCCTCACCGGGCCCATGACGGCGGTCGAAGCCGACCAGCGCTCCTCACCGGGCCCATGACGGCGGTGGGAGCGGAACCAGTGTTTCTCACCGCGCCATGACGGCTTTGGAGAACGCCGGAACGGCGGCTGGCCCTGGAGCCACGCTGTCGGCGGCCGACGTTGCGGCTCTGTTGGGCGACTGGCCGGCCCGGGGGTCGGGGTCGCTGGCTGCCCGACTGGCGTTCTCCCTGCGATCCCGAATCCTGGCCGATCTCCTGCCGCCGGGCACCACCCTTCCGCCCGAGCGCCTCCTGGCCGAGGCCCTGGCCGTGAGCCGCTCGACCCTCGTGAGCGCCCTCGACCTGCTGCGTTCCGAAGGCCTGGTGATCTCCCGCCAAGGCAGCGGCACGCGGGTCACCGCCCCGCCGCCCGGCGACACCCCCGCCGAATGGCCAGCCCCAAGCGAGGGTGGCACCCACCTCGAAACAAGAAACGGTCTGGCAGCCGGCCGGATCGACCAGCACGGCGCCCACG
>JBFLYK010000026.1:0-93168 GCA_040756995.1 Actinomycetota bacterium | reverse complement strand
GCCGGCGGAGCGGGCGTTGCCGGCGGAGCGGGCGGCGCCGGCGGAGCGGGCGGCGCCGGCGGCGCAGGCGGTGACGGAGGCGCCGGCGGTGGCGGTGGCGGCCCGATCGTCGGGTCGCCGAACGATCCGGGCGCCGGGCCGCCCCGGCCCAGGGGGTGGCGCAAGCTGCCGCCGGCGCCGCTGCGGAGCCGGTACAGCGCCAGCGCCGTGTGGACCGGCCGGGAGATGATCGTGTGGGGTGGCGCCTGGCGGACCGGCAACACGTCGATCTACCTCGACGACGGCGCGGCCTACGACCCGGCCGGCGACAAGTGGCGCCGCATCGCCAGTTCGCCGCTGGCGTCGCGTTCGGAGGCCTTCATCGCCTGGACGGGCACGCACGTGCTCATCTGGGGCGGGCAACGGAAGGGGTCGGTCACCGGCTTCGGCGACGAGTGGTCCGACGGTGCGCTCTACGACCCGGCCCGGGACACGTGGAAGCCCATGGCCAACTGGCCGCTCGCCGAGCGCTACGGCGCCCGGCCGGTGTGGACGGGCAAGCGCCTCGTGGTCTGGGGCGGAGCCTCCGCCGCCGGCGGCGAGAATCCGCCGCCACTGGCCGACGGCGCGGCCTACGACCCTTCGAACAACCGCTGGACCAAGCTCCCGGCCGCCCCGATCGGCGGCCGCATCGCTCCCCTCGGCGGCGCCCGGGGTGACGCCGCGCTGCTGTCCTGGGGGTTGGGCGCACCTCGGGACGGCCAGCGGATTCCGGCGCCGGACAGTGCTCTCTACGATCCCGGCGGCAACCGGTGGTCGCCGGCCGCGCCGGCGCCCGAGCCACCGAAGAAGGTCTGGTGTGTCGACACGGCGGACTGCGTCGGCGTCGACACCGGCCACCGGGTGGTCTTCCCCGGTGGCGGCCTGGCCTGGGACGCCGGCGCCAACCGGTGGACCACCATCGCCGCCGGCGCCTTTGCCGATCCGTTCCTGGAGGGCAAGGCGAAGGCCTGGACCGGCAGCCGGATGATGCTGTGGGGTGGCGGCGTCGTCGACAGCCCCGGCGATCAGCCGCCGGCCACCGTGATGCCGGGCGGGGCGGCCTACGACCCCGCCGGCGACCGGTGGGAGGCGCTGCCGGCCGCCCCGCTCACGCCCCGGGCCCGGGCGGTGGCCGTCTGGACCGGCCGGGAGTTCATCGTGTGGGGCGGCGAGGCGGACCACAACCACCGGGCCCAGTTCGACGACGGCGCCGCCTACACGCCCTAGCAGCGACGCCCGCTCACATCATGTAGGGGTTGATGCCCGGGATGATGGCGTGCAGGGGCACGAATTTGAAGTTCTGATTCCCGGCCGTGGCGGGATCGGTGTTGGTGTTGTCCTGGCAGACGAACAGGCCGTGGGGGAACTCCGGCCCGAGCCACAACGAGGTGGCGTCGATTCCGTCGGTGATGCTGCAGGCGTCGGCCTGGATACCGCCGGTCACCCGGAACTTCCGCAGCAGCGGATAGGGCACCGTCAGGAGATCGAGGCTGTAGACGGCGAAGGCGCTGTCCCCCTGCGACGAGGCGAGCAGGAAGCTGCCGTAGTCGTCGCGGACGACGACGATGCCCTCGATGTCGGGCACGAGCGCCCCGCCGTTGACGAGGTACGTGGAGAGCACCAGCGTCCGCTGCAGGGTCGAAGCGGTCGGCTCGGCGCCGTACCGCCAGACGCCGACGTCCTGCTCGACGACGTAGTAGTCGCCGGTGACATCGTCCGCCGTGCAGGCCTCGATCTCGCCGTCCTCGACCTTGACCGGCTGCGGGTGCACGTCCCACGGCCCGCGCACCGAACGAGCGTCGACCCGGCCCGAGCCGTTGTCGAAGAGCTCGAACTGCTCGACATGGCCGTTGCCGACGGCCTGGGCGAAGACGTAGAAGAGCCCGGAGAGACCGCTGCGGTAGAGGCACACGCCCCAGGCACCGTGGGTGGGGCTGATGGTCCGGGCCGTGATGTCGACGAGCTGGCGGGTGAAGGGATCGATCTTGTAGACGGCGATGTCGCTGCCGCCGCTGACCACGATGTCGACGTACTGGCCGCCGAGCGGGAAGCCGTACCGGATGTCCACGTTGTTGACGCTGCTGTTGGCATCGGGGATCCGCTGGAGACGGCGGCCGGTCAGGTCGTAGACCTCGAGGTTCTTGGCCGCCTTGTCCGTGCCGATCACCAGCGACTGGGACCGGTCCCAGGGGTTGACCCAGATCGCCGCGTCGTCGGCGGCGTCGCGCTGGCCGGCCACCGGCTCGGTCTCGAACCGGGCCTCAACCGAGTCGACCGGAACCGCGGGAGGCTTGGGCGCCAGCGCGGCCTGCGCCGCCGGCCCGGCCACCAGCAGCGCGCCCACCAGCGCAATCCCCGACAAACGCCGCGAAGGAGACATCAGGGAAGAAAATTCGCCAACGACCCCCGAAGGTCCCCCTAAATTTCCGGGATTTTCCTGGCTTTCAGCCCCCGGAGACCTCTTGGGGCTTGGCCTTGCCGGCGCCGATCCACGGCATCATCGCCCGCAGCTGGGCACCGACCGCCTCGATCGGGTGCTCGGCCGACTGGCGCCGCAGGGCATTGAACACCGGGCGGTTGGCCTGGTTCTCGAGGATCCACTCCTTGGCGAAGGCGCCGGTCTGGATCTCGGAGAGGATCTTCTTCATCTCCGCCCGGGTCTCGCTGGTCACGATGCGGGGGCCGCGGGTCATGTCGCCGTACTCGGCGGTGTCGGAGATCGAGAACCGCATGTTGGAGATGCCGCCCTCGTAGATCAGGTCGACGATGAGCTTCACCTCGTGGAGGCACTCGAAGTAGGCCGACTCCGGCTGGTAGCCGGCGTCGACCAGCGTCTCGTAGGCCGCCTTGATCAGCTCGGTGAGACCGCCGCAGAGAATGACCTGCTCGCCGAAGAGGTCGGTCTCGGTCTCCTCCTTGAAGGTGGTGTCGAGGACGCCGGCCCGGGTGGCGCCGATCCCCTTGGCGTAGGCCAGGGCGATGTCACGGGCCTTGCCGGTGGCGTCGTGGCCCACCGCCACGAGCGCCGGCACGCCGCCCCCGTCCTCGAAGGTCCGCCGCACCAGGTGGCCGGGCCCCTTGGGGGCGATCATCCACACGTCGACGCCCTTGGGCGGGCGGATCTGACCGAAGTGGATGTTGAAGCCGTGGGCGAAGGCCAGCGAGTCGCCGTCGCGCAGGTTCGGCTCGATCGACTCCTTGTAGATCCGGGCCTGCTCGGTGTCGGGCAGGAGCACCATGATCACGTCCGCTTCGCTGGAGGCGTCGGCGATCGTGGCCACCTTGAGCCCGGCCGCCTCGGCCTTGGCCCACGACGTCGAACCCTCCCGCAGTCCGACCCGCACGTCGACCCCGGACGAGCGGAGGTTCAGGGCGTGGGCGTGACCCTGGGAGCCATAGCCGAGGACGGCGACCTTCTTGCCCTCGATGAGCCCGAGGTCGGCGTCGTCGTCGTAGTAGATGGTGACCGGCATCTCGAAGCCTCCTAGGCGCTCTGGGGCACAGCGGCCAGCCGGACGGTACCGCGGGGAATCCGGGGAAGTGCGATCCGGCCCGTCCGCTGCAGGTCGATGATCCCGAACGGGCGGAGCAGCTCCTCCATGGCGTCGAGCTGGTCCGGCGTCCCGGCGGCCATCACGGTCAGGGCGTCGGTGCCCACGTCGAGGATCTTGGCTTCGAAGATCGCGGCCAGCTCGGTCACCTGGCCCCGGCTCGCCACGTCGGCCCGGACGGTCGCCAGCATCAGCTCCCGTTCGACGGCTTCGCCGGCGGCGAGTTCCTTGATGTCCACGACGTTGATGAGCTTGTCGAGCTGGCGGGTGACCTGCTCGATGGGCGCCGACTCGGCGTCGACCACGATCGTCATGCGGGACAGGCGCTCGTCGTCGGTCGGGCTGACGGCCAGGGAGAAGATGTTGAACCCCCGGCGGGAGAACAGCCCGGCCACCCGGGACAGGACGCCGGCCCGGTTCTCGACGAGCACCGAGAGGATGTGGTGGGTGATCATCAGTGACCCCCCTCCCCTTCGGCCGGGCCGAGGATGATGTCGTCGTTGGATGTCCCGGCCGCCACCATCGGATAGACCTTCTCCCGGTAGTCGACGCGGAAGTCGATGACCACCGGCCGGTCGTCGACGGAGTTGGCCTTCTCGATCGTGGCCGCCACGTCCTCGGGGTTCTCGCACCGCAGGCCGACGCAGCCCATGGCCTCGGCCCATTTCACGTAGTCGGGCAGGTCGGGCGAGAGGTACACCTCGCTGTAGCGCTCCTTGTAGAAGAGCTCCTGCCACTGGCGGACCATGCCGAGGTAGGCGTTGTTCAGGATGGCGACCTTGATCGGCACCCGCTCGGCGGTGGCGGTGACGAGCTCCTGGGCGGTCATCTGGAAGCAGCCGTCGCCGTCGATGGCCCACACCATGCGGTCGGGCTTGCCGACCTTGGCGCCGATGGCCGCCGGCACGGCGAAGCCCATCGTGCCGAGCCCGCCGGAGTTGATCCAGGTGTAGGGATGGTTGAACTTCCAGTACTGGGAGGCCCACATCTGGTGCTGGCCCACGCCGGAGACCACGATCGTGTCGTCGGGGGTGTGGTCGCGCAGCTGTTCGATGCAGAACTGCGGCTTGAGCGGCCCGTCCTCCTCCTGGTCGTAGGACAGCGGGTGCGTCGCCTGCCAGCCGGCCAGCGTGGCGTTCCATTCCGACCGGTCAGGGGCGACGGTGGCCGTGGTGGCCAGCTCCGCCTCGACGGCGGCGGTGATGGCCTCGATGGCCGCCCGGCAGTCGGCGGCGATGCCGACGTCGGCCCGGCGGACCTTGCCGAGCTCGGCGGGGTCGATGTCGACGTGGATGATCTTGGCCTGCGGCGCGAAGGCCGGGACCTTGCCGGTCACCCGGTCGTCGAAGCGGGACCCGAGGGCGATCAGCAGGTCCGACTTCTGCATGGCCGTCACGGCCGTGTAGTTGCCGTGCATGCCGGGCATGCCGAGGGCGAGGGGGTGGTCGTCGGGGAAGGCGCCCCGGGCCATCAGCGTGGTGACGACGTGGATGCCGGTCAGCTCGGCCAGGCGCCGCAGCGCCTCGGCCGCCCGGGCCTTGAGGATGCCGCCGCCGGCGTAGATGACCGGCCGCTCGGCGGCCAGGATCAGCCGGGCCGCCTCCCGGGCCAGGCCGGGGTCGGGCGGCTGCGGCGGCCGGAAGCCGGGGAGGTCGACCGCGTCGGGCCAGTACCACTCCATCGTCTGGTTGCTGATGTCCTTGGGGATGTCGACGAGGACGGGCCCGGGCCGGCCGGTGGTGGCCACGTGGAAGGCCTCGCGGATGACCATCGGGATGTCGGCCGCCGACTGGATCAGCCAGTTGTGCTTGGTCACGGGCATGGTGATGCCGGTCGTGTCGCACTCCTGGAAGGCGTCCGTCCCGATCGCCGACAGCGGCACCTGACCGGTGACGACCACGAGGGGAATCGAGTCGAGCATGGCGTCACACAGCGGCGTGACGATGTTGGTGGCCGCCGGGCCGCTCGTCACCATGGCCACGCCGGGCCGGCCGGTGGCGTGGGCGTAGCCCTCGGCCATGTGGCCCGCGCCCTGCTCGTGGCGGACCAGGATGTGGCGGATGGTCGACTCGAGGAGCGGGTCGTAGACGGGCAGGATGGCACCGCCGGGGAGGCCGAACATGACCTCCGTCCCTTCCATCTCCAGGCTCCGGATGAGCGCCTGGGCGCCGGTCAGCTGCATGGTCCGTCCCTTCGTGGGAAAGCGTGGGGTTACGGGAGCAATGAAAAACCCCCCGCTTGTGCGGAGGGTCGGAGAGCGCAGCGAGGCGGGACGCCTCGGTGCGCTACGGAACTACGAGAATGCTGGCGGTGCGGAACACGGCCCACAGTCTACGCCAGTTGCTGTCCGCCGCCGCAACTGGCCCGGCCGAGATGTCCGGAACCGTTTCCAGGTCCTGGTCCGGGGGTAGGTCGCGTCCATGCGGGCGTGGACGGAGAAGATTCGGACACTTCTGCCGGTTTCCCGCCGCGCATTGGAGGAGGAGCGGGCCGCCCGGCTGGCGGCGGAGGCGGCCGGGGCCCGGCTGGCGCTCTTCGCCGACGCCACCAAGGCCCTCACCTCGTCGTTCGAGCTCGATACCGTGCTCAACGACCTGGCCCGCCTCGTGGCCCGGCAGGTCGCCGATGCCTGCCTGATCGACCTCGTGGAACAGGAGAACGGCCTGCAGCGGGCGGCGGCGGCCATCGCCCACGGCTGCGAGGACCTGCTGCCGGCGGCGTTGGTGGCCCCGCCGGCGAAGGGGCGCGACGACATCGCCAACGAAACGGTCCGCACGGGTCAGCCCCGGATCGTCGACGAGGCCGACTGGTCGGCGGTGATCGTCCCGTTGAAGGGCCGCCAGGGGACCCTCGGCGTCCTGCGCCTGGTGGCGCGGGCCGGCTGCGACACACACTGGACCGTCGAGCTCGCCGAGGAGCTGGCCCGCCGGGCATCGATCGCCGTCGAGAACGCCCGGCTCTTCGCCCGCCAGCGCACGGTGTCGGAGACGCTGCAGCAGAGCCTGCTCCCCGAGCGCCTACCCGAGATCCCCGGTCTCGGTACCGCGGCCCGTTACATCCCCGGCGGGCCCGACGTCGACATCGGCGGGGACTGGTACGACGTCATGCAGCTTCCCGGCGGGGGCATCGGCCTCGCCCTCGGGGACGTGGTGGGCCGCGGCGAGCGGGCGGCGTCGCTCATGGGTCAGCTCCGTAACGCCGTGCGGGCCTACGCCTTCGAGGGCCGGCAACCGGCCGAGGTCGTGGACCGGGTCAACGGCCTGCTGCTCGACGCCGGGGCGGAGCACATGGCCACGTTGATCTACGGCGTGCTCGACCCGGAGACCGGCGACTTCCGCTTCGTCAACGCCGGCCATCCCCCGCCGCTGCTGGTGGGCGAAGGGGCCGCCGACTTCCTCGAGGGCGGCAACGGGCCGCCGGTCGGGGCGTTGCCCGCCGCCGCCTATGAGGAGTCCTGCGGGCTCCTCGTCCCCGGCGCAACGCTGCTGATGTACACCGACGGGCTCGTCGAGGACCGGACGACCTCCCTGGAGGAAGGGCTGGCCCGGTTACGGGACGCGGCCCGGGAAGGACCGCAGGAGCTGGAGTCGTTCTGTTCCCACCTGATGCGCCGCTGCATCGGGACCACGCCCTGCGACGACGACGTCGCGCTGCTGGCCGTGCAGCTGATGCCGCTCGAGGCCAAGCTGCATCTCCGGGTGCCGGGCCGGCCCGGCGCCCTCGCTCCGCTGCGGGCCACGCTGCGCCGGTGGTTGACCGAGGCGGGCACGACCGAAGCCGAGGCCTTCGAGCTCCTGACCGCCTGTGGCGAGGCCTGCACCAACGCCATCCGCCACGCCAGCGGCCCGCTGGGGACGCCGTTCGAAGTCGACGCCCGGGTGATCGACGGCGGCGTGGAGATCCGGGTCCGGGACCAGGGCCAGTGGCGGAAGCCCCGGGGCGAGGTGGGCGGCCGCGGCCTTCCGATCATCGAGGCCTACGTCGACGAACTCGAGGTCAGGCCATCACCGACCGGCACCGAGGTCCGGATGCGCCGCCGCCTCACCCACGAGGGAGAGCTGGTGGGATGAGCCCCCACGGCGTCGAGCTGAGCCGCGCCGGGGACATCGTCGTGGCCCGGTTCGAGGGCGACATCGACCTGGCCAACACGCCCGTCGTGGCGGCCAGGGTTCTCGAGGCGATCCCGAACGACGCCTTCGGGCTGGTCGTCGACCTGACCGACGTGCGCTACATCGACAGCGTCGGGATCCGCATGCTGTTCACGTTCGTGCGGTCGTTGCAGGCTTCCCGGCAGGCGATGGCGGTCGTCGTACCGCCCGACTCACCGGTGCGCAAGCTGCTCAAGATCACGCACCTCGACGAGGCGATCGTGTTCCGGGCCACGGTCGAGGACGCGGCCGAAGCGCTGCGAGAGAGCGGGACACCCAACTACTGAGGTTCAGGGCCGGCCGTGGCAGGCGCCGGAGCCGGAGTCGCCGAAGGTCTGGCCGGCGACGGACAGGAAGTCCCAGTCGTAGCCGTCGGCCCGCAACGTGAGCTTCAGCACCCCGTCGGTCCCCGTCCTGCGGACCTCGCTGTTGGGCTGCGGTGTGTTCTGGAAGGCGTAACCCGGGGCGCCGCCCGTCCCCACCGTGAACTGGCGGATCCCGTACGCCGCGTCGGCGACGGCGTCGGGCCGCTGAGGGGCGAAGCGCTCGTAGACATGGACGTGGCCGTTGAGGATGACGTCGGCGCCGTGGTCGTAGAGGGCGTTCCACAACGGCGCGACCTCCAGGTTGTTGCCATGGGTGCGCCCGGAGTTGAAGCGGGGGTGGTGCCACATCGCCACGGTGCAGACAGCCGGGCTGGCCGCCAGGTCGGCCCGGAGCCACCGCTCCTGGGCGCTGCCCGCTCCGCAACCGCCGACCGTGGCACAGTTGCTGTTGAGGACCACCACGTGCCAGGCGCCGAGGTCGTAGCTGTACCAGCCCTTCCCGGGCTGGCCGGCCGCCGCTCCGAAGTATCCGAAGTACCCGGAGGCGCCGGCGGTGTTGTAGTCGTGGTTGCCGGGGACCGGGCGCGTCCGGTCCTTGTGGCGACCCCACGTCGGGTCGTAGCAGTTCTTGAATTCGCTGGCCGTCCCGTCGTTGTAGACGTTGTCGCCGGTGGTGTACACGACGGTCGAAGGGTCACGGGGAACGGCGTCGAGCAGCTTGGCGGTGGCTTCGGCCTTCGAGGCGGACGGGCCGCTGCTGCCGCACTGGGCGATGTCGCCGGCGCCGACCAGCGTCGCCACCGGTGAGCCCGGCGACCCGGGCGGATTCGGAACGCCGGGTACACCCGGGATTCCGGGAGCCGGCGTGCCCGGCGCCGCCGGGGGTGACTGGTGGCCCGGTTCCAGTGTCAGCTCGGGGATTCCGGGGCCGGCGATCATGCCCCGCACCGGGGAGTTGAGCCGGATGCCGCCCATCGATCCGAAGAAGCGGGCGTCGCCGAAGGCGAAGATGCCGCCGTCGGAGGCCACCAGCCAGTAGCCGCCGCCGGAAGGCGTGGCGGCCATGCCGACCACCGGCTGGTTGAGCCGCGTGCCGCCCATGGAGCCGTGGAACCGGGCATCGCCGAAGGAGAAGATCCCGCCGTCCGAGGCCACCAGCCAGTAGCCGCGGCCGGTCGGGGTTGGCGCCATGCCGACGACCGGCTGGTTCAACCGGACGCCACCCATCGACCCGAAGAACCGGGCATCGCCGAAGGTGAAGACGCCGCCGTCGACGGCCGCCATCCAGGCTCCGGCGCCGCTGACCGTCGGCGCCAGCGTCGTGATCCGCTTCGCCGGATCGACCTTCACGCCGGCGAACGCCGGTGCTCGACCGTAGCTCTCGATGCCGCCCGTCCGGGTGGCGAGCCAGTAGCCGTCGCCCTGGGGCCGGGCGGTGAAGGCCGCCACGTCGTCGGCGTTCGACGCCCGCTCCCCGAACGGGGTCGCCTTCCCGGCGGCGAACACGTCGCCGTCGTCGTCGGCCATCCAGTACCCGTCGCCGGCGGGGGTGACGGCCATGCCGATGACGTCGTTGGCCTGGTTGCGGACCGGCCCCTGATAGCCGGCCGACCCGAAGGCGAAGATGCCGCCGTCGGCGGCGTACATCCAGTACCCCCCGGCGGTGGTGGCCGCCGCCGTCCGCTCCGCTCCCCCGGCCCCGCCGGCCAGGAGGGTCACGACGGGCACGGTCGCGGCGGCCACGAGCGCCGCCGCCGTCCACAACCGCAGCCGACGAGAAATGGCCATGCCGAAGACAACGGCGCGATGACCACTCGGGTTGAGCCGAACGGACTAGTCCACCCGGCACGTTGAGACCGGCTCGTCCCTTTCGGAGCCGGCCTTAACGTCCGACTGGCGGCCGCTCATCCCTCGGTGACCGGCAGGTAGACCCGGCCGCCGGCCTCGGCGAACTCCGCCGACTTCTCCTTCATCCCGATGGTGACGGCCTCCTCGTCACTGACGCCGTGCTCGGCGGCGTAGGCCCGCACGTCGGCGGTGATCCGCATCGAGCAGAACTTCGGCCCGCACATGGAGCAGAAGTGGGCCGACTTGGCGCCCGGGGCGGGGAGCGTCTCGTCGTGGAACGACCGGGCCCGCTCGGGGTCGAGCGAGAGGTTGAACTGATCCTCCCAGCGGAACTCGAAGCGGGCCTTCGACAATGCGTCGTCCCACGCCTGGGCCCCGGGGTGGCCCTTGGCCAGGTCTGCGGCGTGAGCGGCGATCTTGTAGGCGATGACGCCTTCCTTGACGTCGTCGCGGTTCGGCAGGCCGAGGTGTTCCTTGGGCGTCACGTAACAGAGCATGGCGGTGCCGTGCATCCCGATGACGGCGGCGCCGATGGCCGAGGTGATGTGGTCGTAGGCGGGAGCGACATCGGTGGTGAGCGGGCCCAGCGTGTAGAACGGCGCCTCGGCGCACCACTCCTTCTGCAGGTCGACGTTCTCCTTGATCTTGTGCAGCGGGACGTGGCCCGGCCCTTCGATCATCACCTGCACGTCGTGGCGCCAGGCGATCTGCGTCAACTCGCCGAGCGTCCGCAGCTCGGCCAGCTGCGCTTCGTCGTTGGCGTCGGCGATCGAGCCGGGGCGCAGCCCGTCGCCCAGCGAGAAGGCCACGTCGTAGGTGGAGAAGATCTCGCAGAGCTCCTCGAAGTGGGTGTAGAGGAAGTTCTCCTGGTGGTGGGCCAGGCACCAGGCGGCCAGGATCGACCCGCCCCGGGAGACGATGCCCGTGACCCGCCGGGCGGTCAGGGGGACGTAGCGCAACCGGACGCCGGCGTGGATCGTCATGTAGTCGACGCCCTGCTCGGCCTGTTCGATCACGGTGTCGCGGAACACGTCCCAGGTCAGCGCGGCCGCTTCCCCGTCCACCTTCTCCAGCGCCTGGTAGATCGGCACGGTGCCGATGGGAACGGGACTGTTGCGGATGATCCACTCCCGGGTGGTGTGGATGTCGGCGCCGGTCGACAGGTCCATGACGGTGTCGGCGCCCCACCGGGTGGCCCAGCGGAGCTTCTCCACCTCCTCGGCCACCGACGACGACACGGCCGAGTTCCCGATGTTGGCGTTGACCTTGACGAGGAACCGGGAGCCGATGGCCATCGGCTCGCTCTCGGGGTGGTTGACGTTGGCCGGGATGATGGCCCGGCCCCGGGCCACTTCGTCGCGCACGAAGGCCGGCTCGAATCCTTCCCGCAGGGCGACGAACTCCATCTCCGGCGTGATCTCGCCCCGGCGGGCGTAGTGCATCTGGGTGACGCGCCGGCCGGACAGGGCGCGCCGCACCGGGCGGGTCGTGCCGGCGAACGGCGGGGCGGCGCCGTTGCCGCGGCGGACGGCGGCCCGGCCGTCGTCGCGCAGGTTGACCGGCCGGCCCTCGTAAGGCTCGGTGTCGGCGCGGACGGCGATCCACTCCTCCCGCAGGCCGGGGAGACCCGTCTCGGGGTCGCCGCCCGGGCCGGACGTGTCGTAGAGGCGGACCGGCGGTTCGCCGTCGCTGGTGGTGACTTCGACGACCGGCACCCGCACGCCGGGGTGGGAGCCGGTCAGGTAGGCCTTGCGCCGGTTCAGGCTGGAGAGGTCGGCAAGCGTCATCGGGGGCTCCTTGTCGGGGAGGGGGGCGCGAGTTCGGGGGCGCCTTCGTCGGGCGTGGAGGCGGTGGCGTAGCGGCGGCGGGGGATGCGGCCGGCGAGGCGGGCGAGGCGTCCGGCTTCGACGGCCTTGCGCATGGCCTCGGCCATCCGCTCGGGGTCCTGGGCCCGGGTCACGGCCGAGGCGACGAGAACCGCGTCGCAGCCGGCCTCGAGGGCCAGGGCGGCATCGGAGGCGGTGCCGATGCCGGCGTCGAGAATCACCGGCACCTCGACCGTCTCCAGGATGAGGGCGAGGTTGTAGGGATTGCGGATGCCCATGCCGGAGCCGATGGGGGAACCGAGGGGCATGACCGCCGCGCACCCGCAGGCGACCAGGCGGGCGGCGGTGACGGGGTCGTCGTTGGTGTAGGGCAGCACGACGAAGCCGTCGTCGACGAGGTCCTCGGCGGCGGCCACGAGCTCCACCGGATCGGGCAGCAGCGTGCGGTCGTCACCGATCACCTCGAGCTTGACCCAGTCGGTGCCGAACGCCTCCCGGGCCAGGCGGGCGGTCGTGACGGCCTCCGCCGCGGTGCGGCACCCGGCGGTGTTGGGCAGGATCCGCACCCCGGTGCGGTCGAGGACGTCGAGCAGCGAACTCCCGCCGGCACCGTTGGACGACGGCAGCCGCCGCAGCGCCACGGTGACGATCTCGGTCCCCGACGCCTTGATGGCCCGCTCCAGGGCGTCGAGGCTCGACGCTCCGCCGGTGCCGAGGATGAGCCGGGAACTGAAGGTCTCGCCGGCGAGAACGAACGGGTCGTCCATGAGACATCAGCCTCCTTGGGCGGCGGTGAGGACCTCGACCCGGTCGCCCGGGTGGAGATCGGTGGCGTCCCAGGCGCTGCGGGGCACGACTTCGCCGTTGAGGGCGACGGCGATGCCGCGGGCCGGGCGATCGGTCAGGGCGGCGACGAGCGCCGCCACGGTGGCCGGTGACGGGAGCGGAGCCGGCGCGCCGTTCACCGAGAGGTTCATGTCAGCGCTCCGACGAAACGGTGGGCGGCAAAGGGTTCGGCGACCGCCGGCATCGTCCCGCCGACGACCGCATCGGCCACCGCGTCGGCGGTCAGCGGGGCGAGCAGCACCCCGTTGCGGTAATGGCCGGTGGCCAGGAGGAGGCCGGGCAGCGCCGAGGGGCCGAGGATCGGCCCGTTGTCGGGTGTACCGGGTCGGAGCCGGGCCAGCGTCTCGGCCAGCTCGAACTCGCCGAGGGCCGGCACCACTTCGGTGGCATCCTCCAGCAGCTCCCGGACGGCGCCGGCGGTCACCGTCGTGTCCCAGCCCTTCTCCTCGCAGGTGGCTCCGACGACCACCCGGCCGTCGGCCCGGGGGACGGCGTAGATCGACCGGCCGCGCCGCAGGCCGCGGACGGTGCAGCTCAGGCGGGGGGCATGACGGTCGGCGGGCCGCAGCCGGAGAATCTGTCCCTTCACCGGCCGGACGGGCGGCCGCACCGCAGCCGGGAGCCCGGGAAGCGTGGCCGACCAGCAGCCCGCGGCCAGGACGGTCACCGGGGCCCGCAGCTGCTCACCCGAATCGAGCGTGACGCCGACCGCCCGCCGTTCGCCGTTTCCGTCGAGATCGAGCCGGGCGGCTCGTCGGCGGACGAGTGTCACACCGCTTCGCTCGGCGGCCACGAGCAGCGCGGCGGTGAGCGCCCGGGTCTCCACCTGGTGGTCCGACTCGACGAAGATCCCACCGCGGACGAGCGGCGACAGCAGCGGTTCGAGCGCCCGGCACTCCCGACCCCGCAGGCGCTGCCCGGGAAGGCCGAGCCGCTCGTGATAGGCCCGCAGCTCGGTGAGCACCGCCAGGTCGTCGTCGTCGAACGCCACCGCCAGCGTGCCTTCGGTCCGGTAGCCGACGGCGGCGCCGGTCGCCGCTTCGACCTCGGCGGCGAAGGCCGGCCACCGCCGGGCCGACTCCAGGTTGAGAGCGGTGAGGGCCTCCTCGCCGAAGTGGGCCTCAGTGATCGGGGCCAGCATCCCCGCCGCCGCCCGGGAGGCTCCGCCGGCCGGATCGTCGTCGACCACCGTGACCGTCAGACCCCGCTGCGCCAACCGCCAGGCGACACTGAGACCGATCACACCGCCGCCGACGATCAGCGCGTCGGCGCTCCTCGTGCTCGCCTCACAGTCCTCGGCCATGGCCGCCTCCCTTCGCCGGCATTACCCGGATCAGGTTCGTACGGTCGGAGGCCTGCCGCCTCCCTCTCAGCCCGGCAGTACGGGCTCCCGCGCGTTCGGTGCTGCCACCCGACCGTAGCACCGCTCGTGCCTCGGCACTAGAAAGCAACGACCGGGAAGTCCGGTGGAAGGCCGAGGCGTACCTGCCCGAAGGTCCCGTAACGGTGCTCGGAGGCGAAGATGTGATGTCTCAGCGTCTGGACATCGCGGAAACAACGTTCCAGTGGGCTGGTGGCTCGAAACGCGGTCGTTCCCGCGATGCTGCAGGCGAGCTCGACCGCCTGGACGGCGCTGCTCATCGCATGGGTCATCGCCAGCAGGATGTCAGCCTTCTGCTCCAGCGAGTGGGTCTCACCGTCGATGCATCTCCGCCACGCTTCGCTCAAGGTGTCGAGAAGCAACAAGCGCCCTGAGCGCAGGATCGCTTCGGCTCGGCCGAGCTGGATCTGCGCCCATGACCGCTCCTTCAGCAGGCCGCTTGATTCCACCGGAGTCTTGGTCCGGGCGAGTTCGGTCACCTCGTCGAGCGCTCGTCGCGCCACGCCAAGCATCGGCGTCGGGATACCGGACGCCGCCGGGCCCACGACCGGGAGTCGATACAACGGTCCGCGGTAGTGCGATCCGGGCTCGAAGTCCGGCACCATCGGAAAGGTCCTGGACCTGGGCACGTACACGTCGGTCACCGAGATGTCGTTGCTGCCCGTCCCCCGCATCCCCATGACATCCCACGTGTCGATGATTTCGCACTCCTCGCTCGGGAAGTAGACCATCCGCATTTCGTCGTTGTCGTCCACGAGGACCGTCGACAGGATCCAGTCGGCGTCATAGCAGTTGCTGACGAACGGGGCTCGACCAGAGATGCGGTAGCCGCCATTGGTCGACGTCGCGTTGAGGGGACGGCCGAACTGGCCGGCGATGAGGATGCCCGCTCCGCCGCTGTAGATCTCCTCGGCTCCTTCGTCGGGGAGACGGCAACAGAGAAAGGCCCAGTCCAGAGGGTTCTCCAGGGTCCACGCCGCAGCAGAGCCGTGGCGACCGATCTCCTCAACGACGAGGGCGCGGGTGACGGGGTCGGTCTCCAAGCCGCCCAGCGAACGAGGCGTGGTCATTCGCAGGAGACCCGTCTCGTGCAGTGCCTTCAGGACCACCTGGGACAGGCGTCGTTCCCGCTCGGTTTCCTGGCTGTGCTCCCGGATGAGCGGAGCGATCTCGCGGGCCGCATCGATCAGGTCGGTGTCCGGTTGTCCGGTCATCACGCTCACCTCTCCTTCGCCGGAGCGATGTTCTGGTTGACGTGGAAGAGGTTGTCCGGGTCATAGGCCGACTTCACGGCCGAGAGGCGCTCGTAATTGGCGCCGTAGTTCTCGGGGGCACGGTGACCGTCGTCGCCGGACATGAAGTTGACGTAGCCCCCTTCGCTGCCCGAGTGGGGATGAATGGCTGCGTAGTAGTCCCTCACCCACTTGGTGTTGGCCTCGTTGTCGGCAGGATCCGGCCACATCCCGACGATCACCGGCGCAAAGCTCTTGTCCCGGTGTCCGAAGGCGGTCTCGTCGGTGCCGACACGTTGCGCTGCGCCGTTGATCGCATGGAGATGCATGGACGAGTTCACGTTGGGCGTCCTCTTGCCGTGCTCGACGTGAGCAGCGATCGCCTCGTCGGTCAGCTCGGTGGCGAAGTCCGCTTTCCAGTAGTTCTGCATGCCTTTCGGGGCGAGATCGTCGAAGGCGCTCTGCAGGGCCGGGAACGGCATCACCTGGACGAGATCCGCCTGCACCTCGGCGACGTCGCGGAGTGGCCGGAGCACCTGCCCGGCCTCCTCATGGGGACCGTTCCAGCAGGTGACCAGCACGCAGAACAGATCCCCGACCCGGTCTTCGGGGATGAACGGCAGCGGAGGCGCGATCTGCCAGCCGAAGAAGCATCCCAGTTGTTCGGGCGCCTCCTTGATGTAGGAGCGGTAGCACTCCAGGACCGCCCTGGCATCGTCGAAGTCGTAGAACAGCGGGCCGCCCACCACGTCACCGACCTCGTGGAGCTGGAACTCGAAGCTGGTGACGACGCCGAAGTTGCCGCCGCCGCCGCGCAATGCCCAGAACAGATCTTCGTTCTGATAGTCGCTGGCCGTCACCTGCCGCCCATCGGCGAGCACGACATCGGCCGAGAGCAGGCTGTCGATGGAGAGCCCCACGCTGCGGGTGAGGTAACCGATGCCGCCACCCAGGGTGAGGCCCGCTACCCCGGTCGTGGAGACGACCCCGCCGGGCACGGCCAGGCCGAACGGGTAGGTGGCGTGGTCGACGTCCCCCAGCGTGGCGCCGCCCCCGACCCGGGCGACCTTCTTGGCCGGGTCGACGCGCACGCCCTTCATCGGCGACAGGTCGATGACCAGCCCGTCGTCCACCGTCCCGAATCCGGGAACGCTGTGGCCCCCGCCCCGAATGGCCAGGTCGACGCCGCGGTCGCGGGCCGCGGCGATCACAGCCATCACGTCGGCCGAATCCGTGCACTGGACGACGGCATGGGGCCGGCGGTCGTGCATGGCGTTGTGAACGGCCCGGGCGTCGTCGTAGCCGGCATCTGAGGCGGTGATCACCCGACCCCGCACCGTCCCGGTCAGGGTCCTGATGGTGTCGTTCATGGCGTGCTCCTCTGCTCGATTTCGCCGAGGATGCACGCGCCGGCGTTCCCGAAGCGTTCCCTCTCAGCCCGACCGGTCCAGCAGATCGGTGGCTACCCGGAACGCAGGGAGATCGTGACCCGAAGGGATGCTCTCGACGAGGTCCCCGAGTTGCTGCCGCAGCGCAGGGTCGGGGTATCGACAGGCGAAGGAGTAGAGAGCCCGGAGCTCCAACCAGCTCGCGCCTTGCCCGTCGGCGACCTCGACCGCCCTGCGCAGCGACAGCGCGGCGTCGGATTCTCCGCTGCGATATGCCAGCTCACCGTCGACTCGCCACAGCTCGGCCTCGAGATAGCGCTGATTGTGGCGGTGTGACCACGAGAGCCCCTCGCGTGTCGCGGCTCGCCCTGCGTGGAGCTCGCCGGCCATGCCGCGGGCTCGAGCCAGGAGCAGCAGCGTGTAGGTCAGGTGGAGGCTCTCCCCCTCGGCACGCGAGCGTGCCACCGATTCGACGATCCGCTCGATGCCCCCGGATGCGCCCTGGCAGACGTCCAGCCAGCCCCGGAGGGCCTCTCCGACGATCATGAGGTAGCGCATCGGAAGGCGCCGGCCCAGGACCTCAGCCTCCTCGAGCAGCTCGGCGAGGCGCACGACGTCCTCGGATTCGGCCGCGATGACCGCCGCGTAGGTGAGGACGTACCACTGCGTCATGAGATGACCGAGATCGACGGCCACCTCGAGAGCGGCACGGGCCCTTTCGTCGGCCCGGCCGGGGTCTCCCGCCCACAGGTCCACCCAGGCCAGGCGCACGAGACAGACCGCTTTCGGGTCCTGGGCGTACAACGCCAGATGTTCGTGGCGATGGGACACGTCATAAGCCCCGATGGCGCCCTCGAGGTACTCACGGGCCGTCGTCAGATCACCCCGCCAGAAGGCGCTCACGCCGAGGAGATACCGTCCCTCGGTCCGGGCGATCGGATCGTGACTCTCATGGTCCACGAGCGCCTGGCCGAGCTCACTGGACTCGTCGAAGCGGCAGCCCTGGAGTCTGGCGAGGCCGAGGCCGCGCAGAATCGGGGGGTCCACGGCCCGGTGGAGCGTGCGGCACAGCGAAAGAGCCCGCTCGTAGAGCTGATGCGCTGCGTGGGAGCCGTAGCCTTCGAGGGCCACCAGGGGTGAGCCCAGGGCGATCCGGATGTCGAGTTCGAGCGCATCACGACCAGGTGACGGCGGCAACTCCGCCAGAAGTGAGAGCGCCCGCCGGAACAGGGTGACCGCTTCGTCGAGGGCCGACACCCCCACCGCCCGGGCTCCGGCCACGCGGTAGGCATCGATGGCCGGCTCGAGCAGGCCGGCCTGGTCGTAGTGGGCGGCCAGCTGGGGGCTGGCCGCGTCAGGGTCGTGGCGGAACTCGACCGCGATCGCTTCGGCGACGACCCGGTGGAGTTGACGGCGACGAGCCGGACTGAGCATCTCCAGGGCAACGCCCCGAAGCTTGTCGTGGCTGAAGTCGTAGGTGAGCCCCTGATCGCGGATGATCCGTCGACGCCAGAGCTCGTCGAGATGGTCGACGAGCTCTGGCTCACCCATGCCGGTGGCCGAAACGAGCAGACCGACCGAAAACGAACGACCGATGACGGCTGCCACCTCGCAGAGGCGCCGAGCGCCGTCAGGGAGCTGACCCAGTCGGGCGCCCAGCACCGCCCGCATCGTGGGAGTGAGCCCCGCCTGCCTTCCCTCGGGGGACACCCCGGCTCGCAGCACTTCGATGACAAAGAGTGGGTTGCCCTCGGTCTCCGCCCAGAGTCGCGCCGCCAGTTCCGGATCAATGTCCTCTGCATTGCGGAGCCGGGCCGCGAGCGTCGCCGTCGTGGCTTCGTCGAGCGGGTCGAGTGGCACGGTGGTCACGGCCTTATCGCGCCCCAGGGCATCGACGAGTCCGACGAGGGGATGATGCTCGGGGATCTCCTCGGAGCGCACCGTACCCACGATGAGGACGGGTGTCGTCTGTCCGGAACGGACGACGAAGCCGATCACGTCGATGGTCTCGGCGTCGCACCACTGCAGATCGTCGATGATCAGCAGACGCGGTCGGTCGCCGACGATGGCCCGGTTCACTGCGTCGAACAACCGATGGCGCTGAGCCAGGTCGCCCGAGCGGCTCGGTGCGGGTGGCGGGGAGACCTCGAGGAGCTCCGGAAGGAGGCGAGCGAGCTCGGCCCGCCAGGCCGTGCCCAGCGTGTCGATGTGGTTCCGGAGAGCATCCGATCGGAGCAGGTCGATGATTGGGCCCCACGGCAGTCTGCCCGCCGCCTCGTACGCCCGGGCCGAAGCCACCACGTGTCCCTCGGCTCGAACGCGCCGTGCCAGCTCCAGGGCGAGGCGGGACTTCCCGATCCCCGCGTCGCCGGACACCAACACGAGATGTGCCCTCCCCTCCCGGGCCGCGTTCCATGCCTGGTTGAGCTGGTCCAGCTCGAGGTCGCGGCCCACGAAGGGCACTTCGGCGGCCAGTGCGAGATCCTCTCCCTGCACCGCCTGGCGGTTGGGTGCGGCCGACCGGAGCTGCCGGTACATGGCGGCGATGGCCTCGCCCGGTTCCAGCTCGAGGTCGCGCTGGAGCACCTCGGCGTACCGGTGGTAGGAGCGCAGCGCCGCACTCCTGTCGCCGAGCGCGAGATGGGCTTCCATCTGGATTCGAACGGCCGCTTCGTCGGTCGGATCCAGGTCGATGACACGTTGGGCGTGCCTGATCGTCGCTTCGTGGTCGCCGCGCCCGACAGCCTCGTCGGTCAGTCGCACGAGGACCCCGTACGCCTCGGCTCGAAGCTTCGTTCGCTCGTCGATGACCCAGTCGTCGTAGCAGGCGGGAAGGAGGTCGCCCGAATACAGGCGCGCCGCCAGCTCGAGATGGCCGGCCGCAATGGCGTGGCGGAACCTCAGCACATCGACCTCGCTCGACCCCGTCGGAATCCATCGCACAATCTCGTTGTCGATGTGGACGAAGTCGCCGCTGTCGGGAAGGGAGTGGCGGAAGTCGTGCAGCAGCTTTCTGAGGTTGGTCCGCGCCTGACGTTCGTCGGAGTCGGGCCAGAGCTCAAACGCGAGTCGTGAGCGGTGCTGCAAGTCTCTCCGCAACACGATCGACGCCAGGAACCGCTGCAAGCGAAGAGAGTTGAAGGCGCGGAGACGGCGACCGTCCAAGATGACTTCGACGGCACCGAGCAGTCGGACCTCGAGCCGCGCCGGCGATTCGCTGATGACCCTCCTGTCACCCGGCATATGGTTCCTCCGGCGGCGGTCCAGCCCTCCCGGCAGATCAAAGCACGGATTCGGGCTGTCTGGATCCGGCGCTCAGCCCTCGGCCGTATTGAGCGCCCGGGCCTCCCGCATGGCCACCGACAGCGTGGCCAGGTCAGGGGAGGCGGGCCCCGACCGGATGTCGTCGATCACGGCCAGGAACCGGTCGACGGCCGGCCGGTGATGACCCAACCAGCGCTCCAAACTGTCCTTGGCGGCTCCCGCCGCCGCTGTCGGGGGGACACCCCCCGTCCCCCGGGCCGCCCGGAGGACATCGGCGGTCAGCGCCGCCCGTTCCTGGGCGTAGTCGTCGCCCAGGGCCGACCGGGCCAGGGCCTGCCAGCGGTCGTCGCGGGGCAGGGCGGTGATCCGGTCCCGCAGCCAGTCGAACTCCAGCTGCTCGCCGAGGGCGAAGTACACGGCGGCGACGTCGTCGATCTCGTCCTCGCTGCCGGCCACGTGGATGATGTCGAGCGCGGGGGCGAGCCCGTCGAGGGCGGCCAGGCGGGCGGCGAGTTCCTTGCCGGCGCCGGCGTCGATCCAGGCCGAGGCCCGAGCGTCGGCCGCCGTCCGGTCGGCCGCCGACAGCAGAGTGGGCAGGAGCCGGCCGAGCCGGGCGGCGCCGGAGGCGTTGGCGGCCACGGTCGTGGAGACGTCGAGCGGCTTGGGACCGTGGCGCACCAGCCACCGGGTGGCCCGTTCGGCCAGGCGCCGCATCGGCAGGACCATCTCGATCTGGACGGCGGCCGGCACCAGGTTGTCGAGCGCCTCGACGGCACTCCACAGCTCCTCCAACCCGAAGATCTCCCAGGCCGCGAAGTGGGCCCGGGCCAGTTCGGGCATCGGTGCACCGGTCTCCTCGCACAGCCGGTGCATGAAGCTCGTGCCGACCCGGTCGACGAGGAGGTTGGTGACCCGCGTGGCGATGATCTCCCGCCGGAGGGGGTGACGGGCCATGGCGCCGGCGAAGCGTTCGTCGCGCAGCGGCGTCGGGAAGTAGGCGGCCAGCTCCCGGCACAGCCACGGATCCTCCGGCACGTCGGAGGCCAGCAGCCGGGACGACACGTCGATCTTCGTGTAGGCCAGCAGGACGGCGAACTCCGGGGTGGTGAGACCGGTGCCGGCCGAGCGCCGCTGGGCCAGGACCTCGTCGGAGGGCAGGAACTCGATGGCCCGGTCGAGGGTCCCCTCGCTCTCCAGCCGGCGGAGGTACCGGGCGTGGACGTCGACCATCGGCCCCGCCTGGGCCCGGGCCACGGCCAGCGCCCCGGTCTGGTCGTAGTTGTCCCGCAGGACCATGGCCGCCACTTCGTCGGTCATCTCGGCCAGCAGCCGGTCCCGCTGCCGGACGGTCAGCTCGCCGTCGGCCACGACGCTGTCGAGCAGGATCTTGATGTTGACCTCGTGGTCGGAGCAGTCGACGCCGCCGGAGTTGTCGATGGCGTCGGTGTTGATCCGCCCGCCGGCCAGGGCGAATTCGATGCGACCCCGTTGCGTGAAGCCGAGGTTGCCGCCCTCCCCCACCACCCGGGCCCGCAGCTCGGTGGCATCGATGCGCACCGTGTCGTTGGCCTTGTCGCCGACGTCGGCGTGGGTCTCGGTCGAGGCCTTCACGTACGTCCCGATGCCGCCGTTCCACAGCAGGTCGACCGGCGCCCGCAGGACGGCCTTGATGAGCTCGGCCGGCCGGAGCGCTTCGGCGTCGACATCGAGCGCCGCCCGCACCTCGGGTGACAGCGGGATCAGCTTGGCGGTCCGGGGGAACACGCCGCCGCCGGGCGAGATCACGTCGGGGTCGTAGTCGGCCCACGACGAGCGGGGCAGGTTGAAGAGCCGCTCCCGCTCGGCGGCGCTGGCCGCCGGGTCGGGATCGGGATCAAGGAAGACGTGCCGGTGGTCGAACGCCGCCACCAGCTTGAGCGAGCGGGAGCAGAGCATCCCGTTGCCGAACACGTCCCCCGACATGTCGCCGATGCCGGCCACGGTGATCGGCGCCGTGTCGGCGTCGACGCCGAAGTCGCGGAAGTGGCGCTTGACCGACTCCCAGGCGCCCTTGGCGGTGATGCCCATCTTCTTGTGGTCGTAGCCCGACGAGCCACCGGAGGCGAAGGCGTCGCCGAGCCAGAAGCCGTACTCGGCGGCGATCGAGTTGGCCAGGTCGGAGAACGTCGCCGTCCCCTTGTCGGCCGCCACGACCAGATAGGGATCGTCACCGTCGTAGGTGAACACCGCCGGCGGGTGGATGACCTCACCGCCGACGATGTTGTCGGTTACGTCGAGGAGGCCGGAGACGAAGTCGCGGTAGCAGGCCGCCACCTCGGCGGCGACGGCGTCCCGATCAGCTGTCTTGTCGGGGACACCCCGGACCCCGGGGGCCGGCGGCCGCTTCATCACGAAACCGCCCTTGGCCCCGACCGGCACGATGACGGCGTTCTTCACCATCTGGGCCTTCATGAGCCCGAGGACCTCGGTGCGGAAGTCCTCCCGGCGGTCCGACCACCGCAGCCCGCCCCGGCTGACCCGGCCGCCCCGGAGGTGCACGCCCTCGACCCGGGGCGAGCAGACGAAGATCTCGTAGCGGGGCCGGGGCAGCGGCAGGTCGGGCACCTGGGTGGGATCGAGCTTGAACACCACCGGGTGACCCGCCGCATCGGCCTTCCTAAACCAGTTGGTGCGCAACGTCGCCTGCACCAGGGCCAGGAACGACCGGAGGATGCGGTCCTCGTCGAGGCTGGCGACGGCGTCGATGGCCGCCTCGAGCTTCTTGGTCAGGACACTGGCCTCGTCGTCCGGATCGGGCTGGCGGGCGGGATCGAACCGGGCGTGGAACAGCTCGACCAGCAGCCGGGCGATGTGGGGGTTGGCGGCCAGCGTCCGCTCCATGTACGTCTGCGAGAAGGCACTGCCGACCTGGCGGAGGTACTTGCTGTAGGCCCGGAGGACCTCCACCTCCCGGCCGGTCAATCCCGCGCCCAGCACGAGGCGGTTGAACCCGTCGTTCTCCGCCTCCCCTCGCCAGGTGGCGGCGAACGCTTCGGTGAAGATGCCCTTCACGCCGTCGGCTTCGAGCTCCCCTTCTGCCGGCCGCAGGCCGAAGTCATGGATCCACACCGCGTCGTCGGCGCCCGGGGCGCGGACCTCGTAGGGCCGCTGATCGAGCACCCGCACGCCCATGTTCTCCAGCAGAGGCAGGACGTCGGACAGGGGGACGGGCCGGCCGGCGGAGAACAGCTTGAAGCGCAGCAGCCCGTCCGCCTCCAGCGGCTGGGACAGGCTCAGCGCGATGGACCCTTCGGCCAGGGACTCCATCCGGGCGATGTCGGCCACCGCCGCCCGGGCGGGGAAGTCGTCGCGGTAGGCGGCGGGGAACGCCGACCCGTAGCGCCGCAGGAGGGCGAGACCCCGCTCCTCGCCGTAGCCCTCGAGGAGCGCTTCCGACAGGTCGTCGGCCCACGACCGGGTGGCGTGGGCGATGCGGACCTCGACCACCGCCAGATCGGGCATGACCGTGCTGCCCGGCTCCGTGTGGACGATGAAGTGGAGGCGGGCCAGCACGGACTCCCCCACCTGGGCCGAGTACTCGAACCCGGTGCCGCCGAACGCGGTCATGAGGATCTCGGTGATCCGCTGCCGGACGACCTGCGTGTAGCGGTCGAGCGGCACGTAGACGAGGCAGGACCAGTGCCGCCCGAAGCGGTCGCGGCGGGCGAAGAGCCGTACCCGCTGCCGTTCCTGGAGGGCCAGGATTCCCATGGCCGTGTCGAACAGCTCCGAGGGCGTGACCTCGAGCAGCTCCAGGCGGGGCAACGATTCGATGACCTCGGCCAGGGCCTTGGCGTCGTGCGAGGCGGGCGCGAAACCGGCCCGCTCCATCACCGCCGCCACCGTCCGGCGCAGGACGGGAATGTCGGCGGTGGGCGCCTTGTGCATCGTCGACGTGTAGAGGCCGAGGAAGCGGCGCTCGCCGACGACCACCCCGTTGTCGTCGTAGCGCTTCGCACCGATGTAATCGAGCGGCGTCGGGCGGTGGACGGTGGCCCGGGCCCCGGCCTTGGTCAGGATCAGCGGCTGGCTCGGCGGCGACTGGCGCCGCAGCTCCCGGGGCACCCGGGCGAAGCTGCGGGACGGCGTGGCCGGGTCGGCGGCCGGGTCGTCGCGCATGATCCCGAGCCCTGAACCGGGCAGCGGCTTGAGGCTGTCATCGCCGCTCTCCCCCCGGACGAGCTCGTACTCCCGGAAGCCGAGGAAGACGAAGTGGTCTTCGGCCAGGAAGCGGAGGAAGTCCCGCGCCTCGTCGGCGTCGAGCGCGTCGTCCCCGTCGCCCGGCGGCGGGTGTTCCTCCAGATCGGTGGCCACGGCCAGGGCCTGGGCCCGCATGGCCGGCCAGTCCTCCACCGCCGCCCGTACGTCCTCGAGGACCGCCAGGAGCCCGGCCCGGAGCTGGTCCATCCGCCCGCCGGCCGGCTGGCGGTCGATCTCGACGTGGATGAACGACTGGCCGGCGATGACCGGGTGGACCACCAGATGGAGGCCGCAGCCCTGGCGGACGAGCTCCATCGACACCGAGTCGAGGAGGAAGGGCATGTCGTCGACGACGACCTCGACCACCGAATGGGTCGACGCCCAGCCGTGGTCGTCGAACGTCGGCGTGTAGACCCGGACCTTCGGGGTGCCGGGTGGGCGGCGCTCGGCCAGATGCATGTGGGCCAGGGCGGCGCCGGCCAGGTCGACCGGGTCGCGGTCGACGAGATCCTCGGCCGGCACCCGCTCCCAGTACGCCCGCACGAACTCCTCGGCCTTCTCCGCCTGCGGGCCATGGAGCCGGGACCGGACGTAGGCGCCGGCCCGTTCCAGCAAGCTGTGGCGTGCTTCCTGTAGCGGCACGGTCATGTCAGGGCACGATAGGCGGCCGGTGCGTCGGCCGTCTTCAGAGCTGGTGAACCGGACACGAATAGGTGGTGCGCCCGCCGATGGTGCGCCGCAGCAGCGGAGCGCCGTCGATCGGGCACAGGCCATCCCGGTGGCGGGCCGGGTGCAGGGAGCCGGTGTGGGAACCGCCCCGCCGGGTCAGGTTCCGCAACGTGGCCCGGATCGCCCGGTGCAGGCTCTTCAGCTCCCGGTCGTCGAGGCTGCCGGCCGGGCGGGCGGGATCGAGACCGGCCTGGAACAGCGCTTCGTCGACCAGGAGGTTGCCGAGACCGGCGATCTTCGACTGGTCCATGAGCCGGGCCTTGAGGGCGATCCGCCCGTCGCCGAGCACCTTGCGGAGCCCCGCCAGGTTGAGGTTCACGGCGTCGGGCCCGAGCTTTCCCTCGGCGGGATCGAGCTCGGCGCCGCCGAGCCGGCGCGGGTCCCGGACCCGGAGATCGCCGCCGTCGGCGAAGCGCACGACCAGCCGGTCCCAGGCCTCGACCTCCCGGTTCGACGAGTATTCCAGCTTCTCGACGCCCAACCGGCCGTCGACCAGCAGCCGGCCGGTCATGCCGAACTTCAGGCCGAGGACGGGCCCGGCGTCGCTGGTGTCGAGCAGCAGCCGCTTGCCGGTCCGCCGGGCGGCCAGGAAGTGCCGTCCGACGAGGGCGTCGTTCAGCCCGTCGGCCGCCAGGCCGCCCTTGAGCCACCAGGCGTCGGGCGCCACGATCTCGGTGATCTTGCGCTCGAGGGCCAGTTCGGCCAGCTGCCGGTAGGCCTCGACCTCGATCAGCTCCGGCATGCGTCAGCCGAGGTTCGTGATGGCGCCCCGGGAGGCCGACTGGACGAGCTTGGCGTACTTGGCCAGGAACCCGCTCGTGTACCTCGGATCCTTCGGCTTCCAGCCCTCCCGGCGGCGGGCCATGGTCGCCTCGTCGACCAGAACGTCGAGCCGGCGGTTGGGGACGTCGATCACGACCGGGTCGCCGTCCTCCACGAAGGCGATCGGGCCGCCGTCGGTCGCCTCGGGGGCGACGTGGGCCACCGAGAAGCCGTGGGTGGCGCCGGAGAAGCGGCCGTCGGTGACCAGGGCGACGTCCTGCGAGTGGCCCGTCCCCTTGACGGCGGCGGTGACGGCCAGCATCTCCCGCATGCCCGGCCCGCCCCTGGGACCCTCGTAGCGGATGATGAGGACGTCGCCCGGCTGGCAGCGCCCGCCGGTGACGTAGGCCATGCAGTCGGTCTCGTCGTCGAAGACCCGGGCCCGGCCCTCGAAGCGCAGCCCGTCCATCCCGGCGATCTTGACCACCGCCCCTTCCGGGGCCAGCGATCCGTAGAGGATGCCGGTGCCACCCTGGCTGTGGACGGGGTCGCTGAGCGGCCGGATCACCTGCCCGTCGGGGCCGGGTGGGTCGAGGGCGTCGAGGTTCTCGGCCACGGTCCGGCCGGTGACGGTGAGGCAGTCGCCGTGCAGGAGCCCGGCCTCGAGCAGCTCCCGCATGACGACGGGGATGCCGCCGATGCGGTCGATGTCGACCATCTGGTAGCGGCCGCCCGGCTTCGTGTCGCCGATGTGGGGGACTTTGCGGGAGATGCGGTCGAAGTCGTCGATGCCCAGGTCGACGCGGGCCTCGTGGGCGATGGCCAGCAGGTGCAGCACCGCGTTGGTCGACCCGCCGAGCGCCATCGACACGGCGATGGCGTTCTCGAACGCCTCCTTCGTCATGATCTGGCGGGGCCGGATGCCGAGCTGGAGGAGGTTCATCACCGCCTCGCCCGAGGCGTGGGCGAAGGCGTCGCGCCGGGTGTCGATGGCCGGTGGCGTGGCCGACCCGGGAAGCGACATGCCGATGGCTTCGGCGATCGACGACATCGTGTTGGCGGTGAACATCCCGGCACAGGATCCCTCGCCGGGGCAGGCGGCCCGCTCGATGTCGTCGAGATCGTCGCGGGAGATGATCCCCGCCGCGCAGGCGCCGACGGCCTCGAAGACGTCCTGGATGCTGATGTCCTTGTCGCCGTAGCGGCCGGGCATGATCGTCCCGCCGTAGAGGAACACCGACGGCAGGTTGAGGCGGGCCGAGGCCATGAGCATCCCCGGGAGGCTCTTGTCGCAGCCGGCCAGCGTGACCATGCCGTCGAAGCGCTCGCCGTGCATCATGCATTCGACGGAGTCGGCGATGATCTCCCGGGAGGAGAGGGAGGCCCGCATGCCCTCCGTCCCCATGGAGATGCCGTCCGACACGGCGATGGTGGTGAACTCCAGCGGGAAACCCCCGGCCGCCCGCACGCCCTCCTTGGCCGCCTTGGCCAGGCGGGCCAGCGGCACATTGCAGGGGGTGACCTCGTTCCAGGAGGAGGCGATCCCGACCTGGGAGCGACCCCAGTCGCTGTCCCCCATCCCGACCGCCCGGAGCATCGCCCGGGCCGGTGCCCGCTCCATCCCCTCGGTGACGTCCTTGCTGCGAGGCTTGTGCTCCATGGGCCTAAGGGTAGGCCTACGATCCCGCCATGCGAACTTCCCGCATTCTCATGGTGTCTCTGTCGATCGTGGCGCTGGTGAGCTCAGGCTGCGGCGACGACGATTCGACCGATAGCTCGGCCACGACCACCGCCACCCCGACTCCCTCCACCGGGCCCCAGTCCTACACGGTCGTCGTCGACGGCCCCTCCACGCTCGGAGCGGAGAACTTCGTATTCGGCACCTACTTCCCGAAGACCGTCTCCGTCCGGCCCGGGGACTCGATCACGTTCGACAACCGGTCGTCGAACGACATCCACACCGTGACCTTCGGGGTGAAGAGCGACCGCTCCGACTCGCCCCCGGTGGTGACGAAGGCGGGCCAGGAGAACCCGGCGGTGTTCAAGCCCTGCTTCACCACGGAGCCGGTGAAGCCGGCCATGACGTCCTGCCCTCCGCCGACGGCCGGCACACCGGAGTTCGAGGGCCGGGGCTTCTGGAACTCCGGCGTCATCCTGCCCACCTCCCTCCCGCCCGAGGCGGGGCCGAAGACGACCACCGTCAAGCTGGCCACCGAGATCGCCCCCGGGCCCTACCTCGTCACCTGCCTCCTACACCCCTTCATGGAGTCGACGGTCCAGGTCGTCGGCTCCGACACCGAGCGCCAGACGCCGGCCGAGGTGGCCGCCGCCGCCGACAAGGAGCTCGGCCAGGCCAAGGCGGCGGTGGCCGGACTGGCGCCGCCGGCCCCGGAGACGACGGCCACCGGCACGACGGTGGCCGCCAGCTGGGGCGACAAGCTGGTGGTCGTCAACCGGTTCGCCCCCGAGACGGTGTCGATCAAAGTGGGGCAGACCGTCACCTGGCGCAGCGTGACCACGTGGATGCCCCACACGGTCAGCTTCGAGCCGCCGTTCGCCAGCCCCAGCGAGCCCGACGCCCTCCTGCCGGCGGGAGCGGAGTCCGGGTCGAAGTTCGCCGGGGGCGTGTCACACTCCGGGATCTTCGGCCCGAAGCCGTACTACCCCGTCGAGACGTTCTCGCTGACCTTCACCAAGGCCGGCCGGTACCCCTACCTGTGCCTGCTCCATCCCGGGATGGCCGGGACGGTCCAAGTCACGTAGGTGTTCCGCGTCGAGGACGACGCCCTGCTGCGGGGCGAGGGCTGGTTCATGGACGACCTCGCCCCGTTGCCCCACATCGCCGAGGCGGCGGTGGTGCGCTCGACGGAGGCCCACGCCCGCCTCGTGTCGATCGATGTGACGGCGGCCCGGGCGCTGCCCGGCGTCGTGGGGGTGTTGACCGGCCACGACGTGGTGGCACTGTCCCGGCCGTTCCCGTCGGCCATCGGCCGCCGGGTCGAGCACTGGGCGGCGGCGGTCGACCGGGTGCGCTACGTCGGCGAACCGGTGGCGGTCGTCGTGGCCCGTGACCGCTACGTGGCCGAGGACGCCGCCGAACTGGTGGCCGTGGAGTACGACCCGCTCCCGGTGGCGGCGTCGCTCGACGCGGCCCTGGCGGCGGACGGGCCGGTGCTCCACGAGGGCGTCGGGAGCAACGTCGTGTCCGACCGGCGGTTCTCCTACGGCGGCGCCGGCTCACGACTGGCCGGCGCCGACCTCGTGGTGCGGCGCTGCTTCCGCCATCCCCGGTCCTCGTGCACACCGGTCGAGGGCCTCGGTGTGATCTGCGCCTGGGACGTCGGCGCCGGCTCGGTCACGGCCTGGTCGAACTTCCAGGGGCCCTTCACCCTCCACGGCGTGGCGGCGGCGGCGCTCGGTCTGCCGGCGGCCAAGCTGCGGCTGGTGTCGCCGCCGGACTCCGGCGGCTCGTTCGGCGTGAAGGCGTCGGTGTTCACCTCGGTGGTGCTGATGGCTCTGGCGTCGCGCCGCTTCGGCGTTCCCGTCCGGTGGACGGAGGACCGGGTCGAGCACCTCCTGGCGTCGTCGATGGCCACCGAGCGGCTGTCGACGGTGGAGGCGGGGTTTTCGTCGTCCGGTGAACTGGTGGCCTTGCGGCTCGATCTCGTCGACGACGTCGGCGCCTACGTGCGGGCGCCGGAGCCGGCGACGCTGTACCGGATGCACGGTTGCATCACCGGGCCGTATGCGGTGCGCGACGTCGAGGTCCGCAGCCGGGTCGTGGTCACCAACCGCTGCCCCACCGGCCTCAACCGGGGCTTCGGCGGCCCGCAACTGTCGTTCGCCCTGGAGCGGACGATGGCCATCGCCGCCGCCCGCCTCGGTCTCGACCCCGTCGAGGTCGTGCGCCGCAACCTCGTGCCCGCCTCGGCCATGCCCTACCGGGCCGCCGGCGGCGGCGTCTACGACTCCGGGGATTACGTCGCGTGCCTCGAACAGGCCCTGGAGCTCGCCGGCTACGGAGCACTGCGTCGCCGGCAGGCGGAGCGGCGGAGCGAACGGCGCCGCCTCGGGATCGGGCTCGCCTGCGTCGTGGAACCGTCGGCCTCGAACATGGGCTACATCACGCTGGTCGACCCGGCGGAGGGGTGAGCGTCTCGTTCACCTCCACGCCGCAGGGCCAGGGCCACCGGACGGTGGCCGCCGGCATCGTGGCCGACGCCCTCGGGGTGCGGCCGGACGACGTGACCGTCCATCCCGGCGCCGACACCAGCGCCCGGGCCTTCACCGTCAGCTCCGGCAACTACTCGAGCCGCTTCGCCGTCACGGTGGCGGCGGCCGTCCACGGCGCCGCGCTGCAGCTCGCCGAACGGGTCCGGGCGATCGCCGCCGACATGCTCGAGTGCCCGCCGGCCGACGTCGAGCTGGTCGACGGCTCCGCCCGGGTGGTCGGCACACCGGACCGGTCGGTGTCGCTCCGCCGGGTGGCCGGCGCCGCCCACTGGGATCCGGCCGGCCTGCCCGACGGCGTCGACGGCCTCTCGCTCACGGCGACGTTCTCCGTGCCCGGCCTGGGGGCGCCGGCGCCGGACGACACGGTGAACTCGTCGGCCGCCTACGGGTTCCTGGCCGACGTCGCCGTGGTCGAGGTCGACACCGACACCGGCGAGGTGCGGGTGCGCGACTACGTCAGCGTCCACGACGCCGGCCGGGTGCTCCACCCGCAACTGGCCGAAGGTCAGGTGCTGGGCGGACTGGCCCACGGCCTCGGCGCCGCCCTCCTCGAACGTCACGTGTACGACGACGCCGGCAACCTGCTCACCACGACGTTCGTCGACTACCCGACGCCGACCGCCACCGAACTCCCCCGCCCCACCACCGTGATGGTCGAATCCCCTTCCCCGGTCACACCGCTCGGGGCCAAGGGCCTCGGCGAAGGCACGACCATGACCGCCCCCGCCGCCATCGCGAACGCCGTGGCCGACGCCCTGGGTCTCGACGCCCTCCCAGACGAGATCGACGTCGAACTCCCCCTCACGCCGGCTCGGGTCTGGTCCCTCCTCGCCCGGGCTCAGCGACCGGCCTCCGGCGGCGCAGAGCGGACATGAAGCCACCGGCCTTCCGCTACGAACGGCCGGCGACGCTGGCCGAGGCCGTGGAGCGGCTGGCCGAGCACGGCGACGAAGCCCGGCCGCTGGCCGGCGGCCAGAGCCTCGTGCCGATGCTCAATCTCCGCCTGGCCGCGCCCGGGGTCGTCGTCGACCTCAACGGTCTGGGGGATCTCGATCGGATCGAACAGCGCGACGGCGTCCTCGCCGTCGGGGCCCTCACCCGCCAGCGGACGCTGGAACTGTCGCCGCAGGCCGCCGACATCGGCGCACTGGCCGACGGCCTCCCGCTGGTCGGGCACGTCGCCACCCGCAACCGCGGCACCGTCGGCGGCTCCGTGGCCCACGCCGACCCCGCCGCCGAACTGCCGCTCGCCCTGCTGGCTCTCGGCGGATCCGTGGTCGCCGAAGGACCGGACGGCCGGCGCGACATCCCCGCCGACGATCTCTTCGCCGGGTTCCTCACCACCACGCTCCGGCCCGGCGAGCTGATCGTCGACCTCCGGTTCCCCGGTGCCGGCGTGCGAGAAGGCAGCGCGCTCCTCGAAGTGGCGCAACGTCACGGCGATTTCCCGCTGGCCGCGGCCGCCGTCTGGATGCGCGTCGACCAGGACGGCCGGATCGTCGCCGCCCGGGTGGCCGCCGGCGCCGTCGCCGACCGCCCACTGCTGCTCCCGGAGGCCGCCGAGGCCCTCCTCTCGGGAGCCACGCCGGACGACGTCGCCCATGTCGCCTCGGGCGGGGTCGACCCCACCGGCTCTCTGCACGCCCCGGCCGACTACCAACGGCACCTGATCGGCGTGCTCGTCGGGCGCTCGGTCACCGCCGCCCTCGCCCGGGCGGTCGACGCCCGCACCGTTGTCGGCCCCGATCGTTCCGCTCCACCGGCACGATCCGGGCCGGGAACGGGTGCCGGCGCCGGCGCCGGCGCCGGAGGGTGCACGGTCAACGGCCGCACCGTGTCGCTGGAGGGCGTTCCCGACCGGCGGCTGCTGTCCGACTTCCTCCGGCACGATCTGGGCCTGCGGGGCACCCACGTCGGCTGCGAGCACGGCGTGTGCGGCGCCTGCACCGTCCGGGTCGACGGCGTCGCCGTCCGCTCCTGCCTCCTCCTCGCCCGGCAGGCGGAGGACCGCGACATCGCCACCGTGGAGGGCCTCGCCCACGACGACGAGAGCCGGACCCTCCATCCGCTGCAGGACGCCTTCCGGCGCCACTTCGCCCTGCAGTGCGGGTTCTGCACCCCCGGCATCCTCATGGCCGCCGCCGAACGGCTCGACCAGTCCGCCACCGGAGCCATGGACCCGCCCGACGAGGACGAGATCCGCCGGCTGCTCTCCGGCCATCTCTGCCGCTGCACCGGTTACGAGCCGATCGTGGCCGCCATCGCCGCCGCCGCCCGGGCCGGCACGGCCGCGGCGCGCGAGGATCCCGGCTCATGACCGAGACCTACGACGGGTTCCACGTCGCACGCGACGCCGGACGCGGGATCGCCACGATCACGCTCGACGTTCCCGAGAAGATGAACCGGGTCAGCCTGGCCGCCCGGGACCAGCTGGCCGGCGTCTTCGCCGACCTCGGCGACGACGAGACGGTGCGGGTCATCGTCCTCGGCGGCGCCGGCGACGAGGCCTTCACTGCCGGCGGTGACATCCCGGGCTTCATGACCCGCACGCCCGAGCAACTCTCCCACCTGGCCCGGAACATCGCCGCCGCCGAGCGGTGCCCGAAGCCGGTGGTGGCCAAGCTGCACGGCTACACCTTCGGCGTCGGCCTCGAGGTGGCCCTGGCCTGCGACCTGCGGGTGGCGGCCGACGACACGCTCCTCGGCCTGCCCGAGATCACTCTGGGCATGATCCCCGGCAGCGGCGGGACGCAGCGCCTCGCCCATCTCGTCGGCCTGTCCCGGGCCAAGGACGCCATCCTCCGCGGCCGGCGCATCCCGGCCGCTGAAGCGCTGCAGTGGGGGCTCGTCGCCGAGGTCGTCCCCCTCGCCGACCTCGACCGCCGCACCACCGAGATCGCCCTGGAACTGGCGGCCAAGGCGCCGCTGGCCCTCAAGGTGGCCAAGCGGGTGCTCAACCTCGCCTACGACGCACCGCTCCACGTCGGCCTGGAGCTCGAGGGCCTGGCCTACGGTCTGCTGCGTTCCACCGACGACTTCGCCGAAGGAGTGGCCGCCTTCGCCGAACGGCGCCCGCCGAAGTACACCGGCTCCTAGCGCCCGGCGCGCCCGCCCTCCGGATCAGTGGGCGAAGCGGAACACCGGGTGGTCGTCGAAGTAGTCCCGGAAGTGGATGTTGTCGACCCGCAGCCAGTGCATGCCGTTGAACGGCTGGCTCAGCCCCACCGACAGGATGACCGGTTCGCCGCTCTGGACCCGGCGGCGGATGACCTTCCACAGCGAGTCGATCGGCACGCCCTTCTCGTCCCGCAGGCGGTGGTCGCAGACGTTGAGGTCGAGCGAGCCGAGCCGGAGGTCGTCGAGGCCCATGCGGAGCTGCCCGCCCCGCCGGAACAGCTCGGCCGGACCGGGGCAGCGCAGCACCCCGAGTGACGCCTTCCCCCGGCCGACCGGCACGGAGGCCGCCCCCGACGGCGTCACCTTCAGGTCTTCCCCGTAGATCGACGGGAGGTGGTCGTGGCCGAGGATCTCCAGCAGCGACCAGAACTGGGCGTCGGGCAGCCGGCCGAGCCGGGTGAGGTTGGCTTCCTCGATCTCCCGCTCCTCGACCAGCGGCGGCGCCCCGCTGCGGCGGGAGAAGCCGATGTCGACCGTTTCCCCGATGCCGAACGGCCCGCCGCCGCGGGTGGTGGCGGCGGTGTCCCAGGGCCTGTCCCGGAGGGGCGCGATGTGCTCGTGGTTGCCGTCGATCCCGGCCACGACCACGGTGCCGTCGTCGAGCCGGGCGAGGTGGTCCACCACGATCATCTGCGAGGCGGTCATCTGGGCGACAAGGGTACGGAGCGCTCGTCACGGGCCCCGGTATGGTCACGAATCGGACATCTCTGACCACGCTACGTGAGAACCGGGCTCAAGCTGGGAATGAAAGCCGACGATTCCGATCAGCAGGCGCGGGTTTTGACACGCGACCCCTGATCTCCCCGGGGGAGGGGAAGGGAGAGCATGGCATCCCACCTTGACGACCCCACGACCGCCGACGACCTGACGCTGGTCGACGCGGCGCGCGCCGGAGACCGCTTGGCCTTCGGGGTGCTCTACCTGCGGCACAACGCCGCCGCCTGGCGGGTGGCCTGCGTGGTGTCAAGGTTCTCGCCCGATGCGGAGCTGGCGGTCATCCAGGGATTTACACGGGTCTTTTCGGCACTTCCAGAGAATTGTGAGGCCTTGACGCCGGCGAGCGTGAGATTTCGCCCTTACCTCCTGGCTTGTGTTCGTCAGGTGGCCCTCGATCGGGCCCGGGACGCCGGACGGGCCCACGGCTCCCCCGCCCCGCTGGCCGGCCTCGCCCCCGACGGCGAACTGGTGCTCTCCTCCCTCGAGCACCACGTCGTGCGGGCCGGGCTGGCCGCCCTTTCGGAGCCGACCCGCACCGCGCTGTGGCTGTCCGAGGTGGAGGCAATGACGCCGAGCGAGATCGCCGCCCTGATGGGTGGGCAGCCGGACGAGATGGCGGCACTGGTCGGGCAGGCCCGGAAGGACGTCGACGCCGCCTCGCACGCCGCCCTGAGCAGCCATGAGGTGAGGGCCGACTGCCGGTTCACGGTCGCCAACCTCGATGCGTTCCAGGCCGCGACGCTCGACCCGGCCAAGGGCGTGCTGGTGCGGTCGCACCTCGACATCTGCCCCACCTGCCGGATGCGCCGCGGGGAGCTGGCCAACGGCCCGGCGACGTTGGCCGCCGCCGTCCCCGCCGCCCCGCTGCTGGGCGGCGAGGCACAACACCACTCGCTGACCAACGCCCCCGCCCTGCGTCCCGCCCCCCACCTGTTGCCGCCCGGACTGGCGGCGGCGGTGCCCGCCGACCTGCCGCGACCGGCCCGACGGCTGACGGTGGCGGCGGCCGGGGTGCCCGGAGCGGCCCGGCAGGCCGGTCGCACCATCCGGCCCGCGCTGCCGGCCCTGTCGCTGGTGGTGGCGTGGCTCGGCGTCATGTTGTCGCTGCCGCAACTCATGCGGCCCGACACCGCCCCGGGTCCTGACGGTCTGGCCCTGCCGGCCGTGCAGGCCTACGTGCCGGATTACGTGCCCCGCACCGGCTCCACCCGTCCGGCCGGCACCCCGGCCGCCGGGCCGCAGCCGCCCGCCAACGGCGCCGGTGCGGCGGCCGGGGCGGAACCCCCGCCCCGGCCCGACGCCGACGAGGCGGCGGCCGGCACGGCCGCTGCGGCGCGGCCGGCGGTGAAGTTCACGGCGACGACGGTCCGGCCCCGCCGGATCACGCCCTCGACCCCCCGACCGTCGCCGCCACCGGTCGTCTCCGCCGCCACGCCGACCGCCACGGTGGCGGCCGCCCCGCCGCCGGCGGCGACGCCGATTCCGACCTCGACCGTGACACCCGTTGCGTCGCCGGCCAGGACCACGAACGGCGAGACCCGCCGCTCCGACATAGCCTCCCTGCGTTCCAAGGCGAGGGAGGAGTTCGATGGACGAGTTGCTCGTCAACCGGCGGGGCGCCGTCACACTGATCACGCTCAATCGGCCTGAGGCCCACAACAGCATCACGGCTGCGATGGCCGTCGGCCTCGCCGAGGGAATCGATGCCTTCGCGGCTGACGACTCCGCCCGGGTGCTGGTCGTCACCGGCGCCGGCGACCGGGCGTTCTGCGCCGGCGCCAACCTGAAGGACGTCGACGAGCTCATGCACCATCGCCACACCGACCGGGCCGGTCCCATCGGTTTCGCCAAGCTCGACCCCGGCAAGCCGACGATCGCCGCCGTCAACGGCTACTGCTTCGCCGGCGGCATGGAACTGGCCTGCTGGTGCGATTTCCGGATCGCCTCGGCCACCGCCGAGTTCGGCGCCCTCAACCGGCGCTGGGGCGTGCCGTTCGTCGACGGGGGCACGCAGCGCTTCCCCCGCATCATGGGCCAGGGCAACGCGCTGTGGATGATCGAGACCGGCGTCCGCATCGACGCCTCCCGGGCGCAGGCGATCGGGCTGGTCCAGGAGGTCGTGCCGGAGGGACGGGCGCTCGACCGGGCGCTGGAGCTGGCCGACCGCATCGCCGGCTACCCCCAGGCCAGCCTGCGGGCCGACCGGGCGGCCACGCTGGCGACCTGGGGCGTCGGCCTGGAAGCCGGCCTGTACATGGAAGCGGGCCTCTGCCGCCCCACCGCCACCGATCCGGAGATGATCGAGGGACTGCGCAACTTCGTGGCCGGCAACCGGCCGGAGGCGCCTCGGCCGGCGTAGGGGGAGGCGCCTCGGCCGGCGGAGGGCCGCGGTCCGCTAGCGGTGGAACACCGGCAGCAGCATCTCCAGGACGGCGTTGGCGTGCTTACGGGTCAGCGGCCGGCGGGTGACCAGCCGGCGGGTGAAGATCGGGCCGACCAGGAGATCGATGGCCAGATCGTGGTCGAGCCCGGCCCGCAGCTCGCCCCGGGCGGCGGCCCGGGTGAACACGCCGCGGAAGACGTTGCGGCGGGTGGTACCGAAGTCCTTGAACAGCCGCTCCACCTCCGGGTCCCGCTCCGCCGCTTCCACCAGCGACGGCAGGATGCCGGCCAGCGGTGAGTTGGCCAGCCCGTCCACCATCTGGTGCAGCAGAGCCCGCAGGTCGTCGGCCAGGGAACCGGTGTCGGGGTCGTCGAGGGGCGGGATGAAGGCCCGGAACGCTTCCACGGCCACTTCGGCCTTCGATGACCAGTGCCGGTAGATCGTGGCCTTGCCCACGCCGGCCCGAGCGGCGATGCCGTCGATTGTGAGCCCGCCGAAACCGACCTCCTCCAGCAGGGCGATGGTGGCCTTGAGGATGGCTGACTCCGCCCGCCGGCTCCGCCACCTGGGGGCGATGGCGTCGGTCGCGGAGCTCATGCCGCCGAGGGCTCCGAGGGCTTCGACGGCTTCGACGGCTGGGGGGCGTCGGCCTCGACCCGCCCGGGGGCGGCGTGGTGGCGGCCGTGGCCGGCGTCGTGCATCAGCAGGCGGTCGGGGTAGAACCGCCGCACCATGACCGCCGTGGCGAGCACGACGATGGCGGCGCCGACCATGGCCACGCTCATGGCGTCGACGTAGGCGTTCTTGGCTGCCGCCTCGAGCGGACCACCCACGGCCGGCGGCAGCGAGCGGGCCACACCCAGCGCCCCGCCGAGCGACGAGCGGATGGCGGTCTGGGCCGCGTCCGGCAGCTGCTCGATCGAGCCGGGGAGGGCAGCGGTGAACCTGGAGGCCAACATGCTGCCGAGGACGGCGACACCGAGCGCCCCGCCGAGCTCCCGGGTGGTGTCGTTGACGGCGGAACCGACGCCGGCCTTGCGGAGCGGCAGCGAGGCCATGATGCCGGTGGTCGACGGCGCCATCGACAGCCCCATCCCGGCTGCCATGGTCACGATGGCCACGACGAGATGCCAATAGGGCGTGTCGACGTCGGACTGGGCCAGCAGCAGCAGGCCGAGCCCGAGGATCAGCAGACCGGTGCTCACGACCTTGCGGTTGCCGAACTTCTCCACGAACTTGGCGCTGGAGGGCGCCGCCACCATCATCGTGAACGGCATGGGGAGCATGCGGACGCCGGCCTCCAGAGCGCTGTAGCCGAGGACGAGCTGCAGGTACTGAGTCAGCAGGAAGAACGTGCCGAACATGGCGAAGAACACCAGGTTGATGGCCGCCGTGGCCGACGAGAACGTGGCGTTCTTGAAGAAGCGCAGGTCGAGCATCGGGTGCGCCGCCCGCAGCTCCCAGAACCCGAAGACCACCAGCACGGCGAGGCCGGACAGGAGGCTGCCCAGGGTGGCGGGAGCCGTCCAGCCGTGGACGGGGCCCTCGATGATGCCGTACAGCACGCCGCTCAGACCGACGATCGACAGGGCGGCGCCGATCGGGTCGAGCTGTTCGGCGTTGGGATCCCTGGAAGTCGGCACGAGGAACCGGCCGCCGACGAGGGCGGCGATCACGAGCGGCACGTTGACCAGGAAGACCGAGCCCCACCAGAAGTGCTCGAGCAGGAAGCCGCTGGTGACCGGGCCGATGGCGGCCCCGGCGCCGGCCAGACCGGCCCAGATGGCGATGGCCTTGGCCCGCTCGTGGGGCGGGAAGACGTTGGTGAGGATCGACAGCGTGGCCGGCATGATCAGCGCCGCGCCGATGCCCATGACCGCCCGGAGGGCGATGAGCTGCCCCGAGGAGCCGGCGAAGGCGGCCACCGTCGACGCCACACCGAAGACGACGAGGCCGGCCTGAAGCGCACCCTTGCGCCCGAAGCGGTCGCCCAGGGCACCGGCCGTGAGCAGCAGCCCGGCGAACACGAGGGCGTAGGAGTCGACCATCCACTGGAGCGCGCTGTTGCTGGCGTCGAGCTCGCGGACCAGGGTGGGCAGGGCCACGTTGAGGACCGTGTTCCCGACCACGACGATGACGAGGCTGAGGCAGAGGACGACCAGCGTCCACCACCGTTTGCCGTGGTCGTATCCCTCTTCCACCATGCCGAGCCCCTCTCCGCCTCCCAACAAGACGATACCGTTTCGTCTCGTTCCGCAAACGACTTGAGTGCACGCGGCCATTCCGGCGGCCGTAAGGTTTGCCCGGGTTTCGACCAAGGGGGCCTCGATGAGCCAAGCGGTTCCGCCGCCGGTGGAGGGCGACTTCTACGACCTCGCCGGTCTCCTCGACGAGGAGGACCGGCTGCTCCTCAAGCGGGTACGGACGTTCATGGAGCAACAGGTCGCCCCGATCATCAACGTCTACTGGGGCAAGGCCGAATTCCCCTTCGAAGTCGTGCCGGCCATGGCCGAGCTGGGCATCGCCGGGCTGGCCTACTCCGGCTACGGATGCCCCGGAAGGAGCTTCCTGGCCGACGGGTTCGTGGCCATGGAGCTGGCCCGGATCGACCCGTCGATGGCGACGTTCATGGGTGTCCACGGCGGGCTGGCCATGGGCTCGATCTATCTGTGCGGCTCCGAGGAGCAGAAGGAGCAGTGGTTGCCGCCCATGGCCCGCATGGAGAAGATCGGCGCCTTCGGGCTGACCGAGCCAGAGGTCGGCTCGGGCGCCGCCGGCGGGTTGACGACGACCTGCCGGCAGGAGGGAGACACCTGGGTCCTCCAAGGAGTGAAGAAGTGGATCGGGAACGCCACCTTCGCCGACGTGACGGTGATCTGGGCCCGCGACGTCGACGACGGCAACGTGAAGGGCTTCCTCGTCGAGAAGGACACGCCGGGGTTCACGACCGAGAAGATGGAGCACAAGATCGCCCTCCGGGCGGTGCAGAACGCCATCATCACCCTCGACGGCGTCCGGGTGCCGGAGTTCATGCGGCTGCAGCGGGCTTCGTCGTTCCGGGATACCGCCAATGTCCTGCGCATGACCCGGGCCAGCGTCGCCTGGCAGGCGGTCGGCTGCGGCCGGGGCGCCTACGAGCATGCCCTTCGCTACGCCACGAAGCGGGAGCAGTTCGGCCGGCCCATCGGTGGCTTCCAGCTCGTGCAGGACCAGCTCGTCCGCATGCTCGGGAACGTGACGGCGTCGCTGTGCATGGTCGCCCGGCTCTCCCAGCTCCAGGACGCCGGCGCCATGACCGACGAGCAGGCCAGCCTGGCCAAGGCGTTCTGCACGGTGAAGGCCCGGGAGACCGTCGGCCTGGCCCGGGAGCTGCTGGGCGGCAACGGAATCCTGCTGGAGCACGACGTGGGCCGCTTCGTGGCCGACGCCGAGGCGATCTACTCCTACGAAGGGACGAGGGAGATCAACACCCTGATCGTCGGACGGGCGATCACGGGCCTGAGCGCCTTCGTATAGACGATGCGCCGACTCTGTGCCTTCCTCCTCACTCTGACCGTGGCCCTGGTCGCGGGAGCGGGCTGCGACGAGAACCGAGACCCGAGCAACAAGCAGGCAGGCCAGGCCGCCACTGCCTCGCTCGAGCGGTTTCCGGTCCCTGCCGGGGCGGGACCGCATGATGTCGCACCGGCCCCCGACGGGACGGTGTGGTACACCGCCCAGCGGACGGGGAAGCTCGGGCGACTCGATCCCGCCTCCAAGCAGGCCACCGAGGTGCCGCTCGGGGCCGGCTCGGCACCGCACGGCGTGATCGTCGGGCCCGACGGTGCCGCCTGGGTGACGGATTCCGGCCTCAACGCCATCGTCCGCGTCGACCCGGCGACGAACGAGGTGAAGCGCTTCCCGCTCCCCGCCACCCGGCCGGGGGCGAACCTGAACACGGCGGCCTTCGACCGCCGGGGGATCCTCTGGTTCACCGGCCAGACCGGCGTCTACGGCCAACTCGATCCCAAGAGCGGCTCGATGACGGTGTACGACGCTCCTCGGGGCCGGGGGCCGTACGGGATCACGGTCACTCCGGACGGGACGGTGTGGTACGCCTCGCTGGCCGGCAACCACATCGCCCGGGTGGACCCTGCGACCGGCGCGGCGACGGTCGTCGAACCGCCGACACCCAACCAGGGCGCCCGCCGGGTCTGGAGCGACTCCCGGGGCCGGGTCTGGGTCAGCGAATGGAACGCCGGCCAGGTCGGCGTGTACGACCCTGCCGCCGGATCGTGGGGCGAGTGGCGCCTCCCCGGCGACAAGCCCCAGGCCTACGCCGTCTACGTCGACGACCGTGACATCGTCTGGCTGTCCGACTTCGGCGCCAACGCGCTGGTCCGCTTCGATCCGGCTTCGCAGTCGTTCACGTCGTTCCCATTGCCGAGCCAGCCCTCGAACGTCCGCCAGATCCTGGGCCGGCCTGGCGAGGTCTGGGGCGCCGAATCGGCCGCCGACGCCTTGGTCCGGTTGCGGACCTGACCCGCGCCCGGGCGCGGTGGCCCGCTGCGTCCCGCCGGACTCAGCACTCTCTTCGCAAAATATCCGGCGGACGGGGCCTCGGGGCCGATCAGCCAAGATCGTTTGTGCAGAAACCCGTCTCCGTGACACCGTCACACAGACGGGTTTCTTCACAAACGTCTGCTGTGCCAGGGACGCGCAAGACGTGCCATACCGAGCGCAGGGTATTGCACGAAAGTCAATAGAGCCGTCAGACGTTTGAAGATCCGGTCGAGACGTGCGGAGATTTGGTGGTGGCGGCAGGCGTGAACACTGCCGGCTGAGAACCCTGGGATCGTTTCCGTTTACCAGGAGCGAGCCCGATGCTGGCCTACCACTTCCATGATCTCATCACCCGACAGTTCGTGACCTCGTTGCTCGTGCTGCTCGTTGCCGTCGTGCTGTTCATGGCGGCAAGTCGAACCTACCGGTCAGAGCCCGGCCGGAACTGGCTGCTCGCCGGCCTCGGAATCCTGGTGGCGGCCTTCGGCCTGTACCGGCTGGCCGAGGTTCCCGCCCTTCACCACAATCACCTGTGCCACGCCCACAATTCCGACAGCTGCACCTCCGACCACGCCGCTCGGAAGGACGACCACACCCACTGGTTCGGCGGCCGCGCCGCCGAGCCGAGGTAGCGGCCCAGCGGCGGCGCTGGCCCCGCTCCATATGCCCATTCGGAGGAGGCGACGCTCGGCCCGCTGGCTTTCCCTTCATATCGCCCAGTCGGAGGCGGCGACCCTCGCCCCGCGGGCCTTCCCTCGATATGCGCAGTGGGAGGCGGCGACCCTCGCCCTACTGGTTCGTCTTGCCGCCATATGCCCACTCGGAACCGGCGACCCTCGCCCTCCTGGGCTCCGTCCATATCGCCCGGTCGTGGAGGTCGCCGCTCTCCTGTCGTTCCTTCGCTCTCAAGGCGCCGGCCGAAGCCGGCGCCGAGTTCCATTGTCAGCGCCCTCGGCGAGTTGCGCCCGCCGGCGTCAAGACTCCGCTTCGCCGTCCTCCGGCGCTTCGGGCCTCCGGCCGGTCTTGACCCCGGCTTGGTGGCGGTCGATCCCGCCTCCTGCCCCTCCGCCTCCACCCGCCCGCAGCTCCACGCGCGCCACTGGTGGCTCGGCTATCCGAGGCGGGGCGAGGAATCGTTGCGTACAAAGGATTTCTTCTTGACGAGCGAACGCTAGTTCGATATGATGGCGATGCCTCGAGGTTGCCGGGCAGAACGGCCCTCCTCCCCTTTGCAGTGTGCGTGCTGGGGCGCGCCGGGTGAGTAAGGAGGTGCCGTGTCCGAGAGTCTGCTGGGGTTGGTCGACGAGTTTCGGGCCGCCCTCGTCGAGTTTCAGCCGGATCGGTACTCCGGTGAAGAATGCGCAGTGCTGGTCGAAGCGCTCGCCTCGGCAGAGAAGGTCTGCGCCGCGGCCCGGGTTCGGGCAGCGGCGCGGGCTGGGGCATGTGGAGCTCATCGAGAGCGCGGGTTCGCCGATGCGTCCGATTGGCTGGGGCGGGTCGCCGGATCGTCGGCTTCGGCGGCCAAGACGGCGCTCGATACGGTTGCCGCGCTGGACGAGCTGCCGGAGGCGAAGGCCGCGGTGGAGTCTGGTGAACTGTCGCTGGTCCAGGCCCAGGAGATCGTCAAGACCGAGAAGTCGTGCCCGGGTTCAGCGGTCGACCTCTTGGGCGTCGCGACCGGGCAGAGTCTCAGGGCCCTGAAAGAGGAGGCCCGCGATCGGCGTCTGCGCACCGTGACTCCGGAGGAGCTTCATGCCGCGCAGCACGAGGCTCGGAAGTTCCACCACTGGCGTACGGCGCTCGGCACGATCGGTTTCCGTGGCGAGTTGCCGCCCGAGATCGGCCTCCCGATCATGAACCGTCTCGACGCCGAGACGGACCGCCTCTGGCAACAAGCACGCAGGGAAACCAACGGCGCCGGCGCCGAGCAGGGACAAGCAACACTCCCGCCGACCGCTGGCTATGGCGACAACACTGGCGCTCGCAATGGCGCTGGCGACCGCGCTGGCGCTAGCGACCGCGCTGGCGCTAGCGATGGCGGCGGCGGCGGCGAAGCACAGTCTCTCTACGGCGAAGGCGGGAGACAGTCCTGGTTGGAGCAAGCGTCAGCGGCCGAGCGGCGCAGCGCGCTGGCGGCCGATGCCTTTGTGCGGCTGGTCGAGACAGGCGGGAAGGGCAAGGCCAAGCAGGCCGATCTCGTGATCGTCTGCGACCTGCAGGCATACCGGCGTGGTTATGCGGTCGATGGGGAGCAGTGTCATCTCGTCGGCGGCGGGCCCATTCCGGTATCACTCGCCCGGGAGCTCGGCAAAGATGCCTTCCTGAAGGCGGTGCTGCACGACGGGACCGAAATCTCGACCATCGCCCACTTCGGGCGGAAGACGAGCGCCGTGCTCCGCACCGCCCTGCTGCTCGGCCCTCCGCCGGTGTTCAACGGCATCAAGTGCTCAATGCCGAACTGTGACCGCCAGTTCCATCTCCAGCAGGACCACATTGATCCGCTGGCCGACGGAGGGATCACCACCTTCCGCAACGTGCAACCGCTCTGCTTCTACCACCACGTCCTCAAGACGGAGCAAGACCGCAAGGCCGGCCGCCTCCGGCGGCGAAAGACCCGGAAACGAACCTGCGGCCCTGCGCCGCCTGGGCCGCACTAGAGGTCACCGTTGGCCGCTGGCCCGCTCCGCAGTCAGCGGCGGCGGCTGGACCACTTCCCGAGCGAACCTTGACAACTGAATAGTGATGCTGCCCTGCACCAGCGCGGCCCGTGCGTTTTGAGCTCGCTCGGACCGTGCTGGTGCAGGGCGGACCGGCCACCGGCGTCCCTCGTCGGGAGCGCGCGGGCCGGCGTGTCAGGCGGCGCTGGCGGACTGCGAAGCGGTGGCGGCGGCCGTGGCGGTCGCGGTTTCGCGGGTCAGGATCCTGCGGGCCCGAGCGATCACGGTTGCTCCGGAGAGCAGGCCGATCGCGATCGCGGCTACGCCGATTCCGGCGCTCCAGGTGTCGTCGAGGCCGATGAGGCGGTCAAGCGATGCCGAGCCAGGGCCGGCGATGGCGACGGCGGCGCCTACGACGGCGTAGACGAGGGGCAGTTCGTATCCGCCGTTGACGCCCCACAGACCCTTGTCGGCGTGGACGGAGGCGGCGACCAGCATGGTGCCCACGATCGCTGCGCCGGCCAGGGGCGTGAGCAGGCCGGACGCCAGGAGAAGGCCTCCGAGCGCCTCGGAGGCGCCGGCGACGGCGGCCATCTGCTTGCCGGGCCGGAAGCCCAGCCCGTGGAAGAAGCCGCCGGTGCCCTCGAGGCCGTGGCCGCCGAACCAGCCGAACAGCTTCTGCGTGCCGTGGCCGATAAGCAGCGCCCCGATGGCGATGCGCAGGATGAGAAGAGCGCTGTCCATGAATGAGTTCCTCCCGATCTCACAGGAACTAGATGTCACGCCCTACAACAGTTATTGCATATACAACTATTCCCAGGCCCAACTATTTCGGTGCTGCCGGCGTCACGCCGTGAGGGTGTCGGCCAGCCGGCCGGGGATGGACAGCATCGGGAAGTGGCCGCCGGGCAGCTCGACCGGTTCGATGCCGAGGACATCGCGGGCGATGCGGCGGGACCAGGCGGGCCGGAGGAGCTCGTCCTCGGTGCAGACGATCGAGACGAGCTCGCAGTCCGGCCACTGCTCGAGGGGGCAGGGCTCGCGGCTGGTGGTCCAGACCTGGGTCCGGAGCCGGGCGGCGGCCCAGCGGGCGGTCTCGGGGTCGCAGGCCCGGTAGAAGAACGGTCCGGCCACCTGGGGGTCCCAGGTGACCGCGCCGCCGGGTCCGACGTGGCGGGGAAGGCTGTCGAACTCCTCGGTGGTGGTGTCGGGTTCGGAACTCATGACCTCGGCGAGGCTGCAGCCCGGTCGCGGGACCAGGGCGGCCAGGAGGACGACCTTGCGGACCGGCCGCAACAACGGGACGACAGCGGCGGTGATGCCGCCGAGCGAATGACCGACGACAACGAGGTCATCGCCGTCGCGGTCGACGTAGGCCAGCGAGTCGGCGACCAGCTTGGCGTTGTCCATGGTGGTGGCGCCCGGGTCGTCGCACGGCAGGTCGACCGCCACGGCCCGATGGCCCCGCCGCTCGAGCTCCGGGATCAACCGCTCCCAGCACCAGGCCCCGTGCCACGCCCCATGGATCAACCCAAACGTCGCCATGCCGCATCGTCGCACGCCCGACCCGCCGACGTCGGCGGCGCCGCCGAAGGATGGGAGAAGCGACGAGCGGGTTGGGCCGGGAGGACCAGCGACCTACCTCGGCGGAGCACGCCGGAGAGGTGAGAGGAGGGCGGGCGGTTTGCGGGGAGGGCCAGCGGCGGGCCTACGTCGGCGGGCCGGCGGGCCGGCGGGCCGGCGGGCCGGCGGGCCGGCGGGCCGGCGGAAGATGAGACGGCGGCGCGGTTGGGCGGGGAGGCCCAGCGACAGGCCTACGTCGGCCGATCCGGGGAAGGGGTGGGGCCGCGGCGGGTTCGGGGCGGGAGGGCCAGCCAGGTGCAGAGTCCGCCGGCGGCGAAGAGGGAGGCGGCGAAGGCCATCCGGTGGCGGGCCTGGGTTCGGCAGCGGGCACCCAGGGTGGCGACGCCTTCCTGGCGGAGCTGGCCGGTTCCGCCGGTCATGACCCACAGGGTGAAGCGCTGCGCCGGCCGGGCGACCCGGGCGGAACGCCACGGCGCCTTGCAACTGGCGTAGGCCCGGGCGCCGTCGGACAGAACGGTTTCGGTGCCGAAGGACCGTGTCGCCGCTCTGGCGGCCAGGAAGAGCAGGACGACGGCGGCTGCCGCGAGCCAGCGCCGGGCCGTCGTCGAGGATGCCCAGGCCGGGCGCCTCATCCGGCACGCTCGCTGAATCCGGCACGCTCGCTGACCCGCATGCTCCGCGAGGCCTCGCCGGCCTTACGAACCGGCCAGGGCCTTGTCCAGAAGCTGGTTCAGGACCTGGGGGTTGCCGCGGCCTTTCATCTCGGCCATCACCTTGCCCATGAAGAAGCCACGGAGTTTCTTGCGGTCCTTGTCCTCTCCGGTGCGGTAACGGTCGACCTCGGCGGGGTGGGCGTCGAGGACCGCCTGGACGGCGGCGGCCAGGGCGCCTTCGTCGCTCACCTGGGCCAGGCCCCGCTCGGCCACGATGGCGGCGGGCGATCCGCCGCCGGCACCGGACACCGCCGCGGCCAGGACTTCCTTGGCCAGCGGGCGCGACAGTGTGCCGTCGCTCACGAGCTTGACCAACTCGGCCAATCCGGCCGGTGGGAGGGGCAGCTCCGCCGGCGCGGCACCGGTTTCCTTCAGGTGGGCCAGCAGGTCGCCGGTCACCCAGTTGGTCACGTCCCGGCCGGACCCGTTGGCCCCGGCGGCGACGGCCGCTTCGGCGTAGTCGGCCAGGCCCGGCGTGCCGACGAGGACGCCGGCGTCGACGTCGGAGATCCCCCAGGCGTCCATGAGGCGGGCCTTGCGGGCCGACGGCAACTCCGGCATGGCCGCCCGCACCTGTTCCCGCCACTCGGCCGAGGGCGTCACCGGCACCAGATCGGGCTCAGGGAAGTAGCGGTAGTCGTGCGACTCCTCCTTGCTGCGCAAGGAGTGCGTGCGGCCGGCTTCCTCGTCCCAGTGGCGGGTCTCCTGGATGACCGCCTCGCCGGACTCCAGCACCATCGCCTGCCGCTCAGCCTCGTACTCCAGCGCCCGGACCAGCGACCGCAGCGAGTTCATGTTCTTGATCTCGGTGCGGGTGCCGAGCTTGTCGGAGCCGGCCGGCCGCAGCGAGATGTTGGCGTCGACCCGCAGCGACCCTTCCTCCATCTTCACGTCGGAGACGCCGATGGCCTCCAGGACGCTGCGCAGCTCGGCGACGTAGGCCCGGGCCTCCTCCGGGGAGCGAAGGTCGGGCTTGCTCACGATCTCCAGCAGCGGCACCCCGGCCCGGTTGTAGTCGACCAGGCTGTGGTCGGCGCCGTGGATGCGCCCGCCTCCCCCACCGACATGCGACGTCTTGCCGGTGTCCTCCTCGAGATGGGCCCGTTCGATCCCGACCCGCCGGTCGCCGACCATCAGCCAGCCGTTGCCGCAGACGGGCTCGTCGTACTGGCTGATCTGGTAATTCTTCGGCATGTCGGGATAGAAGTAGTTCTTCCGGTGGAAGATCGACGCTTCCGCCACCTCGCAGTGGAGCGCCTCCCCCACCCGGAGGGCGAACTCCACCGCCCGCTGGTTGAGCACCGGCAGCGAACCCGGCAGCCCGAGGCACACCGGGCAGACATAGGTGTTGGGCTCGGCCCCGAAATCGTTGGGGCAGCTGCAGAAGAGCTTCGTCTCGGTGGCCAGCTCGCAGTGGACCTCGAGGCCGATCACCGTCTCCCAATCCGTCGTACTCATGCGGCCTCCCCCAACGTCGGACGGGCGGTGAACGCGAATCCCGCCTCCAGGGCCCGGGCGGCCCGCAGCAGCACGGCTTCGCCGAGCGCCGGCGCCAGCACCTGCACGCCGATCGGCAGACCCGCCCCGTCCAACCCCGCCGGAACGGAGATGGCGCAGGCGCCGGTCAGGTTGGTGGGGATCGTGCACACGTCGGACAGGTACATGGCCAGCGGATCGGAGGTCTTCGCCCCGAGCTCGAAGGCCGTCGTCGGCGACGTCGGCGCCAGCAGCACGTCGAAGTCTTCGTAGGCCCGGGCGAAGTCCCGGATGATCAGCGTCCGCACCCGCTGCGCCTGGCCGTAGTAGGCGTCGTAGTAGCCGGCCGACAGCGCATAGGTGCCGAGCATGATGCGCCGCTTCACCTCGGCTCCGAATCCCTTCTCCCGGGTGAGGGCGTTCATGGCCGCCACCTCGGGCGCTTCGGCCCGCAGCCCGTAGCGCACACCGTCGTAGCGGGCCAGGTTCGACGAGGCCTCGGCGGGGGCGATGATGTAGTAGGCCGACAGCCCGTACTCCACGCTCGGCACCGAGACGGTGTCCACCGCCGCACCGGCCTTCTCGAAGAGGTTGCGGGCCGAGTCCACCGCCGCCCGCACGTCGGGCTGGATCCCCTCCACGTCGGTCAGCTCCTGGACCACGCCGACCCGCAGGCCCGCCACCCCGTCCTCCAAGCGGGCCAGCGCCGGCTCCGGGGCCGAGGGAATCGATGTGGAATCCAGCGGGTCGTGGCCCCACATCGCCTCCAGCAGCAGGGCCGTGTCGGCCACGGTGGTGGCGAACGGCCCGGCCTGGTCGAGGCTCGAGGCGTAGGCGATGATCCCGTAGCGCGACACCCGCCCGTACGTCGGGCGCATCCCGACGACGCCGCACAGCGCCGCCGGCTGGCGGATCGACCCGCCGGTGTCGGTGCCCAGTGCCAGGGGGGCGAAACGGGCCGCCACCGCCGCCGCGCTCCCACCCGACGACCCGCCCGGCACCCGCCCGAGGGCCCAGGGGTTGGCGGTGGGAAAGAACCCCGAGTTCTCGTTGGAGCTGCCCATGGCGAACTCGTCGAGGTTCGTCTTGCCGATCACGACCGCTCCCGCCGCCCGCAGCCGGGCCACGACGGTGGAGTCGTACGGCGGCCGCCATCCCTCCAGGATCCGCGACGCGGCGGTAGTCGGCAGATCGGTGGTGCAGAACATGTCCTTCACCGCCAGCGGCACACCGGCCAGCGGGCCGAGCTCGTCACCCCGGGCCCGGGCGGCGTCGACCGCCGCGGCGGCCGCCCGCGCCGACTCCGCCCCGACGCAGAGGAACGACCGCACCTCCCCGTCCAGCGCCTCGATCCGGGCCAGGTGGGCGTCGGTCACCTCCGCTGCCGACACCTCGCCGGAGCGCACCAGCGTCGCCAGCTCGGCGGCCGTCCGGTCCGTCAGCTCCGCGCCGTTCACTGTTCCTCCGCCAGGATGCGGGGCACACGGAACCGGCCGTCCTCCGCCGCCGGCGCCATGCTCAGCACGACGTCGCGGTCGAGCCCCGGCCGCGGCGTATCCGGCCGCAGCACGTTGGTCAGCGGAATGGGATGCGACGTGGGCGGGACGTCCGACGTGTCCAGCGCGGCGACCGAGGCGAAGTGCTCCAGCACGGCGCCGAGCTGCACGGTGAACTGCTCGATCTCGTCGTCCGACAGGGCGAGGCGGGCCAGCTTGGCGACGTGCTCGACGTCGGCCCGGGTGAGGGGGTTCGACACGCTCTGGATTCTACGGGTCCCGCTGCGCTGGCCTTTTTGTCACGATTTGTGAGATTCTGGTAGCCAACGTCTGGGGACGCTGGGGAGAGGTAGCTGGGGATGCGGGTCCTTTTAGTGGAGGACGAGACGCGCCTCGCCAATGCGGTACGGCGCGGTCTCGAGGCGGAGGGGTTCTCCGTCGATGTTGCCGCGGACGGTAAAGACGGCTTCTGGCGGGCCAGTGAAGGCCGCTACGACGCCATCGTCCTCGACATCATGCTGCCGGGAATGAACGGCTTCAAAGTGTGCTCGGCCCTGCGGGAAGCCGGCCACTGGACGCCGATCCTGATGCTCACCGCCAAGGACGGTGAGCTCGACGAAGCCGAGGCGCTCGACACGGGCGCCGACGACTTCCTGACCAAGCCGTTCTCGTTCGTCGTGCTGACCGCCCGGTTGCGGGCCCTGCTGCGACGGGGGGCGCCGGCCCGGCCGGCGGTGCTCACCGCCGGGGATCTCCGGCTCGACCCGGCCTCCCATCTGGCCTGGCGGGGCGACGACGAGCTCAACCTGACCGCCCGGGAGTTCGCCCTGCTCGAGTTCCTGATGCGCAAGGTCGGCCAGGTCACGTCGAAGACCGAGATCCTGGAACACGTCTGGGATCCCGCCTACGACGGCGACTCCAACATCGTCGAGGTCTACGTCGGGTACCTCCGGCGCAAGGTCGACGTGCCCTACGGCCGTCGGGCCATCCAGACGGTGCGGGGTGTGGGCTACCGCCTCGCCCCCGATGGCGGTTAGCCAGTTCGTTTCCCTGCCGAGAGGCCGCCGGGCGGCGGCGATTCTCCGAGCGCGGCTGCGGCCCCGTCGCCGGCTACGGCCCCTGCGCCGCTGGTTCCTGGCCTCGGTCCGGGCCCGCACCACCGCGCTGTCGATGCTCGTGGTGGCGGCGGCGTTGGGCGTGTGCGCCGTCAACCTCGTCGTGATCGTCTCCCGGTCGCTGGTCCGCAACGTCGACGAGACGAACCTCACCCGGGCCGAGGACGTCGCCGCCCGGGCCCGGGCCGGGGTGCTCGGCCGGATCATCCCCGTCTCCGGCGGCGTCAACGACAAGACGGTGTTCATCCAGGTCGTCGACCAGGCCGGCAGCGTGGTGGCGTCGAGCGAGAACTACCTGGACACCAACGCCTTCATCTACGTCTATCCCGAGGAGGGCACCAACAACCGGATCCTGGTACAGACGACGGTCCACGGCCCGCCGATCGCGCCGGAGAAGAACTTCCGGGTCGTGGTGCTGACCGGGCAGACGCCGAACGGCCCGGCCAATGTGATCGTGGCCACGGAGATGGCCCAGGCCGAGGACACGGTGGCCGACCTGCGCCGGGCCCTGGCCTACGGCGTCCCCGGCGTCCTGGCCCTGGCCGGCCTGTTGGTGTGGCTCCTCGTCGGACGGGCGCTGCGGCCCGTCGAGGTCATCCGCTCCCAGGTGGCGGCCATCACCGACACCGCCTCGCTCGACCACCGGGTGGCCGAGCCGCCCATCGACGACGAGGTCGGCCGTCTCGCCCAGACGATGAACGCCATGCTGGACCGCCTGCAGCGTTCGGCCGAGCGGCAGCGCCGGTTCGTGGCCGACGCCTCCCACGAGCTGCGCAGCCCGCTGGCCTCGACCCGGGCCCAGCTGGAAGTGGCGCTGTCCCACCCCGACCCGGCGGTGTGGGAGACCACCGCCGAGGATCTCCTGTCCGAGAACCTGCGGATGGAACGGCTGGTCAACGACCTCCTGTTCCTGGCCCGCAACGAGGAGCGTCCGGCCGGTCTCGTCGGCGCCACGCCCCTCGACCTCGATGACATCGTCCTGGCCGAGGCCGGGCGCCTGCGCCAGCGGGGTCGGGTGCAGGTCGACATCTCCCGGGTCTCCGCCGGACGGGTGCGCGGCATCGCCGACCACCTGACCCGGGTGGTGCGGAACCTGCTCGAGAACGCCGAGCGCTACGCCACCGGCACGGTGCACCTCGAGCTGCGCCGGGTCAACGTCACCGGGCGCGGGGCCCAGATCCAGCTGGTGGTCTCCGACGACGGCCCCGGCGTCCCCCGCCCGTACCGGGAGCACATCTTCGACCGCTTCATCCGCCTCGACGACGCCCGCAGCCGGCCCGAGGGGGATCACGGCGGCGGCTCCGGGCTGGGCCTCGCCATCTGCCGGGAGATCGTCACCGGCCACGGGGGCCGCATCTGGGCCGACGAAGCCAAGGGCGGTGGAGCCCGCTTCGTCGTCCAGATCCCCGCCGAACCGGCGATCGCCGCGGAGCGGGCCCGGGCCCGCGAAGTCTCCTAGACCCTCCTAGACCTCGACGAGCTCCGCTTCCTTGGCCTGGCGGCGTTCGGTGAGCCGGCGGGCCACGGCCTCCAGACGGGCCATGTAGCGCAGCACCCGGGTGCGGGCCTCCTCGGCCTCGGCCGACAGACCCTCGACGTCCTCCAGCTTCCAGTGGCGGAGCACGACCGGCACCAGCACCTGGTCGTGGTGGAGGGCGAGGTCGTAGATCCCGGCCCGGGCGATCGACGCCGCCCGCGCCGTGAAGTTGTGGATCCCCGTCCCGGGCATCTCGAAGTCCCGCACCTGCCGGTCGATGGCCAGGACGACGGCCGAGGGATCGATCGCCAGGGCCTCGGCCACGAGGTCCCGGTAGAACAGGTAGTGCAGGTTCTCGTCCGCCGCCACCCGGGCCATGACCTCGTAGCCCACCGGGTCACCGAGCAGCTTGCCGGTGTTGCGGTGGGACAGACGGGTGGCCAGCTCCTGGAGGGCCACGTAGACCAGCGTGTCCTCCGGGGTGCCGGGCTCGGGCACAACCGCCCCCGACACCTGGGCCATGCGGCCCCGCTCGAGCTCCACCGGGTCGAGGGCCCGGGTCACCGTCAGGTAGTCGCGGATGACGATGGAGTGCCGCTGCTCCTCGGCCGTCCACCGCCGGATCCACTCGCCCCACACGCCCGGTCCGAAGATGTTGTCGATCGTGTGGAAGTAGTAGGGCAGGTTGTCTTCGGTCAGGAGGTTGACGAACAGCGCGTCCCGCACCGGCTCGGGCAGGGGGAACTCATCGGGGTTCCATTCCTCGTCACCCTCGAAGTCACGGCCCCGGCTCCAGGGCACGTACAGATGAGGGAACCACTCCTTCGAGGAGTGGATGTGACGTTCCATGAGCTTCTCGGCGACGGGCATCAGCTCATGGATCAGGCGCAGGTCATCCCCGGGGTGGGTGATCGTCGTCATATCCCTGCCAGCCTACCTACGTGTCGGTAGGGAAGCGAGTCGCACGGCCCTGTACCCCGGTCCCCCGGCGTCGACCGCTAGAATGGGCTTGCGAGCTGGGCACCAGACAGAAATACCGCAGAGGCGCCGCTCGCAATCATTTTTCGTCGTCGGGGGAGGGTCCCCCGAGCCCCCGGGCGCAGTTCGGGGGAATTCCCGGAGAAGTCGATCCGGGCCCGAACAGCACCAGGAGATGACGATGTCACACGACGCCGGGTTCGGCACCATCGGGGTGTCGCCCGACCTTTGCTCAGCCCTTTCCGAACAGGGCATCACCGAGCCGTTCCCGATCCAAACGCTGACGATGCCGGCCGCCCTCGCCGGGCGCGACATCTGCGGCAAGGCCAAGACGGGCTCCGGCAAGACCCTCGCCTTCGGCATCGCCGCCATCGAGCGCACCAAGCCGGCGACGCCCCGCCACCCCCGGGCGCTGGTGCTCGTCCCCACCCGGGAGCTGGCCATGCAGGTGGCCGGCGTGCTCTCGCCGCTGGCGGCCGTGCGGGAGCTGTCGGTCGTCACCGTCTACGGCGGCGACTCCACCCGCAAGCAGGCCGCCGCCCTCGGGCGCAAGGGCGACATCGTCGTCGCCACGCCCGGCCGGCTCATCGACTTCCTCGAGCGGGGCGAGATCTACCTCGACGAGGTTGACCTCGTGGTCCTCGACGAGGCCGACCGCATGGCCGACATGGGCTTCACTCCCCAGGTGACGTGGATCCTCCGCCACCTCGGCGAGGGGCACCCTCAGACGATGCTGTTCTCGGCCACGCTCGACGGCGACGTCGACCACATCGTGAAGAAGTACCTGATCGATCCCGTCCACCACGAGGTCGAGTCCGACCAGCCGACGGTCGACCTGATGGAGCACCGGTTCCTCAAGGTCCACCAGATGGACAAGGTCAATGTCGCCGCCTCCATCATCGCCGGCGCCGACCGCTGCCTCCTCTTCGTCCGCACCAAGCGGGGCGCCGACCGGGTGGCCTCCGACCTCCGCCGGGAAGGCGTGAAGGTCGGCGTGATCCACGGCGACCTCCCGCAGAAGGTCCGCTCCCGGGCCATGGCCGATTTCGGCTCGGGCGCCATCCGGGCGCTGGTGGCCACCGACGTCGCCGCCCGGGGGCTCGACGTGAAAGGGGTCGACGTGGTGATCCACTACGACCCCGCCGAGGACCACAAGGCCTACCTGCACCGTTCGGGGCGGACCGCCCGGGCGGGCAAGACCGGTGTGGCCGTGAGCCTCGTCCTGTGGGACCAGGAACGGGAGATCGAGGGCCTCCAGAAGCGACTCGGGATCAACCAGCCGCTGGTCGAGGTCTTCTCCAACGACGACCGGTTGAAGGACCTGGCCGCCTGGGATCCGGCGGGCGAGTTCGCGGCGGAGATCGAGGCCATCGCCACCGGCACCGACCACGCTGCGGCCACGCCGACCCTCTCGCCCAGCGAGATCGTCCGGGCCCGCCGGGCCGCCGCCGCGCCGACCTCCCGCCGCCGGCGCCGGATGCTGTAGAGCCTCTCAGGTTCGCCCGACCCGGCATCGCCGGTTCGGGAAGCGGGCCGTACAATCCCGGCGGTGGATCGGCTCATCCGGGTACTGCACGTCGAGGACAGCCGCACCGACACCGAGCTCGTCCGGGCCGTCCTCGGCCGCTCGGTGATCTGCCAGTTCACCGTGGAGGCGGTCTCCACCCTGGAGGACGGGCTGCGCCGCCTGTCCGACACGGGCGGCGGTTACGACGTCATCGTCCTCGACCTCCACCTCCCCGACGGTGAGGGGCTGACGACCTTCACCCGCATGGCCGAGGCCGCCGGCTCCACACCCATCGTGGTCTGCACCGGCAGCGGCGACGAAACGCTGGGGATCACCGCCGTGGAGCACGGCGCCCAGGACTTCGTCGTCAAGTGGACCAGCGACCCCGAGTCCCTCGGCCGGACGCTGCTCCACGCCGTCCAGCGGTCCCGGCAGCTGGCCGAACTGCAGCGCCACCTGGTCGAGTCGACCAACACCGGTGACCGGCTGGCCGCCACCAACGCCGCCATCCGGGAGTTCCTGGCCATGGTGGTGCACGAGATCCGCACGCCGATCACGGTGATCTCCGGCTACGCCACCCTGCTGCGCGACGCCCCCGGCACGTTCACCCCCGCCGAGCAGACCGAGAGCCTGTCGACGATCCTGCTCCAGACCGAGCGGCTCCGGCGCCTGACCGACACGCTGCTCACCCACGAGGAGCTCGAGGCGGGAGCGGTGCACGCCGAGCCGGTCGAGGTGTGCGTGATCGAGGCCATCGACAGCGCGCTGGCCGCCGCCGGCCCGGCCGCCGCCGACTTCAAGGTCCACTGCGACGCCGGCCTCACCGCCCGGGTCGACCCCGACCACCTCCAGCAGGCCCTGGTGAACTACGCCACCAACGCCCTGAAGTACGGCGCCCCGCCCTACACCGTGGCCGCCGAAGCGGAGGACGATCCGGCCGGCGTCGTGATCCGCGTGATCGACGAGGGCGAGGGCGTGTCCGAGGAGTTCGTCCCCCGCCTCTTCGGCCGCTTCTCACGGTCGGAGGCCGCCCGCTCCCGTCACGGCGTCCACGGCACCGGCCTCGGCCTGTCGATCGTGGCCGGTCTCGTCCACGCCAACGGCGGCGACGCCTGGTACGAGCCCGGCAACCCCCGCGGCGCCCGCTTCTGCCTCCGTTTGCCGGCTTCCCGATGACGGCCGGGCCTGGGGCAGGGGCCCCAGGCTCCGGAGGAGGGCCGGAGGCCCGGGGCGGCGAAGCCGCCAGAAACAAAGCCTGAATAGCGGCGCCAGCCGCTATTCGGCGTACATCGCTTCGATCTCCGCCTCGAAGTGGGCGGTGACGACGTTGCGCTTCACCTTCAGCGTGGGGGTCAGCTCGCCTTCGGTGACCGACAGCTCCCGGGGCAGGATCGTGAACTTCTTGATCTGCTCGACCCGGGCCATCTCGCCGTTCACGGTGTCGACGGCCTGCTGGATCTGGGCCCGGACCGCATCGCTCTGTTCCGGCGGGCCGAACAGACCCCGCTCGGCCATGAACCTGGCCGCCGCCTCCGGATCGAGGGTCACGAGGGCGGTGAGGAACTTGCGCCGGTCGCCGACCACGACCGCCTCGGACACCAGCGGGTGGTTCCGCAGGCCGCCCTCCAGCAGCTTGGGGGCGACGTTCTTCCCGCCGGCGGTGATGATGATGTCCTTCTTCCGCCCGGTGATCGACAGGAACCCGTCGGAGTCGAACTCACCGAGATCCCCGCTGTGGAGCCACCCGTCGGACAGCACCTCGGCGGTCGCCTCCGGGTCCTTGGCGTAGCCGGCGAAGACGTTGCGGCCCCGGACGAGGATCTCGCCGTCGGAGGCGATCTTCACCTCGACGCCGGGGAAGGGCGGCCCGACCGTCCCGAACTTGGTCCGGCCGGGGACGTTGAACGACGTCGGCCCGCAGTCCTCCGACTGTCCGTAGACCTCGTAGATCGGCAGGCCGAAGCCGGCGAAGAAATCGAGGATCTCCTTGGAGATCGGCGCCGCGCCGCTCACACAGAGGCGGGCGGCCGACAGACCGAGGCCTTCCCTCACCTTGGAGTACACCAGCTTCTCGAAGAGCGTGTACTGGACGGCGTCGGGGAGGGCGGCCCGCTGCCCCTGGTTCAAGCGGGCGATGACCCGCCGGCCGACGGCGGTGGCCTGCTCGGCCAGCTTGGCTTTCAGGCCGTGGTTCCCGGAGAGCTTCTCCACCACCCCGGCGTGGAACTTCTCCCACACCCGGGGCACGCCGAAGAACACGGTCGGCTTCACCTCGAGGAGGTTGGCCAGCAGCTTGTCGATCGACTCGGCGTAGTAGACCGGGAAGCCGGCCATCGCCGCGATGTGGATGGTGAACATCTGCTCGGCGATGTGCGACAGCGGCAGGTACGACAGGAGCCGCTCGTTGGAGCCGGCTTTGACCAGCCCGCACGCCTGGCCGGCGGTCCACGTGAGGTTGTCCTGCGTCAGCATCACGGCCTTGGGCGGGCCGGTCGTTCCCGAGGTGTAGATGAGCGTCGAGACCGTGTCGGGCCCCAGAGCTTCCAGCCGCTCCTCGAGCACGCCGCCGCTGCCGTCACCGCGGCCGAGGAAGTCGTCCCATCCGATGACGAGCGGGTCGTCGACCTTCGGCCCGCCCCGCATCATCACGACGTGGCGGAGGTGGCGGAGCTCGCCCCGCACCGAAGCGATCTTCTGCCACTGGGCCTCGTTCTCCACCAGGAGGACGGGCGCCTCGGAGTGGTTGAGGATGTAGGCGCACTCCCCCGGCGAGGAGGTGGTGTAGATCCCGGCCGGGACGGCCCCGGCGGCCATGGCGCCGACGTCGAAGATGACCCATTCCGGCCGGTTGGCCCCCAGGATGCAGACGGACTGGCCGGGCGAGACCCCGAGCGCCACCAGGGCGGCCCCGGCCCGCCGGATGTCGGCGGCGTACCCCTCCCAGGACGTCGCCTCCCAGCCGCCCGACCCCCGCACGTAGTAGGCCGGAGCCGACCCGAACCGCTGGGCGTTGCCGAGCACACGTTGGGGGATCGTCTCGAACGCCACGGACGCGCCTCCTCATCTGCTGACGCCGTTGTCGTACCTGACGCGACGCTACCCGGGACGCGAACGATCAGTGACGGGAGGCCGTCACCCGCAGGGCGAACTCCACCGTCCGCTTCTCGACGAGGTCCCGGTCGAAGTCGAGCGTGGCCACGTGGTACGACCGTTCCAGGGTCACCCGCTCCACCGGCCCGGCCACGGCCGCCGCCAGCACGTCGGAGGAGCTCGGCGGCACGACGTGGTCCTGCGGCGAGGTGAGGATCAGCACCGGGCAGCGGATCTCGCCCAGGCGGCCGTGCAGCTCGGTCGTGGCCTCCATCAACGAGATCAGCGGTGCGATGGGCGCGGCGTCGTAGGCCCCCTCCGTCACGTCCGGCAGGGCGATGTCGGACCCGATGGCCGGGAGCCGGTCGCAGCCCTGGTCGAGCGAGGTGCGGAGGAGGTCGAGAAAGGCCGGCGCCGGCGGCTCGAACATGCCGTTGATGGCCACCAGCCCGGCGGTGGCGGGATTGCGGGCGGTCACCCAGGCGGCCAGCGTGGCGCCCATCGACAGTCCGACGACGACCACCGAGTCGGTGCGGCCGGCCAGCTCGAGATAGGCGGCCTCGACCGTCGCCGACCAGTCGGTGAAGTCGGTCGTCAGCATGTCCTCGACCGAGGTGCCGTGCCCCGGGAGGAGCGGCAGCTCGACGGCGAAGCCGGCCGCGGCCAGCGCCTCGGCCACCCCCCGCATCGACGACGGGTTGCCGGTGAAGCCGTGCAGGACGAGCGCGCCGTGCGGCCCGCCGGCGGCCGAGAACGGGTCAGACATACGGATCCTCCGGCCCGCCCGGCAGCGCCCACCACTCCTTCGGGGCGGGCGACCAGTCGGGGTCGGGCACGATGCAGTCGACGGGGCAGGCGGGCAGGCACTTGTCGCAGCCGCTGCACAGCTCCGGCACGATCACGACGTCGACGCCGTGGTTGAAGATGGCGCCGAACTGCGGCGGGCAGGCCCGCAGGCAGGCGTCGCAGTTGATGCACATCGACATGTCGATGCGCAGCGGCGGCACCTTCCACTTCGGGTTGCGCTGGTGCGTGGCGAGCCGCTCGGCCCGCCCGGTGGCCACAGCCGTCAGCGACCTAGCCTCGACCGCGGCGCCAGACGGCCCGGCGCACCTCCGACTCCGCCCCTTCGGCCGCCGACGAGAGGATGGCGATCGCCTCGCCGATGAGGTCGGCCTGCGTGAGGAGGACGTCCTCCATCTCGGAGATCTTGCGCTCCAGGTCGATGAGCCGCTGCTTGTCGTCGCGGAAGTCCTGGGTGATGAGCAGGGCCGCACCCAGCCCGATGAGGACGGCGCCGCCGACGCCGCCGCTGATCAGGTAGGGCATCTGGAGGAAGACCTCGGGGAGGTCGCGCACCTGGTACCAGGCGACCAGGATGGCGAGCCCACCGGCCGCCATCAGGATCCAGGCCAACACCGCCCGCCAGCGGCGGAAGAGTGTTTCCTGGACGAGCGCCTGGAGCTGTGCTTGCTGCTCCCGCCGGTCGGCAGCGGCACCCGTGATCGGTTCCAAAAAGTCTCCTAGCCCAAGCGGCGGATCACGAAGCGGGCGAGAGGCAGGATGAGCCCGAGACCGAGGAAGGCTCCGAAGGCCCGGCTCACGCTCCTGGCGTCCCGCAGACCCAGCTTATTCTGCACATCGACCAGGCTGGGCAGCGCCACCGTGTTCGGATCCTCGAGCAGCGCGGTGGAATCGGTCGCTTCGGGCGAACCGGGCGTTTCGACGGACGGAGTCGTCACCGGCTGCTCGGTGCCGGGCGTCGCCGGCTGCTCATCAGCCGAGCCGCCGGGGGTCGGCGTCACGGTCTTTCCCTTGCCACCGGTCGGACCAGGACGCAGGTCCTTGGCGTTCGACTTCTTGTCGGTGCCCGGCCCGCCCTTCGGGCCCGGCGCACCGTTCCCACCGCCGCCGGGGCCGACCACCGGAGCGGCCGTCGGCGCCGTGGTCTCGACGACCACGCCGTTGGGGCTGTCCTTCACCTCGATGTTCTGGTTGGCATCGACAGCGGCCACCACGGCGGTTGCCCGGCCGAGCTCCAGCGGGCTGGTCACGGCACCGGCCTGAACCGGACCGGCCGAGTGCTCGAAGGTGACCCGCAGGCCCCGGGTGTCGACGGCGACGTGCTGCGGCGTCTTCACCAGCTGGGCGTTGAAGTCGGGAAGCTGCAGCACGATGCCGCGCTCCCGGAGCTTCTGGAGCAGCACCTTGGCGCCGTCGTAGGCCTCCTGCTCCGACGGCCCGGGGTTGGCCAGGCGGAGACCGGCCCGGGTCAGCTCGACGGGGTGGTCGAGAATGAAGAAGTCGGTGATGCGGACGTCGGCCTTGCCGTCCTTGGTGTCCAGCGCCCCCGTGCCGGAGCCCTGGGCGGTGGTGAGCAGGCTGGAGAACCGGACCTCGTCCTTCGGACCGATCGAGACGTTCTTGAGCTCCGAGCGGGCCGTCGAGAACAACCGGCCGCGGTCGTCGATGTGGAGGTCGTGGCTGGCCGACGAGGACCCGATCCGGACGTAGCCGGGCAGCCGGCCGGACGACGCCGACGCCCGGCCGATGGAGCGCACGACCTGCTCGCCGCAGCGGCCGGCGCAGTCGGTCACGGCCTGGATGCTGCCGGGCCACTTCCCTTCCGGACCGCTGAAGGAGGCGGCCTGCTCCGCATGGCGGGGGTCGACGTGGCGGGCCGGATGCTCGGCCGACGCCGAGGGCACGAAGGCGTCCTTGTTACAGGTCTTCTCGGTGTACCCGATGCAATTGAGGCCCTCGACGGCGTCGCCGGAGAGCGTGACGGCCTTCTCGTCGGGTTCGGCCAGCTTGGCATCGGCGCGCGCCAGCGCCAGGTTCCCGGTCTTGCCCTCGACGAACGGCACGACGAGGTCGCTCACCGGAGGCGAGCCGACCCAGCGGAGCGGCTGCGCGCTGCCGTAGAGGGCGTACGCAGTCGGTGCAGCCGGAGCGGCGCCGGCGGCCGAGGCCGCGAACGGCACCACCGTGGCGGCCGCCAGCGCCGCCACGGCCAGGCCCCGGGGGAGGGGTCCCAGCTTCATCCTGGTGCTCCTTTGGTTCGTTTGGCGGAGGGATCGCCCCCGCCGGGGTGCGTCGACTGCCATGAAACGTCGCCTGGAGCCAGGCGCGCCGGCTCCGAGGAGACAGATACCCGACCATTCTCGACGACAACCGCCCGATCAGCAAGGCCAAGGGCAAGGTTCACAAATTGGTCGATGACCAGCAGCGCGACCCCCGCCAGGCTCAGTCCCCGCAGCACGTCGAACAGCTGGACGGCCAGGGCCGGCGAGACCCCGGCCGACAACTCGTCGGCCACCAGCAGCTTGGGCCGGCTGACCAGGGCCCGGGCCAGGGCCAGGACCTGTTGTTCGCCGGCCGGCAGCGCCGCCGCCGGCCGGTAGGCCTGGGCCCGCAGGCCCGGGAACAGGCCCAGCGCCCAGTCCACGTCCTCGTCGGCCCGGCGACCGCGGGTGTGGGCCCCGACCCGGAGGTTGTCGAGGACGGTGAGGCCGGCGAAGATCCGCCGCCCCTGGGGGACGCCGGTGACCCCCGCCCGTACGATCGCCTTCGGCGATAGCCGATCAAGCCTATGCCCGTCGAAAGTGATCGATCCCGCCCGGGGCCGGACCACACCGGTGATCGCCCGGGCCAGCGTCGTCTTCCCCGCCCCGTTGGGGCCGAGAACGGCCACGGCCTCCCCGTCGGCGACCTCGAGGTCGATGCCGGCCAGTGCCGGCCGGCCGCCGTAGGCCACCTCGAGACCGGCGACGGCGAGCATCAGTTGGCCCCCGGTGGGCCGTCGGGCTGCTCGGGCGGGCTCTCCGGCGGCCCGCCGTCGCCCGGTTGGGGCGGGAACGGCTCGACCCCGCGGAGGAAGGCGGCCTGCACCCGGGTGTCGGCGGCCACGTCGTCCGGTTCGCCCTTCCCCACCACCGCCCCGTTGTCGAGGACGTACACGAAGTCGGCCAGGTTGGCGACGGCCGGGAAGTCCTGGCCGGTGACGAGGACTGCGATGCCCATCTCGTCGCAGATCATCCCGATGCGCTCGGCGATGTCCTTCCGCTCCTCCCGGGTGAGGCCGGCGGCGGGCTCGTCGAGGATGGCCAGGCGGGGATCGGCGGCCAGTGCCCGGGCCAGATCGACGAGGCGCTGCTCGCCCATCGCCAGGCCGGCCACGGGGTGGTCGGCCAGCGCTTCGATCCCGAGCTGCTCCAGCAGCTCGAGAGCGTGGCGCCGGGCCAGGCGGTCCTCGTGCTTGGAGAGGGCCAGGCCGAGGCCGCAGGCGAAGAACCCACCCCGCATCCGGCGGTGCTGGGCCACCATCACGTTCTCGACCGCCGTCATCGACTCGAACAGCGCCGGGCGGGTGAACATGCGGGCCACCCCGAGGCGGCTCCGCTGGTGGGCCGCCAGGGTCGAGACGTCCCGCTCGCCGAGGTAGACCCGTCCGGTCGAGGGGCCGAAGCCGCTGAGGGCATCGCAGAGCGCGGTCTTGCCGGCGCCGTTCGGCCCGATCACGGCCACGATCTCGCCGTCGTTGAGCTCGAGGTCCACATCGGTGCAGGCGGCCACGGCGCCGTACCGCACGGTCACGCCCTGGGCCCGGAAGAGGGGCCCGGCCCGCTTGGTCCGGGTGCCGAGGAACTGGGCCAGGTGCGACTCGAACTCGTCCCGCGACGGCGGCGCGGTCCGGAAGGGCCGGGTCCGCTCCAGCGCCTTGGGGTTGAACGGCCGCCAGTACAGCTCGCCGGTCTCGGGTTGATCGGTGGCGGTGCCGCCGTCGCCGGGCAGGAGGCCGCTGTCGGCCACCGGGCCGGGCCAGGCGGCGTCGCTCCCCCGGGGCGCCCGGGTGCGGGCCTCCTGCAGGCGGCGGATCACGTCCTGGAGGCGGCTGCCCTCGCCGGGGCGGTACTCAGCCACGGTGGCCGCCTCCCTGACCGTCACCGGGGCCGTGCCCGTTGCCGTCACCGAAGGGGCCGTCACCGAAGGGGTCGCCGAAGTCGTCGGCGAACGGATCATCGACGGCGAACGGATCGTCGGCGGCGTAGGGGTCGAAGGCGTTCGGGTCGGCGTCAGGGCGGGCGGCGGTGAAGCCGCCCGGGCTCCGGGCCCCCACCAGGGCCGGTGTCGGGTTCGGCGCGGGAGTGAGGCGGCCGACCAGCTGCTGCACCAGCCCGGCCAGGCCGCCCGGGACGAAGGCGACCGTGAGCACCGCCAGCCCGCCGAGGATGAGGAGGCTGGTGGGCCCCGTCGGCGGCGTCCCCCGGTCGAGCGCCGGGACGATCTCGAAGGCGAAGACCACCGCCGCCGCGCCGGCCAGCGACCGGCCCCCGCCGACGACGGTGTAGAGGAAGTACTGCACCGACAGGAAGACGGCGAAGCGCGTCGGGTCCAGGGGATGCTCGCCGTAGGCCAGGAGGATCCCGCCGAGGGCGGCGACGAAGGCCGAGAAGCTCAAGGCGACCAGCCGGTAGTGGGCGGGGTCGATCCCGAGGCTGCGGGCGGCGTCGCCGGCGTCGCGCCCGGCGGCCAGTGCCCGTCCGACGCGGGAGCGGCGGAGGTTGGTGGCGAACCACACCACTCCGGCGGCCACGATCAAGGTCACCAGGTAATAGGAGACGGCCGGGCGACCGGAGAGCGCCTCCATCCAGTCGGGCCGGTTGAGGATCGTCAGGCGGCCGGTGAACCAGCGGGCCCCGGGGCCCCAGAGCAGCGTGGCCGCCACCACCATGCCGAGGAGCGATAGGGCGGCGAAGGCCAGCCGGCCCCGCGACCGGAAGGCGGGGATGCCCATGGCCACGGCGTAGGGCAACGCCGCCAGGGCGGCCAGCGGAATGGCGGCGAAGTGAGGCAGGCCGACCCGCACGGTCAGGTCGCCGACCAGGTAGGCGCCGATCCCGGCGAAAGCCACCTGGCCGAGGGGGATGTCGCCCGTCCAGCCGGAGACGATGACGATGGAGGCGCAGATCAGGAAGACGGCGATGCCCCGGGCCCAGGCGTCGAGGGCGACGTCGGTCGACAGCGCCGGCACGCCGGCCAGCACGACCGCCACCACGGCCAGCCCGGCCCGGCTGAGCCAGGGGGAGAGCGGTCGGGCGCCGGCGACCAGCGCCGCCCGGCGGCGGGCGGCGGACGGCGAGTTGTCGGCGGCGGCGCTGGAGAACGCTTCGTCGAGCGTGGGACGGCCGATCAGGCCCGGCCGCCGGAAGATCACGCCGGCGACGAGGAGGAAGGCCACCAGGTTGCCGATGCCGCCGACGCGGGCACCGTCCGGCCCGCCGATGACCGACGGCAGGACGCCGAGCACCACACCGGCCAGCGCCGCCCGGGGCAGGCTGCGGAAGCCACCGACGGCGGAGGCGGCGACGGCGAAGGCGACGTAGGGAGTGGCCTCGTAGGTGTTGACCAGCACCTGGAGGGCCAGCGTCATGGCCACCGCCCCGAGCACCGACGACAGGACCCAGGCCAGCCGGCTGAGGGTGCCCGGATCGACGCCGGCCATCCGGGCCCCTTCCGGGTCGTAACCCTGCGCCCTCAGCGCCAGCCCGAGACGGGTCCGCCGCAGGAAGACCGTCAACGCCGCGCCGACCGCCGCCGCCACGAGCAGGGTGATCACATCGCTGTGGGCCACCTTGAGATCGCCGTGGTCGAACACGCCGGTCGACGGCGGCGGGAGGAACTTCGCCTCGGAGCCCCAGACGGCGTTGACGCCGGCCAGGAGCAGCGCTGAGGCGCCGAGGAGCGCCACCAGTGCCGGGATGATCTGCTCCCGCAGGCCGCGGATCAGCCATTCGCACGCCAGGCCGAGCCCGGCGGCGACCGCCGCCGACAGGGCCAGGGCCGGCCACCAGCCCAGGCCGGACCCGAACCGTCCGTCCGGGGTCACGAGATCGCCGTGGAGGACGGCGGCCACCGTGCCGATCGCCACCACCGCCACGTTCGGGACGCGGGTCGCCTGGTAGACGACCGTGACACCAGCGGCCAGAAGGGCGTAGACGGCGCCGAGTGACAGGCCGATGACCAGCGTCGTGACCAGGGTCACCGGTGGCGGCCTCCAAGGGGCAGAACGACGTGGCGCCAGGCGGCGCTGTCCACGATGGTACCGCCCTGTTCGACCCCCTTTGCCTCACCCTGTGCCCCCTGACCAGCGGCGTTGCCGGCGGTGGGGGTCGTGGTGGTGGTCGTCGTGGGCGCCGCGGTGGTGGGCGTGGTGCCGGGGGCGGGGGCCGGCCCGGTCGTGGAGGTGGTGAGCTGGCCGCGGCGGTAGCGGCCCTCCAGCGTTCCACCGCAGCCGGCGGCCAGGAGGATACCGGCGGCCAGCAGAGCGGTGGCCGGCGTCACCTTCCGCAGCTCCAATCGTCTCCCCCCGGGAACCCCTACAGCGCGGAAACGGCGCAGCTTACCGACCACGACCGAGCGTGTGGCCGGGCCGGCGCGCTTGGGTAGTGTCCGCTCGTGACCAAGCACCCGTTCCTCTCCGATGCGTGGTTCGCCGAGGTCCGCCGCCTGCACGACGCCGTCGGCGGCGCTGCTCCCGAGGGGGCCGACATCCGGATGAACCTCATGATCACGGCCACTCCGTTCGACGACGACCTGGCCATGCACATGGCCGCCGCCGGCGGACGGGCCGACTGGGGGAAGGGTCATCTCGACGACGCCGACGTGACGTTGACGCTGGGCTACGACACCGCCCGGGCGATCTTCGTGGACGGCAATCCGCAGGCGGCCATCGAGGCGTTCATGGCCGGGAAGATCGTCGTCCAGGGCGACATCACGAAGCTGATGGTGATGCAGTCGACGGGCCCCGGCGCGGCCACGTCGGAGCTCACCAGAGCGCTGCAGGAGATCACCGAGTAGCCCGCCCGGGAGCGCCGGAACAGGGCGCGAAACCGGGAAACGACGCGGCCGTGCCTCGAGGGGGTAGGGCATCCGGGCCCGGTGGCGGCTGGGGAACACCACCCGGCACTCGCAGACGCTCCTACCCCCCCGAGGCACGGAACGTTGCGATCCTAACACGGCCCTTCTGACGTGCAATTGATCCCGCGGGCGGTTGCGGCACATGTCCCGATTTGTCTTTCGGGACAACCGCATCAGGGCTGTTCAGAGGCCTGTTCAGAGGTACAGCGTCACCGTTTCATTACGCCGGACCCTGGTCCCCGGCGGGGGGTCCTGGTGCCTCACGCGGCGGCGGGGCCGGTAGTCGACGACGTCGACCTGAAGACCGGCTTCCTCGAGGGCGACGACGGCGTCCTCCACCGTCTCGCCCTCGTAGTCGCCGACCGTCACGAGGTCGGGTCCGAGGCTGACCACCACGGTGACCGACGAGTCGCGGGGCGCTTCGGCGTTGGCCACGGGATCGGTGCGGATGACCTGGCCGGCCGGCACGGTGTCGCTGTACTCGTCGGTCCGGCTGACCTTGAACCGCTTGGCCGCCAAGGCCTTCGCCGCGTCGTCGTAGCTCTTGCCGACGACGTTGGGGACCTCGACCGGCCTCGGCCCGTCGGAGATGACGAGGCGGACCTCGATGCCGGGCGAGGCCTTGTCGGTCGACGGCTGCTGGGTCACGACCAGGCCCCGGCCGACGTTCTCGTCGGTGCGGTGCTCGGTCGTGACGACGAACCCGGCGGCATCGAGCGCCGCCCGGGCCGCGGCCTCGGTCTTGCCCGTGACCTTCGGCAGGTCGACCGGCGGCGGGCCGCCCGAGAGGCGGAGCGTCACGGTGTTGTGGGCGCCGAGCAGCGTGCCGGGGGCGCGGTCCTGGCGGATGACCACGTCGGCCGGATCGTCGGACGGGACGGTGCGGGTGCGGACCTTCACTCTGGCGTCCCGGGCCGCGTCCTCGGCCGCCGTCCTGCTGAGCCCCACGAAGTTCGGGACGCGCACCCGGGGGCCGGTGGCCGCCGAGGCGGCGAAGGCCGCCGTGCCGGCGGCGATGAGGAGCACCACCAGCACGACGATCGGGACCATCCGCTGCGGCCGCCGGCGCTGACGGGCAGGAGCGGCCGGGCGGACCGGCCGATGTTGGACCGGCGGGTGTTGAACCTGCGGCGTCGACAGGACCGGGATCGCCACGAGGGGCTCGTCCCGGACCTCGGCCGGCTGATCCGGTAGAGGGCTGGCCAGGACGGACGGCAGCGGCCCGAGGGGGCCGGGCGGCGGAGGCTCCGGGGCCCGGTGGATCTCGGTCGGGTGGGGGTCGAAGTCCACCGTCCCGGGGCCCGGGAGGGCAATGGGATCGGGCGCCGGCAGCGCGCCGGCGGCGTCGGCCAGGGCGGCGGCGAAGGATCGGGCGTCGGGGTAGCGCTCGGCGGGGTCGGCCCGGCCGGCCCGCTCCAGCACCGGCGCCAGCGCCCCCAGTTCCGGCGGCGCCTCCAGGTGGCGCTCGACCCGGGACAGCAGCGTGGCCAGCGACGTCTCGCCGGCGAAGGGGACGGCTCCGGTCACGGCCTCGACCAGCACCAGGGCCAGGGAGTAGACGTCGGAGCGGGCGTCGACCAGCCCCCGGACCTGCTCGGGAGCGGCGTACCGGGCGGTGCCGAGCACCGCCCCGGCGGGCTCCGTCCAGCTGGCCTCGGCCAGGGCCCGGGCCAGGCCGAAGTCGGCCACCCGGGCCGTGCCGTGCTCGTCGAAGAGGAGGTTGGCCGGCTTCACGTCCCGGTGGACGAGCCCCCGGGTGTGGGCGTAGTCGAGCCCGGCGGCGACCTGACGGCCGACGGCCGCCGCCTGCGCCGGACTGAGCCGGTCGCCCCGGTCGAGGAGGCTGCGGAGGCTGCCGCCCTCGAGCAGCTCGAGCACCATGAACGGGGTCTCGTCCTCCCCCCAGTCGTAGACCGCCACCACGTTGGGGTGATGGAGCGAGGCGGCCAGCTGCGCCTCGGCCCCGAAGCGGCGGAGGAAGCCGGCGTCGTCGGCCAGGGCGGCGTGGAGGACCTTGACCGCCACCTTGCGCTGGAGGCGCACGTCCCAGGCCCCGTAGACGCGCCCGCTCGCCCCCGTCCCCAGCGGGGTCACGAGGCGGTACCGGCCGGCCAGCACCCGGCCGGTCAGGTCGGCCACGCCGCTCGTCCGCATCCCAACTAACTTACCGACCGTCCGGCGCTGGTCGGGGGAGGGTACGGGGCGTGAAGCCGGACGTCATCACGGTGCTGGAGGACTTCTTCGAGGTCGGCTTCCCCTGGGACGAGGCCGCGCTGGACGAACTCTCCGAGCGCCTGGTGACGCTCGGGGACTCGCCGATCGCCGGGTTGGCCGAGGGTTTCGCCGGCGTCCGGCTCCGCCTGGAGAACGGTGAGGTGCCCGAGCCGCTGCGGCGGGAGATCGAGGCCGTCGTCTACCCCAAGCTGTGGAAGGTGCTGGAAGCGGTCCGGGCCGGGCTGCCGGACGGTGAGCAGCGGGCCCGCGTGCAGGTCCTCAACCGGCGGCTGGCCCGGCTGCTGGCCGCGGAGGCCGACATCCTCTGACTCGGCGCTACCGTCGAGAGGTATGGATCGCCAGTGGACGGTGGCCGGTGCGGCGGCGCTGCTGTCTCTGGAGAACGTGGCCATCATCGCCGGCCTGCTCTTCCGGGCCCACACCTCGGTCGTGCTGATCGGGTTCCTGCTGCTCAAGTTCCCGCTGTGCCGGGCCCTGCTGCGGCTGCGCCTCGGGGCGGCGGCGATTCTCATCCTCTGGGAGAGCATGACCATGCTGGTGGCGCTGGTGAACCTGTCGCTCGCCCCGCCGGCCCAGGTGGCGCTGTTCCTCTCGGCCAGCACCGGCTCGACCCTGATCGCCCTGTCCCTGCCGCTCTTCGCCGCCGCCGGCACCGAAGTCAATCCCGTCGACGACTAACGAGGCTTCCCGCATGGCAACGCCGATCCGACCCCTCCCCGCCCCGGCGACCCGCCGGCGCCTGCCGAGCACCCGCACGATCGTCGTGGGCCTCGGCGCGCTCCTCGCCGTCAACCTGTTGATCTTCGCCACCCACACCGGCGGCAAGGGTCAGGACAATCCGGGCCCCCCGCTTCCGGAGGAGATCGAATATCTCGTGCCGGTGCCGGGCTCGGTGATCCGGCCCCAGGAGGATGTCGGCGCCGACCTGAAGGACACCTACACCGGGGCGCTGTTCATCGACGACGTCCGCATCCCCCAGGACCAGACGAAGATCACCCCCGGGCTCGGCCAGGTGAGCTTCCGACCGGGGCCCGACAAGGAGATCGAGTCGCTGCGGCCCGGCCACCACTTCGCCACGATCCACTACTGGCCGCAGGAAAAGGGCGACGAGCCCGCCGCCCGCGCCGCCGGCGCCATCAAGTCCTACACCTGGCAGTTCACCGCCGGCTGACCCTGGCGGCGTAGCGTCTGCCGGTGCCCGACCGGCTCCGAAGAGGCGCGCTGGCCATCGCCGTCGCCGTGGGCGCGGTGGCGTCCGTGGCGTTCCTCATGGCGGTCGCCCGCCACATCCGCTACGGCAGCTCCGACAACGCCAACGCCCTTCTGGCGGGGCACGACATGCTGCACGGCAACCTGCTGCTCGCCGGCTGGAGGCTGCCGCACAACAGCTACTGGCTCCTCGATCTCCCGCTCTTCGGCGTGGCGAGCGCGCTGTTCGGGCTGCGCGACGTGCTCCTCGCCGCCGTCCCGGCCGCGGTGGCCACAGCCGGCATCGCCGCCGGCACGGTGGTGGCCATGACGGGCCGGCCGGACCGCCGGCGATGGTGGGTGGCCGCCGCCGTCCTCCTCCTCGTGCTCGGTCTGCCCCATCCCTACCTCGTCTTCTTCGTGCTCCAAGGCCCCCACCACATGGCCACCGCGGTGGTCTGCCTCATCGCCTTCGGGCTGCTGGCCCGGGCCGGAATCGGCGGAGGCCGGTGGCTGGCGGGAACGGCGCTCCTGGCCGTGGCCGCCCACTCGGACCCCTTCGCCATCGGCGTGGGCATCGCCCCGGTGGCGGCCGCCGGTGTCGTCGACGGCCTCCGGACGCGCCGCCTCGGGGCCGTGGCCGGGCCGCTGGCCGCCGCCGCCGGGGGGCTGGCCGGAGCCTTCCTCCTCGGGGTCCTCCTCGAGCTCGCCGGGGGTTACACCCCCCTCCCCGACCCGCCGACCGTCGCCCGGTGGCGGGAGAACCTGGGTGGGACCTGGCGGGTCCTCGGTGCGCTGTTCGGCCTGTCGTTTCCGGGCCGCCTCGAGGGCGGCGCGTTCGTGGCCCACGCCGTCGGAGCGGCGCTGTTCGCCGTCGGGATCGCCGCGTCGGCCATCCGTTCGCTGGCCGGGGTCATCCGTCCGCCGACCGGGAACGCGGCCGGGGCCGGCTCCGGGCGGCTCCGGGAGCGCACGCCGAGCCCGGCCTGGCTCGACGACGCACTGCTCTTCGGCTGCGGGGCCAGCGCCGCGCTCTTCGCCCTGCTGACCGACCCGCCGCATCAGGCCCTCAACGCCCGCTACCTGTTGCCGGTGCTGGCCTTCGGCGCGGTGCTCACCGGCCGGCGGGCCATCGAGACCACGGCCCGCCTGCCGCTGGCGGCGGTGGCGGCCGGGAGCCTGGCCCTCGTCGCCGCCCATCTCACGACTCCGCTGGAGATCGTGCGAGGACCCGCCGTCGAGAACCCGACGGTGACGGTGGCCGACTGGCTGGTGGCCCGGAACCTCCGGGAAGGCTACGGCCAGTACTGGGTGGCCGGGCTCACGACCGTGAGCAGCCGGGGAGCGGTGGCCGTCCGGCCGGTGATGGGCGTCGAGGGCCGGCTGCACGCCAACCGGCAGTTCGCCTCACGCCGCTGGTTCGAGGGCGACCGCTCGTTCCGCTTCGTCGTCGTCGACCGGGAGAAGCCGGACGGCGTCGACGAGCAGGCGGCAGTGGCGACCTTCGGTCCGCCGGTCGAAACCGCCGATGTCGGCTCCTACCAGGTCCTCGTCTGGGACCGGAACCTGTCCGTCGCCCCGGACCCCCGGGTCGCCGGTCACTGAGCCGACGTCGTGGGCGGCTGCCCGGTGGAGAGGATCTCCTCCAGGGCGGCTTCGTCGAGGACGGGCACGCCGAGCGACTCGGCCTTGGCCAGCTTGGAGCCGGCGTTGGCCCCGGCCACGACGTACGACGTCTTCTTGGAGACGCTGCCGGCCACCTTGGCCCCCAGCGCTTCGAGGGCGGCGCCGGCCTCCTCCCGCGTGCGGTTGGCGAGGCCGCCGGTCAGGACGAACGTCAGACCGGCCAGCGGCGGCGCCTCGCCGTCGGCGCTCGGTGCCGGCCGGGCCGGGCCCTCGAGGTTCACGCCCGCCGCCCGGAGCTTTTCGATCACCGTGCGGTTCCGGTCCTCGGAGAAGAACGCCGCGATGCTCTCGGCGATGATCGGGCCGATCCCCTCCACCTCGACGAGCTCGTCGGCCGAGGCGGACTCGATGCCGTCCATGTGGCCGAGCTCGGCAGCCAGCGCCACGGCCGCCGTCGGCCCGACGTGGCGGATGCCTAGCCCGACGAGCAGCTTGGCCAGCGGCCGCTGCTTCGACGCCTGGATCGCCTCGAACAGGTTGGTGGCCGACTTCTCGGCCAGGCGCTCGAGGCCCATCAGCGTGTCGAGCGACAGGTAGTACAGATCGGCCACGTCGCGGACCAGGTCGCGCTCGGTGAGCTGGACGCAGATCTTCTCGCCCATGCCTTCGATGTCCATCGCCCCCCGGGAGGCGAAGTGGAAGATGCGTTGCACCCGCTGGGCCGGGCACTCCAGGTTGACGCAGTACCGGTCGGCCTCGCCCTCCAGGCGCACCAGCTCCTGGCCGCACACCGGGCACTCCTTCGGGAACCGCCACGGCACCGCATCGGCCGGGCGCAGTGATTCCACCGGCGCCACGACCTCGGGGATGACGTCGCCGGCCTTGCGGACGACGACCGTGTCACCCTCCCGCACGTCCTTGCGGGCCACCTCGTCCTCGTTGTGGAGGGTGGCCCGGGCCACGGTCGATCCGCCCACGAAGACCGGCGTCAGGGAGGCGAACGGCGTGGCCCGGCCCGTCCGCCCGATGCTGACGAAGATGCGCTCGAGGACGGTGGTCTTCTCCTCGGGCGGGAACTTGAAGGCGATCGCCCAGCGGGGCGCCTTGCTGGTGAAGCCCATCCGCCGTCGCTGGGCGATGTCGTCGACCTTGATGACGGCGCCGTCGATCTCGTAGCCGAGGTCGTGGCGGGCGTCGAGCATCCCCACCGCGAACTCGTGGACGCCGGCCAGGCTCTCGAAGCGCTCGACCCGGTCGTTCACCGGGAGACCGGCCCCGGCCAGCCACTGCAGCATGTCCCAGTGGGTGGTGATGCCCGGGTCGGGCTCGAGGGCGCCCGTCCCGTAGCAGAACATGGCCAGGTTCCGGCTGGCCGTGATCCGGGCGTCGAGCTGGCGCAGCGACCCGGCGGCGGCGTTGCGGGGGTTGGCGAACAGGCGCTTGCCGGCCTCGCCCTGGCGGCGGTTGAGATCGGCGAAGGCCTCGAGCGGCATGAACACCTCGCCCCGGACCTCGAGCACGTCGGGCGGCGAGCTCAGCTTCAGGCGCCGGGGCACCGACCGGATGGTGAGGACGTTGGCCGTCACGTCCTCCCCCGTCACGCCGTCGCCCCGGGTGGCGGCCCGCACCAGGTGACCCCGCTCGTAGACCAGCGAGATGGCCAGCCCGTCGAGCTTGGGTTCACCAACGAACGCCACCGCTTCAGGGACGAGGCGTTCCAGGCGCTTGGCCCAGGCCTCGAGATCGGCGAGGTCGAAGGCGTTGTCGAGCGACAGCATCGGCTCCAGGTGGGCCACCGGGCTGAAGGTGGCCGCCCCGCCCGGGCGCTGCGTCGGCGAGTCGGGCGTGATCAGCTCGGGATGCTCGGCCTCCAGGGCGAGGAGGCGCCGGACGAGCTCGTCGTACTCGGCGTCGGAGATCTCCGGCTCGTCGAGCTCGTAGTACCGGGCGTTGTGGTACCGGATCTGGTCCCGGAGCTCTTCGATCTGGCTGCTGACGTCGCCGTCCACGGCGTGGACGTTACCGGCCGGGTGTGACGGGACGGGGCCGTCAGACTTCCTTGCAGCCCCTCCAGGACGGCGTGCCCCACTCGCCGGAGCACCGCCACTCCTTCACCTCGCTGCGGCCGTCGGACCAGACCTTGATTTCCGAGAAGCGGTTGTCTTCGCCCTTCTGGAACCACACCTCGACCTTGTCGGACCGCACGTCGTGCCCCAAGATCTTCCAGCCGGACTTGGGCCACCACTTGGCGTTGGGCTTGCCGTCCACCCAGCGCACCGTCACCGTTCCTCCGTCGGCGTGAACCGTCTGCGTGCGGGAGCTCGACGACTCGGGCGACGTGGTCGTCGACGTGGTCGGCTTCCTGGCCGTCGTCGTGGTGGTGGTCGGCTTGTTGGACTTCTTGGAGCCCGACTTCGGCTTGGCGGTGGTGGCCGTGGTCGAAGACGACGGCGGCTCAACCGGGGCGGTGGCGGTGGTCGTGGTCGACGACGACGAGGAGGACGGCGCGGCCGCCGCCGCGGCACCCGGGTCGACCAGAGATCCGGCCGCCGCCCCCGGGCGAGGGAGCGTGCTCGCCGGGGACGCCGGAGCCGGAGTCGACGTCGCCCCGGCCGAGGGCCGGGCCGGAGCGGCGTCGGTTGGGGGGGAAGTCGGGGGGGTTGCCGTATCGGGGGAGGGACTGGCGGCGACGAGCTCGGCCTCGTCCGCTACCGGCACCGACCGGGCGGCCTGGAGAGCACGGAGGACCTCGGGATGGGAAAGCGGCGACACGCGGGCGGTGGAAAAGCGCGACGAAACGAGCTGCACGCCGAACAGCCCCAGAAGCACGCCACTAGCGGTTCCGAGGGCCCACGTGATCACGAGAACCCGTCGCACCTTCCAATGTTCGGCGGCGGTACCCAATGAGCACGCGAAGACGAGGTTAAATCAATGTCAAGACGGCCGACTTGGGGGATGATGTGGCGTGGCCTCCGTGGCGCTCATCGAAGACGACCAGAGAATCCGGGCCGCGCTGGTGCGCTCGCTCGCCGAGCGGGGGCACACGGTGCGGGCTTCCGGGCGGGCCATGGAAGGGCTCACCCAGGTGCTCGAGTGGCATCCCGACGTCGTCGTCCTCGACCTCGGCCTGCCCGACCTCGACGGCACCGAGCTGCTCAAGATGATCCGGGCGGTCAGCGCCGTCCCGGTGATCGTGGCCACCGCCCGCGACGACGAGGCCGAGATGGTCCGGATGCTCGACCGGGGGGCCGACGACTACGTCACCAAGCCGTTCTCGGCCGACCAGCTCGACGCCCGCATCCGGGCGGTGCTGCGCCGGGCCCATGCCGCCCCGGAGCCCGAGCGCATCGAACTCGGCGACCTCGTCATCGACCGCAGCACCCGGGTGGCGGAGCTGTCGGGCGAGGCGCTCGAGCTGTCCCGCCGGGAGTTCGACCTGCTGTGGTACCTGGCCCGTCGGGCCGGCACGGTCGTGACGAAGCGGGAGCTGGTCGGGGAAGTGTGGCGCCAGCCCTACGGTGGAGCCGACCGCACCGTCGACGTCCACCTGTCGTGGCTGCGGCGCAAGCTCGGCGAAACCGCCGCCGAGCCGAAGTACCTGCACACCGTACGAGGCGTGGGAGTGAAGCTCGTCGCCCCTGATCAAGACTGAGCCGGGATGAGACGGCGGCTCGTCGCCCTGGCCGCCACCACCACGATCATGGTGGCGCTGGCCTTCCTGATCCCGCTGGCCGTCCTGGTCCGCACGCTGGCCCGCGACCGGGCCCTGTCGGCCGCGGAGCTGGAGGCGCAGTCGCTGGCTCCGGTGCTGGCCCTGACCCGCGACACGGCCGCCCTGGAGGCGGCGGTCCGGGCCACGAATCCGGGGGCCCGGGGCCGGATGGTGATCATCCTGCCCGACGACACCGTGGTGGGGGGTCCGCTGGCCGGGCAGGACGCAGCGGCCGAGGACGCCCGTGACCGCGACAACCTGGCCCTGGCCCGCAACGGGCGGGCCTTCTCGGCCCCGGCCCGGGGCGGGATCCAGGTGCTGGTGCCGGTGGCGCTGGAAGCCGACCAGACCGCGGTCGTGCGGGTGCTGGTGCCGAACTCGGTGCTGGAGCGGGGCGTCGCCTCGGCCTGGGCCGTCGAAGCGGCGCTGGGCATCACGCTCGTGGCCTCAGCCGTGTTCGTGGCCGACAGGCTGGCCCGCACGATCGTCCGGCCCGTCGACGCGCTGGCCGACGCTGCCGGTCGCCTCGGCGAGGGGGACCTGTCGGTGCGGATCAAGCCGGAGGGTCCGCCGGAGGTCAAACAGGTGGCCGTGGCCTTCAACCGCCTCGGTGACCGGGTCGGGGAGCTCCTGGAGGCGGAGCGTGAGCTGGTGGCCGACCTGTCGCACCGGCTTCGCACGCCGCTCACCGTCCTCCGCCTCGACGCTGAGGGGCTCGCCAATCCCGAAGAGGCCCGGCGCATCGCCGACGACGTCGAGGAACTGGAGCGGGCGGTGACCGGGGTGATCCGTCAGGCCCGCCGGCCGGTGGAGCGGGACATCATCATCCCCGAGACCGACGCGGCGAAGGTGGCCGCCGACCGGCTGGCCTTCTGGGCTCCGCTGGCCGAGGACCAGGAAAGGCCCTTCGAGTTCGTCGGCGTCGACAACGGCGTCGACGGCCGCACCCCCGCCTCGACCTGCGTGCCGGTGTCGGCCGACGAGCTCGAGGCCGCCCTCGACGCACTGCTCGGCAACGTCTTCGCCCACACGCCGGAGGGGACGGCCTTCCGGGTCGAGGTCCGCGCCTTGTCGGACGGGGGGATCTCGCTCGCCGTCGAGGACTCCGGCCCCGGCCTGTCACCCGACTTCGTGGAACGCGGGGTGAGTGGCGGCGACGGCACCGGCCTCGGTCTCGACATCGCCCGCCGGACGGCCGAAGCGGCCGGCGGCGTGTTCCGCATCGGCCGCTCCGCCTCCGGCGGCGCCCGCATCGCCATGGAGTTCCCCACCACCGGCCCCCCGCCGGAACGCTCCCCTCGCTAGGTCAGCCGGCGAACTGCAGCGTCCTGGCGATGTCCTCGACCGCCTCGGCGAACTGCACGTCGAGATCGAGGCAGGGTGTCTCGCCGGCGACGACCACGTTGGTCGGATGGGCCGGAGCGGGCACCCAGAACTGGATCAGGTCGAGGACGTAGTCGGCTCCGCCAGGGCCGGCGTTGACGGTGCGAGCCAGGAGCTGGATGCGTGCCGCCGGACCGGCCGGCAGTTCGACCCGGGTGACATCGCGGGGCCCGACATCGGTCTCGAGGGGACGCGCGAGCCGGTCGAGTAGATCGGCCACCTCTCCGTCGACGCTGTCGGTCACGACGCGAGCACCATCGAGGACCATCAGCTGGGCGGCCACCGCCCCGGGATCACCCGGCTCCCAGAAGATCGCCCCAAGGCGGGCGCCCGCTTCGTCGGCGTCCTCGGCGAACTGAGTCACGATCTCGATCAGTTGCGTTCGCACCGCCGCCAGATGGGGTTCGAATTCGATTCGGGCATCGACCTGGCCGACGATCGACTCCGGGCGGGTCTGGGGATCCGGGTCGTAGGCGTACCAGCCGCCGGGCAGCTCAATGCTGTAGTCGGGTGTCGGGATCTCCGTCAGGTCCACGTGAGCGTCCGGGCCATGGCTTCGAACAACTCGCCGAACGGCTCGGCCAGCCCGAGATTGGGAGTCGAGAAGCTGAGCAACGCGAGGTGAGTGACGCCCGGGAGCGGCACGAAGTACTGCACCTGCTCGACGTCGGCCCCCACCGCCGGTCCGCCGGACCCGACCGGTACCTCCGCCCGGAGTCGCCGCCGCACCCGCGTCGCCGGCCCCGGCGGCAGGTCGACCACGGCGACATCGGTTTCCGGGCCCGCATACCGTTCGCGCAACCCCTCGGCCAGCACCCGCCGGGGATCACCAACCGACGTCTCCGTCGACGGGTTCGCCCGGGGAATCAACGAGACGACCACCGAGGCCCCGACCGGCTTCCCATCGGACACGGTGGAAAACACGGCGGCGAACACCCCACCCTGCTCCTGCGCCGCCGCCACCGTCGCCTCCAGGCTTCGGGCCAGCTCCGGCCCGAACCGCGCCGCCTCCGGAAACGCCTCGGCCCGCTCCTTCACCAGCCTCTGAATGCTCGCCGCCCGGGTCGCCGGATCGAGATCGAGCTGAACCCACGTCGCCGGCGTGGCGATGCTGAGTCGCGGCTCCCGAATTCCGTCACCCACGCCGTCGGAGCCTCCGCTTCCGCCGCTTGCGCCGGTTCCGCGCACCGGGCCGGTTCGGAGCCCGGCGACCCTTCAGGCGCTTAGGTAACGCCCCGAAGTAGCCACCGCTGAGGAGGGCGACCAGGAGGCAAGCCGCCTCTCGGATCGCCATCTCCCCCTCCCAGATCCTGGTGTGAGGAATACCGACAACGCTCTCGCCCCGCCCGTCGATGAAGTGGGTCTCCCAGGGCTCCGCCACCGGGATGAACATGAACAGAGAGTGGGGCGCGGTTTCCGTCCCATCGAGGGGGAACTCGTATCTTCGATTCCTGCGGTCGTGGGCCACCAGCGCGCCGTCAACGACGCCGACCCAGCAATGCCGGCGAAACCGTCGCGTCCCTCTGATCGGCCGGGCCACCACCGCAGGACGCTCGACCGAGTTCACCGTGTGAGGCCTCGGCCGATCGGACAACTCCAACCCCTCACCCACGGCGCCGGGCGCGCTGCTTCCGCTTGCGCCGAGCCCGCTGGTTCCGCGGATCGGTTTTCTTCTTGCGGCTTCGGCGATCCTCTACGTCGTTCTCGGGCACATAGCCCTGATACCGGCCACTGAAGAGTGCGACCGCGGCAAAGATGTCGAGCGCGATCGCCACAAAGACCCATGGGACAAAGTCCAAAATCTCGAATTTGCCGAGGGCGTAGATCACGACCGAGATCGTCAGAGCGATGTTGACGTAGTGCAGCTCGACCCATCGCGAGTCCTCTAAACGGATCCCGTCGTGGCGTAGTGGTGGGGTCTCCTGCGTTCCGTCGAAGACCAGGCCCGCAGCCTCTGCGAAGGCATGCGATCCTCGAGAAGGCCATCGCGTCGGTTCAGCGAGGATAATCAGCGCCTCCCCGTTCCCGTCGACGAACGTGAAGGTGCTGTCCACTGGCGCTCGGAGGACCGACCGGTAGGCCGCTGGTGCGCTCGGCGTCCCATCCAGCGCAAACGTTGCCCTCCGACGACGCCGGTCCGTGGCAACAAGCGCGCCATCAGCGACCACAACACTCGCCTTCCGGCGGAACCAACGCGTTCCGCGATCTGGTCTGAGTTCAAGGGTCGGGACTCGATCGTTCATTGTGCATGACCGTCGGCTCTTGATCGGCTGGGCTTCGGCGGCGAAGACTGTTCGAATCTCTCTTTGACGGCCGGGTCGTTGTAGATGTCGCGCGTGTCAAGCCCGCCGCCTATCACAGTGAGGGTACGTGAGATACCGGCCAACACAGCCGCTCTGGGGGCGACGGCCAGAATCTCACGGCCCGGCAGTTCCGCATGGCGCCAGAACGCTGCCGACGAGCGAATCATGCTCCATGGCCCCACGGGACGTCCAGCGGTGTCCAGGAACGGCTTCGCCGCTCGGCCGAAGATGCCTGCCGATTCCTTGAGGTGGCGGGCCGAGGTGTGAAGCCGCGTGCTTCCAAGTGGAGTCAGCTTCTCGAAGGGCGCGAAAGAACCCGCTAGGCGAAACTCCCTCAGTCGACCCGCCTCCCTGGCAAGTTCGCTGCCTGCCGCCATTCGCGAACTCGCAGTCGCGAGTCGCCCTAGGCCGAAGGTCAGTAAACCGGCGGCGTCCCATCCGGCCTCACTCCAACCTTGTTCGCCGGCGGCGGCGAGGGTGCTGTTGGCCAGGAGGGAGATTCCGCCGGCGACGGCGGCGGCGGGGGCCAGGAAGGGGGTCAGGGGCGGGATGAGGGAGAGCAGGCCCAGGGTCCCGGAGGCGAGGCCGGCGAAGCGGGCGATCTCGTCGACGTAGGGGAAGTCGTCGACCATGTTCTTGGCGAAGCGCTTGATTCCGCCCCAGATCCCGCCGCCTTCGTTGCGGAGGTCGTCGTGGATGGCGTCGTCGATGGCCCTGGCGCATCGTCCGGCGGCCTCGTCGCGCAGGTGTTCGGCGTCGGCGAGGAGTTGGCGGGCGAGGCTGAGTTCGCTCTGGCCGTCGTCGAGGGCGATCTGGTCGGGGTCGCGGGTGGTGAAGACAGGCACCGCCGTCGGATCGAGCGGCGATGTGGAGGCTCCAGCGGCCTTGGCGGCCAGTTCACGCTCGGCCCGATCGATGGTCGTCTCCGCGGCCTTCGCCTTCAGCCGGGCGTACTCGGCGTCGTGCTGAGCCTTGCTCAACCCTTCGGCGTAGGTGCGCAGCGCCCGGCTCGTCTTCTCGAACCGCGTGGCCAGCAATTGGAGCTTGGGCAGGACGTCGTCGCGGACCTCCACGAAGCCGGCGGCGGCAGGGCTCTGCCACTAGCCCGTGGAGTCGATCTTTCGCAGGTCGGCGACGACGTCCTGGATGACGGCCTCCCGGGAGCCGAGGCGGTTGGCCAGATCCACCAGCGCCCAGGGGTCACCCGGGACCGGGTTCTCTTCGGCCAGAGGAAGCCAGTGGTCGGTCATCCCTGTCCCGTGGGCCCGGCCGCCTGGTTGAGCTCTGCGGCCAGGGCGGCCTCACGTTCGCGGTAGAAGCACGATGCACCGGCGGCCATGGCCGCCAGCTTCTGGAGCTGCTCGGCGACCTTGGCGCGCTGGTCCGACCAGTTGTCGGCGAAGTCCTCCAGCTTCCGGGCGATTTCCCGGCTTCCGGCGGAGCGCTCGTAGTCCTCCATCAGGTCGCCGAGGCCTTCGAATTCCACCTTGAGGCCCGCCAGCCGTCTGGCCAGCTCTTCGAGGGCCGCCGGGTCGACCCTGATGTCCGCCACGGTCGCCCAGATTAACGATCTTTGCGGAACACGACGCTGGTCGTCGTCAGGCAAGTTCCCGGCGGTATCGAGCACATCGGGAAAGCGACGCGTCGTGGTTATCGACAACCTAAGTGCATAACCACGGCACAGCCCTTCTGGGACGGGACCGCATCGCAGCCGGGTACTGCGCGAAGACCCTTAGATGGGTCGGTTCGTCAGCGCTTTGTGAGAAAGGAGTGAAAGCGGCCGGGAACGGCGAATAATCCGTCTATCCGTCCGGTCGTTGATCGAGACGGCAACTGGGGGAACTCATGGCGCGACGCGGTCGGCTGGTGGTGCTGTCGGTGGCGGTCGGAGCCGCCACGACCTTCGCCGCCCTGCCGGGACAGGCGGAGACTCTCCGCACGGGGTTGGCCCGCGCGCAGCTGGCCAGAGTCGTGCCCTATGTGGGCATCCCGAGCGTGGGCGCCGGCATCGGCGTGGCCCAGGCCGAGGTGCAGGGCGGCAGCGCCCATGCCTCGGCCGGGTGGGCCGACTTCGGGATGATGTCGATGATCCTCGGCACCGTGGCGTCGAAGGCGCCGGTGCCGTTGCCGGCGCTGCCGGCACCGATCACCGCCGACGACCGTGAGCATCCCGACGTCGAGCGGAACCCGCTCGCTCCCCCGTCGGAGGTTCCGGCCGTGCCGGGAGCGCCGGCTCTCGCCTGGGAGGAGGCGCATGCTTCGAGGACGCCGGAGTCGCGGGCCCGGGTGCGGGGCCCCGAACTCGGGGTGCCCGGCGTCCTCACCTTCACCGCCGGCGAGAGCGCGGCGCAGGCCGACGGCGGCGTCACCTCGTCGACTGTGACACTCGACCGTCTCGTGCTCGGGGGCTCCAGCGGGGCCCCCGAGGTCGTGCTGTCCAACCTGGTGTGGACGGCCCGTCAGGCGATGGGCGAGCCCGGTACCGCGTCGTTCTCCATCGGCTCGATCAGCCTGGCCGGACAGACGCTGCCGCTGCCCGCCGGCGCGGCCTCGCCGGCCGACGCGCTGAAGACGGTCAACGATGCGCTGGCCCCGGTCGGGCTGCGGCTCGAGGTCCCGGTCAGCACCGCCGACGCCGCCGGCGCCGCCGTCTCCTCGCTGGTCATCCAGGTCCGCAACCCCGAACCGGTGGCCAACCTTCTCGGCCAGGCGACGCAGCCGGCCGTCCCGGTGCTCAACCAGATCCTCGACGCGTTGTTCGCCGCCGCCCCCGATGCGGCCGCCTCCCGCCTGGTGGTCAACGCCCTCCTCGCCGCCGGCACCACCCGGGGCGGTGGGCGCCTCGAGCTCGGCGGTGCCGCCGCCCGGATCGGCAACGTCGAGGTGGCCGACCTGGCGCCCCCGGCGCCGCCGCCCCTGCCGGTCGAGTCTCCAGAAGCGCCGCCGGCCTTCACGCCGCCCGCCCCGGCCCCCGTCGCCGCGCCGGCGCCGGAACCCGCACCTGCATCCGCACCGACCACCGATTTCGCCGCCGGCGCCGGCTACGGCGACTCCTCGTCGAGTTACGAGTCGTCGCTGCCGGTGGCGGCACCGACTGCCCCGTCCGGCGCCGCCCGCACTTCTGATGCACCAGCGGTGGCGGACGGGAGCACTGTGGCCGCCCGCCCCGTCGCCACGACGGCGCCGGGCGGCGCCTCTGCACCACTCGTCCTCGGGGCAGCACTCCTCGCCATCGCCATCCTCGCCCTGGGCGACAAGCTCCGTCTCCGCCGGCTGGTCGGCGGGGGCGGTGGCTGACCCGCACGACGGCTGACGGCACAAGGGAAAGGCTCTTCGTTCCGTGGATCCCAGAACCAAAGCCAACCGGCTGATCCTGCGCGGCTACGGCCCGCTGGCCGGCCTCGTCGTGGTGCTGCTCTTCCTGACGCTGCTGGTGCCGAGCCGGCCGCTGTCGACGCTGGCGCTGTCCGGCGCCAGCGACGTGCCCACCGCTCCGGTTCCGGTCCCCACCGACGAAGCGACCGACGAAGCCGCCGCCGCCGAGGCCGTGCCCGCCGGCGAGGAGGCCGTCACCGGCACGACCATCGCCGCCCGCACCGCTCCGTCCGGGCCGACCGCCGGCGCCACGGCCTCAACGGCCAAGCGGGCCGGCAGCGGCACCGCGGCCTCGGGCCCGCCGGGTTCCGCCCGCTCCGGTGCCACCGCCGCCAGCGGGCCGGGCGCCGCCAAGCCGGGCTCCGTGCCGGGCCCGGGCACCGTCACCGTCGGACGGGACTGCGCCGGTGGCGCGCTGCAGGACTCCAACACCCCGTACTCCCCGCCCTGTCTGAAGTGGAACGGCACCGACAACGGCGGAGCGACGTCGCGGGGCGTGACCGCCGACACCATCACCGTCGTCATGCGGGAGAACGGCGACCGGGGCGGCAGCGGCGGCAGGGATCAGGAGAAGCTGCGGGAACAGGCCCGGCAGAAGGGCCTCACCGACACCAAGGAAGACCAGATCCGCAGCCGCGACGCGCTGCTCGAGTACTTCAACTCCCGCTTCCAGCTCTACGGCCGCAAGGTGAAGCTCGTCACGTACCAGGGCCGGGGCGACATGGTGAAGGAGTTCGCCGGCAGCGGCCAGGAGGAGGCCAACGCCGACGCCCTCAAGGTCGGCCAGGAGATCGGCGCCTTCGCCGACCTGTCGGCCATCAGCCAGCCGTACCTCGACGCCCTCGTGCGCCAGAAGGTCATCGCCTTCGGCGGCCTGCACCTCCCCGAGAGCTACTACCAGTCGAAGGCGCCCTACGCCTGGGGTCAGCTGATCGACTGCACGACGCTGGTCCAGAACGCCACCGACCTGCTGGCCAAGCGGTTCAAGCCGACCGACAACGCGGCCCGGGCCGGCAGCGCGGCGATGCGCCAGAAGCCCCGCCGGTACGGCCTGCTCGTGCCCGACGACCCCGTCTACAAGCAGTGCGTCGAAGACGGCAAGCCCCGCCTGCGGGCGGCCGGCATCGACGTCGCCAAGGAGATCCACTACTCCCTCGACTTCGCCAAGATGCAGCAGGAAGCGCCGAACATGGCCGCCCAGCTGAAGGGCGCCGGCGTCACCACCGTCATCCTGGTGACCGACCCGATCCTGCCCTACTTTCTCACCGGAGCGGCCACCCAGCAGGACTACTGGCCCGAGTGGTTCGTGACCGGCTCGGCGCTCACCGACATCGACATCCTCGGCCAGTTCTACGACCAGGACCAGTGGCAGTTCGCCTACGGGCAAAGCTTCCTGTCCGACATCTTCCAGGGAAAGGACTCGGAGTCGTACCGGGCGTTCAAGGCGGTGCGACCCAACGAGGAACCGGCCGTCACCCGCGACCAGTACTACTACAACTTCCTGATGCTGTTCATCGGCCTGCAGATGGCGGGGCCGAACCTCACGCCGGAGACCTTCGCCGCCGGCATGTACGCCTACCCGGCCCGCACCGGCAGCTTCGGTCGGTGGAGCTTCTCCCCCACCGATCACACCTGCAGCGATGACGCCCGGGAGATGTACTACGACCGCAACGCCCTCTCCGCCTTCAACAACAAGCCCGGCCGCTGGGTCACGCTCCACGGCGGCCGGCGGTTCCGGGGAGCGTCGTGGCCCGCCGAACCGCCGCCGGCGCCCATCCCCCCGGCGGCCGCGCCATGAACCTGCCTGCCGGTGTCGTCCTCCAGGGAGTCGTCCTCGGTTCCCTGACCGGCCTCTCGGCCGTGGGGCTGGTGCTCGTCTACCGGGCCTGCCGCATCGTGAACTTCGCCCAGGCCGCCCTCGGCTCCGCGGCCGGCGTGCTGGCCACCTCGCTGTTCCAGTACCGGGGCTGGAACTACTACGCCGCCTTCGCCATGGGGCTCGTCGTTGCCGCGCTGGTCGGCGCGGCGGCCGACCGGCTGGTGATCCAGCGCTTCTTCTGGGCTCCCCGGCTCGTGCTCACCGTGGCCACCATCGGTCTGGCCCAGATCCTGTCGGGCATCGAGATGACGCTCCCGTCGCTGTTCGGTGGCGGCGGACCGCTCGGCGGCCTCACCGGCGGGTTCCGGACACCGCTGCAGGTGTCGTTCTCCGTCTCGCCGCTGCTGTTCAACGGCGCCCACGTCCAGGTGCTGATCGTCGTGCCGGTCGTCCTCGCCGCCATGACGCTGTTCCTGCGCCGCAGCGCCGTCGGTGTCGGCATCCGCGCCAGTTCGGCCAATGCCGAACGGGCCATGCTGCTCGGCATTCCCGTCCGGCGCCTGTCAACCGTGGTGTGGGCGGTGGCGGCGGTGCTCTCCGCCCTGTCGGCCATGCTGGCGGCGCCGCTGATCGGTTCCGGGTCGAGCTTTACCAGCGGCCCGGCGCTGCTACTGCCGGCACTGGCCGCGGCGGTCCTCGCCCGCATGGAGAGCCTGCCCCGGGCCATGCTGGCCGGGATCGGCGTCGGCGTGTTCCAGCAGGCCGTGTTCTGGAACTGGTCCCGCTCCAGCCTCGTCGACGTCGCTCTCCTGGGCGTCATCCTCACCGGACTGCTGTTCCAGCGGGACAAGCTGTCCCGCTCCGACGACGCCCTCGGGACGAGCTGGTCGGCGGCGGGCGAGACGCCGCCCGTCCCCACGCCGCTCGCCCGGCTCCCCGAGATCGTGTGGAGCCGTCGGCTGCTCTACGGCGCGCTGCTGGCGGCGGCGATCGTGGTGCCGAACGCCCTGTCCCCCAGCCAGATCAGCCTGCTGGGCTCGGTCACGCTCGTCTACGCCATCGTGGCCATCTCCCTCGTGGTGCTGACGGGGTGGGCGGGCCAGATCAGCCTCGGGCAGTTCGCCATCGCCGGGCTCGGCGCGGTGGTGGCCGGCGACCTCGTCAGCCGGACGGGCGCCGACCTCCTCTTCGCCCTCCTGGCCGGGGCGGCCGCCGGGATGCTCGTGGCCGTGCTGATCGGCCTGCCGGCGTTGCGGGTACGGGGCCTCTTCCTCGGTGTCACCACGTTGGCCTTCGCCGTTCCCCTGTCGACGTTCGCCCTCAACCCGGCCACCTTCGGCGATCTCATCCCGCAGCAGGTGGAGCGGGCGGTGCTGCTGTCCCGGTTCGATCTCCACGACGAGCGGACCCTCTACTACTTCTGCCTCGTCGTGCTCGTCGGGGTGCTGGTCTGCGTGACCGGCATCCGCCGTTCCCGCCCGGGCCGTTCGATGGTGGCCGTACGGGACAACGAACGGGCCGCCGCCGCCCGGGGCATCAACGTGAGCCGCACGAAGCTGGCCGCCTTCGCCGTGAGCGGCGCGCTGGCCGGACTGGCCGGCGGGCTGCACGCCGTCGTCCTCGACGGAGTGCGGGCCGGCAGCTTCACGCCGGCCATGGGTTTCGAGGCCTTCTCGATGGTCGTGCTGGGGGGAGCGACGTCGCTCGGCGGAGCGCTGGCCGGGGCGGTGTTCCTCCGGTACGCCCAGTACGCACTGGCCGGCGGCCTGCAGCTGATCGTAACCGGTGCCGGCGTGCTCTTCGTGCTGCTGGTACTGCCCGGCGGGCTGGCCCAGGTCACCGCCGGGTTGCGCCGGCGGCTGTTCGGGCTGGTGGCCCGGCGGCGCGGCATCGAGCTGCCCGGGGCCGCCGGCGAACCCCGACCGGAAGCGGCGACCGTGCCGGTCGGCGCCGACGAGGAAGCACTGGTGGGCGCATGACGCCCGTCCGCAAACCGCTGCTCGAGTGCCGGGGCCTCGACGTCGCCTACGGGCGGACGCAGATCCTCTTCGACGTGAGCATCGACGTCCACGAGGGCGAGGTGCTGGCCGTCCTCGGCACCAACGGCGCCGGCAAGTCCACGTTGCTCCGGGCCATCTCCGGGCTCACACCGCCCAAGGGCGGCCAAGTCCTCCTCGACGGGCGCGACGTGACCGGCACCCCGCCGTGGAAGATGGCCTCGCTCGGTGTGGCCCACATGCCGGGCGGGCGCGGCATCTTCCCCGACCTGACGGTCGGCGAGAACCTGCGGATGGCGACGTGGTCGCACCGCCGCAACAGGCAGCGTTCGAAGCAGGCGCTGGAGCGGGCCCTCCATCTGTTCCCCGGCCTCTCCACCCGCCTCGAGACCCGGGCCGGTCTGCTCTCCGGTGGCCAGCAGCAGATGCTGGCTCTGGCCCAGGCGTTCATGCCCGAACCCCGGCTGCTGCTGGTCGACGAGCTGTCGCTCGGTCTGGCTCCGGTCGTGGTCATGGAGCTCCTCGATGTCGTGCGGCGCCTCCAGGCCGAAGGCGTCGCCGTCGTCCTCGTGGAACAGTCGGCGGAACTGGCGCTGCAGGTGGCCGATCGGGCCGTGTTCCTGGAGAAGGGCGAGACCCGCTTCTCCGGTCCCGCCCGGGAGATCCTCGAACGGGGTGACCTCGTCCGATCCGTGTTCCTGTCCGGCGCCCGGGATCAGGTCGAGGCGGCGGCGAACGGAAACGGCACCGTCGAAGGCGACAAGACGTTCCGCACGTTCGACATCGCCGGCCTCGTCCACGCCGGAAAGACCCGGGCCACGCTCACCGCCCGGGGGCTGCGCAAGACCTTCGGCGGTGTCACCGCCGTCGACGACGTCGATCTCGACATCGAGCCGGGCGAGATCGTCGGGCTCATGGGTCCCAACGGCGCCGGCAAGACGACCGTGCTCGATCTGCTGTCAGGCTTCGTGGCTCCCAACGCCGGCACCGTACATCTCGGCGAGCTCGACCTGAGCCGGCTGTCGCCCGACGGCCGGGCCATGCACGGTCTCGGCCGCTCCTTCCAGGACGCCCGCCTCTTCCCCGGCCTGACGGTCACCGAGACGCTGGCCGTGAGCTGCGAGCGGTGGGTGACGTCGCGGGAGCCGCTGGCCGCCGCCCTGCGGCTGCCGGCGTCGATCCTGTCCGAAGCCGAGGTGTTCGAACGGGTGGAGCGCATCCTGGCCCTGCTGCGGCTCGGCGTCTTCCGCGACCGGTTCGCCTCCGAGCTGTCCACCGGCTCCCGACGGCTGGTGGAGTTCGGCTGCCTCCTGGCCCAGGAACCCGAGGTTCTGCTCCTCGACGAGCCCAGCGCCGGTCTGGCCCGGGCCGAAGCGGAGGCGCTGGGGCCCGTCCTCAAAGGCATCCGCGATGCCACCGGCGCCGCCCTCGTCCTCGTCGAGCACGACGTTCCCTTGCTGCGGGCGACCTGCGACCGTCTCGTCGCCCTCGACGGGGGGCGCATCATCGCCGCCGGCCCGCCCCCCGACGTTCTCGACGATCCGACCGTCGTCCGCGCCTACCTCGGCGGCGCGGCCCCGGTCAGCGCCGCTTAGTTCTCGGCCCGGCCGAGGGCGACGATCGGGCGCTGGGGGTCAGGGAAGATCACGCCCCGGCGGGGGTTGGGGGACGGCTCCCGGCTCGGGCTCGTGTCGCCCCAGCGGCCGAAGCGGACGGCGAGGATGTGGGCCGTGGTGTGCTCACCCCCGGCGACGTCGTAGAGGTCGGAATGCCAGCGCCGGTCCCGCACGGCGGACACCGACAGCACCCCGTTGGAGGCGCCGGCGGCGCTCAGCGCCAGCTCGGCGGCGGCGAAGGAGACCAGCGAGCGGTAGGAGTCGCATCCCGGCGCCGCCCGGCGGAACCGGGCCGATCCGGGGCCGTCACCGTTGGGTGTCGACAACGCCACCGCGGTGCGGGCGCCCTGGGTCACGAGATCCCGCTCCAGATGCGCGTAGACCGCCGACGGCGCCAGCAGCAGCCCGCCCGGCGGACGCCAGCCCATGCGGGCGGCGGCCGCCGCGCAACGCCGGGCGAGGTCGGGTGGCACCGCCAGGGCCAGCGCCGCCACGTCGCGCTTGCGGAGGGCGATCATCTCCTGATCGCAGCTGGTGTGACGCCCCGCCTCGACCGTGTGAACGGGCCGGGACCGGGCCAGCCCGGTGGCCAGGCCGGCGTCGGGCCCGCCGCTCACGACGACCACGCCGACCGTCCCGCCATTGGAACTCCGGGCGGAGAGGTCGGCCCCGAGGGCCGCGCCCGCCCGTTCGGCGGCCAGTTCTCCGGCGGCAATGTCAGGGCCGGTGGGGCCCACGTCGGCCGGCATGATCCACGGCATTCCGGCCGGGGCGTCGATGGCGAAGCCGCCGACGAGCGCCTCCACCTTGGCCAGGGCCACGGCCCGGGCACCGTCATCGTCGGTGGGGACCGCCACCACGCTCACCCGGCGACCGGCCACACCGCCGGTCTGGTTGGCCTTGTCGACGACGGCCCGCACGGCCCGCAGGACTTCCTCGCCCTCGCCGGCCAACGGCCCCCGCCTCGGCACCGGCACGCCGATCCGCAGCGGACCGGTGGCTGGCGGAGCCGTGGGCCCGGCGGGCGGCGCGGCCGCCACCGTCGCCGACCGCCCGGCCGCCGCCCTGTTGGTCGGCGCACCGGCGGCCGGAGCGGGACCGCCTCCCGCCTCCATCCCGGCGGCGGTGACGTTCATCGCCCCTCCCCCGGCGCCGGACGGCTTGGCGGAGCCGGCCCTCGGGCCGGCGGCCGGCGGGGGCGCGGCACTGGTGTCGGCGCCGGCGGCGGGGGTGGTCGTCGACGTGACATCGCCTCCCTGGACCGGCCCGAGCTCGGGCGGCGCCAGCGGGGCGAGCACGCCGTCATCGGCGTTCTCCACCCGGGTGACGGGCAGCCCGCCGGGGGGCGCGGCCACGGCCAGCAGCAGCGCGACCGCCGCCGCCACCGGAATCAGCGCCACCGTCCACCGGGCCCGGCGCCGCGCGCTCCCGTCCGTCAGATCGAGCTCGCCCCGCACGGCCGATCGGACACCGCGCAGCTCCTCGAGCGACTCCCGGCACTTGCGGCACCGGGCGACGTGCTCCGACACCCCTTCGATCAGTTCCCCGTCGAAGTAGGCGCCCAGCTCCAGAGGCGACGGATGACGGCGGTGCGTCACCGCTTCGCGCCGAACCCTTCGCTGACGAGGTGCCGCGCCACCCGCTTGCGCGCCGCGTGGAGGCGGGACATGACCGTGCCGATACTGACGGACTGCACGTCGGCGATCTCGGCGTAGCTCAGGCCGCCGACCTCCCGCAGCCACAGGGTCTCCCGCAGCGGCACGGAGAGCTGGCCGAGCAGGCGCAGCGCGCCTTCGGCCTCGATACGGGGCATGACGACGTCTTCCACGCCGACCGGGGCGGGAGGGTCGATCTCCCCCAGGGGTTCGGTCGTGCGGTTGCGGCTCTGGCTTCGGCCCCGGTCGAGGGCGCAGTTGCGCACGATGCGGAAGGCCCAGGCGTCGACCCGATCGGGGTGGGATCGACCCCACGCCCGCCAGATGCGCAGCCAGGCCTCCTGGCAGGCGTCCTCCGCCTCCCGCGGCCCGACGATGGCGGCGGCGTAGCGCAGGGCGTCACCCGCCCGCCGGGCGTGGAAATCCTCGAACTCGCGGCGACTCGGCGTCGTGCCCAGCTCGGTGACGGCCATTGACCGTCAATTGTGCCCTTTGTTCCGCCGAGGGTCTACGCGCCCTCTCTCAGGCAAGCCGCGTGATACGGACCTCGACCTCCAGTGCATCGGCGGTTCCGGTGCTGTGCACGCCTTTGACCGGCGGGACGTCCCCGTAGTCGCGGCCCCGGCCGACCACGGCATGGCGTTCCCCCACGGCCACGCCGTTGGTGGGGTCGAACGCCCACCAGTCACCCAGCCAGGCCTCGACCCAGGCGTGGCTCTCGCCGGAGACGGTGTCGCCCGGCCGGGCGTTCTTGTCGGTGTGGAGGTAGCCGGAGACGTAGCGGGCCGGGACGCCGGCCGCCCGCAGCAGGGCGATGGAGAGGTGGGCGTAGTCCTGGCAGACCCCGGCCTGGTGGTGCAGCGCCTCCAACGCCGAGCTCGACACCTCGGTCACGCCCGCCGTGTAGTTCAGGTGGCTCCGCACGAAGCGCGACACCGAGTCGACCGTGGCTCCCGGCCCCCACCCGTTGCGCAGGTCGATGGCCAGATCGACGAGCTCGGGCTCGGCGGGGGTGTAGGAAGTCGGCGCCAGGAACTCGGCGTACCGGTCGAGGACCGGCTCCGAGGTCAGCAGCTCCCACCCCGGATCGGGCGGCTGGGACGGCGCTTCCGTCGTCTCCACCACCGACGTGGCCGTGATCGTGAGCGTGGTGTGGGGGACGTGGATGTCGAAGACGTCGACCACGGTGGCCCAGTAGTCGAGATAGCGGTAGCTGCGGGTGCGGGGTTCGACCTCGACCCGCGACTCGACCGCCGTCTGGCGGTCGGTGGTGAGCGGGGTGAGCCGGGCCTCGTTGTAGGAACTGAGGACCTCGTCGCGGTAGCGGTACGTGCTCCGGTGCTCGATGCGCAGCATCCAGCTCATGCCGACCACACCAGGGGAGACGTGGAGCCGAAGAAGCGGGCCGCCACCGCGGCGCTGGCCGCCGAACCGGCGGCCTGCACTTCGCGCAACACCGCCGGGAAGTTGTCGAGCAGCTCGTCGACCGGCCGGAACTCGAGGTCGGTGCGGGCCCGGCCGATCAGCCGGCGGGCGTCGTGGTGGGGCCCGGCCGGACTGCCGGTGGGCGTCAGGTCGGCCAGACGGCGCTCGGCCTGTTCCAGCGTGTAGTAGACGGAGCGGGGGAAGTTCCGGTCGAGCAGCAGGAACTGGGCGGCGAGCGAGACGTCGACCGCCCGGCGGTAGGTCCGCAGGTAGGCCTCGTGGGCCGAGCAGCACCGCAGCGTCGTGACCCACCCGGCCGATCCGGCGGCGTCGCCCCAGCGGGCCGACAACAGCCGGCACGTCATGTCGATCCGCTCCAGCGCCCGGCCGAGGGTGAGGAACAGCCAGGCCTCGTCCCGGCTCATCGTCATCTCGGTCAGGCCGACGAAGAACGCCGCCCGCTCCTTGACGAAGCGGAAGAACAGCGACGGGCTGGCACCGGCCAGCACCCGGCGCTCCCGCAGGGCCAGCCAGGTGGCGTTGAGGCACTCCCACATCTCGGAGCTGATCGCCTCGCGAACCCCCCGGGCGTTCTCCCGGGCGTTCTTCATCGCCCCGGCGATCGACGACGGGCTGGCTTCGTCGTAGGCCAGGATCTCGTTGACGGTGCGGCCGGTCGGGGTGGCGACGCCGTCGCCCACGCCCATCACCTCGAGCAGCGCCCGGCAGGCCGCCTCCTCGTCGATCCAGGGGTCCTCGAGCAGCAGGTGGTAGTGCACGTCGAGGATCCGGGCCGTGTCGTCGGCCCGTTCGACGTAGCGGCCGATCCAGAACAGCGCCTCGGCGATGCGGCTCAGCATGGGACCCGCCCGTCGTCCCGGCCGGCCTGCTGCTGTTGTTGTTGCTGCTGCTGCTGGGCGGCGATCGTGCCGGACGGGCCCTGCTCGGGGGCGGCGGCGGGAGCCGGCCGGGCTCCACTCCAGGTGCGCTCCCGGGCCGCCGGCGTGTCGGGGACGTCGCCGTCGGCGGCCAGGGCCCAGGTGTCCTTCGAGCCGCCGCCCTGGCTGGAGTTGACGACCAGGCTGCCCCGGGGCAGCGCCACGCGGGTGAGCCCGCCGGGCGCCACCCACACGCGGTTCCCGTCGTTCACGGCGAAGGGCCGGAGGTCGACGTGGCGGGGTTCGAGCCGGTCGGCGCAGTGGGTCGGGGCGGTCGACAGCAGGCACACCTCCTGGGCGATGAAGGCCCGGGGGTCGTTGAGGACCGCCTCCCGCAGGCGCTCGATGGTGGCCTCCTCGGCCTGCGGCCCGATGACCAGGCCGTAGCCACCGGACGACGCCACCGGCTTCCAGACCAGCTCGCCGATCCGGCCGAGGGCCTCCTCCCGCTCGTCCTCGTGGTCGAGGCGGAAGGTGGGCACCGTGTCGAGGATCGGCTGCTCGCCGAGGTAGTAGCGGATCATCTCCGGCACGTAGGGATAGACGGCCTTGTCGTCGGCCACTCCGTTGCCGACGGCGTTGGCGATGGCCACGTTGCCGGCCCGGGCGGCGTTGAGGATGCCGGCGCAGCCCAGGAAGGAGTCGTGGCGGAACTGGAGGGGGTCGAGGTAGTCGTCGTCGATCCGGCGGTAGATGACGTCGACCCGGCGCTCGCCGTCGGTGGTGCGCATCCGGATCGTGTTGTCGCGACAGACCAGGTCCCGACCCTCGACCAGTTCGACGCCCATCTGCCGGGCCAGGAACGAGTGCTCGAAGTAGGCCGAGTTGTGGACGCCGGGAGTCAGCACCACCACGGTCGGCTCGCGGCCGTCCCGTTCGGCGGACCGCACCGGCGCCGCCGCCCGGAGGGCCTGGAGGAGGTGGGACGGGTAGTCGTCGACGGGGCGGATCCGGTGGCTGGAGAACAGTTCCGGGAACACCCGGGCCATGATTCGGCGGTTCTCGATGACGTAGGAGATGCCCGACGGCGTGCGGAGGTTGTCCTCCAGCACCACGTAGCGCCCGTCCGGCCCTCGGAGAATGTCGATGCCGGCGACGTGGATGCGCACGCCGTTGGGCGGGTCGAGGTGTGCCGCCTGGCGGAGGAAGTTGGGTGAGCTGGTGATGAGCCGCCGGGGCACGATGCCCTCGGCCAGGATCTCCTGCGGACCGTAGATGTCGGCCAGGAACGCCTCGAGCGCCCGGACCCGCTGGATGACGCCCGCCTCCAGGACGGCCCATTCCTCGGCGGCGATGACCCGGGGCAGCAGATCGAGCGGGATCGGCCGCTCCTCGCCCGACAGGGAGAAGGTGATGCCCTGGTCCCGCAGGGAGCGGTCCCGCAGGGCACCCCGCTCGGCGAGGTCGTCGACTCCGAGGGCCGCCAGGGCACCGTGGAGGGCGGCGTAGCCCGGGCGGACCCCGCCGGTCGGATCGAACATCTCATCCCAGGCCGGCCCGGCGGCGTAGTCCTCGAAGAGATCGCCCATCAGCCCGATTGCACCAGATTCCGTTGGTCGGTGATTTCCCAATTGTTTCCGCAACATGAAAGTCGAACCATGGGGGTGGCGCGCAAGGAAGGTGTGAGGTGCGCGTCAGCCGATCGTCACCCGGCCGACCTTCGTCGGACACACCGGCGGACTTCCATTCTCTGCTGTGGATTGCCGCTCAGCGCTGAGGGGTAGCCGAACGACTTTGTGCCGGCCCCGGGGAAGCCGGCTCCCCCTTGCCGGTCAATGGTTTTGCACGCGCTGGCCGCTACCTCCAACCCCAACGACACGGAGGTCCTGACCTTGCCGACAGCTCTCGTCACGGGTTCCCCCGAGCGGGTGCCTGACATCGCGATCGCTCTGAAGTCCGCCGGATTCGACATCCTCGCCGCCGGGGCCATCTCGGCCGACGAGGCCCCCAACCTCGAGGAGAATTCGGTCGACTGCTACGTCCAGCTCCCGGCCGACCCACCCCGGGTCGGCGGAGGCGCGCTGCTCCGAACACGCGACGTGATCGCCCATGAGATGCTGTCCCGGTTCGATACCGCCGCCCGGCTGCTGCCGCTGCTGGCTCCGAGCGCCACGGTCGTGCTCGTCACCGAGGGCCCCGACCCGGAAGACGCGTCGACCGGCCGGCCGGATCCCGACCAGAAGGCGCTGCGGACGCTGGTCGGCGTACTGGCCGAAGCGATCCTCCGGGACTGCGGACGGGCCGGAGTCCGGGCGACCGTCGTCGGTGAGGACCGGGCACCGGAAGAGATCGCCGCCCTGGCCAGTCACCGGCCGCCGGAGCCGCTGCCGTGGTGGCTCTACGCCAGCGTCGACCCCGACCTCGACTTCGCCGACTGGCGGGCGTCGATCCTCTGTCTGGCGTCGCTGCGCGACGCCGGATCCGGCGGCGCGTAGGAGCCGCCCGAGCGGGTCAGTCTTCGTCGTCGCGGGTGCGGTCGGGCTCGTCCGGCGCGGGCGGGCGCGGCGGCGGAACGGGGCCCGTCCCACCACCGGGCTGCTGACCCTGCGGCGGGGCGGCGGGCTCCTGGGCACCGGGGGCCCACGGCGAAGGGGCGGGCTTCGGAGCCCGCTCGCCTGCACCCGACGGGGCGCCGGGCGCGGCGGGCGGGGTCACGCCGCTCGGCCCGGAACCAGGCGTCGGCGCGGCCGGCGGCCTTGCGCCGCTCGGCCCGGAACCGGGCGTCGGCGCACCCGGGGGCGGGCCGCCCGGGCGGGGCGCCGGCGGGGTCGACGGCCCGGCCGACGGCGCGGGTGTCGGCGAGGCGGCGGGCCGGGCGGGCGTGCGGGTCACCTCGGGCCCGAACAGGGAGGCGCCCAGCGGCGGCTGAGCCGGGCGCTTGGCCGGAGCGGCGGCCTTGGCCGGGCCGGGTGCCTTGGGGAACAGCGATGCGCCGGTGCCGGCCCGGGGCTGGGCGGCGGGAGCCGGAGCGGGGGCCTTGCCTGCCGGGGCGGCCGGGCCGGCCGGCGTCTTGCCGGCGGCGGCCTTGCCGGCGGCCGGAGCGGCCTTGGTCGGCGTGGCCTTAGCGGGAGCGGCCTTGGCCGGCGCCTCCGCCTTGAGAGGACCGGGACCCTTCGGCGGAGCAGCCTTGGTCGGCGCAGCCTTGCTCGGCGCCTTGGCCGGAGTGGCCTTGGCGGTCGACGCCTTCGCCGGCCCGGCGCCCTTCCCGGCCACCTTGGACGGGCCGGCCTTGGCGGCACCGGCCGCCTTTCCCGGGGCGGCCTTGGCGGG
>JBFLYK010000025.1:0-95309 GCA_040756995.1 Actinomycetota bacterium | reverse complement strand
GGCCGAAGCCCCCGTGGAGGCGGCCCGGGGTCAGGCCGAGGCCGAAGCCGCGGCGCCGGCCGAGGAGGTCCTAACCACCGAGGCGGAGCCCGACGCCGCCGAGGTCGAGGTGGCCGCCGAGCCGCCGCGCCAGGAGCCGGTCGCGCCCGTCACCGTCAGCGAGTGGTGGTTCGGGACGAAAGAAGCACCGGCCGCCCCGCCGGCGGCCGCGGCACCGGTCCGGGCGCTGGCCGAGCGGCTGTCGGCCGAAGGGCGCGAGGCGCTGGCCAGAATTCAGGCCCAGCTGGACGCGCTCGACCGGATGGAACTGGCCAAGAAGTCACTGGAGTGGCACGAGGCCAACGGGTCCGCCGGATCGGCGGACACCGCCGAGAAGTCCTAAGCGGCTTCGATCTCCCAGGTCACCGTCTCGGCGCCGCCGCCGAAGCGGGGCACCCACTGGCGCTCGACAGCGCTGTCACCACAGCACCAGCACGACCCGCCGCCCCGGCCGAACACGTGACAACTCCGGCAGAACCAGGCGTCGAAAGGGTTCGTGGGGTGGTAGAGGGCACCGACGCTGCGGGCCTCGCGGATGGTCTCCTCGAGCTCCGCCAGCCGCCGCGCACCGCCAGGCGTGAGACCACCCGGCACCGCGGTTGTCTCGAGGGCGTCGCTGACGGCGCCAGTCGTCGGCTGCATGATCTCCTCCGGTGGGACACGGGCGTGCAATTGACTTCCCTATCGGCACGTCCGCGTCCTGCGCTTGAGCCCGACCCGCCGGTGAGGAGCGCCCGGCTTGGGTCTTTTGCGCCGCCGAGTTGCGCAGTTAGTGCTTCGAGGCGGCCGTCATGGCGGCCCGGAGCGTCTCGAAGTCCTCGTCCGGGATGAGGTGGAGGTTGCCCTGGAAGGCGAGCTTCCAATGGTCGGCCGGCCACTTCTGGACGTAGCGGAGACCGGGGCCGACCGCCTCGGAGGGGATCCAGTCGTCCTCGTCGAGGACGAGGTCGGGCGAGATCTTGACCCGCCAGGGGTAGTCCTCCCCGGGCTTCGACAGCCAGATCAGCTCGTGGTCCTCGTAGCCTTCGCTCTCGACGCGGGCGGTCGCCCCGAAGGCCTGGACCTTCGACACGTAGTAGACGAGGTTGTCGCCCGGCTTCATCTGCTCCAGCACCTTCCGGCGCTGGCGCGTCTTGAAACCCTGGACCGAAAAGCCCAGGTCACGGGTCCGCCCGAAGTTGTCGGGCGACCCGACCACCATCCAGCTGCTCATGGGAGCGGCCGGGTCAGGAGAAGGACTGGCCGCAGCCGCAGGACCGCGTGGTGTTGGGGTTGTTGATGGTGAACCCCGCACCCATGAGGCCTTCCTTGTAGTCGAGGGAAGCCCCGTTGAGGTACTGCAGACTGGCGGAGTCGACCACGACCTTCACGCCGGCGTACTCGGCCTTCTGGTCGTCCTCGGCGAAGTCGCTGTCGAAGAACATCTCGTAGCTGAAACCCGAGCAGCCGCCCGGTCGCACCGCCACCCGGAGGGCCAGCTCGTTGTTCCCCTCGGCCTCGACGAGCTCCTTGACCTTCTTCGCCGCCGACTCGGTCAGGGTGATCACTGGTTTCGCCTCCTCAGGCTGTACGAAACGGCTCTACGAACCACTTTCAGGGTACCCGACGCTCACCGTCACATTGCACGGGTCACGATCGACCAACGTACGGAAGTCCTCAACCATTCCCGCTGGTCGGCCCGACCGGGCCCCCTTGCCGACCACGCCTTCCACGATCCCCCGGTGGAGGCTGCAGACCAGCTCCGGGTAGGCCTCGGCCAGCTCGCGGAAGGGGCAGTGGAGGAAGTCGACCCGCACCCGGCGGGTGTCGGCCTCGCTCCCGCCGAGCTCCGACTCCACGGGGTCGAACCCGAGGCGGTCGAGCTCGGCCACCAGGGCGGCCAGGCAGCCCCGCCCGCTCTGGCGTCGCCCGCCGGCGTCGCTGCCCCACCGGCGACCGAGGTTGGCGGCGTCGAGCCCGTCGGCGCCCAGCTGCTCGCAGAGGGCGGCCAGCAGGCCGGCCAGGAGTGTGTGGGCCGGCGGGTCGAGGCCGAGGCCCGGGGCGCCGGGTGCCAGCGAGTACCGGAGCTGCGGGCGGCCCACCGTCCCCCGATGGATGGCCTCCACCTCCACCAGGCCCGCCTCCCGCATGCGGTCGAGATGGGGCCGCACGGTGTTGGGGTGGAGGGCGAGGCGCTCGGCGAGCTCCGAGGCGGAACAGGGGGCCGGGGACTGGGCGAGTTCCTGGTAGATGGCGAACCGCGTGTCGTCCCCAAGGGCCTTGAAGACCGGAAGCGGATCCACCATACGGATTGACCGTAGCCGCCACAGGGAATATTTTCAAGGAGTTGGCCGGTTTAATGTGGGTGCCATGAATCCTGACCGTCCGACCCCCGAAGAGGTGTGGCGCATGCTCGAGGCGGTCATCGACCCCGAGCTGCACTCCAGCATCGTCGACCTGGGCATGGTCCGCGACGTCACGGTGGACGAGGACGGGGTGGTCGACGTCCTCATCGCTCTCACCATCGCCGCCTGCCCGCTGCGGGGGCAGATCGAGCGCGACGTCGAAGACCGGGTGCGGAGTCTCCCCGGGGTGAGCCGGGTCGAGGTGCGCACCACCGCCATGACCGCCTCCCAGCGGGCCGACCTGATGGCCCACGCCCGGAAGAAGGCCGCCGAGCGGGCCCCCGAGACGGAGATCCCGCTCACGACGAGAGTCGTGGCCGTGGCCAGCGGGAAGGGCGGCGTCGGCAAGTCGTCGGTGACCGTCAACCTGGCGGCGGCGCTGGCCGCCCGCGGGCACACCGTCGGCGTCCTCGACGCCGACATCTGGGGCTTCTCCGTCCCCCGCATGCTGGGCGTCAGCGGGCGGCTCGGCGGGGCTGACGGCAAGATCCACCCCAACGAGGTCGAGGTGCCGTCGGTCAGGCCGGGCGGCCCGGCCGGCAAGCTCAAGGTCGTCTCGATGGGCTTCCTGGTGGAGGACGAGGGCATGGCCCTCATGTGGCGGGGGCTCGTGCTGGCCAAGGCCGTCGAACAGTTCCTGACCGACGTCCGCTGGGGTGAGCTCGAGTACCTCCTGGTCGACATGCCGCCGGGGACGGGCGACATCCAGATGGCGTTGTCGCGGCTGCTGCCCCGGGCCGAGCTGCTGGTCGTCACCACCCCGGCCCTGGCCGCCCAGAAGGTGGCCGTCCGGGTGGCCGACATGGCCCGCCGCTCCTACCTCAAGGTGGCCGGCGTGGTCGAGAACATGAGCGCCTTCACCTGCGAGCACGGCGAGTCGTATCCGCTGTTCGGCTCCGGCGGCGGACAGGCCCTGGCCGAGGAGGTGCGGGCGCCGCTCCTGGCCCAGATCCCGCTCGAGCCGGGCGTGGCGGCCGGGGGAGACAGCGGGTCGCCGCTGGCCCTGGCCGAGCCGCAGAGCGCGGCGGGGCAGGCGTTCCACCTGCTGGCCCACCGCCTGGCGACCGAGATCATGCCGCCGGTCGAGATGGCCGGCTGCACGGCGCGCATCTTCGCCGCCGCCGAGGCGAACCTGGCCGCGCTCGACGCCGCCAAGGCCGGGGCTCACGTGCCCGGTGAAGGCGAGCCCGTCACCATCCGGCCGGCGCCCCCGCCGGCGGCGAACTAACCGGTCAGCGGCGACGCTTCAGGCGGCCGAGCCAGCCGCCCAGGCCCGACCGGCGCTCGTCCTGCTTTCTGATCTCGGCCAGGATCTCGGGCCCGACCGCGTTCACGATGTTCTCCGCCTCGTCGAGGAGGGCGGCGGCCGACTCGTCGAAGCTCTTGGGCTGCGCGGGGCCGAGGTCGCTCTGCAGCGTGCCGTAGGTCCAGCCGATGTCGGCCATGCGGGGCTTGAACGCCGGGCAGTTCTCCGGGCAGCGGAAGGGAGCCTCGGGAGCGAGGTCGAGGTCGCACTTGCGGACAGACTCCCCCGAGGCGTACGTCCGGCTCTCGTAGAACTTGCAGTTGGTCCGCATGCCCACGCATCCATCGTACGGTGAGGCCGCAGTTTTCGAGGCGGCAGGTGGGGGCCCTGTGACCGGTTCGTGCCTATTCGACGCGCTCCAGCGGCCCCGGCCGGGCGGCCACCCACAGGGGCCCGCCGACCTCGGCCCAGCCCCGGTGCATGAGCGCCGTGGTGAACGGCAGAAGAGGCAGGCCTTCGGGTGCGACGGCGATGCAGCCGCCGTCACCGCCGGCGGCGTGCACGGCGGCCAACGCTTCCTGGCAGGCGGCGGCGAGATCGACGCCTTCGAGGCGGAGCCGGGCGTCGACCTCGTGGGCGAACGCGGCCCGGAGGAAGGCCTCGCCGATTCCGGTGGCCGATACCGCGCAGGTGGCGTCATCGGCCCAGGTGCCGGCGCCGGGGACGGGGCTGTCGCCGACCCGGCCGGGCAGCTGGCCGGTGCGGCCTCCGGTTGAGGTGGCGGCAGCCAGATGGCCGTCGCGGTCGCGGGCAACGGCGCCGACGGTGCCTCCGGATTCCGCCGGAGTCTGCCCGCTCGGAACGGACGGGCTGCCGAGCCGGCGGGCCAGGTCGCGTTGCCGGCGCTCGGTGATGAACCATCCCGGCGCCTCGAAGGCCAGACCCCTGGATCGGGCGAAGGCTTCGGCGCCGGGGCCGGCCAGGAGGACATGGCGGCCGTCCTCCATGACCGCCCGGGCCGCCTCGACCGGATGGCGGACGCCGGTCACGCAGGCGACGGCGCCCAACCGGCGTCGCCGTCCGTCGGCCACGGCCGCGTCCATTTCGACCGTGCCGGCCGACGTCAGGGCGGAGCCGCGGCCGGCGTTCCACTGGTCGTCGTCCTCCAGGACGGCCACGGCGGCCACGACCGCCTCGAGGGCCGGCCCGCCGGCGGCGAGCACGGCCAGCCCGGCCCGAAGCGCGGTGGCCAGCCCGTCCGCCTGGCCGGGCCATCGGGCGGCACCGCCGTCGGCTTCGTCGGCCGGCGCGGGGCCGGCCCCGCCATGGATCGCCAACACCGCCCGTGGCCGCATCAGGGCAGCAGGTTAGACAGCGGTCCGGCGGTGGCCCGCAGCGCGGTCAGTGGGCCGGATTGATCGCCGCCGACCAGTGGACGACCATGTCGCCACCCTGGGCCCGGAGCCGTTTGAGCACCCGGGCCAGCATCTCCTTGGTGTTCCCGTCGATCGCCTCGATGCGGGCCAGGTCGACCACGACCCGACGGTGGCCCGCCCGGAGAATCCCCGAGAGCACGGCGCGCAGCCGCCCGACGCAGTCCGGGTCGAGTTCACCCGAGACCAGAACTTCGACAGCGTCGTCGCCCGCCAAGCCGACCGTGATGTTGAATTCCGGGGACAGCAAGAAGACCTCTCTCGTCTAGGCCGGTCCGCCCTGGCCGGCAGCGCTGTCCCTACCCCGACGACGCCGGGTTCAAAGCAACGAAATCGGCCGGCGCGCGCACCGGCCTGCCGGCGGGCGGGTCCTGGTTGGAGGTACCAGGGCCGTCGTTTCGCCGACAGGCCGGTGCAGCGGGCCCGGTTGTGCGAGCCGGCTTGTCCCGCGGTTACCGCATGGCGGCGACGGCCACGATCGGCCGGCTCGGCGGGTTACCACCCAATGACCCGGAGAACGCCTTGTCGGAGAAGTTGAAGATGCCTCCGTCCTCGGCGACCATCAGGTAGCCGTTGCCGTAGGGCACCATCCCCGTCATCGGCTTGTTCAGGCGGGCGCCGCCCATCGATCCCCGGAACGGGGCCTCGAAGGCGAAGACACCGCCGTCGGAGGCGACGAGCCAGTAGCCCTTCCCGTCGGGATCGGGCACCAGCGACTGCACCGGAGCATTGAGCTTCTTGCCGCCCATGGAGCCGGCGAAGACGGCGTCCCCGAAGGCGAAGATCCCACCGTCGGAGGCGACCATGAAGTAGCCCTTCCCGGTCGGCGTGGGCACCGAGTCGAGGACCGGCCCGTTGAGGTTGACCCGGGACACGTCACCGAAGAAGGTCGCGTCCCCGAAGGTCACCGCCCGGCCCTTGGTCGTGAACACCCAGTACCCGTTCCCCGACGGCGTGGCGGAGAGGCTGGTGACGGTCTCGCCCGGAGCGAGGCGACCGGCGTCGAGGCTGCCGATCTGCTTGGCGTCGCCGAAGGGGTAGACCGTCCCCCGGGCGTCGACCAGCCAGTAGCCGTTGCCGGACGGGGTGGGCTCGACGTCGACGGCGTCGACCCGGGCCGGCCCGCTGGCCGCCAGCGGCGCCACGACGTCACCGTGCCCGACCGCCTGGCCGAAGGGATAGATCTTCCCGTCGGCCCCGAGCATCCAGTACCCGGCCCGGCCGGAAGCGCCGTGGACCGGCGGGTCCTGCGGGCTGGGGTTGGGGTTCGGGTTCGGATTCGGGTCGGGATTCGGGTTCGGGTTGGGATTCGGGTTCGGGTTCGGGTTCTGACCCGGCGGCGGAACGTCGGGCCGGTTGGCGGCCGGCGCCCAGGAGAGCGTGTGGATCTGGTTGAACCAGGGGTCGAGGGCCGCGTCGCGGTAGGCGGCGATGGATTCCGGAGAGGAGGTGATCTCCCACGGACCGTTGATGCCCTCGATGTCGAAGTACACGACGGCCGCGATGTCGGAGTAGATGCCGCAGAACCAGCACTCGGCCGTGCGGGGCTTCGAGCCGTTGACGGAGTCGTGGGCGTCGCGGAGCCACTGCGGCTTGGTGTTGTACGGCGAATGGCCGAGGAAGAAGTCGACCATGTCGCCGACGGGCTCGATGACGCCGTACTCACCGATCATGATCGGCTTGACCTGCCGCTTGCGGGGGAACTCGGCCGGGACCTTGGGGTCCTCGTCCCGCATCGACTGCGGCACGGAGCCGGTGCTGCGGGCCCAGACCATGAATTCGTCGTAGATCTCGACGAAGCTCCGCCACCGGTCGTTCTTGTAGCCGGAGTTGCGGTTGCGGTCGGAGGCGGCCCAGTTGTACCCGTCGGCCGACACCCAGTCGACGTACTCGTCGCCGGGGTAGTAGTCCCAGGCGTAGCCGTTCGTCTGCCGGTTGGGGTGCTTGAAGCTGTTGGCGTTCCCGCACCACACCCACACCACGTTGTGGGCGCCGACTTCCTTGAAGATGTTGTAGATGCGGATCCAGGCCTGGACGAACTCCTCGGGCTGGCCGACCTCGGCCGTCCGCTTGTTCCCGTCCATCTCCCAGCAGTACCGCATGAAGAACTCGTGCCCGAAGGCCTTCATCGCCTCGGCCGTCTTGCGGATCGTGGCGTCGTGCCTTCCGGCGTTGATCTCCGAGCTGTCGCCGCAGCCCCAGCCGACGAGCGGGATGCGGCCCATCTCGATGTCCCAGAAGGCCAGCTTCGACAGGCCCCGCTTCTTCGGGTCGCCCGGCACATAGTTGTTGGCGATGGAGTCGAAGGCGCCGTAGTAGCTGTTGTTGATGTCCAGCCGGCGACCGACGTGCCGCTCGGTGACCAGGATGTGCTGGTCCTTCTCGGTCAGCTCTCCGGTGTGCTTGTCGTTGGAGTGCGTACCGATGAGGGAACCGGTGGCCGGTGCCAGCCGGCCCGAGCCCCGGGGCGGGGCGACGAACCCGGCATGAGGATTGTTGTAACCGCGGCCGTCGTGTTCGATCACCTTGGCGTCCCGACCGGGGTCGATCGCCCGGGCGTCTCCGGTGAGGACGGTTCCGACGAGGCCCAACGACAGCACAGGCAACCACAGCCGGCGGCGGCGGAGCGTTTTGAGCATTTGAGACCCTTTGCAGACGCGCGTTCAGCGGGGGATCAGTACGTGCTGCAGAGAGATTCGCCGGGCAACAGGTATGCCCCTTCCGCGTATCCCGCGGGTTTTCACCCCCCGGTCAGAGTGAGGCGAGGGGTCGGCCGGGGAGGCAGGCGGGTGAGGATCACGGCGGCGACGACCATCCACCCGGCCAGGTAGGCGAAGGCCCAGGACGGGCCGGCGATCGTCCACAGGAGGCCGGCGACGGCGCTGGCGGCGAAGTTCCCGAAGCTCTGCACCGCGGCCAGAAGGCCGAAGGCCGAACCCCGGATCCCGGCCGGTGCCCGGGCGGCCACCGCGGCGTGTTCGGCGGTCTCGACGCAGCCGATACCGACGCCGGCGAGCAGGAACCACGGCAGGAGAGCCGGCCAACCCTGGTGATCGAAGGCGAGGCCGGCATAGGCCAGGCCGAAGGCCATGACGCCGAAGGCCAGCGTCCGCCGGGGCGTCGTGCGGTCGGCATGGCGCCCGGCCGGGACGCTGGTCAGGCTGGCGGCGGCGTTGTATCCGACGTAGAGCCAGAGGGCGGCGGTGGCGGCGCTCGTGGCGCTGCGGCCCACCTCGAGCAGTTCGGTGGCCCGGAGGATGAGGAGGGTGGCGGCGCAGTTGCCGAACTCAAAGGCGCTGATGCCGGCGAACAGCGACTTCAACGGGCCCTGGAGGACCGGCCGGACCCTCAGCCGGATGGGCGACCGCTCCCTCACCCGGGGGACGTCGGTGTGCCGGACGGCGTAGAGGATGGCGGCCGTGGCCAGGAGACCGGGGATGACCGACAGACCGATGGCGCCGCGGGTCCCGACCAGGGCCACGAGGCCGATGGCCAGGACGGGGCCGAGAATGGCGCCGAGGTTGTCCATGGCCCGCTCGAAGCCGTAGGCCCGGCCGTAGACCGCCGGATCGACGATGTCGGCCAGGAGCGCGTTGCGGGCCGGGACGCGCAGGCCCCGGGCGGTCCACGCACCGGCCCGCAGCACACCGACCTGCCACGCCGCCGTCGCCGCGCCGGTGGCCGACGACAGCACGGCGGTCGTCGTGTAGCCGCCGACGGCGATGGCCCGGCGCCGGCCGGGGTCGTCCGAGAGGGCACCACCCCCGAACCGGGCCAGACCGGCCAGGCCGTCGCTCACACCCTCGATCAGGCCCAGCGCCGACGCCGGTGCGCCAAGCGTCGAGGTGAGCAGGTTCGGCAGCAGCGCGGTCGGGACCTCATGGCCGACGTCCGCCAGCAGGCTGGCGGTACCGATGCCGGCCACTCCGGGACCGAACCAGCCCTTGACCTGGGTCTCAAGGGTCGGCTCGGGCGCCATTGCGCCACAGTAGTTACGTCGTATCTACCTGTCCACGCGCCGGTTGGGTCCCTGATTCCGGCCCGCCGGTGCATACTGGGGGGGAGTATCGGTCGCGGGAAGGTCGAACATGTACGGATATGCCGAGAACAAGGACGCGGTTCTGAAGCGGCTGCGGCGGATCGAGGGCCAGGTCCGGGGGCTGCAGAGGATGGTGGAGGAGGACGCCTACTGCATCGACGTCCTGACGCAGGTCTCGGCGGTGAACCGGGCGCTCCAGGCGGTGGCGTTGGAGCTCCTCGACGACCACCTGTCCCACTGCGTGGCCGAGGCACTGTCAGAGGGCGGGGCCGGCGCCCGGGACAAGGTGGCCGAGGCGTCGGCGGCCATCGCCCGGCTCGTCCGGGCCTGACGGCCCCCGTCGCCTAGCCGCGCCGGGTGCGGGCCAGCCACTGGTCGACCGGGGCGTAGTCGTCGGTCAGCACGCGCCCGTCGCCGGCGAACCGGATGGCCTCGCCGTCGACGATCGCCTCTTCCTCTCCCTGGCGGGCCCGGATCAGAGCCTCGACGCGGGAGGGGTCGAAGGGACGGTCAGAGGCGGCCACCACGTAGTTGCCGCCGGAGTCGCCGGCCAGGAACATCGGCGGGGCGATGACGAGGACGTGGTCGAACACGGCGGCCAGCGTGGCCACCTGGGCCCGGGCGAACCGCAGTGGCGGGTAATCGATGAGGTTCAGTACGTAGAAGCCGTCGGGCCGCAGCACGCGGTGGAGTTCGGCGGCGAACTCCCTGGTCGTGAGATGCCACGGCACGGCGAGATCGCCGAAGGCGTCGCCGATGGCGATGTCCTGTGAGCCCGGCGGCAGGCGGCGCATGAGGAGCCGGGCGTCACCCACCTCGACCTGGAGGTTCGGACCGGTGACGAGCCCCAGCTGCTCTCGGGCCAGGTCGACCAGATCGGGGTCGATCTCGTAGACGAGGTGGCGGGAGCCGGGATACGTCGCCGTGAGGTACCGGGGCATCGTGAAGCCACCGCCGCCGATGTGCAGCACGTCCGGCGGGCGGGCCCCCGTAGGCGGCCGGCTGGCCCCGATGACGTCGGCGAACACCTTCGAGTAGCGCAGCTCGAGGTGAGCCGGATCGTTCAGGTCGACATAGCTGTGGCGGAGGATGTCGAGCCACAGCGCCCGTCCACCGGGCCGGGCCTCGTCGGGGACGACCCGGGCGCAGTGGTACCGCGTCTCGACGTCGCACGGCCCGTCCGAGGCCCAGGCCAGTCCGCCGGCCCCGATCGTGGCGATCAGCGCCAACCCCAGCGTCATGGCCGAAGGGCGGGGGCGCAGCAGGCTGAGCCAGAGCACGAAGCCGGTGGCCACCAGGGCCGATCCGAGGGCGACGATCACCGTGCTGGTGGCGGCGGCGGCCACCAGCACGAATCCGGCCACAAAGGTTCCGGCGATGGCACCGGCGGTCCCGATGGCCGAGAGGCGCCCGACGACCTGCCCGGTCACGTTCAGATCCCGGAGCTGGAGTTTCACGATCGTGGGACTGACGGCGCTGAGGACGGCGGAGGGAGCGAAGAACCCGATGAAGGCCAGCGTGACGATCTCACTCGGGTCGCCCAGTCGATTCGACCCGGCTCCGTGGATCAGGGGAACCGACAGCATGGCCAGCCCCCCGCCCGCCACCAGCAGCGGGCCGAGCGTCCGTCTCGGGTGGATCCGGTCGGCCAGCCGCCCGCCGAGCCACGTCCCCACCGAGATGCCGGCCAGGATGGTTCCGATGACCGCCGTGTAGGTCTCGAGCCGCACCCCGACGTAGGGGGCCAGCATCCGCCCGGCCAGGATCTCGAGCACGAGAACCGCCCCCGAGGTGAAGAAGACGACAGCGCCCGCCAGCCACGTCGGCATCGCCGCACCTTAGGAGAGATCCGGCCGCCGGCACGCACCGCTCTGGCTACATGTCGAGGGGCGGGTAGTACCGCTCGACACCGGTCCGCTCGACCTCGGTCGCCCAGTCGGTGTCGTACTCGGCGGACGGGCCGAGGTCCGGACTGACGAAGCTCCAGGCCTGGCACTTGTACGTCCAGTTCTCCGGCTGCAGGCGGTGTGCTTCCTTGAAGTGGGCGACGGCGTCGCCGGCGTGGCCCAGTCGTTGAAGGTGGATCCCGAGCTCGAAGTGGGCGGCGGCCTCCGACTCGGCCCGGCGGCGGGGCCGTGACCGGCGGAGGACGTCGTCGGGTGCGAGCACATACCGGCTGGCCGCTCCGTGCCGGGCCCAGTCCCTGACCGCGGCGACGTACTTCTCGTGTTCCACGAGCACCTGCTGCTCCAGGCTCAGCGTCCGCCGCTGGTACTCGGTCGCGTCGTCGCCGAGGCCGTGCTCCCAATCGGGATAGGCGGCGAAGGCCGGCTCGGGCGACCGCACGATGATCCCGTCCTCGTCGATCCACACGCCGCTCGGCACATTGACGATTCCGAACAGCTCGTCGAGGACATGGTTCTCGTCGACCAGCGCCGGATGCTCAGGGCGGGCCGCCTCGACCCAGGGTCTCGCCGCCTCCGGCCCGGCGGAGTCGAGCGCCACCGTGACGATCTCCAGACCGTCGGCGTGGAGCTCGGAGCGCAGTTCCTGCCACACGGGCAGGTCGGAGCGGCAGTGTCACCATGACGCCCAGGCGACGAGAACCACCTTCTGCCCTCGCAGGGAGCTGAACCGGAACGGCCGCCCGGTGAGGTCGGGCAGCGTGAAGTCCGGCGCCTCGACCGATTCGAGTGCCCGGCCGCTCACCGTCGACGGGCCCAGTGCCCACAGCCCATGGCGCTCATCGTGGACGAGGCCCATTCCCAGCCGCTCCGCCAGCATGCCGATGTCGAGCGTCGTTCCCTGTGTCGGCAACGGGACGCAGACCGCGCCCTGGCAGGCACCTTCCGCCTTGAGGATCCATCCGGTCTGGCGCTCGAAGTCCTCGACCGGCACCTCGGGGGTGTCGAGGATCATGCCGAGAACCTACCGCGCCCCACCTCGGTTCCAAGGCGGCCGGACCGCCGGTTTTGCGGAGTATGAGTGAGATTCAGCTTCCGAGTCGGTATGGTCGGATTTGTGCACTGTCGTGGGGGACTCGGCCGGGGACTCGGTGCGCTCGGTGTCGCCGTGACGGCCGCGTGCTCGTCGACCGCCGTCAGCGCTCCGCCGGTGCCGAAGAGCGGGCCGGCCCTCATCCGCAACGAGCCCCCACGGGCGCTGATCACCCGCAGCGGCGTTCCGACCGAGGTGCTGGGCGGCGAAGCCGGTGCGTGGCAGGTGCGGACGCCGTGCGGGAAGCCCGCCACGGTCACCGGCGGCAAGCCCGTCACCGAGGTCGCCGTGGTGCTCGATCCCGGCCACGGCGGCGGCGAGACCGGTGCGGTCGGGGCCAACGGACTGCTGGAGGAGGACCTGAACCTCGCCGTGGCCAAGGCCGCCCAACGGGCCCTGGAGGCGGAGGGAATCACCGTCCTGCTCACCCGCACCGGCGACTATCCCGTGACGATTTCGGTCCGGGCGGCGCTGGCGACCGCGGTGAAGCCGCAAGCGGTGGTCTCGGTGCACCACAACGGCGGCGCGAACGAGCACAGCCACCGGCCGGGGACCGAGACCTACTACCAGCATGCGTCCCCCGCCGCTCGGCGCCTGGCCGGCCTCGTGTACGAGGAGACGGTGGCCTTCTTCAGCCGCCACCACGGCATCCGCTGGCGGGCCACCGCCACGCCCGGGGCGAAGCCGCAGCTGAACCACAATGGCGAGGATTACTTCGGCATCCTGCGCCGCACGGCCGGCGTGCCCACCGTGCTGTCCGAGGGGTTGTTCCTCTCGGCCTCGGCGGCTGAAGCCCGGCTGCTCGCCCGGGCCGACGTCCAGCGCGGCGAGGGCGAAGCCATCGCCCGCGCCATCGTCCGCTTCCTCCGCAGCGACGCCCCGGGCTCGGGCTTCGTGGCCTCGAGGCCCCGGGGTCCCGAGGGCCGCCCCGCCAATCCGCCCTGCGTCGACCCTCCGCTCGGGTAGCAGCGTTGGCGGCCACGGAGCGCCGCCGGCGCCTCAACCCCCAGCTTCTCCGCTGCCTCGATGGCGGGTGGCGACGAAGGCCGTGAGGGCGGTCGTGACTGGAACGGAGGCGACGAGACCGATGCTCCCGGCCAGAGTGCGGACGATCTCCTGGGCCACGACCTCGCCGGTCAGGACATCGCCCAGGGGCCGGTTCGAGAGGGTGAACAGCACGAGCAGGGGAAGCGACGCGCCGGCGTAGGCGAGCACGAGCGTGTTCACGGTGGAAGCGACGTGGTCCCGTCCGATCCGGAGGGCCGCGCCGTAGAGCTGACGGAAGCCGTAGGCGGCGTTGGCCCGCGAGATCTCCCAGACGGCAGAGGCCTGGGTGACCGTGACGTCGTCGAGAACGCCGAGCGAGCCAATGACGATTCCACCCAGCAACAAGCCGTGCAGATCGATGTCGCCGGCCAGGGCCCGCAGGAAACCGCTCTCCTCCGAGGCCAGACCGGTCAGGTGGGTGGCGCCCACGAACAAGTTGGACAGGATGCCGATGAGGAACAGGCTGGCCAGGGTCCCGGCCACGGCGCTGGTCGTGCGGACGTTGACGCCGTGGGTCAGGTAGAGCGCCACGAACATGACCGCGGCGGCACCGACGATCGCCACCGCCAGGGGATTGTTGCCCTCCAGGATCGAGGGCAGCACGAAGCGCACGAGCAGGAGGAGGCTGAAGCCGAGGCCGATGATCGAGAAGAGGCCCCGCCAGCGCCCAAGGAGGATGACGGTGGCGCCGAACACGGCGGCCAGGATGAGCATCGGCTGCCGGCGGGCGAAGTCTTCGAAGTACCAGCCGCCACCGGGCTCGCCTTCGCCGACCTGGGCGACCACCACCCGGTCACCGGGCTCCAGGAGCGAGCCGTATCCCTCGGCCCCGGTGTCGGCGAGGTCCACGGTCTCGCCGCTGTGCGGACCCGTTGTGATCCGGGCGGTGGCCGACGAGCACAGCGCCGCGCCCGGTTCGTCTTCCGTCCCCGGGCAGGGACCGCGGGTGACGCGTTCGAGGACGGCCTCGGCTCGTTCCGGGGGCGGTCCGATTTCGGCCGGGACCTCGACCGAACCCGGGCTCGGCCAGAGAAGGATGAGTCCGACGGCGGTCGCCACTGCGAACGGTGTCACCAGGACGGCCAGCAGGATCCGCACCTGCCGGCGCGCCGCCGGGCGCGGCCCGGCATCAGCGTGGACGTGGCTCATCGGGGCATTCTCGTCGCCGCCCGGCGGCGACCGCCGGTCGGAGCTATCTGGCCGGTGCCATGGCGGCGCGCCAGACCTTCTGTGAGCCGGCCGGCGTGAACCCGAGGCCCCGGTAGAGGCGAACGGCCGGGTCGTTGTGATCGGCCACGTAGAGGCACGCGGTGCGGGCGCCGCGGGAGGCGAGGTGCCGGAGACCGGCCGCCGCGACCATCCGCCCGACGCCGAGCCCCTGGTGGGACGGGTGGACGGCCACGACGTAGAGCTCGCCCAGCGCGTCGCCCTGCACCTTGACCCAGCAGGTGGCGACAAGTTCACCGCCGGCCTCGACGACGAGGACGCCCTGCGGGTCGAACCACGGTTGGGCGATCCGCCGTTCCACGTCGGCCCGGGTCCACCGACCCTGCGTCGGGTGGGCGGCGAAGGCCCGCCGGTTGAGTGACACCCAGGCGTCGAGTTCGTAGGGCAGGGCGAGGGAGCGGAGCCGGAGCCCGTCAGGCCGAACCGGAGGAACGGTGGCGCTGATCGCGGCTCGGAGCGGCGCCTCCAGGCGGCACAGGACATGATCGCATTCGAGGCCGAAGGCCCGGGCGAGGAGACCCATCGCCGCCGAAGGAGGAGCCCACCAGCGAAGGAGTGGCGCGCCGGCCCGGTGGGCCTCTGACAGGACCGCGGCCAACACGGCGGGAAAGGCGTCCGGCTGGCTCGGATCCCCGACCAGCTCCACGTTCCAGTCCGACGTGGGCTCCGCCCGCCCGACGAGGTGGGCGTATCCGATGGCCCGCTGTTCGTGCAGAACGACCACACCGGCGGGCTCGCCGGCGTGAGCGTAACGCCGCTCGAGGCGCGCCTGTTCCGACAGGACGCAGCCGGCCCGGGCAGCCAGCTCGGTCACCCGGGCGGTGACCTCGACCAGCTCCGGTCCCGAGGCGAAGAGGGCGAGGAGCCCCGACTCGGCTGACAGAACCGGATAAGCGGAACAGGAGCGATTCTTGAGCATTGCGGTCCAAGCCTCGAAAAAGCCCATGATCAGGAGCCATGATCTTAGCAGTTGTTGAGAATTATTCTCACTCATTGCTACGCTGGTGTCATGACGCCAGCCTCTCGCACCGCCGACAGCCGGATCCCGGTCACGGTCCTCACGGGCTTCCTCGGCTCGGGGAAGACCACCCTGCTGAACTACATCCTCACCGAGTCGCACGGGCAGCGCATCGCCGTCATAGAGAACGAATTCGGCGAGATCGGCATCGACGACGCGCTGGTCCTCGATGCCGAGGAAGAGATCTTCGAGATGAACAACGGCTGCATCTGCTGCACCGTGCGCGGCGATCTCATCCGCATCCTCGGCAACCTCGTCCGCCGCCGGGACCGCTTCGACCGGATCGTGGTCGAGACCACCGGGCTGGCCGATCCGGCGCCCGTCGCCCAGACCTTCTTCGTCGACGACGACATGCGCAGCCACCTCCGGCTCGATGCCATCGTCACGCTCGTCGACGCCAAGCACATCCTCGCCCACCTCGACGAGGTCAAGCCCGAGGGAGTGGAGAACGAAGCGGTGGAGCAGGTCGCCTTCGCCGACCGGCTGGTGGTCAACAAGATCGACCTCGTCGACGAGGGCCAGCTCGCCGCCGTGGAACGCCACCTCCGGTCGATCAACGCCGTGGCCGAGATCGTCCGGGCCACGTACGGGAAGGTCGACCTCGACGCTGTCCTGGGTATCGGCGCGTTCGACCTCGACCGGGTCCTGGAGATGGACCCGCAGTTCCTGGCCCAGACCGATCACCTCCACGACCAGAGCGTGACGTCGGTGGGCATGGACCTGCCCGGCGACGTCGAACCGGACCGGCTCAACCGCTGGCTCGGAAAGCTCCTGTCGGAGAAGGGCACCGACATCTTCCGGATGAAGGGCATCTTGGCCCTGGCCGGCGAGGAACGGCGCTACGTCTTCCAGGGAGTCCACATGCTCTTCGACGGCCAGCCGAACCAGCCGTGGGGCGACGAGAAGCGCTCCAACCGCCTCGTGTTCATCGGCCGCAACCTCGACCGCGCCGAACTGGAGTCGTCGTTCGCCGCCTGCCTCGTCCGGTGAGCCTCGATACCACCGTCCCCGCCGGCCTGGCTCGGGCCTGGACCGCCCACCTCGAGGACTACGTCGTGAGCCTGGCCTGGTCACCGGACGGCACACTCGTCGCCACCGCCTCACTGGGTGGGGCCATTCACGTGCTGTGGTCGGCGCACGGCGCCGAGCTGACGCCCTTGACCGGCCACCCTGGCGGGGCGCTGGCGGTCGCCTGGTCGCCCGACGGCCAGATCCTGGCCAGCGGCGGAACCGACGGAGCGGTCCGGGCCTGGGAACGGTCGTCCGGCGTCGGCGCCACGGCCGCCCTGGGTGGGGGCTGGGTCGGAGCGCTGGCATGGTCGGCGAAGGGGCGGCAGCTCGCCGCCGCCGCCGGGCGCGACGTGGTGATCCTCGACGGCGACCTGGAGGCGACCGGCCGGTGGCCGGATCAGCCGAGCACCGTCAGTTCGCTGGTGTGGACGGCCGATGGCGGGCATGTGGGTGCCGGCTGTTACGGCGGCGTCCGGTGGTTCGAGCCGGGGAAGAACGACGTGCAGCGGGTTTTCGCCTGGAAGGGTTCGGTGCTGCGCCTGGCGGCCGCCCCCAACGGCAAGTGGCTGGCATCAGGGAACCAGGATCACTCCGTCCACCTGTGGCGGTTGTGGTCGGGCGACGAGCTGGAGATGACCGGCTACCCGGTCAAGGTCGAGCACCTCGACTGGCACCACACCTCCCGGTGGCTGGCCGTCGGCAACGCCGAGGACGTCACGGTCTGGGACGTGTCGGGCAAGGGCCCTCGCGGCCGGCGCCCCAAGGTCCTGCGGGGCGTGACGGGGAAGGTGACGGCCCTCGCCTGGCAGCCGGCCGGCGACCTGCTGGCCGCGGGGTCGAGTGACGGCGATGTCCTGCTCTGGCGTTCTCCGCGGGCCGGTTCGCCCTGCGCCACCGTGGCCCTCGGGGCGGAAGTCTCCGCGCTGGCATGGAGTCCCGACGGGACCAGGCTCCTGGTCGGCAGCGCCGCCGGGCACGTAACCGTGGTCGCCGTTTGACCACCGTGGCCAGCCGGCCGGCGGGGAGGCGGAGCGACGTGCACGGCATGGTCGCCGACCGGCTGGAGTCGGCCGGTCAGCGCTACACGTCCAGCCGCCGGACCCTCGTCGCCGTCCTGTGCGCCGCCGGGCGCCCGCTGCCGATTCCCGAGATCGTCGGGGCGGCGGGCCTGCCGCAGAGTTCCGTGTACCGCAATCTGGCGGTGCTGGAGGCGGCCGGCACCGTCCGGCGGGTCAACGGCGCCGACGAGTTCGTCCGCTTCGAGCTCGATGAGCCGTTCACCGAGCACCACCACCACCTGGTCTGTCTCGATTGCGGGCTTGTCTCCGACTTCGTCGTGCCCGACCCCGAGGAGGCCGCCCTGGAGCGGGTGGTGGAGACCCGCGCCGCCGCCGCCGGGTTCCGGCCGAGCGGGCACCGCCTCGACGTCCTGGGTCGCTGCCAGTCGTGTCTCAGCACCGGTGCCGGTGCCGCCTCTGCCCGGGACGGGTGACGGCGAGGGCAACCGCGAAGGCCGCCACCGCGGTGAGGGCGATGGTGGCGCCGGGGGCCGAGCCCAGGTGGTAGCTGAGGGTCAGCCCGCCCAGCGCCGAGGCCATTCCGAAGCCGACGGCGGCGAGCGTCATGGTCGTCACCCGGTTCGTGAACATCCGGGCGGTGGCCGGCGGGGTCACCAGCATGGCGATCGACATCAGCAGGCCGACGGTGCGGAGGCTCACCACGATGGTCACCGACAGGAGAATCAGCAGCACCAGGTTCAGCTGGCGGGTCGGGACACCCACCTGGCGGGCATGGAGCGGATCGTAAGTGGCCATGCGGAAATCAGGCAGCAGCACGGCGACGGCCGCCACCGCCCCGGCGGCCAGCGCGGCGTAGGTCACGACCTCGATGGCCGAGGTCGTGGTGATCTGGCCGAAGAGGAAGTGGCTGAGATCGACGCCGATCCGATCGTTGCGGGTGATGAGGAGGACCCCGAGGGCGAACATCCCGGTCTCCACCACGCCGATGGCGGTGTCGTCACCGAGCCGGCGGTCGAGGCCGATGAGCGCGATCGCCACGCCGGTCACCAGGCCGGCGGCCAGGGCGCCGACGGTGACGCTGGCCCCGAGGAGGTAGGCGCCGGCCACGCCGGCCAACGTGGCGTGGCTCATGGCGTCGCCGAGATAGGCCAGGCGGCGCAACACCACCCAGACCCCGACGGTGGGCGACAGGACGCCGACGATCACCGCCGTGAGCGCGGCGTGACGCATGAACTGCGTCTGGTACGGGTCGAGCAGCCAGCGCATCAGGGCGTCGCCCCGACAACCGCTTCCCCGGTCTCCGTCGCATCCGGCACCGGACCGCTGCCGAACGTGGCCTCCAGCGCCGCGCCGGCGAGCACCCGGGTCGGAGGCCCGTCGGCCACCAGCCGGCCGTTGAGCGCCAGGCAGCGGTCGAACGACCGCCGGGCGACGGCCAGATCGTGCGTGGCCACCAGCAGGGTGCGGCCCTCGTCGACGATCCGCCGGAACAAGGCCAGCAGCTCGGCGGTGGTCGGCGCGTCGATGCCGGCCAGGGTCTCGTCGAGCAGCAGGATGTCGGCGTCCTGGGCCAGAGCCCGGGCCAGGAGGGCCCGTTGCAGCTGGCCGCCGGACAGGATGCCGACGGGATCGCGCTCCCGGCCGGTCAGGTGGACGGTGGCCAGGGCGGCCTCGGTGGCGCGCCGGTCAGGGGCGCTGCTCCTGCACCACCACCGGCGGAACCGCCGCCGGCCGCTCTCCACCAGCTCTCCGACGGTGATGGGGAAGTCGGGGTCGAGGGCCGCCCGCTGGGGAATGAAGGCCGTCGACATGCGGTCCCGGTGGTGGTGACAGCGGACACCGCCGATGACGACCTCCCCGCGATGGTCGACCAGGCCACAGATCGCCCGGAACAACGTCGACTTGCCGGCGCCATTGGGCCCCACCACCCCGACGAGCTCGCCGCGGCCGATGGCGAAGCTCACTCCGGCCAGCACCTCCCGGCGGCCGAACCGGACGCCGAGCCCGTTGACGGCGAGGGCGGCGTCGGCGCTGGTGACTACGAGCACCGCAGGGCCCGGGCGAGCGCCGCCAGGTTCGCCTCTTGCACGGACAGGTAGGTCCGGCCCCGTTCAAGGTCCTCGGCGGTGACCGTCTCGACGGGATCGAGCGTGTCGGTGGTGGCGCCGATCTCGGCCGCCACGGTCTGGGACAGCTTCGGTGAGACCTGCTCCTCGAAGAAGATCACCGTGACGCCATCGGCCCGAGCGGCGGCGGCGACCGCCTCCAGCGAGCGGGGATCGGGCTCCTCGTCGGGGGAGATCCCGGCGATGGCGATCTGCTTGAGGCCGTAGCGCCGGGCGAGATACTCGAAGGCCCGGTGGCTGGTGACGATCGACCGGGAGGCACAGTTGGCCAGCGTGGTGCCGAACTTTCCGTCGAGCGCGGTCAGCTTGGCGCGGTAGCCCTCGGAGCCCCGGAGGTAGTCGTCCCGGTGGTCGGGATCGACGACGGCGAGCGTCTCGGCTACCTCCTCGGTCAGCACGACCATGTTCTTGGGATCCAGCCAGACGTGCGGGTCCCGGCCGTCGGCGAGCTCTTCGCCGTCGACTTCGCCGCTGGTGCCCTCCAGCTTGGGGATGACGGGCAACAGGTCGACCGCGCCGAGAAGGTCGACCTTGACGACCCCCTCCGGTAGGCCGGCCACCGCCTTCTCGATCGCCGGCTGGAAACCCTTGCCGAGGTAGAAGACAACCCTGGCCTTCTCCAGCGTCTCGGCCCGTTTCGCCGTGAGCTCGAGGTCGTGGGGGGCGCCGCCCGGAGGCGTGAGGGCGACGACCTCGACGTACTCGCCGCCGACGTTCCGGACGATCTCCTCGATCGGATAGAAGGCGACGGCCACGGTCATGCCGTCCGGCGGGGGGGCAGCCTCCCTGTCGTTCCCGCAGGCGAAGAGCGGGAAACCGAGGCCGGCACAGGCGAGGAGGACGACGATCCGGGGGCGCAGGTTCATCACCGAACGCTAACACGTTATGAGAATAATTCTCAACCCGCTGACCGGCCCTCCTGAGCTTCTGCATGAAGGCCTCCCAAACGGAGCCCGACAGTTCGAGAATTATTCTTATTCGAGTGTTACGCTCCGGCGATGACCGCAGACTTGGACGACCGCGGTGACTGGTGGAACTTCGAACGGCTGAGCCAGTGGGATCCGACCCATCCCGCCGCCGCCTGGGCCACCCACCTGCTGCAGGAGGCCGCCCTCATCCCGCTGCCCTGCCCCCGGTGCGGCAAGTCGGCCTCCGTCCGAAGCAACCTCAACCACCTTCTCCGCGACCACAAGGGAACGTACGCCGAAGCAGCCACCTGGTTGGAGGAAGCCGAACCCGACCTCTTCTCGCTGGCCGTCCATTACCTGGCCACGAAGGCCCGCTCCAGCCGGCAGGACATGGACCGCCCGGAAGTCAAAGCACCACAGCGTCCCGCCAGCGTGTGCAGCTCCCCCACCGGGGCTGAGCGCACACGTGCCCGTGGCCTGCTTCCGGGATGGTGCAGAGCGCCCTCTGCCTAACCGCTTCGCCGAGACGGGCGGCGTCGGCCAGCGTGGCGGTCGCCGAGGGCGCTGTCGGGCCCGGCGGGACCGGCGACCGGACAGCTCCATCCTCCGGACACTAAGACCTTCTGAGAACAATTCTCAGACACTACGACTATCGCCGCCGCAAATGGGCCCGGTCATCGGCATTCGATGAAGCTAGAGCAATGAGAATGATTCTTGAATCATCGCTCAAGGCGCTCTACGTTTCCGCTCCGTTCCCAGAGCCGGAGGTGCTTCATGTCCGCTACCACCACCGTCGACGAGCAGGCCGTGCTCGAGGTCGCCAAGCAGGCGTTCTGGGACCTCGGCTACGACTGGACGGGCATCGACGTTCTCGAGCTGCGGTCGGGAGTCGACCGCACGACGCTCCACACCCGGTTCGGTTCGAAGCGCGACCTGCTCGACGCCGCCCTGAACGCTTACACCGAGAGCTTCATCGGCCCCCGGCTGGCGGGCATGGAAGACCCGGGAGCCGGGGTCGCCGCCGTCGTCGACTTCTTCACCGGGCTGGCCGCCTACTTCGAGCAGGACCCCGAAGCCCGCCGGGGCTGCCTGCTGGTGAACGTCATCATCGAACTGGCGTCGCGCGACACCCTGGCCGAGCGGTGGGGCGCCCGGTTCAAGGCCCGCCTGGGCGACGCCTTCCGCAATGCCCTGACCCGCAACAGCGCCGGGACGACCGACGGCGGCGAGGTCGTGCTGCCCGGGTCACTCCGGGAGGCCCGGGCCGGCTGGCTGGTGGCCCAGACCCTGGGACTGTGGCTGCTCGTCCGCTTCGATCCTCCCGCCGCGGCCGCCGCCGCCCGAGCCGTGGCCATGGAGATCGGGCAGTGGGGCGCCGGTGCCTGAGCCCCACCGCCGGAAAGGTCCGCCCGCCGGCCGCCGGGCACCGGTCTCAGCGGACGTCGCCGTCGCCGTGGCCGGGGCCGGCCCCCAGGCTCTGACCCTCTGTGCCCATCTCCTCGACCGGTACCCGAGCCTGTCCGGCGACCTCGTCGTCTTCGACCCTGCGGCCGCCTGGTTGCGCGCCTGGGACCGGCGCTTCGCCGCCCTCGACATCGGTTGGCTGCGCTCGCCGGCCGTCCACCACCCGCATCCCGAGCCGTACGCCCTGCTCGAGTTCCGCACCGCCCGGCCGGAGTTCCGCACGCACGGCTACCTGCCGAGCACCGAGCTGTTCGGCGCCTTCTGCGCCGACGTCGCCGCCCGGTTCCGGCTCGGCCGGGTGCTCCAGGCCGTGTCGGTCGGCGCCGCGGTGCCGGCGGGCGGCGGCGTCCGGCTCGACACGGACCGGGGATCGTGCCGGGCCCGGGTGGCGGTGCTGGCAACGAACCCCGGGCGGCCGCGGCTCCCGGGCTGGGCCGAGGGGCACGACGGCGTCCTCCACGCCGAGGCGGTCGATCTCCGGAACAGACGCTTCGACGGGAGGACGGTGCTGGTGATCGGCGGCGGGCTCACCGCCGCCCACATGGCCCTCGGTGTCGCCGCCCGGGGCGGGCACGCGGTGATCGTGGCCCGCCGGTCGCGCCGGGTCCGGCCGTTCGACACCGACCCCGGCTGGCTCGGACCCAAGGAGATGAACGGGTTCTCCAAGGAGCCGTCCTTCGACCGGCGGGTCCGGTTGATCCGGGAGGCCAGGGACGGCGGGTCGATCCCACCCGCCTACGCCGACGCGCTCGACCGGCGGATCGAAGCCGGGACCGTCACCTGGCGGACGGCAACGGTGCTCGACGCCCGGCCGGGGGCCGACGGCTGGCAGGTCACCCTGGCCGGCGGTCCGGAGCTCGTCGTCGACGAGGTCTGGCTGGCCACCGGTTGGGAGTACGACGTGGAGGCGGTGCCGGTCTTCGACGCTGTCCGGCCATCGCATCCCGCCGCCATCGCCGGCGGCCTCCCCGGCCTCGACACTGACCTGGCCTGGCCGGGCACCGACGTCTTCGTCATGGGCGCCCTGGCCGGCCTCCAGCTCGGTCCGACCGCCCTGAACCTCTCCGGCGCCCGCCAGGGTGCCGCCCGCATCACCGCCGCCATCGGAAGCCGCCTCGGCCTCCCGGCCCCTTTGCCGACCAAAGGAGTGCCATGCCCTCGACCCGCCGCGTCGCGGACCGACGCCGAATCCTTCGCGCCCTCGGGGTCGCGGCGCTGATGCTTCCGGCCTTCGTGCTCGTCGTGGAGCCGACCCCCGCCGCTCCGGCGGCCCCCGCTCCCGCCGCCGCACCGGCCGGCACGGCCGTTCCCTTGCTGAACGGCGGCCTGCGCGACGCCGGAGTCGGCGCCTACACCGACGCCTCCGTCGCCCACCAGGTGTCGAACTTCACGATCAACGAGCGGATGGTCAGCTGCGGCGTCGGAACGGTCGCCCCCGGGGGGCCGTCTTCGGGACCCTTCGCCATGCTGATGTACGCCACGGAGATCCACCGCTACGACGTCGAGCGGAACGGGGACCGCCGCATCCTCGCCGAGGGTCGCATGCGGTCGATCACCCGGATGGCCGGGCTGACCGTGGAAGACGTCGAGCACGACTTCCTGGCCGTCGCGGTCGACGGGAGAGGGTCGGCTCCCGACCGTTTCGACGTCCACTTCGCCACGCCGCTGTGGAGCCCCGACAACCCGATGGCGACCCCGAGCGCCGACCACCCCGGATGGGTGCGGTTCGGCGGAGCGGTCATCGCCGATCCGGAGGGGCGGCCCCTGGGAGAGATCGTCGTCGATGGGTGAGCGCCCCCACACGGCCCCGGGGCGGCCGACCCGACCGGGCGACCGGCTGGTCATCGTCGTCGCCGCCATCGGCATCGGCTTCCAGGTGCTCCATCTCGCCGAGCATTCGGGCAGGCCGGTTACGTCGTGCTGATCGGTGCCGCCGTCCTCAGCCCGACGGCGGCATGGGCGCCGTCGACACGCCGCCGTGCATCACCTGAGCCGGCCACGGCCGTCGTCGCCGGTCGTCCCGAGCCGGGCGCGGGTCGTGGCGGATGAGCCGGGAGCTGTTGAGGACGACGGCCACGCTGGAGGCGTTGTGGAGGACCGCGGCGAGCACGGGGTTCAAGGTGCCGAAGGTTCCGGCCAGGAGGCCGAGGGTGTTCACCCCGATGGCCAGGGCGTAGTTCTGGCGCACCACACCGAGGGTTCGCCGGCCAAGGTCGATGACCCCGACGACGTGCGGTAGATGGCTGCCGGCCAGGGCGACGTCGGCCGTTTCCACGGCCACATCGGTGGCCGTCAGGCCCATGGCGATGCCGACGTCGGCGGCGGCGAGGGCCGGGGCGTCGTTGGTGCCGTCGCCCACCACGGCGACGACATGGCCCTGGGCCTGAAGAGCCCGGACCGCTTCGAGCTTGTCCTCCGGCAGGACGCGGGCCTGCCAGTCGTCGACGCCGATCAGGTCGGCGATGGCGGTGGCCGCCTCGTGCGTGTCGCCGGTCAGCATCACGACGCGGGTGATGCCGATCCGCCGGAGCTCGGCCGTCACCTCGGCGGCGTCGATCCGCACGGCGTCGGTGACGCCGAGGAGCCCGACCAGCTCCTCGTTGTAGGCGAGGCAGATCGGCGTTTCCGCCGCCGTCTCGAGGCGAGCGATCGTCGCGGCTGCCTCGGCGCTGACCGGGACGCCGGAGCGGGCCATGAGCCGGGGGCTGCCGAGCAGAATCCGGTCGCCACCGGCGACCACCCGCATCCCGAGTCCCAGCAGCACCTCGCATTCCTCGTGAAGGGGAATCTCGATGCGGGCCTCTTCCGTGTGCCGGATGACGGCCTGGGCCAACGGGTGACGGACGTGAACCTCGGAAGAGGCGGCATAGGCCAGGACCTTCTCCGGTGACCAGCCGTCGGCGAAGGCGACGACCTCGGTGACCAGTGGCCGGCCGGCGGTGAGCGTGCCGGTCTTGTCGAAGACGACGGCCGACACCCGTCCGGCCGCTTCCAGATGGCTGCCGCCCTTGATGAGGATGCCGCGGCGGGCCCCGTTGCCGATGGCGGCGCTGACCGCCGTCGGCGTCGACAGCCCCGCCGCGCAGGGGCAGGCCACAAGCAGCATGGTCATCGCCCGGTGAGGGTCACCGGTGACGAGCCAGGTGAGGCCGGCCAGCGCGAACGACGCCGGTACGAACCGGCGGGAAAAGCGGGTGGCCACCGTCTCGATCGGCGCTCGGTCGGCCTGGGCCTCCTCCACCCGGGCGATGATCCGCCCGGCGGTGGTGTCCCGCCCGACCCGGACGGCCTGCACCCGCAGCGAACCCTGGCGGATCACGGTCCCGGCGAAGACCTCGTCGCCGGCGTCGACATAGACGGGAAACCCTTCGCCGGTGATGGCCGCCTGGTCGACGACCGCCTCGCCCGAGAGAACGACGCCGTCGACGGGGATGACCGACTGCTCGTAGACCGCCACCACGTCACCGGCGGTGAGGTCGTCGGAGGAGATCTCGACCTCGTCGCCGTCGGCCGCCACGATCCAGACCCGTCCGGCTCCCAGCGAGACGAGCTCTTCGATGGCCCGTCGGGTGCGGCGCAGCGTGAGCGCCTGGAGGTGTTCGCCGACGTTGAGCAACCACAGTACGGTGAGGGCCACGACGCTCTCCCGCAGCACCAGACTGGCCACGGTGGCCGCCGTGACCAGCAGATCCGTGCCGACGCCCCGGCCGCCGGCCAGCGACCGGAAGGCGCCCTTGAAGAACGGGTAGCCCGTGAAGACCGCGACGGCGGTGGCCACGGTGCGGCCGCCCCCGACCAGGATGGGGGGCCGACGGAGGATCACCCGGCGCAAGGCCAGCACCCCGAGGACCGCCCCACCGACGAGCAGCCGGAGCATGCCGGCGTCGTCGTGGTGGCCCCCGTGACGCCAGATCACCGGGGTGGCGCTGTCGGACGTTTCGAGGTCGGCCACCTCCTTGGCCAGCCGATCCACGAGATCGGCGGCGGCCAGGGCGGAGCCGTCCCGCCAGACCACAAGGCTGCCGGTGCGGGGAAACGCCCGGACCGCCCGCACTCCGGGAAGGTCTCCCAGCGCCGCCTCGAGGGCGGCCGCCCGGTCAGGTCGCCCCGCCAGAGCGGGAACCCGCAGGCGGGCCCGCCCGCCGGCGTCAGCTTCGAGTCGAACCGGGTCCGCGCTCGTCCCGGTCAATGCTCGTGGCCGGCGGCGCCGTTGCCCTCGGCGGGGACGGTGGCTTCCTCGCCGAGCGACGCCCGGGCCTCGGCCAGGAGGTCGCCGGCCAGGAGCCGGGCCTCCTCGGCCGCACTTTCGAGGCGGCGGGTCACCACGATGCCGCCGGCCATCGTGCGCACGGCGACGCGGCGCCCGAAGTTTTCCGGGAGGAACCGGCGGGCGCCGGTGACGATCAGGTCTCCGAGGACTCCGGCCGCCGCCAGGCCGGCGACGCCGCGCAGTGAACCGGCTCGGTGCAGGACACGGGTCCAAGCCATGGTGACTTCCTCCTCGAAGGCGGGCCGAAGAGCAGCCCCGGTCGCCGTTGCGATCGTCAGGGCAGGCTATCGCCCGACCACGCTCACCTGCGCTTCGAAGTCCTGCGGGAACGGCCGCTCGAGGCGGACGAGCCGCCGGCGGAGCACGCCGGGCAACCGCCCACCGGCAGCCAGGTATTCGCCCGCCTCCAGGCCGGCCCCGGGAAGGGGGTCCATCGGGGCCGGCCCGGACCGAGGCGGGCGGTGACTCCCCGGGCGGGCGCCCCGCACGGCCGGGTGGAGCAGGACACGGAGTGTGCGGTGGGGGATGTGGCGCCGCCGGACGTCACCGGGGACAGGGTAGTGAGAATAGTTCTCAGAATGCAACCGGAGCGCCCTCCATCCACCATGGACTTCGCAATCGTTAGCGGTTGACGTATTAGGAACGGAACTCGAAACTGCGGCCTTCTGTCAGCCAAAGTGCTCATGTGAGAGGAGCCGCTCATGTCGCTCGATGTCAGTCCTGAACTGTTGGCCTCAGCCGAACGGGGAGAGGTCGACGAGGCCGCCTTCGTCGACTGCATCCGGACGTCGCTGCCCTACGCCTGGGAGACGATCAGCCTGCTCGTGGCCGAGCGGGCCGCCGGCGACCGGGAGCGGCCGTTCGTGGACAACCAGGTCCCGCCGCCTGACGAGCAGGCCCGCGGCCAGCTGCTGCGGGCGCTGGCCAGCGACGCCATCAGGGGCTCGCTGGAACGTCACTTCGGTGTCACGCTGGCCTTCCAGAACTGCCATCGGGTCGCCGTCTTCCCCGCCGACGCGGCCGGCACCGAGGCCTACGAGCGGTTCACCTCCCCCCGGGCGCAGCTGCTCAACCAGTCCCCGGTCCTGCGGGACTGCTGATGCCCCTCGAGGCAACGCCGCCCACCGAGCGGTGAAGCTCGGGCTGTTCCTGCTCGCCGGCCAGTTCCCCGGCATGACGGAAGCCGAGGCCCTGGCCGGAGCGGTCGACAACGCCGTCGCCGCCGAGCAGGCCGGACTGGACAGTGTCTGGTTCGCGGAACACCACTTCATCACCTACGGGGTCTGCCCGTCGGCGGTCGCACTGGCGGCCAACGTCCTCGGCCGGACCAGCCGCATCACGGTCGGGACCGGGGTCTGCATGCTGTCGAACCGCCATCCGGTCGCACTGGCCGAAGAGACGGCGTTGCTCGACCATGTCTCGGGCGGCCGGTTCGCACTGGGCGTCGGCCGGGGCGGCCCCTGGGTCGACCTCGAGGTGTTCGGAACCGGCCTGTCCCGCTTCGAGGACGGTTTCGACGAGTCGCTCGACCTGCTGCTCGACGGGCTGGAACGAGGCACCGTCGCCGGTGACGGGCTTCGCTTCTTCCGGTTCCGGCCCGTGACGGTGGTCCCACGCCCGGCCACGCGCCCCCGGCCGCCGGTGGTTGTGGCGGCCACGACGCCGGCCACGGCCGAGGCGGCGGCGAGCCGGGGCCTTCCGCTCCTCCTCGGGTTGCACGCCGACGACGATGAGCGTTGCGACCTGCTCGACCGGTACGCCAAGGTGGCGGCCGGTCACGGCCACGATCCGGAAACCGTGGAGCACCTGGCCGCCGCCGTCTGCCACATCGCCGATTCCCGCTCTGAGGCGGAGAGGGACCTGCGGGCGGCGATGGCGGCGTGGATCGATGAGGGCGTGGGCGGGTACGTGTCGATCGCGCCGGCGCCGCGGCCGCCGAGAGACCCGGCCGGCTATGTCGAGCGGCTCCTGCGCATCCATCCGATCGGTACTCCGGAGCAGTGCATCGAGCGCCTCCGCTCCAGCACTGAACGGACAGGCATCCGCCATGTCCTGCTCATGGTGGAGGGCACGGGCGACCGGGTCCGCACCCGGGAGACCATCCGGCGCATCGGCGCCGAAGTGGCTCAGAATCTTCCCTGATGGCCACGACACTGCAGAGAACGCGCCATTGGCCGGCGCTCGAGGTGCTGGCCGCCGGCGGTATCGCGGCACTGCTGCTGCGTCCGACCCTGAGCCGCGCCTTCGCCGGTCCGGCGGCACAGACCTGGGCCACGATGTTCGTGTCGCTCACCGTGCAGGCCCTGCCCTTCCTGGTGCTCGGTGTGCTGGTCAGCGGCGCGATCGCGGCGTTCGTGCCGGCCGGTGCGCTGGCCCGCCTGCTGCCCCGCCGGCCGGTGCTGGCGGTGCCGACCGCTGGACTGGCCGGCGTCCTCCTCCCCGGCTGCGAATGCAGCAGCGTTCCGGTGGCCGGTCGGCTGATCGCCCGGGGTGCTCCGGCACCGGCGGCACTGGCCTTCATGCTGGCGGCTCCGGCGCTCAATCCCGTCGTCGTCGTCGCCACCGCGGTGGCCTTTCCCGGCCAGCCCGGCATGGTGGCCGCCCGGTTCCTGGCCTCGTTCCTCACCGCCGTGATCGTCGGGCTCGCGTGGGCGCGCTTCGGGCGGAGCACCGGGCAACGGCTCGGTGGCGCGGCGGAGCACGACGACATCGGCACCCTGAGCTGCCAACCGACCTCGGCTGGTTCGGCGGCCGACCCCCCGAGGTATCCCAGGCTGACCGCTTTCGCCGCCACCGCCCGCCACGACTTCGGCCACGCGGGGGGCTTCCTGGTACTCGGCGCGGCCACCGCCGCCACGCTGCAGGTCGCCGTGCCCCGATCGCTGCTCGACAGCGTCGGTGGTTCCGGTCTCAGCGCGGTGCTCACGCTCGGCCTGCTGGCCGTCGTCCTGGCCGTGTGCTCCGAGGCCGACGCCTTCGTCGCCGCCAGCCTGGTGCAGTTCTCGCCCACCGCCCGATTGGCCTTCATGGTGGTCGGGCCGGCCGTGGACCTGAAGCTCGTCGCCCTCCAGGTCGGCACGTTCGGCCGGTCGTTCGCGGTGCGCTTCGCGCCGGCGACGTTCGCCGTGGCCGTGGCCTCCTCCGCCGTCGTGGCGTGGTGGTTGCTGTGAAACGGGCCGGCATGAACGAGGAAGCGCAGGCCGGGCTCATCTTCGCCCTCGGTGCCGTCGCCCTCCGCCTGGGGCTGACCAACGCCCACCTGGCCTACATCCAGCCCGCTATGGGCCCGGCGCTGGCCGTGGCCGGTGCCGTGCTGGTGGTGCTCGGCGGCGTGATCCTTCTTCGGCCGGGCCGCACCCGACAGCTCGATCCCGGCGCACACGACCACCACCACCATGGAGGCGGCTCCCGGGTCGGCTGGCTGCTCGTGGCTCCGATCCTGGCCATCGCCGTGGTGGCCCCGAGCCCGCTGGGGGCCTTCGCCGCCAGCCGGGCGCCGACCGTACTGCCCACCCTCACCCGGAGCTTCGGTCCGCTGCCGCCGCCCCGGGCCGGCGCCGTCGATCTGCCCCTGACCGAGTTCGTCGGGCGGGCCGTCCACGGCCAGGGCGAATCGCTGCGGGCCGTTCCCGTCCGGCTGATCGGCTTCGCCACGCCTGACGCCCGGGGAGACGGATTCCTGCTGACCCGGTTCGTCATCAACTGCTGTGCCGCCGACGCCCGGCCCGTGCGGGTGGCGATCCGGGGCGCCGAGCGGCCCTGGCCCGCCGCCGACACCTGGCTGGAGGTCACCGGCACCTGGCGCCCGGAGACGCGCCGTGCCGAAGAGACCCACCCACCGACGCTCGAGCTCACCGCCCTGCGACCGATCGCCCCACCGGAGAACCGCTACCTCCGCTAGCCGTTCAATGGGAGTGGCCCTGGCCGAGCTTCCGGGCCACGTACCGCCGGATATCGGCCCGGAGACGGCTGACCTCCCGGGCGGCGGCGGCGCTGGTCGCCTCGTCCCCGGCGGCGCACGCCGCATACTGACGACGTTTCTGGGCGAACAGCTGGGAGAGCAGGTCTTTGAGCTGCGCATCGGGAGCCTCCGGCATCTCGCTTTCGACGGCCCGGATGGCTTGCTGACCACCGGCGCAGTCGATCGTGAACTCGACGCCAGTGGCCGCCGCCCCCTGCTCGGGCAGCACGATGCTGTCGGTGTCGACCCGGTCGAGACGCTCCAGGACGCCCATGGCGGCCTGGGCCCACGGCCGGTAGGGGTTGGGCCGGTTGATCGCCCGGTGCAGGACGATCCCTCCGACCCCGACGACGACGGCCAGGGCGGCCAGCGCCGCCGCGGCCCGTCCCGGAGTGAGAACGGGCTGGCGGTGGTGGCGTTCCCCCCGGACGGCCGGCGCATCGCCGGGTCGGCGGCCGAGCTCGACCCGCCGGCCGGCTCGGAGCCCGTTCACGATGATGAGGACCCCGGCCAGCTCGTGGGCCAGCACGGCGGCGGCCAGGCGGACGGAACCGGTGACGGCCAAGGGGAGGAGCACGGCCATGATCGCGCTGGACAGCATCATCCCCTGGCGCACGATGCGGTGCGCCCGCCGGGCGTGGGCAATGACCTCGGGAAGGCGGCGGAGGTCGTCCCCCATGAGAGCCACGTCGGCGACGTCCACGGCCAGATCGGCGCCGATCGCGCCCATGGCCACACCGACGTGGGCGGCGGCCAGCGCCGGAGCGTCGTTGATTCCGTCCCCCACCATCAGCACGGGACCCTGCGGTTCCAGGGTCCGCACCGCCTCCACCTTCGCACCGGGCAGCAGCTCGGCCCGGACCTCGTCCGCCCCGGCCTGCTTGCCGAGCAGTTCCGCCGTCCGGGGATTGTCCCCGGTGACCATGACGACCCGGTCCACACCGACGGCCCGGAGCCCCGCCAGCGCCTCGGCCGCTTCGGGGCGGAGCTCGTCGCGGATGGCCAACGCCCCGAGGAGAACTTCGCCCCGCTCGACCAGCACCACGGTGCTGCCCTGGGATTCGAGGGCGGTCACGTCCGCCTCCAGCGGTCCGGCGTCGATGAATCCCGGCTTCCCCAGGCGGGCCGGCACGCCCGCCACCCGGCCCACGAGCCCCTGCCCCGGCAGCGCCTGCGCCTCGGTGGCCGGTTCGAAGGTGATCCCTTCGGCGGAGCTGAGGATGGCGCCAGCCAGCGGATGCTCACTCCGGGACTCCAACGCCGCCGCCACCGCCAGCACCGTCGCCGGGGTGACGCCCGGGGCAGCGATGGTTTCGACCACCCGCGGCTCGGCGGCGGTCAGGGTGCCGGTCTTGTCGATGGCGGCGACCCGGAGTCGGGTGAGCGCTTCGAGGACGGCACCCCCTTTGATCAGCACGCCGGCCCGGCTGGCGGCGCCGATGGAGGCCAGGACGGTGACCGGCACGGCCAGAACGAAGGCGCAGGGAGACATGGCCACCAGAACGAGCAGCGCCCGGTAGAACCACCGTGAGAACTCGCCGGTGACGAGGCCGAAGGCGGCCAGGCCGCCGGCGATGACGAGGGCCAGGGGTATGAGGACGGCGGCCACCCGGTCGACGAACGCCTGAGCCGAGCCCCGGTTGGCTTCGGCATCGGTCAGCACCGTCACGAGCCGGGCCAGCGAACTCTCGGCGCTCGGTGCCGTGACCTCCACGGTCAGCGCTCCGCCGCCGTTGACCGCCGCGGCATGCACAGCCGCTCCCCGCTGAACCTCGACCGGGATGGGCTCGCCGGTGAGCGCCGAACAGTCGAGGCTCGACGATCCGTCGACCACGACCCCGTCGGTGGCGATGCGCTCACCGGGTTTGACGACCATGAGATCGCCCACGGCGAGTTGGGCCGGCGACAGCGTCTCCTCCTGCCCCGAGCGCAGCACCGTGACCTCCCGGGGCACGAGCTCCAGCAGACTGCGCAACCCGCTGCGGGTGTGGTCGAGCGTCCGGTGGATGACCGCTTCCGCCACCGCGAAGAGGATGGCCAGGGTCGCACCCTCGTGGACGGCGCCGAGGGCGGCGGCACCGACCGCCCCGATGGCCATGAGCGTCGCCACCCCCAGCGGCTGGGCGACGATGTCGTCCACAACGGTGACGACGCTGCATCCGAGGGAGACCCAGAAGGCGATCTCCGCCAGCTGCGGCGCGTGTCCCGGTCCTTCGAGCAGGAACCCGACGATCAGCAGACCGCCGGCCCACAGGAGCAGGGTGGTCTGCTCCAGGGGCGCAAGCGACAGGCCACCGTCGCCATGGTCGTCATGGCCGTGGTGGTGATGGCCCTCGTCGAAGCGGTTCGGCACCCGGGGGAATCTACCGGGGGCCGTGACCGCCTTCCCTGCCACCACCGCCGGCTGACCGCGGCAAAGGGGCCGCCCCGCGAACCGGGGCGGCCCCTTCGTCGAAGCGCCGGATCAGTATTCGCAGTTGGCCAGCTCGTCGCCGGCGGTGAACAGGCAGACGTCGAAGCCGTCGCCGGCGTTGACCTTGTCGATCTCGCTGTGGACGTGCGGCCGCTCGTCGCCGTGTCCGTGCTCATGATCGTGGCCTTCTTCACCACCGTGGTCTTCTTCGCCGCCGTCACCGTGGTCGTGGCCGGTGTCGGTCGAGATCATCACGTCGTCGCCGCCGCCGCCGACGAGGAAGTCGCGGCCCGGGCCGCCGGCCACGGTGTCGTGGCCCTCGTAGCCGACCACGGTGTCGTTGCCGTCGCCGCCGTCGAGGTGGTCGTGGTCGGAGGCGCCGATGAGGGCGTCGTCGCCGTCGCCGCCGTGGATGTGGTTGTGGCCAGCGGCGCCGCAGACCACGTCGTCGCCGCCGGCGGCGTCGATGTGGTCGTCGCCGTCGGAGCCGATGATGACGTCGTCGTGGTCCGTGCCGTCGATCAACGCCGGGCCGTACTGCCCGGAGGCGTCCAGCCACGTGGCGCTGGCCGGCCGCCCGTTGCACAGCCCGCCGATCGACCGAGCCGGCCCGATGTTGACGAAGCTCAGGCCGACGAGGAAGCCGGCCGACGTGGTGACGAGCGCGCGACGGCCCGCCTTCCGCAGGTTCATCTTGTATGTGCCTCCTGTGCGTGCTTGCAGTGCCTGACCCGCCGGCCCCGCAGCCGGCGGTTTCTCTCTGCCCGCATCCCCTGGATCCCGTGTGCCGCCAGCGCACACTGGCGTCACACCCCAGCTCCGGCGATCCGGACGGTCACGTGGAGGCAAACGAGGCCGATCGCCAAGTCACAGCGACCGGTGACTCGCTACCCGGTCAGCCCCCAGCCGACAAGTCGCATTCTACTGAAGGGCCGCTGAACCGCCGAGGCGCGGATCCCCAAGGTCACGATGACTTCTCAGGCTCCCCACATCTTGGTCATGAGGAACCAGACGGCGAAGGCGACGAGCAGGCATCCGAAGGCGCGCCGGGCGAGCACGGCCGGCAGCCGTGCCGCCAGGGCGGACCCGGCCGACGAGCCGGGGACCAGACCAGCGGCGAAGGCGGCGGCCACCGGCCAGTCGATGTGGCCGAGCACGATGTGCGTCACCAGAGTCGGCACGGCGAGGGCGGCGACAGCCACCATGCTCGTACCGGCCGCCTCCGCTGTACCCAGTCCGAAGGCGAGGACGTAGAGCGGGACGAGCAGGAACCCGCCGCCGTTGGCCAGGACCCCGGTCAGCAGACCGACGATGAAGGCCGCGCCGACGACGAGCGACGGCTCGTGGCGGCGCCGGACACCGCGGGCGCAGGTGCCGGCCGGGTCAGGGAGGAGGATCCGCAGCCCGACGGCAAGAAGGATGAGGCCCGACAGGATGAGGAGGCGGCGCCCGTCGAGCGCCACCGACAGCAGCGAACCGAGGACGGCCCCCGGAACCCCGCCGGCGATCGACCACCGGGCCGTGGCGCGGTCGAGGTTCCCGGCCCGGATGTGCCGGCGGGCGCCGGCCACCGCGGCCGGAATCATGGCCGGAAGCGGCGAGGCGACCGCCATGACCCCCGGGACGCCGAGCAGGTTCAGCACAGGTGTGGCGAACGCCGATCCTCCGGCGCCGAAAAGCCCGAAGACCAGGCCGATCGCCACGCCCGACCCGATGATGGCGATGTCATGCACACGCTGATCCTTGTGCGTTCCAGTCCAGAAGTCCAAGGCATGATTTATCTATTGGCTATAGCTTGGAGTTATGGATGTCCGACGACTCCGGCTCTTCCTGGCGGTGGTCGACCACGGCACGTTCACCAAAGCGGCGGCGGCCAGCTACGTGTCGCAGCCCGGGCTCTCGAAGGCGGTGCAGGAACTCGAGCGGGAGGTCGGCACCGCCTTGTTCGACCGCACCACCCAGGGCGTCAACCTGACATCCGCCGGCCGGGCGCTCGTGCCCCATGCCCGGCAGGTGGTACGCGACGTCGAAGCCGCCCGCGCCGCGGTCGACGGAGTCCGGGGCCTCGAGACCGGTTCCATCGAACTGGCCTGCCTCCCGACGCTCGTCCCCGACCCCGCCGCCTCGTGGATCGCCGACTACCGGCGGGCCCATCCGGGCATCCGGATCCAGTTGGCGGCGCCCGACGACCCGCAGGACCTCGTCTCGATGGTCCGCAACGGTGTCGTCGAGGTCGGCGTCAGCGAACGGCCGGCCAATCCGGCCGGCCTCGTCGTTCTCCCCGCCGGAACCCAGACGCTGGTCGCGCTGCTGCCACCCGGAGCGCCACCACCGGAGGAGCCGCTCCCGCTCACGAAGCTCGCCCGTTGGCCGATGGTGGTCGCCCCGGTCGGCACCTCGAGCCGGCGGATCCTCGACGAGGCGCTCGCCCGGGTGAAGGCGGAGCTGTGGGTCGCCGTCGAAACCGCCCAGCGCGAAGCGATCGTGCCGCTGGTGCTGAGCGGAGCGGGGGCGACCATCGTTCCGTCCGGCGTGGCCGACGCCGCCGCCCGCCTCGGCGCCCTGGCGGCTACGACCAGGCCCCGCCTCGTGCGGCCGATCGCGCTCGTCCACCGGGACGGTCCTCTCTCACCGGCCGCGGCGGCCTTCCGCACCCTGGTCGTCGGCGGAGACGCCGGGGTGGTCTGAACCCGGCGCTTCGGCACAACGGGTTCTTAACACCCTTTTGAGCAGGACATGCCCACCGGGACGCAGAACCGCCGTTCAGGACGAAACCGGCCGACGGCGCGGGGCTGACCCCCACCTCGCTCCGACCCCCCTCGAGCCTGCGGAGGTGTTCCGTGTCCAAGTTCCTCACGCCCTGGAGCCGGCGGTTGCCCCGGCTCGCCACCGCGGTGGTGGCAGCTGTGATCACCACGTCGCTCCTTCCCGGTGATGCCCACGGCGCCCTGTCCCTGCCCCAGGTCCCTCAGAAGACGGCTTCGCCCAACGGACGGGTCCATGCCATCGTCCGGGTCGGCGACACCGTCTACCTCGGCGGATCGTTCACGGCCGTGCGGAGGAAGGACGGCACCACCGCCACACGGAACCGCCTCGCCGCCATCAACGCCACCACGGGCGAATTGAAGTCCTGGAATCCCAACGCCAACGGGACGGTGCTGGCCCTGGCCGTGTCAGCCGACGGCAGCCGCATCTACGCCGGCGGCGACTTCACCGCCATCGGCGGGCGGACCCGTAACCGCCTGGCCAAGATCAGTGCCTCCTCGGGTTCGCTGTCGTCGTGGAAGCCGAGCGCCTCGAGCAGCGTGCGGGCTCTGGCCATCAAGGGCAGCCGCCTCTACGCCGGCGGCACCTTCAGCACCATCAACGGAACCCCGGTCAGCCGCCTGGCGGCGCTCGACACCTCGAGCGGGTCGGTCAAGACCGACTTCCAGCCCCGCCCCGACGCCGGCGTGCGGTCCCTGGCCGTCTCGCCCGACGGCACCCGCCTGTACGTGGCCGGGTCGTTCACCACGATCGGCGGCGCCGCCCGCCGGAACCTGGCGGCCGTCGGCCTCAGCTCGGGGTCGGCCCGCAGCTGGGCACCCAACCCGGACTGGTTCGCCTACAGCGTGACGGTCTCATCCGACGGAAGCCGTATCTACGCCGGCGGGGCCGGCACCGGAGGTCGGGTCGCCGCCTGGAAGCCGTCGAGCAACACTCCGCTGTGGGAGAAGAGCCTCGACGGCGATGCCAACGCCGTCGCCCTCACGGCCAACGCCCTCTATGCCGGAGGGCACTTCCACGTCGCCGTCGGTCAGGCCCGGGAGAAGCTCGCCGCCTTCGACCCCGCCAGCGGCGCCCTCCACCCCTGGAACCCCGGTGCCGACAGCCTGGCCGGCGTCTACGCCGTGACGGCCGCCAACAACGGTCTCCACGTCGGCGGCGACTTCACCGTCATCGGCGGGATCTCGCAACCCCGCTACGCCCAATTCGGCGGGACGCCCTGATCAGGCGGGCAGCCCCACGCGCTGTCCGGTCACCAACATGTGCTTGTTGCGGGTGCCTTGGCAGGGGGTGCAGCCCGGCGTGTAGTACCAGTTGTCGAAGATCCCCGTCTTGTAGAACGTCATCCGGCGGGGGGAGTAGAGCGGGATGATGGGCAGGTCTTCGGCGACCAGACGCTGGATCTGGTGGACCAGGGTCTTGCGCTGTTCGCGGTCGAGCGTCGTGAGCTGGCGGTTGGCGAGGTCGGTGACCGCCGGATTGCTGTAGCCGATGGCCCGGGTGAACGAGGTGCTCTTCGGGGATGCGGCGTAGCGCGACCGCAGGTTCTGGTCGGGGTCGCCGGTCATGCCGCCGTAGCCGATCAGGGCCATGGTGTAGTTGCCCTTGCCGGCGCTCTCGTCCGCCGTGGCTTTGTCGAGGATCTGGACGCGGACGTCGATCCCCACCTCGCGCAGGTACTCCTTCACCAGCTCGGCCGACTTGGAGGTGAACCGCTGGTTGGCCTGGAGTTCCTGGACGAACGGCGCACCGCCGGGGAGCTCGCGGAGCCCGTCGCCGTTGCCGTCTTTCAGCCCGAGCCCGTCGAGCATGCTCCTGGCCCGGGGGACGTCCCGGTCGTAGGTGGGCAGGTCGGGGGCCAGGAGCGGATGGTCGGGGCTGAGCCCTCCGACGGTGCCCGGCGCCCCCCGGCCCTGGAGGAGGCGGTCCACCATGTCCTTGCGGTCGAGGGCATAGGCGATGGCCCGGCGGAACTCCTTGCGGTCGTAGGGAAAGCCCTTGGCGACGTTGAAGTGGAGGGCCAGCAGCCAGTCGAGCGGGCCCTCGAGCTTGGTGTAGCGGGGATTCGACTCGAACGCCTTGATCTGCGCTTCGGGCGCCGACTCGTCCTGCAGTTCGCCGGCGTCGATCTCGTCCCGCTGGAGGGCGAGCAGCTCATCGGGCGCCGGGACGAGCTCCAGGCGTTTCACGTACGGAGCTCCGAGGAAGAACGACTCGTTGGCGGTGTACAGGTAGGTGCCGGCGGCCTCGTCGACCGACTCCAGCTTGTAGGGCCCTGAGCCCATGACCGCGCCGGGCTCCCGGAACTTGACCGGATCCGTGACCGTCGACCAGATGTGGCGGGGAATGATGAAGAGCCGCATGGCGACGTCCTCTTCGAAGACGGCCGTGGGCTTGTTGAGGCGGACCACGACGACGTTGGGCGGCTCGACGACGACCTCTTTGAGGTCGAGGCTGGCGGCCAGCCGGCTCACGTTCGCCGCCGGGCCGGTGGTCACGTAGTCGAAGCTGAACTTCACGTCCTCGGGGGTGACGGGTCGGCCGTCCTGCCACTTCGCGTTGTCCCGCAAGGTGAAGCGCCACTCCAGACCGTCGGGGGAGCGCGACCACTCCCGGGCCAACCAGGGGATCGGCTCGCCGGTCGAGTCCTCCCAGAGCAGCGTGTCGAAGATGTAGGTGGCCAGGATCAGCCCGCCGCCTCGCACGTAACCGAAGGGCGACGGGTAGCCGTAGTCCCCGCCGGACAGGCGCAGCCGGGCGATGCTCGCCGGGTGGGTGGTCCGGCCCGGGGACCCGGTCCGGTCGTCGCCATCCGAGGCGCAACCGGCCGCCAGCACCACGCAGGCGGCGAGGAGGGCACCGATTCGCGCGTTCATGGGCTCATCCTGTCGCGGTTTTCCGGAGTTCGAACAACAAGTCGCGGCCGACGGCGGCCAGGAGAGCCCGGGTGGCCGGATGCCGGGGGTTCATCAGCAGCTCACTGCCGGTGCCCTCCTCCACGACCCGCCCGGCGGCCATCACCAGCACCCGGTCGGCGACCCGCAGCACCGAGGCGAGGTCGTGGGAGACCAACACCATGGCCATCCCCCGTTCCACCTGGAGCTGCTTGAGCAGCTGGAGCACCTTGGCCTGCTCGGACGGGTCGAGCATCGAGACGGGCTCGTCCGCCACCAGCACCTTGGGCTCGAGCACCAACGCCCGGGCCAGGGCCACCCGTTGCAGCTGGCCGCCCGACAGCTCGTGGGTGTGGCGGGCCAGGAAGTCGTCGTCGGCCGGCAGGCGGGCGGCCCGCAGGTTCGTGCGGACGCACCGGTCCTGCTCCTCGCGGTCGCCGATGCCCTGCAGCTCGAGCGGCTCCCGAACCGCCTGGGCCACGGTCAGGCGCGGCGACAGCGCTTCGAACGGATCCTGGAAGAGCAGCTGCACCCGCCGCCGGGCGGCCTTGAGCGCCGGTCCCGTGGCGGCCAGCAGGTCGCGGCCTTCGAGCTCCACGGAGCCTTCGTCGGGGTCGAGGAGGCGGACGAGCATTGACGCCAGCGTCGACTTGCCCGCCCCGCTGGCTCCCACCAGGCCCACGACCTCGCCCTCGAGGACTTCGACGCTGACAGCGTCGACGGCGGTGAGCCGCTCCTTGCGCCCGAACGTCCCCCGCATCGCATACGACTTGCGGAGGTCGCGGCCGACGAGGACCGGCACCACTCCGCCCCGGACGCAGGCCACCAGCCGCTCACCGTTCTCCCCGGTCGGGGGGACGAGGGGTGGCCGCCCGTCGCGGCAGATGTCGATCTCCTGGGTGCAGCGCCCGGCGAAGGGACAACCGGGGGCGACCTCGGCCGGATTCGGTGGGTCGCCCCGGATGCCCCGCAGATCCTTCACCGACGCCAGGGTGGGGCGGGCGTTGAGCAGCGCCCACGAGTAGGGGTTGCGGGGCCGGTCGAGAACCTCCGGCGCCGGGCCGACCTCGGCCAGCCATCCCCGGTAGAGGATCGCCACCCGGTCGGCGAGCATCTCGAGGGCGTCGGCGTCGTGGCTCATGACGACCAGCGCCCGGTCCCCCTGCGCCCGCCAGCGGCCGAGGACTTCGAGCACGCCGTTGCGGGTGGCGGGGTCGAGGCCCGAGGTGGGCTCGTCGAGCACCAGCACCCCGGGGTCGCACACCAGTGCCAGGGCCAGCAGCACGAGGCGGCGCTGCCCTCCGGACAGCTCACGGGGATAGCGCTCCAGGGCCCATCCGCCGAGGCCCACGTCTTCGAGCACCTCGGCACTGCGGGCGTCGGCCGCGGCCCGGGTCCGGCCGAGATGCACCTGCTGGGGCTCGGCGAGTTGCAGTCCCACCCGCAGGACGGGGTTGAGCGACGCGGCCGATTGCACGGCCATGGCGATCCGTCGCCACCGGACTTCGCGCCACCCGTCCTCGTCGAGCGCGGTGAGATCGAGGTCGCCGAGGTGGATGGTGCCCTCGACGGCGGCCTCGCCGGCCAGGCCCAACACGCTCCGGCCGAGGGTGGATTTACCGGATCCGGACTCGCCGAGGATGCCGAGGCATTCCCCGGCCGCGACCGACAGCGACAGGTCGTCGACGGCCCGGACGGGCGGCGGGCCGGGGTAGGTGACGCGCAGCCGGGTGATCGTGAGCTCGTCGCTCATGGAGTTCGTCCTGCCGGCTGCATGGCGGTGTGGCGGGTCAGGCGGGGGTTGATCCGCTGTTCGAGCCCGACACCGAGGAAGGTGACGCCCAGCAGCAGCAGGCTGACGGCCACGATGGGAGGAAGGAGCCACCACTTCCAGGCGTCGGTGAAGAACAGGCTGCTTCCGAAGTCGATGGCGTCGCGGAGGATGGCACCCCAGCTCGCCCGGCTCGGATCGCCCAGGCCGAGGAAGGCGAGGCCGGCCTCGAACGTGATGGCCCGGGCGGCCGCGCCCACCAGGCCGGCGGCCAGGATCAGCCCGACCTCCGGAAGGACGTGCCGGCGGAGGATCTGACCCGGCGTGCCGCCGAAGCCGAGCGCGGCCTTGATGTGGGCCCGGCGGCGCAGCGACAGGACCTGGGAGCGCACGACGCGGGCCGTCGGGGGCCACGACGTGAGGGCGATGATGGCCGAGAGCACGGTCAGGCCGGGCCCGGCGTAGGCGGCGACCACGATCAGCAGGGGCACCCGGGGCACGACGAGCATGAGGTCGACGAACCGCATCAGGAGGGCGTCGACGACGCCTCCCGCCCACCCGGCCACCATCCCGATGAAGGCGCCGATGAGCAGCGTTCCGCCCCCGGCGAGGACGGCGACGAAGAGGGAGACCCTGGCGCCGTGCAGGAGCTGGGTCGCCACGTCCTGGCCCACCCCGTTCGTGCCGAGGAGGTGGGCGGCGCTGGGCGGCTCGAGGGGACGGCCGGCCAGCTCGGTCGTCCGGTACCCGGACAGCCACGGGGCGGCCAGGGCGAGGCCGGCGAAGACGGCCACCACCGCCAGCCCCAACCACCCGATCGTCGGGAACCGCGGGCCCCGCCGCGGCTCGGCGGTCACTCGGCGCCCACCCGGGGGTCGATGCGGGCGTAGACCAACTCCAGCAGGAGGTTGACCGCCAGCACCATCAGGGCGAACACGAGGAACGTGGCCTCCAGCACCGGGTAGTCCCGGGCCTCGACGGCTCGCAGGATGAGCGTCCCCATGCCCGGATAGGCGAAGACCGACTCGACGAAGACCGCGCCGCCGGCGGCATATCCGGCCTGGATCCCGACCACCGTCAGGAACGGGAGTAGCGCGTTGCGCCCGGCGTGGCGGTATTTCAGCAGCCGGTCGGGCAGCCCTTTGGCCCGGGCCAGGACCATGTAGTCCGCGCCCAGGGTCGAGATCATGGTGTTGCGGACCAGCAGGAACTTGGTGCCGAGCAGCGACACCGTGAGGGCGCCGGCGGGCAGGACGAGGTGCTCGGCGATGTCGAGCCAGGCGGCGAAGCCTCCCTGGTCGGCGAGCGCCGTACGGGCCCCGGCCAGGGGGAGGATGGGGAAGACCACGGCGAAGGTGATCAGCAGCACGGCGGCCACGGCGTACTCGGGAACGGCCTGGGCCACGGTCATGCCGACCATCAACGACCGGTCGGTGATCCGCCCCCGTCGCCAGGTGGCGGCCACGCCGGCCACGAAGCTCACCAGCGACGCCAGGACGATGGAGACTCCCATGAGGAGGAGCGTCCAGGGCAGGTGGGCCCGGATGAGCTCCGCCACCGGTGTCTTCCGGGCGATGGAGAAGCCGAGGTCGCCCCGAGCCAGCCGCCGCACGTACTCCCCGAACTGCTCCGGGAGGGGTTTGTCGAGGCCGTAGTAGGCCCTGACGTTCTCCCGCACGACCGGATCGCTGACGTAGAGGCTGTTGTCGGGATCGTCGAGCGCGGCGAGGGGGTCGCCGGGCATGGCCCGGGGCAGGGCGAACACGACGACGACCACCGCGATCATCGTGAGGGCATAGAGCCCGACGGACCGCAGCACGGCTCGCCGGTACCGCCGCCGGGGCCGTACGTCGGCCCGCCCCCCTTCCCCCGGACGCATCGTCCTCACACTGACACGCGACCATGCTAGTTACATCATGACTAGCATGGCCGACGAGGTCGCAGCCGCACCCCTTCGCCCCCGGGTCCTCCGTCGATCTTGCGATCGCAGACATATTGACATACGTCGATGTTCCGGTATGCTGCGGGCAATGCATCGACAATCATCAATATGTTGATGACGGAGCTGGCGTCGGAGGGGCCCGCCGGGGCGGGGGCTGCACCGTCCCGGTCCGGCGGGCTCGACAGCTTCGTCGCTGCCATCGCCGTCGGTCAGGTCGTCTCCTGGGGCGTTCTCTATTACGCCTTCTCGGTGCTGCTCGTCCCTATGCAGCGGCAGCTGGGTTGGCCGCGGCCGGTCCTCGTCGGCGGCTTCACCGTCGCCGTGGTCATCTCCGGGCTGCTGGCGACCACGGTGGGCCGCCGTCTCGATCACGGCAGCTCGCGCCTCGTCATGGGTGCCGGTTCGGCCTTCGCCGTCGTGGTGGTCGTCGCCTGGTCGCAGGCCCGCAGCGTCCCCGTCTATTACCTGGCCTGGGCCGGCATCGGGGTGGCCATGGCACTCGTCCTCTACGAGCCCGCCTTCACCGTCATCGCCAAGCGTTACGCCCCCCACCACCACCGGCCCCTCACCGCCGTCACGCTGATCGCCGGAACGGCGAGCTTCGTGTTCCAGCCGCTGACGAGCACGCTCGCCTCGGCCTACGGCTGGCGGATCGCCCTTGTGCTGCTGGCCGCGATCCTCGCCGCCATCACCCTGCCCATCCACCTCCGGCTGCTTCCCCACGCCCCGGCCGGACGGCCGCAGCCCCCGGACCCGGCCGTGGCCCGCCATGTGACCGATCGGCGCTTCTGGAACTTGACGGCCGCCTTCACCTGCGCCTCGGTGACGTCGTTCGGGACGTCGGTCCTGCTCGTGGCCTACCTCATCGACCACGGCTGGACCCTCGGTGGCGCGGCCATGGCCGGCGGGATGCTCGGCATCATGCAACTGCCCGGTCGGCTCCTGTTCGCACCGCTGCACGCTCGGCTCGACCGTCGCACCCTGACCCGGCTCACGCTGGGCCTGCCCGGGTTTGGCGTAGTGCTGCTGCTCTTGAGCGGCGGCAAGCCGCTCGTGTGGGCCGCGATCCCGGTCCTGGGCATGACCCAGGGGCTCAACACCCTCTTGCGCGTGACGCTGCTCGTCGATCTCTACGGCACCGCCCGGTTCGGAGCCCTGAACGGGCGCAGCGCCAGTCCAGTCGTTCTCGCCCGCGCCCTCGCCCCGTTGGGGGCCGCCTCCCTCGGCTCGGCCACGGGCGGCTACGCCGTACCGTTCGCTCTGCTGGCCGCCGTGGCCGGGCTCGCCGGCTACCTCGGCGGCAACGCCCTGATGCCGGAGATCGTCGATGGACGCAACCTCCGTCCGGTCGACCTCACCGACGTCTGAACCCGGTGGCACCATCCCACCACCACACCGGGAGGCTCCCAATGGCTACGAACGGGGTTCGCAGCTTCCACATCCGTCGCCGCGGCGCTGGAAGTCGACAAGGCGACCGCCGGCATCGGTCGTGATGTTGCAGCAGCGACCGACGAGGGCGGCGAACTGACGCCGGCCCCGCTGGACCCGGGACTTCATGCCCGACAGCGAGATGCCTTCCAGGCGGGCGGCTTCGGCCTGGGTGCGGCCCTCGAAGTCGGTCAACTCCAACGCCCGCCGGTAATCGGCGGGAAGCGCCTCGACGAGCGGGCGGATGCAGCCGGCGAGCTCGGCGTAGACGGCGTCCTGGTCGTCCAGCCAGCTGTCGGCGGACGACGCCGCCTCGCGCGGCTCGGGGTCGGCGTCGAGGAGCTCGCGGCGACGTCCGGTGCGCCGGTAGTGGTCGGTCACCGCATTGCGGGCGATCCGGAACAGCCAGGCGGTCAGCCGCTCGTGGTCAGCGAGATCGTCGAGGTGCTGGTGGATCCGCAGGACGATGTCACCCACGATGTCGTCGGCGGCATCCCGGTCAGCGACGTGGCGGCGGACAAACGCCTGCAGCAGCGAACCGAACTCGTCCCAGACCGACTCGACCGAAAGTGCGTTTCTCGCCGTCATCGCTTCCGCCGGTGCCATACCGGTTCAGACGACGGTATCAGCCGATGGACGCAATGTTCTTCCCGACGGGGCAGGGTTGCGTCCCGGGCTCACCGGTGCCGTCTGAGTGGGCACCAAGAATCACCACAATGAGGAGCACATCATGGACACCGTGGACACCAATGCGCTGCCGGTTGCAGTGATCGGCGCCGGCCCTGTCGGGTTGGCGGCCGCCGCCCACCTGCACGAACGTGGCATCCCGTTCGTCGTTTTCGAGGTTGGTGACGACATCGCCGCCAGCGTCCGGGATTGGGCGCATGTGCAGCTGTTCTCCCCCTGGGGCTTCAACATCGACGGCGCGGCGCGACGCCTGCTCGAGGCCCATGGTTGGGTGGCGCCCGAACCGGGCGACTACCCGACCGGCGCCGAGTTCATCGACCGCTACCTGGCGCCGCTCGCCCTCGTTCCCGGGATCGCCGTCGGGGTGCGCTCCGGCCGGCTGGTGACCGGCATCACTCGCGCCGGATACGACAAGCTCCGCACCGACGGCCGGGAACGAGCGCCCTTCCTGATCACAACCGAGAGCATCGGCGGCGTCGAACGCACGCCGGCCCGCGCCGTGATCGATGCCACCGGGACATGGCTGCGGCCCAACCCGATCGGCGCCGGCGGCCGCCCCGCGGTCGGCGAAGGACGGGCCGGCGACCGGATCGTGCACGGCATTCCTGACGTCGACGGCATTGACCGCCTCCACTACACCGGCCGGCGCGTCGCCGTGGTCGGTTCCGGCCACTCCGCTCAGAACGCCATCCGTGACCTGGCCCGCCTGGCTCGTCGCACCCCCGGAACCGAAGTGACGTGGATCCTGCGGCGGGCCCAGGTCGGCCAGATGTTCGGCGGCAAGGCCGACGACCAGCTGCCGGAGCGAGGCCGGCTCGGAGCCGACGCGCACGCCCTCGTCTCGAGCGGTGACATCCGGTTGATCACCGGTTTCCGCACCGCCGAAGTGCGGGCCAGCGAGGGCGGGACCTTCCTCGTCGACGAAGACGGCCGCACGATAGGCCCCTTCGACCAGATCGTCGGCGCCACCGGGTTCCGACCCGACATGGGCTTCCTCTCCGAGCTCCGCCTTGACGTCGACCCCGTCCTCGAGAGCGCCCGGGCGCTGGCACCGCTCATCGACCCCAACGTCCACAGCTGCGGCTCGGTCCCACCGCACGGGGTCGATGAGCTCCGCCAACCCGAACCCGGCCTGTACGTCGTCGGTGCCAAGAGCTACGGCCGGGCGCCGAACTTCCTGCTCGCCACCGGCTACGAACAGGTCCGCTCCGTGGTCGCCGAACTCGCCGGTGACCACAGCGCCGCACGCCAGGTGCACCTCGTCCTGCCCGAAACCGGTGTCTGCTCCCTCGACCGCCAACCGGCCACCGGCCGCCGCGACGCCAGTGAACCTGACACGGTGGTGTCTGCTGGTATCAGCGCCTGTTGCGGCTGACACGACAGAGAGGGTCTTCCCGCCGTCCGCCGAGAGCAGGACCCGTCGGGAGTCGGCGCGCTGGCGGCGACAGCATCCGGCGGTACGTCCGTCCACCCCGAAGCGTATTGTGACGACACCGAGGGATCCATGGGGGTGAGCGGGTGTCGGAGGTGGCGGTCGGCCCTGCGAACGGGAGGCGACCGGCCTCGCGAGGATCGCATCCTCCTCGCCGGAACCGGCACCTGCTCCTCGCGGCGGTGGTCCTCACCGTCCCGGCCCTCATGTGGGCTGGATTCCGCCTGATCGGCCGGGACGAAGAAGCGACGGTCCCGGTGAGCGATCCCGGCGTCTCGCACGTCCACGGCCTCGGTATCAATCCGGCCGACCGCAGCCTGTACATCGCCACCCATCACGGGACGTTCCGCCTCGGCTCGGATCGGAAGATCGAGCGCGTGGGCGACAGCTACCAGGACACCATGGGGTTCACGGTGGCCGGTGCCGACCTCTTCCTTGGCAGTGGACATCCCGATGCGGAAGGGTTCCGCCGCGGTCAGCCCCCGAGGCTGGGGCTCATCGAGAGCACCGACGCCGGGAAGAGCTGGCGGTCCGTGTCACTGGCCGGCGAGGTCGACTTCCACGGCCTGGCCTTCGTCCACGGCCGCGTCTACGGCTGGGACTCGGCGAGCGGACGGTTCATGGTGTCCTCCGACCGCCGCACGTGGGACACCCGCTCGGCGCTGCCGCTGGCCAGCTTCGCCGTCGATCCCGGCGACGAAACGCACATCCTCGGCTCGGGCCCGGACGGCGTGCTCGAATCCCGCGACGGCGGCCGCACCTGGACCAAGCAGCAGGGCCCCCCATTGCTGGTGCTGTCATGGGATGCCGGCGCCGGCCTGGTCGGGGTCACCGAAGACGGGGCCGTCCACCGCTCACCCGACGGCGGCGCCAGCTGGAATCCGGCCGGACGACTCCCAGGGTCGCCCCAGGCCCTTCTGGTCACCGGCGGTGAGTGGTACGCGGCCGCGGCTGATCCGGGGGGTGCCACCGGCATCTACCGATCGAACGATGCCGGCCGGAACTGGGAACTGCACTACCGCGACCCCTGAGGCTCCCGGTAGCGCACTTCCATCATCATTCCGGCCATGTGCATCAGGTTGTGGCAGTGGAACAGCCACCGGCCCGGGTTGCTCGCCACGAAATCCAGGTCGTAACTGTCCATGTGGCGCAACGTCACCGTGTCCTTCAACGGCCCGGCGACGGGCCGGTCGCCAATCGCGACGATCTGGGCAGTGTGGCCGTGGAGGTGCATGGGGTGGTCTTCCATGCTCATGTTGACCAGCCTGAACCGGGTCCGTTGTCCGGGCTGCACCTCGATCGGTTCGATGGCTGGATAGGAGGCGCCGTTGATGGTCCACGCCCCCGAGCCTCTGTCCTGAGAGAGGACGAGCTCAACGGTGTCGTCCGGGCGAGCGGTCGGCAGGGGACCGCCGGTCATCACCGAGTAATCGGCGAGATACACGTCGCTCACGGCCGGGAACTGGACCGCATCGGTCTCGTGACCCTCGTAGACCACGTCGATGCCGAGCCCCCGCTCGGCCTGCCCGGAGGCGATGGACCCGAGTTGCCAGCGGCCCGGGTTGGACGCCACGAATTCGACGTCGGCCCGCTCACCGACGCCGAGCGGCACCGCGTCGACCGGGACCGGCAGGCCGAGCGGGTTGCCGTCGGTGTGGGTGAGTACCAGCCCATGGCCGGCGAGGGCGAACACCTGCGTGGCGGTGGTGCCGGCGTTGATGAGGCGCAACCGGACCCGCTCGCCCTGGCGGACGACGAGGGGGGCACCGCTCGGATAGGCCTTTCCGTTGATCGTGAACCCATCGTTCTGGCCGGTGCTGTCGCCGGTCATCCCGGACATCCCTGATTCCCCGGGACCACCGTGCGGTCGTTCCGCTGACGGGTCGGGCCACTGCTGGGCGACGATCACATACTCACGTTGGACCGCCGAGGACGTCTCTCTCGGCTCGACGATGAGCGGACCGGCCAGCCCGCCACCGGTCTGGGCGAGCTCGTTGATGTGGGGGTGATACCACCGCGTCCCCGCTCGCGTGGCCACGAACTCGTAGGTGAAGGTCTCTCCCGGCGCGATCGGCGGCTGAGACAGCCCGGGAACCCCGTCCATCGACGGTGGCACCTCGACGCCATGCCAGTGAACGGTGGTCGGCTCCGCCAGCGCGTTCGTCACCCGAACCCGGACCGTATCGCCTTCGGTCACCCGCAATGCCGGACCGGGGACCGCTCCGTTGTAGGCGTAGGCGTCCACCACCCGCCCTCGCTCCAGGTCCCACCGCACCCGACTCACGGTCAGCGAGAATTCCCTCAATCCCGCCCGAAATGGTCCGGCCGCGACATCCACCCCAGCCAGCGAGAGGACCCCGAGCCGCGGCCGGCCGCTCAGTCCGACGACGACTCCGACTGAACGAGTCAAAGCCTCGCGACGGCTGATCATCCCGAGCGCACCCCCCGAGCGCCGCAAACATCCTCACACTAGGCGTCGTCGAACGGCGGCACTAGGGCGGGGCCCCGCCGTCTCGGCGTCGTCGTCATCGATTGGTAGCTGGACGAAGCCGATCCGGGGTCCTTTGCGAAAGCAAGAACCGCAGGCCGGTGACCTGCGGTTCTGGTGGAGACGATGGGATTTGAACCCACGACCCCCTGCTTGCAAAGCAGGTGCTCTGCCAACTGAGCTACGTCCCCGGGCCGCGCCAGCGTACCGGTCAACCCGAGGTGTCGCAGTCGCTGGCGCGGCGGAGCTACATGGCCTCGACCTTGGGCATGATCTCGTTCTTCAGACGCTTGAGGTCGTCCATCGTCTTCGCCGTCGGCACGTCATTGAACGGCGGCCACAGGAGCGGCATCGTCAGGCCCGCTTCCTTGTAGCGCTTGAGCATGTCGGTGATCTGTGCCGCCGATCCCACCAGGAGGTTGGTGCCCTTCCCGGCCGGCGTCTGATCCATGTCCGCGTCGGTGATGACGAACCAGATCATGCTGGAGATCTCGAGATCGTCGACCGAGCGGGAGCTTCCGAGCTCCTGGAGCTCTCGCTGGATGGCGCCGCGCCACGTCTGGAGCTCCTCCGGCGTGTCCTGGATGCCGATCCAGCCCGACAGGTTGTATTTGGCGATGCGGTTCGCCGAGCGCTTCGGGTCCTTGAGCCCGCTGAAGAAGATCGGCGGGTGCGGCTTCTGGAGGGGCTTCGCTCCGAACCCGCACTTGTCGAAGTCGGCGAACTCGCCGTGGTACTCGAAGAGTTCGTTCGTCCAGACGCCCTGCATGATCTCGATCGTCTCGCGCACATGCTTGTGCCGCTTGGGGAAGATGTGGGAAGCGCTGGCGGCGGCGAACTCCTCGGGCATCCAGCCGGAACCGACGCCGACGTTGAGCCGGCCGTTCGAGAGGTGGTCCACGGTGGCGAGTTCCGTCGCCAGGACGCCGGGGGCGCGGTATGGCGTGTCGGTGATGCTCATGCCGATCCGCACCTTCGTCGTCTTCGCCGCCAGCCAGGGGATCAGTGGCCAGCCCTGGAACCACGTGCCCCGCGAGGCCACCGGCATGGCCGGGGGGAATTCGTCCATCATGCCGAACGAGTACTGGAGCTCTCCGCGATCGGACGCTTCGGGGACGACGATCCGGTCGAGCGTCCAGACGGAGTCGAAGTCGAGTTCCTCGGCGAGGTTGGTGAGATCTTCGAGCTCCTTGATTGTCACCTCGGTGCGGAAGTTCGGCAGATAGAGAGCGAGTTTCATGAGAGACGGCCTCCTCACCGTGCGCTAGTGGACCGCAACGGCCAACGCTGAGGTCGAGCGGCACGCTTCACGAGCCCCTCGCCTGCCCGGATGGGCTTGACGAAGCTAACAGGCCTCGGGACACCGGTCCCGGCGGATGAGCCGGGCCTGGTCGTCCGGCCGGTCGGCGGCAGCGATGCATTGACCGCTCCATATCCGCCTTTCTTATGTCACCGGAACAACAACGGAGCGGCAAAATCCACACTAGATATCCTCTGACGTGCGGTAATGCAGCCCATCTTGGGTGGGCAAGGCAGGATTTCTTTTGAAAAGAACTGCTTTCAGAGCCCGAATTTCGGTACAATAGGGCACAAGCTGGGGAGCTGGGGGAAACAACATGCGATCACGTTCTCTGGGACGCGCCCTCGCGGCCGCGGCCGGGATGATGTCGCTGCTGGCGCCGACTGCGGCCTTCGCGTCGTGGTGGGACGGCGGCTACGACGGACGGTACGACGGCGGCTACGACGGACGGCGCGGCGACCGCACCACAACGACGACAAGCCCGGCACAGCCGGGATACGACCAGCCGGCATACGACCAGCCGGGCGAAGCGGAGGCGCCGCCTCCGCCACCTCCGTCGTGCTGTGAGGCGGCGCCACCGCCTCCGCCGCCACCACCGCCGCCACCTCCGCCACCTCCGCCGGCGGGGTTCGGTCCGATCTACGGCTGCGAGAACAGCGATCTACCGGACAACGATCTGCTGCTCCACAAGACGACGACGCCACCGCCGGGCACGCCCCTGCGGCCGGGCGACGAGATCCTCGTCGAGATCACCTGGCGACCCTTCGACTGGGCCGGACCCGATCTCCACAAGGTGGTCGACTGCGTCTACATCAACGGGTTGCTCGCTCCCGGGCTCAGCGGTGGCGAGCGGCTGACGCCCAACGACGGCCACTTCGCCTGGCACTACTTCGTGCCCCTCGATGTGCCGCCGGGATCGACGATCTGTGACCAGGGCTTCGCGTCGGGGCCGGACGGTTGGGACGAGTACGGGCGGCGGGGGGTCAGCGAGGTCGTGTGCTTCCCCGTCGACCTGCCGCCGCCGCCACCTCCGCCATGCTGTGAGGCGCCGCCTCCGCCGCCGTGCTGCGCGCCGCCGGCGGTCGAGCAGACGACGACCACGACGACGACCGCGCCGGCGCCCGAGGAGCCGCAGCCGTACACCGAGGTGGACCGGGTCGACTACGAGGCCCCGGACGAGAACCCGCCGGCCGTGCTGCCCGCCCAACAGGACGTGCTGCCCCGCACGGGCGGTGACACCGGCCCGGCCCGCCTGGCCGCCGGCGCACTGGCTCTGGCCCTCCTGGCCGGCCACGCCCGCCGACGGGTGCGGCCCTCGTAGGTCAGGCGACCAGCGGACTCTCGTCGAGGCGATCGAGCAGGGCGGTCAGGTCGTCGTAGACCGCCACTGCTCCCGCCTCCTCGAGCTCCGCCCGGCTGATCCCGCCGGTCAGCACCGCCACGCAGGGGAGGCCGGCCCGGGCGGCGGCCTTGACGTCCCAGACCGTGTCGCCGACGACCACGGTCGCGTCCGGGGCTGTGCCCGCGGCGTCCAGCGCGACGCAGAACAGGTCCGGAGCGGGCTTGGCCGCGTCCACCTCGCCGGCGCTCGTCACAGCGTCGATGGCGTCGGCGGCGTCGATCGCCTCCAGCAGCGCCTCGAGGTCGCTCTTTTCGGCGGACGTGGCGAGCACGACCCGCAGCCCGCGGTCGTGCACCGCCCGGAGTAGATCGCCGGCGCCGGGCAGGGCGCTGATCTCCGGCTTGAGGGCCGCGAAGTGTCGGGCCCGGTGGGGCTTGAGCTCCGGACGGGGGCAGCCGAAGAGCGTCTCGAGGAGTTCGTCGCTTCCCATGCCGACCAGGCGGTGGATGCGGGCCGCCGTGATCTGCGGCTCGCCGTGTTCGAGGAACACCCGGCGCCAGGCCGTCACGTGGAGGTAGTTGGTGTCGACCAGGGTTCCGTCGATGTCGAAGACGACAGCCCGTCCGGTGGCGCTCATGCGGCCCCCTTACCCGCCGGCGGGCAGAATGCAGCCATGGACGTGGAAGTGATCGTCGAGATTCCCCGGGGATCGCGCAACAAGTACGAGATCGATCACGATACGGGCGCCGTCTGGCTCGACCGGATGCTGTTCACCGCCACGCAGTACCCGGCCGACTACGGCTTCTTCCCCAACACCCTGGGCGAGGACGGCGATCCCCTCGACGCCATGGTCCTCCTCGACGAGGCGACGTTCCCGGGTTGCCACATCATGGTCCGGCCCGTCGCCGTCTTCTTCATGGAGGACGAGGCCGGCCGCGACGCCAAGGTCCTGTGCGTCCCGGCCCGGGATCCACGCTGGGCCAAGATCCTCGATCGGGGCGACCTGCCCCCGCATCTCCTCGAGGAGATCGGCCACTTCTTCGAGGTCTACAAGGCGCTCGAACCCGGAAAGCTCACGAGCACGATGGGTTGGCACAGCGCGGCGATCGCCGAGGCGGTGGTCACCGAAGCCCGGGAGCGGGCGACCAAGGCCCACTGACGCGCAACGGCGCCGCCCGGGGGGGAGGGGGGTCCGGACGGCGCCTTCGCGCTCACCAGCGGATCGACAATCGCGGCTGTACCCACGGCCCCTGGGTAAGAAACCGCTTACCGACGATTGTTCACGTGACCTTGAGGACGGGCGCCGGGTACTCCGAGTCGGGTGGCCCGTCCCACCGCACCGTGGTCCGGTCGCTGTAGGACTGGTGCGTCGGAATCGCATAGTCGCCGGGTCGGCCGGGGGTCCGTACGCCGAAGCTGAACCGGTCGTCGACACCGTTCCCGGCGGTGCGGGTGTAGGTCACGACGGTGCGGCCGTTGCTGGCGCCCGAGACGGCACAGCTCCATTGCGGCTTGTCGTCGCAGCGGGCGTCGGCGAAGCCCTCCGGCAGGACGAACACCACCTTGGTGTTGTGAACGTCAGGGCCCTTCTCCTCCGGGACGTGGAAGCTCAGCTTCTGGTCGGAGTTGGCCGGTACCGAGGCGCTGCTGACGAAGACGGGATGCGCCCACGCCGCCGCCGGCAGCGAAAGGACCAGTGTCCCGGCGACGACGGCGGCCCGGCCCGCCCGGCGCGCCGGTGATGCTGCCTTCCGATTTCCCATCGGCCCTCCCGCGATGTCACGACAACCTGAGCGGTAGTCGGGCCCAGGCCGCGAAAGGTTCCCGGCCGGGCCGGGCGGGGCCGCCCTCGTTCAGCCGGTCCTCATGCAGGACCGCACGGCCAGCCCGACCGCCTGGCGGGTGCCGAAACCGCCGGCGGCCCCGCCGACCAGGGAGCGCGCCTCCGGCACGTCATGGTGGAAGGCCACCGCTTCGACGATCCCCGGCACGAGGCCCCACAGCCCGAGCAGGTAGGCACCGAGACCGCCGTGGGTGAAGCCCAGGTCCGCCTCGTCCCGCCGGAGCAGATCCGGCGCCTTGGCCGCCAGGAGCAGGAGCCCCACGTCCGAGAGCAACCCGGCGGTGAACGCATCGCCGCGGTACTCCGGCGCCGCCAGCCGGGCCGCCTCGGTAGCCGTGGCCACCGCCCGGGCCGCCAGCCCGTCGACGTCGAGCCCGGCCCCCCGGGCCGCCGGCCGGAAGAGCGACATCGCCTCCGTCGACAGCACCAGGCTCCGCAGGGTCGTGACCCCGAGAAAGGAGACCGCCTCGGGGAGCGACGTGACCCGCCGGGGCAAGCCGAAGAACGAGGAGTTCACCAGCTGAAGGACTTTGGCCGCCAGCGCCGGATCACGGCACACGACGGCGGAGATCTCCTCCGTCCCACAGCTCGGTGATTCCAGCGCGGCGGTGAGGTCGCCGTAGATGCGGGGCAGGCTCGGGAGACCGTCCACCGAGCCGGCCAGCGCCCGGAGCCGGTCGTCGGCCAGCAGTTCCCGCAGCGCCAGCGTGCGGGCCAGCGCGTCCTGGATGACCTCCGGCGCCGCACCGGCCGGGAGCACCTGGTGGGCCAGGTCGGCGATCCGGAACCCCACGGCGATGGCCGGCGGTGGCGCCACCACGATGCGGGCGACATGCGGGTACTCGTCCCGCAGCCGGGCCAGGAGATTGACCCCCTCCAGCCCGGGCAGCTCGGCGGCGACCACGACGTCGCAGGGCGTGCCCGACCGCAGCCGGGCCAACGCCTCATCCGGCGAGGAACAGGTCTGGAGACGCCCGTCGCCCTCGGACGGCAGCGTTCCGACCGCGTCCGGCTCGCCCACGAGCAGCACGTCGCGACCCACGTGCCCCCCGATCGGCCGCCCGGGCGCCCGGAAAAGAGGAACGGCGACCGGCCTGGGTAGAGTCACGAGCATGATCGCCGCCTATGCCGAAAAGCTCGGTCTGCCCGATTTCCTCGACGGCCTCGTCGTCGGCGAGTACCACGACCCCGACCCGCCGGCCGGCTGGGTGGTGGCCGACGTGAAGGCCGCCTCCCTCAACCCCCACGACACGTGGACGCTGAAAGGCCAGGTCGGCTACCCCTTCGAGCCGCCGGTGGTGCTCGGCTGTGACGGCGCCGGCCTCTCCCCGGACGGGAAGGAGGTCGTCTTCTACCCGGTGCTCCCGACACCGGACGGCGGCCTGCGGATGCTGACCGACGGGGTCGACGGCACCTTCGCTCCCAAGGTGGCGCTTCCGGCCGCCAACCTGGTCCCGAAGCCGGCCAACCTCAGTTTCGAGGAGGCCGCCGGGCTCGGCACCGCCTGGCTCACCGCCTACCGGATGCTGTTCACCAAGGCGCAGCTGCGGCCCGGCGAGCGGCTGCTCGTGCAGGGCGCCAGCGGCGGGGTGTCGACGGCCGCCATCATGCTCGCCGTCCACGCCGGGGCCCACGTCACGGTCACCTCCCGCAAGGAGGAGGCGCTGGAGAAGGCCCGCCAGCTCGGCGCCCACGAGGGGGTCATCTCGGGCGGGAAGCTGCCCAAGCGGGTCGACGTCGTGCTGGAGACGGTCGGCGAGGCCACCTGGGGCCACTCGATGAAGTCGCTCAACCAGGGCGGGCGCATCGTGGTGGCCGGGGCCACCACCGGCTCCCGTCCTTCGGCCGATCTCAACCGGCTCTTCTACCGGGAGATCCAGGTGCTCGGTTCGGCCATGGGCACGCTCGACGAGTTCAAGACGCTGTGCGCCTTCGTCGAGCACGCCGATCTCCACCCTCCGGTCTCGGAGGTCTACGACGGCGTGGAGAAGGTCCGCGACGCCATGCGGGTACTCGAAGCGGGCGAGCAGTTCGGCAAGCTCGTCATCCGGCCGTAGAGCCGGACGGGCGGCTCAGACCGAGGCGCCCTCGAAGACGGCGGCCTTGACGCCCCGGCGGGCCAGCTCGCCGAGGAACGGCACCGGGTCGACCAGCGCCGCCAGCCCGTGGGCGCCGGTGGCGCTGACGGCCGCCGGTCCGAGACCGGCCAGCCACAGGGCGGCCACGGCCAGGACGGCCCCGGAGGCGAAGGCCATCCGGTCGACGGCGCCGTAGACGAGGATCTCCTCCGACCGGCCCCGGCGACCGCGCACCTCCACCCAGACCGCACCCCAGTCGCCCTCCGGGTCGCGGCGCCGGGCGGCGTTGCCGCCCGTGAGCGCGGTCGACACCACCGGGATGTGACCCAGCAGGCGCATGCCCGGCGCCTGACGCCCGGGGCCGAGCGGCGAGGCGATCCGCATCGACGCCCGGCGCAGTGTCGGGAAGGCGTCGAGGAGCAGCGCCGCCTGCCCCGAACCGGCCCGGTGGCAGTCGAGACCGCCGACCGGCGACGGAAACCACACGAGCTGGCGGCCGCTCCCCGCCCGGTGGCGGGCCCAGGCGCCGTCGCGCCATTCGAGGACGGAACCGCGGGCGGCCCGGACGATGGTGGACCGGCAGGCCGGCCCGGCCGAACCGGCCCGGGCGACGTGGACCTCGTCCACGACTTCCAGAGCATCGGCGGCGTGACGGGCCAGAACGTCGGCCAGCCCCGGCGCCAGGCCGCAGCCGGCGGCCAGCGTGACGCCGGCCTCCCGGGCGGCGTCGTCGAGATCCAGGACGCGGCGGATGCCGTCATCGTCGTCGGCGCACCCCGCCGCCGGGACGCCGGCCTCCACCGCCCGTTCGAACACGGCCCGTTCGGCGGAGCCTCCGATGGCCGAGGCGACGACTCCGACTCCGGACGGGAGCGGCCGGTCGGGGGCCCAGTCGATCGCTTCGGCCCGGTCGCCCATGGCCTCGGCGGCCTCCTCGGCCAGCGCCGGCGCCCGGTCGGTGATCAGGATCCGTTCGACCCCGTCGGTCTCCGCCAGCTGGCGGGCGGCCCGGCGCCCCACGGCGCCCGAGCCGACCAGCAGAACCGTGGTCACCGGAAGTCGGGCTCGTGCAGCTGGCGCCAGCCGCCCTTGGTGGGCGGGGCACCGCCTCGGCCCCGGAGGCGGAGCAGCCAACCGACCGCTCCGGCCAACCCGAGGGCGACCAGGGTACGCCGGAGGGCTTTCATGTGTGGGGCTAGCTGGAATCGAACCAGCGACCTCATCCTTATCAGGGATGCGCTCTAACCGACTGAGCTATAGCCCCCGAACCACGGCCCGGCAGTTTAGACGCCGCCCTGCCCGTCGGCGGCTCGTGGTCTGCCCGGTCTGACCCCTTCGTCCGGGCCACGCCCTGTTGGTCGCCTATGACCCGACATGACCAGGCGTTCTCCTGCTTCTGGATCATTTTTGTCAATGACCCGTAATGAAGAGCCGAGATAGCCGTTGAACAGAGTGTTGGGCAGGCGGAGCCGGGCACGGTCCGCCGAACGGGTGCAGGCTCAAAGGGGACGACGAATGATCGACGGCAACGAGGCCACGGCCTTCTCCACCGGCTGTTCCGGCCATGGGCTGGCGCACTGCCTGTGCGATGTGCAGCCGCTGAGCGCCGGCGTTCCGATCAAGACCGTTCCCTTCGCCGAGCGCCTGCTGGAGCTGGGCCTGACCCGCCGCTCCTTCGTGACGTGGGCGGAAGAGATCTCGGCCTGGCTCGAGGCGCAGAGCCTGCAGCTCACCGCCGAGGCCTAGACCCCCCGCCGGGGCGGCGGCTCCTCGCCGTCGGCCACCGTCACCTCGACACCGCCGACGAGGCGGGACAGGGCATTGAACAGGGCGACACCGGCCACCGTGGCCAGCGCGCCGAGCACGACGAGGATCGGGCCGATGACGGCCGTCATCTTCAGGATCTCGGCACCCTTGAAGTGGAACGTGTCGTTCTCGGCGTAGCCGAGCTGCTCCACCAGGCTCTCGATGTTGTCGATGACGCCGGCGGAACGGCCGCCGAACCACAGCAGCACCAGTCCGGTCAGCATGACCAGGAAGATGCTGAAGTAGAGCCCGAGCGACACCTTGAGCGCCGACCACAGGTCGATGCGCCGCAGGATCACCGTGCGCCGCTCGGGCTTCTTCACCACTTCGATGTCGGGGTCGCGCAGCCAGTCCCCGAGCGGAGGCCCAGACGATGTCACCCGCGACCCCGGCAGGCCACTCACGCCGCCCCGCCCTCCTCGGGCGCATCGGTTTCGAGGACGGGCGCCACAGCCGACACCTGCTCGCCGGCCCCGACCCGGGCGATCCGGACGCCGGTGGCGTCGCGGCCCTGTGAGGAGATCTCGCCGGCCTCCATCCGGATGATGTTGCCCGCGGAGGAGAAGACGAGGATCTCGTCGTCCGAGCTGACCATGAAGGCCGCCACCACCGACCCCCGGGCGGCGGTGACCTTGATGCCCCGCACGCCCTGGCCGCCGCGGCCCTGCCGGTTGAACCGGTCGAGCTTCGTCCGCTTGCCGTAGCCGGCCTCGGTCACGAGCAGGATCTCCACGTCGTCGCGGGCGACGTCGCAGCCGACGACGACGTCGTTGGCGTCCTTCAGCTTCATGCCCCGCACACCGGAGGTCGCCCGGCCCATGGGCCGCACGTCGTCCTCCGAGAAACGGATCGTCATGCCGTCGCGGGAGACCATGAAGATGTCGTCGTTGCCGGTGGTCTGGATGACCTTGACGAGCTCGTCGTCCTCCCGGAGGTTGATGGCGATGAGGCCCGTCCGCAGCGAGGAGTCGTACTCGCTCATCAGCGTCTTCTTCACGACACCCTTGGCCGTGCAGAAGAACAGGTAACGGCCCTCCTCGTACTGGCGGGTGTCGATGATCGCCTGCACCCGCTCCCCGGGCTGGAGGGCGATGAGGTTGACCAGCGCCGTACCCCGGGCGGTGCGCTCCTTCATCGGAATCTCGTGGGCCCGCAGCCGGTAGACCCGGCCCCGGTTCGAGAAGAACAACAGGTAGGAGTGCGCCGTGGTGGTGAGGAGATGCTCGATGTAGTCCTCGTCCTTGAGCTTCGCCCCGGTGACGCCGCGGCCGCCCCGGCCCTGACGGCGGAAGGCGTCGGCGGCGACAGTCTTGATGTAGCCGCCCTTCGACAGGGTGACCACGACCTCGTCGTCGTCGATGAGGTCGAGCGTGTCGAGGTCACCCGGGTCGTAGGTGATCTGGCTGCGGCGATCGTTGCCGAACTTGTCGCGGATCTCGATGAGCTCGGTCTTGATGACGCCCCGCAGCTTGGCGGGATCGGCCAGGATCGATTCCAGCTCGGTGATCGTGGCGGTGAGTTCGGAGAACTCGTCGATGAGCTTCTGGCGCTCCAGGCCGGTGAGGCGCCGCAGCGGCATGTCGAGAATGTGGTTGGCCTGGATCTCCGAGAACTCGAACGGCGCCGCCATGAGGCCGGCCCGGGCGGCGTCGACGTCCGCCGAACCGCGGATGAGGGCGATGACCTCATCGAGCATGTCGAGGGCCCGCAGGAGACCTTCGACGATGTGGGCCCGGTCGCGGGCCTTGCGCAGCCGATATTCGGTCCGGCGCCGGACGACTTCCACCTGATGGCGGACGTAGGCGTTGAGCGCCTCCGCCAGGTTCAGCACCTTGGGCGCGCCGTCCATCAGGGCGAGCATGATCACTCCGAAGCTCGACTGCATCGGCGTGTGCTTGTAGAGCATGTTGAGGACGACCTGGGCGTTGGCGTCGCGTTTCAGGTCGATGACGAGCCGGGTACCGGCCCGAGAACTCTCGTTGCGGGCGTCGCGGATGCCTTCGATCTTCCGCTCCCGCACGAGCTCCTCGATCTTGGCCCCGATGGCCTCGACCGAGGTCTGGTACGGCACTTCGGTGACGACGATGCGCTGCCCGCCCCGGGCGTCTTCCTCGATCTCGGCCACGGCCCGCATCCGGATCGACCCCCGACCCGTCCGGTAGGCGTCGAGGATTCCGGCCCGGCCCATGATCAGTGCACCGGTCGGGAAGTCCGGCCCCAGCACGAATTGCATGAGGTCGTCGGGCGTCGCCTCGGGATTGTCGATGAGGTGGACCGTGGCGTCGATGACCTCGCGGAGGTTGTGCGGCGGGATGTTGGTCGCCATTCCCACGGCGATGCCACCGCTCCCGTTCACCAGCAGGTTCGGGAAACGGGAAGGCAGTACCGCCGGCTCCTGCGTCTTGCCGTCATAGGTGTCGATGAAGTCGACGGTGTCCTCGTCGATCCCCGCCAGCATGTGCATGGCCAACGGCGCCAGCCGGCATTCGGTGTACCTCATCGCCGCCGGACGGTCGTTGGGGTCGGGGGAGCCGAAGTTGCCGTGACCGTCGACGAGGGGGTGGCGGAGGGAGAAGTTCTGGGCCATGCGGGCGAGGGCGTCGTAGATCGCCGTGTCGCCGTGGGGGTGGTAGTTGCCCATCACGTGGCCGACGACCTGGGCGCACTTCACGTAGGGCCGCTCGGGGCGCAGGCCCCGGTCGTACATGCCGTAGAGGATCCGCCGGTGGACGGGCTTCAGGCCGTCGCGGGCGTCGGGCAGGGCCCTCGAAACGATGACGGACATCGCGTAGTCCATGAAGGACCGCGACATCTCCTCCTGGATCTCGATCGGCTCGATCGCTCCCAGGCTCTGCTGGCCGTCAGGCACCTCGGCCGCCTCCCTTGGTTGTTGCTAGATGCAGAAAATCAGAAGTCCAGGAACCGCACGTCGCTGGCGTTCTCCTGGATGAACGTGCGCCGGGCGTCGACGTCGTCGCCCATGAGCCGGGACGTGATGTCGTCGGCGATGGCGGCGTCCTCCACCGACACCTGCAGCAACGACCGGTTGCCCGGGTCCATCGTGGTGGCCCACAGCTCGTCGTAGTTCATCTCGCCCAGGCCCTTGAACCGGGAGATCTCCGGCTTGCGGCCCTCGTGCTGCTGAAGAAAAGCCTGCAACGCGTGCTCGTCCTTCAGATAGGTCTTTTCCTTCCCGAGGACGGCCGAGTACAGCGGTGGCTGGGCGATGTAGACGTAACCCATCTTCACCAGCTCGGCCATCTGCCGGTAGAAGAACGTCAGCAGCAGCGTGCGGATGTGGGCGCCGTCGACGTCGGCGTCGGTGAGCAGGACGATCTTGTGATACCGGACGTTGTCGAGGTTGAACTCGTCGGCGATACCCGCCCCGATGGCGGTGATGAGCGCCTGGATCTCCTCGTTCTTGAGCATCCGGTCGATGCGAGCCCGCTCGACGTTGAGGATCTTGCCCCGGATCGGCAGGATCGCCTGGAACTCCCGGTCGCGGGCCTGCTTGGCCGAACCGCCGGCCGAGTCGCCCTCGACGATGAACAGCTCCGACTGGCGGGGATCCCGCGACGAGCAGTCGGCCAGCTTGCCGGGCATCGACGCCGACTCCAGCAGCGACTTGCGCCGGGTCAGGTCACGGGCCTGGCGGGCGGCCATGCGGGCTCGGGCGGCCTGCGTGACCTTGGCCACGATCTGCTTGGCTTCGGGCGGGTTCTCCTCGAACCAGTCCCGCAGCTTGGCGTTGGTCGCCTTTTCGACCAGCGACCGCATCTCGGTGTTGCCGAGCTTCGTCTTGGTCTGGCCCTCGAACTGCGGGTTCTGCAGCTTCACCGAGATGATGGCGGTGAGACCCTCACGGATGTCTTCCCCGGTGAATGCGTCGTCCTTCTCCTTGAGGAGCCCCTTCTCCTTGGCGTACCGGTTGACGACGTTGGTGAGGGCCTTGCGGAACCCCTCTTCGTGCATGCCGCCCTCGGTCGTCGAGATGTTGTTGGCGAAGCTGTGCAGACCCTCGTGGTAGCCGGTGTTCCACTGCAGGGCCACCTCGACCTCGGAGTGCTCCTGGCTCTCCTCGAAGAAGATGACCCGCTTGTGGAGGGCCTCCTTCGTCTGGTTCAGGTGCTTCACGAAGTCGACGATCCCGCCGGTGTACTTGTAGGTCACCTCTTGGACGGGGTCTTCGCGCTCGTCGCGGAACTGGATCTCCAGACCCTTGGTCAGGAAAGCCATCTCCTGGAGCCGGGTCAGCAACGTCTGCGCCCGGAAATGGGTTTCCTCGAAGATCGACGGGTCGGGCCAGAACGTGACGGAGGTGCCCTTCTTCCGGGTGCCGCCCACCCGGACTAGCGGGCCTTCGGGCCGGCCACCGTCGACGAAGACCTGCACGAAGCGGCCGCCGTCGCGGTTGACTTCCAGCTCGAGGCGCGTCGAGAGGGCGTTGACCACCGAGACACCGACGCCGTGGAGGCCACCGGAGATCTTGTAGCCCTCGCCGCCGAACTTGCCGCCGGCGTGAAGGGTGGTCAGCACGATCTCGGCCGCCGACGTCCCCGGGAACTCGGGGTGCTCGTCGACCGGGATGCCCCGGCCGTTGTCGACGACCCGGCACCCGCCGTCTTTCAGCAGGGTGACTTCGATCTTGTTGGCGTGACCCGCCATGGCCTCGTCGACGGCGTTGTCGACCACCTCGTAGACGAGGTGGTGGAGGCCGCTCGGGCCGGTCGAGCCGATGTACATACCGGGCCGTTCCCGGACGGGTTCCAGGCCCTTCAGGACTGTGATGTCCTTCGCCGCGTAAGCCACGCGCGAACCTTCCGCTCTTTAGAGGGGTGCGGGGGCCCTCGTTCAGGGAAAATCGCTGGTCAGAGCCCCGAAATCCAACGTTGTCATCTTACCAGAAGGGCCCAGCGGATCGGCTCCGAAAAGGGACTTCCGGAGCTCCACGGAACGACTTTTTCGACCGCCGGTCAGCCGACCGTCAACGAGACGGTGGTGCCGATGCCGAGGCGGTCGGAAACCACCACGTACCGGGTGCCGGCCGGTAGTACTCCAACCTCATCGGCCGCTTCCGTATCCAACTGCCCCAACGCCTCGCACCCTTCACTGAGGAACACCACAGCGAGGTTGTGGAGGCCGAGCAGGTCGCTGCCGGTCGCTTTCACCGGTGCGCCGGCGCCCGGGGCGTCGGCGGGAAGTTCGAACACCCAGGCGTCGAGGCCCTGGGAGGCGGACGGGCCGCACCCGCCCACGGGCCCCCGATTGGTCAACCCGATGCCCAGCCGGCCGAGCAGGTCCGGAGCCAGCAGCTGGCCTTTGGCCGAGAACGGCCTCGGCGCCGGTGGAGAAGCGGGGTCGGCCGGCGCAGACGGCGGCGGCGGCGGCGGGGCCGGACCGACCGGCGGGGCGGTGGTGATGGTGGTGCCGACTCCCTCGAGGAGCGTGTCGATGGTCGGCGCCGGTCGCCTGGCGACCGGCCCGCTGGTACGCCTCGTGCCCGCCGGCGCCGCGCCGGGGGCCGGCTCCGAGGCGGCGACCGCCGGAGGATCGGTGGTGACCACCGGTGCCGGCGAAGGTGGTGGCGAGGCGGGAGCAGCCGATTGCACGGCCTGGGCCCGGGAGGCGGCCGGTTCACCGGAGTCGCCGCCGCCGACGGCACCGGCCACGACCAGGGCCGTCACGGTGGCGACGGCGGTGGCCGAGCCCGACAGACCGGACCGGATCCGGGCGAACCCCGGGGCGGCACCGACCTTGCCGAGGAGCGGGATCTGGGCCAGGAGGGCGCCGACGCCGGTGGTCCACCACAGCGCTCCCAGCGAAATGCCCATGAACGCCCGCACCAGCGCCGGGTCGAAGTGCGTCCCGGCCGACGCCACCAGCTCCTTGCGGGCCGCCGCCGCCGACATCGGCACCTTGTAGGCGCGGGCGGCGGTCATGACCTCGTAGGCGTCGGCGATGGCCAGGATCCGCCCGCCGAGCGAGATGTCATCCCCGGCCAGGCCCGCCGGATAGCCGGTCCCGTCCCACCTCTCGTGGTGATGGCCGACGGCGCCGGACCAGGGGCCGAGCCAGGTGACCAGCGGTTCGACCAGGTGCGCCCCTTCCTCGGGATGGCGCTGGAGGGTCGCCCACTCCTCCTCGTTGGGGCGGTCGGGCTTGTTGAGGATGGCGCCGGGGACGGCCAGCTTCCCGATGTCGTGCAGGAGAGCGCCCCAGCGCAGCTTGTCCCGTTCCTCGTCCGACAGGCCTGCTTCCTTGGCCAGCAGATCGGCCAGGGTCCGGACCCGTTCGGAATGACCACGGGTCCGCTTGTCATGGGCGCCGAGGGCGGCCACCAGCACGAGGGCGGCCTCCGAGGCCTCCGCCGCGTCGCGACCCATGCCTTCCCGCCGCAGGTCCTGCAGGGCCTTGCGTCGGGCCCGCCGGCTGGCCGCCCGCCGGGCGGTCACCATGCGGGACGGGGTCTTGTCGGGAAAGGCCAAGGTGAGGGAGAACAACCAGGCCAGGGGCAGGAACCGCCGGGCGAAGCGCTGGACGACGAGGACGACGGCCACCGCCACGGCCACCAGCGTGAGGAACCACCCGAAGACCGGCCAGAAGCCTGATGGCTGCTCCCAGACCCGGGAGACCTGCCACGAGGCCAGTGCCCCCGCCACCGCCGGAACCAGCACAACGAGGAGCCGAATGAGCCCGGCCACGACCGGCCGGGCCACCCAACGGTCCCCACGCCGCGTCGCCATGGTCACCAGGCTAGGACCCCCAGAGCGGTCACACGATGCCGTTCCGGCGCTTTCGTGCGCTTTGCCCCGGGGTCGCCGGCCCCAAGGTGTCTGCGACTAGCCGGGCAGGTCGGTGGGCAGCGCGGCCGGCCATTCGAACTGCACCGCGGCCCGGGCCTTGACGATCGGGGCGATGAACTCGGCGATGGCCTTCTGGTGGTCGGGATGGTCGCGGTAGACGAGGAAGCTGTCGACGTCGTCGAAGTCGGCCGTGACGGCGAAGTCGAAGTTGTCGTCCCGCAGGCCGAGGTCGTCGCCGAAGCGGTAGGCCCGGATCTCGGGAATCACATCGGGAAGCCGGTGGAGCGCGGCCCGCACGGCTCCCTTCTGCTCCTCGGTGGTGCCGTCCTTGAACGTGAACATCACGACGTGGCGAAACACCCTGGCAGCCTCCTCAGCCGTCAGCCGAACAGATCGACCTCGTTGCCCTCGGCGTCACGGAGGATGATGGCCCCCGCCGGACAGTTGCGGGCCACCCGCAGCAGGCGGTCATCGGGCAGCTCGCTCACGCCGTCCTTCACCACCGCGATGTCGTCGTCGTCGAAGTCGAAGGCGTTGGGTGAGTCCGCCACGCAGTTGCCCGAGCTGATGCAGGCCTCACGGTCGATACTCACGGAATAACCCATGTGGTCGCCCCCCCTCGGTCATCCCCTGCGTACCACCGGCCGGATCGACTTCACCACTCCGGGGCGGACCTTGCGTCCCAGCCGGCGGAGCACATCGCCCTCCAGGTAACGGAGCTGAGTGGCCCACACCGGGGCGTCGACCTCGACCACCAGGACTCCGTCCTGCAGCCGGCGGGGCCTCACGTGGGCGGCCACCGCCTCGCCCACCGCCCCGGGCCACGCCGCCATCACCGCCGCCACGTCATCGGGGTCGTCCAGCTTGAGGTCGGCGGCCACTTCCGAGAGCGCCTCACCGAGGGGCCGGGGCGGCCGGCTCAGCGGCTCCCAGGCCCGCTCCTGGAACTCCCAACCCCGCTCCGGGCTCATGGTGTCATGCCGCTTCGAGCCTCCCGCCGACCACCCACACGACCCGCTCCGCCGGCAGCCCCGGCGGCACTGCACCGGCCGTGGTCACCAGCGCCTGGGCGATCGGGAGGTGGCCGACGAGGTTCGTGGCCCGCGTCTCGTCGAGCTCGGAGAAGACGTCGTCGAGCAGGAGGACGGGCGGTTCGCCGACGACGTCGGTGATCACGACATGACCGGCCAGCCGCACGGCCAGCGCCAGCGACCGCTGCTCGCCCTGGGAGGCGAACCGCCGGGCGTCGAGCCCGTCGATCGACAGCCGCCAGTCGTCCCGGTGGGGGCCGACCAGGGTGACGCGGCGCTCGAGGTCGGCCGAACGCGACCGCGACACCGCCTCGGCCAGCAGCGGAGCGACGTCGTCCAGCCGGGTCTCGTCGAGCTGCTGGTCACCGGCCCACGCCGCCTCGTACGTCCCCGCCACGTCGGCCGGGGCCCCGGCCACATCGCCGTAGGCCTTCCCCAGGGGGGCGGCCAACCGTTCCAGGAGCTTCAGCCGCCCCCGCACCAGTTCCGCCCCCGCCCGAACCAGCTGCTCGTCCCATACGTCGAGTGTGGCCGGGTCGTCGGCCCGCGACCACGTCCGCAACCAGGCGTTGCGGTGCTTGAGGACCCGCTCGTAGTCGGCCTGCACGGCGTCGTAGCGGGGCGACAGTGCCACCAGCAGATCGTCGAGCTCGGTGCGCCGCTCGGCCGGACCCGCCTTCACCAGCCGCAGGTCATCGGGGGCGAAGACCGTGACCCGCAGCGAACCGAGCAGATCACGGGCCCGGGGCAGCGGCTTGCGGTTGAGCAGCACCCGGTTGCGCCCCGCCGTCGCGATCTCCGCCTCGATCAGGTCGGGGCGGACGTCGGGACCCCGGTTGGCCGGCACGATCTCGGCCCGCACGATGGCCCGCTCGCAGCCCACCCGAACCAGCGCCGAATCCGGCGCCCCCCGGAACGACGACATGCGAGCCAGCCACCCGACCGCCTCCAGGACCGTGGTCTTGCCCTGGGCGTTGCCCCCGGCGAAGACCGTGATGCCCGGCCCGACCTCGACCTCCGACGATTCGTGACCCCGAAAATCCGTCAGCCAGAGGTGAGCCAGTTGCATCAGGGCCTCGACCGAGGCCCTACGAGACGCGGACGGGCATCAGCAGGTAGAGGAAATCGCCCCCGTCGGCCGAACGGACGATGGCCGGTTTCGACGTGTCGAGCGTCTCCAGCGACACCTCTTCGCTGCTGATGGCGCCGAGGCCATCGAGAAGGAACTCGGGGTTGAAGGCGATGGTCGTCTCGCTGCCCTCGTACTTGGCGTCGAGCTCCTCTTTCGCCTCACCGACGTCGTGCACGATCGTGGTCAGCTCGAGGCCGGAGGACGACATCGTCAGCCGGATGGGAGCGTTGTCCCGGTCCCGGCCGATCAGCCGCACACGCTTGACGGCTTCGATCAGCGCTTCCCGGGGCACCACCAGCCGGTTCGGATATCCGCTGGGGATCAGTTGCTGGTAGTTCGGGAACTGGCCCTCGATCAGCCGGGTGCTGACCCGGGCCCGACCGGTGTCGAAGCAGGCGTCACGATCGGAGAACGACAACTCGACGGTGTTCTCGGTCCCCGGCGCGGCCGAAGCCCCGGGCGATGGGGCCGCCGAGCCGAGAAGCCGCTGCAACTCCCCGAGCGCCTTCGCCGGGACCAGCACGTGCCGCCCCTCGGCGGCCGCGCCCGACAGGTGGGCGGCCAGGACCGATTCCCCGGGAAGGTCCCGCACGCCGAGGCGGTAGGAGTCGGTGGCCACCAGGCGCAGCCCCGACCCTTCGGCCACGAGCAGCACGCCGGTGAGGATCGGGCGGGCGTCGTCGCGTGAGGCGGCGGGAATCACCTGGCGGAGGGCTTCGGCCAGAGCGGCGGCATCCATGCGGACGCCACTGCCGGCGATCTCGGGAAGGCGGGGGAAGTCCTCCGCCGCCAGCACCCGCAGGGAGAACTTCGAGCGGCCACTCTCGATCCGGGCCTCGTCCTCCCCGACGTCGACCGACACAGCGCCGGGCTCAAGGGAGCGGACGATGTCGCCGAAGAGCCGGGCCGGGAGCACCGCCGCCCCCGCGGCATCACATTCGGCCGGGGCCGACACCCGGATCGTCAGCTCGAGATCGGACCCCGCCAGGTGGATCTCATCCGCTCCGGTCCGTACGAGGAGCCCGGACAGGATCGGGAGCGCGCCCGACCGCGAGGCCACCGCTCGCCCGGCGCTGCTGATGGCTTCGCTCAGGGCGTCACGCTCGCAGCGGAACTTCACTGGCCCTCCCTCGCCTTCTTCTCCAGGTCTCTCATATTTCTATCTTGGGTAGTAGTAGTGGCCCTGTGGATTGTGGACAACATCCCATCGTGCCCGGTGGGAAGGGAAATCTCTGCCCCCCGCCCGTCCACAGAATTGCATCCGGGTACGACAGTGTGGTCTGCGGCCCCTCGGGGAACCCGCAGAGTCCTGCTCGTTGTCCCCAGGCGTCCACAGAGTTCTCCACAGCGACTTACCGCGCCGTCCGCGCGAATCACGGGGAATCTCCCGACTTGATGCGGTTGATGAGCTCCGACACCTGCTCGTAGATGTGGCGGCGCTCGGCCATCTGGTCGGTGATCTTCTCGACGGCGTGCATGACCGTGGTGTGGTCGCGGCCCCCGAACTCCCGGGCGATCTGGGGGTAGCTGTAGTCCGTCAGCTCCCGGAAGACGTACATGCCGATCTGACGGGCGGTCACGAGAGGCCGCCGCCGGCTGCGGCCGCAGAGGTCGTCGATCGTCCAGCCGAACATCTTGGCCGTCTCCTCCAGGATCACCTGCGGAGTGATGACCCGGGAGCATTTGGTGCGGAGGTTGTCGGCCAGGACCTCGCGGGCGACGTCTTCGGTGGCCGAGACCCGGGTGAGGCTGGCGTAGGCCGCCACCCGGACGAGGGCGCCCTCGAGCTCCCGCACGTTGTCGGTGATGTGGGTGGCGATGAACGACAGGACCTCGTCGGGCATGTCGGTGAAACCCTGGGCCCGGGCCTTGTGCCGGAGGATCGCCAGCCGGGTCTCGTACTCCGGCGGCTGGATGTCGGTCAGCAGGCCCCATTCGAAGCGGGTCCGGAGACGGTCCTCGAGGGTCGCCATGTCCTTCGGCGGCCGGTCGGACGATAGGACCAGCTGGCTGCCGCTGCCATGGAGCGAGTCGAAGGTGTGGAAGAACTCCTCCTGGAGCCGCTCGTGGTTCTGCATGAACTGCACGTCGTCGACGAGGAGGAGGTCGACCTCGCGGTAGCGCCGTTTGAACTCGTGCCGGGAGTTCGTCCGGATGGCCTCCACGAACTCGTTCATGAAGATCTCGGTGGTGACGTAACGCACCCGCTTCGTGGGGAAGAGCTGGCACAGGTGATGGCCGACCGCGTGCAGCAGATGCGTCTTGCCGAGGCCGGAGTCGCCGTAGATGAACAGCGGGTTGTAGGACGCCGCCGGCTTCTCCGCCACCGACATGGCCGCGGCGTGGGCGAAGCGGTTGGACGCCCCGATCACGAACTCCTCGAAGGTGTAGTGCGGATTCAGGGCGGCTCCCACCCGGTCGTCTCGTGGGTCGAGCGTAGGGCGCGGCGCCGGCTCGTCGGTGACTCGGGCTCCGGAGAGGAAGGCCAGCGCGTCCTGCATCGGCTCTTCGATCGGGTCCCGGGGGGCCGTTTCGACGAACAGCTCGACGTCGACCGGCACGTCGGTGACCTGGCGGATCGCGTCACGGATCGCCTCGGCATACGTGGTTTCGATCCGTTGCCGGGCGACCTGATGGGGCACCGATAGTCGTAGGACGCCGTTGTGGAGGTCGAGGGCCTGGACGCCGGCCAGCCACGTCCGGTACGTCGCGTCGCCCAGCTGGGCGCGGAGCAGGCGGCTGACGGCTTGCCAGAGGTCGTCGGCCGCCTCGGGAGCGAGTTGTTTTTCCACAGGGGCATCCACAGGTGTGGACAACAGGGGTATGACGGAGAGCTGGTGCAGGTCGTCCACGAAGTCGCGCAACGTCGAACTGGTCGGGACTTCGGGGAAGTGCACCTCCCAGCGAGGAGGCGGAGGCGTCAACCTAACACCGCCCCGAGGGCCACTCAAGCGGTTGTCCCCAGCCTCGTTGTTCGTGGCGACAGGGGGGCAGCTACACTCCTGGTCGCCCGGGTCGCCCGCCGAACTTGTCGCGGCCGCTGGGCCTTTCTTTGAGGAGATCATGGGTGAAGAGAACCTTTCAGCCCAAGAAGCGCAAGAGGATGCGCACGCACGGCTTTCGGGCCCGGATGTCGACGCGGGGTGGTCGAGCAGTGATCAAGGCCCGGCGGCTCAAGGGCCGTCACAAGCTCAGCGCCTGATCTGGCGGATCCGGGACCGGGCGACGTTCGAGGCGCTGGCCGGCGCCCGGCGTCGCCGCCGGGGTCCGATTTCGATGACCTTCCTACCGGGTGATCCATCTGTTCCGCCGCGTGTGGCCTACGCGGTCGGCAAGCGCGTCGGCCCGGCCGTCGTCCGCAACCGCGTCCGCCGCCGCCTGAGAGCGGCGACGCTGGCCCACCGGGCCGAGCTGCTGCCCGGAGGGGCCTACCTGTTCGGCGCCGCCCCGACCGCGGGGGCCGTCCCCTTTGCCGAGATCGACGCCGCGATGGGTGAGCTCCTCGCTGCAGCAGGCCGCTCGTGACCCCGGCGGCGCGAACTCTGGCCGGGGCCGTCCGCCTCTACCGCTGGGTGCGGCAGGTCCGCCCCGGCCTCCCGACCTGCCGTTACATCCCCTCCTGCTCGGCCTACGGCCTGGAGGCCCTCGAGACGCACGGTGCCGTGCGGGGCTCGTGGCTCACCCTCCGCCGCGTCTGCCGTTGCCATCCCTGGGGCGGTTACGGCTACGACCCCGTTCCTTTTAGAGAGAGCAGTCCGACGTGAGCGCGTTGTGGAACAACCTGGTCGACGGGATGGGCGCCATCCTCGCCTTCCTGTACTCGGTCATCCCGAACTACGGCTTCGCCATCATCGGCCTCACCGTGCTGGTCCGGTTGGCGCTGTTCCCGCTGACGGCCAAGCAGGCCCGGTCGATGCAGAAGATGCAGCAGGTGCAACCGGAGATCAAACGGCTGCAGGCGCAGTACAAGAACGACCGGCAGAAGCTCAACGAAGAGATCATGAAGTTCTACAAGGAGAACAAGATCAACCCGATGGCGGGTTGTCTGCCTCTCCTGTTGCAGATGCCGGTCTTCTTCGCCCTGTTCCAGGTGCTGAGCCACCCCCACAAGCGGCTCCCCACGGAGTCCAACCTGTACGAGGCGTTCTGCCGGAACGGGGACTCGGGGATGCTGCTGGAGCCGGGCGCCTGCGGCTCCACCCCGGGTTTTCCCCGGGGCTTGAAGTTCCTGGGGATGGACCTCGGCGAGGCCGCCTCGCAGATCAGCGGCGGCTTCACCGACGCCCTGCCCTACTTCCTGCTGATCGCGCTGGTGGTCGTCACCGGCTATCTGCAGTTCAAGCAGACCCAGTCCCGCCAGACGACTCAGGCGAATCCCCAGATGGCGATCATGGGCAAGATCTTCCCGGCCATGTTCGCCTTCATCTCCTACTCGCTCCCCAGCGGTGTCGTTCTGTACTTCCTCGTGAGCAACGCCTGGCAGATCGGCCAGCAGGCCCTGATCTTCCGGACGATGCCCGCTCCGCCGGCTCCGGCCGCGGGCGCCGTGCCGGCGACCGGTTCGGCGCCCAAGCCCAGCGGCAAGCCTGACGCCGGCAAGTCCAAGACCAACAAGCCCGAGCCGCCGGCGGAAGGGCGTTTCAAGCGGGCCCTCGGCCAGGCCCGGGAGGCCAGCCGGGGCGGCGGGCAATCGGGCGGGAACGGAGACGGCCAGTCGACACCGAAGCGGCCACCGGCGGCCGGCGGCGGGGGGCGGCCGGGCGACGGAGGGCTGGGCCGGGCCCAACCGTCGGGTTCCCAACCGCGGCCCAAGAAGCGACGTCGATAGCCGACAGAGGCACCACGACCGATGGAATGGATCGTCACTACCGGCAAGACCGTGGCCGAAGCGGTCGAAGCTGCGCTCGATGAACTGGGCGTTGATGAGGCCGACATCGAATACGAAGTCCTCGAGGAATCCAAGCGGGGTTTCCTGAGCCGCCTCGGCGGGGGCTCACCGGCCCGGATCAAGGCCCGGGTGAAACCCCTGTCCCGGGAGAAACCCGACCGGCGCCGGCGCGGCGGCGGCCGGGAGCGGGACCGTGAACGCCGGAGCGGCGTCGACGGTGGCGAGCGAGCCGCCCGGCCCCGGGTCGAGCGAGCGGCCGGTGACCGGCCGGGCGGCGACCGGGCGGCAGCTGACCGTTCCGGGGGTCGGCCGGGGCGGGGCCGCCCAGCGGCCGGGCCGGCCGACGCCGGAGCACCGGCCGAAGAAGTCGAAGACCGCCCGGCCGGCGAGCGCGACGTCGCCGCCGCCGGAGCAGCGGCCGGAGGGGCCGGCGAGCGCCCGTCCGGATCGTCGTCCCGTAATCGGCGCCGGAGGAAGAAGCCCCAGGGCGCCTCGGCGACTGCCAGAGCGAGCGCGGCAGAGGCCGGCTCGAACGTCGAGGAGGAGGAGGCCGTGTCCGGATCTGACGTGTCACTCGAGGAACAGGCCGAGTTGGCGGAGGCCTTCACTCGGGGCCTCGTCGAACGCTTCGGGCTGCCGGCCACCGTGGCCGCCCGGTCCGAGGGCGACGACGACGTGATGGTCGACATCCAAGGGACCGACCTCGGTCTTCTGATCGGGCCCCGGGCGGCCACCGTCGACGCCATCCAGGAACTCGTCCGGACGGCCGTCCAGCGCCGGATCGGAGGCCACGGCGCCCGCATCCACGTTGACGTCGCCGGCTACCGCGCCCGCCGCCAGGAGGCGCTGGCGGAGTTCGCCCGCCAGGCGGCCCAGCGGGCCCTGGAGTCCGGCCGCGACCAGGTCTTCGAACCGATGTCGCCGGTGGACCGCAAGATCGTCCACGACATCGTCAACGAGATCGAGGGGGTCTCCACCATCTCCGAAGGCGAGGAGCCCCGCCGCCGGGTCGTGATCAAGGCGCTGGCCAACTCCTCCTGACGGTCGCCGACCTCGACACCGTCCTCCTCCGGTCCCAGGAGCTCGGCTTCCTCGGGCCCGGCCCGGTGGCCCGGCACGTCGAGCACGGACGCGCCCTGTTGGACGGTCTCCCCGAGCAGGGCAGGGTCCTCGACCTCGGAAGCGGAGGCGGACTGCCCGGGCTGGTCATCGCCACCCAGCGGCCGGAGCTGGAACTGACGCTGCTCGAGGCCCGACAGCGCGCCTGTCGTTTTCTGCGGGAGGCGGTGAGCGGGATGGAGCGGCCCGACGTGGCCGTCGTGGAGGCGCGGGCCGAAGAGGCGGCGCGGCGCGGCGACCTGCGGGAGACCTTCGACGCCGTCGTCGCCCGGTCGTTCGGGCCGCCGGCCGTGACCGCCGAGTGCGCGGTCGGCTTTCTCCGACCCGGCGGCCGGTTGGTGGTCAGCGAGCCGCCGGGTGACGAGGGGAAGGAGGCGGTCACGGCCCGCTGGCCGTCCGCCGGGCTCGAGGAGCTCGGCTTCGGGCCGCCGTCACGGGGCGCGGCGCCGGGCGGGTCGTTCGTGGTGCTGGAGAAGGTCCGGAGCGATGACCGGTGGCCCCGACGGGTCGGCGTTCCCGCCAAGCGGCCGCTGTGGACGCCGTGACGACGCTACGCCGGTTCTACAGCGGTTCTTCGACCCCCCGCTGCACCCCCTGGACAATGGCCCGGCCGGCGGCACCGGCCCGGGCCCGCAGCTGGCGGACACCTTCGACGTCGTCGGCCTGGACCGGCTGGCAGACCACGGCCGGCATGCGGGTCTCCCGAAGGACGGCATAGGCCCGTCCGGCCGGCTCGGCGTGGGGGTGACCGAGCGCCGTGCTGAGCTCCTCGCTGATGCAGCGGGCCACGTGACAGCCGCCCTCCGAGCGGGAGGCGTGGGAGGCGAAGTAGTCGCAGGTGGGATGGCCGGGGATGTCGCCGAAGCGCAGGCCGAGGAACAGGTCGGCGCCGTAGCGGTTGGCCTCGCCCGCCACCACCGAGTCGTCGTCGCCGCTGGCGTCGACCAGGACGTCGGCGCCGAGCTCGAGCAGGCCCTTGGCCACGGTCTCGCCGAGGATGTCGAGCCCCGGTTCCACCGCCAGGTAGACCCGCCGGCCGGCCAGCCGCAGCGCGCCGTCCCGCAGGGCCTCCTTCTCCCGCACGGCGGCCACCGATCCGCCGCCGAAGCGTGACAGTCGCTCCAGGGCGGCGATGCTCTCGGGGCCGCAGATGCCGTCGATCACCGCCCCGACGTTGCGCTGGAACTCCCGCAGCGCCTCGGCGGTGTGGGGGCCGAAGATCCCGTCGCCCCGGCCGGCGTCGAAGCCGAGGGCGTTGAGCTTCTCCTGCAGGTCGAGGACGTCGTCGCCCCGCAGCATCGGCGTGCGGTGGTAGAGGAGCCGGTCACCGAGCCGGTACCCCGCCTCGACGAGGCCGCTCCACGTCTGCCGGCCGCAGATGCCGTCGACCCGCAGGCCGCGGGCGGTCTGGAACGCCCGGACGGCCGCCGCGGTGCTGTCGCCGTAGACCCCCGCTTCGGCGGCGGCCGTCTCGAAACCGAGATCGGCCAGGCGTTGCTGCAGGTCCCGCACGGCCTCGCCCTCACTGCCGGGGGCGAGGGTGCGGAATGCCTCAGGCAAGGGCGGCTCTTTGCTGACCTCAGCCGCCGATGAACTGAGCCAGCTCCGCCAGGAGCTGCGACTTGCTGCGAGCGCCCACCAGCCGCTTCTCGAGCGAGCCGTTGTTGAACACCATCAGGGTGGGGATGCTCATGACCTCGAACCGGCGGGCGGTGTCGGGGTTGTCGTCGACGTTGAGCTTCCCGATCGTGATCTTGCCGTTCTGCTCCCGGGCGATCTCCTCCAGGACAGGGGCGATCATCTTGCAGGGGCCACACCACTCAGCCCAGAAGTCAACCAGCACAGGCGTGTCCGAGCCGTTGATGGTCTCGTCGAAGGCGCCGTCGGACAGGGTGATGATGGAGGACACCGTCTGTTCCTTTCCACGTAGTCGCCTTCGAGAACACCACCCGGCTGGCGGTGATTCCCAAGTTTACTGATGGCCCTGGGCCTCGAGATACCGCTCGGCGTCGATGGCGGCCATGCAGCCCGAGCCGGCGGCGGTGATGGCCTGGCGGTAGACGTGGTCCTGAACGTCGCCACAGGCGAAGACCCCGGGCACCGACGTCTTGCTCCCGTCGCGGGTGATGATGTACCCCGTCGGGTCGAGCTCGACCTGGCCCACGAACAGCTTGGTGTTGGGATCGTGGCCGATGGCCACGAACACGCCGCCGACCTTCAGCTCCGACACCTCGCCGGTGACCGTGTTGCGCAGGGCGAGGCCTTCGACCTTCTCCTTGCCGAGGACGTCGTCGACGACGCTGTTCCACACGAAGTTGATCGACGGGTTGGCGAAGGCCCGGTCCTGCATGATCTTCGACGCCCGCAGCTCGTCACGCCGGTGGATGACATGGACCTTGGTGGCGAACCGGGTCAGGAACACCGCTTCCTCGATGGCCGAGTCACCGCCGCCGACGACGGCGATCTCCTGGCCCCGGAAGAAGAACCCGTCGCAGGTGGCGCACGTCGACAGGCCGTGGCCGAGAAGCCGGGCCTCCGACGCCAGGCCCAGCATCCGGGCCGAGGCGCCGGTGGAGATGATCACGGTGCGGGCCCGGAACTCCCGGCCTTCGGCCCACACCCCGAACGGCGAGGAGGAGAAGTCGACCCGTTCGGCGTTGGCGGTCAGGTACTCGGCGCCGAAGCGGGCCGCCTGGGCCCGGAACTTCTCCATCAGCTCAGGGCCCATGATCCCGTCGGGGAAGCCGGGGTAGTTCTCGACGTCGGTGGTGAGCATCAGCTGACCGCCGGCCCCGGGGAACCCCTCGATCACCAGCGGGTTGAGATTGGCCCGGGCGGTGTAGACCGCGGCGGTCAGGCCGGCCGGGCCGGAGCCCACGATGATGACGTCACGGACAGGCTCCTCCATCGGACTTTCGTCTCCTCTGCGGCGGTCTTACTTGCGTAATGACAGCAGCAACACGCCGAAGACCATGAATACTCCGCCGAAGACCAGCCAGGTGGCCCACGAACCGCTCGGGAGATAGGCGTCGACCAGCCGGAAGACGCCCGCCGCGAAGAGAACCCCGACGGCGCCGACGAGGAAGAGGATGAACAGCCCAGCAACGACGTAGGCGACGAGACGTTCGGCCGGGACCACCGTTTTGTCCCGCACCGCCACGACAGCGTTCTCGATCGAGTCCGCGACCTGATCGGTCCAATCCGGCATGGAACGAGCCTACACGGGCCACAGCCGTCACCATTTCCACGTCGTGGTGCCGTACGCTCCGGGCCCATGTCGCGGTGGGCGGACCCTCAGAGTCACGTCATGCCGGCCGTGCGGCTGGTCGCCTCCCTGGCGGTGGGGCTGATCATCGCCGCCATCGGGGGGATGGTGCTGGGCGAGTACACCTTCCAGGGCGCCGGCATCCAGTGGCTGGCCATCTCCGGCGGGGTCGGGTTGGGGGCGGTCATGGCCTGGGTGCTGAACCGCGTCTGGCGCCACGATCCGCCGTTGTGGATGGCCGGGGTGGCGGCGCTGCTGTCGATCGCCGGCGAGGCTCTGGCGGTCCAGCGCGATACGGACGGCTTGCGGGCCTGGCCGGCGGAAGGCTGGGTGGCGGTGGCCCTGGCCGGGGTGGCCGGCGCCTACGGGATCTACTCCGCCCACCGGCTGGCGGCGGAGAAGCGGGCCAAGGGCGACTGACGCTCAGACGGCGAAACGGTCGCGCACGACGCAGCCGGAGCGGTCGGCCACGAAGGCGACCCGGCCCCCGGGGAGGTCGAAGACAGCCACGATCGCCGGGCGGCCCTCGAACGTCCCGGTCCCGGAGGCGGTCAGCTGCCCACCCCGGGCGGGTCCGTTCAGGAGAGCAGCCACGCAGGCGTCGGTGTCGGCCCGCTCCCGGCTCGCCTCCTCGTTGGCCTGGGCGGCGGTGTCCGCCGCGCTGTCGGACGTCACCTCGGCGGCCGGCGCGCCGGCGCGGCCGCTGGCCGCCATCGGGCTCGCCGATTCCGCCACGGTCGTGGTGCTGGCCAGGCCACCGGCGCCCGGCGTCGCCGACTTGGCCGCCGACGTGCCGGCGGCCGGCGCTCCGGCGGCCGGTGAGGGGCCGGGCTCCATCGGCGCGCTGTAGCCATAGGGGTCGTTGAGGCGGCGGCTGATCAGGCGCTGTCGCAGACTCTCCCGGTCGGCCAGATCCCCGAGGTCGCCGAGGAAGGAGCCGGCCGACTCGGCTGCACCGGGGGCCTGGGCGGCCAGCGTGGTCTCGTCGTCGCGCGATCCGTCGTTGCCGACCACGAACGGCACGCCGACCAGCAGTGCCAGGATGACGGCAGCCGCCGAACCGATGAGGGCGGGGTGGCGCGAGGCCCAGCGGGACCGGGCCCGGGTCGGTACGGCCGCCGCCTCGCTCGTCCGCTCCTCCTCGGCCGCCTGGAGGGCGGCGGCCACCAGACGCCGCCGGGTCAGCTCGTCGACCGGCTCGACCGGCGCGCCGGCCAGCGCCACCCGGGCGGCGGCCAGCTCACCCTGCCGGCCGGCGCAGCGGTCGCAGGCCCCGAGGTGGGCTGCCGCCTCGTTGTCGCCGGCGTCACCGTCGAGCAGGGCGGAGAGGATTTCGTCGTCGAGGTGGTCGGGTGTCGGGTTCATCGTCATCTGCTTGGGCGTTCAGGAGGGGCGGTCGGTTCCCGCAGCTGGTCGGCAATGGCCGCTCTTCCCCGGGCGATCCGGGAACGAACCGTCCCGATTGGTACATCGAGGACCTCGGCGATCTCGGCGTAGTCGAGGTCGCACAGGTCGCGCAGCACCACCGCCGCCCGGAACTCCGGGCTCAGCGTGGCCAGGGCGGCGTCGACGTCGAGCCGGGCGGCCACGGCCGACTCCACCGGAGCCGAGGCCAGAGCGCCCGCCGCCGCCCCGGTCATCGGCCGGTCCTCGATCAACTCCGCCGGTTCCGGCCGGCGCTTCCGGCGGCGCAGCTCGTCGAGGGCGGCATTGGTCGCCACCCGGTACAGCCACGTGGTGAACAGCGACCGGCCGTCGTAGCGGTGCAGCCCGCGGGTGACGGCGATCAACGCTTCCTGGGTGGCGTCGAGGGCGTCCTCCGGGTGGCCTGTCACCCGCCGGCAGATGGCGTGGACCCGGTCGAAGTGCCGGGCGAGGAGGACCTCGAGCGCGCCCCGGTCCCCGCGGTTGGCCGCGGCGGCCAGTGCCTCGTCGCTCGCCTCGCCGCCACCGCCGGGTCGGCTCATGGGTGCCGAAGCTACACGGCCGTCAGCCGTGGTCGACCTTGATCTCGGAGACCTCGACCCGGTAGCCGCCGTCGGTCTGGGGCAGTGACGTGAACCAGACGAGGACGTAGCGGCCGGAGACGCCACCGAGGTCGAAAGTCCCGCTGCCCCCGGTCGCCCGGGGCTTCCCCCACCCCGCCAGGTCGACCCCGGGACTACCGGCGACGAAGATGTCGGCGTTGTACCCGGGCGTGGCCGTCACGGCCACCCGGTGCACCTTCCGGTTCCGGCCCAGATCGACGTAGACCCCGACGCCCTGCTTGAGGCTCGGGAAGTTGTCGAGATAGCGCGTCGTCTTCCAGGCCGTGTTGGGATCACCGTCGGAGACGTTCGGCGCCGCGGCCTGGTTCTCCGCCTTGTCGTCGCCGAACGGATCGAAGCTCATGGCCGGCAGCGCGGCGGGCGGGGCCAGCGGCGCTCCGGCGGGAGCGGCCAGGCTCGGCTTGTTGCGGGTGCGCTCCGACGGCGACTCCCCACCCGTTCCGACGGAGCGGACGACGGCCGCCGCCGACCCGAGCAGTACCGCGGCCACCGCCGCCACCAGCACCCGGGATCTGCTCCGCGACGGCGTGGCCGTGGCCAGTGTCAGCCCGGCGGGCGGTGTCTCTTCGTCGTTGTCGGAGTCGACCGCCAGCAGGCTGGCCCGCATCTCCTCGGCCGACTGGAAACGGGCCGCCGGATCACGGGCCAGCGATCGCAGTACCACCGCTTCGAGGCTGCGGGGGATGTCGGGCCGCCGGTCCCGCAGGCTGCCGGGGGCGGCCGTCAGCCGGGCCACGGCGGTCGAGAGCTCCGTGTCGCCGACGAACGGCGGAGCGCCGGCCAGCATCTCGTAGAGGACGATGCCGAGGGCGTAGATGTCGCTGCCGGCGTCGGCCGGGTTCCCGCTCACCTGCTCGGGCGACAGGTACTTGGCGGTGCCCATCACGACACCGGTGCGGGTCAGGTCGTGACCGGCGCCGGCTTTGGCGATGCCGAAGTCGGCCACCTTCACGTGCCCGTCGTCCCGCAGAAGGATGTTGGCCGGCTTGACGTCGCGGTGGACGACACCGTGGGAGTGGGCGCAGGCCAGGGCGTCGGCCACCTGCACCGCGACGTCGATCGCCTGCGCCACCGGCAGCGGGCCCTGGCTCCGGAGGAGACGGGCGAGCGTCGTGCCCTCGACCAGCTCCATGACGATGTAGGCGAAGTCGGCGTCGCGGCCGGTGTCGTAGGTCGTGACGATGTGGGGATGGGCGAGCTTGGCGGCCGACACCGCCTCGCGCCGGAACCGGGTGCGGAAGGCGTCGTCGCCGGCGAGGTGCGGGTGCAGCACCTTGATGGCGACGCGCCGGGTCAGCACCTTGTCCTCGGCTTCCCAGACGGTGGCCATGCCTCCGCGGGCCAACTCCCGTCGGAGGCGGTAGCGACCTCCGAGAATGCGATCGGGGGCCAGCGTTTCCACAGCGCTCCCACGGTAGTGCCTGCACGGTCTCCCACTGGGACACCCGGGCCCGGACGATCGTTACCCGGCGCGCCGGCCCCGCAGTCGACGGGCGATCTCCGCCACCTCCCGCACCCGCATGACCGACAGCGCTCCGGCGTAGACGACGACGCCGACCAGCACACCGACGGCCGCCTCGACGATGTCGTGCGGCCGGCCGGGAAGGGCCACCACCGCCAGGCGGACGGCCACGGTCATGATCAGCGCCGCCACCGTCGTACGGGCCAGCACCTGCCGGCTCCGCAGGTCGAGACCGAGCCCCCCGACCCGTCCGGCCAGCGAGCGCAGGGCCATCACCGCCGCCACCCCGTAGGCCACGGAGAACGACAACGCCAGCCCCTGCACACCGAGCCAGGGGTACAGCGCCACCGCCACGACGACGTTGATCAGGTTCTCCCAGCAGTTGAGGACGAACGGCGTACGGGTGTCGTGCACGGCGTAGAAACCCCGCAGGGCGTAGAGGTAGAGCGAGAACGGCAGCAGCCCCAACGCGAAGAGGGCGACGCATTCGGCCGTCACGTCGGCCTGGGCCGGGGTCAATGCGCCGCGCTGCAGCAGCAGCGACACCACCGGCTGGGCCAGAAGGGCGAGCCCGGCGGCGGCGGGCAGGATCGACAACGTCATGAGCCGCAGGCCCATGGCGAAATTGCGGCGGAACCCGTCCGAATCGTGGCGGGTGGCCGTCTCGGCGAGCTCGGGGGTCAGTGTCGTCATCAACGACACGGCGACGAGCCCGTGCGGAAGCTGGAAGAAGATGTAAGCCCCCTGGTAGACGGAGACGCCGCCTTTGGTGCCGTTGGCCAGCACCAGCACGAGCCACAGGGCGATCTGGTTCACGGCCACGTAGCCGGCGGTCCAGCCCGACATCCGCAGCACTTTGCGCACGGCCGGGTGCCTCGGCTTGAACACCGGCCGGAGGCGGACGCCGGCCCGGCGAACCGCCGGCAGCAGGGGAAGCGCCATGGCCACAATGCCGGCCGTCGTGCCGAGCCCCAGCAGGAGCAGCGTTCCGGTGTCGTCCCGCACGCCCTGAAGGGTCAACGGCTCGTCGGCCAGATGAGGCAGCGCCAGGAAGATCGCCGTCACCAGCAGGTTGTTGAACACCGGTGTCACGGCCGGAGCGGCGAAGCGGCGCTGGGCGTTGAGCAGCGCGGTGGCGATGGCGGTGATGCCGTAGAAGAGCATCTGCGGCATGAACATCCGCAGCAGGTCGGTGGCCACCTGCTGCTGGGCGGCGGCGGTGGCGTCGGACAACCGCAGCGAGTAGAGCCGCACGACGGCCGGGGCGAGGATGATGCCGAGGCCCGTCAGCAGAACGAGGGCCAGCGCGACCATGCTCACCACGGCCGAGGTCGCTTCCTCGTCGCCCTTCTCCCGATAGTCGACGAAGATCGGCACCAGCGTCGCTGACAGGACGCCGCCGAGGAGCAGCTCGTAGACGATGTTCGGCGTGGTGTTGGCCAGGTTGTAGGAGTCGGCCAGCCGGTCGAACCCCAGCGCATAGGCCATGGCCGCCAGGCGGGCCATGCCGGTCAGGCGGGACAGCGCCGTACCGACGGCGACGGGGACGCTGGAGCGGACGACCCGTTCGGTGCTGCTCACCCGGTTTTGGCGGCGACGCGCTCGGCGTCGTCCAGAGCCCGGGCGGCCGCCTTGGCGGCGATGCGCCCCCGGCGCCGGGCCCGACCGTTCCGCCGCCGCCGGGAACGGCGCAGGTCGTTCCCCCACCACACCAGCAGGAAGAGACCGGCGCCGGCGGTGAGGACGGCGCCAACGCCGCTCACCACGGTGGACCGGATCGTGAGCTCGCTGCTGGCGATCTTCAGCAGGCCGTCGGGAGACGTGACGGTGATCTCCAGCGGGAAGGCGCCGGTCGACCGGCTCTCGACCAGGAACCGCTCGGTGGTGTTCTGGGAGGCGAGGGTCACGAGCCGTTCGGCGCCGTCGAGGAAGCGGAGCTGGTCGCTGTCCAGTCGCACCCGGACCTGGAGCGGCCGCCCTGTGGCGTTGAGCAGCGAGATCGGGATCGACGCCCGCCGCGACGTCAGCGTCACCCGCTGCCCGCGGGGCCCCTGGATCTTGGAGATGATGCCCTTGAGCAGCCGGTCGGCCCCCCGGAGGTACTCGGCCGGCGACTTGCGGTCCCCCCGGCCGGCGCCCTGGAGGGCGGTGGCCCGGCTCAGCAGGATCGTGCGGTCGGCGGTCTGGAGCCAGTCGGCGTCGGGTTCGGCGACACTGCTGAAGGCGGCCAGCTGGCGCCGGAGCGCCTCCAGCGTGTCGGCGTCGCCGGGATCGGTGGCCCGGCGGGGGACGAGTTCCCGCATCACCGTCCGGCCGCCGCCGTTCTGCTCGGGCGTCACGGTGGCGAAGTACCGGTCGAGGGTGGCGGGGATCACGGCCGGGTTGGCCTGCAGGCCCCGGAGAACGGCGTCGAGCAGCAGGGCCGGCGGGTCCCACTCCTCGGGAGTCACGACCACGACCCCCCGGGATTCGCCGGGCGCCTCGAGGGCCACCAGGCTCAGTCCGGCCAGGAAGCGGGCGGCCCGCAGGGCCGGGGCCTCGTCGCCGTCGAGCAGGCGGGCGAGGTCGGGGTCGCTCACCGCGGCGGGGTACGGCGCCTGGCCGCGGCCACCGACGACGAAGGGCCGGCCGGGGGTCAACCGCTGCTCCCGGGGCTGGAGCGCGTCGGGCGGGAACACGAGCCGTTCCGCGCCGTACCGGCGGAGCCGGGCGAGACCGGCGGCGTTGATCGGGCCGGGGGCGAGCATCGTGTACGGCGCCGCCGGCAGGTCGCCCAGCACCTTCTGCTGGTCCTCGGCGCCGCGACCGAACTCGGCGTCGATCTCCCCGGCGAGGTCGGCTTCGAGCAGGCCGGCCATGTCGATCGGCACGAACGGGCCGCGCAGGAGCTGGTGTCCCCGGGTCGGGGCCGTCCTCAGCGCGGCGAGCCCGGCCCGGGCGCCGTCGGCCGGCGCGCCGCCCGGCTGGTGCTCCTCCTGCTGGGCCACCGCCGACCAGGCCCGGAGCGTCTCCGGCGTCGGAGCCAGCGTGAGGGGGACATCGGTGGCGGCGGCCGCCTGGGCCAGGCGGGGAAGCCGGCCGGCCGGGCCCATCGCCTTGCCCGCCGCCTTCCGGACGGTCCCGTCCGGTTGATGGGCCGGCGTGGCGTCGAGGCGCCAGACCCAGGCCATCGTCAACGGGCTCAGGCCGGCGGCGATGACCACCAGCGGCGTCACGAACCGGTCGACGACCGTGCCGTCCCGCAGGAGCTGCACCTCGGTCGGGTAGATGCCGCTCCGGCCCGGCACGATCCTCGTCGGGTCGGGCAGGGCGGTGGCCGACGCCGGGCCCTGCACCCCGAGGGCCAGCGTCCGGTGCCCGGGCCCGGTGGTGTCCAGGTCGGTGACCGGTTGGGACAGGCGCCCCTCCACGCCTCCGAGGCCCCGGCCGTTGAGGCTCTGCGTGAACTCGGTGCGGGACGTGACTGCCCGGTGGACGACGACCTGCAGGTCGAGCCCGTCCACCGGACCGGTGAGGTCGAACGACAGCCGGAGGCTCTCGTCGGGCCGGGCGAACGGGGTCTGGTCGGCGAGGCTCATGATCCGCGGCTTCGGAGCGGGGGCGGCGGCCGGAGCGGGCGCCGCACCTCCGGAGGCCGCCGGCCCCGGCGCCGGTGGGGTGGCCGCAAGTGCCGCGGGCGTGGTGCCGAGCGTCACCGCCAGGACCAGTACGACGAGGACGGCGCAGCCCCGCGCCCGGCGGGTACTCACAGCGACCGGGCCAGCACCCGGAGGCCCTCGGGCAGGACCCGGAAGCCGCAGGCTCGGTAGAGGGACAGGGCCGCTTCGTTCGTCCGCTGGGTGTTCACCAGGGCCCGGGCGGCGCCGCGCCGGCGCATCCAGCGCAGCACGTCGGCCACCAGGGAACGGCCGAGGCCCTGGCCCCGGGCGGACGGATGGACCGCCAGCCGCTGCACGTATCCGGTCCCGGAGCCGCGGCCGCCGATGACGTAACCGTCGAGATGGTCATGCCGGCCGTGGACCCGGAAGCGAACCGAAGGTGTGGCCCCGAGGGCGTCCTCCAGGCCGCCCTGATGCAGCCGCCAGAACGAGTCGAAGGCGATGGCGTCGACGGCGAGGACCCGGGGCCGGTCAGAACGCCAGGGCCGGCGGAGGCGGTGGCGGACGTCGGGGATGGCGCCCAGGTCGTGGGCCAGCAGTTCGAGCTCCTCCTGCACGTCGAACCCGGCGCGGAGGAACCCGGCGCACTCCTCGGCGGACAGGGCGCTGGTGACGACGAAGGTGAAGCCCCGAGCCCGGAGCCGGTCGAGGCAGGAATCGACGAAGGCGGCCGAAAGGGGCCGCAGGGCCGTTGGGCTGAGGTGGGCCACCTGGCCGTCTGCCCGCCAGCTGGCCAGGCGGGCCCGCTCACCACGCTGCTCGATCGTCTCGGGCTCCGCCACTCCGCGCGACGCTGCCCTCGTCATGGCGCGCCAGCGTACCTGGCTCTCCCTACCGGCCCCGTGCACGAGGTCTCCTGACCTGCCGCGACGGGACGAACGGCCCGTTCACCGCCGGCTCGGCGGGGGCCTACCGTAGGGGGATGCTGCTCGTTGCCGCCGACCCCGCGTTCGAACACCACGACACCGGTCCCGGGCATCCCGAGCGGGCCCGGCGGCTGGAGGCCGCTCTCCGGGGCCCGGAAGCCGCCGGCGTCAAGGACGCCGTGCGGTTCCTCGAGCCCCGGGAGGCGACGACGGAGGAGCTGAGCCGGGTCCATCCCGTCGAATACCTCGAGGCGCTGGAGCGCTTCTGCGCCGCCGGGGGCGGCGACATCGACGGCGACACGCGGGCCTCGGTCGGCTCCTGGCGGGCCGGCAAGCTCGCCGCCGGCGCCGGCCTGGCCGCCGTCGAGGCCCTCCGCCGGGGCGACGGCGAGGCGGCGTTCCTCGCGGTCCGCCCGCCCGGACACCACGCCCTGGCGACGCGGCCGATGGGCTTCTGTCTGATCAACAACATCGCTGTCGCCGCCGCCAACCTGGCGGAACAGGGGGAGCGCGTCCTCGTCCTCGATTGGGACGCCCATCACGGCAACGGGACGGAAGCGATCTTCTGGGACGACCCCCGGGTGCTGTACGTCTCGACCCACCAGTACGGCGCCTTCTATCCGGGGACCGGTGCCCTCGACGACATCGGCGGGCCCGAGGCCCGGGGGGCGACGCTCAACCTGCCGTTCCCGTCGGGTGCCACCGGCGACGTCTACCTGCGGGCGCTCGACGAGGTGGTCGCCCCGGCGGTGGCGGAGTTCGCCCCGACGTGGGTCCTGGTGTCGGCCGGGTACGACGCCCACCGGGCCGACCCGCTGACCGGGTTGCGGCTGTCGGCCGGCGACTTCGCCGACATCGCCCGGCGGGTGGCCCGCTTCGCCCCGCAACCGGGGCGGCTCATCCTCTTCCTGGAAGGCGGCTACGACCTCGACGCGCTGACCACCTCGGTGGGGGCCAGCCTGGCCGCCCTGGTCGACGTCCCCTACCGGCCGGAGGAGGCCACCTCGGGCGGGCCGGGGGCGCAGGTCGTGACCGCCGCCGGGGAGCAGCGGGCCCGCCTGGCCGACATCGCCTCCCCGTAAAGCCCGGAACGACTCAAAGGGCGGGAACCGGGGGGAGCCGACCGTCGCCCGCCCAAGCCGGGCTCGTGACCTGCCGATTCAACGGGAGAGACCCCGCAACCCGTCCCAAGGAAGTCACGTGCTCGAGCTGTCCGAGCTGCTCCGCCACGTCGTCGAGCAGCGGGCCTCCGACCTGCACCTCAAGGCCGGGAGCCGACCCTTCGTCCGTATCGATGGCCATCTGACCGAGACGCCATTCGACGTCCTCGGCCCGGCCGACACCGAACGCCTGGCCTACGCGGTGTTGCCGCCGGCCCGGGCCGACGAGTTCGCCCGCTCCGGTGAGGCCGACTTCGCCTACGGGTCGGGGGAGGCCGGCGGGGCGGGCCGGTTCCGGGTCAACGTCTTCCGGCAGCGCAACACCGTGGCCCTGGTGCTGCGCCGGGTGCTGCCCGGGACGCCGTCCTTCGATGCCCTCGGCCTGCCCCCGGCCGTCCGGCGCCTGACCGAGGAGCCCCGGGGCCTCGTGCTGGTCACGGGCCCCACCGGGTCGGGGAAGACCACGACGATCGCCGCCATGATCGACTCGATCAACGAGACCCAGGCCAAGCACATCGTCACGATCGAGGACCCGATCGAGGTCCTCCACGGCGACAAGCGGTCGCTGGTCAACCAGCGGGAGATCGGGACCGACACCGAGGACTACGCCGTGGCCCTCAAGCGGGTGCTCCGCCAGGACCCCGACGTGATCTTCATCGGCGAGATGCGGGACCCCGAAACCGTGGGGGCGGCCCTGACCGCGGCCAACACCGGGCACCTGGTCTTCTCCACGCTGCACACGGTCAACGCCACCGAGACGGTGAACCGGATCGTCGACTTCTTCCCCCCGCATCAGCAGCGCCAGGCCCGACTGTCGCTGGCCGGCTCGCTGCGGGGAATCGTCAGTCAGCGGCTGCTGGAGCGGGTCGACGGGAAGGGCCGCATCCCGGCCGTCGAGGTGCTGGTGGCCACCGGCCGGGCGTTCGACAAGATCGTGAACGCCGACGAGACCCACGAGTTGGAGCAGATCATCGCCGAAGGCGAGTACTACGGGATGCAGACCTTCGACCAGAGTCTGTTCGCCCTGTACAAGAACGGGCTCATCGGACTGCGGGACGCCCTGGCCACCGCCAGCCACCCCCACGACCTGCGGATCGCCCTGCAGCAGGCGGGCCTCCCGGTCGGCAGCCTCTGAGGGGCGCCGACCGGGCCGACCGGGCCCAAACGCGCCGCAACCGCCTCCGGCCCTCCCGTCCGGACCGGCTGGGGACGGTCCAAAACGGCGATTCCGATCAAGGCGGTTGCGGCTCCTACGGTGTTTCTCCCGTAGGAGGCACGTCCATCACGATACGGATTCCGGGACTCCGGCAACATCCCGCCACCCGGCGTCTTGAGGGTGGGGCTGCCCTCACCATCAGAACTTATTGATGAACGGCGCTCCCCGACCCTCGGCCACAATGGGGAGATGACCGCCGTTCCCGAGAGGCTGCGCCCGCTGCTGGCGCCGGAATCGCCCCTCCAGGATCTGGCGCGCCGTTTCGCCGCCGCCGGCCACAGCCTCCACCTGGTGGGCGGGTCGGTGCGCGACGCCCTGCTGGGGGTCACCAAGCCCGACGCCGACTACGACCTCACCACCGACGCCCGGCCCGACACGATCCTGGAGCTCGTCCAGCCCTGGGCCGACCACCTCTGGCTCCAGGGCAAGGCCTTCGGAACGATCGGCGCCGCCCGGGGCGACATGCGGGTGGAGATCACGACGTTCCGGGCCGAGGTCTACCGGCCCGACAGCCGCAAGCCGGCGGTGACGTTCTCCGACTCGCTGGAGACCGACCTCTCCCGGCGGGACTTCACCGTCAACGCCATGGCGATCTCCCTGCCGGAGCCGACGCTGGCCGACCCCCACGGGGGGCTCGACGATCTCCTGATCCACAAGCGGCTCCGTACGCCGCTCGATCCGGAGGTGTCGTTCCTCGACGACCCGCTGCGGATGATGCGGGCGGCCCGCTTCATCGCCGGGCTGGGGCTGGAGCCCGACCCGGCGCTGGTGGCCGCCGGCACCGAGCTGGCCGGCCGGCTCGAGGTGGTGAGCGCCGAGCGCATCCGCGACGAACTCAACAAGCTGCTCGTGGTCGAGGACCCGTCGGCCGGGCTGTGGTTCCTCGTGCGGACGGGGCTGGCCGAGGAGTTCCTCCCCGAGCTGCCGGGCCTGGCGCTGGAGCAGGATCCGATCCATCACCACAAGGACGTCCTGGCCCACACGATCGCCGTGGTGGCCAAGACGCGCCCGGAGCTGGTGGTGCGCCTCGCCGCCCTCCTCCACGACGTCGGCAAGCCGAAGACCCGGTCGTTCGGCCCGGACGGCGTGAGCTTCCACCTCCACGACGTCGTCGGCGCCCGCATGGCCGAGGAGCGGCTGCGAGCCCTCAAGTACCCGAAGGACATCATCGAGGCGGTCACGCAGCTGGTCCTCCTCCACCTGCGGTTCCACACCTACAAGATGGGGTGGACGGACAAGGCGATCCGCCGCTACGTCAGGGACGCCGGCCCGCTCCTCGACCAGCTGAACCACCTGGTGCGCTGCGACTGCACCACCCGGAACCAGGCCAAGGCCCGGGCGCTGGGCCGGCGCATGGACGACCTCGAGGCCCGCATCGCCGAGCTGGCCGAGCGGGAGGAGCTGGCGTCGATCCGCCCCGCCATCGACGGCCACCGGGTCATGGAGCTGCTCGGCGTGCCGCCCGGCCGCGTCGTCGGCGAAGCGCTCGACATGCTGCTCGAGGCCCGCATCGAAGAGGGCCCGATGACCGAGGAGGAGGCGGAGCGCCGCCTCCTCGCCTGGGCCGAGGAGCGCGGCCTCCGCTCCTAAGCCTCGACGAGCTTCGGCTCGGGGATGGCGAACTCGGGCCAGCGCTTGCGGCTCTTGACCGACAGCTTGCGCATGAGGGCGATGGCGCCGGGGTCGTCGTCGCCGGGGCGGCCGATGATCGACCCGTCCTCCAGCATCTTGATGATGATCTCCCGCCCCAGATCGGTCCGGATGATCGTCAGCGTCCAGTCGTTGTACTTCCCGATCCCGCCGGTCGAGATGTCGGCGTGCTCGGCGGCGAAGTCGGGGCACATCTTGCACCCCTCCCGGGTCCACTGGTGGCACTCCTTGAGGGGGATCTCGTGGTAGTCGCCGTTCTTCATCCAGATCTGGAAGACGCCCTTGATGTTCATCTTCTTGATGTCGGCCTTCTTGAGGCCGTACTTGGCCTCGAAGAGCTCTTCGAAGATGGCGTCGTCGAACGTCTTGGAACACAGCAGCCCGATGTTGAGGGCGAACCGGCGGGCCACCTTGCCGGCCTTGCGGACGGTCATCACCGGAGGCACCGACGACTGGCAGCTCATGCCGACGAGGGCGATCTTCTCCGCTCCGCCCTCGATGGCCTCGGCGTAGGCCATGGTGTTGGCGCAGTAGGTGTAGCGACTGCCGGCGGCGGCCAGGATCTCCTCCTTGGTCCGGGCCACGCCGGGGATCGCCTTCCACGTCGACCCGTCGCCCTCGAGGTAGGAGACGAGGGCGGAGTCGATGTAGCCGTGCTCCAGGGCCCAGATGAGGATGGCCGACACGAGGCCGCCGTCCTGGCCGAGCTCGTGGACCTTGTCGTCGGCCGCCCGCGTGAGGATGACGTCCTTGGTGACACCCTCGACCTCGATGGCCGAGCGGGGCCGCCCGAAGAGGAACTGGTCGATCTCCGGCTCCCAGGTCCGGAAGCGGGGGCAGGCCCGGGTGCACGACGTGCAGCCCCGCTCGCCGTGGCCGCAGTTGGCCGGGCCCAGTTCCTCCTCGAGGTGGAACGGCTTGTAGGCGCCCTCGGTGTCCTTGTAGCCGAGGACGTCGTGGGGGCAGGCGACGACACAGCCGGCGCAGCCGGTGCAGAGCCCGCTCGTGACCACCTCGTCGAAGAGGTGCTTCCAGTGCAGCTTCTCGGGCGGCATGTCCGTTTCCTCCGCAGGTGCTCGCGGCCAGTGTGGCACGCACCTTCGGGGTCTTCTTTGGTCGGAGTGCACAACGGGCGACCCGGTACCGTTGTTCCGTGACCCCCCCGACCGTCGTAGTGGCCCACCAGGGTGGGTGGGACGAGATGCTGTTCGTCCTCGTCCCCTTGCTGGTGTTCCTTACCCTCCAATGGCTGAACCGGCGCAAAGGCCGGCAGCAGGGCGACGACGTCGGCGGCCCACCGGCACAATAGCCACATCTGTAACTTTGGTAACATGACGGCGTCCCTCGGGGCGCCGGCGTCACGTCCGGCGTCGTCGTGCGTTCTCTTGGGAGCCGGAGTGCCTCCCCCGCGCGCTTCCGGCATCAACCCCCCGGTGCCGGAGGACGTGGCAATGCGCAGGTTCTTGAATCGGGCCGCTCGCAGCTGGCGGCGTGTCGGGATCGTCCTGGCGGTCGCCCTTCTGGCCGGGCCGGCCAGTGTGGCGGCCACCGGTCCGACGGACCGGTCCGCCGCGGCCGCGACGACGGCCGGCTACTGGCTGGTCGGTACCGACGGTGGCATCTTCTCCTTCGGCCAGGCCGGCTTCTACGGGTCCACCGGAGCCGTCAAGCTGAACCAGCCCATCGTGGGTATGGCCGCCACCCCGGACGGCAAGGGCTACTGGATGGTGGCCGCCGACGGTGGCATCTTCTCCTACGGCACTGCCGGCTTCTACGGGTCGACCGGGGCCATGAAGCTGAACCAGCCCATCGTGGGTATGGCCGCCACCCGCACGGGCAAGGGCTACTGGCTCGTCGCCTCCGACGGTGGCATCTTCGCCTTCGGCGACGCCGGCTTCTTCGGTTCGACAGGGAACATCAAGCTGAATCGGCCGATCGTCGACATCGTTCCCACCCCGACCGGCAAGGGCTACTGGATGGCAGCCTCCGACGGCGGGATCTTCTCCTTCGGCGACGCCGGCTTCTTCGGCTCGACCGGCGCCGTGAAGCTGGCCAAGCGGATCCAGCAGATGTCGGCCACCCCGACGGGCAAGGGCTACTGGATGGTGGCCGGCGACGGCGGGATCTTCTCCTTCGGCGACGCCAAGTTCTACGGCTCGGCCGTCGACGGCGGCGCCGAGAAGCGCATCGTCGACATGGCGCCCTCGGCCAGCGGCAACGGCTACTACCTGACCGCCTCCAATGGCGCGGTCTACTCCTACGGCGACGCGAAGTTCCACGGCGGCCTCGAAGGCCACAAGCTGGCCCACGGCATCATCGCCATGGTCGCCATGAACACCGGTGAGGCGCCGGTGGCCGTCGACGACGTCCTCGAGATCTCGGAGGACGGCACCGGGTCCATCGACGTGCTGGCCAACGACCGTGACCCCGACGGCAGCTCGCTCAGCATCCAGAGCCTGTCGGCGTCGGTCAAGGGCGCCACGCTGTCCGCCGCCGGCGGAACGGTCACCTACACGCCCGTGCCCAACTCGAACGGCACCGACAGCTTCACCTACACGGTGGCTGACAGCCAGGGGAACACCGCCGTCGGCACGGTGACGGTCCGGATCAAGGCGATCGACGACCTGCCGGCGCCGGTCGAGGACACCATCACCGTCCCCCTCGGCCAGGCGGTGACGATCAACGTGCTCGGCAACGACCTCGGCCTGGGGGACGGGTTGCGCCTTCTCGAACTCCCCGGGCTGCCCGGTCGGGGGTCGGCCAAGCTGTCGGCCGACGGCACCGCCATCGTCTACACGGGGACGAGGCGGGGTTCCGACACGATCCGGTACCGGGTCTGGGACAACGACAACGACAACGCCGACGGCGTCGTCAAGATCACGGTCGTCGGAGCTGACCTGCAGCCCCACGCCGTCAACATCAGCCGGACGTGCAATGCCGGCAACGCCTGCGCCGTCGATGTCCTCACCGAACCCGGCATCGCCCTCGGCGACAACGGCGACGTCCGCATCGTCGGTGAGGACCGCAACGACTCCCGGACGGTCCCCGCCGGCGTCTTCAGCCGCCAGGGCACGACCATCAGGTTCTCACCGGCCAGCGGCTTCTTCGGTCCGGCGGAGATCGAGTACGAGGTCGTCGACGACAACGACGGGAACCCGCCGAACCAGGTGTCCAAGGCGAAGCTGACCTTCGACTACCAGAACACGGCGCCCACGGCGGTGGGCAGCACGGTCTCCTATCCCGCCAACGCCGCCGGCGAATGGACGCTGACCGCCACCGATCCCGACAATCACGCGTTGACGTTCGAGCTCGGGGCTGTGGATCCGGCCGGCCCCGCGGTGTTCATCCATCCCAACGGCCTGCTGCAGTTCGGCGGTGCGCCTCCCGGCACCTGGACCATCACCTTCCACGTGATCGACGCCCAGGGCGCCCGGGACACCGGCTCCTTCATCATCACCACGACCTGATCTGATCAGAACCTGATACGACTGCTTGGCGTCACGGCCGGCCGCCTACAGTGGCCGGCCGTGACGCGTATCTCCGAGCTGCTGGCCGCCGGCCGCTCCTTCTCGTTCGAGTTCTTCCCTCCGAAGACGGAGGAGGCCGAAGTCCAGCTGCAGAAGACGCTGCTGGATCTTGCTCCGCTGCGGCCCTCCTTCGTGTCGATCACCTACGGCGCCGGCGGGACGACCCGGGAGCGCACGCACGACCTCGTGCTCGGCATCCTGCGGTCGACGGAGATGACGCCGATGGCGCACCTGTGCTGCGCCGGCCACAGGGAGGACGAGCTGCGGGCCATCCTCGCCCGCTACCGGGACGAGGGCGTCGAGAACATCCTGGCCCTGCGGGGTGACCCTCCGGCCGAGCTCAACCTGCCGCCGGGTGACTTCGCCCACGCCATCGAGCTCGTGCAGCTGGCCCGGGAGATCGGGCCGTTCTCCATCGGCGTGGCCGCCCATCCCGAGGGGCACCCGGCCTCACCCGACCTCGCCTCCGACCGGCGGCACCTGGCGGCCAAGCTGGCCCTGGCCGACTTCGCCGTCACCCAGTTCTTCTTCCGGCTCGAGGACTATCTGCGCCTGGTCGACGACCTCGCCGCCCTGGGCTGTCACCACCCGGTCGTGCCCGGCATCATGCCGGTGACCAACGTGTCGCAGGTGGCCCGCTTCGCCGCCCTCTCGGGCGCGGAGTTTCCGGCCGACCTGGCCGCCCGGCTCGAGGCGGTGGCCGAGGATCCCGCCGAGGTCCGTCGGATCGGGGTGGAGGTCGCCTCCCAGCTCTGTCGCGACCTGCTCGAGGCCGGCGCGCCGGGCCTGCACTTCTACACCCTCAACCGCAGCCCGGCCACGAGGGAGATCTTCGCCAATCTGGGCCTGTCGGCCGCCCGCTGACGGGTCGTCAGCCGGCCTTGCGGAGGGGAGCGCTCGTCTGCGCGGGGAGCGTGGAGATCTCGGCTTCGCGCTCCCAGTCGGGGACCCAGATGCTCTGCAGCCGCCCGTCGGCGCCGGGAACCCAGACGCACTTCAGCCGCCCCGGGCTGGGCGTGAGGCTCTGGATGTCCATGAACGGCTGCACATCGGAAGGTTAACAGATGGTGACACATAGGGGAACGACCGGTGTGTGCCGGGGACGCGGGCCGGCCAGGGCATCCGCGAGGTCTGCCCTGGCCGGCGGGAGCGGAGGGAGTGGGATTTGAACCCACGGAACCCGGAGGCTCAACGGTTTTCGAGACCGTCCGATTCGGCCGCTCTCGCATCCCTCCGGGAGGGAAGTCTAGGGCTCTACGGCCGGCCGTCGCTCGGCGAAGAAGGCCCGGATGAGGGCGGCGGCTTCCGACTCCCGGACGCCGGGGACGACCGCCATGTCGTGGTTGAGCCGGGGGTCGGCGGCCAGGTTGTAGAGGCTTCCGCAGGCCCCGGCCTTGGCGTCGGGGGCCCCGAAGACGACCGTGCCGATACGGGCGGCCAGCGCCGCTCCGGCGCACATCGGGCAGGGCTCGATGGTCGACACCAGGACGCAGTCGTCGAGCCGCCAGCGGCCGAGGCGGGCGGCGGCGTCCCGCAGCGCCAACAGCTCGGCGTGGGCCGTGGGATCGCCGGTCAGTTCCCGCTCGTTGTGGCGGTGGGCGAGAACGTCGCCGGCCGGTCCGACGACCACCGCTCCGACGGGAACGTCCCCATGGGCGATGGCCGCTGCGGCCTCCTCCAGTGCCACCTCCATCAGCTCGCCCCAGCTGAACTCCACCTGTGCACCGTAGCGAGCGTTCTCAGGTTCCACAGGAACATGCACGGTCATCCAGCGCGAACCGCCTGAACTGACGTAAAGTGGACAATCCGGGCGCGCAGGGAAGCAAGCGGGCTGTCCCTGACTGGGAAACAGAGGAAAACGGCGATCGACGACTCCGCGGCGTACGAGAGCTCAGAGGAAACCCGAACCTGCCTGACGAATGAAGCATTGGCTTCGTCGGGCGGGGTTGGGGCCGTCCGGCGGGCCCGCCGTTTGAGCGGTCGGGCCCGGGCGCTGAGCCTCATCGCTGTCCTCGGCCTCATCGCCAGCGGCCACAGCAACTCTGCGCCGGGCTTCACCGCCTCCCTGGGCTCCCAGCTGCTCGCCGGTCTCCGGCTCGAGCGGCCCGGCGACGCGCCGGCCGGCGACGCCCTGGCCACCCAGGAACTCGCCGCCCCGTCCATCGACGCCGTCAACGCCGGCGCCGCCCCGGCGCCGGAGGCTCCGGTCGTGACCGCGCCCCTCGCCCCGCCGACATCGGCCGCCATGGTCGACCGGCCCATCGTCGCGCCGGCCAACTTCCCCCGGTCCCGCACGTCGACGTCCCGTTCGGGCGGCCGTACCAACTACGCCTCCGGTCCGAAGGACGGGGGTGTCTGGGCGGTCGTCGTCGGCATCGACGACTACCCGGGCGGTGACGCCGACCTCCGGGCCGCCGTCGCCGACGCCCGGGACGTCGACAACGCCCTCGCCGCCTACGGCGTGCCGGCCAGCCACCGGCTGATGCTGCTCGACCGGCAGGCCACGGCCGACAACATCCGCGGGGCGTTGGCCTGGATGGCCAGCCGGGCGTCGGCCGACTCCACGGCCGTGTTCTTCTACTCCGGCCACGTGCGGCAGGTGGCGGGCGACGCCGATCGCGACGGCGAGGTCATCGACGAGGCGATCGTGGCCGCCGACGGCGACAACGTCTACGACGGTCAGGTCGCCGAGCTGCTCAGGGGCATGGACGCCCGTTCGGCCTGGATCGGGGTCGCCGCCTGCTACGGCGCCGGCTTCGACGACGCCCTCACCTCCGGGCGCATCCTCACCGCCGCGGCCGGCGAGAACGACGTGGCCTACGAGAACTCCAGCCTCGGCCACAGCTACATGGTGGAGTACATGGTCCGCCGGGCCATGCTCCAGGGGAAGGCGCCCGCCTCGGTGCAGGACGCTTTCGCCTGGGCCCGCACCCAGATCGCCCGCGACTACCCCAACCGCCAGCCGGCTCTCCTCGACCGGTCCCGGGGTCCCGTGGTGCTGGGCCGGCCGATGACGCCGACGCCATCGGCTCCCGACCGCAAGGCCTCGGCCCCGCCGCCGCCGGAGCGCAACGAGCCGCAGCCCGCCCCGTCGGCCCCGCCGCCGACCGCGCCCGAGCCTCAGCCCGGTGGATCGGCCTGCGCCCAGGTCCTGGGCGTCAGCGTCTGCTCCGAGCAGCGCTCCAGCGGCCCGTACCTGCGGATCGGCCCCGCCCGGCCGGTCGAGCCGAGCCTGGACTGAACCGAGCTCGGGCTCGACCGACAGGACGGAGCCAGAGCGGAGAGAGTGGGATTTGAACCCACGGGGGGTTGCCCCCCACACGCTCTCCAGGCGTGCCGGTTCGGCCGCTCCCGCATCTCTCCGAGGCGCACATCGTATCCACCGAGCAGCCGACGATCGGCGGTCGAAGGACCGGCGGGCGGCCGCTACGATGACCGACGGACCGTGCTAGGCGGGGAGCTCGTGGTGCCCTGTACCCCAAATCCACGTATGGGGGGCTGAATCCCCGCCCGAGGTCCGACCAGTTTCAGGAGTTCGGCCCGCACGCAGCGACGATGGCCGGGTCCTGCGCAACGGGGTCCCGCGAACCGAGTCAGGTCCGGGAGGAAGCAGCTCTCAGCGGATCACCCCGTGTGCCGCAGGGTCGCCTGGCCTGAGCCGGCGACGGTGCTTGAGCCTGAGGCTGCCGGATCGACGGCGGGTGCACGGTCCGTCTTCTCTTCCTGGCTCCGGAAGGGCGGCCTGTCACAGGCCGCCGATAGGGTGGGCGGGCCATGGCTTTCCAGTCGCTGTACCGCAAGCACCGCCCGCAGACGTTCGGCGAGCTCGTCGGTCAGGAGGCGGTCAGCACGGCGCTGCGCAACGCCGTGCGGGAAGGCCGCGTCGGCCACGCCTACCTCTTCTCCGGCCCCCGGGGGACGGGCAAGACGACCACGGCCCGGCTCCTGGCCAAGGCGCTGAACTGCACCGGCGACCGGTCTGAGCTGGCGCCGGGAGAGCCGTGCAACGCCTGCCCGTCCTGCGTGGAGATCACGTCCGGCACGTCGATGGACGTCGTCGAGCTCGACGCCGCCTCCAACCGGGGCGTCGGCGAGATGCGGGCGCTGCTGGAGCGGGTGGCCTACCGCTCGGCCGGTGGGGCCCGGAAGGTCTACATCGTCGACGAGGTCCACATGCTGACCAAGGAGGCGTCGACGGCGCTGCTCAAGACGCTGGAGGAGCCGCCCGACCACGTCATCTTCGTGCTGGCCACCACCGACCCGCAGATGGTCCTGCCGACGATCCGGTCCCGGACACAGCACTTCGAGTTCTCGCTCCTGCCGGCGGAGCGCCTGGCCGCCCACCTGGCCGAGATCGCCGGCCGGGAGGGCGTGGAGGCCGACTCCGAGGCTCTGGCCACCATCGCCCGCCGGGCCGGCGGCTCCGCCCGCGACGCCCTGTCCCTCCTCGACCAGGCCCTGGCCTACGGCGAGGGCGAGCTCCGGCCGGAGCAGATCGCCGCCCTGTTCGGCGGCACGGCCACTTCGGCCCGGGCGGCCATCGTCGAGGCGATGGCCGGCGGCGACGTGCCCGGCCTCCTGGAGCGGCTCGATGCGCTCCTCGGCGCCGGCGTCGACGCCCGCACCCTGGCCGACGATCTGCTGCGCCACCTGCGGGAGGTCTTCCTCGTCCTGTCGTCACCCGGCCGGGTCCGGCTGGAGACCCCGGAGGAGGAACGGGCCGCACTGGCCGCCCAGGGCGAGGCGCTGGGGGCGGCGGCGGTCGTCCGGGCGCTGGAGACGCTGGGGGAGGCGGCCATCGAGATCCGCCGGGCGCCCGATCCCCGGCTCGTCCTGGAGGTCACGCTGGTCCGCCTGGCCCGCCGCGACGTGACGAGCCTGGAGGCTCTCGCCGACCGGGTCGCCCGGCTGGAACGGGCGCTCGATGACCTCCGGGGGGCCCTCGCCTCGGGTGGGGCGCCCGCTCCGGCCTTACGCCGGCCCGATCAGCCGGCCGCGGCGCCCGCTCAGGCCGTTCGCCGGCCCGATCAGCCGGCCGCGGCACCGGCGGCCGAGGCGCCCGGCCCCCCGGCCGGGCGGGCCGGGCCGCAGGCGGCGCTCGGGG
>JBFLYK010000024.1:0-98561 GCA_040756995.1 Actinomycetota bacterium | reverse complement strand
CCGACGAGCACGGCCAACCAGGGTCGCTCGGGGATGAACCGGCGAGCCAGCCAGGCCGAACCCAGGCCGAACGCCAGCATGGACGCTGCCCACCACAGCAGGTAGACGAGGGGAAGGGCACCGAGGCGCTCACCGGCGAACGTGACGAGATCGAACAGCCAGTGCGGCTGGGGAACCTGGGCGGTGAACCAGTCGCCCACGAACGCCGTCCGGTCCGCCCGGGCGACGCCCTTCAGGGCGATGACGGCCTGGTCCTCCATCCCGAAGCCGTATCCGAACCGGGCCACGGTGGCGGCCGCCGCGCCGAAGGCGGCCGCCAGGGGCGGAACCGACCGGCCCCGCCATAACCCTCCGGCCCTCGGGCCGTCACCGGCGCCACGGCGCGGCCGGGCGGCTTCGGAACGGCCGGCGGGCGCGACGAGGACATCGGACACCTCGTGGGTATCGACCGGTTCGCCCGCCGCTTGAGCTTCAGCCCGGTTCGCGATTCAGGGTTTCCGACGGGACGCCGATGACCGGAAGGTCATGGAATCTTCCCGCCGGCTGGCCTACGCCCCCGCCCTCGACGGCTTGCGGGCCATCGCCTGCCTCAGCGTGATGCTCTATCACGCCCGCTACCTGCCCGGCGGCTTCCTCGGCGTCGACATCTTCTTCACCCTCTCCGGCTTTCTCATCACGTCGCTGCTCCTCCAAGAGCTGCGAAGCGACGGCGGTGCAATCGACCTGCGGGCGTTCTGGCGACGGCGGGTCTACCGGATCGTCCCATTGCTGGCCACCGTGTCGGTCACGCTGTTCGTGTGGGCGTCAGCCCATGGCGGTGCGGTGGGGCAGGCGACCGTCGTCGGTGCGCTGTCGTCGCTGCTGTTCGTCGCCAACTGGGTCGCGGCCCGCGAGATCGACGCCGGCGGCGCGCTCACGGCCAACTGGTCGGTGGCCATGGAGGAGCAGTTCTACCTGGTGTGGCCGGTGCTGCTCGGCGTGCTGTACCGGTGGCGCCGGTCGGAGCGGGCGGTGGCCGCCGTGGTCGGCACGGCCGCCATCGGCCTTGCCCTGCACCGCTTCGTCCTGGCGTCGCCGACCAACTACACCCGGGTGTGGTTCGGGCTCGACACGCAGGCCGACGCTCTCCTGGCCGGCTGCGCCGTGGCCCTGGGATGGCGGTGCCGATCGCGGCTCGCCCCCTGGGTCGCGGCGGTCGGCCTCGCCGCGGTCCTGGCCTTCGCGACCGAGACCGCCTTCACGCTCCGCTGGCTCCTCCCGGCCACGACGGTCTGCACCGCGGTGCTCCTGCCGTACCTGACCGAACGCGGCGGCTGGCTGGCCTGGCGGCCGCTGCAGGCGATTGGCCGCCGGTCCTACGGCCTGTACCTGTGGGGGTCGGCCATCAACCACCTGGCGTTCAACGTGTATGGCATCCAGGGGCCGGCGTTGCCGCTCGTCGTCTTCCCGGCCACGTTCCTCGTCACCGAGGTCACCTACCGCCTGGTCGAGCTTCCGCTCCGCCGGCTGGGGCGGCGGCCGCTCAGGCGATCGCCAGCATCCGCGACAGGGCCAGGCGGGCGGCTTCGGCTGTCGCTTCGTCGACCGTGATCTGATTGACGATCTCGCCCCGGACGAGGGCGTCGAGGCACCAGGCCAGGTGCGGCTCGTCGATCCGGAACATGGTCGAGCAGGGGCAGATCAGCGGGTCGAGGGAGAAGACCGTCTTGTCGGGGTGCTCGGCGGCCATGCGGCGGACCATGTGGATCTCGGTGCCGATGGCCAGCACCGAGCCGGCCGGGGCGGCCGCCACCCATTCGAGGATCCGCTCGGTGGAGCCGACCTTGTCGGCCAGGGTCACGACCTCGTGGGCGCACTCGGGGTGCACGATGACCTCCACCGAGGGGTGCTCGGCCCGGGCGGCGGCCACGTGGAGCGGCGTGAACCGCTGGTGGACCGAGCAGTGGCCCTTCCACAGGAGGAAGCGGGAGTCCTTGATCTCCCGGTCCTCCAGGCCGCCCTGCTCGAAGCGGGGGTTCCAGACCTTCATCTCCTCGGCCGGGTAGCCCATGGCCAGGGCGGTGTTGCGGCCCAGGTGCTGGTCGGGCACGAACAGCACCCGGTCGCCCCGCTCCAGGGCCCACGTCAGGACGCCCCGGGCGTTGGACGAGGTGCAGCAGGCGCCGCCGTGGCGGCCCACGAAGGCCTTCACCGCCGCCGAGGAGTTCACGTAGGTGATGGGGACGACGCGCTCGACGTCGATCACGCCGGCCAGCGCCTCCCAGCACTCCTCGACCTCGTCGGCGTCGGCCATGTCGGCCATCGAACAGCCGGCGTTCAGGTCGGGCAGTACGACGCGCTGGTGGGGGCCGGTGAGGATGTCGGCCGACTCGGCCATGAAGTGCACGCCGCAGAACACGATGTCGGTGGACTGCGAGTTCTCGGCCGCGTAGCGGGCCAGCTTCAGGGAGTCGCCGCGGGCGTCGGCCCAGCGGATGACCTCGTCGCGCTGGTAGTGGTGACCGAGGATCAGGAGCCGGTCGGCGAGCTGGGCCTTCGCGTCGGCGATGCGGGCCTCGAGCTCGGCGGGCGCGGCGAGGGTGTAGGCGTCAGGCAGCGGCTGCTGCAGTCGGAGCATGGATTCGCCCTCCACATGAGAGCCCCGGTTGTCGGCCGGTGGGAGCGGCCTGGCCCGTCCCACGGGGATGTCGGCCCCGGAGCGAATATGGCCCGCAAGCGCCAGGTGCGGGCTGCTGCCAGTTTATCTGGCACTTCTGTCCAACCGCGGGGTGGAGGGCCGCTATTCCGCCAAGCCGGGCAGACCGTCGATGCTCATCGCGTTCTTCTTGGCCCGGTAGTCGGCGAGCTCGTCCTCGGTCTTCCGGCCGGCCCAGTCGGCGAGCTGGCCGCGCTCGCCCTCGTAGGTCATGAGGGGGACGCCGAAGCCGCAGGAGTCCGACACCCGGTCGAGGTCGACGGCGATGATCGAGCGGGTACCGGGGTGGGGCGGGAACCGGGCCGCCAGATCCTCCCAGTCGTCGTCGCCGGGGAGCACCACGCGGCCCCGGCCGTGGAGGCGGACGATCCGGGGCGGGCCGGAGAAGGCGCAGAACATGAGGACGATGCGGCCGTTGTCCCGGAGGTGGGCGACCGTCTCGATGCCGCTGCCGGTGATGTCGAGGTAGGCCACCCTCCCCGGGTCGAGGATCCGGAACGTGCCCGACACGCCCTTCGGGGACAGGTTGATGTGGCCGTCGGAGCCGCTCGGGGCGGTGGCCACGAAGAACACCGGCTGGTCGGCCAGGAACCGGCCCAGCTTCTCGTCGATCCCGTCGAAGGTCTTGGCCATGCTTCCTCCTCGACGGACGAGTCTGTCAGGCCCGACCGGCAGAATGGGGGTCGAGATGCTCACCCGCCCCGCCGCCGGCACGATCCCTGACGCTCCCGGGTCCTACCAGTTCAAGGACCGGGACGGTCGCGTCATCTACGTCGGCAAGGCCAAGAGCCTGCGCAGCCGCCTGTCGAACTACTTCGTCAACCCGGCGCTGCTGCCCGACCGCACCCGCCACATGGTCAGCGCCGCCGAGACCGTGGAGTGGATCGAGGTCCGCAACGAGGTCGAGGCGCTGTTCCTCGAGTTCAACCTCATCAAGAAGCACAAGCCCCGGTTCAACGTCCGGCTCAAGGACGACAAGTCCTACCCCTACCTGGCGGTCACCGTCAGCGAGGAGTGGCCCCGGGCCATGGTGATGCGAGGCGCCAAGCGCAAGGGCGTCCGCTACTACGGGCCGTTCGCCCACGCCTACGCCATCCGCGAGACCCTCGACCTGCTGCTGCGGACGTTCCCGATCCGGACCTGCAGCGACAACAAGCTCGACCGCCACCGCAAGCTCGGCCGCCCCTGCCTCTACGCCCACATCGAGAAGTGCTCGGCGCCCTGCGTCGACGCCGTCACCCCCGCCGACTACGAGACCCTCGTCGGCGAACTGCTCGACTTCCTCGACGGCCACACCGAGACGATCGTCGAGCGGCTCGAGACGCAGATGAAGCAGGCGGCGTCGGAGCTGGAGTACGAGCGGGCCGCCCGCCTGCGGGACCAGCTGACCTCCGTCCGCAAGGCCATCGAACGCCAGCAGATGGTGGGCGACAAAGACGAGGACTACGACGCCATCGGCCTGGCCGAGGACGACCTCGAAGCGTCGATCCAGGTCTTCAACGTCCGCCGGGGCCGGATGGTGGGCCGCAAGGGCCTCGTGCTGGAGAAGGTCGAGGAGCTGACGCCGGCCGGTCAGTCGGCCCGCATCCTCGAGATGCTCTACGGCGACGCCCAGGCCGACGACGTCCCCAAAGAGGTGCTCATCCCCGTCGAGCCGGAGCAGCTCGATCTCTACGAGGAGTTCCTGTCCCACGTGCGGGGCTCCCGGGTGCGGATCCGGGTGCCGAAGCGGGGCAACAAGCGGGCCTTCCTCGAGACCGTAACCAAGAACGCCGAGGAAGCCTTCACCCGCCACCGCCTCAAGCGGGCCTCCGACCACAACGCCCGGGCCCGGGCCCTCACCGCCCTCCAGGACCATCTCGACCTCCCCGAGGCCCCGCTGCGGATCGAGTGCTACGACATCTCCCACACCATGGGGACGGAGATCGTGGCCTCCATGGTCGTCATGGAGGACGGGCTGCCGAAGCGGTCCGACTACCGCCGGTTCAAGATCCGCTCGCTGGTCAACCAGGACGACTTCGCCGCCATGACCGAGGTCCTCACCCGGCGGTTCACCAACTACCTCCGGGAACGGGACGAGGGCGTGCGGGCCGGGAAGCGCTTCTCCTATCCGCCGAACCTGGTGCTGATCGACGGCGGCAAGGGCCAGCTGTCGGCCGCGGTCTCGGTGCTGGAGGAGCTGGGCCTGGAGGAGATCCCCGTGGCCAGCTTGGCCAAGCGGTTCGAGGAGGTCTACAAGCCGGGAGAGTCCGACCCGGTGCGGATCCCCAGGGACTCCGAGGCCCTGTATCTGCTGCAGGCGGTGCGGGACGAGGCGCACCGGTTCGCCATCACCTACCACCGCAGCCGGCGGGACAAGGCCATGACGAAGTCGGTGCTCGACGACATCCCCGGTCTCGGTCCGGGGCGGCGCAAGCGGCTGCTCAAGGAGTTCGGCTCGGTCAAGAAGATCCGGGCCCTCACCGAGGAGGAGCTCGTGGCCGTGCCGTGGCTGCCGGAGGCGGTCGGCCGGCGGGTTTATGACCGTTTGCACGGTCCGTCCCCGCCGGCTCGTTCCCCTGTGCCCGTCAGCGTGTCATCGTGGAGGGGCGATGATGGCGTCGAATGAGGACCTTGACATCACGATCGTCACCGGGCTCTCGGGGGCGGGCCGGTCGGAAGCGGCCAACGTGCTCGAGGACCTCGGCTTCTTCGTGATCGACAACCTCCCGCCGCTGCTCATCCCCAAGGTGGCGGAACTGGCCCGGGCGCCGGGCCGGCCGCCGATCCGCTACGCCCTCGGCGCCGACGTCCGCTCCGGGGCCCTGGAGGACCTCCACGTGGCGCTGGAGCAGCTGCGGGAGGCGGGGGCCCGCACCCGCATCCTGTTCCTGGAGGCGGCCGACGACGTACTCGTCCGCCGTTACGAGGCCAGCCGCCGCAAGCACCCCCTGGGGACGGGCGAGCGCATGTCGGAGGCCATCGCCGAGGAGCGGGCCCTGCTCGAGCCGCTCAAGGCCGAAGCCGACGTGGTCATCGACACATCGAACCTCAACGTCCACCAGCTGCGGGACCGGCTGCGGGCCCTGTTCGCCGCCGGGCCGGCGGAGCACTCGCTGCAGACCAACATCGTCTCGTTCGGGTTCAAGCACGGCCTGCCGCTCGACGTCGATCTGGTCTTCGACTGCCGGTTCCTGCCGAACCCGCACTGGGTGGAGTCGCTCCGTCCCTTGCCCGGCACCGATCCCAAGGTCCGGCGCTACGTCATGAAGCAGGAGGAGACGGAGGCGTTCCTGGCCGAACTGGAGCGGCTCTTCGCCCTGCTGCTGCCGGCCTACGTGAAGGAAGGAAAGTCGTACCTGTCGATCGGCGTCGGCTGCACGGGCGGGCATCACCGCAGTGTGGTGCTGGCCGAGGAGCTGGCCCGAACCTTGGAGCGCCTGGGCTTCCCGGCCCGGGTCCATCACCGGGATCTCGAACGTGGCTGACACCGATTCCTCCGGGGGAGACCCCCGGGCCCCCCGGGAACAACGAAGCGAGCACGGCAGCTGGGAGCGGCGCCCGGCGCCGGCCCCCGCCCCGACCCGCATCCGCAAGCCCGCCGGCGGCCGCCGGCCGCTCACGCCGATGCCCAAGGGCGACCCCTGGTCGCTGGGCGGCCCGCCGCCGGGCGGCCCGGTGGTGGTGGCCCTCGGCGGCGGTCACGGCCTGGCCACGACACTCAACGCCATCCGCCGCTACGCCGGATCGGTCACGGCGGTGGTCAGCGTGGCCGACGACGGCGGCTCCTCCGGCCGGCTCCGGAAGGTCCACGACGTCCCGGCGCCGGGCGACCTGCGGCGGTGCCTGGTGGCGCTGGCGGCGTCCGACACCGTGTGGCGGGAAGCCTTCGAGCACCGCTTCCGGGGCGGCGACCTCGACGGCCACGCCCTCGGGAACCTGATCATCGTCGGGCTCACCCAGGTCCTCGGCGACTTCGGCCGGGCCCTGGAGGAGGCCGGACGGCTGCTGGAGTGCGCCGGCCGGGTGCTGCCGGCCACCACCGACCCCGTGATCCTGACCGCCGAGGCCGGCGACGGCGACGGCGTCGACACGGTCGAAGGTCAGGTGGCGGTGTCGAACACCATGGACCGCATCCGCCGGGTCCACATCGTGCCGGAGGACGCCAAGGCCCACCCCGAGGTGGTGAGCGCCATCGAGCTGGCCGACCAGGTGGTGCTGGCGCCGGGATCGCTGTTCACCAGCCTGGCGCCGGTGCTGTGCGTGCCGGCCATCCGGGAGGCGCTGCAGGCCGCCCGGGGCCGCATCGTCCACATCTGCAACCTGCAGCCGCAGGTGCCCGAGACCCTCGGCCTCGATGCCACCGACCACCTCCGGGCGGTCCTCGACCATGGCGCCCGGGTCGACACGTTCCTCTACCACCTCGGCGGGAAGCTGCCGGCCGACGAGTTCGCCGTCCGGGCCCTCGGGGTCGAGCCGGTGGCGGCCGACGTGGCCGGTCCGGGTGGCCATACCCACGACCCGGCGGCCCTTGCCAAGGCTTTGGAAGGGCTCTTGTAGTCTCCCTGTCAGGTTGTGATTTCGACCCCCGACGGGAGGATGAGCATGACGGTACGTGTCGGCATCAACGGCTTCGGACGGATCGGCCGTTCGTTCTACCGGGCGATCCTCGCCAAGGGTTCCGGCGCCGGGGTCGAGCTCGTGGCGGTCAACGACCCGTTCGGCGACAGCGAGACGATGGCCTTCCTCCTCAAGCACGACTCGGTCGGCGGGATGCTGGCCAACGAGGTCAAGGTCACCGACGGCGGGTTCTCGGTGGACGGCAACGAGGTCCGCAAGCTCGAGGCCAAGGACCCGGCCGAGATCCCCTGGGGCGAGCACGGCGTCGACGTCGTCATCGAGTCGACCGGCATCTTCACCGCCCGGGAGAAGGCGGCCGGCCACCTCAAGGGCGGCGCCAAGCGGGTCATCATCTCGGCGCCCTCGGGTGACGCCGACGCCATGATCTGCATGGGCGTCAACGACACGATCTTCGACGCCGCCCAGCACACCGTGATCTCCAACGCGTCGTGCACCACCAACTGCCTGGCGCCGATGGCCAAGGTCCTCAACGACCGGTTCGGGATCGAGCAGGGGCTCATCACCACCGTCCACGCCTACACGTCGGACCAGCAGCTGCAGGACATGGCCACCGTGTCCCGCTCCGGCAAGCCCGACCTGCGCCGCATGCGGGCCGCCGCCCTGTCGATCATTCCCAGCTCGACCGGCGCGGCTCGGGCCATCGGCACGGTGCTGCCCGATCTCAAGGGCCGCCTCGACGGGACGTCGTTGCGGGTGCCCGTCCCCACCGGGTCGATCACCGACCTCGTGGCCACGGTGCGGAGCGACGTCACCAAGGAGGACGTCAACGCCGCTTTCGCCGAGGCGGCCGGCGCCGCCTCCTACCGCGGCGTCCTGCAGTACACCGAGGAAACGCTGGTGTCGGCCGACATCGTCGGCAACCCGGCGTCGTGCATCTTCTCGGCGCCCGACACGATGGTGAGCGGGAAGATGGTGAAGATCCTCGGCTGGTACGACAACGAGTGGGGCTACTCCAACCGGCTCGTCGACCTGGCCGCCTTCATCGCCAAGTAGCGCGTCGCGTGAGTGCGGTGTACCTCGGCCACAGCGGCCCGAGGGGGTTTGCAAAGAGGGGGCCAGCGGGTGGCTGAGGTGCACCGAGGGAACCTGCCCCGGCTGGAGGACCTGCCCCTGCAGCCGGGGAACCGCGTCCTCCTCCGGGCCGACTTCAACGTCCCGCTGTCGGACGGCGGGCGGATCGAGGACGACCTGCGGATCCGGGCCGCCCTGCCCACCATCGAGTGGCTCCTCGACCGGGAGGCGGCCATCATCGCCTGCTCCCACCTCGGCCGGCCCAAGGGGGCGCCCGATCCGAAGTACTCGCTGGCGCCGGTGGCCCAGCGGCTGGGCGACATGCTGGCCCTGGAGGTGACGCTGTGCCCGGAGGTCGTGGGCGAGCAGGCCTCGGCCATGGCCGCCGGGCTCGGGCGGCAGCAGATCATGGTGCTGGAGAACCTGCGGTTCGAGCCGGGGGAGACGAAAGGCCCTGAGACAAATCTTCATGGGGACCTCGCCGCCGTCCTGGCCGGCCTGGCCGACTGCTACGTCAACGACGCCTTCGGCGCCGCCCACCGGGCCCACGCCTCGGTCGTCGGGCCGCCCCGGCACATCCCGTCCGCCGCCGGCCGGCTGCTGGCGGCCGAGACCCGTGCCCTCGGGGGGCTGCTGGAATCGCCGGCCCGGCCGTTCGTGGCGCTGCTCGGCGGGTCGAAGGTCAGCGACAAGATCGGCGTGATCGACGCCCTGCTCGACCGGTGCGACCTGCTGCTCGTCGGCGGGGCGATGGCGTCGACGTTCCTGGCCGCCCAGGGCCACTCCGTGGGCGACTCGCTGGTCGAGCCGGACCAGGTCGACCAGTGCCGCAGCCGCCTCGACACCGGCAAGGTCTCGGTCCCGACCGACGCCGTCATCGCCAAGGACACCGCCCCCGACGCCCTGACCGCGGTGGTGGCGGCGGCCGACGTGCCCGACGGGTGGAAGATCCTCGACGTCGGGCCGGCGACGGCCACGGAGTACTCCGCCGAAGTCGCCCGGGCCGGGACGGTGTTCTGGAACGGCCCGATGGGCGTCTTCGAGCTGGAACCCTTCGCCTTCGGCACCCGGGCCGTGGCCGAGGCGGTGGCCGCCGCCGACGGCTACACCGTGGTCGGCGGCGGCGACAGCGCCGCCGCCCTGGCCAAATTCGGCCTGGCCGAGCGCGTCAGCCACCTCTCGACCGGTGGCGGCGCGTCACTGGAATTCCTGGAGCAAGGCGACCTGCCCGGCCTGCGGGCCTTGAGAGAGGGGAAGCGGTAGCGATGGCGGGGGAGGACACCGGCCGCAAGCCGATCATGGCCGGCAACTGGAAGATGCATCACACGCACCTGGACGCCATCCAGGTGGTGCAGAAGCTCAGCTACCGGCTGGCGGCGGAGGACTACGAGCGCTGCGAGGTGGTCGTCTGTCCCAGCTTCACGTCGCTGCGGTCGGTGCAGACGGTGATCGAGGCCGACAACCTGCCGATCGGCCTCGGGGCCCAGAACGTCTTCTTCGAGGAGAAGGGCGCCTACACGGGCGAGGTGTCGCCGTCGATGCTGGCCAAGCTCAACGTGTCCTACGTGATCGTGGGGCACTCCGAGCGGCGGGAGATCTTCGGTGAGACCGACGAGATGGTCAACAAGAAGGTCAAGGCCGTCTTCAAGCACGGCATGACGCCGATCATGTGCGTCGGCGAGACCCTGGAGGAGCGGGAAGCGGGGGAGACGGCGGCCAAGGTGTCCCGTCAGGTGCAGGCCGGCCTCGACGGCCTCGAGCCGAAGCAGGTCGGCTCCATGGTCATCGCCTACGAGCCGATCTGGGCCATCGGGACGGGCCGCAACGCCACCCCCGAGGACGCCAACGACACGATCGGGACGATCCGGAAGATGGTGGCGGGCCTGGCCGGAGAGGCCCCGGCGGCCGCCATCCGGATCCAGTACGGCGGCAGCGTGAAGCCGGGGAACATCGCCGCCATCATGGGCCAGCCCGAGATCGACGGCGCCCTCGTCGGCGGGGCCTCCCTGGAAGCGGACGAGTTTGCCCAGATCGTGCGCTGGGCCTGAGGGACGCCGCTGGTAGGCTCGGGGGTGCTCAGCCCCCCGAAGGAGCAGTGCCACCCGTGCTGAATGTCCTGCTGATCGTCATCCACCTGTTCGTGTCGTTGCTGCTGATCCTGTTCATCCTCCTGCACGCCGGGCGGGGCGGGGGTCTGTCCGACATGTTCGGCGGCGCCGCCGGCGGCGGTTCGATGGCCGGGTCGACGGTGGTGGAGCGAAATCTCGACCGGATCACGGTGGCCACGGCGATCATCTTCGCCTTCACGACGGTCCTCCTCGCCCTGCGGCTCGAGACGGTCTAACGACGCCCTAGGCCGCCATGAGTCCCACCGAGCCTCCGGACGAGGAGCGCCCGGAGGAACCGAATCCCGAGGACCGCTGGCGTACGGTCCAGCCGCTGCCCAACTGGCGCCAGCAGACGCGCCAGACCGGGCTGCTCAGCCGGTACCCCGTCCTCGGCATCGTCCTCGTCGTCGTGCTGGCCGCCGGCGCCGCCCTGGCGATCGTGGGGGCCGTACGGTCGAACCGGCAGACCTCGGCCGCCGGATCGGTCGGCGGCGTCCTCCAGGTCGCCGTCGTCGGGCTCCCGAGCCTCGACCCGGCCGACGCCCGCGACCCCAAGGCGGTCATGGTCGTCGACCAGCTCTTCGACACCCTCGTCCGCAACACCGGGGACCTCGAGCCCATCCCCGGCCTGGCCCGCTCCTTCGAGTCCAATCCCGAGCAGACCGTCTTCAGCTTCCACCTGGCGCCCGGCGTCCACTTCGACGACGACACGCCGATCACGTCGGCCGACGTCAAGTTCACGCTGGAGCGCATCGCCCGGAAGGGGTCCGACTCGCCGCTGGCCGTCCACCTCGAAGCGGTCAGCGGCTACGCCGCCTGGCACACGGCCGGCACCGCCCCGGGCCTGGCCGGTATCGAGACGCCCGACGACTCCACGGTGGTGGTGCGCCTCGACCGGCCGTTCTCCAGCCTGCCAGCCGTCCTCGGCCACCCCGGGTTCGGGATTGTGCCCAAGGCCGCCGTCGAGCGGCTCGGTGATTCGTTCAAGCAGACGCCGGTCGGGTCGGGCCCGTTCCGCCGGGTGGAGTCCTCGGTGCCCGGCCGGCTGAGCGTCCGGCGGGCCCCCGGGCACACCCCCGAGGCCCGCGTCGACGGCATCGACTTCGTCGACTTCAAGGACGCCGAGACCGCCTACGCCGCCTTCGAGGACGGGACGGTCGACGTCTCGCCGGTGCCGCCGGCCCGGGCCAACGACGCCGCCCGCCACTTCGGCCGAAGGGGGATGAGCCCCTACATCGGGCTCGTCTTCTACGGCATGAACGTGAAGAGCCCCGACCTGGCCGACCCCCGCCTGCGGGAAGCCATCAACCTGGCCATCGACCGCGAGGAGATCGTGGAGCAGGTCTACCAGGGGTCGGCGGCGGTGGCCACCGGCCTGGTGGCCGACGGCGTCCCCCGCCGGGACGGCGACGCCTGTGGCCAACGGTGCCGCCACGACCCCGATCGGGCCCGGGCCCTGCTGGCCGAGGCGTTTCCCACCGGGAACATCCCCGAGGTGGCCATCGACCACGACGATGACCCGACCCAGGCGGCGGTGGCCGCCGCCATCAAGACGGAGCTCGACACCGTCGGCATCCCCAGCGTGCTGCGCCCCCACCCGTTCGCCGACTACGGGAAATTCCTCGTCAGCGGGCAGCAGGAGCTCTTCCGCCTCGGCTGGATCGCCGACTACCCGAGCCCGGACGGGTTCCTCACGCCGCTGTTCTCGTCGACGTCGCCCGACAACCTGACCGGGCTGGCCAGCCCGCAGATCGACCAGAAGCTGGCCGAAGCCCGGGCCGAGCCCGACCCGGAGCAGCGGCTGCGGCTCTACCTGCAGGCGGAGCAGCTCGTGCTCGACCAGTACGTTGTCGTCCCCGTGGCGCAACTCGAGAGCCGGATGGTGGCGTCGTCGCGGGTGAAGGGTTGGGACCTCGACGGGCTCGGCACGTTCGACGGGGCCGCGGTCTCGGTGTCGTCCAAGAAATGATCGGCCGGCCCGGGCGGCGCCTCCGGGCCGCCCTGGTGGCCGTGGCCTGCGTGCTGGTCGCCCTCGGCGTCGGGATCGGGGCCTGCACCGACCAGAACTCGAAGCGGGAGCCGCCGGCCTCGGGCGGCGGCACCACGACGGCGACGGGGACGGGCCCGGGTGGGGACGGCGCGGCCCCGGGCGGGACAATCCGGCTCGGGGTGCCGGAACAGCCGGCCAGCCTCAACCCCTTCGACCCGAAGTCCCGCACGGCGGCGGGCGCCGCCATTCTCGGTCAGGTCCTGCCCCAGCTGTTCCGGGTCGACCCCGGCGGGCGGGCCGTCGGCTGGCTGGCCGATGACGCCACGGTCCGGGCCGCCCCGGACGGGTCGTCGGCCACCTTCTCGCTGCGCGCCGGCGCCCGCTGGTCCGACGGCCGGCCGATCACGGTCGACGACCTGCGCTTCACCCTGGAGACGGTCAGGGGCCCGGCCTGGCCCGGGGCCCGGGCCGGATACGACCGCCTGACCGCCGTGGACGGCGAGGGCGGGGCGGTCACCTTCCGCTTCGACGGCCCGTTCCCCGGCTGGCGGCGCCTGTTCTCCGGCGCCGACTTCGTCCTCCCCGCCCACCGGCTGGCCGGCCGGGACCTCCCGGCCGAGTGGAGACAGGGGCCCGACCTGGCCGGCGGGCCGTTCCGGCTCGGGCCGGTGACGCCGGGGCTGTCGGTACTGCTGGAGCGCAACGACACCTGGTGGGGTCCGAAGGTGAAGGCGCCGACCATCTCGGTGCTGCTGGTGCCCGACGTCCGGACCATGGAGCAGCTGCTGACCCGCCGGGAGCTCGACGTCGCCTGGCCGCCGGTCACCGCCAACCGGATCGGCCGGTTCCGGGCCCTGGCCGGCGTCGAGGTCTCGGTGGCCGAGCCGGGCGGAGCCCTCGAGGTCCTCGTGGCCAATGCGCAGACCCTGCCGGTCGACCGGCGCCTCGCCTACCTCGGCCTGGCCAACCGCGATCGGTTCGTCGACGTGCTCCTGGCCGGGGAGGCCGAACGGGCGGTGTCGCTGGCCGCTCGGCCGGCCGGTCCGACGCCGGCGCCGGCACCGGCGCCGGCCTGGCCCTCCGCCGCCCTCGAACCGGCCGGGGCCCGCCTCGAGGACGCGCCGGTGTCGACTCTGGTGACGGCCGAGGAGGACCAGCTCAGCCCGCTGCTCGGTCGGGTCATCCAGTCCGGCGCCCGGGCGGCGGGCGCCACCGTCGAGCTGCGGTCCGACGAGTCGACTACCGTCGACGCCTCCTGGCTTCCCGAGGGCCGCTTCGACCTCGCCCTCCAGCGGACGGTGGCCTGGCCCGAACCGTGCTGGGTCTGCTGGTTCGGCGACGACAGCACCGGCCGGGGCAACGTCACCCGGGCCAAGGGCCTGACCGCCCTGGCGGCCGCCGCGGAGCGCGACCCGGCTGCCGCGCCCGCTCTGGAAGCCAAGGTGAAAGCCGAGGGGCTGATGCTCCCGCTGTGGCGGCCCCGGGCCGTGCTCGCCGGCCGGGGCGTGACGGGCCTGGTGGCCAATTCGTGGTCGATTGGCCCGTTCTGGTCGGCCGAATCGTGGGCCCTGTCGAGGGCGGGCTGACGTAGTATGGTCCGTGCGCTCGTCGCAATGATGCCGAAGTGCACCAAGCTGCGGAAGTGGCGGAATCAGGCAGACGCGCTAGCTTGAGGTGCTAGTGCCCGTCAGGGCGTGGGGGTTCAAATCCCCCCTTCCGCACCAGAGAAGAAGTGCAGGTCAGGGGCCCTTTCGAGGGCCCTTTGCCATTCCGGCGTCGGCAGGCAGCTCGATGATCGGGCAGACGACGACGTCGTCGCCCCGCTCAGCGCTCGACTTGGCCACGTCGAGAGCGGTGGCGAGGTCTTTCCGGAGGGCTCGCAACTCCTTCATGGTGCGGTCGATGTCCCGCAGGTGGCCCTCGAGAAGTTGGAGCACGGTGCCACAGGGCTGGGTCCCTCGGCGTTGCAGGTCGAGGATCCGGCCGATCTCCTCCAGGCGGAGGCCGAGCGCTCGGGCTCGTCGGACGAATCGGAGCACCTGCACGTCCGCTTCGCGGTAGATGCGGTACCCCGACTCCGTGCGCTCGGCCGGCGGGAGAATGCCTTTCGCCTCGTAGAGACGGACCGCCTTCGGGCTCACCCCGGCTCGCCGTGCCGCCTCTCCCACCGTGATGCCGGTGCCGGCCATGAAAGCCGCCCCTCCAACCCTTGACCTTGCCCCTGGGGCAACCCTTTACCGTCGCACTGTACCCAGACAAGGAGACGAGCAAGATGCCCAAGCGACAGGTCGAGGTCTTCACCGCCGGCTGCCCCCTCTGCGACCCCGCCGTGCAGCTGGTGCAGGAAATGGCCTGCCCCGACTGTGAGGTCACGGTGTACGACCTGCGGGAATCCGGCCTGGAGAAGGCCCGGCAGTACGGCCTCACCCGCGTCCCCACCGTGGTGGTGGACGGCACCGTCGCCGCTTGCTGCCAGGGCGGGGAGGTCAGCCGCCAGCAGCTGGCGGCCGCCGGAATCGGGCGGCGCCTGTAACGAAGCGGGTCCTGTGGGGATGAAGGCGACTTGCTTCAGAGGTCGCTCGGGCCGGACATGACCGCCGAATCGTCACGGTCAGGGACGAACTTTTCAAGAGGTCACTTGAACACTTGACAATATTCGCCGGCCCGGCGGACCATGGCACCGTGGGTGACCGGGCGGCCAAAGATGCGTTGTACGACGCCTTCGCCGAAGTGGCCAAGGCGCTGGCCAGCGGCCGACGGGCGGAGATCGTCGACCTCTTGGCGCAAGGCGAGCGCTCGGTGGAAGAGATCGCCGGCGAGATCGGCCAGAGTGTGGCCAACACCTCACATCACCTCCGGGCCATGGCCCGGGCCGGCGTACTGCGCACCCGGCGGGAGGGAACCCGCGTCGTCTACATGCTGGCCAGCGACCGGGTCAGCGAGCTCTGGGGAGCGCTGCGCAGCGTCGCCGGCGAACATGTGGCGGGAATCGAGCGACTGGCGGAGGACTATCTCGGCGACCGGTCCCGCCTCGAAGCCGTCGGTCGCCAGGAGCTGGCCGCTCGCCTCGAGGCGGGCGACGTGGTGGTCCTCGACGTTCGGCCGACTCCGGAGTTCGCCGCCGGCCACATTCCCGGCGCCCGGTCGGTTCCGGTAGGCGAGCTACGGCAGCACCTGCGGTTGCTGCCCAAGGACGTCGAGGTCGTCGCCTACTGCCGTGGTCCCTATTGCGTCTACGCCGACGACGCCGTCCGCCTCCTGCGCCGCCGTGGCTACCGGGCCCGGCGCCTGGAGGACGGGTTCCCCGAGTGGAAACAGGCCGGCCTGCCCGTGGCGGCCGGGGCCGGAGGTTGAACGATGACCGATGACCTGCTGGTCGACCCCGACACCCTGCGCCAGCAGGTCCGGGAGAAGTACCGTGACGTCGCGCTCGACCCTCACGCCGAGCATCACTTCCACACCGGGCGGCCCCTCGCGGCGCGCCTCGGTTATGACCAGGCCATCGTCGACGCCTTCCCGGACCGGGCCGTCGAGTCCTTCGCCGGGGTCGGGAATCCGTTCTCGCTGCGACGGCTGGTGCCGGGCGAGCGGGTCGTCGACGTCGGTTCCGGAGCCGGGTTCGACTCGTTCATCGCCGCCGGGCAGGTCGGCGTCACCGGCGAGGTCGTCGGCATCGACATGACGCCCGAGATGCTGGCCAAGTCACGTCGCAACGCCGAGGAGCTCGGCGTCACCCACGTCAGTTTCCGGGAAGGCCTCGCCGAGTCGATCCCGGTCGCCGACGGGTGGGCCGACGTCGTGATCTCCAACGGCGTCATCAACCTCTGCGCCAACAAGCAGGCGGCCTTCGCCGAGATCAACCGCGTCCTCCGTCCGGGCGGCGTGCTGCAATTCGCCGACATCGCCAACGGCCGGCCCGTCCCACTCGAGGCCTTACGCGACATCGACCTGTGGACCGGCTGAATCGCCGGTGGGCTGCCCCGTGCGGGCTGGCAGAAGATGCTCGAAGACTCCGGCTTCGTCGACGTCGAGATCGGACCACCCGTCGACACCTTCGGAGGCGCCAAAGGGGAGGACAACGCCCGCGCCTTCGACGTCTACGGCTACGCCTTCCTCGCCCGAAAGCCCACCTGACTGAGAAGCTCCCCGCCATGTCGCCATGGTTCACGGCGTCGGGCAGAACGTGAGGTGACTCATGCGGCTACTCGGCACCATCGGCGTCGTGTCAGGGGCCTAGGCTTCGGTAGCGGTCAATGGCGAGCCAGGGAATCCTCCTCTGTCGGAGGGGCGGTGGACCGGCCGGACGTGGCTCGGTGGTCGCGGCTGTCGGCCCGGATCGACGCGATCACCGCGACGGTGATCACGACCACGATGAATGCGAGCGAGGCGAAGGTGGGCAGATGCACCTCGAACGGTTCGCCGACGAGCAGCATCTTCACGCCCACGAAGGCCAGGATGACCCCCAGCCCGACGTTGAGGTAGCGGAACTTGCCCTGCATCCCACCGAGGAGGAAGTAGAGGGATCGCAGGCCGAGGATGGCGAAGGCGTTGGCGGCGAAGACGATGAACGGCTCGCGGCTCACCGCCAGGATGGCGGGCACCGAGTCCACGGCGAACATGACATCGGTGGCTTCGATGAGCACGAGGACGGCGAACAGCGGTGTCGCGAGACGCTTTCCATTCTCCCTGGTGAAGAGCTTCTGGCCGTCGTAGCGCAGCGTGGTCGGCACCACCCGCCGGACGAGGCGCATGGCGATGTTGGCGTTGTAGTCGACCTCGGTCGACTCGTCGTGGTGGGCGATCTTCCACGCCGTGTAGAGGAGGAAGGCGCCGAAGACGTAGAGGATCCATTCGAAGCGCTCGATCAGCGAGACGCCGGCGAAGATGAAGATGCCCCGGAGGACGAGAGCCCCGAAGATGCCCCAGAACAGGACCCGGAACTGGTACTCCCGTGGCACGCCGAAGAACGAGAAGATGACCGCCCACACGAAGACGTTGTCGATCGACAGGCTCTTCTCGATCAGGAAGCCGGCGTAGTACTCGCCGGCCGCCTGGCCTCCTTGCCACACCAGCAGCAGCCCGCCGAACGCCAGCCCGAGCGAGATCCACACGGCCGATTCCACGGCCGCTTCCTTGACCGTGATGACATGGGCCGTCCGGTGCACCAGCAGCAGGTCGACCACCAGCATCACGACGATCGCCGCCACCAGGCAGAGCCAGAGCCACGGCGGAGTGTCGAAGCTGACAAATCGACGTTCGGGGACGGCGGCAGCCGCCGGGAACAATGACGCGGCGAACATGGGCATTCGTTGCTTTCTCCAGGTTCAGGGGACGAGAGCGAGCCAGGCGCCGGCGCGGGGCAACCCGTTCGTTGTCTGATTGCCGGCGAGGATGAGCTCGTAGCCGTGCTCGGCGGCGAAGGGCGGGATCGTGCATTTCGGTCGGCCGTAGAGGACCACCGTGTCGACCGGCGCCTCGGTCATCGCCCGGAGGCGAGCGGCGAACGCCTCGAGCCGTTCCGTGGCTTGCTGTTGGGCTTCACGCCCCCGCACGGTCGTCGCCGCCTCCCAATCGAGGGTGCAGGCGACGGTGACGGAGGTGACCCGGCCGCCGAGGATCTTGAGCGCCGCTTCGACCGCCTCCGCTTGTTGAGCCGATCCGTCGAAGTCGATCAGCAGGTCGCAGGAGCCGTCATGCGACGGCACCTGAGGCTCGGGAGGACGATGCCGATCGGAGCTGATGGCCAAGGGCACGGCCAAGGGCCCGAAGGCCAGGAAGAGGACCGCCCAGGCGAAGGTGTCGTGGCCCCGCCGGCGCATGACGGCGGCGCCGAGCGCCCCGGCCAGGAGCCAGGCGGCAGCGAAGATGAGCAACATGAAGACCTCCGGAGAGAGACGCGCGGCCAGAGCTGGCCGTCGGATGTCAGATCAGACGCTGGGACGCCCCGGGGAACCGGGGCGCGTGTCAGCCAGCGACGGTTGGAGGTCCTCGCCGAGGCGAGCAGGAAGTTGGTACGGCCAGCGGTGGCCACCACAGGTCGAGCAGGCGTCGCCGGACCCGAGCCGGGCCTTGACGACGGGCGCGCCACCCCGGCTTTCGGCGCTGGGGTGAGCGGGCCCGCCGGTGCGGCGCCGTCTCTTCGCCGGCAGCCGTCTCTTCAGCCGCGGCCTCCGATCCGGTCGCCGCCAGCGGCGTGACGACGGCCGCGCCGGTCGTGCCGACCGCCATCCCGAGCACGGCCACGAGCGCCAGGCAGAACATGAACACGGTGCGTCCCAGCCCGTCCCGCGCCGCGGTGCCCGCGACCGGGGAAGGGACGACATCGGGTACGTCCCGGCTTGTCGACGGCAGCTTGTTCGGCGATGAAGGGGGCACGGTCCTCCGGTTGGTTCGTTACCGACAACCGAAGGTCTCTCCCACCTCTTGCTTCAGAGGCCACGACCGCCGGACCCAATGGCCGAGATGACGTCGGTCGCGCAGGCGGGGATACTCCCCTTCAGGGGCAAGGATAACGCACCGGCTCGGGCGATGAGCTATCAGGCCGATCAGACGCCGTGGCTCACGGTTTCTTCGGTGATGTCGGTGATCCACGTGCCGTTGGTCGGCTTGACGACGAAGAATCCATGGTCGTGGTCGGTGTACCAGATGTGCTGGTTCACCGGGTCGAACTGGGGCATGGCGGCGGCGTAGGCGGAGTACACGGCACCCCATCCGCCGGGCTGGCGGGTGCCGTCACCACCATTGTTGAAGTAGGCGATCTCCTTCGGACGGGACACGTCGCGGATGTCGAACAGCCGGAGGCCCTGCTCGAAGGCGCTGCAGGCCAGGAGGTTGGGGTTCTCGGCCTTGTCGATGTTGCAGTAATGGAAGTTGTAACCGAACTGCAGGTCGCCGCCCCGCTCGGCCGTGCCGCGGAAGACCTCGCTGTGAGCCAGCGACAGGTTGGCCGGCATCATGATCTCGGTCTTCAGCTTGGAGAGGACGACGGGGTTCTTCTCGTCGGAGATGTCGATGATGCGGGCGGCGCCGTGGCCGGCTTCACTGACCTCGATGGCGTAGGGCTTGCCGTCGCGGCGGAAGTTCAGTGTGTGCTGGCCGATCTGGCCGTCGTCCCACTGCAGGGCGCTGACCAGGCGGACTTCCGGGTTCGGCTTGCGGGTCTGGATGTCGCTGATGTCGTAGATGCCGATGCCGGTGCCCTTGGCGATCGACTTCACCGTGCCGTTGTTTCCGGTGAAGCCGGGCCCGCCGTAGATCGTGTACGCCCAGTCCTCGTTGATGTGCGAGAGGAAGAGCCGGTTCCCGTCGAGGCTGGTGCTCATGCCGTGGATGCCGAGCTTGGCGAAGAAGGTCGTGATGAGCCGGGGGTTGGTCGGATCGGACGTGTCGATCGCCGAGACGATTCCGGGCGTGAGCCCTCCGGAGTAGTACGTCATGCCGTCATGGGCCCAGTTGCCCTCGTGGTTCAGGACCGTGACCGGACCGTCGAAGAGCTGCTTGGGGTTGGTGCAGTCGGACTTGATGTCGTAGATGCCCATGAAGGAGGCACCCTCGCCGTCCATCACGTTGACCGCGGCCAACAGGCCTCGGGCCTTGTTGACCTTGAGCGTCTCCCACGGGTCCTTCATGCCGAGCGTGTCGATGTTCCGGGCGAACTTCGGCTGTGACGGATCGGACACGTCGAGGACGATCGTGCCCGGCTTGGTCAGAAGGGGATTGGCCTGGGTCTGCTTGCCGCCGACTCCGTAATTCACCATTCGCTGGCTGTAGTAGGCGCACTGGCGCCCGCTCTCGTCCTTGTAGCGAGCCAGCTGCCACTCGGCGCCTTCGAAGCCGTCCTTCGGACCGTACCGGCCAACCAGCTCCATGTTGCACCTGTAACCCTGGGCCGAGCGGCCGCTCTCCCGGTCGGCGACCGTCACCTCTCCCTGCAGGTTCTGCTCGGGGTTCGAGCCGGGCCCGCACTCGGCCCTGGGCACCGGCCCCTGGAAGGTCTGCGGCGTGTCGCCGCTCGGATAGTTGTAGTCCCGGGCCAACGGGACCTCGTCTGAGGCGCCCGCCCCGCTGCCGGCGGTCAGGACGAGTCCGCCGCCAGTGAGCAGGAGTGATGCAGCGAGCAGAGGGATGAGCCTTCGTTGCTTCGACGAAATCTGCATGTGAGGATCTCCCCTTCTTTTCCGGCGCGTTGTCCTCCCTGGCCTAGCCGCAGTCGACCTGCGGGCCATGTTTCTATCGACGCCGCGTCGACGCAAGATGGAATCACTGGCCATTCGTCGACCGCTCAGTCGCGGTATCGGGGCCAGAGCTGGGGCGGGAAGGAGAGACTCAGAACCGTGATGGGTAGCACCTGAAAGGCGCCGGTCATTCCGTAGGCGCCGTGGCTGGCGCAGAAGTAGCGGATGATGCTTTCGGGCTCGGCGTCCGGAGGAATAGCCCAGGCCAAGGTCTCATGACGGCGCTCGGGATTCACCAGGCCGATTCGGCGGCCTTCGGCGGTTCCGTCCTCGATGCGGATGTCATGGCCGGTGCAGCGGAGAAGATCACATCCCCTGTCCCGGTAGGTCCAGGTGACGTTGGCCCCCGGTTGCATGTAGGCGACCGCCCGGGGGTTGTCGCTCCCGGGGACCGGCCCGGCCGGCGTCCGCAGGTACGCCACGGAGTCCGGGCGGCATTGCCGGATGCAGAACCGGAAGTTCTCGACCGAGATGTCGCAGGTCTGTCCTTGGCCGAACACGCCACCGGGGTACGGCGCCCCCATGGGGAGCACCGCGAACAGCAGAGCGAGGATGGCGGGCATGACGATCCCCCTCGGTCGCGACCCGCCAGAACGTATGGCCGATGAGGAGTGCCGTCGTCTGCACGCCGAACAGACGGCGTGTCACCTCCGACACGGAGCGGCCTTCGGCTGAAGTGAATGTCCGGAAGGCAACCGGTCATCGCCCTGGAAACGGCGGGCGGCGGCCTCACCTGCTTGAATCACCGTTCCGCGTCCGCAAACCGAAAGAAGGACACCATGGGGAATCCCGTCAGCGCTGAGGCCGAAGTCGCCGACCTCGAGGAGGCCAACAAGGCCACGATCAAGGAGGCGTTCGACGCCTGGGCCGCCGGAACCGGGGGGCCGTTCACCCTGCTCGAACCGAATGCCACCTGGACGATCGTCGGCAACAGCCCGGTCTCGCGCACCTACAAGAGCCGACAGGAATTCCTCGACGTCGTGATAGACCCGTTCAACGCCCGGATGGGTGAGCCCCTCGTCCCCACGATCCGGAAGCTGTACGCCGACGGGGACACGGTGATCGCGCTCTTCGACGGCCGAGCCACGGCCAAGGACGGGAAGCCGTACCGGAACACCTACACCTGGTACATGCGAATGCGCGACGGTCAGATCGTCGAAGTGATCGCCTTCTTCGACACGATCGAGTTCACCGACCTCTGGAACCGGGTCGCTCCCTAGCTCAGGCATGAGCTGATCGATGCCCTTCACCGTGGCCCACACCGTGGCGGCGCGGCCGCTGTGGCTGGCCTGCGGGCGGCGGTGGCCGCTGTCGGCCATCGTCGTGGGGTCTGTGGCGCCGGACCTGGAGTACCTCGGCCACCTCGACACCGAGCGGACCATCGGGCACACGCTCGGAGGTGTGTTCCTCCTGGATCTGCCGTTGGCCCTGGTCCTGCTGGCGTTGTGGCACGGACTCTTCAAGGCGCCGGTGGCGGCGCTGGTCAGCCGCAGGCTCCGCCCGCCGATCGACACCGGGCCGTTTCCGTTCCGGCCCTGGGGGCGGTTCGGGGTCATCGTGGCCGCCGTGCTGGTCGGCATCGCCGGTCATCTCCTGTGGGACGGCTTCACGCATCGGGACGGGTTCATCACCACCCGGGTCTGGTTCCTGGAGGAGGCGATCGGCCGGCCGCACGTCTATGACCTCTTCAACTACGCCAGCACCGCCTTCGGACTCGTGCTCCTCGGCTGGTGGTGGTGGCGGTCGGTGGACGCCGCCGCCGAGCACCCTCCGAGAGAGCTACCGGCCGGCGTTCGCACGACGGCGGTAGCCACCCTGGCGACGGTCGCCGCCGCCGGTGGGATCGCCAACGGGCTGCGCCTCCGCCTCGACGGGTGGGGCATCGAGACCACGGCCATCGGGGCCGCCCTCGGCGCCATGGCGGCGGGCCTGATCGGCCTGACGGTCGTGTCCGCCGCGCTGCGGAGGCGACTGGCCGGCGAGGGCGGCCCCGCCCGTTAGAGCGAGATGGCCCGTCCCAGCAGGTGCAGCGAACCGCCGACGGCGGCGCAGATCCCGAGGGTCGGCAGCACGCCGACCTTGCGGCGGAACGTCAGCCACATCGCCAGGGCGCCCACGGCCAGGGCCCGGGGACTGAACGTCGACCACCGCGGCACGTCGAGCTGGATCCAGCCGTAGTGGCGGCCGTCGTCGACCACCCCGAACAGCGTGTGGACGGCGAAGAAGACGGCCAGATTGGCGATGACACCGACCACGGCCGCGGTGATGGCGGTCAGGGCGGCGGAGAGCCGGGCGTTGCCCCGCAGCGCTTCGATGTACGGCGCTCCGAGGAAGATCCACAGGAAGCACGGCACGAACGTGACCCACGTGACCAGGCAGGCACCGAGCACCGCGGCCACCCACGGATCGAGTGAGCCGGGATCGCGGTAGGCGCCCATGAAGGCCACGAACTGCACGACCATGATCAGCGGCCCGGGCGTCGTCTCGGCCATGGCCAGGCCCCGGACCATCTCGCCCGGCGCCAGCCAGCCGTAGCCGTAGACGGCCTTCTGGGCCACGTAGGCCAGCACGGCGTAGGCGCCGCCGAACGTCACCACAGCCGCCCCGGAGAAGAAGAGGCCCTCCTCGACGAAGACGCTGTCTGCCCCGAAGGCGGCGGCGAGGAGGACGACCGGCGCGGCCCAGACCACCGCCCCGGTCACCAGAACCTTGACCGCTCGACGCCACGAGGGGTTGGCGCCATGCAGGGCATCGTCGCTGATGACGGGGGAGGGGGCACCGTCGACGGCCTCGCCGTGCCCGCCGGCGTGGAACTGCGCCGGCCACAGCCGCCCCCCGACGAACCCGGCCAGCGCCGCGCCACCGACGACGATCGGAAACGGCAGGCGGAACAGAGCGAGGGCGACGAACGCCGCCACGGCGATGCCGATCAGCCAACCGTTGCGCAGCGTCCGGGCCGCGATCCGCACGACGGCGGCGGCCACGATGGCCAGGACGGCCGGTGCCACCCCGGCGAAGAGCGCTTCGATCCCCACGGTGTCGCCCAGGCCGGCATAGATGGCCGACAGCGCCATGATGGCCAGGAACCCCGGAAGGACGAACAGCGTCCCCGCCACCAGCCCGCCGGGGGTTCCGTTCAGCAGCCAGCCGATGTACACCGCCAGCTGGGTGGCCTCGGGGCCGGGGAGCAGCATGCAGTAGTTGAGGGCGTGGAGGAAGCGGCGTTCACCGATCCAGCGCAGCTCGTCGACCAGCAGGCGGTGCATGACGGCGATCTGACCGGCCGGTCCTCCGAACGTCTGCAGCGATACCCGGAACCACGTTCGGACCGCGGCCGGAAACGGCACCAGATCTGAGGCGCGGGGCCTCGCCGCTCTTCTCATGGGGGGTCACCCCGGACGTTAGCCGCGCAGGACGGCGGCGACCTCGGAGAAGGTGATCCACTCGGGGATCTCGCCCCCCGACGCCAGCAGCGCCCGGAGCTCGGTCCCGCTGACGCTCCGGGTCTCGACCCCGGCCGGGACCTCGTCCACCGGGACGTAGCGGTCCAGCGCCGGTGCGTACGTCAAGGCCGGGAAGGCGACGGTGGCGATGCCCGTCTCGGCTTCGTGGCGGAACAGGATCTCCTGCGCCTCGTAGGGCTCGTAGAACGGCCGGCCGTCGTGGTCGGGGCCGGGGCTGGCGTGGTCCCGGCCCACGATGTAGTGGGTGCAGCCGAAGGTGGCCCGCAGAATGGCGTTCCACAGCGAGTCCCGCGGGCCGGACATCCGCATGGCCATCGGTATGGCGGCCAGCATGGCCCGGCCCTTGGGGTAACGGTGCATGAGCGCCTGGTAGCAGCGGATCCGCGTGACGGGGTCGACGTCGCCCGGCTTCGTCATCCCCACCACCGGATGGAGCAGCAGCGCCGCGCCCACGGACTCCGCCGCCTGGCGCGTCAGCTCGAAATGGGCCCGGTGCATCGGGTTGCGGGTGTGGAAGGCGACGACCCGGTCCCAGCCCCGGCGGGCGAACTCGGCCCGCACCTCGAGGGGCCCGGGCTGCCGGCGGCCGAAGTCGGGCGAGAACGGCCGGCGCACTCCCTCGACACGCCCCCCGACGTAGAAGGGATGGGTCCGCTCGAAGAGGTGGACGACTCCCGGATGGGCGTCGCTCGTCGTGCGGAAGACGGCCTCGGCCTCCGCCCGCAGATCGGGGGCCCACACGTCCTCGACCCACAGCACGCCCAGCAGCGAGCCGGCCCGCTCCCGCAGCGCCAGCCCGTCGCCCGGGGCGAGCCGTTCGGCGACCTCGGCGGGGACGTCGAGCGTGATCGGCATCGGCCACAGGACACCGTCGGCGAGGCGCATCCGGTCACAGACCGACTCGTAGTCGGCCCGTCCGAGAAATCCGGTCAGCGGGGCCATCGCCCCGGTCATCAGGAGGTCCAGGTCGCAGCGGGGCCGCTCGGTCGGGATCCAGTCGACCATGCCGCCGGCCAACGCCTGCAGCTGCCGCCGCCGGGCGGGCGAGGCGACGAGGGGCACGGGCAGGGCCCGGGCCGGAACGGGCTGGACACTCATGGGGGGACCTCCGCAACGGGGGTGCGTCACGGAGTTCTGCGGCGGCGGGCCGATGTCCTCTTGAGGAGGGAAAGTCCTAGGAGACCGCTGGGCGATCCGGTTGTGCGGATCGGCGAGTCAGATTCGTCGCTCGCAAGGACGCAGGACGAAGCAATAGCAGAGCCCTATCGGCGAGGACGAGGACGCCGCGAGCGGCGAATCTGGCCGCCGAGACGTGCGGCCCGATCGCCCAGCGGTCTCCTAACTAGGCGGGCCAGTATTTGCTGGAGCGGTGGGCGAACTTGTAGGCGCCCACCGCGAAGCCGAAGGCGCTGACACCGGCCAGGGTGATGAGGGCCACCAGCTTGCGGCGCCGGCCGGCCGGCTCGTTCTTGATGACCGCCACGCTCTCGCCCTGAGGGACTTCGCTCGGCGCCTCGGCCAGCGGCGGGGCGGTCGTGGCGGTGGGGAACTGCGGGCTCGGCGGCAGCACCGCCTCGTCCGGAGGCACGGCGATGGCCTCCGGCGGCACGGGCCCGTCGCTGCTCTTGTCGCTGCTCTTGTCGTCCTTCTCCTTCGGCTTCGACGGCGGCGACGTCGGTTGCGGCGCGGGAGAAGAGGCGACCCGGGGCGGAGGTGGCGGCGGCGACGTCGGCGGCGGACCGACCCAGGGCCGGCCGGTCCCGGCGGCGGTCTGGCCGTGCCCGTTCGGGTTCGAGTTCGGGTTCTGGTTCTGGTTCTGGTTCGAGTTCGACGATCCGTTGGGCGCCGTCGACCCGCTGGACGTGGCCGGCGGAGGCGGCGAGGACGACGGCGGCGTCGGCGGGGGAGCGGGACCGGTCGACGGCGGGGGCCCGGGTTCGGACTTCGGCGGCGGCTCGCTCGGCGGCGGCGGAGGCGGAGGTGGCGGGGGCGGCGGCGCCGTCGTCGTGGTCGTGGGGGCCGCCTTGACGTCGATCTTGCCCCACATACCGTGGTGGGTCTTGCGGTCGTCCTCCACGCTGCCGTGGTGCTTGCAGTAGAAGGCGAACACCCCGGGCTTGTCGAAGGTCACGCTGAACGTGCCGTCGGGTCCGCTGAGATCACCCGACCCCTCGAAGGCCGACGGGTCCACAGGCGTGACGGTGTGGGTGCCGTCGAGGGCTTTCCAGGTGACGGTCTCACCCTGGTTGATCTGGGTGACGGTCCCGTTGGCGGGGGTGAAACAGGGAGGACCCCAGGTCTTGTCGCACTTGGCGGCGTCGGTGGTGGCGTTGATCTCCTTGCCGGCCGCGGCGACGAAGTCGCTCCACACGAGACCGCCTGCGGCGAACACACCCACCGCCACGGCGACCCGCACGACCGAGCGCGCTGGCAACATTGGCCACATTTCTTAGCAGGTTTTACGGACTCAGTGAAGCGCCAGGCCACGCAGCGCGGCCGCCGGATCCTCCGTGTCGACGAGCATGAGGACGGGCGTCGTGACCCCGGCCGCCCGGTAGGCCTCCACCTTCTCCCGGCAGTCCTCGGGCCGCCCGTGGACCAGCAGCTCGTCGACGAGCGCGTCGGGGACGGCCTCGAGGGCCGCCGCCCGGTCGCCGGCCTGCCAGGCGTCCCACATCTTCCGCAGGACCTCGCCGCGCCCCAGCCAGTCGTGGAAGGCGGCGTAGACCGGCACGTTGAGGTAGGCGGTGATCATCCGCCGGCCGATGGCCCGGGCCCGCTCGGCGTCGGCGGTGGGGCAGACGAAGATGCGGGCCACGATCTCCTTGCCGGGATCGCGCTCCCGGACGAAGGGCGCGACGGTCCGGACGTCGTCGGCCGACAGCCAGTTGATGATGGCGCCGTCGGCCTCCCGGCCGGCCAGCCGCAGCATGCCCGAGCGCAGGGCGGCCACCATCACCGGCAGGGGGTGGGCGGCCGGCTCGGCCAGCTTGGCGCCCTTGACGGAGAAGGTGTCGTAGTCGGCGGTCACCTTCTCGCCCGCCACGAGCGCCTTCACGCAGCGGACCATGTCCCGCACCCGCTGGTAGGGGCGGTCGAAGGGCACCCCGTTCCAGCGCTCCACGATCACGTCCGACGACGTCCCGAGGCCGAGCACGAACCGCCCGCCGCTCAGGTTGGCCAGCGTCGCCGACGACTGCGCCATCGTCATCGGACCCCGGGTGAAGGCCGGGACGATGGCCGTCCCCAGCCGGAGCTCCGGCGCCCACTGCGAGGCCAGCACCAACGGCGTGAAGGCGTCGGCCCCGTCCGCCTCGGCCGACCAGAGGTCGGTGTAGCCGAGGTCGGCGATCTCGGCGATCAGCTCCCGTTGCTCCGCCAGCGCGACGCCGGGGAGGGGCAGGGTGACGCCGTACCGGTCACCCACCTGGATGGTGTTCATCCGGCGAACCCTAGACAGAATGGGCGGCCGATCAACGGAAGGAGCAGGCCGTGACCATCGAGTTCGACGGACGGGTGGCGATCGTGACCGGCGCCGGCGGTGGGCTCGGCAAGCGCTACGCCCTGGAGCTGGGCCGGCGGGGCGCCAAGGTGGTGGTCAACGACCTCGGCGGGAACCCCGACGGGACGGGGGCGGCCGCCAGCCCGGCGGACGACACCGTGGCCGAGATCAGGGCGGCGGGCGGCGAGGCCGTGGCCAACTACGACTCGGTGGCCACGCCGGAGGGCGGAGCGGCCATCACCCAGACGGCCGTCGACGCCTTCGGGACGGTCGACATCGTCATCAACAACGCCGGGATCCTGCGGGACAAGTCGTTCGTGAACCTGGCGGCGACGGACCTCCAGGCCGTGATCGACGTCCACCTGCTCGGGGCCTTCTACGTCACCCAGCCGGCCTTCCGGGTGATGAAGGAAAAGGGCTACGGCCGGCTGCTGTTCACGTCGTCGGCCGCCGGCGTGTTCGGCAATTTCGGCCAGACCAACTACGGGGCGGCGAAGATGGGACTCGTCGGCCTGTCCAACGTGCTGGCCATCGAAGGGGCGAAGGCCGGCATCAAGTCCAACGTCATCGCCCCCATCGCCCGCTCCCGGCTGACCGAGGAGCTGCTCGGCCCCCTGGCCGAACTCGTCGAGCCCGAGCTGGTCATGCCGCTGGCCCTGTACCTGGTGTCGGAGGCCTGCGAGCTGACGCACGAGATCTTCTCGGTCGGTGGCGGCAAGTACTCGCGGGTCTTCATCGGCGAGACGCCCGGCTGGTTCGCCGGCAAGGGCACCCAACCGACCGTGGAGGACATCGCCGCTCACATCGACCAGATCCGCGCCGAGGACGGCTACACCGTCCCCGGCAGCGCCAACGACGACATCCGCCTGCTGCTGTCGGCCCTCGGCTGACACGCCCAGACACAACCGGAGAAACCACCGATGCCCATCGATCCCGCCGTCGCCCTCGGCGCCACCGTCGAGCCGTTCAACACCAGCTGGGACGCCGACGACGTCATCCTCTACCACCTCGGCGTCGGCGCCGGGCTCAACAAGGCGACGGATCCCGCCGAGCTGGCCTACACCTACGAGCAGAAGCTCGTGGTGCTCCCGACTTTCGCCGTCGTTCCGGCCTTCATGGGCCTGGTCAAGGCGGCCTCGGGCCAGATCCCCGGGCTGGCAGTCAACCCGGTGATGATCCTCCACGGCGAACAGGACCTGGAGATCCACCGGCCGATCCCCACCTCGGGCACGATCGAGAACCGTTCCCGGGTGGCGTCCCTCTACGACAAGGGCAAGGCGGCGCTGGTCACGATCGAGGTGGAGTCGGGCCCGGCCGGTGACCCGCTCTTCACCAACCGGTTCACGATCTTCGCCCGGGGCGAGGGCGGCTTCGGCGGCGACCCCAACTCGCCGCCGCCGGGCAACACGCCGCCGGAACGGGCACCGGAGGTGGTCGTCGAGTCGCCGACCATGAGCCACCAGGCGTTGATCTACCGGCTCTCGGGCGACAAGAACCCGCTCCACGCCGACCCGGACTTCGCCAAGCTGGGCGGCTTCGACACGCCGATCCTCCACGGCCTGTGCACGTTCGGGATCGTGTGCAAGGCGGTCGTCGACACGCTCCTCGGCGGCGACGTCAACGCCGTGGCCCGCTACCAGGTGCGCTTCGCCGGCGTGGTCTTCCCCGGCGAGACGGTGGTGACGTCGATGTGGCGCGACGGGGAGAAGGTCATCCTGTCGGCCACGACGAAGGAGCGCCCGGAGAAACCCGTCCTCTCCAACGCCGCCATCTGGACCCGCTGATCGGGGGTTAGGAGGCCGCTGAGCAATCGGGCCGCACGTCTCGCCGGCCAGATTCGCCGCTCGCGGCGTCCTCGTCCTCGCCCATAGGGCACTGCTATTGCTTCGTCCTGCGTCCTTGCGAGCGACGAATCTGACTCGCCGATCCGCACAACCGGATTGCCCAGCAGCCTCCTAGCCGGACGGGAGGTTGAAACCGGCGGTCTGCATGATCTCCTTGCAGGCCGGGCAGACCGGGTAGTTCTTCGGGTCGCGGGTCGGCACCCACCGCTTCCCGCACAGGGCCGTGCAGGGCACGCCGGTGACCATCGCCTCCATCACCGCTGAGGCGGGGCGGACCACGTGGGCGAACCGGTCGTGATCTCCCTCGTCGACCCGGGCGGGGACAACCTGTTCGACTTCGACCGGGCTCACGTCAGTCATGCCACCAGGGTGCCACAGGGCCGCGCGCCGCAGGAACTTCCGATGGGTTCGATTACCGACTTTGCGGTTTGGTAAAGAGTGCGGTTCGTGGGCGGCGGCAAAGATCCCGGGCTTCCTGACGCCGAGACGCGCTTCCGGCACGCGCTCGAGACGTTCCGGGACTTCATCGCCCGGGTCGACGACGGCGCTGAGCGCCGGCAGCTCGAGGAGCTGCTGGCCGAACTCGCCTTGGTCGATGACATCACCGGCCTCCACAACCGCCGTTCGTTCATCCTGCTGGCCGAACAGGCGCTCAAGGAGGCGGCTCGGGCCCGTCGCCCGACGATTGCCCTGTTCATCGACGTGGACGGGCTGAAGGCCATCAACGACAACCACGGCCATCAGGAGGGCAACCGGGCTTTGCGCCTCGTGGCCCGGGCGTTGCGGGCGGCGTGCCGGGAGTCGGACATCATCGGCCGGCTGAGCGGTGACGAGTTCGCCATCCTCCTGGCGGAGGCTCACGGGCTCGACGGGCTCGAGGGACGGGTCCGCTGCCGGGTGGCCGACGCGGCCCGAGGGCTCCCGTACCCGCTGTCGGTCAGCATCGGCGTGGCTCAATGCGAGGCCGGCCCCCGGTGCACCCTGGCCGAGCTGTTCGATCGGGCCGACACGGCGATGTACCTCGAGAAGGACGCCAAGCGGGGTCAGAGGCAGGCGGCGGACAGGAGGGGGTAGGGGCTCACGGCGTTCCCGCCATTCGGGTGGTACTCGAAGTGCGTGTGGTAGCCGTAGGAGTGGCCGGTGTTGCCGGTCAGGCCGATCACCTCGCCCTGGGTGACCCGGCGGGGCACCGCCCCTTCGATCCGCAGCAGGTGCATGTAGATGTAGGTGTGGCCGTCGTCGCCCCGGAGGAAGATCGTGATCCCGCCGCCGGACCATGGCCGCGTCTCGATCGTCCCGTTGACGACCGCCACGTTGAGGGTGCCCTTGGGGCTCAGGAGGTCGACGCCCATGTGGCGCCGTCCACCGCCCCGGGGGGCGCCGAAGTCGTCCCCGAAGGCCAGTGGCCCGTCGATGGGGCAGACGAATGCCGCCGGTGCGCCGGGGGCGGCCCCCCCGATCCGCTGGCCGAGCCCGGCGGTCGAACGGCTGGCCCGGGCCCGGGGCTGACGGGCCGGCCGCGGCGGCAGGGCGGTCGCCAGCGCCTGCAGCTCATGGGCGATCTGGTCCCGCTGAGCCGTCAGGCTGGCCATGGCGACATCCTGCTCGTGGCGGCGGGCGTTGAGATCGGCCTGACGGTCCCGGATCCGCTGCCGGGCGGCGACCAGGCTGTCGATGGCCGGCACCTGGCGGGCGGTGATGTCCGCCACGAGGTGGGCGGCCCGGTCGGAGCGCATCATCGCCGCCGCCGCCTCGAAATGGTTGACGGCCGCCACGGCGACGTCGCCCTGGTAGACGGCCACGGCCTGGCGGGTCACCTGCTCCCGCAGGGGACCGATGCGGGCCTCGAGGTCGGAGACCTGGTGCTCGAGGGCGGCCACCTGGTCGCCGAGCTTCTCGTATGTCGCCCGGGCGGCGGCGTACTTGGCCGCCGCCTGGTTGGCCTTCGCCTTGAGGGACGCGATGGTGGCCGGCGGTTCGGCTGCGGCGGGCAGGGCCGCGGCGAGGACCACCAGGCACAGCACGAGACAACGAATCAAGTAGCGCATAGGAGAAAGGACTGAAGACGCCCGCTCTGCGACCGAGACGTAACTAGGGCGCCGGGGCACGACGCAAGCTCAAACACTGTTCGCGCGAAACGCTGGCCACAGAAGTGAACAGAGGTGATCCGAAGTGGCCGCTGTTAACGGGCGGAAAGGTGCTCGAGGAAGAACCGGAGGGTGTGCCCGACCTCCTGGACGCGGTTGTCCCGCTTCTGGGAGCCGTGGCCCTCGTCGGCGAAGAGGATGAGCTGCGAACCGGCCCGGCGGCGGTCGAGGGCCGCCTGCATCTGCAGCGCCTCGCTGACCGGCACCCGCGGGTCGTTGACGCCCTGGATGATGAGCAGCGGTGCCTGCACGCGGTCGATGTAGGTGATCGGCGAGAGGCGGCGGAGGGCGTCGCCGTCCTGGCCGGGATCGCCGTACTCCGTGATCCGCAACCGGCGGCGGTAGGCGGCGGTGTTGTTGAGGAAGGTCGTCAGGTTGCTCATCCCGACCACCGAGACGCCGGCGTCGTAGGCGCCGGCGAACATCGTCATCCCGACCAGCGTGGAGTAGCCGCCGTAGCTGGCGCCGGTGATGCCGATCTCCGGCTCCCGGCCTCCGGCGGCCCAGTGTCGGCGGATGAAGTGGGCGCAGTCCTCGATGTCGGTGATCACCTGAAGGCGTTTCGGGCCGTTGTCGGCGTGGAGCCACGTCTTGCCGTAGCCGTCACTGCCCCGCACGTTGGGCGACACGTGGACGAATCCGGCGTCGACGTACAGCTGGGCACCGGGATCCCAGCCCGGCACGGCCTGACCCTCGGGGCCGCCGTGGAACTCGACGACCACCGGACAGGGCGGCGAGGCACCGGCGCACTGCGCCGGGCGGCGCACGAACATGGGAATCGGCGTGCCGTCCCGGGCGGGATAGGACTCGAGCGTGGCGGCGGCGAACCGGCCGGGGTCGATCTCCGGGGCGCTCGGCGCGTGCCACCTCGTCAGCGTGCCGGTCCGCCAGTCGAGCACGGAGCTCGACGGCAGCCCCGTGGCGCTGTCGACCACGATCGCCGTGTAGCGCCCGTCGCGGGTGGTCGACCCGAAGTACACGTGATCGGCGGCCGGCAGGGCGGGCAGGGGAAGTTCGGTGAAGGAGCGGGCGTCGAGGGCGTGAGGTCGCGTGTAGCCCCGGTCGTTGACGGTGTAGAGGATCCGGGCGCCGTCGTGGTTGACCGAGAACCCCGAGACGTCGTGGGCCATCTCCGGTGTGATGGGGCTCAACTCCCTGGTGTCGATGCGATAGCGGTAGAGCCGCTGGAAGTCGCCCAGCTTCGGGGTGCGGACGAGCAGCTCTCCTTCGGCGAGACCGAAGGCGACGTCGTAGTCCTCCATTTCCCCTTGTCCCAGCAGGGGAGTGAGGGTCCTCGTGGCCGGGTCGTACCCGAAGTACTCGCTGGATGTGCTGCCGGTGGCCTTGGACAGCAGCAGCCGGCCGTCGTCGCGGTGGTCGGCGATGCCCCACAACCCGTCCTCGGCGAAGACCAGCTCGGCCCGGCGGGCGGCGACGTCGTAGCGGTAGATGGCGTAGGAGTCGGGCTTGCGGTCGTTGGCCGTGTAGAAGATCGAAGCGCCGTCGCGGCTGACGTAACCGAGGAAGGCCCGCACGCCGTCCTTCTGGAAGATCGTCTCCAACGGTCCGCCGTCGGCCGGTTGCAGGTACAGGCCGGGGTTCTCGGCTCCGCCCCGGTCCCGGGAGACGACGATCCGCCGCCCGTCGGGCATGACGGTCTGCAGCGTTGTCGGGTCCTCGCCGCCGGTCAGCTGGACGGGGAAGCGCTGCGGGCCGTCGATCCGCCACACCTGGCTGCTGCCGGTCACCGACCAGTTGAAGAAGAGCCGGGTGCCGTCGGGCGAGAGCTGGCCGGCGCCCGGGGAGCGGACGTCGAACATCGCCTGGACGCGGCGGCGGAGGTCGGGCGGAAGCGCCGGGGCGGCATAGCGGGCCAGGATTTCCGGTGTCGCCGCGGTCGACGTCGGTCGCGACCCGGACGACGACGAGGCCACCACGCCGGTCGTCACGAACAGCGAAGTCAACAGCAGGACGGCGGCGACGCCCCGTCGCCTCATTCGAGATCTCCCGGTACGACGAACGACTCCAGCGTGACGGGCCCGGCCGATCCGAGCTTTTTCCACGGCCCGTCGAAGGAGAGGGTGGCCAGCGCGGCGGTCGGGAACTTGGCGTGGACCCGGGCGATCAGCCCGGTGTCGCCATCGCGGCCGAGGCCGCGGACGAGGTCCTCCAGGCCCGGGTTGTGGCCCACGATCATCACCGACGGGATGTCGTCGGGAACCTGGCGGAGCCGGGCGAGCAGATCAGGGGCGTCGGCACCGTAGAGGTCGTCCTCGAGGCGGACGTCGGTGCTGGGCGGGAGCCGGTCGCGCAACGGCTCCAGCGTGTCCCGGGCCCGGCGGGCGGTGGAGCACAACACGAGGGCCGGCGGGGCCTCGAGCGCGGCGACGTGCTCGGCCATGGCCTCGGCCGCCCGTTGGCCCCGCGGGGCCAGCGGCCGGTCGAAGTCGGCCAGATGGGCGTTGTTCCAGCTGGACTTGGCGTGCCGCAGCACGAAGAGCCGGTGCATGCCGTGATTCTTGCCGCCGGAGTGGGGGTAGCGTGGTCGGTATGACGAGCGAGCACGCCAGCCACGGCGACGTCGTCGCGTCCACGGAGGCGGTCGAGGCGTCGATGACCCCGCAGCGGGTCCCGGTCAACGTCCACGAGACCACCGAGGCGCTGGTGATCGTGGCGCCCTTGCCGGCGGTGACGGCCAAGGACGTCACGATCGAGCTCAAGCCCGGCTCGGTGCGGTTCTGGGCCCACGTCCGCAGCGCCGGGCCCCGCGACTATCTCGTCCACGAGTGGCACTACGGCGGTTACGAGCGGGAGGTCGATCTCCCGGCCGGCTTCGGCGGCGGCGTGGAAGCCACGCTGAGCAACGGACAGCTGGCCATCCGAGTCCTGCGGGGCGAGCCGCAGACGCTGACGATCCAGCCCGGCACCCTCTGATTCTCAGGGGTTCCTCATATTGGGCGGCGACTGGCCCCCATGACGCGGGGTAGGTTCCGCGTGGGCTCAAGCCGAGCCCCGGTATGGCCGATGTAGCCAATACGTCCTCTTCCGCCCTCCAGCGGTGGAAGCGGAGCCGATGAATTTGGGGCATCGGAGACAACGTGAATCTGGGGAATGGGCAGGGGTCCTGCTCGGCGCGGCCGGGTTGGTCCCGACAAGTCAGCGCGATGAGTTTCGCCGTCGCCGTCGGCGTCTTCGGTCTGGTGGGTGTCCACCCGACGGAGGGACGGGCCGAGGCCGCAGGGTTCGGACCGGTGGCGCCGGTCCTCGACCTGCCCGTCCCGCCGAAGCTGTTGATGACCCCGGAGACGGCCGAGCCGGCCACGACGACGACGGTGCCGGTGGCGACCACCACCACGACCGCGCCGCCGCCGGTGGAGACGACCACGACCACGGCGCCCCCGCCGCCTCCTCCCCCGACGACGGCACCGCCGAAGCCCCGGCCGGCGTCGAGCGGCCGCGACGCCCAGGCGCAGGTCGAGGCCATCGCCGACTCCACCGGCTGGAACTGGCGGGCGGCCGGCGTGCGCTTCGCCATGGGCTATCACCCGTCCGACTGCTGCCACTGGGGCGTCTACGAGGCGGCCCGGTCGATCATCTGGATCGGGCCCAGCGCGTTCGGTGATCAGCACCGGCTGCGCTACGTCGTTCTCCACGAGCTGGCCCACGCCTGGCAGTACCGCCAGAACCGGTTCCGGGAGATCATCGCCGACTACACCCGTTGGGGTTTCACCTCGATCGCTCCCGCCCTGGAGGCCGGCGCCGACTGCCTGGCCACCATCTGGGGAGCGCGGCGGGGTCACTACTGGAACTGCCCGGCCGAGGCCCAGGCCCTGGCTGTCCGCCGTCTCGGGGGCGATTGGCGCTAACCCGTAGCATGAGGGGATGCCCAACAAGCGGATGCTGACCGGAGACCGGCCGACCGGGAAGCTGCACGTCGGCCACTACGTCGGCAGCATCAAGAATCGCGTCGAGCTCCAGCACAAGTACGAGAGCTTCTTCATCATCGCCGACCTCCACATGCTGACGACCAAGAACAGCAAGGAGGACATCGCCGAGGTCAGCGCCAACGCCCGTCAGATGGTGCTCGACTCGCTGGCGGCGGGGATCGAACCGGAGCTGGCGACGTTCTACCTGCAGTCGGCGATCCCGGAGGTCTGCGAGATCAACACGATCTTCCAGAACCTCGTCACGGTTCCCCGGCTCGAGCGCATGCCGAGCCTCAAGGAGATGGCCCGCGACGCCAAGAAGGAGGAGATGCCCTACGGCCTGCTCGGCTATCCGGTGCTGCAGGCGGCCGACATCCTTTGCGTCAAGGCCCACGTCGTGCCGGTCGGCAAGGACAACGTTCCCCACGTCGAGGTGACCCGGGAGATCGCCCGGCGCTTCAACAATCTCTACGGCGAGGTGTTCCCGGAGCCCGACTTCCTGATGGCCGAGGTGCCCACCCTGGTCGGCACCGACGGGCAGGGAAAAATGAGCAAGAGCCTCGGCAACACGATCTACCTGTCCGACGACGAGGCCACCGTGCGGAAGAAGGTCGGAAACATGTACACCGACCCGAAGCGCATCCGGGCCGACATCCCGGGGACGGTGGAAGGCAACCCGGTCTTCATCTACCACGACGTCTTCAACCCCAACAGGGAAGAGGTCGACGACCTCAAGTCCCGTTACCGGAAAGGGAAAGTGGGCGACGTCGAGGTCAAGGAGAAGCTGGCCCTGGCCGTCAACCGGTTCCTCGACCCGATGCGGGAGCGGCGGGCCCGGTTCGAGGCCGACTCTGGTCTCGTCGACCGGCTCATCGTGGAAGGCACCGAGCGGACAAGGGCCGAGGTCAAACAGACCGTCTTCGACATGCGCAAGGCGATGGGCCTCACCGCCATCTACAACCAGATCCGCCGCAAGGCGGAACGCTCAGCGGCGAAGGCGCCCGCCGCCGACTGACCCGTCACATCCGGGTCACGGTGACCGTGACCGACAGGTGGTGGCCGCCTTCCGTGAAGACGACGCCCTTCAGGGGTGCGACGTCGGAGTAGTCGCGGCCCCAGGCCAGGGTGACGTGGGCCGGTGTCACCAGCCGGTTGGTGGGATCGACGTCGAGCCAGGTGCCGTCGGGCAGGGCCACGGCGCACCAGGCGTGCGACGCCCCGGCGCCGACGAGGCCATCGCCACCGTCGGCCGGGCCGGTCTCCACGTGTCCGCTCACATAGCGGGCGGGAAGCCCGAGGGAACGGAGACAGGCGATCTCGAGGTGGGCGAAGTCCTGGCACACGCCCCGGCGCTGCGCCATCACCTCCGACACCGGGGTGAGCACCGTGGTGACGCCCGGCCGGTACACGAAGTCGCGGTGGATCCGTTCCGTCAGCTCGGTGACCGCCTCCCGCAGGGGCCGCCCGGGCGGGAACGACCGGCGGGCGTAGGCGGCGACGGCGCCGTCCGCTTCCACGAGCGGCGACGCCACGACGAACTGCACGAGGTCGGCCGGCCAGACGATGGCGTCCCACGGCTCGTCGGCCGCCGGGCCCGGCACGGCTTCTCCGACCTCGACCTCGGCGGTGGCGGTGACCGTCAGCACCGAATGGGGACGGGACAGCGCCAGGTACACCACCCGGTTGCCGAAGAAGTCGAGATGCTCCGCCCGCTCGTCGGGCCGGGGTTCGACGGTCACCTCGGCGTGGCGCACCGCCTGCGTCGGCGTCACCCGGGGCAGCACCCGGGCTTCGCTCAGGCCGTGGGTGACCACCGCCTCGTAGGTGAAGCGTGTCTCGTGGCGGACGGCCAGGTTCACGGCTCGGCACCGCCCAGGAGGACGTCGACCGGCTGCACCGGCACATGGGCGAAGTAGATGAGGTTCACGGCCGCCGCCACCTGCTCGAGGTGGGAACCGACATCGTCGAGCCAGTCCCGCAGCCCGGGGCGGCTGTCCCCGACGGGACTGAGGAGCCGGGGGAGCTCGGCGACCAGCACCCGCTCCAGGACGGTGCCCAGCGGCTGCAGCGCTCCTTCGGGTGGCTCACCGGGCAGGCGGCGCAGATCGGCCATCAGCCGGTCGGCCTGGAAGGCCAGCGAGCGGGGATTGCTGGGATCGGTGATCAGCAGGTTGGCCAGCGCCTCGAGCTCGATGTCGGAGCGGTGGCGCCGGCGGTAGGCCACCAGGCTCTCGCAACAGGCCAGCAGCGTTTCGTGGGTGAGACCGGCGATGTCGGGGTCGGGCACCGGCACCAGCGTCTCCCGCAGGACGTGCACCAGCAGCCGGGCCCGTTCCAGGCGGCGGCCGATGTCGCTCATGAGATAGCCGGGATCGCGCACCATGCTCTCGGCCGACAACCCGGCCAGGGCCATGAGATTGATCAGCGTGGAGCTCGTGATCTCCTCCATCTCGGCCGGTGCGTCGGAGGCCGAGCGCAGGGCCTCCAGCCGGTCCTCCAGGTTGGCCAGCACCTGGCCGGTGTGGGTCGACAGCAGCTCCCGGGCCGACAGCGAGGCCTCGAGCAGCTGGGCCAGGGAACCGACGAGGCTGCCCGGCCGGGCGGCGGAGAACATCGACAGCCAGGCCCCGCCGGCCTCGGTGGCCAGTTCCGGCGTTGCGCCCAGCTCGGCGCTGATCGTCTGGTCCATCCGGATGGCCGTCTCGGCTGCTTCGGCGTGGCGGCCCATCCAGTACAGGGCCTCGGCGTTGCGGCTCGGCAGCGAGGCGCCGAGGTCGATCTGGGGGAGGGTGAGGACCGGGCCGGCCAGGCGGTGCGGCCCCGCGGCCAGGGCCCAGACGTCTTTGCGGACAACGGATGCCGGCTCCTTGGGCCCCTCGAGGCGCACCCGGCCGAGCCCTCCGGGGAGCACCTCCCAGTCGTCGCCGTCGGCCACCACGAAGCAGCGCAGAACGAGGCGTCCGGCCGCCAGCCGGCCGTCGCGGACGACGGGTGCGGTGCTCGCTTCGCCGTACTCCTCGGCCGCCCACGATCCCGGGCGCTGCTCGACGGCGGCCCGCAGCGCTTCCCGTTCGGCCTGGGTCAGGAACCGGGGGAACAGCCGGGCGCCGGGGACGACGCCGGGTGCGGCGCCGGCGGTGAGGGGCCGGAGGACCACGCGGTCGAGATCGGCGAGCACCTCGGCCCGGCCGCTGTCGTCGCCGCACCACCAGGTGGGGACGGGCGCCAAGCGGAGGTCCTCGCCCAGGAGGGCCCGGCTGATGGCCGGCAGGAAGGCGCCGAGGGCGGGATGTTCGAGGAAGCCCGTGCCCAGCGCGTTGGCCAGCGCCACGCCGCCCCGGCGGGTGGCCTCGATGAGGCCCGGCGGGCCGAGCAGCGAGTCGGGCCGCAGCTCCAGCGGGTCGCACCAGGCGTCGTCGACGAGGCGCAGCACGACGTCGGCCGGCTCCAGGCCCCCGACCGACCGGACCGCCACCCGGCCCTGGCGCACGGTCAGGTCGGTGCCCGAGACGAGCGTGTAGCCGAGGTTGCGGGCCAGGTAGGTGTGCTCCGGGAAGGCGGCCAGGTCGGGACCGGGGCTGAGGATGACGGTCCGGACGCTGCGGTCGGGTCTCGAGCCCGCGGCCGCCGGACCTTCCCCCAGCCGGGCCAGCGTCGAGCGCAAGGTGTCGAAGAAGCCGTCGACCCGCTGGACGCGCAGCGCCCGGTAGAGGTCGGGGTGCAGCCCGGCCAGCACCCGCCGGGCGCTGAGCATGCCGCCGAGACCCCGGGGCACGCTGGCCCGGTCACCCCTCACCCGCCACGAGCCGTCGGGCGCCCGGGCGAGGTCGACGGAGGCGGTGACGAGCCGGCGGGGGACGGGGACGCCGGCGCAGGGCCGCAGGAAGCCGGGAGCGGCGTAGACGACCTCGGCCGGCAGGACCCCGCGGGCGACGAGGTCCCGCGGCCCGTAGACGTCGGCCAGGAGCCGGTCGAGCAGCCGGGCCCGCTGCCGCAGCCCGGCCTCCAGCGTCGCCCACTCCTGGGCGCTCAGCACATGGGGGACGGGGTCGAGCGGCCGGAGGGCGCCATGGGGCGCCTCGGGCAGGGTTCCCTGGTTGCGGCGCAGGCGGCGGACACGGTCCTGGGCCCGCAGCAGGGTGGCCCGATCGGCGCTCAGCAGATCGCGTTCGAGGCGGCGCCAGTGCGGCCGCGTCCGGCCGGCGGCGTCGTGCACCTCGTCGAAGCGAAGCGGCGGGAAAGCGGGAGATGATTCGCACCCGGGGGACTCGGCGACAGGCTCAGTCACTGGTGGGCCGGCCCACCCGCTCCCGTCATGGCCGGAAGGGTAGTGGTGGGGTTACGCCGCTTCCCAGGCGTCGGTCACCTGGGCCACCGGGACGAAGACGTCGTTCCCGTTGACGAAGAGCCAGAGGGTCGGAGCGCCGTGGCCGGCGGAGACGAGCTCACAGTCGTCGAGTCGGGAGCCGTCGGCCAGCGCCACGCTGACCCGCCGTCCCTCGAGATGGCCAATCAGGGAAATCACCCGTTCGACCGTCATATCCCAAACTACCAGGATTTTGGCATTGCGTGCAATTCGGCATGAATGCCAGCAGTTGGGAGAAAGTTGAGGTGGACTGTGGTCGTGCTCCACAGTGACAACACCGTAGGTCTGCGTTAACGTTGAGACCCGGCCGGTGTGATCCGGGCGGGCGGAGCCCGGGATGCGAGGGCAGCGGAGGCCCATGGGCAGTCGGGGATGGCGGTCGGCGGCAATCGGGATGGCGATGGCGGTCGGTCTCGTCGTGCCCGCCGTACTCGCTCCACCGGCCGGCGCCGCCCAGACCACCTTCGACGACACCTGCGCCGACGTCTACGGCCATCGCCCCGTGGGGGACCTCGACAAGACGACCGATCCCGTCGCCGGGAGCTCCGTGGCCGCCGGGCAGCCCGTCTCCATCACGCTGCAGTGGCCCAACGCCATGGTGGCCGGCACCCGGGCCCATCGGGTGCTGGAGTGCCTGAGCGTCGACGGCGACCCGGCCCAGCCGTGGGCCGAGCGTTCGTTCCGCACCGATCAGGGCACGGTCACCCTGGACGTGGACGTGCCGTCCGGTCTGCGGGAGAAGAGCACGGTCTGCAGCCAGAGCTTCCTCAAGACCGAAGGTCCGTTCGGCCCGGTCACCCGCTGGAGCGAGAAGACGTGCTTCCCGGTCGGCGCCGCCGGGACGTTCAAGGCCCTGGCCCGGTCCCCCTCGCCGCCGTCGCAGTCGCAGCCCGAGCCCAAGCCCGAGACCCGCAGCACGCCGACGACCCGGGGGCCGCTGTTCTCCACGCCCCCCTCGACCGGCTCACGGATCTTCAATCCGCCGGTCGGCAGCGGTGAGTACAAGGCGCCGTGGCCGCCGTGGGAGAAGGAGCCCCGCCTCGAGTCGCCGCCGGTGACGACGCCGACCACCAGCCGGGCCACCACGCCGACGACCCGGAAGGCGCAGGGCACCGAGGTCGCCGCCCCGGCCAGCGCCGGTTCGACCCAGGCGCCGAGCCAGACCCTGCCGCGGACGGGCGCCGGCCTCGTGGTGCTCATGGCGATCGCCGCCGTGGCGCTGTTCTCCGGCCGGACGCTGCGCAAGACGGCGCACCACATCGAGGACAACCTGCCGGTGGAGGCGGTTCCCGTCGACGACGACGAGGAACCGACGCTGGTCCTCGGTCGTCGCTGGGAGCGGTAGCCGGCCGAGGGGCTTGGGGGCCGGGCGCCCGGCGCTAGAAGCGGTACTGCCGCCGCGGCGCGCGCCATCCGTGGCGCCGACCGTTCGGCGTACGAGGCTGCACCGGCCGCGCGAAACACGGCCTTTTTCTGCGTTCCCCCAGCATCGGTGTGGTTGTTCCAGACCCCGTCCCCCGGTTCCTGCGGAGGGGGACGTAAAGGACGGTTCTGCCGGCCGTTTTGTCCGGAGTGCCGGTCAGGCGGCGCGGGGGGTCCAGCCGAAGGCGTCGGCGTTGATCACCACCGTGCCGGCCGAGCGGTCGTGGAGCGGCTGCATCAGGGGGTCGCCGAGCGCCAGGAAGGTGACGAACCAGAACAGCGCCCGGGCGCCGCCCCGGTGGACGGCGACCCCGAGCGGGATGGGCCCGCCGGTCTCCCGGCTGACGACCCGGATGCCGACGATCCGCTTGCCGAACGTCTGGCCGTTGTTGGCCTCCATCAGCATCGGGCAGAGCAGGACGGCGATCCAGACGACGACCCGCACGACGTGGCGGGGCGCCGACGGCGACGTGGCGAAGGCCTGGTCGAACCCGATGGCGCCCGACCACAACAGCGCCAGCCCGGCGAAGCTGACGTCGAGGGCGGCGGCGACGATGCGGGCCTGGGGGCTGGCCAGCTCGGCCGGCCGGGGAGGCCGGTCCCCGGTGGGGCGGTCGGATCCTCGGCGAAGGCCAGGCGGCCGAACGCCCGCAGTGTCGCCCGCTCCCCGCAGCTACGGCAGGGGCGGCGCCACGACCCGTCCCGGGCCCCGCAGGTCGGGCACTGCACCCCGTCAGGATCCGCTTTCGGCCGGACGTGTAAAGAGGGTGGGCGGACGGGCGGCCGGGCGCCGCTCGTCGCCCCGGTTCACCGTTGGCCGAGGCGGTGGACCCGCAGGGTGTTGGTCGACGCCTCCGTCCCCGGCGGTGTGCCGGCCACGACGACGACGGCGTCGCCGGGCTCGGCCTTTCCGAGCTCGAGCATCGCCCGGTCAACGTGGGCGGTCATCTCGTCGGTGTCGGCCGGCGCCGGTTCCAGGAACGTCTCCACACCCCAGACGAGGGCCAGCTGGCTGCGGACCCTCGGCTCCGGCGTGAAGGCCAGCACCGGCAGCGCCGGCCGCTGGGCGGCCAGCAGGCGGGCGCCGGCGCCGGAGAGCGTGAAGGCGACGAGGGCCTTGGCCCCCACCGCCCGTCCGACCATGACCGCGCCGAGGGCGATGGCCTCCTCCTGGGGGCGGAGCGAGTCGATGCGGGCCCGGCTCGGCGAGGGGTCGAGGAGCGTCTCGCTGGCGGCGATGATGCGGGCCATCGTGGTCACGGCCTCGACCGGATGGCGGCCGATGCTGGTCTCGGCCGACAGCATCAGGGCGTCGGCTCCGTCGAGGACGGCGTTGGCCACGTCGGAGGCTTCGGCCCGGGTCGGCCGGTTGCGCTCCACCATCGACTCCAGCATCTCGGTGGCGACGATGACCGGCTTGGCCTGGCGGCGGCAGAGGTCGATGGCCCGCTTCTGCACCAGCGGGACCCGCTCGAGGGCGGTTTCCACGCCGAGGTCGCCCCGGGCGACCATGATCCCGTCGAACGCCTCGATGACGGCCTCGAGCTGCTCGAGGGCCTCGGGGCGTTCGAGCTTGGCGATGACGGGCACGCGGATGCCCTCCCGGTCCATGACGGCCCGGACGGCCTCCGCGTCCTCCGGGCGGCGCACGAACGACAGGGCCACGAGGTCGACGCCGAGCCGCAGGGCGAAGCGGAGGTCGTCGACGTCCTTGTCGGTGAGGGACGGGCTGCTGACCGCCACCCCGGGCAGGTTCATCCCGCTGTGGTCGCGGATCGTGCCGCCCCGGATGACGACGCACTCGACCTCGCCGGGCGGGCCGGGGGAGACCGCCAGCACCCGCAACTCGACCGTGCCGTCGGCCAGGAGGATGGTGTCGCCGGGACTCACGTCGTCGGCCAGCGCGGCGTAGGTCGTCGACAGGCGGTCAGGGGTTCCGGTGGCCGCGCTGACGCTGATGACGAGGCGGGCGCCGCCGGCCAGGACGGCCGCGCCACCGAGGAGCCCGCCGATGCGGAGCTTGGGGCCCTGGAGGTCGGCCAGCACGCCGACCGCCCGCCCGGCGGCGTCGGACGCGGCCCGCACGTTAGCGTAGGCCGCGGCGTGCTCCTGCTGGTCGCCGTGGGAGAAGTTGAGGCGGGCGATGTCCATGCCGGCGCCGACGAGGGCGGCGACGCGCTCGCGGGCGCTGGAGGCCGGCCCGATCGTGCAGACGATCTTGGCCCGGCGGGACATGGCGGGCGGGACGGCTGCCGGTGGAAGGCCGTCAGCCGCGGCGCGGGGCAGGGTCTCGGTCATCGCCTGTGAACCTAACGGCGGACGCGTTTCCGATCGGTCTCCCGGTTGTGAAGGACGGGGGAACATCGCCGGAATTGCCGCTCTCGAGCTCAGCCGGCGGGGAGGCGGAACGACACGACCGCGCCGCCCTCGGGCCGGTTGGTGGCCTCGATGCTGCCGCCGTGGGCGGCGACGAGGTCGCGGGCGATGGCCAGCCCCAGGCCGCTGCCCTGCGACCCCTCCGACTTGATGAAGCGGTTGAAGAGCTCCGGCAGCTGCTCGGCCGGGAAACCGGGCCCGGTGTCGGCGACGGTGAACCGCACCGTGCGGGGATCCGGCTGGTCGACGGTGACGGTGATACGCCCACCGGCCGGTGTGTGCCGCAACGCATTGCCGAGCAGATTCCCGAGAATCTGTTGCAGGCGAACGGGATCCGCGTCGAGGACCGGGGGCGGCGGCGGAGCGTCGGCCGTGATCGTCACGCCGCGGGAGGCCGCCGTGGCGGCGTGCGCCGCCACGGCGTCGTCGACCGCGGCGGCGGCATCCAGGCTCTCCCGGTGCAGCGTCAGGCGGCCGGCGCCGGCCAGGGCGAGGGTGTGGAGGTCCTCGACCACCCGGGTCAGGACATGGGTCTCGTCGAGCAGCGACGCCAGGTGGGCATCGTCGCGGGGGTGGATCCCGTCGAGCTGAGCCTCGATGCCGCTCTGGAGGACGGCGAGCGGCGTGCGGAGCTCGTGCGTCACGTCGGCCAGGAACTGGCGCCGGGCGGCGTCGGCCGCTTCCAGCCGGCCGCTCATCTCGTTGAAGGTCTGCATGAGGCCCTGCACCTCGCGGGGGCCCCGGGGCCGGAGCCGCTGCCCGTAGTCGCCGGCCCCGACGCGGTCGGCCGCCTCCAGCAGATCGCCGACCGGTCCGGCCAACCGCCGGTAGGCGATCCCGGTGCCGGCCAGCGCGGCGAGGCCGATGACCACGGCGACTCCGGGGAAGGGCCCGCGCCTTTCGGGCCCCGGCCTGTCCGGCCCGCCGGGCCCCCGCCGGCCGTCGTCGTGCCAGATGATCGCTCCGAGCGTGATCCCGAGCCCCGCCAGCAGGAGGACCGCAAGAACGACGAACAAGAGGAGGCGCCGCCGGAACCGAACCGGTGCATGCCGCCAGGGAGGGCCCGCCGGTGGCCACTGCTCGCCTTCCGGCCACCACCGCGGCGGCCCGGCATGCCGCCGCCATCCCGGCCCGCGACGGCGCCGGGGCCCCCGTCCCGGGCAGTGGGGAGATCCGGGCCCACCTTGCTCGGGCGCGGGCTTGGGGGAGGCGGACGCTTGGCCCTCAGGCACCGTCGTCGGTGAAGCGGTAGCCGATTCCGTGGGCGGTCAGGACGTAGCGGGGATGGCGAGGGTCGGGCTCGATCTTGCGACGCAGGTTCTTGATGTGGGCGTCGACGGCCCGTTCGTAGGACTCGACGGCCACGCCGTGGATGGCGGTCAGCAGCTGCGAGCGGGTGAAGACCCGGCCGGGTTGGCGGGCGAGATGCGCCAGCAGGTCGAACTCGGTCGGCGTGAGGTCGACGGCCCGGCCGGCCACGGTGACCCGCCGGCGGGCGGGGTCGACCACGACGTCGCCCCGCACGATCGGTTCGTCGCTACTGGTGGTCTCCCGCTCGTCGACCCGACGGAGGACTGCCCGCACGCGCGCCACGAGCTCCCTCGGGCTGAACGGCTTGACCAGGTAGTCGTCGGCTCCCAGTTCGAGGCCGATGATCCGGTCGACCTCCTCACCGCGGGCGGTGAGGATGATGACCGGCACGCGGGACGACTTGCGGAGTTGCCGGGCGACGTCCAGCCCGTCGAGCCCGGGTAGTCCGAGGTCGAGCACAACGAGATCAGGAGCGAGCGCCCGGGCACGCTCGAGTGCGGCGGGCCCGTCCCCGGCCGTGCGCACCGCGAAACCGGCGTGCTCCAGGTACTCCCGGACCACGTCGACGATCTTGGGCTCGTCATCAACAACCAGGACCGTCTTCACCGCTGACCATCCTCGCGGGTTTCTCGTCCTCAGCCGGTGGATGTAGGAGCGCCCCGGGCCGACCGCCCTGGGTTCCCCAGCGCGACCGGTCGCGCTCAGGGCCCTTATAGGGCCTCAGGCGCGACCGGTCGCGGTTAGGCACGGGGCTCGGGCCCAGCTCAGGCGTCGGGGGACGATGCGCCAGGAGGGCCAGGGGTCGTGCCGGCCTCGGCGTGGACCCGTTGGTGCCACTCTGACAAGGCGGCTTCCTTGCCGGCCGGGCCGCAGGGGCCGCCGCCCCAGCCGGCCGGTCCGGCGCCCCAGGGCCCGGGACCCCAGGGACGGCCCCAGTAGGCCCGGCGCCGGCCGGCGACCAGCAGGACGATCAGGCCGATGATCAGCAGGGGAAACAGGAATCCGAAGGGCGGACCGCCCCGCCAGTGCCCGTAGTTCACGACCCGGACCACCTCGCCGGCGGCGCCGGGGACGGTGGTCACCACCGCCTCATGGTCCTGTCCGGCGTGGTAGGCGCCGACGCCCACGGCGACCAGCGCCATGGCGCCCAGCAGGCCGACCAGGAGACCCGTCCACAAACGCTTGCTCATCTTCGTTTCCTCCGTCATCTCGACTCGACGGCGCCCACGATGACGGCGAGATGTGAAGACGGTGTGGAGACGGAGTGCAGATGTGAAGAGCCGGCCGGGCTACATCCGGTCGGGAGCGGCGATGCCCAGCAGATCAAGGCCCTGGGCCAGGATCCGGGCCGTGAGGTCGGCCAGGAAGAGCCTCGACCGGACCTGCTCGGGGGTGTCGGCCCGCAGAACGGGGCAGCTCTCGTAGAAGTCGGTGAAGGCCGTGGCCAGGTCGAAGAGGTACGTGCAGAGCCGGTGGGGCTGCAGCGACACCTCGGTGGCGTGCACCGCCCCGTCGAACGACAGTAGCTCCAGCGCCAGGCGGCGTTCGGCGGGCAGGAACTCCGCCGCCGGCGCCAGACCGCTGGTGGCGACGCCCTCGGCCTGCGCCTTGCGGAAGATCGACCGGACCCGGGCGTGGGCGTACTGCAGGTAGGGCCCGGTGTTGCCCTGGAAGTCGAGCATCCGGTCCCAGTCGAAGACGTAGTCCTTCACCCGGTCGTTCGACAGGTCGGCGTACTTCACCGCGCCGATGCCGACCGCCTCGCTGACCGCCGCCTGCTCCTCGGCACTCAGCTCGTCGCCCCGTTCGGCCACGATGCGGGCGGCCCGTTCGACGGCCTCGTCGAGGAGGTCGACCAAGCGGATGCTGCCTCCCGCCCGGGTGCGGAACATCTTGCGGTCGGCCCCCAGCACGCTGCCGAAGGCCACGTGCTCGGCCCGGGCCGGTGGCTTGAGCCACCCGGCCTGGCGGGCGGTCTCGATGATCATCTCCAGGTGCTCCCGCTGGGGAGCGCCGACGACGTAGATGATCCGGTCGGCACCCAGATCCTTCAGCCGGTAGCGGATGGCGGCCAGGTCGGTGGTGTCGTAGCCGAAACCGCCGTCGGTCTTGCGGACGATGAGCGGCAGCGGGTTGCCGTCCCGGGTGGTGAACCCGGGGGGGAACACGCACAGGGCTCCCTCGCTCTCGACCAGCAGGCCGAGGCGCTCCAGCTCGGCCATCGTGTCGGCCAGGAGCGGGTTGTACATGCTCTCGCCGGCCTGGTCGTCGGCCGTGAGCTTGACGCCGAGGCGCTCGTACACCGCTTCGAAGTAGCGGGACGACTCGTCGACCAGCAGCTTCCACAGCCGCAGCGTCTGGGGGTCGCCGGCCTGCAGCTCGACGACCCGGCGGCGGGCCCGGTCGGCGAAGTCGGGGTTGGCGTCGAACTCCGCCCGGGCCTCCTGGTAGAAGCGGCCGAGGTCGCCGACCGACAGTTCGTTGGCCGCTTCCGCCTCGCCGACCGACAGCAGGTGCTCGATGAGCATCCCGAACGGCGTGCCCCAGTCGCCGAGGTGGTTCTGGCGGATGACGCGGTGGCCGACGAACTCCAGCACCCGCACCAGGGCGTCGCCGATGATGGTGCTGCGGAGGTGCCCGACGTGCATCTCCTTGGCCACGTTGGGCGCCGAGTAGTCGATGACGACCGTCTCGGTGGTGGCGGCCGGGGTGACGCCCAGGGCGGGATCGTCGGCCGTCTCCTGCAGGGCCCGGGCCAGGAAGGCGTCCTGGAGGGTGACGTTGATGAATCCGGGACCGGCGATCTCCGGCGGATGGGCGATGTCGGCCAGGTCGACCCGGGCGACGATGTCCTGGGCCAGGTCGCGGGGTGGCCGGCCCGTCCGCTTGGCCAGCGCCATCGATCCGTTGACCTGGTAGTCGGCCCGGTCGGAACGGCGGACGACGGGGTCAGCGCCCCGGAGCGTCTCGTCGAGGGAGGCCAGGGCGCCGGCGAAGCGCTCGCTCAGTACGACGCTCGGATCGGCCACGACGTCGAAAGTACCGCGGCCCTCCGGCCGCTCCGGCACCCGGCACGACCGTTCAGCTGAGAGAAAGGTGTGATTGGCGCTATGGATGTTTCAGATGTGATTAATCTGGTCCTTTGTTAGCAAACGGTGCACAAGCGTGAGGAGGCGGCCAATGAACCGTCGATTCCTGTTCCCGCTGGCCGTGGGCGTGGTCGGCCTGGTGGCGATCTCGCCGGTGCTGGCGGCGGAACAGTCGACGCCGGCGGCCAACATCCCGGCCAAGGCGACGACGACCACGATGCCCCCCGACGACAGCGCGGGCTCGGCGGGCGATTCGACCAGTGATCCCTCGACGGATCCGGGGGCCGACTCCGGGTCGGACTCCGGCACGGACACGACCGGCAAGGGATCCTCGGGCTCGACCGGCACGACCCGGTCGGGATCCGGTTCGGGTTCCGGTTCGGGTTCCGGTTCCGGTTCCGGGCGGTCGTCGAGTGTCTGCGACCCCCCGCAGATCAACAAGGGCCCGGCGCCGCAGATGGGCGACCCGCCGCAGACCCACGAGGCCGGCGAGGCGGGCAGCGTCGACGTCGAGCGGCTCTCGGAGACGGAGCTGCGCATCGTCGGCGCCACGGCCAACGACGGCTGGACGGAGCAGGTGTCCTCCCCGTCCGGTCCCCGGGTCACGGTGAAGTTCACCCGGCAGGGTCAGTCGCCGACGCTGATCCGCTTCGCGGCGTCGATGGACCAGCGGGGCACGATGATCCACACGCGGGTCACGAGCTGCGGCTGACGCCGCCGCTCCGGTGAGCTTCGGGACAGGTGGAGGTTCATGGCCGTCCACGTGCCGGCCTCGGAGTAGTGGGGGAGCGTCGTCGTCCCCGTCCACCGGCCGTCCTGCGCCGTTCCGGACTGCTGCTTGAGGGTCATGTAGACGGACTGGCGGCCGGACGGGCTGCGGAACCACAGCGACGGCCCGTAGGGGCTGAGCCCGCTGAGTTCGTCGGTGAGGTGCGCCTCGACGGTGATGGTCTGTTCGACGCCAGTGTCGACCGTGGCCGGCGAGATCGTGAGGCCGGCCAGGGTCGGGCCGGTGGTGTCGGACGGCGAGCCGGTCTGCTCCACCGCCGAAGAGAAGCCGGCCTCGGCCAGCGCCGTCGTGGAGACGGTGGTGGTGTTGCCGACGCCGTCGGTCAGGTAGAGCGACGCCGTCCAGGTGCCGTGCTCGGCGTAGCGGGGCAGGGTGACGGTGGTGCGGTACGTGCCGTCGAGGGCGCTGCCCGAGATCCGCTTGCCGTCGTACAGGGAGGCGTAGTGCTGGAAGCGGCCGCTGGGGCTGCGCAGTGTCAGCGAGCCGGACGAGGCGCCGGTGCCGAAGCCTGAGAGGTTGTCGGCGATGCGGGCGGTGAGGGTGATGGTGGTGGCCTCGGCGGAGGTGTCGACCGAGGCGGGCGACAGTTCGAGCGACCGGACCTCCGGCGGGGAGGTGTCGCTGGCCGGGTCGAAGGGCTTGACGGCCGGCGACGGGTCCGACTCCGGACCGTACCCGGCGCTGTTGGCGGCCGTCACCCGGACGGTGTAGGGCGCGCCGTTGACGAGACCGGTGAGGTCGGCCGACGTGGCGAAGGGCGGAGCGGTGACGGTCACGTCACAGTCGCCGGGCCCGGAGCTGGTGTGGGGGATCTCCCCCTGCGCGAACGGGTCGCAGCCCAGCATGCCGTGCACCCCTTCGTAGTAGGCGGTGACCTGGTAGCCGGTGAGGGCGGCGCCGCCGTCGCGGTCGGGCGGCGTCCACGACACGGCCAGGGAACGGTTGCCGGCGCGGGCCGTGACCTTCGTCGGTGCCGAGGGGATCGAGACGGTGTCGACCGTTCGGAACGACGCCGAGCCGAGTTCGGCACCGCTGGGGAAGCGAAGGTTGCCGACGGCGTCGGCCACGGTGGCGCCCGTCATCGTGAAGCGGCCGGTGGCACCCCGGGGGACCGTCATCGTCGCCTGGTAGATCCCGTCGGTCTCCGTGCCCTGCACCCGGTTCCCGGCCGTGAGGTTCACCGACGCGAATGACGAGGAGTTCTCGTTGGCGAAGCTGACGCTGGCGTAGCCGCCGTTCCAACCGTTGCTCGAGCTCGGGTCGATCAGACCGGCGAGGTCGTCGGTGATACGGGCCGAGACGGTCACGCTCTGGGCCGACACAGCCGGGTTGATCTCGGTCGGGCTGACGGTGATCTCGCTCAGCGTCGGAGCGGTGGTGTCCCCGGCGCCGGTCTGGGTGAAGCTGACGTCGAGGCCGGCGGCGGTGAGGTCGGCGCCCTGGGTGATCTTGGAGTTGCCGGCGCTGTCCTGGGCGGAGACGTTGCTGACCCGCCAGGTACCGGCGGCCGAGTAGCGGGGCATCGACAGTGTGGTCTCGTAGAGGCCGTCGGTGGCGGTGCCCGACACCCGGTGGTGGGAGCTGAAGAAGACGCTCTTGCTCTGCTGGCCGGGCGGCCCCACGACGTTGAGGTGGATCGAGCCGCCGAAGGTCGGGACCGGGCCGGTGCTGGACGTGATGCCGGACAGGTCGTCGGTGGCCCGGACCCGCACGGTGACGGTGCGGGCGGCCGTCGAGGTGTCGATCGACGACGGCGTCAGCGTGATGGCCGTGACGGTGGGGGCGGCGGTGTCGCCGGCACCGGTCTGGCTGAAGCTGGCGGTGAGCCCGGCGGCGGCCGACTCCGCGGCGGTGGAGGTGTAGCGGTAGTTGCCGGCGCCGTCGCTCAGACCGGAGCCAGTGATCGACCAGGTGCCCCCGGCGGCGTAGCGGGGGACGGTGATCGTCGACTCGTACACGCCGTCCTGGGCCGTGCCCGAGATCCGGTTGGCGGCCGAGAAGCTGACATAGAGGTTCTGCGTCGTCGATGACGCCCGGAAGGTGAGATTGCCCCCGCCGCCGCCGGTGCTGCCGCCGCTGGTGATCCCGGACTGGTCGTCGAGGATCCGGGCGGTCACGGTGACCGTCGCCGGCCCGGCCGACGTGTCAATCGACGCCGGGCTGACGGTCACGGCGCCCCAGGTCGGGGCGGTGGTGTCGGTGGCGGCGTGGGCGGCGGGGGCTCCGCCGAGGACCAGCAAGGCGCTGGTGACGCCGGCGACGACCCCGGCGGCGCTGACCCGCCGCGGGCGTCGTGAAGGGCGGGGGAGGGCGCGGCGAGTGAACAACGACATGGTGAGCAAGCTCCCGGGACGCGGCTGGAGATCCGGAAGGGGATTCGCCGACGACCCGGATGGGCCTACTTCTCCGGGAGCCCGGGGGTGACCTCCGGGTGGAATCACCTGCTTTGCCGCGTCGTTTTGCCCGATGGTCGGAGAAGGTGACGCCGCGGCCGTAACCTGGTGGGCGCTGATCAAAGGGGGAGGACACCGGGTGGACGACGCGCCCCTCGTGGCGGAAGGAACGGAACAGACGGTCGAAATCGTCGGGCGGAAGATCGTGGTGCGCCGCCGCGGCGTGAAGACCCTCCTGCAGCGCGGCTTCGCCCTCTACCGGGACCCGAAGAGCTTCATCCGGGCCTTCGAAGGCCCGAGCAAGAAGGTCATCACCGCCGCCCTGGCCGAGAACAAGGAGCTGGCCAAGGTCATCGCCGGCGCCGTGAAGGGGTCGGGGTCGTCGGCCGCCGCCGAGGAAGCGGCGAGTCCGGCGCAGGCGATCGCCGAGGCCTTCAAGCACAACCGCCAGGCTGTGATGGACGCCATCAGGGCCAACGACGGTCTGGTGAAGGACTGGCTGCGGGACCACAAGGACCTGGCCGGGATCGTCCTCAAGGGCGACGTCCACATCTTCCTGGAGGACGTGACCGCGGTCGCCCTGGCCTCCGCCCGGGACGGTCGCCGCGTGTTCGTCCTCACCGCCGAGGGCCAGCAACTGACGGTGCCCTACGACGCCGAACACGACGACGAGTTCCGTCGCCTCTGCGCCGCCCTGCGGGATGTCGTCGGCCCGCTGACGGAAGTGCCGATGGAGTCGCCGCCGCCTCCTGCCGGCCCGCAGTTCTCGCCATCAGCATCGCCCCCGCCGCCGGCGTCGCCCCCGCCGCCTCCGCCGGGGACCGCTGCCCCGGCTGCCCCTGCGACCAAGGCCTGCCCGATGTGCGCCGAGGACGTGAAGGCCGCCGCCGTCCTTTGCCGCTTTTGCGGCCACCGCTTCGACCAGCCCCCGTCGTGACCGCCGTCTACGTCGCCAGCCCCCTCGGCTTCTCCGAACCCGGACGCCACTACCTCACGGCCGTTCTTCAGCCCAGGCTGAACGCCGCCGGCTGGTCCGTCCTCGACCCCTGGGACGACCCGACCGGCGTCGTGGCCGAGACCCTGTCCCTGCCTGCTGGAGCGGCCCGCCTGGACGCCCTGGTGCGGATGAGCCGCACCATCGGCGAGCGGAACCGCGGCCTGCTGGCCACCGCCGATGCGGTGCTGGCGGTCCTCGACGGCCCCGACGTCGACTCGGGAACGGCGGCCGAGGTCGGCTGGGCGGCCGCCCACAAGACCCCGGTGATCGGCTGGCGCAGCGACTTCCGCCTCGCCGATCACGAGGCGGCGCCGGTGAACCTCCAGGTCGAGGACTTCGTCCTCGCCTCCGGTGGCCGCATGGTCGCCACCCTCGACGAAGCGATCGCCGCCCTCGACTCCCTGCGCGCCACCCGGTAGTTCGCGCCCTATGCAGGAGGGGACCAGCCGGGAAGCCGTCGAGTTCTTCGCCCGCCTGGACGTCGCCGGAGCTCCCCTCCAGCTCGTCGCCCTCGGCGGAACCCTCGACGTCGAGACGCTGTTGGCCGGGTACCGCGCCGGCTGCTTCCCCTGGCCCGCCCCCGGCCCGTACGAAGCCGCCCTCGACCGGAACGCTCGCGACCTCGTCCAGCACGGTGACGTCCCGGTGCTCGCCGACACGGACTTCTCCCGCCCGCTGATGCCCTGGATGTCGCCGCATCCCCGGCCGATCCTGCTGCCCGAGCGCGTGACCGTCCCCCGGTCGCTGCGCAAGCGCCTCCGCCACTGCGGCTGGGAGACGACGATGGACGAGGCCTTCGACGACGTCATCGCCGCCTGCGCCGACCGCCCGTCCACCTGGATCACCGAAGAAATGGACGACGCCTACCGCGCCCTCCACCGCGCCGGCCACGCCCACAGTCTTGAGGTGTGGTCCGGCAACGACCTGGTCGGCGGCCTCTACGGCGTCCTCACCGGCCGCGTCTTCAGCGGCGAATCGATGTTCCACCGTACGAACGACGCATCCAAGGTGGCGGTCGTTGACCTCTGCCACCGCTTCCGGGAAGCCGGCGTGGTGCTTATCGACACGCAGGACGAAAGCGACCACATGGCCAGACTCGGCCAGGTCCTCGTCCACCGAGCCGACTACATCGACGTCCTGCACCACTTCCGCGATGAGCCCGTGAACCTCCCAAAGGAGCGGCGCCCCGTCGCCCGCCTGGCGCCCACCGAAGCCCGGCCGATGGACGGGCCCGCCGGCCGCACTTCGAGCTGACCCAGTGGTGCGACCTCGACGCCGGCCGCAGGGGGAGGGGAGTACCGTTACGACCGGTGACCCTCGACGACCTCGCCGCCGAGCTGCGCCGCTTCGCCGCGGAGCGGGACTGGGAACGCTTCCACACCCCCAAGAACCTGGCCGTCTCCCTGGCCGTCGAAGTCGGCGAGCTGCTCGAGCACGTCCAATGGGCAAGCGACGACGACCTCACCGCCCGCTTCGCCACCCCCGACGGCCGCCAAGCCCTCGCCGAAGAGATGGCCGACGTCCTGATCTACCTCGTCCGCCTCGCCGACGTGCTCGGAATCGACCTGCTCGAAGCGGCCTCCTCCAAAATCGCCGCCAACGCCAAGCGCTACCCCGCCAACGAAGTCCGCGGCTCCTCCGCCAAACGCCCCCGCTGACGACCCCGACAAGCAGGATTGCGGCCGTTACGTCGCTTCCGAGTCAAGGGTTGCCTGCTCAAAGGGAGGCTGGCCCTGTACGTCACCTGACTCACAAGACCGTGCTCGTACTCACCTTCTCGGTCCGACTAGCCAGACTTCGATGCCGGCGGCGAGAGCCTTTGCGACCCGTCGGCCGAGGTTGGCGCAGGTGGACGTCGGGGAAGGCGAGCGCGACCCGATCCGCGCCTGCTTCGGCCCGCATGAGGAGACCTAAGAGGAGTGCGTTGCCGAAATAGGTGCGGGCCTGTCCCGCGGCCGGTGTCTTCTTGGCGCCGCCTTTCCGCTCGCCCCGGAGGTAGGTGCTGCCCGGATAGCCCTTGACTTCGATCACGATCCGTTGGCCGGGACGGTCGGGCTTCGATATCGACGCCGTGCTCGCCGCTTGCCGTGCCGGCGACCCGCCGGATCTGCCAGCCGGTGGCGGCGAGATGGCTCACCACCCTGGCCTGCACGTTGCCTTCCCAGAACCACTCTTCCCGAGCTTCCCCCGGCAACCCCCCCGGTTGGTTCCGGGGCCGGAACGCTCTGGGTCGTGGGTGCCGGCTCAGCCGGAGTCGGAGGAGCGGGGCTCGGCGCGGCCTGAGTCGAGACCCGGCGGTACAACCTCGATCGATCCGCTCCAGGTCGGGATACTGCACTGCGTGGTTGACCGGCGAGTTGACGCACATCGGCCCGACAATGAACGTTCGCAGCGTCGACTCGGGATGAGCCGTACCTCGCGATTTGGTCTCGGCAATCAGTTGGGCGGGGGAAAAGACGGTGATGCCTCGGTCGACCAACGACCGTGCGGCGGCCAGGACATCTTCCCGGGCTCCCATACGACCATCGTGCTACACGGGCACCGCTGCCTCAAAGCCCTTCTGGGTTCGGGTGCGCGCTCGCAGAACGGCTTCTCGCCAAGTGCCTGTCGGCGCTGTGAGACCGGACCCGGAACGGACGTCGAACATGGAGGCCCTGTCTGCAATAAGTGACGGGCCAGGTACCTAATCTGAGGTGTCTGCCGCGAGAGCGCTGTCGAGCCGTTCGGTAGCAGCGACTTTGGCGTTCTGGCGGTCATCGAGGCGGGCGAGGATGACACCTCGGGCACGATGTTCGGAGAGGCAGTCGGCGAACTTTAGGCCCTCCAGCGCGTCGGGGACGATGGAGTCGACCAGGCTCAGCTCGTCCCAGTCGACGGTCCCCAAAGCCTCGGCGAGCCGTTGCCGGTCGACGTCGGGATCGAGGGTGACAGTGAGGTTGTCCCGGGCCGCAACCTCGCGGCGAAGGGGCCGCAGGGCCGCGGCGAGCCAGGCGTTCGCCACGAGGCCGGCGAACGTCCACCATCGGACCCGGCCATTGGCGTCGGTGACAAGGCACGTTGATTCGTCGCGTGCCCAGAAGTGCGCGCGGCGAAGTTCGGCGAGGCGTGCGGTGGCACGGTCGCTGATGGTCACACCGGAGGGGTCGTGTCCTACGAGCACGGCACGGATCGCACGGGCGACGGTCGCTCCAAGCGGCTGAGCCGAGCCGAACCAGCGGGCTACGCCCGCCCCTGTGGTTGGCTCGACTTGGACTACCCGTCGTCCCCAGTCGACGTGCATGACCGCCCAGGGCCGTCCGGCAAGCAGGAGTACCACCGAGCCGCCGGCACCGGCCCGTGGATCGCGTAACTGGAGCACTCGGTCTGGGACGAGGCCGATCTCGGTCCGCCCATGGCGGACAGAGAACACCGGGGGAGACGTGAAGACCGACAGCAGTTCGAGGAAGTGGCGGTGGCCATAGGCGGCTTCACCTTCCGTACCGACCCCGAGGAGTTCGCCGTCGGCGTGGAGCATGCCAATGGAGAGGAGATGATCCGTCACTTCGGCGGCCAGCGCTCCAACGTCTTCGCCGAGAACGCAGGGCTTTCCGAGCCATTCCGGCCATGTGTGCCTTCCCACCCCCTGTTCCTGAAGAGCGAGTGCGAGGTTCTGCTGGGCGAGCAGGTGAAGCGGAAACGCTGGAGGCACGACGGGTTCAACGTATCCCTCCGCCCACGCCGACAACACCCCGGTCGTCTGGAGCAGGGCAGCGTCGTCGGTCGCCAGGAACAGGGCGTTCCTGGTGAGCCCCGGCCGGCGCCCGGTCCGGCCGAGGCGTTGCAGGAACGAGGCGACCGTCCCCACCGAGTCGAGTTGGATGACCCGGTCGAGGTCCCCGACATCGATGCCGAGCTCGAGGGTCGAGGTGGCGACGATCACGCAGTCAGCTGATTCGGCGAAGGCAACTTCGGCGCGACGGCGCTCGTCTCGGCCGAGGGAACCGTGGGACACAAAGACTTCTTGTTCGAGGTCCCGCAGAGCCGCGGCGAGGCGCTCGGCTCGGGCTCGGGAATCGACGAACACGAGCCGTTTCTCGCCTCGGTGCAGTCGACTCACGACGGTGGCGGCGTTATCCAACGAGCCGACGTAATCAATCACTACGTCCGTGGCAGTGGTCGTGTCATCTCGTGGTGCGATGACCTGCGCTGGACCCGAACAGGTCGTCGTCAGCCAGTCCAGCAGCTCTCCTGGGTTGCCGACCGTCGCTGAGAGCGCAACGCGCTGCAACTCCCGGTCGGCCAAACGGCTGATTCGCTCGAGGACGGCTACGAGATGCCAGCCTCGGTCGTCTCCCGCAAGGGCATGGGCCTCGTCGACCACAACGGTGCGCAGCCCAGCAAAGAGACGTCGGTGCTCGACACGGCGCGAGACCAACATCGCCTCAAGCGACTCCGGAGTCGTGAGCAGTAGATCAGGCGGGTTCGCCAGCAGGCGGTCGCGCTCTGTGGGTCCGACGTCTCCGTGCCACAGCCCGCAGCTTCGCCCGACAAGCGTGGCGTACCCATCGAGCCGAAGGTGAAGATTGTTCAGCAAGGCCCGCAACGGGCAGAGGTACAGGACGCTCAGGCCACGCCACTCCTCGGAGAGCATCCGGGAGAGGAGCGGGAAGACCGCTGCCTCCGTCTTACCGCCGGCGGTGGGAGCTACGAGAACGGCATGGTCGCCGGCAAGGAGTGGAGCGACAGCGGCCGACTGCAATGGCCGAAGCGACGACCATCCCAGTGAGTTCACGACGTGATGGACGACGGCCGGGTGGAGCAATTCCTCGGGTCGCGTGGAGGAAGACAACTGCGTTGCGGGTCAGACCGTGGGGACGGCGGCACCGTCCTGCACGAGTCGTGGTCTTCGGCCGAGCCGGGCGGAGGAGTTCGGGATCCGGGCGTCTATCAGGCGGCGGTTGGGCTCACGTCTCAGGACGGACCGAGGGCGGCGCATCTTGAGTTCAGGACTCGCGGTCTCGTCCATCTCGCATGCCTCTACAGGTCAAGGTCGATGTCGTTGACGGAAACGGCGGCCCGGGCGTTACGTTCGACCTCGGTCAACTCCGAGTCGACAAGGGTGAGCTTGTAGTCCCGACGGGGGTCGAAATCCGGGAATTGGTCGACTCGGTCGAGGACATCCCCGACCAGCTTCTTCAGGTATACGCGGGGCGTGACACCGACGCGGCCGCCGAGCTCGCCGGTGACTGCGTCGGCCAGGAGTGCGATGTAGTCGTCGCCGACGTGAAGGCGGATCCGGGACTCGGCATCGGGGCCACCCGGGGCCCCATCGGCATACAGGTCGCGAACGCGCCGCCCTACCTCGCTGAGTCGGGCCCGGTCGAAGCCTGGAAGGCGCACCTGGACGGCCCGCTGGTTGTCGTAGCGGGCGTCGGTCGTGAAGTCCGTATGGAGCCGCTGGGCGAGCGGGGGAAGCCGTTTGGCGCCCTGCGGGCCGTCGAAAAAGGCTGGCGTACCCGTGATGAGAAGATAGAGGCCGGGGAACCGGCCAGCGTCGATCTCGTCGAAGAGCTGCCGGAGGGCGTTCAGGGCTCGGTCCCGGACATCCCCGCGGACCCGCTGGAGCGTTTCCACCTCGTCGAGGATCAGAACCAAGCCAGCGTGGCCAGCGTCCCGCAGGACGCGGAGCAGTCCTTCGAGGAACGAGAGGGCGGCGTCGTGGTCGAGGTCGCCCTTGATCCCAGCGGAACGCTTCACACCGGCCGCGACATGGGGTTGACCGCCGAGCCAAGCAATGAGTCCTTCGGCCGCCGTGGTGTCGCCTTCGACGAGGGCTCGCCGGTAGCCCCGCAGCACCGCTCCGAACGCCGGAGCCCGACGAATGACTTCGGAAAGGCGGCGTTCGGCGAGCGCATCGGTAGCAGCCAGCAGACCGGCGGGATCATCCTCGCGGACGTCACCCGCGGCGAGTACCTCCTCCTCAAGGGCGAAGAACCAGGCGTCGACGACAGAGCGAAGAGCGCCGCCCTGAACATCAGCCGTGCTCAGGCGCTCGCAGAGACGCCGGTAGACCGTTTCCAGGTGGTGCAGCGGCGTCTCCCCCTCGGAGATCTGGACCTCAGAGGAAGCGAAACCCATGCGGCGGGCCCGTTCGGCCACCCACCGCGAGGCGAAGGTCTTGCCCGAGCCCCACTCGCCCCGCAGAGCCTTCGCGACCGCGCCGCCGGCGGCGACCCCGCGCAGCTCGTCCTCGATGACCGGCCCAAGTTGGTCGAGACCCACCGCTAGAGCATCGAGGCCCCGGGGTGGCACGGTACCCCGTCGGAGAGCGTCGATGATCTCACGGCGGCGTTGAGGCGAGATCACGGCACGTCGATCCCGAACTGGGTACCAAGCAGTGCCCTGTTGAGGGCGACCGTACCGTCGTCGGCGAGGCTCACGACGTCGTAGCCGTCGACGTTGAGCAGTCGGCGCAACGTGGTCACCGCGCCGCGTATGCGGAACTCCTGGATGCCGGTGTCGGCGGCGAGGGTGGCGAGGAGGGCGCTGCCGCCACGGCGGTCCAGAGCGAGGAGAAGAGCCTTCACCCGGTCCTCGTCGAGCTGCTGACGACCAGCGGCGGCCCGCTGACCGGCGTACACCTCGCTCGCGACGAGCGCTTCCACCCAATTGGGGGTTGCGGGAGCCGGAGCCGGGGTCGGCGTGTCGAAGAGGGTCGGTTTCTCCGTTGCCGGCACTGGAACGGCGGGCGCAAGCGGAGCAAGGGGCGGCGGGGGCGTGATGGCTGTCCACCACGGCGGGGCAGCGGACTGGGCTGGAGACCATCCGTGGGGAGTGGTGTCGGCTCGGGCGAGGACGAAGAGCGGCACCAGCACCTCGACCGGGCTCGCTCCGCCGTGGTAGCCGAACTTGGGCGTACCGACGTACCGCAGACGCTCTGTCGACGGGACCACGACGTGGCCGCCGCCGAGGACGACACGAGGCCCGGCCAATGCGACTTCCCCTTCGCCCGGTGCGGTGGTGGCGGGCCGCCAGCGCTCGCCACCACCGTGGTGGGCGCGACAGACGGTGGCGCCGCGGTCGAGGACATGACCGTGGTCGCTCGTGAGCACGAGAACCCGCCCAGCGGCGGTGGCGTCGGCCAGGAGGGCATCGAGCGGAGCGACCGTCTGGAGGTCCCAGCGGACACGGATCTGATCGCCGCGGGCCAGATGGTCATCGATTGCGTTCACTACAACGGCAACGACGCGCAGGTCAGTGTCGGCGATCGCCTCCCGGACCTCGGGCTTGAGGACACTGCCCCCGGCGGTGCGCAGTCCTGCCTTGTGAAATAGCACCGGCGGTTTCGTAGGGTCGCTGACGTTACGCAGGCCAGCGTGGGCGCTGAAGGCGGCAGCCTCGTCCAGGGCGAGGCCGGACCGGCGGGCACCGCACAGGAGGCTGGCCCGGGACGCCTCGGTGACCGTAGGGAGGGCGGCGACGACCGGAGGATACGGCCCGGACGGCGGCAGCAGGGGGAGCCAACCGGCCCGAGTCAAGTCGTCGGCCAGGTCAAGAGCGACCGGGATACTCATCCCGTCGGCCACTACCAGGAGAACGGGCGCCGACGCGGCAACGACAGCGATTACTCTGTCTAAGACTGTCTCGATCGGCAGGACGCCCCCGCCATCGGGGCCCGGTTCCATGGCTGTCCAGGTCGCCAAGGCTCCCGCGAAGCGGAAATCGAGATCGGCTCTGGATGTTTCCACCGCCGTGACCAGTCGGCTGAAGAGAGCCGCCACCGACGGAGAGGGGTCACCTTCGTGTAGCAGAGCCCGGCAACGGTCGACCCAGGCGCCGTCGGCGAGATACTCGGCGGCCACACCGGCGAGCGACCCAGCCGGAGGGACGCCCGCCGCGAGCTGGCGGCGAACGAGGCGAATGGCCGCGACGAGGCGGTTCACCCGGACCGCACCTGCGGGGTCGCGCCCGAGGAAGTGCCGGCGACAGTCGTCGACGAGCTCCTCCAGCCCTGAACCCGCTGCGGGATGCTCACCGTCGAGGACGGCAAGGGCGGCATTGGCTGCCCGGGCCAGCCGCTGCTCGAATCCGGACGGAAGCCGTTCGCTGTGATGGGTGAAACCTCCGGCGGCCACTTCCGCGAGGAGTTGCTCGGCTCGGACGAGCCAACCATCGACTGCAGTCCGCCCAGAAGCTGCGAGGCGCTCGTCGAACGCAGCTTCGGCGGCGTCTGCCCAGGCGAGCGCTTCGGACGTGGGGAGCTGGCGGCCCAGCACCTGGTAGGACAGCGCGGCTCGGCCCTGAGCGAGCGCCGTCGCGGTTTCGCCGTTGCCGTTGGAGGTGAAGACCGCTCTGGCGGCCAGTCCGAAGGGCACGACGTCGGCGGCCCGATCGGCCAACGCCAAGTCGATCATGGCCACCGCGGGGGCACCGGCCTCCTGTTCGATTCGGGCCTTGACGTGGCCCCGGAGTTCGGGTTCCGCCACCCGGAGGCGATGTACGACCCCGGGGTCGGCCGACCAGGCGGCGATACGGTCGAGGGTCAACCGCTCGCCGCCGAGCCCGAGCCAGCCGGTGCGGAGCCATCGCCAGGCGCTTGTCGCGTCGAGGAACCCCGTGGTCACCGAGGGCCATCCGCCGTCAGGTTCATGCTGCAGGAGGGCGTCAGCCAGCCAAGCCTGGGCCGAGAGCGCGGGATCGAAAGCGGTGACGCCGAGTCGAGCCCGAAGCAGCTCCCAAGGTTCAAGGCCAATGAGCCGGCGTTTGGTCAAACGGGCGAGGACGTCGAGCCCAAGTTCGTGGTCCTCCCGGTCGGTGAGGACGACGAGCAGTCCATCGCCTGGTTCGTGAAGCGCGGCACGGACGGCGAGGACCGACGGGCACGCCCGTACGCGCACCGGTCCGGCGGCTGTGTCCATCTCGTCAGGACCAGCCCAGACGGGATCTGCCCGGACGCCGACGGCGCCCGCAGCCGGGTCCTTAGCCCGGACTTGCTGGGCCAGGGCGCTCAGCTGCTCAGGCGTCGCGACCCGCAGCGTCAACGATCCTCGCTCGGTTCCGCCGGTTCGGTGATGGTCCATGACAGGTCGAGGCGGGCCTCGTCCCGGATGCGCTGTCGCAGCTCGTCAAGTACCGCCAAGGCTTGCGCACGGTCCAAACCGTGCTCGTCGCCGGCGTCGACGACAGTCAACCCCGATTTGGGCGGCTCGGTGGGCGCCGGAGTCGGCGGCGTGGGGGCCAGCGCCGGCGGGTTGGTCACAAGCTGAGTTGCCATCCGCTCGATCTCGTCCAAGGCGCGGGCGAGCGGTACGGCCAGTTCGTGGCTGCTCAGTACCCGGTCGACCTTGTCCGCTAGCGCGGCCGCTTGCGCCGCTCTGGTGTCGCCCAGGACGGTCGCCGCCGCCACGAGCTGCCAGTTCGTGGCCCGAAGCGCAGCGGTGGTGGCGCCGGCGCGACTGATCGTGGCTCCCAAGGCTTCGGCCGAGCTCGGAATCGGGGCGTGGGCGAGGGCGCTGATGACCTTCGCTTCGTCGGCGGTGACCAGGTCGTCAAGGAGCGCCCGAGCAGCCGTCGTCGTACGGGCCCGCTCACAGTCGGGCGGAACGGCCCGTTCCGCCAGGCGGGTGCGGAGTGCGGCGTCGAGTTCGGCCACGGCTGGGCGGGCGTCGTTGGCTTTGGTCCGCAGCTCAGCGACGAGCTTCGCCGCTCCGGCAGCCGACACCAACCGGCTGACCGCGATCCCGAAGATCTTGGCGGCGCGGTCGATGGCCTCCGACCACTCCGACTCGGTAGGCAGCTGCTGAGTGTGGAGCTCCCAGGCGTCATCCAGCCGGCCGATCTCGGGGGCTTGCGGTGCGCCGTAGCGGAGGAGGACCCGGTCAGTTTGGGCGACATAGGCGCAGATGACCAGGTCCTGGATCTCGCGGGGGAGACCCCACGGCCGGGGATAATCAATCCAGCGACGGAGATCGCCAACGGTCACGGCAGCGGGGCGCTCGTCCGCTTCCCGTTGGGCGAAGTGGTCAATCCAGAACCGCTCTGGGGTGTAATGCGCCTCATGCATGGTGCCGAGCCGCAAGGGGTTGGCCACGCGCCGAAGCGTCTTCCGGTGAGGCTGCTCCACGTCGATTCGGTCGAGGCGGTCTCTGGCGGCGCGTTCCACGTAGCCGAGGGTGGTGCGGAGCTCAGCCGGGCGGACTTCGTCGCCGAAGTCGGGATGGGCGGGGAAGTAGTGGCCGAGAAGCTGATCAAGGACTTTGTGGAGGCCCTCTTCGAGCGTTACTGCCACTGGGGGTTGCAAGGTGACTGTCGGGTCGAGGACGGCGAGTTGTTCCTCGGGTCGCAGTGAAGCCTCGACGGAGGCTGCGCTGGCTGTCTCGATTCCGTAGGCCTGACGCAGCACACCTTGGAGGCTCTCCCGCAGCATCCCGGCCTGATTGTCAAGCAGCGTCCGGGCCTGGTTCCGATCGACGGCCGACAGATGGGAGGCATAGGTCTCGAACCGCTCACCGGTGAGGACATGGTCCAGGACGACGAGCGTCCCGAGATCGGAGAGCGAACGCTGCGTCAGGAAGCACGGCAACCAGCACACCGTACGCGTCGGTGGATGTTCGGCTCGGTAGGTCTCGATCCGGGCGAGATCATCGCGTGGTGTACGGCTTCCCTCATCGAACGGGAAGTCGATCACGAGCTTCGGACGGTCGCCGGCGGCCAGCACCGAGTCGGGGACGTCAGCCGGGTCCCGCACGTTGCCGAAGACCACATCGACGGTGCGCCGGGTCCCACGCCACAGCCAGGTGCAGATCGGGAACGCGCTATCCGTGTCGGTAATACCGAAGGAGGAGAAGAGCAGCTGGCGGAGCTTGCGGCGACGTTCGCCGGCCGTGTCTACAACCCTGCCCTTGTCGATGATCGAATCGGTGTCGACCCCAGAGAGTTGCAGAGTCACGGTCGGATCGGCCGCGTCACCCCCGAGGCGGATCTCACCGACAGACCGGCCCCAGTCCCGCAGCTTCTTCAATACGACAGACCGCTCCTCGCCGGGGATCGGTGAGCGGATGGTGCCGTGGTTGAGGGCGGTCAGCCGGCTCACCGTCAGGCCGCCCAACGCGCCACTGCCGGGAACGAGAGCGGCGAGGAGAAGAGTTTTCACCAGCCGGTCATCGGTGCGGAAAGGATGGTTGGCATCGAGCTCCTTGGCATCCTCGTCGCTGATCTGATGGGTCGCCAGGAGAAGCGGGCGGAGCCGGAGCCGATACAGCTCCTTCGCTTTGTCGAAATGGTCCCGCATCTCGTCCGTGAAAGGCTCGTCGCCCTCGGCGATCACGTCGTAGAGATCGCCCAACGGAACCAGATCCCCGACCCGCAACTGATCGCGTTGATTGGCCAGCAACTCGGAGAGGACACGCAGAGCCGTGCGTTCCCGCTGGAGAGCGGAAGAGAGATCGACCAGCGCCGAGACCAGTGCCGGGCTGAACGGGTAGACACGCCGGAAGGCGGCCAGGTCAGCGTCCGCGGTGAGCAGCGTCTCGATGACCCGTTCCCCTGCCTTGCCGGTTGTCGCCTGGAACGCCTGGTCGATGCGGTCCCGGGCGATGTCCGACCGGGGCTGCAAGAGACGGTGCTCGATGATCGCGGGCAGGTTTCGGTCCTCGAGCTTGATGACCTCGAATCGGCCCTCCCACCAGCGGAGGATCTCGGAGAAGTTCATCTTGTCGGCCCCCGGCGTGTGCTCGCCGACCAGGTCCCTGAGGTCCCGCTGGCGCGCAATGAAGCTCACGATGGGTGCGGGCCGGTCCCCCCCGGCCGACTCGACGAGTTTCGCCACCTTCGGCCCCTCCCGGGTCACGAACGCGGGATCCGCCATCCGGGAGGCGAGCCACAGGACGAGCTCATCGAGCAGGAGGATGACTGCGTCGTAGCCGAGGGTCTTGGCATGGCGGCTGATAGCGCTGAGACCCTCGTCGAAGGGCACGAAGCCCTCGCCCGTAGCCCGGGCGATGCCCGGGAGATCCTGGTAGTAGGCGCTGATCACGGCGCCGACTAGGCGTTCGCGTTCAGGGGCACCATGGGGAGCCGCCAGCGCCGCCTCGAAGGCCGATGCGTCCCACCCGGCCGCGAGTGAACCCCATCCGCTGGCCCCGCCCCCGAGGCCTGCCAGGAACGCATCGTCGCCCATCCGAGCTCGCAGATTTCGGGCGTTCTCCAACAGCCCGTCTGAGACGTAGACCGCCGGGAGGGGGGCTGTCGGGTCCAGGCGGTGGACGTGCTCGACGTACCCCCCGAGAACGGCGGCTTCCAGCGACGAGGCCCCGATCAGGTGGTACGGGACAAGCAGGAACTTCCGGCCGGCCAGCCGCTCGTCCACGACTTTCACCACCGGGGCAAGGTCGTCCTTCGCTCGGGCGCCCGGGTAGCCGGTCAAGAGCAGGTCGAGGACGGCCAGGGCATGAGACTTTCCGGAGCCGAAGCTGCCGTGCCAGTAAGTCGCCCGGGAGCGGCCGTCGTCCACGCAGCTGGCCACGAGGCGGACGGCCGCCACGAGGCTGTCCGCCAGATCGTCGGTGACCTTGTACTCCCGGAGGAGCCGATCAGGATCGGTGATCCCATTGGCGAGGCTCACTACGAAGTCGGACTGGTGGACCTCGGTGGGCAGGTCCAGGAGTTCTGCCAGGAGAGGTTCGGTCACTGTTGCCTCCCTAGCCGGCCGCCTGGCGGCGCTTACGACCCGCTGAGGCGGGCGGCCGCCAAGCGACCAAGTCGTCAGTTGTCTTGCCGAGGCGACCGGCCTGCTCGGTCACGAAACTCGCGAAGAAATCGCCCATACGTTCCCCGTAGGTAGGGTCTGGCTCGTTGTGCCATTGTCGGAGCCAGGGAATCAGCTCCCATAGCCCGGCGAGGTATGGCGTGAGCCGATCGGCGCCGATGCCAGCGTCACGCTGATCTGTGTACCAACCGGCCAATGCTCGGGCGCGCTCGACGTGATCCCACCCCGCCCAGCCAAAAACGGGTGAGGGGTCGTTCTCTCTCTCCGCCCCGGGATAGGAGATGAATCGCTCTTTGGGGACGTCAAGCTTCCCGCGTAGCTTCCAGAAGGACGTCCGCCGGAAGTCGGACGACCTGTATTTCGGCGGAATGGGCACATCGCCAACCTCGTCTAGCTTGCGACTTGCAACGACTTCCGGCGCAACATATCCGGGTTGGCTCTCGGCAAGCTTCGCACGCGCAACAATCGCATCCTCGGCGCGTTGCAGCTCCCAAACATGCTGCCACTCGGACCACTTACGCAGTCCCGAGTCTTTGTAACGGTAAGCAGCAAGGTAGGGTACCGCCTCTTCCGCAAGGAGTTCGGCAACAAGCGTCGTCAGATCCGTTTCGCCGGAAGGCGCTATCAACTCGGCGACGGCCATGAAATCGTCGTCCAACCGCGCCGCATCGGCGAGTCGGCTAGCGCTCGCGAGCCTCGGCTCGGGCCAATAGTGAGGGCTTCCGAGTCGGTCCACGAGCCAGTCGCCAAGGATCTCACGCTCGAAGTCTTCCCACCGCTCAGTTGCCCAGCGGCGTTTGAATTCAGGCCGTTCGATCAGAGCGACTGCTTCGTTACTTTCGATTACTGAAATGCGCCTTTCGACGGTGTGTCTGTATGAGTCGGGCCAATCCTCAGGAACATCCAGGACGGGAGCGGATCGGTGGCGGTCGAACCAGGAAGTCTGAAAGTCACCCTGCTTGATGCGACGGGCGAGCCCGATCTCGAAGGCTCGCTCGCCAAAAGTTAGCTCTGGCAACTCATCAAGGTCCGCCGCAGTGTCCTCGTCGAGAAGCCCGTAGGCGACGTAGTTGAACCAGTCAAGTTCTTCTTGAAGCGCGATCATCCGTCCAAGTGCGTGTCTGCTGGCCGCCTTTGCAGTCTCAAGTCGTTCCCTGGTGGGGGTCGATCCTGGCGTGAGAAGATCGTCCAACGCTTGGCGGTACGAGACGGCCTCGGAAACAACCAGATCCACAAGCGTCGAGGGGTCATGCTTCGAGAGAGGGAAGCCCCGCAACTTTGTGCCATCGAATGCGTAACGTGTTTCCCATCGTTCGTCTTGGATGCCCCGCCCGACACCATCACCGCCCTTCGGGTACATCACTTGCTTCAACCAGAAGCATCCAGTCGATGAGGCCAAGTGGCCAAGCACGCGAAGGTATTCGGCTTCGTCGGAACTCTTTAGCTTTATGGTCGGAGCCGTTTGATTGAATATTGACCCCCCGCGGTCGAAGGCAACATGGAAGTGCGTGGCGATCTCGGCAAAACATAGGCCGAGCGAGACGCGAAATCGGTGTCTCAGGAAGCGGTTCCACTCAAACCACGTCAGCCCGATCTCCTCTTGCCGACCGCTCAGTTCACTGCGCTCTTGCAAGATGCGCCGACTGGGCCAAAGAACGGTGTTGGACCGTTGTTCCAGCTTTGCCTCAAGCCGAGAGTTGTATGGAAACAAGGCCTCGAGAGAGGGCCGGGCTACCCAATCGCGGACATCCTCACCCGTGCCTATCGGAATAGTGTGTTCAGCCGGTACGCCTAAATGGCGCCAGCGTCGTAGTGGCGCAAAATATGCGTCATCCTGACGTGTGTAAGCGACGGGGCCAATAGAATCGACGATGTCCCTCAGGCGTGCCACGGCTACAGAATCGAGCCGCTCCTTGAGCTCTGACATGCCGCCACCGCCGATGCTCCATGGATGGCGGCGTAGGCGGTCTCTTGGGAGGTCGCAGACCGAGATGTATTCGTTCTCAAAGCCAGGCGAGTCGATGTGGTTGACGATTGAAGTCCAGACAATGCCCTTCTCGGGGTCGTTTGGGTGGCGAGGTTCGTCTCGGATCTTCAGCACCGCTCGTACCGCAGAGGAAACGGGCGCCCGTTGGCGAAGGAATAAGATGACGGATCCCGTTCCATGCCCAGCTAATGGAGCGCCACTCGAGTCAACGACATGGGTAAGGTCAACGGATGCCAGAAAATGGTTGATCAGCTTTTTCCCGAACTCGCGCTTCATAAAGGAGTTCGCCGTTATCATACCTACGAACGCTCCCGGCATGGCCAGGTCCATGAACCGCTCGGTAAAAGGTACCGCTAAAGAATATTGACCGTGGCATGTAGCGTAGTGTCGTCGATATGCTTCGCGAAGCGCGGCGTCACGAGGTACGGGATAGGGAGGATTCCCGACCACGACTGAGTACCGTTCTGACAGAATAGATTGTGCCTGTTCAGAGTCTTCAGTCTCGTAGGAATGGCGGCCAGTATCGTCCAGGAGCCATCGTCCGCTTCGGGTTCCAAAGAGCAGGGAGTCGCCGACTGCAACATTGATGCGGAAGTTTGGCGCGCTTGTCAGCCGATGCTCTCCGGTAGCTTGAAGCCCTGCGACAAGGAGTCTAAATCGAGCAATGGCCGCCGCGAATGGATTCAGATCAACGCCATAGACTGCATTGAGCGCGCGCTGCGCGAGAACTCGACGGTTGGTATGAGGTTCGGCTTGAATCCACCAGCTAAATAGTCGCCCGAAGGCACCTATGCAGAGATGTCCTGAGCCGCAAGTCGGGTCTATGAGTGTCGTGGTCACAAGCCCGAACTCCTCGACGGCGGGGTTCAAAGTTCGATCCAGAAGGAACTTCTCTACTGCGGCAGGAGTCTGATAGAGGGCGAAGGTATCTCGTGCATCCGGGGAGAGGTGCTGATACAGGTCTCCGAGGAATCGCGTGTTGAGCTCGTCGTCTGTGAAGTCATGGATCAACTGCCCCGTCCCTGGGTCGATCCGCCACCACATTTCGACGAGGGCACGTGCCCCATCGGCGCTTGGGCCAGCTTGCCAGAGTGGATTGTGAGGGCCGAGAAGGGCGCCTAGTCCCGGAAGGACGCTGTAGCGATCGAATACGGACAGAAGCCAATCGCGGTCGCCTTCGGTTGGGTGCTCGCGGAGGTGCAGTTGACGATTGTCCTGGGCGAAACCGCGCCGTTCGCCCGGACCGGACAGGAGGGGGTCATGTACTAGACCGTTGTCCTCGCAGAAGCGGACGAAGACGCAGCCGAGGACCCAAGCGGCGGCCACCTGGGTGAGCCAGCCTTCGCGCCAGCTCTCATATGGCTGTGCCGTTCGGTGAGCTGCTTGTGCTCGGAGCCATTGCCGGCGGGCGACGTCGTCGACCTCCGCAACATCATTGCAGCGCTTCCTCAGGTCGTCGACAAGGGTGCGCACCATCGCCTGACAGTCTGCGAGCAGCGCTACGGCGTCGATCACAGTTGGCCTCCGGTGGAGACGGTTCGGCGGGCCCGGTCGAGCCACTCCGGGGGGATGGCAGCCCACTGGGCGGGGCTGAGCACCGGGATGGCGACCCCGGAAATGGCGGGAAGCGCGCCCGGGTCTTCGGCGGGGACGACGACCCAGAGCGTCCGGAGGATTGCGCCCGCCTGAGGGCTGCGACTCGTGCAGTGGTCACGGAGCAGTTCCAGCACATCCAGGTGGCTGTAACGGGCGAGGAGACCCGGATCGGTGGCGACTACGGTGGGTCCGGCGGCGAGGAGTCTGGACTTGACGTCCGGAACGACGAGCCGGACAAGTTGCTGGAGCAGTTGCCATTCGCCGCCGCCCGGCGGGTCGGCGTCGGCTCGGAGGACCACGTCCCAGTCAGCCCCGGCAGCGTTGGCTTGGGCGTGCATGGCGTCGATGAGAAGCTGATCGAGGCTCACGAGAATGGCGCCGACGGCTTCCGTCAGCCGACGCTCCGCAACAGGGACCCATTGGGGCGCGACGGTCAGCGCCAGAAAGCCGCCATCGCGAACGCTGCGGGTTAGCCGCTCACCGAAGTCAGCGGCAATTCGGTCGCCCTCTTCTGGTTGCGCCGGTATCGACGTCTGGGTTGAGTAGCGGGTGCCGGACGGGCCGATAGTGGTGAAACCCACCGGGGCAATGGGAACGCGGTAGCCGAGCGCGTCGTGATCCCAGGCGAGGCCTGTCTCGGCCGAAGCAAGCAAAGCATCGAGTTCTGGACGGCCGGGGAGAGCGGCCGCGTCGGGGAACCGGGCTCGGACGCGCTCGTGGACCGCCTCGACGGATAGGACGCCCTGGCCGAGCAGGGCCGGCCGAGCGAAGCGAAGCGCCCGGAGGGCATCCATGCCACGGGGATACAGGTCGAGGCGGCTCGAGGTAGCCGCACATTCCGAACAGGCTGCTGCCAGGCGGATCAGCCGACTGTCGGGAAGCGGGGTCGTCCCCGCAGGGGGTTCCACCTTGCGAAGCGCGTCGAGGACGGCGGCGGTGGCGGGGAGCGGGTCCGTGGCGGCAAGGTGGTCGGCGACGTCCCCGAGGCGCAGGCCGTAGTCGGCGAGGTGGATGCCCTCGACGGAACCGGTGTCGTCGGCGATCACGACCCGTTCCGCTCGGCGGCGTTGCGTCCAGCGCGGCTCCCCGAGGGCCTGGTCGGCCTCCAGGGCGGCGCGGACGACGGCTCGGGCGCGCCGGGTGCGTACCGGTTCGGCGGCGGCCGAACCCCTCGTTACCAGCAACAGGTCGGCCAGCTCGCTAGCGGCCATGAGGCCGCCGGCGGCGACGAGGGCTTCGTGGAGCTCGCCCCGCACCGTTGTGAGGGCCGGGGTGCGGCGCCATCGACCCCGGGCTCGGGCAACGATCTGGTTGACCCTGACCCGGGACACTTCCACCCGAGTGGCGACATCCGACTGGCTCGGCCAGGGGGGCAGCTCCTCGCCGACTTCGCCTTCGAGCCGCACCGGGGCCACTGGGTCAAGGCCGAGGAGGAGCCGAAGGGCCTCGGTCTCGGTGCGGTTGGCGGTGGTTTCTTTGGGAACGAGGAGCCCCGCGAGGCGGTCCACGCTTACCGCCTCCACGTCGACGAGGTCGGTCCCATCGGACGTGGGATCGGTGGCCGGATCCAAATCGAAGCGAGCCCGGACCGCGCGGGCCACGACGGCGACTTCCCTGCGGGTCCGGTCGCCCACTCCCCGCATCCGCGTCAGGTCACGGACCGATGAGGCGAGGAGGTCGCCGACGGTGACGAGCCCGGCGCGACCAAGCGCATCGAGGGCCCGGGGGGTGAGCCCGAGTTCCACGAGGGCGGTGCGCTCGGTAGCGGCGGCGACGGCGGCCGTGAGCGCGTCACTATCGCCGTCGGTGCGGTGTTCGGTGACGGTCAGGACCGGCCGGTCGGCGGCGGCCAGCGCCTCCTTCCAGGCCCGGCGCATTTCGTCGGCCGTCCCGAACCGTTCGGCCGGGTCACGCCGGAAGGCCACGGCGAAGAAGTCGGCCAGCCCGTCCGCAACTGCCCGATCGAACAGATCCCGGTCGACCGTCACTTCGAGGCCCGGGACGGTAGCGGGGTCGACACCCTCTCCCCATCGGGGCCGGGTCCCGGTGGCGATTTCGTAGAGCGTGACGGCGGCCGCCCAACGCTCGGCGTGCACGTCCCAGCGCTGGGCCGGCCGTTCTTCCAGGAAGGGATCGAGATAGCCCGGCGTGCCCGCCCGGATCTGCTCCGGTGGGGTGCGCGACAGAGAGAAGTCGAACAGCACGAGGTGCAGCTCGTCTTTCGGCTTGCGGGGCCGGACACCGAGGTTGTCGGGCTTGATGTCCCGGTGGGCGACCCCCTCTCGCTCGAGGACCTCGACGACTTCCAGGAGGTCGTCGCCCCAGCGGGCGAGCAGGTCCAGGCCGAGTCGGCCCTCGTCGCGCAGGAGCTGAGCGAGGGTGCGGTCGCCGGCTGGTTCGAGGCGCAGCACGAGGCGACCGCCGATCTCGTCGAGGCCGTAGCAGGCGACGATGCCCTTGTGGCGGGTGACCTGGAGGATCTCGGCTTCGGCGCGGAAACGGTCATGGTGGGAGGCGTCGAGGGCGACCTTGAGGACTTCAGGACGGCCGTTCCACTCGACCAGGAGCGCGACGGCCGTTGCGCCCTTGCCAAGGCGCCGGATGACCCGCCAGCCACCCTCGAGGATGTCGCCGGCACCGGCGCGGAGCGGGTCGACGGGTTCCTCTGTGACTGGCTGGATTCCGCCACCGGTGAGCTCCTCGAGTGCGCCGTCGAGGGCGGCGAGAAAGTCGTCGACGGAGGCAGACCGGTGGGTGATGTCGGCGGCGGTGGCATCGCGGACCATGACCCGGAGCCACTCGGCCGGCGCGTCCTGGGCCGACCCCAGCTCCAGGGCGCCGTGGTCCCGCAGGAGTGACCGTAGCTCGGTGGCGTCGGCCGCGGGGGCCCGGCCAGTGAGCACAAGGAAGGCCACGGCGCCGAGGGCGAAGACGTCGAGCTGCCGGGGCGGGGTGGCAGGGTCGATGAAGAGTTCGGGGGCGACATAGGCGGTGGCGGCGCTGGTGACCAGGTCGGCGACGTGGACCGTGCCGGCGAGGCCGGTGGAGAGCACGCCTTCCTGGTCCCGGGAACCTGTTTGCCAGTCGGCGATCCGCACCTTCGGCGTAGTGCTGTCCGGGTCGCTGATGCGGATGCTGCGCGGGCTGAGGGCTCGGTGGTATAGACCGCGCCCATGGGCATAGGCGAGTGCCTCGCCGATCTCGCGAATGACGTGAAGGCGGGTGTCGAGGCTTAGGCGTTCGTGATGCTCGGCCAGCCAGTGGTCGAGGCGGACGGCGTCCGGATCGTGGTCGTAGACGAGGGCCGGCCCGGCAACGTGCTCCCGGACATCGAGCGGTCGCACGATCGACGGGTGCTGGACGCCCTCCAGGAGACGGAACTCCCGGTGGGCGGCCCTGACCAGCCGGTCGCGCTCCTCCTTTGTGAGGGTTCCTTCGGCCAGCCAGATACGGATGCGGCGCTGCACCTGCGGCATGGCGCGGTGATTGGCGGCCCAGTCTTGCCAGCCGGTGTCCTCGTCGAGGAGCGCGCCGAGGTCGTAATCCTCGACCCGGCGGGCTTGCTGCGAGGGTCGCAGGCCAGCCTGGGCGAGCGCATGGGCGATCGCCTGGGAGAGCGGCCGGTCAACTGCCCGCTTCGGCCTTGTCGGGCTGCCGTCGGCTCGCACGGCGACCGGGACGTTCCCCTTCAGCAGGTCGGCGACGTCGGGCAGCCGGACGCCGTTTCGCGTCCGCGGCGGGAGCCCCCGTCCGAACACCCGGCCGCGGGCCTCAGGGGCCAGCTGGCAGTCGAGGTCCGTGTGGGAGAGGAAGACAATCGGCTCGATCCACGGCTCCGGCCGTCCCCGCATGGCGTTCTGGCGGACCAAAAGGGATTTGAGCTTCTTGGCCTTGCGGTCGGCACCGAGCAGCGGGTTGTCGACGGTGCGGACCTTTGCGTCGGGCGGAGTCCACCGCCACCCCAGCGCGTTGCCCGAAATCCGCCCCGGCCAGGCCTTCAGCTCGATGAGATAGATGCCGGTTCGGGTGACCACCAGACAGTCGACCTCGTTGATCGACCCGTCATCGGCGATGAACTCGACATTCGCCCACGCCCGGTAGGGCGGTGCCGGAGGGAGGGCTTCGCGGATGTAGGCGAGACCCTCCCGCTCCCACGGAAAGCGGGATTGATTGACTTGCACCCAGAGTTCGTTGCCTTCCTCCATGTCTCTCCAAATCGGGCCGTCCGGGGTAGGCGACGATGCTATGGCACTCACCAGTGCGAGAGGTTCGGCGCACCCGAACTTCTCGAATGAGGAGCAGCTTCCATCCCTCATGCAGATACATCGGCACGGAACTGACATGGAGATTGATTGCCCGTAGGTCCATAGACTCTGAAGGGATGGCAGTGGCGGTCACAGGCACGGCCTACGGGAACCCCGCGATGACGGCTCTTTCGGAGGTGGTCGGCCGAGCCAAAAGCGACGACCCCTTGCGGCGCGTCACCGTCGTCGTCCCCTCGAACTTCGTGGCGGTAGCAGTCAGACGCTGGCTGGCTGGTCCCGGCTCACCTCGCCGCCCGGGCGGAGGAGTGGCAGGGCTATCGGTTTTGACCTTGCCCCGTTTGGCTGACCTGCTAGGCGGACCCCGACTGGCCGCGAATGGTCTCCGGCCGCTTTCGACACCCGTGTTGGGTGCTGCCGTCCGTGCCGTCTTGGCTGATGAGCCCGGCCTCTTCGGGCCCATCGCCGATCACCCGGCCACGGAGCGGGCACTCGTCGAGGCGCATCGGGAGCTGCGGGAGCTGGACGACTACGAGCTCGACGCGGTGGCGGCCTGCGGGGCCCGTGCCGCCGACGTGATCCGTGTGCATCGGGCGACCCGTTCTCGGCTCTCACGCGACTGGTACGACGAGCAGGATGTCGTCGCGGCAGCGATCTGGGAAGTCGCGGACGACGGGCCGCTGCTTGGTGACCTCGGTACGGTCGTGGTGCACCTTCCGCAGCGCATCGCACCTGGAGCCGGCCGTCTCGTGGCGTCGCTGGCCGAACGCGTGCCGGTGAGCGTGGTGGTGGGCCTGACGGGTTCTGCCCGGGCGGATCACGGCGTCGTGACGGCGATGCAGCGCCTCGGCGCGGCCCTGGAGGGAGAGAGCACCTTCAAACTGAAGTCTCCTGCGGGGACGGCGATCGTCACCGCGAGTGACGCTGACGACGAGGTCAGGGCAGCGGTCCGAGCGGTCTTCGACGGGCTTCGGGCGGGCGTGCCGCTGGCCCGGATGGCGCTGCTGTATGCGTCCCGAGAGCCGCATGCCCGACTGGTGCACGAGCAGCTTGTCTCCGCCGGGATCCCGCACAACGGGGCCGGTGTGCGCTCCGTTGGAGACGCGCTGCTGGGTCGGAGCATCCGTGCCCTGCTCGCCCTACCGGACCGTGACTACGAGCGACGGGACGTTCTGGCTCTGCTTGGTGCAGCGCCGATGCGCGGCCCCGATGGTCGCTTGATACCCGCCGCGGCCTGGGAACGGATTTCTCGAGCCGCCGGGGTTGTGGCTGGTGCATCGCAATGGGAGGACCGGCTGGCGTTCTATGCCGACGAGCGTCGAGCCGAAGCCGATCGGGCTGAGGCAGACGAGCGCGCGACGCTCGCCGCTTATCTCCGCGATGAGGCAGACCGAGCGGACGGTCTCCGCACGTTCGTCGGCGAACTGATCCGAGAGGTGGAGCGAGGCGCGCAACCGGCGCCTTGGGCGACGCGGTGCGCGTGGGTCGCCGGGCTGGTCGAGCTCTACATCGGCGACGAAGACAGCCGGGTCAGCTGGCCCGAGGAGGAGCAGGCCGCAGCCCACCGGGTCGAGGCAGCCATCGAGCGCCTTGCCTGCCTCGAGCGCGTCGAGCAGACACCACCCTCGCTCGACGTGTTCCGGCGAACCCTGGAAGCGGAGCTGGCCGACGAACTCGACCGGATCGGCACCCTCGGCCGCGGGCTGCTCGTCGGCCACGTCGGTCTTGGCCTCGGCCTCGACCTCGATCGCGTGTTCGTGCTCGGCCTCGCCGAGGGCATGCTTCCCCGGCCGTACCGGGACGACTCCCTGCTTCCCGACGCCGAACGGGCCGCCGCCGGCGGAGCCCTCGAGCTGCGATCGGAGCGCATCCACGTCGAACACCGCCAGTTGCTGGCGGCGCTGGCTGCCGCGTCCGACGTGCGGATCCTCTTCCATCCGCGGGGTGACCTTCGCCGCTCCGCCGAGCGCGTCCCGTCCCGCTGGCTTCTCGACACCGCCGCCCGGCTGTCAAGAAGGGACCGGATCTGGTCCGACGAACTGACGGGTCTTCGCACGCAGTCGTGGATGACGGAGATCCCGTCCTTCGCCGGCGCGCTCGCCCGCCTGTCCTGGCCGGCGACACCGCAGGAGTACGACACACGAAGCCTCCTGGGACACCACCGCAGCCGGTCGCCGGTCTCCGATCATCCCTTGGCCGGCGACAGGGCCTTTGCGCTCGGCGACGAGCTCCGCCGGGCTCGGAGCAGTGGCGTCTTTACCCGCTTCGACGGCAACCTCGCCGGTCTCGGCGTCCCCCACCCGGCCGACGGGTCGGTCACGTCGGCGACGAGGCTGCAGGCGTGGGCGTCCTGCCCGCACCGATACCTGTTCGAGACCGTGCTCGGCGTCGAGCAGGTGCAGGCGCCGGAGGATCTCTTGGAGCTCAGCCCACTGGAGCGGGGAGAGATCGTGCATCGGGTGCTCGACCGGTTCCTGCGGGAGGGACTGGCCCGTCGCGCCCGAGCGGATGGACGCTCCTGGACGGATGACGACCGCCGCCGGCTCCTCGAGATCGGTACCGAGGAATGCGACGACGCCGAACGCAGAGGCGTGACGGGTCGGCCCCTCCTGTGGCGCCGTGCGCGCCGCCAGATCCTCGGTGACCTCGCCCGCTGGTGCGACGAGGACCTGCGACGCGAGCGGGGAGCGCGCAGCGAGCCGGTGGCGTCCGAACTGGACTTCGGCCTGCCGGGCTCTGCGCATGGGCCGCTGGAGCTCGCGCTGTCCGACGGTCGGGTAGTGCGACTCCGGGGCAGCATCGACCGTGTCGACCGAGCCGACGACGGCACGCTGGTGGTGCTCGACTACAAGACCGGTTCTGACATCACGTACCGCTCGCTGAGCGAGGACGATCCCGACACCCGAGGGACCCACCTGCAGCTGGCCATCTACGGGCACGCGGCCCGGGCCGTCCTCGGCGAACCCGACAGCCCCGTCGTGGCCGGCTACTGGTTCGCCACCACCCGCCGGCGGTTCCGCTGGATTGGCTATCCGCTGTCGGACCGGGTCGTGGAGCGGATCGACGCCGTCCTCCGGACCATCGTCGACGGAATCACCGGCGGGGTGTTCCCGGCCCGGCCACCGGAGCCGGGTTGGCGCCTCTGGGTTGAATGCGCGTTCTGCGACCCCGACGGCCTCGGCACGCTTGATCGTCGCCTGGAGTGGGAACGGAAACGGCAGGCCCCGGAGTTGGCCGCCTATGTGGCGTTGGCGGAACCCGCCGAGCAGGGTCAAGAGGACGCCGTGGGAGCGGTCGTCGGTGGGTGACGGCGCTCACGTCGCCGAGGTCGCCGCCGACGAGGCGGCCCGGCGGGCCATCGCTGCAGAGCTGGACGCCACGCTGTTCGTGGAGGCGGGCCCCGGAACCGGGAAGACGTCCTCGCTGGTCGACCGGGTGATCGCCCTGGTCGACGCCGGACTGCCGATGGGTGCGGTCGCGGCCATCACCTTCACGGAAAAGGCGGCGGCCGAACTCCGAGATCGGATCCGCCGGGAACTCGAGCGCAATGCCGCCGGGAACCCGCTGCGAGCCGCCGCGGTGGACGAGATCGACGGTGCAGCCGTCGGCACGTTGCACGCATTCGCCCAGCGGCTGCTGCTGACGCACCCGGTGGAAGCCGGTCTGCCTCCGCGCCTCGAGGTCCACGACGAGATCACGTCCCAGGTCGCCTTCCAGACCCGCTGGGAGGAGTTCCTCGACGGCCTGCTGCACGATCCCACCCATGAACGGGTCGTGCTGCTCGCCCTCGCTGCCGGCGTGACCCTCGAGCACTTGCGGGAGATCGCGCTGGCGTTCGACGCCAATTGGGACCTCGTGGAGGAGTGGGTGGATCGCGACCCGCCTGAACCACCGGCGGTCGATGCGAACGAGCTGATCGAGACGCTCACCAGACTCTGTGACGCCGCCGACCACTGCCGCGACCCCGACGACCGCATGCTCGCTCGCCTGCAGACGTACGCGGCATATCTGGAGGAGCTGCGACAAGCTGACGAAGACGAGCTCCTCGGCCTCCTGCGCGACGACTCCATTCGGTTCGCCACCAAGCTCGGTCAGCAGGGCAACTGGCCGGCGGGCATGCTCCAGAACGTCCGGGCCGAGGTCGCCAACGCCGACCGCATCAGAAGCCGGATCTGCAGCGAGACCATTGAGGCCTGTCTCCATCGACTGGCTGGCGTGATTGCTGAATTCACGCTGGAATCAGCGGAGCGGCGACGTCTCGAGGGTCGCCTGGAGTTCCATGACCTCCTGGTTCGGGCCCGGGCGTTGTTGCGCGGTCCGCATGGACCAGTGGTGCGCGAGTCGTTGCGGGCCCGGTTCCAGCGGCTCCTCCTGGACGAGTTCCAAGACACGGACCCCATCCAGATCGAGATTGCCGCCTTGCTCGCATCTCCCGACCCGGGCGTCGGTGGCCAGGCCTGGTCGGCCATCACCGTGGACGACGGTCGCCTCTTCTTCGTCGGCGACCCGAAGCAGTCCATCTACCGGTTCCGCCGAGCCGACATCGCCCTGTTCCTCCGGGCCCGGACGGCGTACTGCGACGAACCCGTCCACCTGACGAGGAACTTCCGGACGGCCGCTCCAATCCTCGAATGGCTGAATCACACCTTCGCCCGACTGATCCGGCCGATTGACGGTTCGCAACCCGCGTACGTCCCGCTGCTGGCGACTAAGCCGGCCGCGCCGCTGGGTCCGCACGTGGTCCTTCTCGGCGCCGTCCCACACGCTGACAACCCGAAGGCCGATCCGCTCCGGGAACGGGAGGCGAGCGAGGTGATCGGCGCCGTCCGAGCCGCCATCCGGGACGGATGGGCCGTCCGGTCCGACGACGGCTGGCGACCCGCCCAACTCGGCGACATCTGCATCCTGCTTCCTGCCCGGACGTCGCTCGCCGCGCTCGAGCGGGCCTTGGATGCCGCCGCCATCCCGTATCGCGCCGACGCCAGCTCTCTCGTATATGCAACCCGTGAAGTCCGGGATCTCCTGGCCACGGCACGGGCGATCGACGACCCGACGGACGAGCTCTCGCTCGTCACGGCGCTGCGGTCACCGCTGTTCGGCTGCGGCGACGACGACCTCTACCGGTTCCGGATCGTCCACCGCGGACGGTGGAGCGCCGTCAGCCGGCTACCGGAGTCGCTTCCGGACGACGACCCCGTCGGTGAGGCGCTTCGCTACCTCCGCCGGCTCCACGACCAGCGTCACTGGCTGGCACCGAGCGAATTGCTGGCCCGGATCGTCGCCGAACGGCGCATGCTCGAACTCGCTGTCGTGGGTAACCGGACCCGGGACGTCTGGCGGCGGCTGCGGTTCGTCGTCGACCAGGCCCGCGCCTACACGGAGGCACAGGGCGGTGGGCTGCGGGACTACCTGGCCTGGGCCGACCTCCAAGCGTCGGAGACATCCAGGGTGGCGGAAGCCATCCTCCCCGAGACCGACGACGACGCGGTGCGGATCATGACGGTCCACGCCGCCAAGGGACTGGAGTTCCCGATCACCATCGTCTCCGGCATGACGACCGCTCCACGCTCCCGCCGCGGCGGAGTCCAGGTCGTCTTCCCTCCGGACGGTGGCTTCGGTCTGCGCCTCACCACCACCATCACCACCGAGGCGTTCGACGCCTTCGGGCCCATCGACGAGCAGATGGACTTCCACGAGAAGCTCCGTCTGCTCTACGTGGCCTGCACCCGGGCACGCGATCACCTGGTGATCTCCACCCACCGGGTCGCTCGGGACCCTTCTCCGGACGAGACCCGTCGCACCAGCGCCGAGCTCCTCTGGGAGGCGGGCGGTGACGGACCGCACGTGACCCTCGGACCACTGTCCGATCAAGCCGGGTCCCGGGAAACGAGTTCAGAACAGCTCCCACCACTTCCCGACCGGGATACCTGGTGGGCCGAACGGACGGCCGTCCTCGACGCCGGTCGCCGAGCACCAAGCGTCTCCGCAACGCGTCTCGCTCGTCATGTGGAGGCGCGCGCTGCGGGCGAACCAGGGCTGGCCAAAGGTCCCCGCGATCTCGACTTACCGCCATGGCGGAAAGGCCGCTACGGATCGGCCGTCGGCCGCGCCGTCCACGCCGTCCTCCAGACCATCGACCTTCGCACCGGCGCCGGCCTCGAGCCGGCGGCGGCCGCGCAGGCCGTCGCCGAGGGTGTGCTCGGCATGGAGGACACCATCCGGGCCCTCGCCGCATCGGCGCTCCATGTGCCCTGCGTGAGAGAAGCAGCCGAACGTGAATTCTGGCGAGAAACCTACGTCGCCATCCCCGTCGGTGACGCCCTGCTCGAGGGCTACGTCGATCTCCTCTACCGCACCGACGACGGGCTGGTGGTCGTCGACTACAAGACCGACGGCACCGGACCTCCCGGTCGGGGAGACCCGAGAGCCGCAAGTTACCGACTCCAGGGCGCGGCTTATGCCGCCGCGGTGGCCCTCGCCACCGAGCAAGAGGTGAGACGCTGCGTCTTCGTTTTCCTGGGACTCCGCCGGGCGAGGGAATGGGAAACGGAGGACCTCGACGCGGCGATCAGGGACGTGCTGGCCGCGGTCCCGAGGGTTACGGCACCCTGACGGGAGCAGCTTCGGGCGAGCGGCGCCCATCCCCTCACCCCTCGTGTAACGAGACCCTCCCGGCTGGGTCCCATGTTCGGTATCTCGCTCAGGCTGATGTTCCAGAGCCGGGTCGCATAGTCCACGTCCGTTGACCGTCCTGTCACCGCGACGTCGTTGCTGTCGCGGCTTCAGTGAGAAAGATCTGCGTCGGGCTGGCGGCGACACCCGGTTGACCGCTTCCTCAAAGTCCCAGACGGGGACGGCGTCGCTACCGTCCCAGAAGACGATCACATGCGGGAATGCTGTCAGGTCGTCAGGGACAGATCCGTTGCTTCGACCGAGATCTCCGGGGTCCTCGCCGAGGACCTCGCACGGCGACAGCGAGGACGTCAGCGGCGATTCGCCGGAGAGCCGTTCGGCTCGGCCATGTGCGGCAATAGGGCACGGAACGGTGGCGCGACCGGCCGGGCACCGGCTGGCAGCCGAGCCGCTGGAGGGCTGATCGTGCCGCCGCCGTGACGTCCGCCGCGGGCGAGGTTGGCTACGAGCCGGTCGAACATCGGAGGTTGCGGCCGTCCTTATCGCGCTAGCGGGGGATTTTGACCCGGTCGGCCGTCAGTCGCACTGCTCATGGATCCGCGACCAGTTCACGCCAAGCGTCCGCTGCGCCGGACGTCCAGAACAGCAATCGGTCCTGTCGAAGGTGGCGCACAGCCGCTCGCACATGTTCAGAAGTCGACGCCGGATCGACGACGACAATCGTGAGCGCGCTGCTCCGGGTCAGAATCGTGTAGACCCACTCGGTCTCCGTCTCGTGATCAGGGATCGGTGTCGACGTGCGCCACACGACCGCCCATCGCTCGAGTCCCTTGAGGGTCCGCATCGATCCGTGCTCAACTTCCCAGCCCTTGGGAACGGCGGGCGAGAAGCGGTCGCAACCGGTCGGCTCTTCGGCCACGGTGACCTTTGGGACAGTGCCGTTCTGGATGGCGTAGCCGCCGTAGGCCCGCCAGATCTCGGGCAGGACGGCGTCGGCGTCGTCGAGGGCGACGACGATTGGCCGGGTGCCCAGGACCGTCGGTTTCATGGCGTCGGGCAAACACACGTCTCCGAGCTCGGCCCGCACGACCTGCCTGTCGGCCGCCATGTGTTCGGCCAGGGGCCGCAAGGCCTGGCACACCCGGACCGGAAGCCGGTGCGAGCCGGTGAGGCGGTGCTCGTGCCAGCGGCGGGCGGCGGTGCGGTCCTGGCGGTACGGCTCCGGGATCTCGAGCTGCCCCGGTCGCCGGTAGCTCGCCCCGAGGTGGAGCGCCTGGGTCTCGTCGCCGGTTATGACGATCCGGTTCGGATCGGGCACGAGGTGGGCCAGGGCGGAGAGGTCTGCCTGGGTGAGGTCTTGACATTCGTCGACGAACAGGTGCGTGTACCGGGGCCCTTCGCCGTTGGCCGCCGCCTTGCGGAGGTGTTCCAGCCATGCTCGACGGAGGTGCGGGAATCCGGCCGGGGCGTCGTCGTGGTGGAGCAGTTCCCAGATCGTCCGACGGATGTCGCCTCGCTGGAGGGGAACGCGGCGTCCGACGCGGTCGACGGCGACATACTGTTCGATGTCACCGACCTCGAAGGCCACGATGACCCGCCGGAGCTCGTCCAGCAGGAAGTCGGGCGACAGCACCCGCCGCTGGGCCGGCGTCAATGCGTCATCGGCCAGCATCCGGTTGCAGAGGCGCTGCATGTGCCACCGCCACTGCTCGTCGTCCTTCACCCAACCTCGGACGTCGGCGTAGGCCAGCTTGTCGAGGTGGACGACGTCGATGGACGGTGACAGGTCGGGGAAGGACGGATCGCGCCACCGGTACCAATCGTCGCTGGCACGGAGTTGTAGGGACGAGCCGGAGCCGCGCTCCAGGCGCTGTGTCAGCCACTGGGCGAGCTGCGCCGACATCAACCGGTTGTAGGTGGTGACAAGCAGCCGGGGTGGCTCGCCGTGGCGGCGACGCCACGCTTCGACGGTTCGCGCCACCCGCTCCACCAGCACGTGGCTCTTGCCCGATCCAGCTGCCCCGACGATGGCGGTGAGTCGGCCGTCGGGAGTCGCCGCTGCCTCCTGGCGGGCGTCGAACCGGACCAGGGTGGTCTGTTCCCCGAAAAGATCTGCCGGCGGCTGCACCCGGTGGAGTCGTGTGTACATCGTGCTTGAGTCGACCCACCGGACGTGCGGCGCCAGCCGCTTCATGGCGTCGGCGCCCACCCCGCCCAGGCGATAGGCGTCGCAGCGGCCCTTTGAAGTCTCCTCGAGGAAGCCGTGCCACAGTGGCGGGTCGATCTTCGTTGGCGCCGACTGCCAGCTCCCTGCCTCCAAGGATTCGATGACGCTCGTTCCGACGAGTGCTTTCATCGGAGGTAACGTCATGACCAGCTCGTTGGCGCCCATGGCTTCGAGCGCGGCCGTGAAGTCGATCTTGACGGCTTGGAGGATCTCGTTGTCCGAGGCATCAATCAGGTAGGACGCCACGGCCAATGTCGGATGGGCGCTGCGTCCGACCGACGCCGAGGTCCAGGATGCCAGCTGCCATGTGAGGTCGATCTGGCCGATTGCCGGCCGAAACCCGCGGTGGTTTCCGAGCTCGTCCCATAGGTGGACTCCCGTGTCCATCATCGGCTGGCTGGCTTCGACGGCGATCAGCTCGACCTTGGGCGTTGGAAGTCCCGCTTCCAGAGCCGCCCGGAGCAGCGAAGCCACCGCCCAGGCGGTCGCCCCGGTGCCCGCGCCAAGATCGACAATGCGGATCCGTTCGTGTCGAGTGAACAGGAAGGGGCGCAAGACCCGGACGAGGTCCTGGGTTCGGCGGGCCTGGTACCACAGGGCGTAGGCCCATCCGCTGCTCGGCCGGTCGTAGCACGCGTCTTCGCCGCGGCTCAGCCGGAACAGGTCGTCGAGGCTCTGCTCGAGCTCCCAGGCGCTCCAACCCCGCTCCTTGGCCAACCGACAGGCGGCGGCCAGTGTCCGGTCGAGATCCGGCGCCTGGCGGTGCAGCCGCTCGACCAGGAATGTGGACGAGTGGTTAATGGGGGGCAAAGCCAGCCCGTCCTTCGTCGAGATGGGGGAGTCGGACCCGCAGGTGCTTGACGGCCCGTGCGTAGGCCTCGTCGTCCCAGCGGTACCGGGCGACGAGGTCCATGGCCGCCTGTCGGGTCCCCGCCACGAACCGGCCCTTGGCGGAGTGGAACGGCTGAACGACGAAGCGGGGCACCCTGGTGGCGACGAGCCGGTCAGCAAAGCGTTCCACGTCGTCGAGCGGCAGCAGCGGCGTGGCGGTGATGCACGTCGGGACCCCGGCAGCCGCCACCTCGCTGATGGCATCGAGTCGCTTCTCGGTAGTAGGACAGTGGGGTTCGAAGACCCGCCGGACCGCCTCGCTATCGGTCGTCACCGTCATGTTCACCCGCACCCGCTCGAGCTGACGGAAGACGTCGATGTCCCTCGTCACCCAGGGACTGCGGGTCTGGACAACGACATGCGCGCCCCGGTCGGCCAGGATCTCAAGGAGTTCCCGGACGAGCCCAAGACGCCGCTCGACGGGCTGGTACGGATCGGTGACCGAGCTGAGGTAAATCGATTTGCCGGCGAGCGGCGTGCGGGCCCGCCGGAGCCGGTCGACGGCGTTCTCCTTGACCTGGACCCAGTAGCCCCAGCTGTCTTGCAGCGCCCGGTTCCTCGTGAAGAACGCTGCGTAGCAGTAGGTGCAGCCGAATGAGCAACCTGAATACGGGTTGAGGGTGTAGTCGTAATCGGTCATGAACCCGGTCGCCCGGGTCAGAATGCCGGCGCTTTCCCGAAAGGTGATCGAGGCATGCCCGATCCGCTCAGACCGCGGCGTCGCTGCTGAATCGTCGCCAGATCCCGTCGGGGCGTACTGATCCATACGAAGGACCTATCGGCCTGTATTGCTGTCGACCTGATGATCCATGGGCCGGATAAGTCCCTTTTTGACCCGGTTCTGTCGCGGCCTCCACCCGGCTCCTAGAACGGACGCCCGTGGCCGTTGTCAGGCGTCGCCGGCGTCGCAGTTCGCACCCTTGTGATCGACCGGACTGCCCCGGGATCAAGGAGAGACCGGCCCAGTTGGGCCGCAGTTGAGGAAGGGCGCGTCAGGACGACTCGCCGGAGACCCGCCGGATGACCTGCTCCAGGGCCAGCGGACCGTCGACTTTGGCGACGCACTCGCGGATCCCGGCGTCGCGGGCCCGGTCCTGGACCTCGCCGTCGACGAAGGCGGAATAGAGGACGATCGCCTGGTCGGGGCGCTGGGCCCGGATAGAGCGGGCGGCCTCGATGCCGTCGGCGCCGGGCATCATGTAGTCGAGGACGGCGACGTCGGGTTCGGTGTCGAGCACCGCGCTGACCGCCGTCGGGCCATCGGCGGCCTTGCCGACGACGTCGAAGTCGAGCGAGAGCACCTGTTCCAGCATGGTGAGGATGAGCTCTTCGTCGTCGGCGACGAACACTCGGGTGGGGGTGGTGAGGGTGTGGGGGTTCATCGAATGTCTGTATCGGTCGGAATGCGCCGAGAACTTGAACCGGCGCGGTGAGGAAACCAGTCCGGCTCGACCGTCACACCCCGCCGTTACGCGGGACGGGCGGCTTCGTGAGCGGGCCTCGAACGCTCTCCTGTGGGTTGTCGGCTCACCCTCGGAGGCGGGATCATGGCCCTGGATGAACGAGCACGGCACGAACTGTTTCTGCGCCTCGAACAGGCCCTCGGGCCGGAATCGGCGGAAACGCTGATGGAGATGCTTCCGCCGGCCGGCTGGGCCGATGTGGTCACCAAGCACGACTTGGCAGCGCTCGAGGAGCGGATCAACCTCCGCTTCGACGTCTCCGAACACAAGCTTCTGGCCGCCTTCCGAGGTGAGCTGCTGGCCCAGTCCAATGCCATCTCCGGTCAGATGCGGACGTTGGTGATGGCCAACGTCGGTTCCGTGGTGTCGATCGCCGCGCTGGCGTTTGGAGTGGCCAGGCTCGCCTGAGTTCCGGCTCCACCGATTCGAGCCAGCCAGAAATCCCCAGGAAGCGTTTCCGGCAAACGGGACGGATCTCACGCTTCCGCCGGCCGAGGCCAACCCGTTCGCGGCGATGGTCCGGATCGGAATCGAGCCGGCCCTTCAAGAACGGGCCAGGCTGGCCGTCTGGTTCATCTATATGGTCGCCGACCGCGCCGGCACGGAGAATCGCTTGGACCTCGTGATGGTGAACCGTGTCGGCGGCCGGTTCGACCTCCAACATCGCCTGAAGCAGGGCAACGGCATCGAGACGTACGCCGGTGTCGACACCGCCGACGGGTCGCCGGTCGTCGTCAAGACGGTGGCCACTGCCGGGGTCTCGGCCGCCCTGCGGCTGCGGCTCGAGCACGAGGCCCACGTGCTGGAGCGGCTCGGCACCGATACCTTCCGGCCGCTCGTCGCCAGCGGCTACGACCACGGCCGGTTCTACCTCGTCCAGCCCCGCATCGCCGGCGAGAGCCTCGCCGACCGGCTGGCCCGGGGGCCGCTGCCCCTGGCCGACGCGCTGCGGGTCGCCACCGACGTGCTCCAGGCCCTGCAGCTGGCCCACGACCAGGGCGTCATCCACCGGGACGTCAAGCCGGCCAACATCATCGTCACCGCCGGCGCTGACAACACCAACGGCCCCGCCGCCCGGGCCGTCCTCATCGACTTCGGCCTGGCCCGCTCCGCCGGGCTCGATGTTCCGCTGCGGGACGAGCCGGTCGGCACCGCCCGCTACCTGGCGCCGGAGGCGGCCGGGCTCATCGAATCGGGCGTCGACCACCGCTCCGACCTCTACGCCGTCGGCGTGGTCCTCTTCGAGTGCCTGGCCGGCCGCCCGCCGTTCACCGGCGAGACGGTGGGGGAGGTGCTCCGCCAGCACCTCAACACCGCCCCTCCGGCGTTGCGGGCCTTCGGGGTCGACGTGCCCCGGGCCGTCGACGCGGTGGTGCAGCGGCTGCTGGCCAAGGAACCGGCCGAGCGGTACCAGTCGGCCGCCGCCGTGCTGGCCGACCTGGCCGCCATCGAGGAGCAGCTCGCCGCCGGGGTGGCCGAGCCGGCCGTCATGGCCGGCGCCCACGACCGGCGCCGTTCCCTCACCGAGCCGTCGTTCGTCGGACGGGCCGCCGAGCTGGCCGCCCTCGGCGCCACGCTCGACGCCGCCGACCGGGGCGAGGGCGGCCTGGTGCTGGTCGAAGCGGAGTCGGGCGGCGGCAAGACCCGCCTGCTCGACGAGCTGGCCCTCCAGGCCCAGCGGCAGGGGTTCTGGGTCCTGCGGGGCCAGGGCGTCGACCACGCCGCCCACCGGCCGTTCCAGGTGCTCGACGGGGTGGTCAGCGGGATCGCCGCCTCGGCCGCCGCCGGCCCCTCGCCCCGCCACCTCCAGGCCCGGCTCGGGGACTGGGCCGAGGCGGTGGCCGTCGCCCTGCCCGATCTGGCCGACGTGCTCGGCACCGCCCGGGACGGCGACGACGGCCCCGAGGCCTACGGGGAGACCCGCAGCCTCGACGCCCTCACCGTCCTCCTCGACGTGCTCGGCCGGCCCGCCCGTCCGGCCCTGATCCTCCTCGACGACTGCCAGTGGGCCGACGGCCTCACCGTCAAGCTCCTGGCCCAGTGGCAGGCCCAGCTGGCCGCCCGGGCGGCCGACGTCGCCAACACCGCGGGCGCCGCCGGCACGGCGGGCGCCGCCGGCACTGCGGGCGTCGCCGACAGCGCCGATATCGCCGCCACCGCCGATATCGCCGCCACCGCCGACACCGCCGACAGCCCCGACTCCACCGAGCTCGGCGCCGCCGGCGGCGGGGGAGTCCACGTCCTCGTCGTGGCCGCCTTCCGGTCTGAGGAGGTGACGGCCGGCCATCGCCTCCGGGCCATCGAACCGCTGCAGTCCGTTCGCCTGTCGCCCTTCGGCCCCGACGACGTCGCCGCCCTGTGCGCCTCGATGGCCGGGCCGCTCCCGGCCGAGGCGGTGGCCACCGTCGTCCGCCTCGTCGACGGCAGCCCGTTCATGGCGTCGGCCGTCCTGCGGGGCATGGTCGAAACCGGCGCCCTCTACGACACCCCCGCCGGGTGGGCGGTCGACCCCGGCCCGATGGGCGACGTCCAGACCTCCCGGCGGGCGGCGGTGTTCCTCGCCCGGCGCTTCGAGCTCCTCGACCTCGACGCCCGCCGGCTCCTCACCGTCGGCGCCGTGCTGGGCAAGGAGTTCGACCTCGACCTGGCCGTGGCCCTCACCGGCCAGGGCGCCTCCCAGGTCGCCCCGGCGCTGGCCGAGGCCCGCCGCCGCCGCATCCTCTGGGTCGACGAGGACGACGGCCGCTGCTCCTTCACCCACGACAAGCTCCGGGAGACGCTCCTCGGTCGCCTCGAACCGGCCGAACGCCGCATGCTGCACCGCCGGGCCGCCGAACTCATCGAACGGCGCCACCCCGACCGGGTCTTCGAACTGGCCTACCACTTCGACGCCGCCGGCGAGCCGACCCGGGCGCTGCCCTACGCCCTCCGGTCGGCCGAACTGGCCCGGGGCCGCCACGCCCTCGACGTCGCCCTCACCCACTACCGCATCGCCGAACGGGCCGCCGCCCACGGCGACGACGCTGGCAGCGGCGACGGCAACGGCGAAGGCCACGCCGACGCAACGCTGCGGGCCCGCATCGCCGAAGGCCTCGGCGACGTGCTGACCCTCAAAGGCGACTACGGCGAAGCGACCCGCCAGTTCAACCGGGCGCTGTCCCTCTGCCCCGACACCGTCGGACGGGCGGTGCTCGACGGCAAGCTCGGCGACGTCGCCTTCAAGACCGGCGACCCCACCCTGGCCCGCCGCCATCTCGAACGGGCCCTGCACGATCTCGGCGGCCGGGTGCCCCGACCGGGGATCGGCATGGCGCTCGCCGCCGGCAAGGAGGTGCTCGTCCAGGCCCTCCACACTCTGCTGCCGAGGCTGTTCCTGGCCCGGCGCCGGCGGGACGACCCGGGCGCCGACCGGGAGTTCCTGGCCATCCGCCTCTACTCCCGGCTGGCCTACGTCTACTGGTTCTGCGCCGGCAAGGTCCCCTGCGCCTGGGCCCACCTGCGGGAGATGAACCTGGCCGAGCGCTACCCGCCGACGCCCGAGCTGGCCCAGGCCTACTCCGAACACGCCCCGGTCATGACCATGGCCCCCTGGTACTCCCGGGGCCTGCGCTACGCCCAACGGTCGCTGGCCATCCGCCGGGAGTTCGGCGACGTGTGGGGCCAGGGGCAGTCACACGGGTTCTGCGGGGTCGTCCTCTACGCCGGGTCCCGCTACCGGGAGACCATCGACCATGCCCGGGAGGCCGTCCGGCTCCTGGAGCGCACCGGCGACCGGTGGGAGCAGCACACCGCCCTCTGGCACCTGGTCTTCGCCCACTATCGCCTCGGCGAGCTCGGCACCGCCGTCGAGCTGGCCCGCCAGCTGCACGCCTCGGCCAGCGCCATCGGCGACCAGGCGGCGGCCGGGATCGTGCTCAGCGGCTGGGCCCGGGCGGCGGCCGGCGCCGTGCCGGCCGAGGCGGTGGCGGCCGAACTGGCCCGGGACAACGACGACGCCCACACCTCGGCCGAGGTCCGGGTGGCCGACGCCGTCCGCCTCCTGGCCGCCGGCGACGTCGACGCCGCCGTCGCCCGGCTGGAGGAGGCGGCCGCCATCGCCGCCGCCGCCGGCCTCCGCCAGGAGTACGTGGCCCCCATCGGCCCCTGGCTGGCCACCGCCCTCCGCCTCCGGCTCGAGGCGGCCGACCCCCACGATCGCCGCGGCCGGCGCCGGCGGCTGCGCCGGGCCGGGCGGGTCGCCCGCCGGGCCGTCCGCCTCGCCCGGGCCTACCGCAACAACCTGCCCCACGCCCTGCGGGAACGGGCGCTGGTGGCCAGCCTCCAGGGCCGGCCCCGGCGGGCCGACCGGCTCCTCGCCCGCAGCCTGGCCGTCGCCGCCGAGCAGGACGCCGCCTACGAGGCCGTGCTGACCCGGGTGGCCGCCGCCCGCCTGGCGGTGGCCCGGGGCCGCCCCGGCGCCGCCGACGATCTCGCCGCCGCCGAGGCCGACCGGGCGGCGCTCGAACCGCTCCCCTCCCACGGCCCGGCGGACGGCCGTCCGGCGGAGGAGGCGTCGTGGTCGCTGGCCGACCGGTTCGAGTCCCTCCTGGCCGTGAGCCGCAGCATCGGCGCCGCCCCCTCGCCGGCGGCCATCTACGCCGCGGTGCGGGAGGCGGCGGTCCTGCTGCTGCGGGGCGACCGCTGCCACGTGATCGAGGTCGACCCCGCCGACGGCCCGTCCGGGGGAGAACCTCCTTTGGTCACCGAATCGGGCGAGCTGGTCGACGGCATCAGCCGCACCCTCCTGGCCGAGGCCATCGAGGGGCGGGCTCCGGTCGTGGCCGGCGCCGGTGAGGACGGCGACTCCGGCGAGAGCCTCCTCCTGGCCGGGCTCCGCTCGGCGCTGTGCGCCCCGATCCTGAGCGACGGGCGGGTGGTCGCCTGCCTCTATGTCACCCACCGCCAGGTCGGCGACCTCTTCGGTGACCTCGAGGTCCGCCTGGCCGAGTTCCTGGCCACCCTGGCCGGGGCGGCGCTCGAGCACGTGGCCGGCAGCGAGGCCCGGTTCCGGTCCCTGGCCCAGAACTCGTCCGACGTCATCACCATCGTCGGGGCGGACGGGCGGGTCACGTACCAGAGCGAGTCGATGCTGCGGGTCTTCGGCTACCGGCCGGAGGTCTTCGTCGGACGGGAGCTGGCGCCGCAGCTGCACCCGGAGCACTCCGCCGCCCTCCTGGCCGTCCTCGAATCGCCTCCGGGGGAGGGGGAGACGGCCGGGCTGGTGACGACGAAGCTGCGCCACCGGGATGGCCGCTGGCGCGACGTCGAGATAGCCGTCACCACCCTCTACGACGACCCCGGCGTGCGGGGGCTGGTGCTCAACACCCGGGACGTCACTGAACGGGTGGCCCTCGAGGCGGAGCTGCGCAAGCGGGCCTGGCACGACCCGCTCACCGGCCTGGCCAACCGGGCGTTGTTCACCGACCGGGTCGACCACGCCCTGGCGTTGCGGGCCCGGGACGGCCGCCCGCTGGCCGTGGCCTTCCTCGACCTCGACGACTTCAAGTCGATCAACGACACCCTCGGCCACACCGCCGGTGACCTCCTCCTCCAGGGGATCGGCGAACGGCTGGTGGAATCGGTGCGGCCCGGCGACACCGTGGCCCGCTTCGGCGGCGACGAGTTCGCCCTGCTGTTCGAGGGGGCCGACGCCCGCACCGCCGAGCGGATCGCCAAACGGATCATCGCCGGGTTGCTTGCGCCGTTCCGGATCCTCGACGAGGAGATGCACGCCCGGGCCAGCATCGGCGTGGCCCTGGCCGAGGGCGAGGAGACGACCGACGAACTGTTGAGCGGCGCCGACACGGCCATGTACGTGGCCAAGGCCCGGGGCAAGTCCCGCTTCGAGTTCTTCGAACCGACCATGCGGGCCGTGGCCGTGGAGCGGTCGGGGTTGCGCACCGATCTCGAATGGGCGCTACCCCGGGACGAGCTGGTGATCCACTACCAGCCGGTCGTCGACGTCCCCACGGGAGTGGTGCAGGGCTTCGAGGCGCTGCTGCGCTGGCAGCACCCGAAGCGGGGGCTGCTGAGCCCGGGCGACTTCATCGATCTGGCCGAGGAGACCGGTCTCATCGTTGCCATCGGCAGCTGGGTGCTGCGCCGGGCCTGCGAGCAGGCGGTGCGGTGGCGGCGCCGTACCGGCCGGGATCTCACCATGGCCGTCAACGTTTCCGCCCGCCAGCTCCAGTACCCCGGCCTCGTCGGTGAGATCGGCGCCGCCCTGGGCGCCGCCGGCCTCGAGCCCGCCGCCCTGGTGCTGGAGATCACCGAGAGCGCCACGGTGTCCGACACCGAAGGGGTCATCGCCCGGCTGGAGGAACTCAAGGCCCTCGGCGTCGGCCTGGCCATCGACGACTTCGGGACGGGCTACTCGTCGCTGTCCTACCTGCGGCGTTTCCCCGTCGATCAGCTAAAGATCGACCGGTCGTTCGTGGCCGGCGTGGCGACCAACGGCGAAGACCGGGCCATCGCCGGCAGCGTCATCGGCCTAGCCCACGCCCTGGGGATCCACGTGGTGGCCGAAGGCGTCCAGACCGTCGAGCAGCTGGAGTGGCTCTCGGAGCTGCGCTGCGACCTGGCCCAGGGCTTCAACTGGCTGCGCCCCGCCCCCGCCTCCGAAATCGACCGCTGGCCCGGCCTCTTGGCCCGCCCGGCGGTGATGGCGTTGCTCTCCGAAGCCACGCCGCCTGCCGCCGCACCGCCCGCCGCCGGAGCGGCCGACCTGGCGATTGCAGTGCCGCCGGCCGGAGCACCGAAGCCGGCGGTTGCAGTGCCGCCGGCCGGAGCACCGAAGCCGGCGGTTGCCGTGGCGGTGGATGGAGCGCGGCAGCCAGGTGTTCCCGTGCTGTCGGACGGAGTGGCGCACCCGTTTGCGGCGCGACTGGCGCCCCAGCGCGAAGTGCGGGTGCTCGTGGCCGACGACCGGGACAGCACCCGGGCGGTGCTCCGGACGGCCCTCGACATCGAGGCTGGCTTCGCCGTGGTGGGCGACGCCGCCAACGCCGAAGGCGCCATCCACCTCGCCGAGCAGCACCAGCCGGACCTGATCCTCCTCGACGTGGCGATGCCCGGCACCACCGGCATCGACGCCCTCCCCGCCCTGCGCCAAGCCGCCCCCGCCGCCACCATCGTCCTGCTCACCGCCCTCGACCCCGCCACCGTCTGCGCCAACGGCGGCTCCGCCGCCGACGCCATCCTCGACAAAACCTGCGCCCTAGGCGACCTCGTCACCCACCTGGAAGCCTTCGTCAGCTCCTGACCGCCGAGCTCGTGATCCTCCTGCCTCACTGCCAGATGCCCGGAGGCGAACGCGTTGAGGCCACAACGCACTCAGAGGCACGCTATGGACACCAGGGCCGAAGTTCCACCGGCTTGGCACCTCCTCGGCAAAGGCCCAAAACGACCCTCGCGCTGCAAGCGATTGACTGGGTTATCAGTCTGATCGAGGAGACGACGCGCTCGGGATCTTCACCTCGACGTCCACGTCGTCGAACTTCCCCTCTGCCTCACCAGGGCAAGTCTCCGCAGTGAACTCTTCCACTGGGGCGCAGAGGTACATCGAGCCTTCGTAGACGCCACGGTAACGGCGGTCGCCCACCCGGTAGGTGAACTCCACCGCTCGGGCTCGGGCGACGCCCGGCCTAGTGGCACGGACTCCGATCACAAGTTCCAATCCTTCGTTTGGGTTTCCGGTCTCGCTGAAGGTCCTCGGGACAGGAACGACGTGATTGGTGTCCAGCGGGGTGGATGACCACTCGTTGGGTGGAAAACCGGAGAGGCCAATGAACATGCCGCGGCCCTGCTCGTCGGGGATTGTCCGGGACCGAATCCCGAGGAGTTCTAGGCCGCCGCTAACCCCCAGGAGCCGGACGCTTTCCAGCGTCGCCGGCTTGTTGCCCGAGTTGGTAAGGAGTACGTACCCGAACGAGACGCGCTCTCCAATGGCGAGACGTTGCCCGCTGGAACTTGTGCCGGTTCCTGCCGAAACCGGCCCCTCACCCAATCCGCGCGGTCGAAAGCTGAAGACAGCAGCAGCCAAGACGACGATGAGCGCGGCCAGCAGAAGCAAGAGGCGTTTCAACGGAGGGAGGCGATTCTGGTGTCCTGCGTGATGTAACCGGTGAACCCGCAGAGGTAGCGAGTACGAGCGACGTGGTTCTCCCACCTGTAGAACACACCCTTTGCCACCGTGGTCGTTACCGAACCGCTGAACCCCATGACCGACACCGCCCCGTTCAACGTCGTGCTCTGCTTGTCGCCCCGTACGTGATATCCCATGGGCTGCACCGGACTTGTCTTCTTCGGATCGCACGGAGGCGGTGTCCCACGGTCGGTCTGCAGAATGCCGCCCCGCCAGAAGCTCGGTTCGATCATCTCCACCCAGTGCCATCGGTCTGCACGGTTGCAGTTCCAGGTCGTGCGGACGTAGTCAATGTCGGCGGCGAAGGTATACATGTGGTTCTCCGTCAGCCCACGGTCATTACCGGACCGGCTGGTGCTTTCCTTCAGCGTGCTTGTACTGCCGCCCGCTGACCAACCGCCGCCTTCCCCTCGAACTCCGACTTGGAAGCTGGTGGATCTCGTCGACGTATAGGCGAACTGGCCGCTCCAGGCCTGCTCGAGATGCATCTCGCCGACCGGCGTGAACACGCCCTGGTCAGGAGCCGGGATCTTCTCGGTCTTGTATGGCCCAGCGCACATTCCATACTGCCGCATGGGAGGCGGCTTCGAAGCCTGCGCTTTGATGGTCCGATCGGTCGGTCGTGACAGCGTCATCACCGCCGGACGCTCGTGGTTCAGGGCCTCCGGGTCCGGAGCGGCGGCTGCACGGAACGTACCGTCTTCGGCCGCGGCTCGGGCAGCGGGAGTAGTGACCCAGCGACCGCGGTTCGGATTGTTGTCGGCGCTCGCGGCGTGGAAGCCGTCGGCGGGGGCCCAGGCGATTGAGTCGGTGGCGACGCTGAAACTGCCGTCTCGGCCGAAGGCGGAGACCATGACGTTCGTCCAGCCGGAGTCGTGCTCGACGGCACGAAGAGCGTCGGTGCGACCGGAGCGCAGGACATAGCGGCCGTCGGCGTCAGTGGTGGTTCGGGCCACCGGGACGAGAGGAGCTTCAGTCGGCTGGAGGTCGGCGGCGGCGGGCCGGGCGAAGGCGACCACTTCGGTCCCGGCGGCGGGGCGGCCGTCGGGGCCAACGATCGTGCCCTCCCACAGCACGGGGGCGGAGGATTCGCTGGCCCGAGCGATCGGTGCGGCGAAGGTCGTCACGGCGACGGCGGTCAGGAAGGTGAAGATCCGATTCGGTCTCATCGAGCGGCCCTTTCCTCGGTGAAAGCCTCGACCATGGCCTTGAACGGCGCAATCAGGACGGGATGACGCAAACCCCGACAAACTCACGCACGGTGGGACAGACTCCGACGGCTGGTGACAAGGCGGCGAGTTCGGGCGCCGTCAGCGGCCGGCGGACAATGTCGCGGGATCGATGGGGACGGTGAATGGGCCGGCAGTGACGGCGGAGGTTGTGATGTGCTGCCGCTCGACGAAGGTGGCGTCGAGGTTCTCCAGCACGACGACCGCCTGTCTCAGGAGATCCACGATCCAGTACCAGCCCGCGCCGCCGGCGGCATAGCTCAGGCGCTTCTTGCCGAAGTCGACGTCGCGGGTGGAAGGGGAGGAGATTTCGACGACCAGTAGCGGCGGCGGGTGGCGGAGGACGTCGTCGTCGGGTGACGAACGGTCCGTGACCATGATGTCCGGCTCGAAGTCGAGCTCGGGGCCGATGTGCCAACCCCAGCCGGTGAGCACCTCGTGGGTGGCGGGACAGTGGGGGCGGAGCAGATCGACGAAGTGGGCCTGCGTGCGGCTGTGGCTCCGGCTCGGCGGGTTCACGACGCAGAGCCCGTCGTAGTACTCGTGGTGCTTCGTCTCGCCGAGGGCGAGGTAGTCCTCGTACTCCATGGGAGTACGGAGCGAAGCGCCACCGAGCGGACGGTCGAGCATCGCATCGAGGCTACTTCTGCCTTGGGGCCAGGGAAGCGGCGGCACGGTTCAGGCCGCCGGGCCGAGGCGCTTCGAGGCCCAGGGGGCTTCGGGCCGGCGGGACCAGCAGCGGACCAGGCGTTGGTGGATCAGGCCGGCACCGCCGCGCAACACAGCGGGTGCGCCATCGCCGTAGCGGAGGACCGACACGTCGACGGCGTCGCGGTCGCCTTCCGGGGCGACCAGCACGGTGAGGTGGGCTCGGCGGCGGTCGGGGTGTTGGCTGGGCGGCACCCCTGGGCGGTCGTCGAGGGGCGCCGCCCAGACGCCGCTGGCGAGGGCGATGGCTTGCACACCGGCGGGTACCTGCACGTTGTGGGGGAGCGTGCGAGCCTCGCCCTCGGCCAAGAGTTCAAGTACCACGGCGCCGGCGGACTCACCAGGGTGAACGTCGGCGTTGTCGCCACCAGCGGCGTCCGGCGTGCAGCGAACGGCAAACAGGCGCCCGGAGCGGCGTTCGGCGGCGGGCAGGCGGACCAGCTCGTCGACGGCCAGGGCCAGCGTCTCGAGATCCATCACGGCGACTCCTCGCTCGGCGCCGAACCACGTCGGCGTGATCGACAAACGGGTGACGCCCGTCACCGATCAGGCTCGAATGAAAACCGAGCGAGCGCCGACCCCTGCGGCCGGGCCGTGCTGGGGGTTGACCTGGCAGCAGGAGGTCGGCGGCGGCGGTCACGGTAGAAGCCGGCCCCGCCGGCGGGCGAGCGATTTTTCCGGCAGGCCCGGGCGGACCACGCGGGCCGAGCGGTGGCGAAGCGGGTGTGCCGTGAAGCGGCGGAGGGGGTGGCTGACCGAGCCATGCCGTGAGGATGCGGCCTCGTCAGCGAGGCGCCCGTCCGACGGGAGACGGGACTGCCGGAACCTCGCCGGGCGGAGGGGGGAACCGCCCGACGAGGCCCGACGTCACCGGGCCCGACTCCGGCGCACCGGGGAAGCGCAAGGGGGGAGGACGCTTCGCCTCAGCACCAGTTCGGCCGTGCCCGGGAGCAGGGGAGTGTGTGCCCCAGCGGCACCGCATTCGCACTCTAACCGATTCCCAGCGGTGGGAATGCCTACACGCTGTTTATTTCTCGTTTCGTCCTCGGCCGTTCCCGTTTTCGCCTCGGCGGACCCGCCGCACCGACGCCGAGCGCGGCCGAGAACCGTTGTACCACCACAGGATCAGAAGGCCCTCCCCCTCGGCGGCTGTGGATTTCCCGCCCAGTCTTTCCACAAGAGAGCAGCCGCTAAACGGAAAATAGCGATGGCCGCATTCGCCCACGGTGATCGATCCCGCCGGCTGGCAATCGAACCGTCAGTCACCGTTTCGACACCGTTGATCGCCCGGCAACACGCCGGCGACCGGGGTCACCGGCCCTTGTCCGAGGGTCGGGCATCGGGGGATGATCGCCGCCCGCCGTCGGACGCATCCATCGGGAGGACCCGTGTTCAAGGACTCGTTGGCCAAGCTGACCCAGAAGCAGGACCTGACTGCCGCCGAACTGACCGAGTTCGTCGAGGCCATGCGGGACGACGAGGTCACGGAGGCGCAGATCGCGGGGTTCCTCGTCGCCCTGCTGATGAAGGGTCCCGCGGTCGACGAGGTGGCGGCCATCGCCCGGGCCATGCGGGCCAACTGCGTCCAGATCCAGCCGAAGGTCGACGGGAACCTCACCGACATGTGCGGGACGGGCGGCGGCCTCACCACCTTCAACGTCAGCTCGGCCAACGCCATCCTCACCGCCGCCGCCGGCGTGCCGGTGGCCAAGCACGGCAGCCGCTCCATCTCGGCCAGCTCGGGGAGCGCCGACGCCCTCGAGGCTCTCGGCGCCTCCGTCGAACTCACCCCTGACCAGGGCCGTCAGTTGATCGAGAAGGTGGGGATCAGCTTCCTCTACGCCCCGAACTTCCACCCGATCATGCTCAAGGTCTTCTTCCCCGAGCAGGCCCTGGGCATCAAGACGATCTTCTTCACGATCATCGGCCCGCTGATCAACCCGGCCGGTGCTCCCCACCACATGATGGGCGTCTACAAGCCGGAGCTGGTGCAGATGGTGGGCGACGTCGTGGCCCAGCTCGACATGAAGCACGTGATCGTGGCCCACGGCTCGGGCAGCCCGGACGACATCGCCGGCACTGGACTCGACGAGATCTCCACTCTCGGCCCGACCAGCATCGCCGAGGTCAAGGGTGACCGGGTCGAGCACTACACGATCACCCCCGAGGACTTCGGCCTCAAGCGGGCCACCATCGCCGACCTCACCGGCGGTGAACCGGCGTACAACGCCCAGATCATCCGGGACATCTTCGAGGGCCGTGACCAGGGGCCCCGGCGCGACTTCCTCACCCTCAACAACGCCTTCGCCCTCTACGTGGCCGGGGCGGCCAAGAGCCCGGAGGAAGGCCTGCGACTGGCCAACGAGAACATCGACTCCGGGGCGGCGAGCCGCAAGCTGGCCGAGTTCGTCGAGGCGTCGCAGGCCATCGCCCCGACCAAGTGAGTGCCCGGTCGCAGGCGCGCAAAGTGGGAATAGTCACCACTTTGCGCGCCTGTGAGCACCGCCGCTCGGCTGAGAGGCTCGTCCGGGCTGCCGGCGGTCTCGGCACCGGACGGGCCCGGCGGTCGCCATGAGCAGCCTGGCCGGCTCCATCCGCCGCCGCCAGGCCGAGGGCCTCATGCCCGTCCTGTCGGAGATCAAGGTCCGCTCGCCCAAGGAGGGTGATCTCCTCCGCGGGCGGGCGCCCGAGGACCTGGCCGCCGTCATGACCACCACGCCCATCGCCGGCCTGTCGGTGGTGACCGACCTCATCCACTTCGGCGGCGACACCGACATCATCCGCACGATCCGGCCGCTGGTACCCGTCCCCATCCTGCGCAAGGACTTCACCCAGACCGAAGCCGACCTCGACGAGACCGTCGACTGCGGCGCCGACGCCATCCTCCTCACCGTCTGCCTCCTCGACGACGAGCCGCTGGCCCGCCTCCACGCCGCCGCCCACGACCGGGGCCTCGAGACGCTGGTCGAGGTCCACGACGACAAGGACGTCGCCCGGGTGACCCAGCTCGGCCTCCGACCCGACGTCCTCGGGGTGAACAACCGGGACATCCAGATCGGCGAGACCGACGACGGCGACGTCTCCCTCACCGAGCGGCTCGTCCCGACCCTGCCGCCGGGCAGCGTCCTCCTCTCCGAGAGCGCCATCACCGGCCCCGACGACGCCCGCCGGGCCCGGGCCGCCGGCGCCGACGCCGTCCTCGTCGGCACCTCCATCCTCCAGGCTCCCGACCCGGCCGAGGCGATCCGGGCCCTGGTCGGCGTGGGCTGGCCCGGGTAGCAGCGTCCTCGCCGACCGGCGTTCTTCCGTAACCGACGTCCGTGACGGAAGAACGCCGATTCCGGTGGCGACGTGTTGCCGGTCTGCCGGTCGATTGCCCGCCGGCGGAGGGGCAGGACCGTGAGCCGGGGAGGGAGAATCAGGGCATGGCCGTCCGGGTCAAGATCTGCGGGATCACCCATGAGGAAGACGCCGCCCTCGCCGTCGAGGAGGGTGCCGACGCCCTCGGCTTCGTCGTCGAGTATCCCGACGCCAATCCCTGGATCCTGACCCGCCGCCGCGCCGCCGACCTCATGCGGACCGTGCCGCCGTTCGTCACCCGGGTGGCCATCGTCGGCGGCGACGCCCGCACGATCCTCGAGCTCACCGAGGCCACCCACCCGCACGCCCTGCAGCTGCACCGGGACGAGCCCGAGGCCTGCGTCGAGGAGCTCGCCGCCCGCCTCGACGGCACCGGCATCCGCCTCATCAAGGCGCTGCGCATCGATGCCTCCGTCCCCGGCCCGCCGGCCGAGGCCCTCGCCGCCACCGCCCGCCGTTTCGTCGACGCCGGCGCCGACGCGGTGCTGGTCGACTCCGTCATCCCCGGCCGCCCGGCCGGCACCGGCAAGGCCGTCGACTGGAATCTGGCCCGCACGGTCGTCGACACCGGCGTGGCGCCGTGCATCCTGGCCGGCGGCCTCGACCCCTCCAACGTCGGACGGGCCGTCGCCGCCGTCCGCCCCTTCGCCGTCGACGTGATCACCTCGGTGGAGGACGCCGCCCACCGCAAGGTACGGGAGAAGGTCCGGGCCTTCATCCATGCGGCCAAGGCCGCCGGCCTCGCGCCCGAACCCGCCGCCCTGTCTCCGGACGACTCCCGCTGAAGCGCCGGACCGCCCGGGGCTGAAGGACGGGCGGCGTCTCGCCGGCCGCCGACCAGCAACTGGCGTTCCTTTTCCGCCGTATCGCCGGCAAAAGAACGCCAGTTCGGCTCGGGCGGTTCGGGGGTTGCGTTCTGGCGTTCCTTTTCCGCTGTATCGCCGGTAAGGGAACGCCAGTTGGGCCGGGGCGGCCAACGAACTGGGGCGTCAC
>JBFLYK010000023.1:0-98841 GCA_040756995.1 Actinomycetota bacterium | reverse complement strand
CCCTCTCAAGGTGGAGACACGGGTTCGAATCCCGTACGGGCTGCCAAGCAAAGCAAGCAAAGGGGCCACTTCGGTGGCCCCTTTGCTTCAAGGGCGCCAATCGGACGGAACCCCGTTCGAAGAGGCCTCCGGAGCGGGTCGGCCGGCCACCGGATGCCGGCGGTCAGTTGGTGCAGAGTTTCTGGAAGCGCTCCAGGTAGAGAGGCCAGCCGGCTTCGACCCCGGCGGCGGCGCCCTCCCAGCCTTCGCCGTGGCGGGCCAGGCCGTGATGACGGAGCTCGACGCGGGTCGTACCATCGTCAGCCGCGTCGAACCGCACCTCGACCTTGCTGGCTCTGTCCTCGTTCTCCTCGATCTGCCACTGCGGGCTGATCAACCAGGCGAAGACGAGACGGTGGGGCGGCTCCACTTCGAGGACGCGACCCCAGACGCACATGCTGCCGTCAACGCCCCGGTCGTAGACCTTCCCACCGGGCTTTGCCTCCAGCACGGTTTCGGCGATGTCGACGGCGAGGAGGTTGTGCTGGCGCGGCTTGATGCTGTCGAACTGTTCGGTGAATACGCGGAAGGCGTGCTCGAGCGGCACAGCCACCTCGATCGAAAAGCGGACCTCATCGGCAACCCGTTGCTCACTCACTGGACGTGTCCTCTCGGTAGCTCTGTTCTGCGATCTGTTTGAAATTGGCCAGTGCCCTGCTCCAGAACCGATCGAGTTCCGCCCGCATCCCGCCGAGCCCCTCGAGCCGAGCTTCGTAGATGTTGCGGCGCCCTTCTGTGCGGCACCGGACGAGGCCGGCATCGGACAGGATCCGAAGGTGCTGGGACACCGCCGGCCGGCTCACCGGAAGCCCGCGGGCGATTTCGCCAACCGAGCAAGGGCCCTGCGCCACTCGGGCCAGCACCTCGCGCCGAATCCCGCTGCCCAGCGCGACCCAGGGGTCGCCAGGAGCGATCGGCGTCGATCTCACAACTGGTAAGCTATAGCTAACCAGTTCACAGGTCAAGAACACGGCGCCGCCGGTGGACTCCGGCGGGAGACGCGTCGGGGCACAGCCCCGTCCGGCGCGGTGCCGGACTGAACTGCAAAAGGGGCCACGTTGGTGGCCCCTTTTGGCAGTTTGGAAGGCGAAGGCTCTACTGCGATCGCACCTCGAAGACGGGGGAGTACATCCCCTTGGTCAGGTGGGGGGCCATGTCGCCCAGGGTGTCGGGGACGATGCAGACGAAGGCGTAGCGGACGCCCGGTTCGAGGTCGAAGGTCCCCACGGCGGAGAGGCCGACGTTGACGGCGGGGCCGCCCAGGAAACGGAAGGGCGGCGGGCCCTGGAAGCTCCTGGCCCAGGCGACGGCGTCTTCGATGGTCTTGCCGTCCTCGAGCTCGATCAGGTCGATCTCGTGCATCTGCTTGCCGCGGTTCTCGAGGGTCAGCGTGTTGGTGCCGGCCTTGAACTCCGGAAAATTGCCGAAGGCGTAGTCGAACGTCGGAACCGTGGCGAGGGTCTTCGGCAGCTTCCGCTCCGGGCCCTCGGTCACTTCGACGTCGACCATCATGCCGAGGACGTTGTGCGGCGTTCCGTCGGGCGCCGGGATGGCGCAGAACAGGACGTAGGGTCCGGCCGGCAGGTTGACCGTCATCCGGCTGGTCCCGCCGCCGGAGACGGTGCCGAGGGCGGCGTACTCCAGGAACGGCGGAGGCCCGGCCGGGGCGGCCCCGGGTGGAGTGGTCAACGCCGCCCGCACGTCGGCCAGCGTCTTGCCCTCCGCCGGACGGGCGAAGGCGGCGAAGTGCGGTTCCTGGCCCTGGTTGACGAGGGCCATGTCGACCAGTCCACCGGGAAGGGTGGACGGTAGGCCGAAGCCGTAGTCGTGGGCGGTGATCTCGACGGCGGCCGCCTTCGACGTCGACGCCGCGGCGGCAGCACCGTCGTCGACGCGGCAACCGGCCGACAGTGTCAGCAGCGCGGCGAACAGCAGCGCAAGCATTCTGGTGGGCGCAAGAACGGTTCTGGACACGACGAGCCTCCCCTGTTCGAAGATCGGATGGTGGGTGGAACGGGTCAGGCGGCGGAGCGGAGATCCCCGGCGTCGGCGATGGCGTCGGCCAGGTCGAGATAGGCCGCGACGTCGCGGGTCGTGCCCTGGAGGTCGAGGATCACCTGACGGGCGCCGAGGGCGAAGGCCCCTCGCACGTCGTCGGCGATCTGGTCGACGGAGCCGTGGTAGGTGGGCCGCCCCGGGCCCGCCGGCCGGTCGCGGTGGTGGATGTTGGCCCGGACGACGAGCGACAGCATCGATGGGTCCCGCCCGGCGTCCGCCGCGGCGGCGGTCACCACCGACCACATCGCTTCGGTGTCGGCCAGCGAGAGGCCGGAGGGGGTCCACCCGTCGGCCCGGCGTCCGGCCCGCACCAACCCGGCGGTGCTGTAGGCCGCCAGCAGCACCGGAGGCCGGGGAGTCTGGACCGGCTTCGGCCGGATCCCCGACGGTGCGATGCGGACGTCGCCGTCGTCGTAGGTCACGATCTCCGATCCCCAGACGGCGTCGAAGATGTCGAGGAGTTGCTCCTGCCGGGCGGCGAGCCGGTGGTGGGCCACGCCGGCGGCGGCGAACTCGTCGGCCGACCAGCCGAGCCCGAGGCCGATGTCGAGGCGCCCGCCGCTGAGGACGTCCAGCGAGGCCAGCGCCCGGGTCAGCAGAACGGGCCGGTACCAGGGAACGACGACGACGTTGGTGCCGATGCGGATCGTCGTGGTGAGGGCGGCGGCGGTGGCCAGCGTCACGAACGGATCGAGAGCGATCTTCTGCTCCGGCGGCAACGACCCGTCGAGGGTCGCCGGATAGGGCGTGCGGGGCTCGACGGGGTCGAGGAGCCGGTCGATCACCCACAGGCTGGTGTAGCCCCGCCCTTCGGCCGCCACCGCCATGGACCGCACGCTCTCGGGGTTGGCGAACGGTCCGAGTTGCGCGAACGCCAGTCCGAGTTCCATCACGCTGACCTCCCGAGGTTGCGCCGTGCCGGCGGAAGGCATCCTCCGCCGTCCGGCCGGTCGCTCACATCGGTGAGGTCACGTATCGCCGGTACGTATCCGTCCGATTTGCGGCCTACGTACCCCCGTCGGGCCGCCGCGACCAGCGGTGAGCCAGCGCCGCCAGCTGCAGGCGGCTGCCGGTCGACGTCTTGGCCAGCAGCCGCTCCACGTGCTTCTCCACCGTCCGGACGGAGAGGTAGAGGCGCTCGGCGATTTCCCGGTTCGACAGCCCCAGGGCCACGAGCTCGAGCACGTCGGCCTCCCGGCGGCTGATGCCGAGCCGGGCCAGGTCGGGATGGTGCCCTTCCGCCGCCGGGGGCCGGAGGGCCGATCCGCCGGCGGCCTTGAAGAGCCGTCGGCACGCCTCGAGGGGCGCCGGGAGCGCCGCGGCCTCGAAGAAGCCGTGGGCGGTCGCCAGCCAGTCGGCCGGTGAACCCCAGGCGTCGACGACGGCTGCCTCGGCGGCCAGGCGCTGCCCGATGGCCAGCAGCCACGGTGTCGGCCGCAGGGCGGCGAACGCCGCCTCGGCCTGCTGTCCGGCGGTCTCCCGGCGGCCGCCGCGGCCGGCCAGCACGGCCAGGGCCAGCTCGGTCAGCGCCCCGGGCGGGCCGACCACGGCGGCGTCGGCCTGCAGCTCCTCGGCCTCGGCCTCCGCCGAAGGGTCGGCGTCCACAGCGAGGAGCAGCACCCGCAGCCCGCAGTGGGGGGCGCGGGCCACGTCGGAGTAGCGCGGCGCCAGCTTCTTCGCCAGGTCCAGCTCGGCGCGGGCGGCGGCCCGGTCCTCCCAGGCCAGCGCGGCGACGGCGAGACTGTGGCCGCGGGCGGTCGCCTCGACCTCGTCGTCCATGCGGGCCCGGTACTGCTCGAACCAGGCCAGCGCGTCATGGCGCCGCCCCTGCACCGCGTCGGTGGAGCTGAGGAGGGCGGCGGCCGACAGTTCGAGCAGGGCGAGGTCGTGACGGGCGGCGGCGTCCAGCGCCCGCCGGAGGGCGGCCGTGCAGGCGTCCAGGTCGTAGTGGAGCCAGTGCAGGATTCCGAGCTGCAGGTCGGCCACCGCCATGAGCGCAACACCTCCGGCGTCGGCGGCCAGCGCCCGGGCGCGTTCCATCGCCGCGGTGGAGCCGGCGACCAGCACGTCGAGCGTGGCGAGCTCGTGCGTGGCCCGGGCCACGGCCATCGGCGAGCCGGTGCGCCCGGCCGCGGCCACGGCCTCGGTGAAATCACGGCGGGCCGCCTCCACGTCGGTCACGCGATGGGCCCGGCCGAGGAGCGCCGCCGCCTCCGTACGGAGCAGGGCATCGCCGGTCTCGTCCGCCGCCTCTCTGGCCCGCTCGGCGTGCTCCGCGGCGGCGTGCGGCTCGTGCCGGCCGAGGGCGACCGCCGCCCGCAGCAGATCGGCCCGACCCCGGGCGAGCGCCGGCGGATCCGGCTGACGCGCCGCGACTTCGGCGAGGTAGGCCTCGGCCCGCGACCAGTCGGTGGCGTCGACGGCCGCCACGGCCAGCCGGAGGTGGACATTGGCCACCCGTTCGTCGGCCGCGCCGAGCCGCTGGAGCTCCGAGAGCAGCCGGTCGCCCACCTCGGCCGCCCGGGCCGCGTCGCCACAGGCGGCGCAGGCGTCGAGGACGACCTCGTGGGCCTCGACCAGTTCCTCGGCCGAGGTGGCCAGCGTGGCGGCCAGTTCGCCGGAGCGCCGGGCCGAGACATAGGCGCCGAGCCGGGCGGCGGCCAGGGCGGCGGCGATGAGCGCCCGGGCGGCCAGGCCCGGCTCGCCGGCGGCGAGGGCCAGATCGGCCACGAACTCCGGGTCGGCGCGGTCGGCGCGCCCAGCGGGAGCGTCGGGGTCGACACCCAGGACGGCCAGCGCCCGCCGGGCGAGCCGTTCCCGTTGCGGCCTGGCCAGCGCCTCGAGCACCGCCGTCCGGCTGAGCCCGTGGCGGAAGCGATAGCCCTCCGGCCCGATAGTGGACTCTTCGATCAGCTGCGCTTCCACGGCCTCGGCCAGACCGGCGACCACCACATCCTCGGCCAGTCCCGCCACGGCCGGAAGCAGCCGCCAGTCGAAGCGCTCGCCGAGCACGGCGGCGGCATCGAGCACCGTGCGGCCGGCGGGCGACAGTCCGGCCAGTCGCTCGGCGACGATCGCCTCGAAGGAGGCGGGGACCCTGGCCCGCAACCCCGGTGTCGCCCTCCACACCTGCCCGTCCCGCCGGAGGGCACCGGACTGGATGAGAGAGGCGAGGAGCTCCTCGACGAGAAACGGAACGCCGCCGGAAGCGGCGGAGACGACGTCGGTCAGCCCGACCGGGGTGGCGCCGCTGCCGAGCGCGCCCCGGATCATGGTGTCGACCTGTTCGGCGTCGAGGCGGTCGAGGGAGATCACCATGCCGTGGCGCCGGCCGGCGATGGTCCGGGCGAGCCGGGCGGCCTCGGAGGAGGCTCCGGTCCGCACCGACGCCACCAGGGCGATGGACCGCCCGTCGAGCTTGTCGACGAGGTAGTCGATCAGCTCACACGTTTCGGCGTCGGCCCACTGGAGGTCCTCGAGCAGCAGGACGGTCCCGGCGGCCGACGCGCACCGTTCGATGAGGGCGAGCGCGGCCTCGCCGAGGAGCACCACCGAGTGGTCTTCGCCGCTGGGCCCGTCCCCCGATCCGGGGACGAGGACGTCGAGCACGGGGCGGTACCGCCCGAGGCCGGGATCGTCGATCAGCTCCCGGCCCCGCAGAGCGGACAGGAAGGCCTCGGCGATCGGCCGGTACGGCGCCGGCGCCGAGGAGGCGGCCGCCCGCCCCCGCAGCACCGCCATCTCCCGCGCCCGGGCGAGCTCGGCCACGGCCCCCAGCAGGCGGGACTTTCCGATGCCGGCCTCACCGAGCACGAACGCGCTGCCGCCGGCGCCGGTCGCCGCGCCGTCGATCAACCCGGTCAGAACCCGGACTTCCTCCCCCCGCCCCACGAGCTGCGGGCACCCCACCGTCCGCACTGCGCCAGTGTGGCCGATCCGGTCGTCACGGGCCCAGCGCTCGGCGTCCCAAACCCACAGATCGATGAGATGTGACTCGTGTGTCGCATAATGGCGGCATGCCGGAGGGCGTCGCGGCGGTGAAGAACGGGGCGAAAACCCGGCGGGGGGCCGTGACCCGCGCCCGGTTGGTCGACGCCGCCACCACGGTCTTCGCCGAGTGCGGCTACAACGCGGCCCGCATCTCCGACATGGTGCGGCTGGCCGGCATCTCGCAGGGCAACTTCTACCGGCACTTCCAGAGCAAGGACGAGATCCTCCTGGCCGTGCTGGAAGGCCCCCTCGACGAACTCAAACGGGCAACGAGCCATCAGCGCAGCGACGACGTCGTGCTGGCGGAGCTCGTCGGCGCCAACCGGGCCTACTTCTCGACCTACGCCCGTCACCGCCACGTCATCCGGGTCATGCGGGAGGCGGCGGCCACGAACCGGGACTTCGGCCAACTGTGGCTCCAGATCCGGCGCGGGTTCGTGGAGCGCACGGTGCGCTGGCTGCAGCGGCTCCAGGCCGCCGGCCGATTGGAGGACGGCGCCAACCTCGAACTGCTGGCCGAGGCGCTCGGTTCGGTCGTGGAGCACCTCGCCTACGTCCAGATCGCGCTCCCGGCCGAGCTGCCCCGGGCCGAGATGCTCGACGATCTCGGCCGCATGGCCGGTGAGGCCTGGTTCCTCATGCTGACGGGCCGCGAGCGGATCACCCGAGACCGGAAGGCGTGATCCGCCACGGCACCGGGGGCGACGTGGCGGCCCGGCTGCGGGCCGTGCTCGGCACGCCGGTCGACGGGCTGGAGCGGCTGTCGGGCGGAGCGTCGCGGGAGACATGGGCGTTCCGGGCCGGCGAGCGGCCCCTCATCCTGCGGCGCGACCCTCCCGGGCGGGCGAGTGACTTCGGATCGATGCAGCTGGAGGCGGCGGCGATCCGGGCGGCGGCGGCCGCCGGGTTGGCCGTGCCGGAGGTCGTGCTCGTCGACGACGGCGAACGCCTCGGCAGCGCCGGGATGGTCATGGCCCGGGTCGACGGGGAGACGGTCGCCCGCCGGATCCTGCGCGACGACGCCTTCGCCGAGGCCCGCGCCGCCCTGACCGCCCAGCTGGCCGGGTTCATGGCCGGGCTACACCGGATCGATTCCGCCGCCGTCCCCGGGCTGGCGGAGCCCGATGCCCTGGAGTACCTGGAAGAGATGTACGCCCAAGTGGAGGACGTCAGCCCGACGTTCGACACAGTGCTCCGCTGGCTCCGGCGCCATCGGCCCCCCCGGGCCGGGGGTCGGGCCCTCGTCCACGGCGACCTCCGCCTGGGCAACGTGATCGTCGGCCCGGAGGGCCTGCGGGCGGTGATCGACTGGGAACTCGTGCACGTCGGCGACCCGGTTGAGGACCTCGCCTGGGTCTGCGTCAAGGCGTGGCGGTTCGGCGCGCCCCTGGAAGCGGCGGGCGTCGGGACCGTCGCTGAACTGCTCGACGCCTACCACGCCGCCGGCGGCGAGTCTGTCGACCGGGCCACGTTCGACTGGTGGCTGGTGGAGAAGACCCTGCAGTGGGGGATCATGTGCATGAAGCAGGCCGCCGCCCACCTCACCGGACTCGACCGCTCCGTGGAACTGGCGGCCATCGGCCGGCGGGCGGCGGAGGTCGAGTGGGATCTCCTCGAGCTCCTCGCTCCGCAGGCCGGGCCGTGGTCCACTGTCCGGTCCGCCGGGCCGGCCGCCAGGCCGCCCGCCGGCCCGGCGCCCGATCTCTACGGCCGTCCGACGGCCGAAGAGCTTCTGGAGGCGACGCAGGAGTTCCTTGCCGGCCCGGTCACCGACGCCACCGACGGCCAGATCCGCTTCCACGCCAAGGTGGCGGCCAACGTCCTGGCCACCGTGCGGCGGCAACTGCAACAGCGTCCGGCCGCCGAGGAGCGGGCCCGCCTCGGGCTCGAGTCTCTGGGGGTCAAGGATCTCGCCGGACTGTCGGCGGCGATCCGGGCGGGCGACTTCGACGGCCGGGAAGCGGAGCTGCACCCGTTTCTCTGGCAGACCGTCCACGACCGCCTGGCCGTTGCCAACCCCCGACACATCGGCACCATCGGAAAGGGCTGAACCACCGTGGACTTCGATCTGCCTCCGGAGTTGCTCCGCTACCTCGAGGAGCTCGACGACTTCATCGAGCAGGAGATCCGCCCGCTGGAGCAGGAGTCCGACAACCTCCGGTTCTTCGACCATCGCCGGGAGGACGCCCGTACCGACTGGGAGCGCGGCGGCCTGCCCAGCCGGGACTGGGAAGCGCTGCTGGCCGAGATGCGGCGCCGGGCCGACGCCGCCGGCCATTACCGCTATGCCCTGCCCAAGGAGTACGGCGGCCGCGACGGCACCAACCTCGACATGGCGGTGATCCGGGAGCACCTGGCCCGCAAAGGTCTGGGCCTGCACAACGATCTCCAGAACGAGTCGTCGATCGTGGGCAACAACGTGGCTGCCCTGCTGATGATCGCCTACGGGACCGACGACCAGAAGGCCGCCTGGATGGAGGACCTCGCCGCCGGCCGGCGGACCATCGCCTTCGGGATCACCGAACCGGGCCACGGATCCGACGCCACGCACATGGAGACGACCGCCCGGCCCGACGGTGACGAGTGGAGCATCAACGGCGAAAAGACATGGAACACCGGCATCCACACCGCCGAAGCCGACCTCGTCCTCGCCCGTACCAGCGGTGAACCCGGCGACGGCGATGGCATCACCGCCTTCCTCGTTCCCACCGACAGCCCCGGCTTCGACATCCTCGAATATCTCTGGACGTTCAACATGCCCACGGACCACGCCCACATCCGCCTCACCGACGTGCGGGTCCCGGGCGAGGCGGTCTTCGGCGGCCTCGGCCGGGGCCTCCAGGTCGTGCAGCACTTCTTCAACGAGAACCGCATCCGCCAGGCGGCGTCGTCGCTCGGCGCCGCCGCGTTCTGCCTCGACCGGGCGATCGAGTATGCCAAGGTCCGCAGACCGTTCGGCAAGCCACTGGCCACCAACCAGGGCATCCAGTTCCCGATCGTGGAGCTCGTGACGCAGTGCGAGATGCTGCGGCCCTTCATCCGCCAGACCGCCTGGCGTATGGACCGGCACGGCGCCTTCTCGGCCAGCAAGGAAGTGTCGATGGCGAACTACTGGGCCAACCGCCTCTGCTGCGAAGCGGCCGACCGCGCCATGCAGGTCTTCGGCGGGCTCGGCTACAGCCGGCACCAGCCGTTCGAGCACATCTATCGCCACCACCGCCGGTACCGCATCACCGAAGGCACCGAGGAGATCCAGATGCGGCGCGTGGCCGGTTACCTGTTCGGCTTCATGAGCCAGCAGGCTCCCAAGGGCGTTTCCTCCTAGGGCGCAAACGGGTATTCGCAGCGCAGTCAGGAGATCCTTCCAAGCTAGGGGGCGTTGATGGACGCGCTGCAACTGCTGACCGCCGATCACAACCGCGTGCGGGGCCTGTTCAAACGATTCGGGGCCGCCGAGGGCGAGAACGACGCCCAGGCCGCCAGGCTGGCCACGATGATCTTCCAGGAGCTCGACATCCACACGAAGATCGAGGAGGAGATCTTCTATCCCACGGTCACGAAGCTCAACGACCAGATCCACGAGCTCGTCACCGAGGGGATCGAGGAGCACCACGTCGTCGACCGGCTGATGCAGGAGGCCCGGGGGCTCAGCCCGTCCGACGAGGAGTGGGCGGCCAAGATGAAGGTGCTCATCGAGAACGTGGAGCACCACGCCGAAGAAGAGGAACAGGAGATGTTCCCCTTGATCCGCAAGGCGTGCGACAACGACTTCCGCACGGAGCTGGGTCAGCGGCTCGAAGCCCGCAAAGCCGCGCTCGGCGCCCCCACGGCGGCCGACAAGGAGATGCTCAGCACCGAAGAGCTGCAGCGGCTCGCCCGCGAGCAGGAGATCCCCGGCCGCTCCCGCATGAACCGGGAGGAGCTCGTGGCCACGGTTGCGCCGAAGAGCTAACCGACCGGCGTCAGCGGCGCGGTCTCGAGTCCGGCGCGGTCCCGGAATCCGTCGAGGATCTCGGTGACCGCGTCGGCCGCGTCGTAGCGGGGTTGCCAGTCGAGTTCCCGGCGGATCCGGCCGGTGTCCAGCAACGGCACGGCGAACACGAGATCGACCCAGCCGGGATCGGTGGGTTGCAGGTGCAACCGCCACGACACGGCGGCCGCGGCCCGCAGCACCGGCGGCGGGACGGGCACCGGCCGGGCCTCGAGAATGCGGGCGATCGCCGGGCCGTCGAGCACCGGCTCGGCGGCCACGTTGAACGCCCCCCGTACCGGTCGGACCGCCGCCCGGGCGAAGGCCTCGCCGGCGTCGAGGGCGTGGGCCACCTGGAAACGCAGCCGGCGGGCCCGGGGGAACACCGGCACGAGACGGTGTCCGAGCACGGTCGGAGGGACGAACGGCCCGAGGAACAACCGCACCACCTCGGAGGCGGCGTCTCCCTTCAGCAACAGGCCGGGGCGCAGGCGCACCACCCGGATGGCCGGGTGTTCGGCCTCAAAGCTGTCGAGCATCCGTTCCACGTAGGCCTTCTGCCGCGAGTACGTCGACGTCGGCACGCCGTGCGTCGGCCACGACTCGTCGACGCGCCGGTCCTTCGGGCCGGGGGAGTAGGCCCCGACGGAAGAGGCGAACACGACGGCTCCGACACCGGCGGCGGCGCTCGCCCGCAGCACCGCCGCAGTGCCTTCCACGTTCGTGTGCCACATGGCCTGCTCGTCCCGAGCCGACTGGATCGTCCAGGCCAGGTGGATCACGGCGTCGGCGCCGCGCAGGCAGCCGACCAGGTCGGCGTCGGGGTCCGCCACGTCGACGGCGGCGAAGTCCGCTTTCGGCCACGACCGCTCCGGGAGGCGGCGGGCCAGACCGAGGACCGAATCGACGGCCGGGTCGTGGCCGAGGGCCGGGAGGACGCTGGTGCCGAGGTTGCCGGTCGCGCCGGTCACGACGATGCGCATAACGGGGTCATTACCCCTGCCCCCCTCGGGGTAAAGCCGCACAGAAGGCCAAAGACACGAACCGAGGAGCGTGGGGATGAAAGCGTTGACCTGGCACGGCGTGGAAGACGTCCGCATCGACACCGTCCCGGACCCGAAGATCCAGGAACCGACTGACGCCATCGTCCGCATGACCTCGACCGCGATCTGCGGATCCGATCTCCACCTCTACCGGGTGCTCGGCATGTTCATCGATCCCGGCGACATCCTCGGCCACGAGCCCATGGGAGTCGTCGAAGAGGTCGGCCCCGGTGTGGGCAACCTCAAACCCGGCGACCGCGTCGTGATTCCCTTCAACATCTCCTGCGGGCACTGCTTCATGTGCGACCAGCACCTGTACTCGCAGTGCGAGACGACGCAGGTGCGGGAGCACGGCAAAGGGGCGGCGCTGTTCGGCTACACCAAGCTCTACGGTCAGGTGCCGGGCGCCCAGGCCGAGTACCTCCGGGTGCCCCACGCCGACTTCGGCCCCATCAAGGTGCCGGAAGGTCCGCCCGACGACCGCTTCCTGTACCTGTCCGACATCCTGCCCACCGCCTGGCAGGCCGTGGCCTACGCCGACGTGCCCAAGGGCGGCAGCCTGGCCGTGTTCGGCCTCGGGCCCGTCGGCCAGTTCTGCACCCGGGTGGCGCGGCCCCTCGGCGCCGAACGGGTCTTCGGCATCGACCTCATCCCCGAGCGCCTCGAGATGGCCGCCCGCCACGGCGTCGAGACCATCGACGCCCGCCAGGGCGGTGTCGTGGAACAGCTCAAGGAGCGCACGGGCGGGCGGGGCCCGGACGCCGTCGTCGACGCCGTGGGAATGGAGGCCCATGGCTCACCCGTGGCCGGCTTTATGCAGCGCGCCGCCGGCCTGCTGCCCGACGCGATCTCAGCCAAGCTGACGGAGAAGATGGGAGTCGACCGGCTGGCGGCGCTGTACCAGGCGTTCGAGGCCGTCCGCCGCGGCGGAACCGTGTCGATCAGTGGCGTCTACGGCGGCGCGGTGGATCCGATCCCGATGCTGGACCTCTTCGACAAGCAGATCCAGATCCGCATGGGGCAGTGCAACGTCCGGCGCTGGACCGACGACATCCTTCCCCTGCTGCACGACGACGCCGACCCCTTGGGCACCGGCGACATGGCCACCCACCACCTGCCTCTCGACCAGGCGCCCCAGGCCTACGCCATGTTCCAGAAGAAGCAGGACGGCTGCATCAAGGTTGTTCTTCACCCATGAGAAAGTCCTCGTCGCGGACGCTCATCGCCGCTTCTTCGGCCGACAACGTGTCGTAGCCGGCGCCGTCGTCCCGGGCGCGGTCCGGTCCGTCGGGCCGCTCCCGGGCCAGGCGCCGGTCCAGCGATTCGCCGCTGCGCTCCTCGAACTCGGTGATCCCCCACTTGTCGGCGCCGATGGGCCGATCGGGCATCGGCATGTCGGCCACGCCGGGGTCGCCCGTCCGCAAGACCTCGTCCCGCACTTCCTCGGTGGCGGGGACGCCGTCCTCGACGACGTCGCCGGAGGGACGGGGAAGCTTCCGTTCGGTCATCGGTCCTCCTTCTCTGCGACTTCCCGGGCCCGGCGCAGGTCACCCACCAGCCCGGCGTACTGAGCTTCGCGGTCGGCCGGTTCCTGCACCCGCACGATGGACGAGGGGTGGATGGTGGCGACCACCGCCCGGCCCTCGAAATCCAGCACCTGACCGCGAGCGGCGCCGACCCGGAAGCGGCTGCCGAACAGCGCCTGCCCGGCGGTGGCCCCGAGAAGCACGATGACGTCGGGGTCGACGGTGGCCAGTTCGCTGCTCAGCCACCGGTTGCAGGCGGCGACCTCGGAGGCGGAGGGGCGTTGGTGGATACGGCGCTTTCCTTTGGCCGTCCACTTGAAGTGCTTGACGGCGTTGGTGATGTAGACGTCGTCGCGGGACAGGCCCACCTCGGCCAGCGCCTTGTCGAGCATGCGGCCGGCCGGGCCGACGAACGGCTCCCCGGCCTTGTCCTCCTGGTCTCCCGGTTGTTCGCCCAGCAGCAGGATCCGGGCATCGGCCGCACCCTCACCGAACACCGTCTGGGTGGCGTTGCGGTAGAGGTCGCAGGCCTGGCAGCCGGCCGCCTCGGCCGCCAACCGTTCCAGTTCGGCGCGGGGAGCGGGGGTACGGGTTTTCACCATCACGCGAGGGATACCCGGATTGACGGGGGCCGAAAGATGGGCATTCTCGCAGCGTGACCCGACTGCGCCGCTCCGACCCGTCCCTTCCCGGCTTCAGCCGACGCCGGGCCGGGAAAGGCTTCGCCTACTACGACGAAGAAGGCCGCCGCATCGCCGACGCCGAGACCCTCGAGCGCATCAAGGCGCTCGTGATCCCCCCGGCCTGGGAATCGGTCTGGATCTGTCCCTGGCCCAACGGCCATCTCCAGGCCGTGGGGACCGACGCCCGGGGTCGGCGGCAGTACCGCTACCACGACCGGTGGCGGGCCCGGCGCGACGCCGAGAAGTTCGACCACATGGTGCAGTTCGCCCGGGCCCTGCCCGACCTGCGCCGCCGCGGCTGCGAGCTCCTGGACCAGGACGGCCTGCCCCGGGAGCGCGTGCTGGCCTGTGCCATCCGCCTGCTCGACCTCGGTTTCTTCCGCATCGGGGGCGAGGAGTACGCCGACCAGAACGGCTCCTACGGCCTGGCCACGCTCTGCAAGGAGCACGTCGCGTTGGGTCCCGGGCACACCGTCACGTTCGACTATCCGGCCAAGTCGGGAAAGAAGCGGGTCCAGACGATCGTCGACGAAAGGGTGTTCGAGGTGGTGGCGGCCCTCAAACGCCGACGGAGCGGCGGCCCGGAGTTGTTCGCCTACCGGCGCGGCAGGCGATGGTGCGACGTGCGCTCCTCCGACATCAACGACTTCGTCAAGGAACTCTCGGGCGGTGAGTTCACTGCCAAGGATTTCCGGACCTGGGCCGGCACCGTCCTGGCCGCGGTGGCGCTGGCCGTGGGCGAACGGGCGCCGACCAGGACGGGCCGGAAGCGGGCGATCAGCCGGGCCTACCAGGAGGTGGCCCACTACCTGGGCAACACGCCGGCCGTGTGCCGCGCCTCCTACGTCGACCCCCGGGTCGTGGACTGCTACCAGGCCGGCGTGACGATCGCCGACGCCCTCGCCCGGGCCGAGGACCAGGGTGACAGTGAGGACGGCCAGCTGGCCATCCACGGTGCGATCGAGCAGGCCGTCCTGGAGCTCCTGGAGGACGCCCCCGCCTCGGCCCCGATGGCGGCCTAGCGTTGGTTCTCGGTGTCGTCATCCGCAGCGGCGCCGGGCGCCGGCAGCTGGGGCGGCGTATTGGGATCGGGCCACTCACCGCCGCCCTCCTCCACACCGGCCCCGACGTTCTGCTGCGCCGGGATGCGCACGCCGTCTTCCGTTTCGAGCGGTTCGCCGACCACCAGCGGATCATCCTCAGGCCCGGACGGTTCGGTGCGCCGGTCAGCCATCAGAGATTCGCCGACAGTTCCATCAGCAGCAGCGAGATGCTGTGATCGATGCAGAACTGCGTGCGGAGGTCACCCGCCGGCGCTTCGGAATGGTCGCACCGCAGGCGGCCGTCCGGTTCGAGTCGCAGCTCACCGTTGCAGGTGATCGGATGGTGGGGCGAGACAGATTCACCGGTACCGCTGCTCGACGAGGACAGGGTGGCCTGGAGCTTCAGACCTCCGCCGGGCACGATGACGGCGTGGTTCACTGGCCCGACCTCTGACGGAACTCGACGAGCATGGATTGGTCCTCGAGCACGGCGTCGATCTCGTCGAGGAGCTCGTCGATGTCGGTGAGGAGATCGGCGTCGGTGTCCTCGACGACGATCTCCTCCTGGGCCTGGGGTTCCGCCGCCTTTTTCGAGCGGACACGCGCCACACGTTCCTGCTTCATCACTCCACTCCACTGGTCCGCCCCGCAGGGCGCCTGGTTCACGCTTTGCTACCCATGGGAAACTGCCGTCAACCTGAGATTCCCTCACAATCGCCCGGGGTAAGGGCGCGGCATGCTTGAGATCGGCTACGCCCTGTCCAGTGAAGAGCATCGTCCGGGCGATCTCGTGCGGTACGCGGCGGCTGCCGAAGCCACCGGTTTCCACTTCGCCCTCATCTCGGATCACTTCCATCCCTGGACCGACAATCAGGGCCAGAGTCCCTTCGTCTGGTCCGTGCTCGGCGGCATCGCCGGGGCGACGGAGCATCTCCGCATCGGGACCGGCGTCACCTGCCCCACGTTCCGGATCCATCCCGCCCTCGTCGCCCATGCCGCGGCCACGGTGGCCGACATGATGCCTGGTCGGTTCTTCCTCGGTGTCGGTTCGGGCGAGCTCCTCAACGAGCACATCCTGGGCGACAACTGGCCGCCCGTCGGTGCGCGGCTGCGCATGCTGGAGGAGGCGGTGGCGCTGATCCGGGAGCTGTTCACGGGCGACCTCGTGACCCACGACGGCGAGTACTACACGCTGCACACCGCCCGCCTCTACACGCTTCCCGACCAGCCGCCGCCGATCATGGTGGCGGCCGCCGGCACGATGGCCGCCGAGGTGGCCGGCCGCATCGGTGACGGCCTGATCAGCACGGCGCCCGACTCCGAGGTCGTCGAGACTTTCCGCCGCCACGGCGGGGACGGGCCGCGCTTCGGGATGATCCACGTCTGCTGGGGGCCGGACGAGGCGGAGGCGGTGCGGCTGGCCCACCGGCAGTGGGTGAATGCCGCCATCGGCGGCGAACTCGGTCAGGAGCTGCCGCTGCCGGCCCACTTCGAGCAGGCGGCGGAGACGGTGCGGCCCGACGACGTGGCCGAGCTGGTCGTCTGCGGCCCGGACCCGGAGCGGCACCGTTCCGAGATCCGCAAGTACGCCGACGCCGGCTTCGATCACGTCTATGTCCACCAGGTCGGCCATGACCAGGAAGGCTTCTTCCGGTTCTACGCCGACGAGGTGCTTCCCAAGCTGCAATAGGGGGTAAGGCAAGCACGATCGCTCGACGAAGGAAGGACTGAGGTTCGATGGACCATCAGATCGACGTGCGGGAGAAGGCCAGCCTCGGAGAGCTGTTCTCCCGCCTGACGGCCGACCTCTCGAAGCTGGTTCGGGACGAGGTCGAGCTGGCCAAGGTCGAGATCAACCAGACGGTGCAGAGCGCCCGCACGGCTGGCGTCTCGTTGGGGGCCGCAGGCTTCCTCGGGCTCATGGCTTTCGTGATGCTTTCGTTCGCCGCCGCCTGGGGCCTGGCCGAAGTCGTGGCCGAAGGAGTGGCGTTCCTCATTGTCGGCGCCGCCTACGGCCTCGTCGCCCTCGTCCTGGCCCTCCTCGGCCGGCAGAAGCTCAAGACAGCCAAGCCCGTACCCGAGCAGACGGTCGAGACCCTGAAGGAGGACGTGGCGTGGGCCAAGCAGCAGATGAGCTGAGGGACGACATCGAGCGGACGCGGGAGGACATGGCGACGACGCTGGACGCCATCGGCGACAAGGTCAGCCCCAAACTGCAGGCCGAGCGCCAGATGGAGCGGCTCCGCCAATCCGGGATCGAGCCGAAGCAGCTGGGGATGGTCGCCGGGTTCCTCATGTTCGGCCTGCTGCTGATCCGCCGCCGCCGGAAGAAGCACCGCGAGAGCTGAGGTATCCGCGGCCGGCTGAAAGAGGGCGTAGTCTTCCCTCGCGACGTTCAACGAGGAAGCGACGGCTGTCGTGACCGAACCCGACCTGAGGGAGCGACAGTGGACCGCGCCGAGAACCAGAAGCCGGGAGGGACATCAGGGTCCCCCGCCGCCGGGATACCCGTTGACGTGGCTCTCGACGCGGTCCCCCTGCCCATTGTCCTGATCGACGGGTCGGGCGTGGTGGCCTCGGTGAACGCCACCGCCCGGCAATTCTTCGCACTCTTCGGGCAGGACGTGGGGCGCCCTTTCGAAGACCTGGACATCTCCTCCAACCCGGTTGATCTGCGCTCAGCCGTCGAGCAGGTCCGGAAAGAGCACCGGCCCCTGGTGCTCGAGGGGGTTGCCTGGCCCGCTTCGCGCCGGCCGATCGACTGCTTCGACCTCCACGTCGTCCCCCTGGCAGGCGCCGAAACGGATCACGTCGCCGTGGCCGTGATCTTCGTCGACGTCTCCCTGTCCCGCCGCCTCCAGGAGGAGCTCGAGGTGACGAAGCGCAACCTCGAGACGGCCTATGACGAGTTGCGATTGAGCAACGAGCGACTCGAGAGGGCCAACGACGAGTTGCCATCGACGATCGCCGAGATGGAGACGACCAACGAGGAGCTCCAGTCGACGAACGAGGAGCTCGGGGCGACGAATGCCGAACTCCAATCGGTCAGCGAGGAGCTTCAGGCCATCAGCGACGAGCTGAGGGCCCGGACCACGGAGCTCGAAAGGGTCAACGAGTTCCTCGAGTCGATGTTAGTCAGCCAGCGGGGCGGCCTCATCGTGGTGGACCGTGACCTGCGCATCTCGGTGTGGAACGACTCGTCGGCCGAGCTGTGGGGACTGCGCACCGACGAGGCGCCCGGCCAGCACTTCCTCAACATCGACATCGGCCTGCCCGTGGAGGAACTGCGTGATCCGATCCGGTCGCTCCTGGCCGGCGACTCGGACCACACGACCGTGGTGCTCGAGGCCACCAACCGCCGGGGCCGCGAATTCCGTTGCCACGTCACGATGACGCCGCTCGTCAACCGGGCCGGGCAGAGGCGCGGCGTCATCCTGATCACGGAGGACGCGGCGAGCCGGTCCTAGCCGACCGCCGTGCGGGCCCAGAGCCGCAGCCGGCCAAGGGTCCGGGCCAGCACCCGGGAGACGCACATCTGGCTGACTCCGATCTCGGCCGCGATCTCCGACTGGGTCTTGTCGTCCATGAACCGCAGCTCGATGATGCGCCGGTCGCGTTCGGGCAGGCGGCCCAACAGCTGGGCCAGCAGCTCGCGGTTCTCGAGCTGGCGAAAGCCGATCTCTTCCTGGCCGAGCTCGATGACCGGCTCGTCGGACGCCGTCGCCGTCGGGGCGTCGATCGACAGGGCCCGCTGACCGACGCGGAGCTCCATGGCCTCCACCACCCGTTCGACCGACATTCCGCAGCGCTCGGCGAGCGCCTCCATGGACGGCGAGTCGGAGCGCTCGGCGGTCAGCTCGTCGACCGCCCGCATGACGTTGAGATAGTCCTCCTGCAGTGAACGGGGAACCCGCAAGCCCCACGTCCTGTCGCGCATGTGACGCTTCAGCTCACCGGTGATGGTGATGCGGGCGAAGAGCGGAAACGGGCGGCCCAGCGACGGGTCGAACCGGTCGATGGCGTGCAGGAGACCGATGCGCGCCACCTGGACCAGGTCGTCGACCGATTCGCGATGGCGGAACTTCAGCGCCAGTGAGCGGGCGAAGCCGTCGTAGGTCGACACCAACTCGGCCCGGATCGACTCGTCGCCCGTCCTGGCATAGGCGTCGTGGAGCTGCTGGCGCGCCGCGTCGAGGTCATCGGAGTGATCGGCGGTGTAGCGCGGCAGGACCGGTGACAGCCCGGCGCCGTGCCTCCGAAGGACGGCCGCCTCTCGGCGGGACTCCATGAGGCGCTCGAGCGACCCCTGTAATTCCGCCCGGCGTTCCTGCGTCGCAGCCCGGCGCTCCCTGGCCGTGCCGAGAGCCGCCGACAAGCGCTTGGCCGAGTCGTCAAGCAGAAGCCGGTTCGTCTTGCTCCGCTGGATCAGGAGGCTGACGGATTCCTCGATGCTCGGCGTTGACAGCATGACATCGTCGCTCCGGGGAAGTGACGGTCTGCTCCTACCCGGCAGATCCTGGCAGCAATCCACCCCTGCCCGGTCCGAGTCTACGGCGATGCCGGACCGGACCGGCCAGATGGTCACTTCCAGGGGCAGGAACCGTTTGTGGAGCGCTTCTGTGGGTAGTCGACGCGCCATGTCGCCTCGGAGCCCGCAGTCGCCAAGACTTCCGTCGCCTCGCCGCCGACCGCCGGCTCCCCTGCGGGTGGCCATGGTCTCGGAGCACGCCAGCCCGCTCGCCGCGCTCGGGGGCGCCGACGCGGGAGGCCAGAACGTCCATGTCGATGCCCTGGCCCGGACGCTGGCCGGACGGGGGGTCGACGTCGAGGTCTTCACCCGGCGTGACGATCCCGCTCTCCCCGACCGCGTGCCGGTGCAGCCTGGCGTCACCGTGGTCCACGTCGACGCCGGGCCGCCCGAGGCGGTCCCGAAGGACAATCTCCTGCCCCACATGGGCGAGTTCGCCCGGCGGCTGGCCGACGCCTGGCGCGGCAACCGGCCCGACCTGATCCACACCCACTTCTGGATGTCGGGCCTGGCCGGCACGGTCGCGGCGAAGCCACTCAACATTCCTGTCGTCCACACGTTTCACGCCCTTGGTGTGGTGAAGCGGCGGGAGCAGGGCGCAGCCGACTCCAGCCCGCCGGAACGGATCGGCATCGAGCAGCAACTCGTGCGGGATGTCCACCGGGTGATCGCCACGTGCAGCGACGAGGCGTTCGAGCTCATGCGGTTCGGCCTACCCGCCGACCGGATCTCGGTGGTGCCCTGCGGCGTGGATCTGGAGCTGTTCACGACCAACGGCCCGGCGGCGCCGCGGTCCCCCGACCGTCAGCGGATCGTGGTCGTCACCCGCCTGGTGGAGCGCAAGGGGGTCGGGAACGTGGTGGAGGCGCTGGCCCAGCTGCCCGACGCCGAACTGGTGGTGGCGGGAGGACCGCCGCGGGAGCGGCTGGACGCCGACGAGGAGGCGGTCCGGCTGCGGGCCCTGGCCCAGGCCCACGGTGTGGCCGACCGGGTCGACCTGCGGGGTCGGGTGCCGCACGAGGACGTTCCCCGGCTCCTCCGGTCGGCTGATCTGGCCGTCATCTGTCCGTGGTACGAACCGTTCGGGATCGTCCCGCTGGAGGCGATGGCCTGTGGCGTGCCGGTCGTCGCCTCGGCCGTCGGCGGAATGCTCGACACGGTGGTCGACGGGATGACCGGTCTCCTGGTCCCGCCTCGCTGCCCGGAGCGGATCGCCGAGGCGGTGGCCGAACTGCTCGCCGATCCGGCCCGGCGGGCGGCCATGAGCAGCGTCGCCGCCGACCGGGCCCGGCTCTACAGCTGGGACCGCGTGGGCGACCTGACGCTCGGCGTGTACCGGGCGGTGCTCGACCTCGCGCCGGTCCCGGTCACCTGGCCGGGTCAACTGGCCGTCGCCGCCCCGTGACCGCGCCCGTCCCGGCCGGTTCCCCCCGGAGGCGGATCGGTGTCATCGGGGCCGGTTATGTCGGCCTCACCACCGCCGCCTGTCTGGCGCATCTCGGCCACGACGTCACCTGCGCCGACATCGACGAGGAGAAGCTGCGTCGCCTCGCCCGGGGGGAGGTACCCATCCGGGAGGAGGGGCTCGAAGCCCTTGTGGCGCAGGGCCTCGAGGCCGGACGCCTGCGGTTCGACCTGGGCGCGGCGACGGCCGCCCGCAATGCCGACGTCGTCTTCGTCTGCGTCCCGTCGCCGCCGGCGGCGGACGGGAGCGCCGATCTGTCGGCGCTGGTAGCGGCCGTGGACGCCATCGGGCCGGTGCTCGCTCCGGGGACGACGGTCGTCAACAAGTCGACGCTGCCGGTGGGCTCGACCCGGATCGTCCGGCGGCTCCTCGAGCAGGCCGGCGCGGCCGGCGGCCACTTCGCCGTGGCCTGCAACCCGGAGTTCCTCCGGGAGGGCGACGCGGTGCACGACTTCCTCCATCCGCACCGCATCGTCGTCGGTTGCGACGACCGGAACGATGCGCCGGTGATCCTCGAGCTCTACCGCGGCCTCGACGCGCCGGTTCTCGTGACCGATTGCGCCTCGGCGGAGCTGGTCAAGTACGCCTCGAACGCCTTGCTGGCCACGAAGATCTCCTTTGTCAACGCCTTGTCCGAGCTGTGCGAAGCGGTCGACGCCGACGTGGAGGAGGTGACCGCCGGCGTCGGTCTCGACCCCAGGATCGGGCCGCAGTTCCTGGGCCCCGGTCCGGGATACGGCGGGCCGTGCCTGCCCAAGGACGCCGCCGCGTTGCTGGCCAGCGCCGACTCGCTGGGTTGCGAGTTCGGAATCCTGCGGGCGGTGATCGAACGCAACGAGCACCAGCGCGAGCGCATCGTCGCCAAGATCCGCCGGGCGGCCGGCGGAAGTCTGGCCGGCGCCCGGGTGGCGGTGTGGGGCCTGGCCTTCAAAGCCGGGACCGACGACACCCGCGACTCTCCGGCGCTGGCGGTGGTCGGGCGGCTGCTCGACGAAGGAGCGGCGGTGCGGGCCTACGACCCGGCCGTCGATTCGGTGCCCGGTGACCGCTTCTCGCGCCTCGTGGTGATGGGAAACCTCTACGCGCCCTGTACCGGTGCCGACGTCCTGGCCGTGCTCACCGAGTGGCCAGAGTTCCGCCGGGCCGACTTTCGCCGCATCCGCGCCCTGCTGTGCCGCCCGGTCGTGGTCGACGCCCGGAACCTGCTCGACGCCGCGGCGCTGGCCGGCTTCGCCTACGAGGGTGTCGGGCGGCCGTCGACACTGCAGTTGCAGGAAGAAAATTCTCTTGCTGTGTTTTGACCGGTCTCCGGTCGGGAAGCGGTCCGCGCGATGAGTCGAGTCCTGGGAATCAACGCCATTTTCCATGATCCCGCCGCGGCGCTGGTCGTCGACGGCGAGATCGTCGCCGCCGCCGAGGAGGAGCGCTTCAGCCGCCGCAAGCACGGCAAGCCCCCCGTGCCGTTCGCGGCGTGGGAGCTTCCCGAGCAGTCGGCGGCCTGGTGCCTGGAGCGGGCCGGCCTCGCTCCCGAGGACCTCGACGCCGTGGCCTACTCCTTCGATCCTCACCTCGCCCCGCCGCCGGGCCCGGACCTGACGGGCAACGACTGGGACGCCCTCCGGACGCTGTACGCCGAGCGGTCGCCGCTCTTCCTCCGCAGCGCGCTCCCGGGATTGGATCCGGCCGTGGTGCGCTTCGTGCCCCACCATGTCGCCCACGCCGCCTCGGCGGCCCTGGCCGCGCCGCTGCCGACGAGCAGTGTGCTGGTGCTCGACGGCCGCGGCGAGATCGCGTCGCACCTCGCCGGTCATTGCGAGGACGGGGAGATCACCGTGCTGGCCGCCCAGCACCTGCCGCACTCCCTCGGCCTCTTCTACGAGGAGGCCACCGCCCACCTCGGATTCCGGCGCAGCTCCGACGAATACAAGGTGATGGCACTGGCGTCGTATGGCACTCCGGCGTTCCTCCCCGAGTTGCGCCGCGCCGTCACCGCCGACGGCGCCGGCGGCTTCCGGGTGGAGCCGATCGAGTGGGGAGGCTTCGTGAAGGAACGGCGAAAGGGCGAGCCGATCCTGCCCGAGCACGCCGATCTCGCCGCCAGCGTCCAGCGCCGGCTGGAGGAGGTGTTGCTCGACCTCGCCCGATGGCTCCACGACCAGACCGGCGACAGCGCGCTCACATTGGCTGGTGGTGTGGCGCTCAACTGCGTGGCGAACTCCCGCCTCGCCGCCGAAGGTCCGTTCGACACCATCTGGGCGCAACCGGCCGCCGGCGACGCCGGCACCGCCCTCGGCGGGGCCCTGTGGTGTGCCCGGGGCCTCGGCGACGACACGCAGGCGATGGCCACGGCCGCCCTCGGCCGCGAATGGAGCGACGAGGACCTCGCCGCCTGGCTGGAGGTCGCCGCCATCGGCCACGATCGGCCGCCCGACATCGCCGAAGCGGCAGCCGAGGTCATCGCCGCCGGGGGAGTGGTGGCCTGGTTCCAGGGCCGCAGCGAGTACGGCCCCCGGGCGCTGGGCCACCGCAGCCTCCTGGCCGCGGCGTCCGACGCCGCCAACCTGAGCCGGCTCAACGACATCAAGGGCCGCGAGCAGTTCCGCCCGGTGGCGCCGATGGTGCTCGCCGAACGGGCGGCGGAGATCTTCGACGGGCCCCTGCCGAGTCCCTACATGCTGTTCACCCACCACGTGCGTCCGCAGTGGAAGGACCGGATCCCGGCCGTCGTCCACGTCGACGGCACGGCCCGGATCCAGACCGTCGATCGGGCCGACGAGCCGCTGATGGCCCGGGTGCTGGAGGCCGTCGAGCGGCGGACCGGCATTCCGGTGGTGGTGAACACCAGCCTCAACACCGCCGGACGGCCGATGGTCGACGATCCCCGCGACGCCCTCGAGTGCTTCGGATCAGCGCCGGTCGACGCGCTGGCCATCGGTCCGTTCCTGGTCCGCCGGCGGCCCGGCACGAAGGGATCATGACCACGGGCGTCACGATCGTCGTCCCCACCGTCGGGCGCGACAGCCTCGCCGTCCTGCTCGATTCACTGGCGGCGCAGACCGTGGTGCCCGGCCCGATCGTCGTCGTCGACGACCGGCGGGCGGCAGAAGGACCGTTGCCGCTCCCTCCCTCGGCCTCAGGCCTCGATCTCAGCGTGATCACCAGCGGCGGTCGGGGGCCGGCCGCGGCCCGCAACGCGGGTTGGCGGTGCACGGATTCGGAATGGGTGGCCTTCGTCGACGACGACGTCGTCCTGCCCACCGGGTGGTTCGCCGACCTCCTGGCCGATCTCTCCGCCGTCGCCGACGTGGCCGCCAGCCAGGGCCGCATCCGCGTCCCGGTCCCCGAGAACCGCCCGCCGACCGACTGGGAGCGCAACGTCGCCGGACTGGAGCGGGCCCGCTGGGCGACCGCCGACATGGCCTACCGCCGTGAGGTCCTGAAAGCCGTCGGCGGATTCGACGAGCGCTTTCCCCGGGCCTACCGGGAGGACGCCGACCTCGGGCTCCGCGTCGTGCGGGCCGGCGGACGGATCGAAACCGGCCGCCGTGAAGTGCTCCACCCGGTTCGCCCCGCCGACCGCTGGGTCAGCGTGCGGCTCCAGCGGGGCAATGCCGACGACGTGTTCATGCTGGCGCGGCACGGCCGCGGCTGGCGAGCGGCGGCCGGAGTGCCGGCGGGACGCCGCGCTCGGCATCTGGCCGTCACGGCGGCGGGGATGGTGGCGCTGGGCGGCGGTGCCGCCGCCGTCGCCCGGGGCAGCCGCGGGGGGCGCCGGGTGTTCATGGCCGGAGCGGCGGCCTGGGCGGCGGGCACCGCCGAGTTCGCCTGGGCTCGCATCGCCCCGGGCCCCCGCACGGCCGACGAGGTCGCCACCATGGTCATCACCAGCGCCGTGCTGCCGGCGGCCGCCACGTGGCACACGCTCGCCGGCCTGCTCCGTCTGCCGCGTCTGCTCCGCCACGGCGGGCCGGCCGCCCGACCCACCCCGCCGGCGCGGCCGGCGGCGGTCCTGCTCGACCGCGACGGCACGCTCGTGCGCGACGTCCCCTACAACGGCGATCCGGACCGCGTCGTTCCGATGCCCGGGGCGCGGGCGGCGCTCGACCGTCTGCGCGCCGCCGGGGTGCCCTTGGCCATGATCTCCAACCAGTCGGGCGTGGGACGGGGCCTCCTCACGCCGGCGGCGGTCGAAGCGGTCAATCGCCGGATCGAGGAGCTCCTCGGCCCTATCGGCCCCTGGTTCGTCTGCTACCACGGCCCCGAGGACGGCTGCCCGTGCCGCAAACCGGCGCCCGGCCTGGTGTTGCGGGCGGCGGCGGCGCTCGGTGTGGCGCCGCAGCGTTGCGCCGTGGTCGGCGACATCGGCGCCGATGTGGACGCCGCCCGCGCCTGTGGCGCCCGGGGCATCCTCGTCCCCACTCCGGTGACCCGCCCCGAGGAGATCGCCGCCGCGCCCGAGGTGAGCACCGACCTGGGCGACGCCGTCAACCGGTTGCTGGGATGCCAATGACCGCGGCGCGCCCCCACGTCCTCGTCGTCCGCCTCGACAACCTGGGCGACGTGCTGCTGGCCGGTCCCGCCGTCCGGGCCGTTGCCGCCGGCGCCCGTCGCGTGACGTTCCTGGCCGGCCGGCGGGGCCGCGGCGCCGCCGCGCTGTTACCCGGCGTCGACGAGGTGCTCGTGGCCGAGGCGCCGTGGATCGACGCCGACCCTGAGCCGGTGGACCGGGTGGCGGTGCTCGGTCTCGTCGACCGGTTGGCGGAGCTGCGGCTCGATCAGGCGGTGATCCTCACGTCCTTTCACCAGAGTCCGCTTCCGATGGCGCTGCTGCTGCGGATGGCCGGCGTGCCGGTGGTGGCCGCCGTCAGCGAGGACTATCCCGGTTCGCTGCTCGACATCCGTCACCGCGTCCCCGACGACATCCACGAGGTCGAACGGGCGCTGTCGACGGTGGGCACACTGGGGTATCGGCTGCCGCCGGGCGACGCCGGGCGCCTGGCGGTCCGGCGGGAGGGGACTGCGGGACAGCGGCGGAATCCCGCGCCCGTGGCGGTCCATCCCGGTGCAACCGTGCCGGCGCGGACCTGGACGCCCGACCGCTGGGCCGACCTCGTCGACGCTCTGGCCGGCGCCGGCCGGGAGGTGCTGGTGACCGGCGGTCCGGGGGAGGAGCCGCTCACCCGGGCCGTCGCCGGTCCGTCCCGCCCGGGTGTCACCGATCTGGGTGGCCGTCTCGATCTGGCCGGCCTGGCCCGGGTGCTGGCAGAAGCGGCGGCGGTGGTCGTGGGCAACACCGGCCCCGCCCATCTCGCCGCCGCCGTCGGCACGCCGGTGGTGTCGCTGTTCGCGCCGACGGTTCCCGCGGTGCGGTGGCGACCCTGGGGTGTCCCTCACGTGCTGCTCGGCCGGCAGGACATCAGCTGCGCCGGCTGCCGGGCCCGTGTCTGCCCGGTGGCCGGACATCCTTGCCTGGCCACGGTTTCGGTCGACGACGTACGGCGCGCCCTCGACGTCCTCGGCGTCCTCGGCGTCGGAGAGACCCGTCCGTCGGCCGTGAAGGAGGTGCTGTCCGCATGACGGCCCCATCCGAACGGGGCACGCCGGTGCCTCACGGCCATGACCACCTCGCCGCGCTGCGGGCGCCGCTGGCGGCGCTCGCCGCCGACGTCGAGCGTCTCGACGGCTGGGGCCGCAGGCTGGCGGCGGTGCTGGCCGCCGGAGGGCGACTGCTGGCGGTGGGCAACGGAGGCAGCGCGGCGCAGGCCCAGCACCTGACCAGCGAACTGGTCGGTCGCTACCGCGACGACCGGCCGCCGTTTTCGGCCATCGCCCTCCATGCCGAGTCGTCGAGCCTGACCGCCATCGCCAACGACTACGGCTATGACGAATCATTCGCCCGTCAGGTCAGGGCCCACGGGCGACCGGGTGACGTACTGGTGGCGCTGTCGACCTCGGGCCGCAGTCCCAACGTCCTCGCCGCCGTGGCCGCCGCCCGGGAGCAGGGGCTCATCGTGTGGGCTCTGACCGGTCCGGCCCCCAATCCGCTGCAGGCGGCGGCCGACGACGCCCTGTGCGTCGACGCCGCCACCGCCACCACGCAGGAGGTGCACCAGATCGCCGTCCACCTGCTGTGCGCGGCGTTCGAACGCGCCCTGGCCGGAGGCCCGGTCGCGCCGGAGGGGGCCACCACGGCGGCAGCGGCGCACCCGGCGGCTGCTCCGGCCGAGACCTCCCGCCGGCCCGTCCGCCGGGGGCCGGTCGTGGTGGTCGGAGACGCGCTGCTCGACTGTGACCTCGAAGGCGCCGTCGAACGGCTCTGTCCCGACGCGCCGGTTCCGGTCGTGGACGCGCCGAGCCGCCGGGCCCGACCGGGCGGCGCAGCCCTCGCCGCGACACTGGCCGCCCGCCGGCAGCCGGTCGTGTTCGTCACCGCGCTCGGCGACGACGCCGCCGGCCGGGAGGTGGCGGCGCGGCTCGATGACGCCGGAGTCGAAGTCATCGACCTCGGCCTGGAGGGACCGACACCGGAGAAGGTGAGGGTGACCACCGGCGGCCGTCCTCTCCTGCGCCTCGACCATGGCGGTCCACCGGCCCTCACCGGCCCGCTCACCGACGCCGCCCGCCGGGCGCTGCACGGCGCGGCGGTCGTCCTGGTCTCGGATTACGGCCGGGGCCTCAGCCGCGACGCCGGCCTCCGCCGGCTGCTCACCGACCTGCGGGTCCCGCTGGTGTGGGACCCCCATCCCCGGGGGCCGGAACCCGTGCCCGGTGTCCGGCTGGCCACACCGAACCGCGCCGAGGCGGAGCGCTTCGCTCCCGGGGTCGAGGGGAACGGTCTGCCGGCCCTCGCCGCCCGGGCGGCCACACTGGGCCGACGCTGGCAGGCCGCCGGCATCGCCGTCACGCTCGGCTCCGACGGAGCGATGCTGTGGGAAGGCGGCGGCGCTCCACTCGTCGTCCCGGCCCCCGCCGTCAGCGGCGGTGATCCCTGCGGTGCGGGCGACTGTTTCGCCGCCACGGTGGCCGCCTGTCTGGCTGACGGCGCACTGCCCTCCGAAGCCGTGACCGAAGCGGTGGCGTCGGCGTCGGCGTTCGTGGCCGGCGACCGCGGTCTCACCATCGATCTCCGGCCGGGGCCCGATCTCGGTCCGGAGGGCGACTTCAACGCTCAGGCCGAGGCGGTGATCCGGGCGGTCCGGGCCCGAGGTGGCACGGTGGTCGCCACCGGCGGCTGCTTCGACCTGCTCCACGCCGGTCACGTCCGCATGCTGGCCGCGGCCCGGGCGCTGGGCGACTGCCTGGTCGTGTGCCTCAACTCCGACGACTCCGTCCGCCGTCTCAAAGGACCCGACCGCCCGCTGGTCGCCGAGGCAGACCGGGCCGGAGTCCTCCTGGCGCTCGGAGCCGTCGACGCCGTGGCCATCTTCGACGAGGACACACCAGCCGCCGTGCTCGACCGGTTGCGGCCCGACGTCTTCGCCAAGGGCGGCGACTACACCGTCGAATCGCTGCCGGAAGCAGAACTCGTGGCCGGCTGGGGAGGCCAGACCGTGATCCTGCCCTACATCGAGGGTCGCTCGACGACCCGCATCCTGGAGGAGGCTGCGCGCCGTGGACGCTGAACGGATGTCGCAAAACCTGGGCCGTATCGTCGTCACCGGCGGATCGTCCGGGCTCGGTCGGGCCGTCGCCGAAGCGATCGCCAAGGCCGGCGGCACGCCGGTCGTCCTCGACCGGTCACCGATCCCGGACGGATTCGAGGGAGAACAGGTCGACCTCGCCGATGGCCGGGCCGCGGAGGCGGCCGTCCGCCGGGCGGCCGACGCGCCGGGCGGCCTGTCGGCGGTGGTGGCCTGTGCCGGCACCGACGCCTGCGGGCCGCTGGCCCGCATTCCGGCCGAACAGTGGGAGCGGGTCGTGATGGTGAACCTCCTCGGGACGGCGGCGGTGATCAGGGCCGCGCTGCCCTCGCTCGAGGCCAACGGCGGACGGGTCGTGACCGTGGCCTCCACACTGGGACTCAGGGCCCTCCCGGATGCGACCGCCTACTGCGCCTCGAAGTTCGGCGTCGTCGGCTTCACCCGGGCCCTGGCCGCCGAGCTGGCCGGTCGGGTCGGCGTCACGCTGCTGATTCCCGGCGGCATGGCCACCGCCTTCTTCGACGGCCGCGACGAGCAGTACAAGCCGCCGCCCGACGCCAAGCTCAACAACCCCGAGGATGTCGCCCAGACGGTGCTGTTCGCCCTGCAGCAGCCGCCCGGCTGCGAGGTGCGGGAGCTTGTCGTGTGCCCCTCGTTGGAGTCCTCCTGGCCGTGAGGCCGACGCTGGTCGTCCTGCGGGCCCTCGGCCTCGGCGACTTCCTCACCGGCCTGCCGGCGCTGCGGGCCCTGGCCGATGCCTTTCCCGACCATCGCCGTCTCCTGGCCGCGCCGGCCCCGCTTGCTCCACTGGCCGAGCTGGCCGGTCCCGTCGACGCGACCGTTCCGGTGGAACCGCTGGCGCCGCTTCCAACCGAGGTTCACGGCGCCGACGTCGCCGTGAACCTCCACGGCTGTGGACCGCAGAGCCACAGGGTGCTCCTGGCCGCCCGTCCCCGGCAATTGATCGCCTACGCCCATCCCGACGTTCCCGAGACCGACGGGTTCCCGCCCTGGAAGGGTCACGGGCTCCATGAGGTCGTGCGGTGGTGCAGCCTCCTCGGAGCCTTCGGGATCCCCTCCGATCCGGACCGGCTGGAGCTGGACCCGCCGACCGGCGTGGTGCTGCCGGCAGGTGCGGCGGGGGCCACGATTCTCCATCCCGGCGCGGCCAGCCCGGCCCGTCGGTGGCCGCCACAGCGCTGGGCCGCCGTGGCCCGGGCCGAAGCGGCGGCCGGGCGCACGGTCGTCGTCACCGCCGGTCCCGGCGAGGACCACCTGGCGGCGGCGGTTCTGCGGGCCGCCTCCGGTGGCCCGGCCGACGTTGACCCCGGCCGGGGTCGCATCCTTCCGGCCGGCCGCACCGATCTCCTGCAGTTGACGGCGCTGGTCGCCGGGGCCGGCCGCGTTGTCTGCGGCGACACCGGCATCGCCCATCTCGCCACCGCGCTCGGGACGCCGTCGGTCGTGCTCTTCGGCCCGACGCCGCCCACCCGGTGGGGCCCGCCGCCCGACCGGCCGATCCACAGGGTGCTCTGGTGCGGAACGGAGGGTTCGCCGCACGCCGACGAGCCCGACCCGGGGTTGCTCCGCATCGAGGTCGGCGCCGTCCTCGATGCGCTGGCCGACCTACCGGAACCGGAGCGGCCGATGGTGATGGCCCGATGAGCGGCGACGGCCACCGGAGGCTGCGGGTCCTGACCTGGCACGTGCACGGCAGCTACCTCTGGTACCTGTCGCACCTGCCGCACGACCTGATCCTCCCGACGAGGCCCGATGGCGCCGACGGCTACGCCGGGCGGGCCGGGACGTTCCCCTGGCCGGACAACGTGACGGCGGTACCGGCCGAAGCGGTGGCCGACCTCGACGTCGACGTCGTCGTGTTCCAGTCGGCCCGCCACTGGCTGGAGGACCAGCACGACGTCCTGTCTGCGGCCCAGCGGTGCGGGCCGCGCATCTACGTGGAGCACGACCCGCCCCGGGCGTCGCCGACGGACACGGTCCATCCGGTCGACGATCCCGACGTCCTCGTCGTTCACGTCACGCCCTTCAACCGGCTGATGTGGGACAACGGCTCCGGGCCGACCAGGGTCATCGACCACGGCGTCGCCCTGCCCGGCGACATCCGCTGGACGGGCGAGCTGGAGCGGGGGCTCGTCGTGGTCAATCACCTGGGGCGGCGGGGCCGCCGGCTCGGCGCCGACGTCTTCGACACCGTTCGGCGCCAGATCCCGCTCGATCTCGTCGGCATGGGGTCCGAGGAACTCGGGGGGCTCGGCGAGATCAAGCCGCCCGGTCTGCCGGCCTTCGCCGCCCGGTACCGGTTCCTCTTCAACCCGATCCGCTGGACCAGCCTCGGGCTGGCCGTCTGCGAAGCGATGATGGCCGGGGTTCCGATCGTCGGCCTGGCCACCACCGAGATGGCCACGGCGGTCCAGAGCGGCGTGTCGGGCTACGTCGACACCGACGTCGACCGGCTCGTGGCGCGGATGCGGTCGCTCCTGTCCGACCCTGCGCTGGCGGCGCGCCTGTCAGACGGCGCTCGCCGGGCGGCGCAGCGCCGCTTCTCCATTGACCGCTTCGTGACCGAGTGGGACGCCGCGCTGCGGGAAGTCGCTCAGTCCGCCGATCGTCGCCCGGCTGGCGTCGAGGCGGCGCAGGATGATGCCTTCGCGCAGACCCCAGGGGCACAGCCGGATGCGTGACACCTCGAGAAGCCGCATGGCCGTGTGAGCCACGATGGCGCCGGCCAACAGCTGGCGGGCCCGGTGCCGGGAGACTCCGGGAAGCCGGGCCCGTTGCTTGTCGGTCATGGCGGCCAGCTTCGGAAGCCAGCGGTCGAGATCGGCGTACGTCAGTTCCCGGGTGAGGAAGACGCCGCGGCGGTTCGGCGGCGCGCCGGAGATGCGGGCCAGTTGCTCGAACGTCTTCGACGTCGCCACCGTGAGTTCCGGTGTGCCCTCCCAACGGACGCGCAGCACCGCCTCCTGGATACGGCTGCGGACGTGATGGGCGGCCGCCTTCCGGGCCCGCCTCGGGGGTGGGTTCCCCCGGAGCCACTCACGGCTCATCCGGGCGGCGCCGAGGGGATGTGACACGGCGAAACTCGGGTCCTCGGCCCGCCCGATGGCGATCTCCAGCGAGCCGCCTCCGATGTCCATGAGCAGCATCGGCCCGACGGACCATCCGAACCAGCGGCGAGCGGCCGCGAAGGTGAACCGAGCCTCGTCCTCGCCGCTCAGCAGGGTCAGTTGCACACCGGTCCTGTCCTGCAGGCGGGCCACGACGGCGTCACGGTTGGGGGCGTCGCGCAGGACGGCCGTGGCGAAGGGAAAGAACTCGTCGACATAGGAGTCCTCGGCATCCTGCATTGCTTCCCGGAAGCAGGCCTCGAGGGCGGAGATCGCCTCCTCGCTCAGCGTGCCGTCCCGCTTGACGCCCTCGGCCAGGCGGAGCCGCCACTTTCGGGCAAACACCGGAAGTGGCGGCTCGCCGGGCCCGGCATCGACCACCAGGTGATGGACCGTGTTCGACCCAACGTCGAGGACTCCGAGTCTCATGTCGGGTGGTTACCCAACGGAGGAAACCGCGAAGCGGCTATGTCCTCCGGGCCATCGTCATCATCAGCTGCTCCCAGGTCTCCCGGGCCCAGCGGATGTGTTCGTCCTCCTGTTGCTCCACCTGGTCGACGGCGGTCCGGAAGGCGGTCTTCGCCTCACCGTCGGGCAGCTCGCCGCTCATCTTCTGGATCAGCGACCAGTTGGAATGGCACTTGGATTCGGCGAGGACGACCGCCTCGAGGATGGCCAGCTCGAGTGTCGGTTGGTCGGCGCCATCCGGGAGCAGCAGGGCGGCCTCGTGCATCTTCATGTCCAGCGCCTCGGTCAGCCGGGCGGTGGGGCTGACGTAGCCCGGTTGGCCGCCGCAGGCGGCGATGAGTTCTTCGTAGATGCGGATGTGTTCCTCGGTTTCGGCGCCGAACTCCTCGTACTTCGCTCGGAGCTCACCGTTGGTCGTCATGGAGATCGCCGTGCGGTACAGGTGGAGGCCGCATTGCTCGTGCATGAGGCAGGCGCTCAACAGGTCGGCCATGAACGGGCCGTTGAGTCCGGTGCCGGCGAGGAAGTTCTCCAGCTGTTCCGGCGGCATGGCGCACTCCGGCGGGCTGAACGAGACATCGGTCATGAGCGGCGCCATGCCGCCGGTTTCCTTGGTCGTGAGGGTCGCCATCGACATTCTCCTCTTCGCTCGTCAGCGGTTCCCGGTCCGGGCGGGTTCGCGCAGGTCGGCGACGGGGTGCTCGCCTTCGGGCTGCAGACGGTACTCCCGGCCCTGCGCCTCTCGGTTCTCCTCAACGACCCACTCGCTGGGGTTGCCGCCGGCGTTGACCATCTTCTGGTAGGCGAAGGAGCGGTGATCGGCGGGCAGCGTGTTGACCGGCACGAAATCGGGCCCGTTCGTCCGCAGGTCGACCTGCTGGCCCAGCACCTGCCGCACGTAGTCCTTGTTGGACTGGAACTTCACGCCCTTGGGCAGCTGCGGGGGCAGGATCTCCTCCGGCGTCTTGCCCTCGTACTTCTGCAGCAGCCGGCACGCCTCCTTGAGCTGCTCGATCTCCATGTTCAGGTGCAGTTCCCACAGCTGCTTGAGGCGCCGGTCCTCGGTCTCGTCCTCCATGAACGAGTGGTACATGTGCACCTCGTTGTACTTGTGGAACACCAGGCACTCGAGCAGGCTCTCGAGCGGGTCGATCAGCGATTCGTACTGGGTCACGTGCTGCTCCTCGATCATGGCGATCTCGAGGTAGAGCCCCCGGGCGATCGGCTCCATGAAGTCGGGCCCGTGGTTCATGTAGAAGTTCATCGTCTGCTGTTCAGCAGCGGTGACTGTCATGCAGTGCATGCGGGTCAGGGGATCGACGGTGTGGCGGTCGAAGTGCCGCCGCAGGTCGTCGGCGGGATGGCGATGCTCCACGAACGTCGGCCGCCCCGGCATGATCTCGGTCAGGTCGCGGGTCAGGTTCTCGGCTCGCTCTCCCCGGATCAGCTCGTAGAGGTTGGCGTAGCGGTAGAGGTGATCGAAGTCTTCCAGCAGACCGAAGTCGAACGTCTGCTTCACGTAGGGGTCCGGCTCGTTCTGGGCCACCCAAGCGGTCAGGTCGATGGCGACCTGCTCATAACCGATGGTGGTCTCGAGCGGTGTCTCGTTGCCGGGGGACAGCCAGTTGACCGCCTTCTGCTGCTGCTGGTCGACTCGACGGGCCAGGGCCAACGAGGTTTTGATCTCGAGGTTGTCGGTCATCCGGTTGAACTGGTGGCTGAAGATGATGGACTCCACCTCGATGCCGTTCATCACGATGACGCGAGACCGGCTGTAGGGGTGGATCGTGCGCTTGTCGTAGGGCTCGACGGTCAGCTCCGACCAGTTCCTCAGCTGCTGGTCGAGCGGAATTCCCTGTTGCTCCAACGGGTTGAACGGCATTCGACCTCTCCTCCGGCGCTCCTGGTGGCCGCTCGCTACCCATGACCGACCAGGCCCGAAACGGGGGAGTGTCGTGGGCGCGGCGACGTTTACCGTCTGTTGTCGAGCGGTAGGCGCATGGCTAACAGGTCGTGGTCTTTGCGCCCATCGGGGAGGGTCTGCCCGTTCGGCGGCGAATCGAGAAGGCTGAGCGGTTCCGACCGTCTCGCGGGTTTGGTGATTTGAGGGGGTGCGGATGACGAGAAGGCCCGGGCGCGCTCGGACGCTGGCCCTGGCCGGAGCCGTGCTCGCCGTCGCACTCGGAGTCACCCTCGTGCCCGACGCCCCGGCGGTCACCCCGGCCACACCTCCGGGGCCGCCGGCCCCGCAGGCCTTCAGCTTCGCGGCGGGCGGCGACATGGGTTACAACCCGATCGCCGCCGGCACCGTCAAGGGAATCGCCGCCGCCGGGGTCGATTTCGCCCTCCACCTGGGCGACATGGCCTACGACCAGATCTACCCGGAGTCGGCCTGGTGCGACTTCATCAAGGATCCGCGCACCGGGGTGGGTCCGGCCTTCCCCTACCAGATCGTGACCGGTGGTCACGATCTCGGAACAGGGCCGGGCCCGGCCGCCCAGTACCGCACGCTGATCGACAAGTACACCGCCTGCGTGCCCGACCGCATGGGCAGCACCGGCACCTACGGCAAGGAGTACTTCTTCGATCACCCGAAGCCGCAACCGCTGATGCGGGTCATCATGATCTCGCCGTCGATCACGACGCCGGACGGCACCACCTACGACTACGTCCCCGGCAACATCCACTGGCAGTGGCTCGTGGACGCCATCGACGGCGCCCGGGCGGCCGGCATCCGCTGGGTCGCCGTGGGTATGGCCCGCAACTGCATCTCCACCGGCGAGAAGAGCTGCGAGATCGGCCAAGCGCTCTTCAACCTGTTGGTGGACAAGCGCGTCGACCTCATCCTCCAGGGGCATGAGCACGGTTACGCCCGGTCCCGGCAACTCGCCACCGGCCCGAGGTGCACCGCCATCCCGGTCAACCGGGTCGACCCCGCCTGCTTCGCCGATGACGGCACGTCCGACATCTACGCCAAGGGCGCAGGGCCGATCGTCGTCATCGCCGGAACCCTCGGAATCGGCCTGCGGCCGATGGACCCGAAGGACCGGGAGGCCGGCGCCTTCCGGGCGATCATGGGTTCGAACATCAAGCCCACCCACGGATTCATGAAGTACACGGTGACGGCGGACCGGATCCAGGCGCAGTTCGTCGCCACGAGGAACGGCGGCTTCGCCGACCAGTTCACGATCGCCGATCCGAACCCTGACCGGCTGACGCCTCCGACCACCTTCACGCCCCCGACCACCGCCCCTCCGGCGGAACCGGCGCCGCTGGCCGCCACCCTCGTGCGGCCGATGGCCCTGCGTTCGGGCTACTGGATGCTCGGCGCCGACGGGACGGTCCACGCCTTCGGCGAGGCCGACCGCTTCGGCAACGCCGTGGTTCCGGCCGGCCGGTCCGCCGTCGACCTCGAACCCACCCCGTCAGGCCGGGGGGCCTGGGTCCTCGACGACGCCGGCGGGGTGACGGCCTTCGGCGATGCACCGGCGCTGGGCGGCGTCGCCGGATCGGTGCTCGGCGACGATGAGCTGCCGACGAGCCTGTCGGCGACACCGACCGGGCAGGGTTATCTCGTGTTCACCACCAGAGGGCGGGTGGTGCCGTTCGGCGACGCCCGCTCCGTGGGCGACGTCGCCGCCGTGCCGCTCAACGGCCCGGTGCTCGACTCGGTGATTACCCCGAGCGGGCTGGGCTACTACATGGTCGCCTCCGACGGCGGCATCTTCGCCTTCGGCGACGCCCGGTTCGCCGGTTCGATGGGCGGCCAGAAACTCAACCAGCCGGTTCAGTCACTGGTTCCCGACGGCGACGGCCAGGGTTACTGGCTCGTGGCGTCCGACGGCGGGATCTTCGCCTTCGATGCGCCGTTCAAGGGATCGCTGGGATCGGTACGGCTGGCCAAACCGGTGACCGGCATGGTCCGCTACGGCGACGGCTATCTGATGGTCGGGGAGGACGGCGGCATCTTCAACTTCTCGGCCCTGGCCTTCGTCGGCTCGCTGGGCGGCAACCCCCCGGCGCGCCCGATCGTGTCGGTGGCCGCTCTGCCCTGACTTCCTCTTCCGCCCGGGACGATCCGGGCGGGACCAGCCGACACGGCTGCAACCGTTCAAGGGGGAGAAGCCGACCCACTCCGGGTAGACCTGTCGCCCGCCCCGCCCCCTGGCCGCCTCCCAGACAGGACGGCACCGCGCCCGCCCCGAACCTCTGGGCAGCCGGCGCCTCGGCTCCGGATGTCGTGATTCCACTTCCCCCCGGTGGACCTCGAGCTGGAGGCGATGTTGCGCGGGCTTCGAAGTGCTGTTCTCGCTGTGCTGCTGCTGCTTCCGGCCACCCTGGCGCGGGCGCATGGATCCGTGCCGAACGGCTTCCAGGTCAGGTCCAGCGCCGCCATCCACGAGGGGGTGGAGCACCTCAGCCTGACGGCCGCCGACCCGGCGCAGTCTGTCCAGGTCGCCCGGGTCGGGCCCGGCGCCCCGGTGGCGCTCAAGGCGGTGAGCGCCTACGACGCCATCCCGCACCGCACGGCCCAGCACGAACTGCCGAGCGACATGTGCCGGCGGGTCGGCTGCATCGCCGGGATCAACGGCGACTTCCACGATCCCGATCCCGACCAGCCCCGGGGCGGTGTCGTCACCGGCGGGCGCCTGCTCCGCTCGCCCCGGGCCGGCTATGGCCAGCTCACGCTGGCCGCCGACGGCACGCTCCACGCCGGTCCGCTCGGCTGGTCCGGATCCCTCACGGCCGGGGGCGGGCCGGCCGTCGCCCTCACCGGCGTGAACGTCGACCGGGGGGCGAACGACGTCGTCCTCTACACCCCGGTGTGGGGCGGTTCCACCCCCTCCGGCGCCGAGATCGAGCTCGTGGTCCAGGCCGCCGGTCCGGTGGGCACGATCGGCGCCAGCACCGTGACCGTCGTCGGCAGCCGGGCCACGTCGGGCGGCATCCCGGCCGATGGCGCCGTGCTGTCCGGCGTCGGCCCGGCCGCCAAGGCGCTGCGGGATCTCGCCGCCCGCGTCGCCAGCGGCACCCCGGCGCAGCTGCAGCTGTCGACCTCCGTGAACGCGGTGGAGAGTCTCGGCGTGCACCCCGTCCTCCTGCGGGACGGGCAGCGGGTGTACCCCGACGTCGCCGACGGTTTCACCCGCTTCCGGGCGCCCCGCACCCTCTTCGGCTGGAACCGGGCCGGCGAGCGCTTCCTCGTGACGGTGGACGGCCGGCGGGACGACGCCGGCGGCATGAGCCTCGCCCAGGCCGCCGACCTCCTCCAGGGTCTCGGCGCCACCGACGCCGTCAACTTCGACGGCGGGGGAGGGACCACGTTCGTCGTCGCCGGCGAAGTGAAGAACCTTCCCAGCGATCCGCGCAACCCCGGCCCGCCGGCCTACCCCAACGGGCACGTCATCGCCCCCGGCCACGTGGAACGCATGGCGCCCAACGCGCTGGTCCTCGTGCCGAAGCCCCGTGACCCGGAGCCCGGGCCCGACCCGTCCGGCACGACGACGACGACGACCTCGCCCGGCGCCGGACCCGGCTCCGGCTCCGGTTCCGACGGGCCGGCGGGCGGCGACATCCCCTTCACCGACGGGGGTCGCCTGTTCCCCGGGGGCCCTGGTGGCGGACTGGCCGGATCCCCGGATGACCCCGGCTTCATCCCCGGCGGCGACGGATCCTTCCCGCGGCTGGAAGCGGCCCCCGACAAGAAGTCGGGCCGGAACAAAAAGGGCAAGGGCAAGGGCGACGGTCGGGACGGCACCCCCGGAGACGCGAGCGGCGACTGGCTGTCGGGCGTCGCCCCCTCGTTCCCCGGCTTCGGCTCCGGTCCCGGGCCCGCCGCCCTGGCCTTCGGCGGCGACGACGAGAGCGGTCCGCCGCTGGGCGTGGCCATCAGCCTGGCCGGGATGCTGGCCGGCGGGATGATCCTGCTGGTGCTGTCGGGCATCAATCGGGTGCGGCAGAACCGCCGGACCCGACCGCCCCTCTGGCTGTGACAGACGTTTCCGCCGCCCGGGGATAGGGCCCGGGCGGTCGGACACCGGGTAGCACCACACAGCCCTCGTCGGCTTCCCCGAGGCAGAACCACGGGCCGTCTTCGGCCACGATGACCGCCATGAGAGCCGCCAGCGCGGCGTCGACGGCGTCGAGCGTCCGCAGCGGCCCGGAGTCGACGCCTGCCCCGGTCAGCACGGCCGCCCTCCAGCGGCGCTTCGCCGCGGCTCGGCGGGCCGTTCCCGGCGGCGGCCGGCGACCGGCCAGGGCGACGGCGACCCCGTGTGGGAACACCTCCAGCGCCCGCCCCTGCGCCTCCCGTCCGCCGGTGAAGCACCGGTAGCCGGCCCGGGCGGCGGCATCGAAGGCGGCGTGCCCGGCGAACATCCAGGCGTAGAACGGGTGGTCCCGCAACGCCGGGTCCGACGGCGTCCGGAAGCACGGCAGCCCCAAGGCGATCAGCTCCCGCTCCGCCCGCCGGCTCGAGCCCCGAACGCCCCAGGCCGGCGGCGAGTCGATGGCCACCGCCCCGGGCCGGAGGCGGCGCAACAGCGCCTCCAGGTCATCCGGCGTCTGCCCGGCCCGCGGCGCCCCGACCAGGCGCCGGTGCTCGTCGAGCACCACCACGTCGAGTCCCCGCCGGACCGACACGTCGACCCCGACCCCGAGCGCCACGGTCCCGATTCTGGCCGTCGACCGGCGGAGCGCTCTCCTCCCCGCCTTCCCCACGACAGCCGTGTAATTTCGTCGGCAATGGCGGGGTCAGGGGCAGGGGCAGGGCGGGGCGGCACGGCCACGAGCCGGTTCGGGGTCAGCCGGCGGGAGAGTCACGACGCCTCGGAGTTCTACGCCCGTTTCCGGGCGCCCGAGGTCACGGCCGACGACCGCATCGCCGGCGACGTCGACATCGGCGAGCCCCTCCGGTGCGCCGACGCCCGGCAGCTCGACCTCCCCGACGGCTGCGTGGCCCTGGTCGTCACATCACCGCCCTACTTCGCCGGCAAGGAGTACGAGGCGGCGCTGGGGGAGGGCTCGATCCCGGCCAGCTACCTCGAGTACCTCGGCCTGCTGCGCGACGTGTTCGCCGAATGCCGGCGGGTGCTGGAGCCGGGCGGGCGCATCGCCGTGAACGTGGCCAACCTCGGCCGCAAGCCCTACCGCAGCCTGTCGGCCGACGTCATCCGGATCCTCCAGGACGACCTCGGGCTCCTCCTGCGGGGCGAGGTCATCTGGCAGAAGGCCGAAGGCGCGTCGGGCAACTGCGCCTGGGGCTCGTTCCGTTCGCCGGCCAACCCGGTCCTGCGCGACGTCACCGAACGCGTCGTCATCGCCTCCAAGGGCCGGTTCGACCGGGCCCGCCCGGCCGCCCGCCGCCGGGCCGAGAGCCTCCCGCACCGCAGCACGCTGACCAACGACGAGTTCCTCGACGCCACGCTCGACCTGTGGCGGATCCCGGCCGAGAGCGCCCGCCGCGTCGGGCACCCCGCTCCGTTCCCGGTCGAGCTTCCGCTGCGTCTGATCGAGCTCTACACCTACGCCGGCGACCTCGTGCTCGACCCGTTCCTCGGGTCCGGATCGGCGGCGGTGGCCGCCGTGCGGGCCGGCCGGCGCTACGCCGGCTACGACATCGACCCCGAGTACGTCGCTATCGCCCGCGCCCGGGTCGAAGAGGAACAGGCCCGACTGCGGGCGGTCGGCGCCGACGGCGCCGAGGCCTGGGGCCGGGCCGAGGGCGAAGGGCGGGCGGCACCGGCCGTGGCCGAGCGCCTGCTGGAAGCCGCCGGATTCACGGTCACCGCCCGCAATCGGGCGCTGCCGGGGCTCGGCACCTCGGTGAGCCTTGTGGCCCGGGCGGGAGACGGGCAGGAGTGGTGGTTCGACGTCACCGGCGGGTTCACCACCGTGCGGAGCGGTCTGGCCCGGGCCGATGTCCTCTGGCGGGCCCTCGGGCGAGCCCACGTGCTCCGCACCGCCACCGACGGCCCCCTCGTCCTCCTGACCTCCCACCTGCCCGGCGACGGAACTCCGGGTGACGCCGCCCTGCGGGCCGTCGGCCCGACCGGCGTGTTCGACGTCATCGCCATGGGCTCCGCCGCCGGCCGCACCCGCCTGGCCGCCTACGCCGCCGGCGGGCAGCACCGCCCCCTCCCGGGTTTCTGGACGACGGCCGAGGTCAGCCCCACGTCGTGACGCCGTGACCTTCGTCCCCGTTCCCGTCGAGCGCCCCGGCGGCGGCCGCATCACGGACAAGACCCCACCGGCGCCAGATGACATCGTCGTCGTGGAGGGCTTCGAGCGCCCCGTCCCGCTCCATCGACTGGCCGCCGAAGCGTGGGCGGCGCTGGCCGCCGCCGCCCGCCAGGCGGGCCACCCCGCGCCGCTCCTCCTGCCGGTGTCGGGCTTCCGGACCGTCGAGGAACAGGCCTGGCTGTGGGAAGGGGCACTGGCCAAGTACGGCGATCCCGAGATCGCCTGCCAGTGGGTCGCCCGGCCCGGGGCCAGCGCCCACCAGAGCGGCCGGGCCATCGACCTCCACCTCGGCGACCCCATCGAAAGCGAGTACGCCCCCCGCATGCGGGAGACCCCCGCCTACCGCTGGCTGGTGGCCAATGCCGTCACCTTCGGCTTCTATCCCTACGAAACCGAGCCCTGGCACTGGGAGTACAACCCGCCCTGGCCCTGACTCCCGGTGGGGGGCAGGAATGTCCGATGTGGGTGACGAATCCCTTATGAGCCATTTGTCCCCCGGACGTGAGGACCCCCGTGCACAGAGGCAGGCGACAACGTCGACGGTGCATCCTGGTCGCCCTGGTGGCGGTCGTCGCCGCGCACGTCCACGCCGCGTCCGCCGAACCGCCGGCGGTGGGGAAGGCGGCGGTGCCGCCGCCGGAGTCCGTCAGGCCGGTGGTGGACATCGAAGTGGAAGCCGGGCTCGTCGGGCAGCAGGTGACGGTCGGCCCCGACGCCCGGGCGTCAGGCGGCGCCTTCGCCCACTTCCCGGGCCCGGCGCAACCCCCGCCTCCGCACGGCATCCGGGTGGCCGGCAACCGCCTCCTGCGGGACGGCGCCCCGTTCGTGCCGGTGGGCTTCACGATGGTCGCCCTGGTCCATCCCATCGGGGAAGGCGAGACAGCCTGGGCCGCCCGCCGTTTCGGCCCGAAAACGATGGAGGCGGTCACCGCCTGGGGGGCGAACACCCTCCGGTTCCAGTTGAGCCAGCGAGGCCTTGATCCCCTCGACCAGTTCTCCTCGAAGGTCTACATCCAGCGGATCGAGGAGAGCGTCGCCCTGGCCCGTTCCTACGGGCTGGCCGTCATCCTGTCGATCCAGGACCAGGGTCCGAGCGGCGGCAAGAGCCACGGCCAGCCGACCGAGGCCACCATCCGAGACTGGCAGACGCTCACCGCCCGCTTCAACGGCGACCAGCACGTCATGTACGAGATCTTCAACGAACCGCAGAACCGGCCGACGGCCGACGGCTGGGAGGTCTGGCGCAACGGAGGGCCGCCGGAACGCAACCAGGGGACACCGGCCGTGGGGCACCAGAAGGTGCTGGAGGCCATCCGGGCCACCGGCGCCACCAACGTGGTCATCGCCGATGCCGCCCAGTTCGGCCAGCGGCTCGACGGGATCCCTCTGCTGCACGACCCGCTCGGTCAGGTCGCCTACGGGGTTCACCCCTACCTGACGCACACGCTCCGCGAGCCCGACGACTGGGAACCGGGCTTCGGCTTCCTCAGCAGCCAGTTTCCGGTGGTGGCGACCGAGTGGACCGCCGTTCCGGGCGTCCGCTTCTGCAAGCCCGAATGGGCGACGACGTCCCCGCTGCTCGTCGACTTCCTGCAGGCCCGCGACATCGGGATGCTGGCCTGGGCCTTCGACGTGCTCGACACGATCACCCTCGACTGGGACCAGGTCAGGCCGACCAGCCTCGAGGGCTTCCAGTGCGGAAAGCAGTTCGAGCACGGTCCCGGATCGCTGCTCCTGGCCGAGATGCCCCAGTGGCGCCCCAACGTGTCGCCCTGCGAGACCGGCCTCTCCGACGCCGGCGTCGTCGCCCTGCCGTTCGACGTGCCCCAGGGCGGGACCTATCGCCTCTGGAGCCGGGTACGGCCCCTGTCGAACGGCCGTGACTCGGCGGTGCCGCTCGTACAGCTCGACGACGCCTGCCCGGTGCCGGCCTGGGACACGATGGCTTCACCGGCGACGGCGTGGTCGTGGCGGACGGGCCCCGGCGCAGTCTTCACCCTCACGCCGGGCCGCCACACCCTGCGGGTCCTGGGGGGCTCCGGGGGCGTCAACCTCGATCGGGTGATCCTGAGCGCCGACAAGCCGCGATCCTCGCCGGCTCCCCGGGGATCCCGCTGACGCCGTCTACCCTCTCAGCCGTGCAGGCCTCCTGTCCCCGGTGCGGCGCCGGGCTCACCGACGACGCCGCTGAGTGTCCGGTCTGCGCCTACGGCGACGTCGAGGAGATCGTGCTGCTCGAGGCGCAGCGGCCCGGTTTCCCTCCGCCCCCACCGGCCGGCTCGTCGCTCATGGCTCGTGTCCTGACGGCGCTGGCGTTCCTGGTAGTGGTGATCGTCGTAATCTTCGCCGCCGTGCGCTGACGCGCCGCGCCGCCTCACACGGAAAGACGACGCCATGCCCTACCGCGACTACACGCACCTCGACTTCGACTTCCCCGAACCCGGCATCCTCCGCATCCAGTTCAACAACCCGAAGAGCCTCAACTCGGTGAGCGCCGAGCAGCACACCGAGCTGGCCAGGATCTGGGGCGACATCGACCGTGACCCCGACGTCAAGGTCGTCATCGTCACCGGCGTCGGCGAGGCCTTCTCGTCCGGCGGTGACTTCGGCCTGATCGAGCAGATGGTCGACGACTTCGAGGGCCGCATCCTCACCATGCGGGAGGCCCGCGACATCTGCTACGGCGTCGTCAACTGCTCCAAGCCGATCGTGTCGGCCATGACCGGCCCGGCGGTGGGGGCGGGCCTGGCCGTCGGCCTTCTGGCCGACGTGTCGATCGCCACGCCGTCGACGAAGATCGTCGACGGCCACACCCGCCTCGGCGTGGCCGCCGGCGACCACGGGGTCCTCATCTGGCCTCTGCTGTGCGGGATGGCCAAGGCCAAGTACCACCTCATGACCTGCGAACCGGTGAGCGGCGAGGACGCCGAACGCATGGGTCTCGTGTCCCTCTGCGTCCCGGAGGAGGAGCTGCAGGATCGGGCTCTGGCGGTCGCCCGCAAGCTGGCGTCGCTGTCGCAGAGCGCCGTTCGGTGGACCAAGTACGCCCTCAACGGCTGGCTGCGGACGGCGGGGCCGATCTTCGACGTCTCCGTGGCCTACGAGACCCTCGGCTTCGGCGGGCCGGACGTGAGGGAGGGCGTCGCCTCGCTGCGGGAGAAGCGACGCCCCCAGTTCAGCGGCCCGGCCGACTAGAGGGCGAGGACGCGATACGGCCCGGCCACAGGGGCCGGGCCGTATTCAAGCCACTCCGGGGAAGTTCAGTGCCGCTCTCGCCTAGCGAGCACCGATCCGGCGGGAGCAGGCGGGCCACTGGCCCCACCCGCTCCGGGCCTGGAGCTTCCGGGCAGCTTCATCCTGGACCTCGGGCGGTGCCTGATGGGGAAGTCCCTTGTAACCGAGGCTGCGCCAGGTGCCAGCTGAGAACTGATAGGCGCCGTAGTAACCGTTCCCGCTGTTGCGGTCGTATCGCCCGCCCGCTTCACAGTTGCGGAGCCGCTGCCAGATCTGGTCGTCGGCCGGACGGGGGGCAGCGGCCATCTTGGGCTTCGGGGTAGGTGCGGGAGCGATCCTCTGGCGGGTGGCGGAGCGGGACGCCCGCTGCTTCCGGGCGGCTCGCTGCCGGATCGCCTGCCGGTCGATCGACCGGCCGTAACCGGGGCGCCGGACGAAGGCATCGGCCGGCGCGGCCAGGAGGTCAGAAGTGAGGAGCGTGCCGGTAACCACCAGGCCGATGGATAAGAACACGCTCCTTCGGAAGTCGATGCGCATCTTGCGCCTCCTTGAAGTCTCGGAAACCCGGAGGGCTTCAGGTGTGGCCTGGAATGCGGGCGACCGTCGATGTGGCATTCAGCTCGTGAAGCGCTCCAGTGCGCTTCGGGACCTTGGTGTGTCCATGCGAGGTGCTGACGACAGCCCACGTGACGTGGGGAGGTTGGGCGCCCCCTCTCCTTGGTACGGGGCGGTCGAACCGAGGTATCTCCCCAGCGGCGCTTCGTCGCGCCGTCCTCCATCCGATCCGCCCGAATCGAAAAGAGGACGCTAGCTGTACAACAGCCTGGAACGCCAATAATTCCAACGGTTTTCGCGCAACACCCCCGGAAACCGTGGTGGAAATCCGGGGGTGATGCGAGCCTGGAGTGGGTGGAGTGAGTGAAGTGGTTTTTGTACGGTTTTGAGGCCTATGCGGCCGAGGTCGAGACCTCGACGGCTTCCGGAGCGCCGGCGGAGATCTCCACCTTCCGGGGCTTCGCCTTCTCGGCAACCGGGATGTGGAGCGTGAGCACGCCCTGGTCGTAGTTGGCCGAGATCCGGTCGGCGTCGAGGCTCTCACCCAGGAACAGCTGCCGGCTGAACCGGCCCTGCGGCCGCTCGGCGACCGTGATCTCGTCGCCCTCGGCCCGGGCGAAGTGCCGCTCGGCCGTCACGGTCAGCACGTTCTTCTCCACGGTGAGATCGATCGAGGACGGGTCCACCCCCGGCAGGTCGAAGTGCACCACGAAGTCGCCGTTGCGCCGGTAGGCGTCCATCGGCATCGCCGGACGCGTGTTGCCCCAGGGCGCCGAGGTCAGCCGGTCCAGCTCCCGGAACGGGTCGAAGCGCATCAGCATCTGAATCAGCCCTCCTGTGTCCACTCTCGCAAGCGGAAGTCTGACTAAAAGTCTATGAACAAGGAATCTGAGTGTCAAGCACTCAGTTTTACTTACTGAGTTGCTACCATAGCTTCGGACCGGGAGGATGGAACCGAACCCTCCCGCACAGGAGGAACAGACCTATGGCGATGGCGTTCGACCCGAACCGCTGGACGCTGCGCACCCAGGAGGCGGTGCAGGCCGCCGTCGAGATGGCCCGCACCCAGGCCCACCCCGAGGTGACCTCCGATCACCTCGTCGCCGCCCTGCTCGGCCAGGAGGAAGGCATCGTGCTGCCCGTCCTCAGCAAGGTGGGGCTGGCGCCACTGACACTGCGCAACCGGGCCGGCGAGGCGCTGGCCCGGCTGCCGAAGGCCCACGGCGGCCAACCGCCGCAGCTCAGCCGGGAGCTGCGCGACGTCATGAGCGTCGCCGACACCGCCCGGGCCGAGCTGCACGACGAGTACCTCTCCACCGAGCACCTGCTCCTGGCGCTGGCCGAGCGGATCGGCGTCGATCGGGAGCAGCTCCTCAAGGCGCTGCAGGAGGTGCGGGGGAGTCACCGCGTCACCAGCCAGAACCCCGAGGACCAGTACCAGGCGCTGGAACGCTACGGCCGCGACCTGACCGAGGCGGCCCGGGCCGGCAAGCTCGACCCGGTCATCGGCCGGGACGAGGAGATCCGCCGGGTGATCCAGGTGCTGTCCCGGCGGACGAAGAACAACCCCGTCCTGATCGGCGAGCCCGGGGTGGGCAAGACCGCCATCGTGGAAGGGCTGGCCCGCCGGATCGTGGAGGGCGACATCCCCGAAGGCCTGAAGAACAAGCGGCTCATCGCCCTCGACCTGTCGGCCATGGTGGCCGGGGCCAAGTACCGGGGTGAGTTCGAGGAGCGGCTCAAGGCCGTCCTCAAGGAGATCGCCGACTCCGAAGGCGAGATCATCACCTTCATCGACGAGATGCACACCGTCGTCGGCGCCGGGGCGGCCGAAGGCGCCATGGATGCCGGCAACATGCTCAAGCCCATGCTGGCCCGGGGCGAGCTGCGCATGATCGGGGCCACCACGCTCGACGAGTACCGCAAGTACGTCGAGAAGGATCCGGCGTTGGAGCGGCGCTTCCAGCAGGTCTACGTCGGCCAGCCCAGCGTGGAGGACACCATCGCCATCCTCCGGGGGCTCAAGGAGCGCTACGAAGTGCACCACGGTGTCCGCATCCAGGACGCCGCCCTCGTGGCCGCCGCCGTGCTCTCGGACCGTTACGTGACCGGGCGGTTCCTGCCCGACAAGGCCATCGACCTCGTCGACGAGGCCGCCTCCCGGCTGCGGATCGAGATCGACTCCATGCCCACGGAGATCGACGTCGTCGAGCGCCGCATGCGACAGCTCGAGATCGAGAAGGTGGCTCTGGAGAAGGAGACCGACGCCGCCAGCAAAGAGCGTCTCGCCGATCTCGAGGAGGAACTGGCCAACCTGCGGGAGCAGGCCAGCGGCATGAAGGCCCACTGGCAATCGGAGAAGGAGGCCATCACCGCCATCCGGGCCCGCAAGGAGGAGCTGGAGGCGGCCAAGGGAGAGGCCGATCGCTTCGAGCGGGAGGGAGATCTCTCCCGGGCCGCCGAGATCCGCTACGGCCGTATCCCCGAACTGGAAAGGAAAGTGGCCGAGGCGTCGGCCCGCCTCGACGAGCTCCAGCGCGAGCAGAAGATGCTCAAGGAGGAGGTCGACGAGGAGGACGTGGCCGAGGTCGTGTCCAAGGCCACCGGCATTCCGGTCTCCCGCCTGATGGAAGGCGAGGTGCAGAAGCTGGTCCGCATGGAGGAGATGCTCCACCGGCGGGTGGTCGGCCAGGAGGAGGCGGTCTCGGCGGTGGCCAGCGCCATTCGCCGTTCCCGGGCCGGCCTGTCCGACCCGCACCGGCCGATCGGCAGCTTCCTGTTCCTCGGCCCGACGGGCGTCGGCAAGACCGAACTGGCCAAGGCCCTGGCCGAGTTCCTCTTCGACGACGAACGGGCCATGGTCCGCATCGACATGGGCGAGTACCAGGAGAAGCACACGGTGGCCCGGCTCATTGGTGCCCCCCCGGGGTATGTCGGCTACGACGAGGGCGGGCAGCTGACCGAGGCAGTGCGCCGGCGGCCCTACGCCGTCGTGCTCCTGGACGAGATCGAGAAGGCCCACTCCGACGTCTTCAACGTGCTGCTGCAGGTGCTCGACGACGGCCGGCTGACCGACGGTCAGGGTCGTACGGTCGACTTCACCAACGCGGTGCTGATCATGACGTCGAACCTGCCGGTCGATCCGCTCGAGTTCTTCAAGCCGGAGTTCGTCAACCGCATCGACGAGATCGTGCGCTTCCGGCGCCTGGAGCAGTCGGACATGGCCGCCATCGTCGGGATCCAGTTGGGGCACCTGGCCTCACGGCTGGCCGCCCGCCGGCTGACGCTCGACGTATCGCCCGAGGCGGAGCTGTGGCTGGCGGAGCGGGGCTTCGATCCCGACTTCGGGGCCCGGCCCCTCAAGCGGGTGATCCAGAAGGAGGTCGGCGACCGCCTGGCCATGGCGCTGCTCGAGGGTCACTACGCCGAAGGAGGCACCGTCAAGGTCGACGTGGAGGGTGGCCAACTCACGTTGCGCTGATTGGCGTTGCCCTAGAAGGGATCGACGTCGAAGGTTCCACCGGCGCGCCAATAGAAGCCGTCGCGCCGGTGGAGGAAACCCTCGTCGACGAGATAACGCCGCAAGGACGCGTAATCGGCGTGGACCCGGCCGAGGATCTCGTTGACCTCCTTCTCGGCGTAGGCCTGGCCGGGCTCGAACAGGCCCGCCAGCCAGTCGAGCACCACCAATCTTTTGCTGTGGACGGCCGGGATCTGGACGAGCCTCCCGTCACGGACAAAAATTCGGAGTATCCGGTCGGCGTCGGGGCCCCGGCCGGAATGGGGGACGGCGGCCGGCTCTTCGGACCGGCCCAGAGAATCGAGCGCTTCCCGAAAGCGCTCGGTACGCAGCACGTAGGCATCGCCGGTCTGGTCGACAAGGCCAGCGCCGGCGAGACGGGTCAGCGCCTTCGCCGCCCGGCGGACGTCGAGGCCGGCGGCGGTGGCCACCTCGGAGACGGAAGCTGGGCCGGAGCCGAGGACGAGAGCGGCAACGGTGCGCAGTCGATCGTCATCGGCCAGCAGGCCGAGGAGAGTGGAGGCTTCGGCACTCATGGGCGGCGACCAGGCTAGGGGGCTTCACCTGCCCCCCGTGAGTGGCGCAGTCACGGGCAGTGGTCCGCCACCTGGCGATGGCGCCGTTGCAAGATGCTCGATCATGGATTCCTCTCGGGGGACACCCCCGAGCCGCCGGGCCAGCCGGAGGGCGGTGCTGCGGGGTCTCGCCGGCCTCGGTGCCCTCGGCGTCGGCGGGTTCGGCCGTTCGGTCCGGGCCTTCACCGGCGAGGGCGCGGCCGTCACCGAGTTCGTGGTGCTGCCCATCGCCGCGTCCCGTCCCGGGGGCGGTTCGGCCGAGCTGCGCCTTCCGTTCCAAGCAACGCATGTCGGGCTGTGCTGGCTGGGCACCGAGGACCAGCCGGTCGAGATCCGTTGGGTGCAACCGGGCGGCGGGGGAGTGTGGCGGCGCCTTCCGATCTGGGACGACAGCAGCGATGCCCACGCCGGCCGCGTCGCCACCGGCCTCGTCCGCCCGGACGGGGGTGCGGTGCGCCTCGCCGTGCGGTGGGCGGGCGCCACCGAACTGCAAGCGGTCGTCATCGACGCCGGGGTGTCGGTCGCGACACCGGTGGCCAACCGGACGGCGCCGGCGCCGGAGATCATCACCCGGGCCGGCTGGGGCGCCGACGAGAGCATGCGGAAGGGCCCGCAGGAGTTCGCCCGGGTCTCGAAGCTGATTGTCCACCACACGGTGACGCCCAACAACGATCCCGATCCGGCCCAGACCGTTCGGGCGGTCTACGCGTACCACACCCGCCACAACGGCTGGAACGACATCGGCTACAACTTCCTCGTCGACCAGCAGGGCCGGGTCTACGAGGGCCGCTGGGCCCGGGTCTACCGGCCCGGCGAACCGCCCACCGGCGAAGACGAACACGGCAACGGCGTCATCGGCGCCCACGCCAAGGCCGTCAACCCCGGCACAGCCGGCATCGCTGTTCTCGGCGACTACTCAGGAGGAGTGGAGCCGCCCGACGCGGCGCTCGACGGGCTGGTGCGCCTGTTGGCGTGGAAGGCCGCCCGGCACGACATCGACCCCCGGGGCGCGGCGCCGTTCACCGCCAAGGACGGGTCCCGCCGGACGTTCCCCAACATCGCCGGCCACCGGGATGTCGGTGAGACCGGCTGTCCCGGCGGCCGCCTCTACAACCGCCTGCCCGAGATCCGCCAGCGGGTGGCGGAAGCACTCGGCGCTCCGGCTGCTCCCCGGCCGGGCCCGGCGCCGTTGCCGGCCCCGCCACCGCCGCTGCCCGAGTTTCCCGGTTTCTGGTCCGTGGCCGCCGACGGGCGCATCCGGGCCTACGGCGACGTGCGGTCGGCCGGCGATCTGGCCGGCCGGGCGCTGGGCGGGCCGATCGTCTCTCTGGCGGCCACACCGGCCGGACGGGGTTACTGGATGGTGGGTGCCGACGGCGGGGTGTTCGCCTTCGGGGACGCGCCGTTCCTGGGCACGCCGGCGGGGCAGCTCCGCTCCCCGGCGATCCACCTCGAACCCACGCCGACCGGGAAGGGGTACTGGGTGCTCACGGCGGCCGGCGAGGTGTTCGCCTTCGGCGACGCCACCATGCGGGGGCAGCTGTTCCCCCTGCCGCTCCACGCCGTGGGGATGGCGCCGACCCCGACCGGCCAGGGCTACTGGATCGCCACCACCGACGCCCACGTCTTCGCCTTCGGTGACGCCGTCGTCCAGGCCGTAACCGGAGCCAGCCTGCCGGCTGGGGGGCCGGAGGGGGCCACCGCCAAACCGAACGTCCCCATGGTGGCCATCGCCGCCTCGCCTGACGGCAAGGGCTACTGGCTGCTCGGGCGCGACGGCGGAGTCTTCTCGTTCGGGGTGCCGTTCCACGGCGGCGTCCCCGACCGCCAGCCCTACGAGAAGGCCGTCGACCTCCGGGCCACCGAATCGGGCGCCGGCTACTACATCGCCGGCACCGACGGCGCGGTCTTCGCCTTCGGCGATGCCGACGCCCGGCGCGAACGCCCGCCCGGTCCCGACGTGATCGTCGACGTCGCCTTCCGTCCGACCGGCACCCGGCCCGCCGCCCCGGCGGAACCGGCCGCTCCGGGCCCCCCGGCGGCTCCCGGCCCGCCGGCCCCTCCTGGCCCTCCGGCCCCTCCTGGCCCTCCGGCGGCCCCCGGTCCGCCGCCGGCGCCCAAACCCGCGATGATCTGAGGCGTGACCTCCGGGTTCGAGCCGACCGAGCCCCCGCCTCCTCCCGCCGCCCCGCCGCCCCGCCGGTTCTACCTGTGGGCGGCCGTCGGCCTCGTCGTCCTGTCGCTGGCCGCCATCTGGATCGCCTCCCAGGCCGACCCGTCGGAGACGATCTCCGCCGTCGACGTGGAGAACCTGCCCGTCGGCCCGCCGGCGCCGGAGCTCCACGCCAAGGGTTGGCTGAATTCGCCGCCCCTGACCGGCAAGGAACTGTCCGGCAAGGTGGTGATCTACGACTTCTGGACCTACTCCTGCGTCAACTGCGTGCGGACCCTGCCCTATCTGCGGGCCTGGCACGACCGCTACCGCGACGACGGCCTCGTCATCGTCGGCGTGCACTCACCGGAGTTCGACTTCGAGAAGGACCACGGCAACGTGGCGCGGGCGGTGGCCCGCCTCGAGGTGACGTGGCCGGTGGCGCTGGACGACGACATGGCCATCTGGCGCGACTTCAACAACCGGTACTGGCCGGCCAAGTGGGTCACCGACCGGCAGGGCCGCATCCGGTACTTCCATCCCGGCGAGGGCAACTACGCCGAGACGGAGCGCGTCATCCGCAGCCTCCTCGGCGTCAGCGAATCGTCCCCCGTGGCCGACGACCCGAAGCAACCCGCGCCGGCACCCGACGACGTCACCCGGAACATCACCCAGGAGACGTACCTCGGCACCGAGCGGGGAAGCGTCGCCGAGGACGGCCAGAGCGCCTACACGCCGGGGGAGCTGCGCCTCCACCAGCCGGCCCTGGCCGGCACCTGGCAGGGCGAGCCGCAGCGGATCCGGTCGGTCTCACCGGACGCCTCGCTCTCTCTCCGGTACCTGGCGGCCGAGGTCAACCTCGTGATGGCCACCGGCGCCCCGGGGCGCACCCCGATCGACGTGACCGTCGAACTCGACGGGAAGCCGCTCCCCGAGGCCTTCCGCACGGTCGACACCAAGGTCGACGGCTCCGGTGTCACCTACGTGCGGGTCGAGGCCTCCGACATGTACCGCCTGGCCCGCGGCCCCCGGGTGGAGGAGCACAGGCTGCGGCTCACCCCCCGCGCACCGGGACTCGAGGCGTTCGCCTTCACCTTCGGAGCCTGACGGGCCCGGTGACCGCTCCGTGCTGACCCAGGCGGTGGCGCTGTTCGGGGCGGGCGTGGCCTCGTTTCTCGCTCCCTGTCTCGTCCCGCTCCTGCCCGCCTACCTCGGGCTCGTCGCCGGGGAGGCGGTCGAGGCCCGTGATCCGGCCCGGGCCGTTCCGGCCACACTGCTGTTCGTCCTCGGCTTCGCCGCCGTCTTCACCGGTCTGGGCGCCACGGCCGGCCTCCTCGGCTCGGCGCTGACCGACGTGCAGAACGGTGTGCAGCGCGTCGGGGGCGTGATCGTGGCCGTCCTGGGGCTCGCCCTCCTCGGCGTGATCCGCGGCCCGCTGGCCCGGGAGCGGCGTCTGTTCGCCTCGGTGGCCCGCTTCCGCGGCCCGGTCCGCCCCCTGGTCGTGGGAGTGGCCTTCGGCGCCGCCTGGAGTCCCTGCGTCGGGCCCCTCCTCGGGGCCGCCCTGACGGTGGCCGCCAATTCCGGCGACGCCGGCCGCGGCGCCGTGCTGCTCTTCGCCTACGCCCTCGGCATCGGCGTGCCGTTCCTGGTGGCCTCACTCGGCCTGGCGTCGTCGCCCCGGCTGGCGGAACGGCTCCGCCGGGTCGGGCCCGGCGTCGAGCGGCTGGCCGGGGGCCTGCTGGTCGTCCTCGGCGTCCTCCTGGCCACCGGCGCCTACGGCCAGCTGACCTCGTACCTGGCCCGATTCACCCCGAGCATCGCCGGGCTCTGACAGGCGCCGGACGGGCCTCAGGCGTGCTGAGCCTCGTCGGAGACGGTCAGATCGGTGGCGTGGGTCGTGAGCTGGCGCACCAGGGCCCGGCTCAACTGCGACCAGCGGTCGACGCCCCCCGACATCCCGATGGCTCCCTGCCGGTCCGGCCCGACGAGGACGGCGGCGCAGCACACCTCGGGGCGGTACTGCTGTTCCTCGGTGAAGATGCCGGAGCGGGCGGACACGGCGATCTCGTGGTGCAGCCGGCCCTCGTCGGTGATGGTGTTGCTGGTGAACGGACGTAAACCCTGCTCCTCGAGCAGTGCCTTACGCTTGGTCACCGGGATCGTCGACAGCAGCGCCTTCCCCAGGGCCGTGGCGTGGGCGCCCTCGTCGAAGCCGACGACCAGGTCCTCGAGATGGGGCGAATACGGTCCTTCGACCAGGTCGGTCAGCACGACCCGCCCGTCCACCAGTTGCGCGAAGTAGGCGGTGTGGCCGGTCACCTCGGCCAGCTGCCGGAGGACGTCGTGGACCTGTGGCGGCCGGTTCATCGACGCCACCAGGTCACGGAACCGGCTGGCGATCTCCATCCCGAGCCCGTAGACACCGTTGGGCCGGCGGACCAGATAGCCCTCGTAGGCCAGCGTCCGTACCAGGTGGTACGTCGTCGGCAGTGCGATGTCGCACCGGTGGGCGATCTGCTTGGCGTTCAGCCCCTCCGGGCTGTCGCCGACCTCTTCGAGGATCCGGAGCGCACGGGACACGCTCTGGATCAGATCGGTCGGCCTCCCCGACAACATCCTCAACCGATCTCCTGGTGCGATGGAGCTGCGACGAATAGTGCGACTGACCCCCTCGAGCCGGATCTTACCGACCTCTCAGGCCCGGATCCGGCGTCTCGTTCAGTATATGAAATGTCCTTGATCAGCGGAAACGATCGCACAAGGATCGTTTTGCGGGGGCTCTTCCGTTTTTGCGCCCTACCGCCCGCAGTGTCGCCGCAAGGGGAGGCCGAATGGCTGAGAAGTACAAGGACCACTACCCGGATCCGTCCGAAACACCGCCGATCGACGTCATGCCGGCGTCGAACGGCGAATTCATGCCCCCGGACCCGACTCCCGCTCAGCGGAAGATCATGGCCCTCCAGAACGAGAAGATCGAGGAGGTGCGGCGCAAGTTCGGGATGAGCCGGCGGCAATTCGTCCGGACCGCCGCCGCCTACGGCGTCGGTGTCTGGGCCATTGACCAGGTCACCGGGGGCAAGTGGGGCAACTACGCCTGGGCCGATGGCACCAAGACGACGAAGGCCTGCGACCTCGAGAACCCGGGCTCGCAGCTGGCCAACCTCCCGGGTGAATTCATCCTCGACACCCAGGGCCACGTCCTCGACTCCGACATCAACGCCAAGTGGCGTACGCAGGAGCCAGGCTTCATGCAGTTCCTGCTGCTGTGGACGACCCAGGCCATGGGCGACTACCCGGGCTACAACGAGGGTGGGGTCCGGGGCTTCGGGGCCGGGGAGATCGACCCGGTCGAGAACCTGGGCCGCTACCACTACTTCAAGGAGATCTTCCTCGACAGCTCCGAGACGGTGAACCTGCTCACCGCGCTGCCTCGGCTGCCCGACGAAGTCAACATCACGCCCATGAAGTTCGCCGCCGAGACCCGGGACATGGTCAACAACATGACCCAGTCCGAGCGGTGCTTCGTTCACGCCTTCTCCCAGCCCAACCGGGGTTACCAGGGCCCGGGCAAGGTGCCGGCCTACCAGCAGGAGGACTTCGACTGGATGGCCAGCATCCAGGGTCCGCTGGACGTGCGGGGCTGGAAGCTGTACTGCGGCTGGGGTGACCCCGGCCTCGGCGCCATCGGCGGCGAAGGCCCGGTGACCAACGGCTGGTGGTTCGACGACGAGAACGGGATGGCGATCGTCGAGCACATCCGCCGGATCCACGCCAAGACCAACCGCCCGGCCGTCGTGTGCACCCACAAGGGCCTGGCCTTCAACGGCACGTTCGACTCGGCGAAGTTCTCGCCCCGGGACATGGGCATCATCGGCGCCATGTACCCCGACGTGACGTTCTTCACCTACCACTCAGGATTCGACGGCGAGCACATGAAGCCGTACCCCGGCGACGACAAGGTCAACTCGTCGAACCGGGGTGTCGACTGCTTCATCAAGAGCCTCCGGGAGAACGGCATCGACGCCACCCGCTTCGTGCCGCCGGGGCTGGAGCACGGCAACTCGCCCAACATGTACGCCGAGATCGGCACCACGTGGTGGGCCAACATGGCCGACGCCGACCGGGCCACGCACCTGCTCGGCAAGCTCATCACCTACGTCGGGCCCCGCCGGATCGTGTGGGGGAGCGACTGCATCTGGTACGGGAACCCGCAGCCCCAGATCGTGCTGCTCCGGGCGCTGCAGTTCTCGGACGCGGCCAAGGAGCTCTACAACCTGCCCTACGGGCTCGACGGCGACCGGTGGGACCCCCGCAAGAACGCGCTCGACGGAGCCAGCTACATGGGGCCCCACCCGAACGTCAGCGGCTGGCCGACCGACGGCCGGGCCCACCCCGAGCGGTCGATCCGGAACGGCATCCTGGGCCGCACCGCCGCCGAGGTGTACGGGCTCGATCCCGACGCGAAGCGCAACGCGCTGTCGTGTGACGAGGTGCAGAAGATCCGCGACGCCTACCTGCTGAACCCGGGGACACCGAAGGAGACGGCACCCGCCGCCTCCAACCGGATCCTCGGCCCGAGGACCAGGGCGGAGTTCCTCCGGTTCCGCAAGTTCGAGAACACGCTGAGCCCGAACAAGTTCATCCGGTTCCCGGACTAGCGGGGCCACCCCTTTTCCATCACGACATCGCACCAGTAGCAAGGGGAGGAATCGATGAAAGGCAAGCTGGCCGTGCTGGCGGCGGCGACCTTCACGGTCGTCGCGGTGAGCGTGGCTCCGGCTGGCGCGGCCTCGTCCTACGGGCCGGGCCAGTACAAGAAGGGGCCGCACAACGGCGACCCCAGTGTGATCGTGGCCGAGGCCGACCCGTCGACCGGGAAAGTGACCATCATGCAGCGCAACACCCGCCAGGCCGCCGCCGTGAACTGCGTCGGTGACGGACCGCGGGCGACGCTGCTGGCGCTCCACCAGGTCTCCGACCAGGTCTCGTCGGTGCAGGTGGACTACACCGAGGCGTTCCTCTCGGACAACGAGATCATCCTGCACGTGGCGGTCTCAAGCGACAGGACGGGGCCGCTGGGGGTGAAGTCCGACTTCGGGCCGAAGATGAACGAGACCGGCTCGATCACCGTGCCGCTGCGGAAGCTCCCGCAGCCGGGCGAGACCATGACCGTGCAGTTCGGGCTGCAGACGGGGGCCGGGTGCCTGCCGCACCCGCAGCTCGGATTGCCGGGCAGCCGCCTGATCAACGGTGGTCAGGCCGTGTTCACGTCGGTGAAGGTCGGGTGAGGGCGATGATGAACACGACCATCAGAAGGAGAGCCGCCGTAATCGTGACGGTGATCGGCCTGGGAGCCCTCGGGCTCGCCGGGTCGGCGGCCGCCGACCCGGCGACGCCGGTCCAGAGCGCGCCGCAGCAGCCGGCCGACGACATCACCGGACAGGACCACCCGGCGGACGTATTCGTCATGGCCTGGCAGTACATCCCGACGACCGTGCACGTGAAGCGCGGTTCGAAGATCAAGTTCGGGAACTACGACATGTACCCCTACGGGGCGGGCGTGACGGCTCACAGCCTGACGGAGGCCATCCCGGGCTGCACCGACCCGCCGTTCCAGAAGTGCGACCGGATGCCGCGGTTCAGCAGCGCCCTGGTTGACCACGGCTACGTGCACAACGTGGAGGGCGTCGACAAGCTGCCGCCGGGGCAGTACCCGTTCACCTGTCAGATGCACCAGCAGATGAAGGGAACCCTGGTCGTCGAATAGCCCGGCCTGAGCAGTCAGTACCAGCGGTCCGCCGCCGGCGCCCGTCCGAAGGGAGGGGTGCCGGCGGCCGCCGCGTCGGAAGAGGTTGCTACGAGATGTTGACGACGAAGGCGTCGCGCTGGCCGATGTTCTTCTGGCCCGGGAGCGCACCGGTGGTGCCCCCGGCCAGATAGAACCCGCCCTGGCCGATAGCCAGGGCCATGGCGTAGTCCTCGGCCGGGCCACCGAACTGGCGGACCCAGATGATGTCGCCCTTCGGGCCGGCGGCGGCCAGGAAGGCGTCGGAGCCGCCGTTCGACGACGCTCCCGGGAGTGAGCCGCCCGCCCGCCCGGCCACGAACGTGTTGCCGGCGGCGTCGAAGGCGATCCCCTCGGCGTCGTCGACGCCAGAGGTGCCGAACTGGTGGGACCACCCGACGGCGCCCTGGCCGCCGAAGGCCATGATGAAGGCGTCGGACTCCCCGGCCGACGTGTGGCCCGGCAGCGAGCCGGTCGTGCTCCCGGCGACCAGCACGTCACCCTTGGGACCGACCATCGCGCTGACGGCGTAGTCGTCGAGCGGGCTGCCGAACTGGCGGGTCCAGACGACCTGGCCGTTGGGGTCGTACTGGCGGACGAAGCCGTCGAGGCCCCCGGCGGCGGCCGCCCCGGCGAGGCGCCCGCTGGTCTCGCCGGCGATGATCGGGTTGCCGTTGGCGTCGAGCGTGACGGCGAGGGTGTAGTCCTCGACCGTCGTGCCGAACTGCCTGGCCCACACCTGGTTGCCGCCGCCGTCGAACTTGACGATGAAGCCGTCGTAGTCGCCGATGTTGGTCTGGCCCGGGAGCGCCGCCCGGGTGCCGCCGACGACGTAGGCGTTGCCGGCCCGGTCCACCCGGACGGAGGCGGCGCTCTCCGCGCCCCCGCCGCCGAACTGGCGGGTCCACACCTCGTCGCCCGCCGGGGTGTACTTGCGGAGGAAGGCGTCCCACCCGCCGGCCGAGACCTGCCCGGGGAGCGTTCCGAACGTCTGGCCGACCACGTAGACGTGACCGCTGTCGTCCAGGGTGAGGCCCTTCGGAATGTCGCGTTCGGCGGTGCCGTACTGACGGGTCCAGACCTCCGCTCCCGACGCGTCGTACCGCCGGAGGAAGGCGTCGATCATCCCGGCGTTCTTCTGGCCCGGAAGCTCGCCGGAGGTCTGCCCGATCACGAAGAGGTTGCCCGCCGGATCGATGGTCACGCCGTTGGCGTCGTCAGGGAAGCTGGTTCCGAACTGGGCCGTCCAGGCGACCGTGGCCGCCGGCGCGGCCGTGGGCCACAGGAGAGCGGCGCACAGGACGGCGGCCAGCAGGGGGCCGGCGCAGCGGAGGCGGGGGGAACGCGAAGCTCTGCCCATGGAGAACTCTCCTCCCCCCCGAAGGCGGTCGTAGCGCCCGGGACCTTACCTGCTGAGGGAAGGGCTGGGACAGGGGCTGCGTCAGAAGGTGAGGACGGGCCAGCCCCGGGTCCGAGCCTCCCGGCGGAGGCGCCGGTCGGGGTTCACCGCCACGGGCCGCCCGGCGGCCGTGAGCAGCGGCAGGTCGGACATCGAGTCGGAATAGGCGGCGGCCCGGGACAGGTCGGCCGGCCCGATCTCGACCCACAGGCGGGCGAGTTTCCCCCGGCCGTGGCAGAACGGGCCTTCCAGGCGGCCGGTGAAGCGGCCGTCGCACACCTCGGCCCGGGTGCCCACGGCCCGCTGGGCGCCGAACGCCCGGGCCGCCGCCTCGACCAGCGGCTGCGGGCTGGCGGAGGCGATGACACAGAAGTCCCCGGCGGCGAGGTGGTGGTCGAGGAGCCACCTGGCGCCGGGGTGGGCGGTGCGGACAAGGTCGTCGCCGAGCTCTTCGGCCACCTCGAGCAGCGGGGCGGCCTCCCGGCCGGCCACGTCGGCCAGCAGCGCGGCCAGCAACCGGTGGGCGGAGGAGATCCCCTGGCCCCGGCGGACGAAGACCGCCTCCCGGGCGAGGTAGCCGGCCAGGCGGCGGTGGCCAACCATGCCGGCCCGGTGCATCGCCCGCCCGAAGAGGCTCAGACTGGACCCGGGAAGCAACGTCCGGTCGAGATCGAACACCGCCAGACGGCCGTTGTGGTCCGGGAGCCTCGAGGGTCCTTCCGGCGGGCCGGATGCGGCGGCTTCGTCTCGGGGGACGAAGGCCCGGGTGCTCATGGATCGGATCATGCAGGCAGGGGCTTTCCGCTTCGTGAACACGGAGGGCGACCGGTGGTGAACGCCGAGAGAAGCCTCAGGGCTTGCGGAAAAGCCGAACGTGCGATCGGGGTCTTCGGGGAGACGGTTAGCATCCGAAGGATGACTGCCATGCCCCACAACGAGTCTGCGCCGCTCGGGCGGGTCGCCCGCAAGCGGCAACGCCGGGTCAACGAGATCCTCCGGGTGGCGGCCGGGGTGCTGGCGGAGAAGGGCTACTACAACACCAGTCTGGAAGAGATCGCCGAGCGCCTCGATCTGGCCAAGGCCTCGCTCTACCACTATTTCGACAGCAAAGAGGCATTGCTCACCGCCGCCCTCGGCTCGGTCGCCGAGGAGGCGATCCGGCGACTCAAGGCCATCGCCGGCGAACCGGGCCCCGCCCCCGACCGGCTGCGGCGGCTGATCATCGAACAGCTGCAGATCATCACGGTCGACTATCCGGAACTCTCCCGGCTGTTCCTGTCCCATCTCGAATGGCCGGCGGTCGTCCGGGAGCGGGTCGCCGACTGGCACGCCGAGCACGACGCCATTTTCCGGGCCGTGATCGCCGAGGGCGTGAAGGACGGGGAGCTGGCCGACATCGACGTGGCGGTCGTCCGGCACAACCTCACCGGCGCCCTCAACTTCGTGCCGTTCTGGTTCAAGCCGGAAGGGCGGCTCCCGGACCGGGAGGCCTTCGAGCGGGTGGCCGACAGCGTGCTGCTGATGTTCGGGGTCGGATCAGCGCCCACTCCCGGCTAAGCGGCGCATCCCCGTCAGCCAACGGTCGTAGTCGGTCGCCTTGCGGCGGAAGTACTCGGCGACCTCGGGCTGCGGAAGGATGAGGAACCGTTCCTCCCGCAGCCCGTCCACCACGGCCCCGGCGACGTCCTCCGGTTCGAGGACGTTGATGTCGCCCAGGCCCTGCTCCCGGGTGGCGTCCGTCGCCCCGGCCAGCATCTCGGTCCGCACGAGCTGGGGGCAGAGGCAGCTGACCCGTATCCCCCGGTCGCCGTAGGTGATGGCCAGCCACTCGGCCAGGGCCACCGCGGCGTGCTTCGTGACGCTGTAGGGCGCGTTGCCGACGAGAGTCAGGAGCCCGGCGGCGGAGGCCGTCACGAGGATGTGGCCGCCGCCCCGGTCGATCATGGGGGGCAGGACGGCCCGGGCGGCGTAGACGTGGGCCATCACGTTGACCCGCCAGATCCGTTCCCAGGCTTCGTCCGGTGCGTCGGGTCCGATGGTGGCGGCCGGCTCGGCGGGTGGGGTGCCCCACAGGATGCCGGCGTTGGCGCAGAACAGATCGATGCGATCGAAGCTCAGCAGCGCGGTGTCGACCAGCGCGGTCACGTCGGCCTCGACCGACATGTCGCCCGGAACGGCGAGACCTCCGGTCTCCTGGGCCACGGCCGCCGCCCCCGGGGCGTCGACGTCGGCGACGACCACTGATGCCCCCTCGGCGGCGAACCGGCGACACATCGCCCGGCCGATGCCCGACGCGCCACCGGTCACCACCGCGACCTTTCCAGCAAGTTCCATGCCGGGAGTCTCGCGCGGTGCTTTCGGGGCTAGGGCAGTTGTCCCCGCGGCGTGGCCAGCTCCGGTGCTTCGCCGGGCGGCGGAACGATCTGGCGCTCGATGCGGAAGGCACCGCCGACTCCGTGGAGGTCGATGCGGTCGGCGGCGACGAGGTCCCCGGCGACGAAATGGAGCAGCTCCGCCTCGTAGGGGCTGCCGGTGTCGACGGTGAACGAGCCGAGGCCGGTGGCGCCCGTCGACCCCACGGTGAGGACCAGCGTGCCGTTGCGGCGAACGGCGGTGTTCTTGTGCGTGTGGCCGGCGACGATGAGCGGCACGTGGCCCTGTGACGCTTCTCCGAGGAGCGGGTCGTGGACGGCCAGGACGTCGGGGCGGAGCTCCTGGACCCGGGCCGCCACCGCCGGGGCGTGCTCCCGCTTGATGGCCGCCGCTTCGGCGGTGCTGGTCTCGTTGGTGGCGGTGAAGGCCGGATCGCCGATGCCGAGAATGCGGACGCCGGCCACCTCGGCCACCGTGCCGTCGAGGAGCTGGACGTTGTCGACGCCGGCCAGCGCCTGACGGTTCTCGGTCGAGTCGTGGTTGCCGGGCACGAGAAGGTACGGAACCTTGATGGTGGCCACCAGCTCGCCGAGGCGCCCTTCGAGGGGCAGCCCGAACGACGTGAGGTCGCCGGTGTCGAGGACGGCGGCGACCTTGAAGTGCTCGGCCAGCCGGCGGGCCACCTCCAGACCCAACGGGTTCGAGTGGATGTCGCTGATGTGCAGAATGCGGACTTCGTCGCCGGCCACCGGCCCCCCGACCTGCGAGCTGGCCACCGAGTACAGCTCGGCCACCTGGTCGCCGAGGACCCGGACACGCTTGCGGACGTCGTCGATGTCGTCGACGTGCTTCCGCACGGTGGCGAGGAGGGACGGGGCCCGTTCCAGCGGCCCTTCGAAGCGGGCCTTGTCGAAGGCCTCGGCGTCGTAACCCCGCCAGGCGCCCCCGAGCAGGAGGGTGATCGCCACCACGGCTCCGCCCGCGCCGGTCAGCGCATGGGTCCAGCGCCGGCGGGGGACGAGCGCTCCGGCCAGCGCGCCGGCCACGAGGGCGGTGACCAACGCCCGCCAGGCGAAGGCCCGCAACAGCGGCTCCAGGTCGGCCGACACCTCGGACCGGAGCCGGTCGCCGGGGTCGTCCGTCTTCAGGAGATCCTGGAGGCGGTCGGGGCTCAGCTCGTTGACTTGACCGGTCAGGGTGACCGGTGCGAAGTGGGTGGCGGCCGAGATCTGACCCAGCGGGGGAAGGCGGAGCTCCGTCCGGCTGTCGCCGAGGTGGGCCCGCACCGCCACCCGGCCCGGCCCGACGCGCCCGTGGGCCACGGTGACCGTGCCGAGGGCCAGCAGCCCGGCAGCCGCGCCGAGGAGAGCCACGAGCAGATAGGCGATTCCCCGGCGCATGCACCCATGGTCGCAGCCCGGGGCGCTGTAGGCCACGCGGGCATAACCCCCACTAGCCTCCCTTGACCGTGGCTGAGAACAATCTTCTGCGCTCCGAGGCCGCCGAACGGGCCCGCCTCCTCGACGACCTCCACTATGACGTCACCCTCGACCTGACCGGGGAGGAGAGCTTCCGCAGTGAGACCCGGTTGCGGTGCCGGGCCAGCGACTCGGGAGCGGAGACGTTCCTCGACCTCACGGCGCTGCGGGTCGAGTCGGCGACGGTCAACGGTGCGCCGGTGGCCGCCGATGCTTTCGACCCCACCGCCGGCCGGCTCCGCATCGGCGGCCTGGCCGCCGAGAACGAGATCGTGGTGGTGGCCGACCACGCCTACGAGCACACCGGGGTCGGGCTGCACCGCTTCGTCGATCCGGTCGACGGCGCCGTGTACCTCCACACGCAGTTCGAGCCGTTTGACGCCCATCGCGTCTTTCCCTGCTTCGATCAACCCGACCTGAAGGCCACGTTCTGCTTCGAGGTCGACGCCCCCACCGGTTGGGAGGTGGTCTCCAACGGGGCGGTCACGGCCCGTCCGGCCGAGGGCGCCGCCGGGCGGTGGCGCTTCGCCACCACCGAGAAGATGTCGACGTACATCACGGCGCTGGTGGCCGGTCCGTACCACTCTGTCCACCGTCGGCATCGCGACATCGATATGGGGCTGTACTGCCGGCAGTCGCTGGCCCAGTACCTCGACGCCGATGAGATCTTCGACATCACCGCGGCCGGCTTCGACTTCTTCGAAGAGGCCTTCGGGCAGCCCTACGCCTTCGGCAAGTACGACCAGCTTTTCGTCCCCGAGTTCAACTTCGGGGCCATGGAGAACGCCGGCTGCGTCACGTTCTCCGAGCGCCACATCTTCCGGTCGAAGGTGACGGAAGCGGAGCGCGAGGGACGCGCCGACACGATCCTCCACGAAATGGCCCACATGTGGTTCGGCGACCTCGTGACCATGCGATGGTGGGACGACCTGTGGTTGAACGAGAGTTTCGCCACCTTCGCCTCCTATCTGGGGCTGGTGGAGGCCACGAGGTTCCGCTCGGCCTGGACGACGTTCGCCAGCAACTGGAAGACGTGGGCCTACCGGCAGGACCAGCTCCCGTCGACGCATCCGATCGTGGCCGACGCGCCCGACATCGAGACCATGAAGACCAACTTCGACGGGATCACCTACGCCAAGGGGGCGTCGGTGCTCCGCCAGCTGGTCGCCTGGGTCGGGCAGAAGGAGTTCCTCGACGGGGTGCGGAACTACTTCGCCCGCCACGCCTGGGGCAACACCGAGCTGCGCGACTTCCTCGGCGCCCTCGAGGAGGCCTCGGGCCGCCGGCTGGGGGAGTGGGCCCAGCAGTGGCTGGAGACCGCTGGCGTCAACACGCTGCGGGCCAGCTTCCAGGGGACCGACACGTACTCCTCCTTCGCTCTGGAGCAGGAGGCCCCACCCGACCACCCGACCCTGCGCTCCCACCGGGTGGCGCTGGGCCTCTACGACTACGACGGCTCACGTCGCCTGCGGCGGCGGGACCGGGTCGAGTTCGACGTCGAAGGGCACCGCACGCCGGTCGAGGACCTCGTCGGGGTGCGGGTTCCCGACCTGTTGCTGATCAACGACGGCGATCTCGCCTACGCCAAGATCCGCCTCGACGCCCGCTCCCTAGCCACGCTCACCGAGAGCCTGGGAACGCTGGATGACTCGCTGGCCCGGGGCCTGTGCTGGTCGGCGGCCTGGGACATGCTCCGCGACGCCGAACTGCCGGCCCGCCGCTATCTCGATCTCGTCCTGGCCAACCTCGGCGGCGAGGACCAGATCGCCGTGGTGGCCGGCCTCCTCCGCAACGCCGAAGCGGCGGCGATCGTCTTCGGCGACCCGGCCAACCGGGAGCCGGCCCGGCGGCGGCTGGCGGAGCACGCCCTCGAGGCGCTGCGGTCCGCGGCGCCGGGCAGCGACGTGCAGCTGGCCTATGCCCGGGCCTTCGCCGCCGCCGCCCGGGGCGACGACCACCTGGCGCTTGTGCGCGGTCTCCTCGACGGCCGGGCGATCGACGGTGTCAAGGGCCTGGCGGTCGACACCGAGCTGCGCTGGGCCCTCGTCCGCTCACTGTCCACGGCGGGGGTCGAGGACGCCCGGGCACTGATCGCCGCCGAGGAGGAGCGCGACGCCACCGACGCCGGCGCCCGCCACGCCGCCGCGGCCGGGGCCGCCCAACCCCACGCCGCGCCGAAGGCCGAGGCGTGGTCGGCGCTCGTCGAGGGCGATCTGCCGCTGGCCATGATGCGGGCGGTAATGGGCGGCTTCCGCCAGGCGGACCAGGAGCCACTGCTCCAGGCGTGGACGGCGTCCTACTTCGACGCGCTCTTGCCGATCTGGGAGCGGCGGGGTCCCGACGTGGGCATGTCGTTCACCGAGATGCTCTACCCGGTGGGCGACGGGGCGGTGGAGATGACCGACGAGTTCCTCACCCGGGTGGCGCCGATCCCGGCGCCGATCCGCCGCCTGCTGCTCGAAGGGCGCGATCAGGCACTGCGGACCGCCCGGGCCCGGGCCTGCGACGCCGGCGCCGCCTGACGGTAGGGGGTCAGCCGCGGATGAAGTAGGCGTCCCGGAGGACGTTCGCTTCGAGTTCGAGCTCGTCGAGCCGGTGCTTGACCACGTCACCCAGGCTGATGAGGCCGCACAGCTTCCCGTCCTTGAGGACGGGGATATGGCGCTGCCGCCGCCGCGTCATCTCGGCCATCGCTTCCTGGACAGTGGCCTCCGGCGAGCAGACCGGGGTGCCCCGGGTCATGCAATCCGCCACATTGAGATCGAGCAGGTTTCCACCGTGCCGGGAGAGCGCCCAGACGACGTCGCGCTCCGACAGCAGCCCGTCCACCGTCTCCCCGTCGTCGGTGACGACCAGCGCGCCGATGGCCGCCGACGTGAGCCGGTGGACGGCCTGGGCCATGGAGGCCCCGCTGGAAATCGTCTCGACCGCCCAGCCCTTGGAGTGGAGGATGTTCTCGACCTTCACCGGCCGCCTCCTTGTCGATTCCTCCCGCCATGATCGACCTTGGCGGAAGAGACGACAAGGGTGTCAGCGGGCCAGGCCGTGGTACTCCCGGTTGGGCATCATGCCGGTGGCCATGGCCAGCCGGTTGGTGAAGTTGTACATGGCCGCGACCTCGATGACGTCCCAGATGTCGTGGTCCGACAGTCCCTCGGCCCGCAGGGCCTCGATGTCCGCTTCGTCGCAGTCGCCCGGCGCTCTGGTGACCTTGACGGCGTAGTCGAGGATCGCCCGCTCCCGGCTGGTCAGGTCGGCCCGGCGGTAGTCGAGCGTGATGCGGTCGGCCTCGACCTTGTCGTCGGAGGCCTCCCGGAGGGCGGCGCCGTGGGCCACGAGGCAGTAGAGGCAGCCGTTGGCCATCGACACGGCGACCGAGATCATCTCCCGCTCCCGGGCCGAGAGCCCGTCGGTACCCTCCATCACGCTCTTGAAATGCGCGAACCACGCCCGCAACCGCTCCGGCCGCCAGGCGTAGGTGCGGAAGACGTTCGGAACGAAGCCGATCACCTCGTTCGCCTTGGCGAACAGCTTCCGTTCCGGCTCCTCGAGCTCGGCGTCCTCCAGTACGGGAAACCAGCTGATGCGCTCGTCGGCCATGAGTCGTACGCTACCCCTCCGGTCACGGGGGGTTTCAGACTGAGGAGGTCGTTGATGAACCGCACCGATGTGGAGTTCAACGCCGAGGGAACGACGCTGCGGGGCTGGCTGTACCGCCCGGATGGGGACGCGGTCGCCCCGGGGGTGGTGATGGCCCACGGCTTCTCGGCCACCAAGGAGATGTACCTCGACTCGTTCGCCGAAGTCTTCGCCCAGGCCGGCCTCGCCGCGCTGGTGTTCGACAACCGCAACTTCGGGGCCAGTGACGGGGAGCCCCGCCAGGAGATCGACCCCTGGGCCCAGGTGCGGGACTACCGCCACGCCATCAGCTACATGCAGACGCTGCCGGGCATCGACCGGGACCGCATCGGCGTGTGGGGCTCCAGCTACAGCGGCGGGCACGTCCTCGTCCTCGGTGCCATCGACAAGCGGATCAAGTGCGTGGTCTCGCAGGTGCCGCTGATCAGCGGATTCAAGAACGTGCAGCGGCTGATCCGCAGCGACTTTCTACCGCTCGTCCGGGCCCAGCTCGACGCCGACCGGGAAGCCCGCTTCGCCGGCAAGGAGCCCGGGATGATCCCCGTCGTGGCCGAGGATCCGCTGGCCCCCAGCTCGCTGCCCACTCCCGACTCCTGGCAGTGGTTCACCGAAACGGGGGAGACCCGGGCGCCGTCGTGGCGCAACGAGGTGACGCTGCGGACGGTCGAGATGCTCATGGAGTACGAGCCCGGCATCTACATCGACCGGATCGCGCCGACGCCGCTGCTGATGGTGGTGGCGGCGGGCGACGTGCTCACCCCGGCCGACCTGGCCCTCGAGGCCTACGAGCGGGCCCTCGAACCCAAGAAGCTGGTGATCCTGCCCGGCGGCCACTTCGGGGCCTACACCGGGCCCGACTTCGAACTGTCGTCGGGGGCGGCGCGCGACTGGCTGGTGCAGCACCTGATGGGCTGAGCGGTTCCGGGCATCCGCCGGCCCGCCGGGTAGCGTCGACGGCGGATGCCCGATCTGTTGGCTGCCCGGTCGCAGATGGCCCTCTCGCTGGGCTGGCACATCGTCATTGCCTGCTACGGGGTCGGCTTCCCGCTCATCGTGCTGCTGGCGGAATGGCGGGCGCTGCGCACCGGTGACCCGGTCTACACCGCCCTGGCCCGGGCCTGGACCAAGGCGCTCGGGGTGCTCTTCGCCGTCGGCGCCGTCTCGGGCACGATCCTGTCCTTCGAGCTCGGGATCCTCTGGCCGAAGTTCATGGGCCGCTTCGGCGAGGTCATCGGCCTTCCGTTCGCCATCGAGGGCATCGCCTTCTTCATCGAGGCGATCTTCGTCGGGCTCTACCTCTACGGCTGGGACCGGCTCTCGCCCCGGGTCCACCTGCTGACCGGCGTGCCGATCGTGATCGCCGGGCTCGCCTCGGCCTGGTTCGTGGTCACGGCCAACGCCTGGATGAACCAGCCGACCGGATTCAGCCTCGACGAGGCCGGCAACGTCGTCGACCCCGATCCGTGGGCGGCCATGTTCAACCCCGCCACCCCGGTGCAGACGACGCACATGATCCTGGCCGCCTTCATGGTGGCCGGCTTCGGCGTCGCCGCCGTCTACGCCGCCGGTTGGCTCAAGGGCCGGCGCGACCGGTACCACCGATTGGGCTTCCTCGTGCCGTTCACCCTGGCGGCGGTGATCACGCCCATCCAGATCGGCGTGGGCGACTGGGCGGCCCGCTTCCTGGCCGAGCGTCAGCCGGTGAAGCTGGCCGCCCTCGAGGGGCTCCACGAAACCCAGCGGGGCGCGCCCCTGACCGTCGGCGGCCTGTACTTCAACGGACGGGTCTACGGCGGTGTGGAGATCCCCAAGGGCCTGTCGCTGCTGGCCCACCATGACCCCGACGCGCTCATCGCCGGTCTCGACGACGTGCCGGCCGACCAGCGGCCGCCGGTCGCCGTCGTCCGGAACGCCTTCCAGGTCATGGTGGCCCTCGGCTTCGGCATGCTGGCCGTCAGCCTCTGGTTCGCCATCGTGTGGTGGCGGACGCGGACGCTGCCGGCGTCACGGTGGTTCCACCGGGCGGCGGTGGCGGCCGGGTTCGCGGCGCCGATCGCCCTGGAGGCGGGCTGGATCGTCACCGAGGTCGGGCGACAGCCGTGGATCGTGTGGAAGGTCATGCGGGTCTCCGAGGCCGTGACCACCGCGCCCAACATCCGTCTCGGCCTGTACTTCCTCGTCGTCGTCTACGCCCTGCTCACCTGGGGCACGATCTTCGTCCTCCGGCGGCTGCCGTCCGGAGCCCCTCCTCAGGCGCCGTCCGGGGCGTGACCGCCGCCGAAGCGCTGCTGGGTCTGATGTGGATCGGCGTCACCGCCTATGCCCTGTTCGGCGGTGCGGACTTCGGCGCCGGCTTCTGGGATCTCGTGGCCGGAGGGCCGCAGCGGGGTGCCGCCCAGCGGCGGCTCATCGAGCACGCCATCGGGCCGGTCTGGGAAGCGAACCACGTGTGGCTGATCTTCGTGCTGGTGGTCCTGTGGACGGGTTTTCCGGAGGCCTTCGCCGCCATCGCCTCGAGCCTCTACGTGCCCCTCACCCTCGTGGCCGTCGGCGTGATCCTCCGGGGCGCCGGCTTCGCCTTCCGCAAGGCGGTGACGGGCGTGGCGCTGGAACGGCTCTTCGGCGCCACCTTCGCCGCTTCGTCGGTCATCACGCCCTTCTTTCTCGGGACCGTGGCCGGCGCCGTGGCCTCGGGCCGTGTCCCGTCCGGGGTCGCCGAGGCGCATCCCGTCCGCAGCTTCATCAACCCGACGTCGGTCCTCGGCGGCGTCCTGGCCGTCGTCGTGTGCGCCTACCTGGCGGCCGTCTATCTCACCGCCGACGCCCGCCGGGCCAATGAAGCGGTGCTGGTCGAGGCGTTCCGCCGGCGCGCCCTGGTCTCGGGCGCGGTGGCCGGCGTGGTGGTGCTCGGCGGCATCGGCGTCCTCCACGCCGACGCTCCGGCGCTGTTCGAGGGCCTCACCAACCGCGGCCTGGCCCTTGTGGCGCTCTCGGCGCTGTCCGGGCTCGTGTCGCTGGGCTGCGTCTGGCAGCGCCGCTTCGTCGCCGCTCGCGTGGCGGCCGCCGCCGCCGTCACGGCGGTGCTGTGGGGATGGGCGGCGGGGCAGTATCCCGATCTGCTCACCGGTGAGCTGACGATCCGGGAGGCGGCCGCCGACCCCGTCACCCTGCGGGCGGCGCTCCTGTCGCTGGCCATCGGAGCCGTGCTCGTCGTACCGGCGCTCGTGGGCCTCTACGTCGTCGCCCAACGGGAGGAACCACCCCACGAAACACCGAAGCCGTCCGCCTGAGGCTCCGGGAGCCTGCTCCGACAAGGGGTTCGGAGCCTCCGGAGCGCCACTTCCGTTGTCCCGCAAGGGTCCTGAGGCCCGAGCGGGGCAAACTTTTCGAAGGTTTCCGGCCAGGGAAGGCGGGCGCGAAAACCGTTGCGGCACAAGGGTTTCCGGCCCGGAAGCGGGCAACTCTCCTTGTCCTGCCTCGAAATGGTGCTTGACGAACCCGCGTTTGTAGGTTCTGATTCCACGTTGAAGCAGCCGTTAACTCGGGAGGTCGTAGTGAACAAGTCCCAGCTGGTGGACAAGATCGTCGCAGACACCGCCTTGGGCAAGCGAGAGGTCGAGAAGGTCATCGGCGCCTTCATCGATACCGTTCAGCAGTCGGTGAAGAAGGGCGAGAAGGTCTCCCTCCCCGGTTTCGGCGGCTGGAGCCAGACGCAGCGGAAAGCCCGCACGGCCCGGAACCCCCGCACCGGTGCGGCCGTCAAGGTCCCCGCCGGTAAGGGCGTGAAGTTCACCGTCGGCGCCACCTTCAAGGACATTGTGGCCGCCAAGCGCGGCACCGCCGCCGCCAAGGCCCCGGCCAAGAAGGCCACGGCCGCCAAGGCTCCGGCCAAGAAGGCCCCGGCCAAGGCCGCCGCCAAGGCTCCGGCCAAGAAGGCCCCGGCGAAGGCCGCCGCCAAGGCTCCGGCCAAGAAGGCCCCGGCCAAGAAGGCTCCGGCCAAGCGCTAGCTCGGTCGAAGTCGCGCCTGATCAGCGCCAACATTTGAAGGCGGCGTCCCCGCGGGGGCGCCGCCTTCGCTTTGCCGGCGATCGCTCAGCTCGTCTCTAGAGGCGGTCGATGCGTTTGAACGCTTCGGCCAGCGCCACTCCGGCGGCGGCCCCGGCTTCGGCCGCTCGCTCCCGGATGCGGGTCTCGAAGGCGCGTTCCTCGGCTTCCTGATCAGCGCCGATGCCCATGGTGCTCTGCCACTGGCTCCGGTGGGCGAGGAGCGCGGCCAGCTTGCGATCGAGGAACCCGTCGATCGCCTCGATGTGATCGACTTCGTCGGCCTCCCACAGCAGGAGGGAGGCGGGGCGGTGCGGTTGGAGGCCCTGTTCGGGGAAGAAGTGCGGATCGCGGGCGGCCACGATGCCTTCGACGGCCAGAAATCCGGCGTGGCGGTGGTCGGGATGGAGGCGGTAGCGCCTCCAGGGGTCGTGACCCAGCACGACGTCGGGCCGCACGTGACGGATCAGCTGGCACACCTCGGCCCGTTCGGCCAACCCGCTGTCCAACTCCCCGTCGACATGGCTGAGGAACACGACGTCACCGGCACCGAGTGCGGCAGCCGCGGCGCGCTGCTCCTCCTGGCGCAGCGCAACGAGGGCCGTACGGTCGACCTCCGGATCCCAGGACCCTTTCGAGCCGTCGGTCAGCACGAGTTCGGTCACGACGCAACCGGCCGCCGCCCATTTGGCCAGCGTGGCGCCGCAGCCGAAGTCGATGTCGTCGGGGTGGGCGCCGATGGCCAGTGCCCGCCCCGGCGTCGGCAGGTCGATGCTCACCGCCCCGCTCGGCGCGGGGTCGAGGTAGCTGGTGACCGGCTGGGTCATGCGCCGAGCAGCGCCCGGCGGCGGCCCAGACCGCGGAGGGGGGCGGGCAGGCCGACCAGATCCTCCGGCGCATCGACGTCGCGCCCCAGCCGGCCGTCGCGCCGCACCCGGAAGGCCAGACCGGCCGCCCGGGCGGCAGCGGCGTGGCGCCGGAACGAACCGGGTCCGTAGGCGAAGACGAAGTGGGTGGCGGTCGTGGGCAGGGACAGGACCGGTGTGCCGTCGTCGCGATGGCAGGGCACCGCGGTCACGATCGGCCGGCGCCCGTCGGCGGCGACCGGCGCCAGCGTCGTCGCCAGCGGCAGATCGGCATGGGCGACGACGACCCGGTCGAACCCGGCGGCGGCGGCCCAGCCGAGGCCGGCCACGGCGGCCAGATCGAGCGAGCCGGGGTCGTCGAGCACCGTGAGACGCAGCGCCGCGGCCCAGGCCCGAACCTCGGCGGCGTTCGACACGACGGCCACCGGCATCGAGCCGGCGGCGGCCACGACGTTTGCGGCCATCGTCCGGAGCAGTTCCGCCCGCCGCGCCGCGTCGAGCTCGGTGCCGAGACGGGACTTGCCCGCTTCGAAGCTGCGGATGGGGATGACGACGGCTGCGTTTCCGGGGGACACGGCCGGGCCTCCGGGCGTCATTCGATGATCTCGAACATGCGGATCACCGGTTCGACCTGGAGGAAGGGCAGGATCCGCACCATCGACTCGGCGACCGCCCGGGACTCGATGGCCGTGTTCAGGTCGTCCTGCGATTTCCACCTCGACAGGGCGGCGGCGTCGACCAGCCCGCCGGCATTGCGATCCGTCCCGAGGAGGAGCTCCATGGAGAGGCAGCCGGGGAACGATTGGAACACCGGGCCGATGTCCTCGGCGAAGATCCGCCGGACCTCCTCCAGGTCATTGGGGTCGATAGCGGACGAGAAGAGTCTCACGAACATGCCGGCCCCCTTAGGCGTGCCATGCCGACTTGGCGAACATGCCGGCCAGTTCGGGGTTCGGATGGAGCCGCATCTCCCGGCGGTCGAGGTCGGCGGCGTGGCGTTCGCCGGTACCGGGGTACCGCAGCGTCACCACGACGCGGTCCCGGGTGACCTCCAGGAGGTTGTAGGACGGGCGCACGTAGCCCCGGAGCCGGTGCGAGGAGACCGTGCCGGAGTTCACCACCAGGAGGTCATTGAGGAGCCACACGAAGGGCACGTGTTTGTGCCCCGAGAGCACGAGGTCGACGCCCATTTCGCCCAGGAGGGCCAGGACGTCGCCCGAGTCCCACACCGTGTTGCGCTCCCGGCCGGTGCCGGGCACCGGCACCAGGTGGTGGTGGAGGGCGAAGATCCGCAGATCGGCCGGGGCCGAGAACTGCTGGCGGATCCACGAGTACCGTTCCCGGCCGATCTCGCCCTCGGCCAGGTCGGGCTTCGTGGAGTCCATGGCCACGAGCGTGACGGCGTGGGGCGCCGCGCCGGCCTCCCCGTCGCCGGACTCGAGGTGGCCGGTGAGATGGAGCACCCGGTCGCCTTTCCCCGGCACGTCACCGGGCCCGAAGCTGTCGGTGAAATGGAGGTAGCCGACGTTCTTGGCGTCGTGGTTGCCGGGGATCACGACGGTGGTGAGCTCCGACTCCAGCAGCGGGGCCAGATAGCTCTGGGCGTCGCGGAACTCATGGGCATAGCCGTCCGTGGTGAGGTCGCCGCCGATCAGAACCAGGTCCGGGCCGACCGAACGCACCTCTTCGACCGCATGGTGGAGCAGCTGCGGGTCGAAGAAGGGCGACCCGCAGTGGATATCGGAAAGCTGGGCGATGAGGAAGGAGTCCCGCGACACGGCCCGCCTATCCTACCGGGCTGTGGAACCGCTCTACGGGCTGGTCGAAGTGCTGCTCCGCCCGCCCGTGCGCCGTCTCCTGCGGTGGCGGGTGGAGGGAGTGGACCGCATTCCGGCCTCGGGTCCGGTGCTGCTGGCCTCCAACCACCTGTCGTATTTCGATCCCATCGCCGTCGCCAACCTGACCGACCTGGCCGGCCGGCGGGTGCGGTACCTGGCGAAGGCGGAGCTGTTCCGCAACCGCCTCCTCGGCGCCGCCCTGCGGAGCATGGGCCAGATCCCCGTGGAGCGGGGGACGGGTGACACTTCGGCCCTCGACGTGGCGGCCGCCGCCCTCCGAGCGGGCGAATGCGTCCACGTCTTCCCGGAAGGCACGATCTCCGACGACCTGGAGCCCATGGCCGGCAAGACCGGAGTGGCCCGCATGGCCCGGGCGGCCGGCGTCGACGTGATGACCGTCGGGCTGTGGGGAACGCAGCGGGTCATTCCCCCGAAGGGCCGGAAAGGCAAGCGGTTCCGGACTCCGATCACCGTGGTGGTGGGGGAGGCGGTTCCGGTCGGGCCCAGCGCCAACCCGCGGGAGACGACCGACCGCATCATGGCCGGGATCTGCGCCGCGGTGGCGGAGGCGCGGCGCCTGTACCCGCCTCCACCGGCCGGCGAGGAAGACGCCTGGTGGGTCCGGGGCCCGGCGACCGCCCGGCTGCGCAGCTGCCGGGGACGGGTGGCCCAGGAGCAGATCGACGCTGAATATGAAGGGCGGCCCTGATGCGGTTGGCCGTCGTCGGTGCCGGGTCGTGGGGCACGACGGTCGCCGCCCTCGGCGCCCGCAACGCCGAACACGTGGCCTTGTGGGCCCGCCGCCGAGAACTCGCCGAGGCGCTCAACACCTCCGGCGAGAATCCCGACTACCTCCCCGGTCGGGCGCTCGGGCCGGTGGTGGCCACCGCTGAACTCGAGGAGGCCCTCGACCGCGCCGACGTCGTCGCCCTGGCCGTCCCGTCCCACGGCTTCCGCTCGGTGCTGACCGCCGCCGCGCCGTTCGTGCCGCCGGATGCCCTGGTGCTCAGCCTGGCCAAGGGGCTCGAGCAGGGTTCCCTGAAACGGATGACCGAGGTGGCGGCCGACGTCCTGCCCGGACACGACGATGGTCGCATCGGTGTCCTGACCGGTCCCAACATCGCCGGCGAGGTGGCGGCGGGGATGCCGACGGCGTCGGTGGTGGCCATGGGCGACGAGAGCGCGGCGGCGGCCGTCCAGCGGCTGTTCATGACCGACACCTTCCGCGTGTACACCAATCCCGACGTCGTCGGTTGCGAGATCGCCGGGGTGGTGAAGAACGTGGTGGCGCTGGCGGCCGGTATCGCTCAGGGTCTCGGCGTCGGCGACAACGCCCGGGCGGCGCTCATCACCCGCGGCCTGGCCGAGCTGACCCGGTTCGGTCTGGCGCTCGGCGGCAATCCGCTCAGTTTCCTCGGCCTCGCCGGGATCGGCGACATCGTCGTCACCTGTACCAGCCCCCGCAGCCGCAACCGGCATGTCGGTGAGGCGCTCGGCCGGGGGCGGCCGCTGGCCGATGTGCTGGCCGAGATGACGATGGTGGCCGAAGGCGTCCGCAGCACGGCCGCCGTCCTCGCCCGGGCCGAAGCCGCCGGCGTGGAGATGCCGATCGCCGAGCAGGTGCAGGCGGTCCTCGACGGCACCCGCACCCCGGCCGCCGCGGTGTCGTCGCTCATGATGCGGGAGGCGAAGTCGGAGCTCGACGGCATCCGCTTGGTTGGTTGATCGCTGGGGCATGATCAGGTCATGAGCCTGGGGAGAGTTGCCGCCGTTGCCGCTCTCGTGGCGGCGCTGACGGGGCTGCCGGTCGAGGTCGCGTCGGCCGAGAGCCCGATCCATCCCGAGAACCGCCCCGCCGGTCTGGAAGGGGAGACGAACGGCCATGTCCGCCCGGAAGCGCTCGTCGGCGTGGAGGGCACCTGCCGGGCGGCCCGGGCGGCGGGGCCGAGCCTGGCGCTGATGCTGGCCGCCGCCCGGGCCGACGGCGTGGCGCTGCGGCCGGGCGACTGCTACCGCCCCGCGCAGCAACAGTCGGCGGCGAAATCCAATGCCTGCAGCCGGGGCAACTGCGCCTGCGCCGCCGGATCGGGCACCTCCATGCACGGCTGGGGCGAGGCGGTCGACTTCCGCGACTCCGGGGGCTCGCTCACCTTCAATTCCTCGGGTTACCGGTGGCTGAAGGCGAACGCCGCCCGATTCGGCTGGAATCACCCCCGCTGGGCGGAACCGGGTGGGAGCGCCTGCCCCGAGGCATGGCACTGGGAGTGGGTGGGCGACGGCGGGCGCATGCGCCTCGACACGATCCGCGCCGATGTCGTCGGCATCCTCCCGTCGGCCACCGGTGGCTACTGGGGCGTGACGGGGCTCGGCGCGGTGGCGGCCCGGGGTGGGGCGACCGACGCCGGATCGCTGGCCTCGAAGCCGCTCAACTGGCTGATCAAGGGGGGCGCCGCCACGCCGTCGGGGCGGGGCTACTGGCTGGTGGCGTCGGACGGGGGCGTCTTCAGCTTCGGCGATGCGAAGTTCTTCGGCTCTCTCGGGTCGGTGAAGCTGAACCGTCCGATCGTCGGGATGGCCGCCACACCCTCCGGCCAGGGCTACTGGTTGGTGGCGTCGGACGGAGGCATCTTCAGCTTCGGCGATGCGAGGTTCTTCGGCTCGCTCGGTGCGGTGCGGTTGAACCGTCCGATCGTCGGAATGGCGGCGACCCGGTCGGGTCACGGCTACTGGTTGGTGGCGTCGGACGGCGGCATCTTCACCTTCGGCGACGCCGGCTTCTTCGGGTCGCAGGGCGGCTCGCCGCCGTCCGATCCGGTCGTGGGCATGGCGCCCGCCGTCACCGGCCGCGGGTACTGGGTGGTTTCCGCCGCCGGCGCGGTACGGGCGTTCGGCGACGCCCCGGCGGCCGGCGCGCTCACCGCCCGGCCGAACCTGCCCGTCGTCGGCGTGGCCGCCACGCCGTCGGGCAAGGGGTACTGGCTGGCCGCCGCCGACGGCGGCGTGTTCGCCTTCGGCGACGCGGCGTATCACGGCCCGGCGTAGTGCCGGGGCGCTGAGGGGCGACCGGACGCACATGCGGGTCGAAGACGTACCGGCGGGGGCGACGCACGACCTCCGGTGGCGGATCCTGCGGGACAGCCGCCCCGGGGCGCCGGTCGTGTTTCCCGAGGACAGCCGGCCGGACGCCTTCCACCTCGCCGTGCGGGACCCAGAAGGAACGATCGTCGCCGTGGCCAGCTTCAGCACGGAAGTCACGCCCCACCGGCCGGGCCGCACCGCCGTCCGTCTCCGCGGGATGGCGGTCGACTGGCCGGCGCAGCACCACGGGTTGGGCCGTCTGCTGATCACCACCGTCGTCGAGCGCCTCCGCCGGGACGGCGTCGAGGTGCTGTGGTGTAACGCCCGGGACAGCGCCGTCGGTTTCTACTCCAGGCTCGGCTTCGAGGTCATCGGCGAGGGTTTCGTCCTGCCCGAGAGCGGCATCGCCCACCACGTGATGGTGCGAGATTTGGGGGACTTGTCGCCTGGCTGAGGCTTGATTCCTCGTCCCTCCCGCCGATAGCACGCGCCGAAGAGGCAGATGCCAAGGAGGGCAAATGAAGCTCAGCCTCCCCCAGAAGGTCCTGTTGAGCATGGGCGTGGTCGCCGGTATCGGCGTCCTGGTCGGTGCCGGAACCTTCGCCACGTTCACCGCCCAGACCAGCAACCCGACCAACACGTTCGCCAACGGCACGCTCGTCCTGAGCAACACCGTCAACTCCGGGACGGCCTGCCTGTCCACCGGCGGCGGTACCACCGACGTCAACAGCAACGGCGCATGCTCCACGGCCTTCGACCTGAGTGTCCAGGCGCCGGGCGACTCCGACACGACCAACATCACGCTCCAGAACGTGGGGAGCCTGCCCGCCTCGGCGCTCAAGGTGTTCTCCGGTTCCTGCACCGACAGCAACGCTTCCGATGAGGACTACCACGGCACCGGGTCGCCCTGCGCCAAGGTGCAGATCTACATCCAGCAGTACTCCGACTCCGGCTTCAGCGTCCCATCCGCCTGCCTCTACGGCGGCGGAACGGCCACGACCTGCAACTTCTCCGACGCCACGAAGACGCTGGCCACGTTCGTCGACAGCCACACCGACCTGAGCGAAGGGCTCTCGGCCGGTTCCCTGGCCGCCCTCGGTGGGGCGGACACGACATGGATCAAGATCGGGGTGAAGCTGCCGGAGGACGCCGACAACACGTATCAGGGCCGGGCGGCGTCGCTCACCCTGAACTGGCACATCACCCAGTAAGCGGATGTGATGAGTACCGCGGTACTCGATGTCCCGGCCGTCAAGCCGGCACCGGCCGTCGCGCTGGTGCCGGCAGCGGCGCGCCTTCTCGTCAGAGCGGTGTTCGGGGTCGTCCTGCTCGGCCTGCTCACGCTCGTGGTCGGGCCGAGGCTGTACCCGTTCGACGCGTTCTACGTCCGCACCGGCAGCATGGCCCCGGCGATCCCGGTCGGCGGGCTCGTCATTGCCACGCGGGCGGCGGCCGCCGACCTCCGGCCGGGCGACGTGATCGTGTTCCAGCGCCCCGACCAGCCCGGGACGATGGTCGTCCACCGCATCGACGCCGTCCAGCAACGGGCCTCGGGCCGCGTCTTCATCACCCGGGGTGACGCCAACGCCGGTCCCGACGGCTGGGAGGTTCCCGCCTCCGGTGACGGCTGGCGGGCGGTGTACTCCATACCCCGGGCCGGGTTCGTCGTGGGATGGCTCGACGCCGCCCTCAGCCGGCGGGGATGGCTCGGCACGCTGGCGATCGCCCTGGCGATCTATGCCCTGGTCGCGATCTGGCGGGCGGAGGAGCCGTCGTGATCAGGACGGTGCTCCGCCGGGCCCGCCGCAGCCGGTGCCTCCTGCCGCTCGGGGCCTTCGCCCTGGGAGCGGTGCTGGCCGGGACGGGCGCGGTGGCGACCTGGACGGCGACGACCAGTGCCACGAACACGGTGTCGGCCGGCACGGTGCTCATCGCCCTGGGCAACACCGGCGCCTCCACCAACCGGCTCACCGTCAACGCCTCCGGTCTCGTGCCGGGCGACACGGTCCAGCGTTCGTTCGATCTGACCAACACCGGGAGCCAGGCCCTGTCCTCGGTGGCGCTCACCACCACCGCCTCGCCGTCGTCGTTGCTCGACACCGACACGGCCAACGGCCTGCAGATGGTGATCGACCGCTGCTCGGTGGCCTGGACGGAATCCGGGTCCTCGCCCGCCTTCAGCTACAGCTGCAGCGGCACCACGACCACGGTCGTCAGCAGCCGCCCGGTGATCCAGTCGGCCCTGACCATGAGCGGCCTGGGCGCCCTCACCGCCGGTGCCACCGACCACCTCCGGCTGACGCTGACGTTCCCGTCGAGCGCCGGGGCGGGCTTCCAGGGCCTCAGTTCGACGCTCACCTACAGCTTCCTCGGCACGCAGCGAGCCGGCACGGCCCACTGATGCGGCGCGGGGTACGGCTGCTCCTGGCGGTGGCCCTCGTCGCCGGCGGGCCGGCGGCGCTGGCCGCCTTCACCAGCCCCACGGCGGCGTCCAACACCATCCAGACGGCCGCCGACTGGTTACCGCCGTCGGTCAGCGCCACGGTCATCGCCAAGCAGACCGGCTACCTGGCCGGCTCCATCAAGCAGGGCGGCACGTACTACGTCTACGCCAACGTGGCCGACAGCGGAAACCCACCCGCCGGGATCTCCACGGTGCGCTCGGACGTGAGTGTCGTCACGCCCGGGCAGACGAACGTGACGCTGACGGCCGGGTCGTACAGCGTCAACGGGGTGACCTACAACTACCGCAGCGGTCTGCTGACGGCGACAAACCCCCTGTCGGCCGGGTCGAAGAACTACTCGATCAGCTCGACCGACGTGCTGAGCTACCTCAACCAGCAGACGTTCGGCACGACGGTCGACAACACGCCACCGTCGGCCTTCGACATCCAGACCGCCAACCGCACCGGTGGATCGTCGGGGGTGGCCGAGAGCGGCGACACCATCTCGTTCACCTTCAGCGAACAGATCGATCCCCATTCGATCCTCGCCGGCTGGACGGGCGCGTCCACGAACGTGGTCGTGTACCTGAACGACGGCGGCTGCGTCCTCAACCTCCTGCTGAAGGTCTGCGGGGACGACAGCTTCGAGGTCCACAGCGGCGGCAGCCTGCTGGCGACCCTCGGGCCCGTCAATCTCAAGAACCCGGACTATCTCGGCGGCGGGCTCCTCGGCGGCGTCTCCGACGCTGTCTTCGGCGCCACCGGCACACCGTCGACGATGGTCCAGTCGGGGGCCAGCATCATCATCACCCTCGGAACCAGAAGCGGTTCATCCCCCGATCAGGGTGGCACCACGACGACGGAGTGGGATTCGGCGACGTCGCCCTATGACGCCGCCGGCAACGCGGCCAGCGGCAACGTCCGCAGCGAGCAGGGCGGCAGCGACCGGGAATTCTGACCCCGAGCGCCGTAGCCTTCTGCCCCGTGGCGAACTGGCGGAGCATCGTCGGCCGGCGGGCGTCCGAGCGGCCGGGCGTCGACAGCGACGTCCTGTCGGGCACGCCGGGGTGGCTGTGGCCCTACTGGCTGGAGCGCCAGCGCGACCCCGAGTCGGCGGCCTTCGTGCCCCGGGGGCCGTTGCCGGTCCTGCCGAACCTGACCGCCCGCAACTGGACGGTGGTCGGCAACCTCGCCTCGCCCCACGTCGCCATCGTCGATCCCCGCGGGCTCGTCACCCCCTGGGCCGGAGGGTGGTCGCTCGACTGGTGGGTCGGCGCCGCCGACCGGTGGCACCTGCCCAGCCGGGAAGCGGCGGTGCGCCAGACGCTGATCGGCGCCACGCCGGTGGTCGAGACGGCCATGCGGATCCCGGGCGGCGACGCCGTGCAGCGCGTCTACGCCGTGCCGGCCGCCGCCGCCGACACCCTGGGCGAGCTCGTCGTCGTCGAGGTGGAGAACCGCTCCCCGGTGCCGGTGGCCGTGGCCTTCGCCGTTCGGCCCTACAACCCGGTCGGCTTGGCCCCGCTGCACCGGGTCGTCCAGGAAGGCGCGACGGTCTTCGTCAACGATCATCCCGGGCTCCTGCTGCCCCGCCCGCCGGCCGGGACGGCCGGCTCGGTGCTGGCCGCCGGCGACTGTCTCCGGCGCGTCACGACCGGTCAGGCGGCAGCCGGCACGGTGAACGTCGAGGACCTTGACGGCCTGGCCCAGGCGGCGTTCGTCTATCCGCTGCCGCATCGCGGCACCATCCGCGTCGCCATGCCCCTGACTTCCGAACGGCGGGCCCGGAAGACCGCGACCCCGGTGATCGACAGTGCCCGCTGGCCGGCCCCCGACGACGTGACCCGGGGCTGGCAGGCCCAACTGCGTCGTGGCCTGCGGGTGGAGCTACCTGATTCGAGACTGCGGTCGGCGGTCGAGGCGAACCGGGCCCACCTGCTGCTGTTGCACACCGGTCAGAGCGTCGCCCCCACCCGCTGGGACGGCGCGGTTCCCTCTTTCCTCGAGGCGGCGTCACTGGTGGTGACGCTCGACCGCTTCGGCTTCCATGGCGAAGCGGCCGAAGTCCTGGGGTCCCGCCCCGGGCGGGGCGACTGCGAGGCCCACGCCGGAGCCCTGTGGGCCATCGCCGAACATCACCGGTTGACCGGTGACGCCGCCCTGCTCGGCGAGCTCGTTCCGGCGGTGCGGGAAGGGGTCCGGGTCCTGGCCGGGCAACAGATCGGGGCGACGCGGCCGTACGAGGACGGGTTCTGGCTGGTGCGGGCGCTGGCCGACGGCGCCTGGGTCCTCCGCCTGGCCGGCGACACCGCGGCGGCCGACGGCGCCGACGCGGCGGCTGCCCGGCTGCGGCAGGCGATCACCGCGTCGCTCGACCAGGTGGCCGCCCGGCTCGGCCGGGTGGCCATGCCGGCGGCCCCCGGCCGCGACTTCGACGCCGGCATGGTCGGCTCGCTCGTCGCCTGCGCCCCGCTGGCGCTGCTCCCCGCCGACGATCCCTGGGTGGCCGCCACCCTCGACGTCGTGCGGGAACGGTTCTGCGTCGGCGACGCCTTCTACGACGGGCTGGGTCACACGGGTCTGGTGCCATCGCTGACGATGCGGATCGCCCGCTGCGAGCTCGAGGCCGGCGACCCGAAGTCGTGGCGGCGCTTGCGGTGGATGCTCGACGCCGCCACGGCCACCTTCGCCTGGCCCGAGGCCATCCATCCCCGGCTCGGTGGCGGCTGCCTCGGCGACGGGCACCACGGCGGGGCGGCGGCCGCCTTCCTGGCCTTCGTCCGCCAGGTGCTGATCAGGGAAACACCGGCCGGCGGAGTCGCCCTGGCCACGATCTTCCCGCCGGAGTGGGCGGGCCAGCCGCTCGAGGTCCACGACGCCCCGACGCACCATGGCCGCGTCTCCTATGCACTCCGATGGCACGGCGACCGCCCGGCGCTGCTGTGGCAGTGCGAGCGCCCCGGCGTCACACTGACCATTCCCGGGCTCGACCGCTCGTTCTCAAGCGCCGAGCAGTCCGGCGAAGCCCTGCTCGCTCCGTACCGGACCCGGGTGTCGATCCCGGTTCGGGACGCCGGCCAGGCCTGACCGTCGATCACGGCGACCGCACGAGCGACGAGTACAGCTCGACGGTGCGGGAGGCGACCGCCGGCCACGAGAACTCGGCCACGGCCCGCTTGCGCCCGAGCACGCCCATCCGCTCGGCCGCCACCGGATCGGACACGAGGCTGTTGACGGCCTCGGCCAGATCGCGCACGAAGGTCTCCGGATCGGCCGGCTGACCGTCGGCGCCGAGCTCGATGTGCACCAGCACGCCGGTCTCCCCGTCGACGACGATCTCCGGGATGCCGCCCACGTCGGAGGCGACCACCGCCGTCCCGCAGGCCATGGCCTCCACGTTGACGAGCCCGAACGGCTCGTAGACCGACGGACAGAGCGCCACCGCCGAGTGCGACAGCACCTGGATGAGCTGCGGCCGGGGGAGCACCTGCTCCAGCCACAGCACACCGGATCGCTGCCGGGCCAGCTTCTCGGCCCGGGCCCGCATCTCTTCCCCGACCTCCGGTGTGTCGGGGGCACTGGGCAGCAGCACGAGCTGGGTGTCGGGATCGAAGTGCTCGGCGGCGCTGAGCAGCAGGTCGAGTCCCTTCTGGCGGGTGATCCGCCCGACGAACGTCACGTAGGGGCGGTCGGGGTCGATGCCCAGCTCCGGCAGCGTGTCGGTGGCGGGGTCGGGGGTGAACTCGTCGGTGTCGACCCCGTTGTGGATCACCACGATGCGATCGGGGTCGATGGCCGGATAGGCGTCGAGGATGTCGTCCTTCATGGCCTCCGACACGGCGATGACGGCGTCGGCCGCCTCCAGTGCCGTCCGCTCACAGAAGGACGACACGGCGTAGCCGCCGCCGAGCTGCTCGGCCTTCCACGGACGTCGAGGCTCCAGACTGTGGGTGGTCGCCACATGCGGGATGTCGTAGAGCAGGCGGGCCAGATGGCCGGCGAAGTTGGCGTACCAGGTGTGGGTGTGGACGAGGTGGGCGCCCTCCACTGCCGCCGCCATCAGCAGATCCACCGACAACGTCCGCAGAACGGCGTCGTGGGGCCGGCCGGAGTCGATGGCGTCCCACGGCTGGTAGGCCGCCTGCACCAGCGGCGACGGGCGGGGCCCGCCGAAGCAGAACACCTCGAGATCGACGAGCCCGGAGAGATGCTCGGAGAGATACTCGACGTGGACGCCGGCGCCCCCGTAGATCTCGGGCGGGTACTCCCGGGTGAGCAGAGCGACACGCATGACGGAAACCGGTCGCGGGCTTCGCGGCTCAGGGGCCTAGGCCTCGGGGACCTTTTCCCCCTTTCCGATGACGACGATGCCGTTGGGCGACACGGTGAAGCGGGACTTGTCGGCGATCGGGTCGACCCCGATCTGGGCCCCGGGCGGCACCTGCACGTTCTTGTCGATGATGGCGTTCCGCACGACGGCGCCCTGCCCGATCACGACGTCGTGCATCAGGACGGAATTCTCCACGGTGGCGTGGGGATGCACGAGCACGCCGGGGGAGATCACCGACGACCGCACCGTGCCACCGGAGATGATGCTGCCGGCGCAGACCATCGAGTCGACCGCCATCCCCGTCCCCGCCTCGACGCCCTGGAGCACGAACTTGGCCGGGGGCAGCGTCGGCAGCGAGGTGTAGATCGGCCACTCCCGGTTGTAGAGATTGAAGATCGGGTGGACGGAGACGAGGTCCATGTGGGCGTCGTAGTACGAATCGAGCGACCCGACGTCCCGCCAGTAGGCATGGTCGCGTTCCGTCTCGCCCGGAACGTGGTTTTTCGTGAAGTCGTAGACGTGGGCTTCGCCGGCGTCGACCAGCGCCGGGATGATGCTGCCGCCGATGTCGTGGTGGGAGTGCTGGTCCTCGGCGTCGAGGCTGACGATGTCGACCAGCGTCTTCGTGGTGAAGACGTAGTTGCCCATCGAGGCGAAGATCTCGTCGGGGGAGTCGGCCAGGCCGGGCGCCTCGGCCGGCTTCTCCTTGAAGGAGGCGACCTTCGTGCCCTCTCCGACCTCGATCACCCCGAGCTGGTTGGCTTCGGACCGCGGGCGGCGGATCCCGGCCACCGTGACGCCGGCGCCGGAGGCGATGTGCTGCTCCACCATCTGGCGGGGATCCATCCGGTAGATGTGGTCGGCGCCGAAGACCAGGATGTACTCCGGCGCCTCGTCGACCACGAGGTTGAGGTTCTGGTAGATGGCGTCGGCCGACCCGGCGAACCACCGCGGCCCCCGCCGCATCTGGGCCGGCACCGGCGTGACGTAGCTGCCCAGCAGGGTTGACAGCCGCCATGTCCGGGTGATGTGCAGGTCGAGGCTGTGGCTCTTGTACTGGGTCAGCACCACGATCCGCAGATAGCCGGCGTTGGCCATGTTCGACAGCGCGAAGTCGACGATGCGGTAGTGCCCGCCGAAGGGCACGGCTGGCTTGGCCCGGTCGGCGGTGAGCGGCGCCAGCCGCTTCCCCTCGCCGCCGGCCAGGACCATCGTCAGTACTTTTGGTTCAGCCATGACGGCGGTTACGGTACCCAACGTGCGGATCGCACTCGGTAGCGACGAGCAAACCACCCTGACCGACGCCGTGGCCGACGAGCTCCGGAAGCGGGGTCACGAGGTGGTGCTGGTCGGTCCGCCCGGCGGTCAGGACCTCGGCTGGGCCGACGTCGGCCGCCGGGTCGGGGAGCTGGTGGCGGGCGGTGAAACCGACACCGCCGTGCTCTGCTGCTGGACGGGCACCGGCGCCTCGATCGCGGCCAACAAGGTGCCCGGCGTGCGGGCGGCGCTGTGCACCGACGCCGAGACGGCCCGAGGGGCGCGGCGCTGGAACGACGCCAACGTCCTGGTCCTCAGTCTGCGGCTGGTCAGCCCACCGGTGGCCTCGGAGATGCTCGACGCCTGGTTCTCCACCGACCCAGACCCGTCGGAGGCGGAGGCGATCGCCTCGCTCGACAAGCAGCCCTGATACCGTCGGCTGGCATGGCTCGGGCGGCGGTCAGGACGAGGGCGAAGCGGGTCGTCGCGCCCAAGCTGCGGGTCGAGCAGGGATGCTTCGACGCCGGGGCCCGGCTGGTGTGCGGCATCGACGAGGTCGGCCGCGGCGCCTGGGCCGGTCCGGTCACCGTCGGGGCGGTGGTGATCGGCCCGGAACCGAAGCGGATCCAGCGGGTCCGTGACTCCAAGGAGCTGACCCTCCAGCAGCGGGAGGCGCTCTATCCGAAGATCCTCGGCTGGGCCCTGGCCTCCGCCGTCGGGCACGCCAGCCCGGAGGAGTGCGACTCACTGGGCATGACCGCGGCCCTCCGGCTGGCGGCGGAGCGGGCCCTGGCCGACCTGGCCGCGGCGGGCTGCGTCCCCGACCGGATCATCCTCGACGGCAACCACGACTACCTCGGCCGGCCCGACCAGGTCCGGACGGTCATCGACGGCGACGCGCTCTGCCTCTCAGTGGCCGCCGCCTCGATCGTGGCCAAGGTGACCCGCGACCGGATCATGGCCGCCGAAGCCGAATGCTTCCCGGGGTACGACTTCGAAACCAACCGGGGCTACCGGTCGTACCGCCACCGCTGCGCCCTGCTCGGCTACGGCCCCACGGCCATCCACCGCCGGTCCTGGATCTACATGGAGAACCTGCCGTGGACCCAGCCGGCCCCGGAGCTGACGCTCTTTCCGTGACCGTGACCTGGGACGTCGAGGGTTTCATCGCCTCGCTGACCGGATCGAGCCCGCACACCCGCAACGCCTATGAAAGCGACCTCCGTCAGTTCGTGACGTGGGCCGAACGGGGTGGCGCGGCCGGGCCCGAAGCCGTGGACCATCTGACGCTGCGCCGCTATCTCGCCTATCTCACCACCCGCGGCATGGCCCGGCCGACGATTGCCCGGAAAGCCGCCGCCCTGCGGGCCTTCTTCGGCTGGCTGCGGCGGCGGGGCGTCGTGCCGGCCGACCCGACCCGGAACCTCCGGGCGCCCCGAGGCGACCGCCGGCTGCCCAAGGTGCCCAAAGCGGCCGAGGTGGCCGCCCTGCTCGAGGGGGCTCCGCCCGCCAGGGCCGAGGAGACGGAGGACGGCGTCGCCGTCGCCGTGGCCCTGCGGGACGCCGCCGTGCTCGAGGTGCTCTACGGCGCCGGCCTGCGCGTGAGCGAGCTGTGCGGGCTGAGCCCGTCCGACGTGGACCTTCGGGGTGGTCTGGTCACCGTGCTCGGCAAGCGGTCGAAGATCCGCCGTGTACCCCTGGGGGAGGCCGCGAACGCCGCGATCCGGGCGTATCTCGACCGCGGGCGGACAAATCTCTCCGGGCCTCAAACCCCTCCCGACGCGCTCTTCCTGAACCGCCGGGGACGGCGGTTGACACCCCGCGATGCCCGCCGGATCCTGGAACGACGCCTGCTCACGGACGGTCGGGCGATCAGTCCGCACAGTCTCCGCCACGCCTACGCCACCCACCTTCTGGAGGGTGGAGCCGACCTCCGGGCGGTTCAGGAGCTCCTCGGGCACGCGGATGTGGCGACGACCCAGCTATACACTCATCTGACCAAAGATCGCCTGCGTGCGGTCTACGACGCGACCCATCCTCGGGCATAGAGGGGCCGGTGGACGACGCCAGCGTGATCGAGGAACTGTGGCAGGAGTACAAGGCGACGGGTCGCCGGGACCTGCGCGACCGGCTGATCCTCCACTACTCGCCGCTGGTCAAGTTCGTGGCCGGCCGTGTCGCCGTCGGCCTGCCTCAGAACGTCGAGCAGTCCGACCTCGTCAGCTACGGCATCTTCGGGCTGATGGACGCCATCGAGAAGTTCGACCTGTCGCGGGGCTACAAGTTCGAGACGTACGCCATGTCCCGCATCAAGGGCGCCATCATCGACGAGCTGCGGACGATCGACTGGGTCCCACGGTCGGTGCGGGCCAAGGCCCGGGCCATCGAGCGGGCCTACGCCAAACTCGAGGGCGAGCTGCACCGCACACCCGAGGAGCATGAGGTCGTCACCGAGCTGTCGATGACCCGTGAGCAGTTCACCCAGACCCTGTCGCAGATCTCGCTGGTGGGCATCGTCCCCCTCGACGAGCTCCTGTCGGGGTCGGACGGCGGTGAGGGCGGCCAATCGACGCTGGCCGACACCATCGCCGATGGTACCGACGATCCCGTCGAGGCCTTCGAGGTCCAGGAGATCAAGCACATCCTGTCCGAAGCCATCGAAGGGATGCCCGAGCGGGAGCGCCTGGTCCTGACGCTCTACTACTACGAGGGCCTGACCCTGGCCGAGATCGGCCAGGTGCTCGGCGTGACCGAGAGCCGGGTGTGTCAGATCCACACCAAGGGCATCCTCCAGCTCCGGTCCCGTTTACTCGAGCCCGAACGCGGCCTGGCCGGGTAATCTCGGGCCATCCCCTTCTTCCCCCAGGTCCGTGTCAGCGCGCCTTCGGGAGGAAGAGTGGAACGAAGCGGGATCGCCCTGGCCCTCGCCGTCGTTCTCGTCACCTTCGGTTCTCCGGCCCATGCCGGGGAAGCCGGTGCCGAGCAGTGGTCCCCGCCGGTCGACGGGCCGGTCGTGCGGGGCTACGAACCGCCGCAACAACCGTTCGGGCCCCGGCATCTCGGGCTCGACTTCGCCGCTCGGCCGGGCACTCCGGTCCGGGCCGCCGGCGACGGCGTCGTCGCCTTCGCCGGTCTGGTGGGCCGTTCCCGGGCCGTGGCGCTGCAGCACGGCGGTGGCCGCCGCACGACCTACGCCTACCTGCGGCGCGTCGTCGTGTGGCCGGGCGTGGCCGTCCGGCGAGGCGACGTCCTCGGGTTCTCCGGCGGCACGGGACCGGGCCACCGGCACGACGTCGTCCATTTCGGCTACCGGGTGACCGGGCAGGCCCAGGATCCGGCCCCGCTCTTCAGAGCCCCGCGCCCACGGATTTCGCTGGCTCCGCTGGACCGTCCGGCGTGCCGTTACACTGGGTCGCAATCCGGCCGCCCGCGGTCGGAAATTCACACGCCCGCAGGTTCCATCGGTGTGCGCCCCTGAGGCGCATCAGAGCGGGCGGACGTTCACAGAACCGAGGAAAGGAAAGCTTTACTTGTGGCTGTCGTGACCATGAAGCAGTTGCTGGAGGCCGGAGTGCACTTCGGTCACCAGACCCGGCGCTGGAACCCCAAGATGAAGCGGTTCATCTTCGGGGAGCGCAACGGCATCTACATCATCGACCTGCAGCAGACCCTGGAGCGGATCGAGAAGGCGTACCACTTCGTGCGCGACCTCTCCGCCGAGGGCGGCACGATCATGTTCATCGGGACGAAGAAGCAGGCCCAGGAGCCCATCGCCGAGGGCGCCGGCCGCTCGGGCATGCCCTATGTCAACCAGCGCTGGCTGGGCGGCATGCTGACCAACTTCTCCACGATCCACGGCCGTGTCTCGAAGATGAACGATCTCGAGCGGCAGGTGAACTCGCCCGACTTCGCCGCCGTCCCGAAGAAGGAGGCGCTCCTCCTCCGCCGGGAGCTCGACAAGCTCAAGCGGAACCTCGGCGGCATCCGCTTCATGGAGAAGCAGCCTGACGCCATCTTCGTGATCGACACGAAGAAGGAGCACATCGCCGTCACCGAGGCCAACAAGCTGGGCATCCCGGTAGTGGCCGTGGTCGACACCAACTGCGACCCGGACCTGATCGACTACGTGATTCCCGGGAACGACGACGCCATCCGGGCCAGCGCCCTGATGTGCCGGGTCATCGCCGACTCCGTCGAGGAGGGCCGGTACATGGCCTCCCGCAAGGGCCGCGTCCTGCCCAAGCCCCAGCCGGTCGCCCCGCCGCCTCCGCCCGACCCCGAGGCCGAGCGCCAGCGGGCCGAGCGCCAGGCCCGGGCCCGGGCCGAAGCCGCCGCCGCCCAGCGTCTCCGGGAAGAGCGCCTGGCCGCGGCCAAGGCCGCCGCGGCGGAGGCTGCGGCCGCCGCGCCCGCCGAGCCCGAGGCTGAAGGCGAGGCTGCCCAGGCCGCCACGCCCGACCCCGGTGTCGTCGCCGCCCCGCCGGCCGACACCGCCAGCACCCCAGCCGGCGCCGACCAGGCGTCCGGCGCCTGAGAGGACTCGAGGAGCCCCCCATGGCTGAGATTTCGGCGAAGGACGTTGCCGCGCTCCGGAAGGTTTCCGGCGCCGGAATGATGGACTGCAAGCGCGCCCTCGAGGAATCGGGCGGCGACATGGAGAAGGCCAAGACCTGGCTGCGGGAGAAGGGCCTCGCCGCCGCCGGCAAGCGGGCCGGCCGGGCCGCCTCCCAGGGCACCGTGGACGTGTTCGTCGACGGCAACGTCGGGGCCGTTGTCGAGCTCACCTGCGAAACCGATTTCGTGGCCAAGGGCGACGGCTTCAAGGCCGCCGTGGCCACACTGGCCAAGCAGGTGGCGGAGCAGGGCGAGGACATCGCCTCCAAGCCCTACGCCGGCGACAGCTCCCAGACGGTCGACGACTTCGTGAAGGGCATGGCCGGCAGCCTGGGCGAGAACATCGGCCTCGGCCGGGTCGCCCGCTTCGAGGTCAACGGCGGTCTCATCGAGGGCTACAAGCACATCCAGCAGGAGCGGGGCATGATCGGCGTGCTGGTCGAGCTGACCGGCGTCGACCCGTCCGACCCCAAGGCCGTGGAAGTCGGGCACGACATCGCCCTCCACGTCGCCTCGGCCGCCCCCCGCTGGGTCACCCGCGACGACGTCCCGGCCGATGTGATCGAGGCCGAGAAGGCCGTCCTCGAGAACCTGACCCGTAACGAGGGCAAGCCGGAGCAGGCCATCCCGAAGATCGTGGAGGGCCGCCTCGGCGGGTTCTTCAAGGAGAACTGCCTCGTCGAGCAGGGCTTCGTGCGGGACCCCAAGGTCACCGTCGGCTCGCTCATCTCCGGCCTGGGCGGCGACGCCAAGGTCACCCGGTTCGCCCGCATCAAAGTCGGCGAAGAGTAAAGGAGCACTGATGCCCGAGAGCCGATGGGGGAGGGTGCTGCTCAAGCTGTCCGGCGAGGCGTTCGCCGACTCCTCCATCGGCTCCGGCATCGACGCGGTCGTCGTCAAGCGGCTGGCCGAAGAGGTGGCCGACGCCGTCGAGGCCCTGCGGGTCGAGATCGCCATCGTCGTCGGCGGCGGCAACATCTTCCGGGGGCTGAAGGGCGCCTCCCGGGGGATGGACCGGCCGACGGCCGACAACATGGGCATGCTGGCCACCGTCATCAACGCCCTCGCCCTGCAGGACGCCCTGGAGGACATCGGCCAGCCGACCCGGGTGCAGACCGCCATCCACATGTCCCAGGTGGCCGAGCCCTACATCCGGCGCCGGGCCACCCGGCACCTGGAGAAGGGCCGGGTGGTGATCTTCGCCGCCGGGACGGGCAACCCGTACTTCACGACCGACACCACGGCGGCGCTGCGGGCGGCCGAGATCGGCGCCGGGGTCATCCTCAAGGGAACGCACTCCGGAGTCGACGGCGTCTACTCCGCCGACCCCCGCACGAACCCCGACGCGGTGAAGTACGACCGGATCACCTACATCGACGTGATCAACCAGGGCCTCAAGATCATGGACTCGACGGCGATCACCTTCTGCCGGGACAACAAGCTCCCGATCGTGGTCTTCGACGTCCTCAAACCGGGCAACATCCACCGGGTGCTGGTCGGCGAACAGATCGGGACCTTGGTCGACTAAGTACAGTTGATCTCATGATCCAGGACGACGTCCTCGCCGAGTCCAAGGAGAAGATGGCCAAGGCCGTCTCCCACCTCCAGGGGGAGTTCGGCTCCATCCGGACGGGCCGGGCCAGCCCCGTGTTCGTCGAGAAGCTGAAGGTCGACTACTACGGCTCCGAGGTGCCGCTCCAGCAACTGGCCGGGTTCTCGGTGCCCGAGCCCCGGCTGCTCGTCATCTCGCCCTACGACAAGGGATCGATCAAGGCCATCGAGAAGGCGATCCAGGCATCGGATCTCGGCATCACGCCGAGCAACGACGGCTCGGTGATCCGCCTGGCGTTCCCCCAGCTGACGGCGGAGCGCCGCAAGGAGATGGTCAAGATCGTGAAACACCGGGCCGAGGAGGCCCGCGTCGCCGTCCGCAACGTGCGCCGGAGCGCCCGCCACGACCTCGAGGCCTTCCAGAAGGAGGGCGAGCTCAGCGAGGACGACCTCGATCGGGCCGAGAAGGAGCTGGAGAAACTCACCCACGAGTTCGTGGCCGAGATCGACAACCTGACCGCCCACAAAGAGCAGGAGATGCTCGAGGTCTAGGCCCCTCACGGGGGTCCACCGGCCGCGGAAAGCCCGGCAGTACGCTTCCCCAGATAGCTTCCCGTAGGGGCCTCACAGGGGGTGGGCGTGGTCGACCGGCACGACGACGAGCTCGCGGAGCGGAGGGCCGCAGCACGGCCCAGGCGTGAGCGGGGAGGCGGAGCGTCGACCACGACCGGCGCCGGAGGAGCGTTGCCCCTCCAGTGGGCCGACCCACCGGACCCGGTGGACGGAGAAACAGACTCCCTTGTCGTGGGGGCCGAGGAGGTCGGCGACGATGTTGCGCCCGATGATCCGGCCGGCGAAGCAGAAGTTCGCGAAATGGGCGAGACGATCGACCTCACCGGGCGGGCGCAACGAGGCCGGGCCGACGACCTCGACGTGTGGTCCGACGTGCTGCGGCGCCGCCCCGCCGAGGCCGCCCGGCTCACGGGGCATCCCTCCGCCGCCGGCGAGCGCATCGCGGCGGCGGCCGCCCGCCGGCGCCAGCCCGGCCCCGGCGGCCGCGACAACGGCGATGAGTTCGCCCGGGCCCTGCTCCACAACCCCAAGGGGCGGGCCCAGGGCGGCGACCAGGCCGACGAGGAGGCCGAGAGCGGCGGCGCGGCAGCGCCGGCCGGCAATGTGAGCCGGCTGCGACCGGTGCCCGAACCGCCGGAGCCGTCCCGATCGAAGGGTTTCGGCTCGGAGCTCGCCACCCGGGTGGTCACCGGCGTCGCCATGGCCGCCGGTGGGCTCCTGGTCCTCAACTCCGGCCCCGGGCCGGCAGCGGTCCTTGTGAGCCTCATCGTGGCCCTCGGTGTCATCGAGCTCTGCGGGGCCCTGCGGACCCAGGGCTACCGGCCCGCCGGGCTGGTCGCCCTCGCCGGGTCGGTCGGCCTCGTGCTCGGGGCCTACCACGGCGGTGAGGCGGCCTTCGCCGCCGTCGCGGCGCTCGTCGTCCCCGCCACCCTGCTCTGGTACCTGGCCGGCGTCAGCCGGGCCCGACCCGCCCCCGGCGTGGCGTCGACGTTGCTCGTCTTCGGCTACGTCGGCGTGCTGGGCGGCTTCGCCGGCCTGATCCTGGCCGAGAAGGACGGCATCGGGTTGCTGCTCGGCGTCGTCCTGTGCGCGGTGTCCTACGACATCGGTGGCTACCTGGCCGGGAAGCGCTTCGGCCGCCGCCACATCGCCCCGTCGATCTCGCCCAACAAGACGGCCGAGGGCCTCCTGGCCGGGATGGCCGCCTCGGTGGTGATCGGGTTCATCCTGGTCGGCAGCATCAGCCCCTGGGGCCGCTTCGACGCCCTGGCCCTCGGCGTGGTGGTGGCCGTGCTCGCCCCCCTGGGCGACCTGTGCGAGTCATTGATCAAGCGGGACCTCGAGGTGAAGGACCTCGGCGGGCTCCTGCCCGGCCACGGCGGCGTCCTCGACCGCTTCGACGCCATGCTCTTCGCCCTGCCGGCCGTCTACTACCTGATCAAGCTCCTCGACGTCGTGTAAGGGCCAGTTTCTGAGCTGACTCCCAGCTGGATCCTCTACCGTGGAGCCGTGAATAACGCGGCGCCCATCCGGTTGGCCGTCCTCGGCTCGACCGGGTCGGTGGGGACGCAGGCGCTCGACGTCGTGCGGGCCAATCCGGGCGTCTACGAGGTCGTGGCCCTGGCGGCCGGCCGCAACGAGAAGCTGCTGGCGGAGCAGGCCGCCGAGTTCGGCGTGCCCGAGCTGCGGGCCCGCTGCGCCGCCGGCGACCCGGCCGTCCTGGCCGGCCTCGCCGAGCTGCCCGAGGTCGACATCGTCCTGAACGCCGTCGTCGGCTTCGCCGGGCTTCCGGCCACCGTGGCCGCCCTGGAGTCCGGGAAGCGGCTGGCGCTGGCCAACAAGGAAAGCCTGATCGCCGCCGGTCCGGTCGTGGCCGCGGCCCGGGCCCGGGGTGGCGGGGAGATCGTCCCCGTCGACTCGGAGCACTCGGCTGTCCACCAGGCGCTCCTGGCCGGCCCCCGGGAGGCCGTGCGGAGGATCCTCCTCACCGCCAGCGGCGGGCCGTTCCGGGGCCGGTCAAAGGCCGACCTGGAGCGGGTGACCGTGGCCGACGCCCTCGCCCATCCCACGTGGTCGATGGGTCCGAAGATCACCGTCGACAGTTCGACGCTCATGAACAAGGGACTCGAGGTCATCGAGGCCCGCGAGTTGTTCGCGGTGGAGCTGGACCGGATCGAGGTCGTGGTGCACCCCCAGTCCGTGATCCACGGCATGGTCGAGTTCTCCGACGGCTCGACGATCGCCCAGCTCTCGATGCCCGACATGCGCCTCCCCATCGGGTACGCCCTGGCCGCGCCCGGCCGCCTCTCCCAGCCCGTCGGCGTGATCGACTGGGCCCGGCTCGGCACCCTGACCTTCGAGTCGCCCGACCTCGAGGCCTTCCCCTGTCTGGGCCTGGCCTACCGGGCGGCCACCGCCGGCGGGGACGCCCCCGCCACCCTCAACGCCGCCAACGAGGTGGCGGTGTCCGCCTTCCTGGACGGCCGCCTCTCGTGGCGAGGGATCGCAGATGTGGTTGGTGAGGTTCTCGATGCCCACGAGGTCGGGAACGTCGCCACCATCGCCGATGTTGTCGAATCCGATGGCCGGGCGCGCCGCCGTGCCGCCGCGGCCGTGGACCGGAGGAACGCCGCGTGAAAGGCCCCACCCCCGAAGAACTGGCCGAGAGCGAACGGGCCGCCAAGCTGCCGCCGCAGGCGACCGCCGACGGCCGTCGGGCGCTGGTCACCGTTCTGCTGCTCCTGGCCGGGATCGTCGCCCTGGCCTTCGTGCGGCCCCGCCTCGCCGGCACCATCGGCGTGCTGGCCGCGATCATCGCCATGATCATGCTCCACGAGCTCGGCCATTTCGTCATGGCCAAGCGGGCGGGCATGAAGGTCACCGAGTTCTTCCTGGGCTTCGGCCCCCGCCTGTGGTCGATCCGGAAGGGGGAGACGGAGTACGGCGTGAAGGCCATCCCCGCCGGCGGTTACGTCCGCATCATCGGGATGAGCAACATGGACGTCGTCGACCCCGCCGATGAGGACCGCACCTACCGCTCCAAGCCCTACCGTCACCGCCTCGGCGTGGCCGTGGCCGGCTCGACGATGCACTTCATCCTGGCGGCGATCCTGCTGTTCCTCCTCTACGCCGCCGTCGGTCTCCGGTCGACCCGGCCGGTGATCGGTCAGATCGTCCCGGATTCCCCGGCCCAGCAGAGCGATTTCCGCGTCGGGGACCGCATCGTCGCCGTCAACGGGGTCGAGGTGAAGGAGTGGGACGACATCCCCCGGTACGTCGAGGCGCACGGTGAGTCCCAGCTCGTCTTCACCGTGGTGCGGAAGGAGACCGGTCAGCGTCTCGACGTGGCGGTCCAGCCCCGCAAGGAGCTGACCAAAGACGGCCAGCAGGTGCCTCGGATCGGCGTCGTGGCGCAGAACTACATGGAGAAGGAGCCGATTCCGTCGGCCATCGGCAAGACCGTGACCGAGATGCCGAGCTTCATGTGGCAGACGGTGAAGGCGCTGGGCGGGATCTTCTCGCCCGACGGCATCCAGAACTACGGCGAGTTGCTGAGCGGCGACGGTGGCGACAACACGAGGCGGTTCATCTCTCCGGTGGGGGCCGCCCGGGTCGCCGGCGAGGCCGTCGACGAGGGCTGGGGGCCCGTCCTCCTGTTCCTGTTCGCCATCAACGTCTTCGTCGGGATCTTCAACATGGTGCCGCTGCTGCCGCTCGACGGCGGGCACGTCGCCATCGCCACCTACGAGAAGATCGCCTCGATGATCAAGGGCCGCCGCGTCCAGGTCGACGTCCAGCGGCTGATGCCGATCACGGCCGCCGTCCTCGGGATCCTGGTGATCATGGGCTTGACGGCGCTCTACCTCGACATCGTCAGGCCCGTCTCCGGGCAGTAGGGCGCCCGCCGATCTCCGCACGATCTCCGTAGCTTCGGAACGGGTTCTCCGCGGCGCGGCCCCTACGCTGGAAGTCGTGCATCCCCGCCGGTCTACCAGGCAGATCCATGTCGGCTCCGTGGCCGTCGGCGGCGGCGCGCCCATCACCGTCCAGTCCATGACCACGACGAAGACGGCCGACGTCGACGGGACGCTGGCCCAGATCTACGCCCTGTCCGGCGCCGGGGCCGACATCGTCCGCTGCACCTGCAATGAGGAGGAGGCGGCCGAAGGCCTGGCCCGGATCGTGCCCCGATCGCCCGTCCCCCTCATCGCCGACATCCACTTCCAGTACAAGCTGGCGCTGGCGGCGATGGAGGCGGGCGTGGCCGGCCTCCGGCTCAACCCGGGGAACATCCGGAAGGCCGACCACATCCGGACCGTCGCCCGGGAAGCCAAGGATCGGGGTCTGCCGATCCGCATCGGCGTCAACGCCGGGAGCCTGGACCCGGCGCTGTACGAGAAGTTCGGCGGCGCCACCCCCGACGCGCTGGTGGCCAGCGCGCTGCACGAGCTCGAGCTGTTCGAAGAGGTCGGCTTCTCGGACGTGAAGATCTCGGTCAAGGCGTCGTCGGTGCCGCTGATGATCGACGCCTACCGGCTGTTGGCCGACACCGTCGACCACCCGCTCCACCTCGGGGTGACCGAGGCCGGCCCGCCGCCCCAGGGGCTGATCAAGTCGGTGGCCGGGATCGGGACGCTGCTGGCCGAGGGCATCGGCGACACGATCCGGTTCTCGCTCACCGCCGACCCGGTGGAAGAGGCCCGAGCCGGCCGCAAGCTCCTCGAGGTCCTCGGCCTGCGGGAGCGCAAGGGTCTCGACCTGATCGCCTGCCCGTCCTGCGGGCGGGCGGAGGTCGACGTCATCAAGGTCGCCCAGGACGCCGAGGCGGCCCTGGCCGAGCGCAACATCCCGCTCCAGGTGGCGGTGATGGGCTGCGTGGTCAACGGGCCGGGCGAGGCCCGGGAGGCCGATCTCGGCATCGCCGCCGGGCGGGGCAAGGGCCATCTCTTCGTCCGGGGTCAGGTGGTCCGGGTGGTGCCCGAGGCCCGGATGGTCGAGGCGCTGGTGGAAGAGGCCGAGCGGATCATGGCCGAGGGGATCGAGGCCCGCCTGGCCCACGCCGACGCCGGCGCCGAGGCTGAAGCCGAGGCGACCCGCCTGGCGCTCCTCGGTGAGCAGGGAAGCGACGCCAACGACGACGCGGCCCGCATCGCCAAGATCCGCGACATCGCCGGATAAAGCTCCAGGTCCCACCGGCTCCGCCCGGTAGCCTCATCCGCTATGCGGATGTCACAGCTCTTTCTGCGCACTCTCCGGGACGACCCGGCCGACGCCGAGGTCGACAGCCACCGCCTGCTCGTGCGGGCCGGCTACATCCGCAAGGTGGCGGCCGGCGTGTACTCCTGGCTCCCGATCGGCTACCGGGTGCTGCGCAAGGTGGAGCAGATCGTGCGGGAGGAGATGGACGCCGCCGGCGCCCAGGAGCTGCTGCTACCGATCATCCAGCCGCTGGAGCTGTGGGAGCGGACGGGCCGGGACAAGGCCTACGGGCCACTGATGTTCCGCCTGACGGACCGCAAGGAGACCGGCTTCGCCCTGGCGCCCACCGCCGAGGAAGTGATCACGGTCACGGCCGCCAACGAGTACGGCAGCTACCGGGACCTGCCGGTGAACCTGTACCAGATCAACTGGAAGTATCGCGACGAGCTGCGGCCCCGCTTCGGCCTGCTGCGCAGCCGCGAGTTCCTCATGAAGGACGCCTACTCGTTCGACGTCGACATCGAAGGCCTGAAGGCCAGCTACAAGCTGATGTACGACGCCTACCACCGCGTCTTCGAGCGCTGCGGCCTGTCGTTCCGGCCGGTGGAGGCGCAGGCGGGCGAGATCGGCGGGGACGTGAACCACGAGTTCATGGCCGTGGCCGCGGTGGGAGAGGACGACTTCGTCTGGTGCCGCAACTGCGATTACGCCGCCAACGTGGAAGCGGCGGTGCGGCAATCGTCCACGGCCATCTTCGGCGGCGGCGACTCCGCCGACATCCCGGAGATGGCCCTCGAGCACACGCCCGATCTGCCGGGAATCAAAGGCGTGGCCGAGTTCCTCGGCGTCGAGCCGAACGAGATGCTCAAGTGCATCGCCTTCGACGTCGACGGCGAGTTGGGCCTCGCCCTCGTCCCCGGCGACCGGGAGGTCAACCCCTTCGCCCTCAACCGGGCGCTGGCCGGCCGCAAGGTCCGCCTGTGGGAGGACGCCGACTTCGACGCCCACCCCGACGTCCCCCGCGGCTACATCGGGCCCCACTTCCCGGGGGCGACCGTGCGCGTCGCCGACCCGGCCGTGGGCATCCCCAACTCCGGCGGCTGGGTCACCGGCGCCAACCGGGTGGATCACCACGTCCGCCACGCCGTCCTCGGCCGGGACTTCGAGGTCGACGCGTTCGCTGATCTGGTGACGGTGGTCACCGGTGACCCCTGCGCCCGCTGCGGATCCCCGCTGTCGGTCGACCGCGGCATCGAGGTTGGACATACCTTCCAGCTCGGCACGAAGTACTCCGTGGCCCTCGGCGCCGAGTACACCGACGAGACCGGTCGGCAGCACCCCATGGTCATGGGCTGCTACGGCATCGGCGTGTCCCGGGTCGTGGCGGCGGTGGTGGAGGAACATCACGACGAGAACGGGCTCGTCTGGCCGGCGGCCCTCGCCCCCTACCAGGTCCACCTCGTGAGCCTCCCCGGCAAGGGGGAGGCGGCGCCCGAGGTGCGGGCGGCCGCCGACCGGCTCTACGGCGACCTGCGGGCGGCCGGAATCGACGTGCTCTACGACGACCGGGACCAGAGCCCCGGCGTGAAGTTCGCCGACGCCGACCTCCTCGGCGTCCCGACCCAGCTCATCCTGGGGGGCAAGGGTCTGGCGCGGGCCGTGGTCGAGCGGAAGGATCGCCGCAGCGGAGAGCGCGACGAGGTGGCTCTGGACAGCGTGGTCGGGGTACTCTCGGGGCGCTGACCGGGCCCCGGCTCAGGCCGGCCGGAAGCGGGCGCGTCCGCGCCCTGCTGGACTATATTTGTAGGTCACTCAGCCGAGCGGGAGCGGGACGTGGGCGTGAGCCCACGTTTATTTTTGTTCCGGGGACACCCCGGACCCCGGGGAGACGACGAGGAGGTGCGCCGGTGGCTGACCAGACTGCGGTACGGGCCGCCGCCGAGCCCGTCCTGTCATCGCTCGGCCTCGAGCTCGTCGACGTCGAGATCGTCGGCTCCGGCCGGGCCCGCACGTTGCGGCTCACCGTCGACCGTGACGGTGGCATCGACCTCGACGCGCTGGCCGCGGCCAACGGCCCCGTGTCCGACGCGCTCGACGCCGTCGACGCGGTGCCCGGGCCCTACACCCTGGAGTTGTCGAGCCCCGGCGTCGAGCGCCCGCTGCGGCGCCCGTCCGAATTTCGGCGTTTCGTCGGCACCACGATTTCCGTCAAGTCCCACGACCCTGTCGACGGTGCCCGCCGTCACCGCGGCCTCCTGACCGAGGTCGACGACCGCGGCATCGTCCTCGAGGTCGACGGCCAGCATCGCCGGTTCTCCTACGACGCGATCGCCTCGGCCCGCACCGTATTCGAGTGGGGTCCCGCGCCGAAGCCCACCGGGCCGGCGAAGAAGCGCGTCGCCAAGGAGCGGCCCCTCAAAGAGAGGTCGGTATGAACTTCGAGCTGATGGAGGCCCTCCGGGTCATCGAACGGGAGAAGGGGATCAACTTCGAGATCCTGCTCGAGGCTCTGGCCAACGCGCTCGTGACGGCCTACAAGCGCATGCCCAACGCCGCCGAGGAGGCGCTGGTCGAGATCGATGCCGAAAGCGGCGAGATCCGGGTCGTGGCCCAGGAGCTCGACGAGGAGGGCGCCGTCGTCCGGGAGTGGGACGACACGCCGTCCGACTTCGGTCGCATCGCCGCCCAGACCGCCAAGCAGGTGATCCTCCAGCGCATCCGCGAGGCGGAGCGCGAGATGAAGTACGAGGAGTACGCCGGCCGCGAGGGCGACATCGTCACCGGCATCATCCAGCAGTCCGACCACCGCTACACGCTCCTCGACCTCGGCAAGGTGGAGGCGCTGCTGCCGCAGGCGGAGCAGGTGCCCTACGAGCGCTACGAGCACGGCGCCCGGCTGAAGGCCTACATCGTCGAGGTGCGGCGCACCTCCAAGGGCCCGCAGATCGTCGTGTCCCGCACCCACCCCGGGCTCATCCTCCGGCTGTTCCAGCTGGAGGTGCCCGAGATCGTCGAGGGTGTCGTCGAGATCAAGGCCATCGCCCGGGAGCCCGGCCACCGCACGAAGATCGCCGTGGCGGCCAACGACCCCAACGTCGACCCCGTCGGCGCCTGCGTCGGTGCCCGCGGGTCGCGGGTCCGGATGGTCGTGAACGAGCTGCGGGGCGAGAAGGTCGACATCGTCCCCTACTCGCCCGACCCGGCCGAGTTCGTGATGAAGGCGCTGTCGCCGGCCAAGGTCAAGGAAGTCCGCATCGTTCAGGAAACCGGTACGGCCGAGGTTGTCGTACCCGACTACCAGCTGTCGGTGGCCATCGGCAAGGAAGGGCAGAACGCCCGCCTCGCCGCTCGCCTGACCGGCTGGCGCGTCGACATCAAGAGCGAGTCGCAGCTCTTCGAAGAGGAGCAGGGCGCCGGCGAGGAGGAGTGGGCCGCCGGTGAGTGGATCACCGACGAGTCGGGCGAAATGGTGTGGCAGCCGGCCGAGGGCGGGGAGGCGGTCTCCGCCTCCGACGCCGGTTACGGGGCAGAGGAACAAAAGCTCGACGAGAACGTTGAACCCGGTGAGGTCGAAGCCGAGGCTCCGGCAGCAGCTGCCGCCGACGCTCCGGCCGAAACGGCGGCTGAGGCTCCGGCCGGCGCCGCCGTAGCCGGGGAATCCGGCGAGGAGGGTGATGTCTGACGGCGCCGCCCGCCCGCACCGCCCGGAGCGCACGTGCATCGGCTGCCGCCGCAAGAGCGGTCCGTCCGGTCTGGTGCGCATCGCTCGCCGGCCCGACGGTGCTCTGGGCATCGGTCGGGGCGAGCCGGGTCGGGGAGCGTGGCTCTGCGCCGGTTTGGAAGCGTGCTTCGACGCAGCCGTGCGACGCCGGGCGTTCAGCCGGGCCCTGCGCACCGAGGTTTCGGCGCATGAGTTGGCGTGGCTGCGTGAAAGACTGTTCAGCGAGGGCGTGAGCACCTCGAATGGCCCGAGGGGCCGCAAGTTGGAAGGGGTTGGCGGAGCGTAGATGGCGAACAAGAGGATCCGGGTCTACGAGCTGGCGCGAGAGCTCGGGCTGTCCAACAAGGAAGCCCTTGATCTCTGCGAGCGCCTGCGGATCGGCGTGAAGAGCCACTCCTCGAGCATCGAGGATCCGCAGGCCGACCGCGTGCGCCGTCTCGCCGACGCCGAGGGCCTTCGTCGCCCGACCCAACCCGAAGCGGAACCGGAGGCCCCGGCCCCGGCGGCATCCGCCCCGGCGCCGACCCCCGCCCCGGCCGGTGTGTCCGGCGGCCCGTCCGACGGCGCCGGCGAGCCCGCCGCGCCGGCCCATCGGGTCATCCGGTCGACCGAAGGCGGAGCGGTGCGCATGGCGCCCCGACCGGAGGCGCCGTCGCCGCCTCCGCCCCCGCGGGCGCCGATGCCCGAACGGGTGCAACCCATTCAGCCGGCTCCGAGCGGGCCGTCCGAGGCTCCTCCGGCCGCCGAACGGCCGGCGGCCGAGGCGCCGCGCCCGGCGGCCGCCGGCACGCCGGCTC
>JBFLYK010000022.1:0-105475 GCA_040756995.1 Actinomycetota bacterium | reverse complement strand
CGAAACCGCCGAGCCTGAAACTCCCGAGGGCGGCGAAGCACCCGCCGAATAGCCCTCACCCCCGAGACCCCGACCGAACCGAACCGCAACAGGAGGCCCCAGCGCCATGCCCAGTACCGCCGAGCTCCTCGACATCTTCAAGAACATGACCGTCCTCGAGCTCAACGACTTCCTGAAGGCCTTCGAGGAGGAGTTCGGCGTCACCGCCGCCGCCCCCGTGGCCGTGGCCGCCCCTGGCGCGGCCGTCGGCGGCGGTGGCGAGGCCGCGGCCGCCGCCGAGGAGAAGGACGAGTTCGACGTCATCCTCGCCGCCGCCGGCGACAAGAAGATCCAGGTCATCAAGGAGGTGCGGGCCCTCACGAGCCTCGGCCTGAAGGAGGCCAAGGACCTCGTCGACGGCGCTCCCAAGCCCGTCCTGGAAAAGGTTTCCAAGGAAGACGCCGAGAAGGCGAAGGCGCAGCTCGAAGGCGCCGGCGCCACCGTCGAGCTCAAGTAGTCACATTCGGGGTGGTGCAGCCCCCTGACCAGGGGCGCTGCACCACCCTTGACCAGCGGCAACGTAAGTCGTATCCTGCGAACATCATGGGCTCGCAGGAGCCGTGACCACGCAGTTGCCGAGCCAGCGTAGCGACCGCTATGCTGGCCGTTTGGCGTCTCCGGGTTCCTTTTACCTCTTCCCCGCGGCTGGGGCGCCTTCGCGCACTTGAAGGAGTGAGGCTTTGGCCCGTCTCGCGGCTCGGCAGCGTTTCTCGTTCGCAAAGCTCCGTGAAGTCATGCCGCTGCCGGACTTGGTGGCCGTGCAGCGCGATTCGTTCAACTGGTTCCTCGACGAGGGGATCGCTGAGACTCTCACCGACATCTCCCCCATCGAGGACTTCACCGGGTCCCTGAAGCTCGAGCTGGCAGACCCAGAGTTCGAGCCCCCGAAGTACTCGGAAGAGGAGTGCAAGGAGAAGGACATGACCTTCTCGCGGCCCCTCTTCGTCACCGCCCGCTTCATGAACGCCCAGACGGGCGAGATCAAGGAGCAGACGGTCTTCATGGGGGACTTCCCGATGATGACCGAGAAGGGCACGTTCATCATCAATGGCACCGAGCGGATCGTCGTGTCCCAGCTCGTGCGTTCGCCCGGCGTCTACTTCGGGATCACGCCCGACAAGACCTCGCCCGACCTCGAGATCATCGACGCCAAGGTCATCCCCGGCCGGGGGGCCTGGCTGGAGTTCGAGGTCGACAAGAAGAACACCGTCTATGTCCGGATCGACCGCAAGCGCAAGCAGCCGGTCACCGTGCTGCTCAAGGCGCTGGGCATGGGCGACGACCCCGAGGCCCTGCGCAATCTCCTGCTCGACTCCCGGGGTCAGCCCTTCGAGTCGATCGGCAACACGCTCGAGCGTGACCACACCGAGACCGTCGACGACGCCTTCCTCGACATCTACCGCAAGCTCCGCCCCGGCGAGCCGCCCACGGTCGAGTCGGCCCGCGGCCTGCTCGAGAACCTGTTCTTCAACCCCAAGCGCTACGACCTGGCCAAGGTCGGCCGGCACAAGGTCAACAAGAAGCTCAAGGAGGAGTTCGACGCCCTCGAGCCCGTCCTCGAGCGGATCGGCCTCGAGCGCCCGACCGACAACGACCTGACGCTGACCCGGGCCGACATCCTGGCCACGGTCTCCTACCTGGTGAAGCTCCACGCCCGGGAGCCCGACCACTGGGACGACGACATCGACCACTTCGGCAACCGCCGGATCCGGTCGGTCGGCGAGCTCATCCAGAACCAGGTCCGCATCGGCCTCTCCCGGATGGAGCGGGTCGTCCGCGAGCGGATGACCACGCAGGACGTCGAGGCCATCACGCCCCAGACGCTGATCAACATCCGGCCCGTCGTGGCCGCCATCAAGGAGTTCTTCGGGTCCTCGCAGCTGTCGCAGTTCATGGACCAGACGAACCCGCTGTCCGGCCTGACCCACAAGCGGCGGCTCTCGGCCCTCGGCCCCGGCGGTCTCTCCCGGGAGCGGGCCGGCTTCGAGGTCCGTGACGTCCACCCGTCCCACTACGGCCGGATGTGCCCCATCGAGACGCCGGAAGGGCCGAACATCGGTCTCATCGGCTCGCTGGCCTCCTACGCCCGGGTCAACCGGTTCGGCTTCACGGAGACGCCGTACCGGAAGGTCGTGGCCGGGCAGGTCACCGACGAGACGGAGTACCTGGCCGCCGACGACGAGGACCGCTTCGTCATCGCCCAGGCCAACGCCGCCGTCGACGAGCACGGCCGGTTCATCGAGGACCGGGTCCTCGTCCGGTCCCGCCGGGGTGAGGTGGAGTTCGTCAGCCCCGACCGGGTCGACTACATGGACGTGTCGCCGAAGCAGATCGTGTCGGTGGGCACGGCCCTCATCCCGTTCCTGGAGCACGACGACGCCAACAGGGCCCTGATGGGGGCCAACATGCAGAAGCAGGCCGTGCCCCTCGTGCGGACCGAGGCCCCCTACATCGGGACGGGCGTCGAAGGCCGGGCGGCCCGCGACGCCGGCGACCTGATCATGGCCGAGGCCGACGGCCGGGTGGCCGAGGTCACCGGCGACACGATCACCGTCGAGTACGACGGCGGCATCGGCCGGAAGACCTACCGGCTGGCCAAGTTCCGCCGTTCCAACCAGACGACGTGCATCAACCAGCGGCCGCTGGTCGACGAGGGTCAGGAGGTCAAGGCCGGCGACGTGCTGGCCGACGGCCCGTCGACCGACCACGGCGAACTGGCCCTGGGCAAGAACCTGCTCGTGGCCTTCATGTCCTGGGAGGGCTCCAACTTCGAGGACGCCATCATCCTCTCCGAGCGTCTCGTGCGCGACGACGTGCTGACCTCGATCCACATCGAGGAGCACGAGATCGACGCCCGCGACACCAAGCTCGGCGCCGAGGAGATCACGCGGGACATCCCCAACCTGTCCGAGGAGATCCTGAAGGACCTCGACGAGCGGGGGATCATCCGGATCGGTGCCGAGGTCGGCGCGGGCGACGTCCTCGTGGGGAAGGTCACGCCGAAGGGCGAGACCGAGCTCACCCCCGAGGAGCGGCTCCTGCGGGCCATCTTCGGCGAGAAGGCCCGGGAGGTCCGCGACACGTCGCTCAAGGTGCCCCACGGCGAGACGGGCAAGGTCATCGACGTCCGGGTCTTCTCCCGCGACGACGGCCACGAGCTCCCGCCCGGTGTCAACCAGCTGGTCCGGGTCTACGTCGCCCAGAAGCGCAAGATCTCCGAGGGCGACAAGCTGGCCGGCCGGCACGGCAACAAGGGCGTCATCTCGAAGATCCTCCCGGTGGAGGACATGCCCTACCTGGCCGACGGCACCCCGATCGACATCATCCTCAACCCCCTGGGCGTTCCGTCCCGGATGAACGTCGGGCAGGTCCTCGAGGCCCACCTGGGTTACGCCGCCCGCCACGGCTGGGGCGACGAGCGCCCGGCCCCGGTGTCGCTCAACAAGACCCGGCCGACGACCGAGCCGGCGGTGTGGGTCGAGAGCCCCGTCTTCGACGGCGCCCACTGGGACGAGGTCGACGAGACCGGCCGCACGCCCGTCATCAAGGAGATCCTCGGCAACCTCCACTCCGACGGGTTCGACGGTCAGACGCTCATCGGCCCCGACGGCAAGGCCACGCTGTACGACGGCCGCTCGGGCCAGCCCTACGACCGGCCGATCACCGTCGGCTACGTCTACATCCTGAAGCTGGCCCACCTCGTGGACGACAAGATCCACGCCCGGTCGACCGGCCCGTACTCGATGATCACACAGCAGCCCCTCGGCGGGAAGGCCCAGTTCGGCGGGCAGCGGCTCGGCGAGATGGAGGTGTGGGCCCTCGAGGCCTACGGCGCCGCCTACGCCCTCCAGGAGCTGCTGACCATCAAGTCCGACGACGTGCTCGGCCGGGTCAAGGTCTACGAGGCCATCGTCAAGGGCGAGAACATTCCGGAACCGGGGATCCCCGAGTCCTTCAAGGTTCTGATCAAGGAGATGCAGTCGCTCTGCCTCAACGTCGAGGTCATCTCGACGACGGGCGAGGAGATCGAGATGCGCGAGCTCGACGAGGACGTCTTCCGGACGGCCGAGGAACTCGGCATCGACCTCTCCCGGCCCGAGAAGGGATCCGACGAAGAGGACGAGCGGCGGCGCGAGCCGAGCTTCTAATTAGAGGAGGCGAAGCACTCAGTGCTCGACGTCAACAACTTCGATCAGCTCCGGATCGGCCTGGCCACGGCCGAGCAGATCCGGGGCTGGTCCAACGGCGAGGTCAAGAAGCCGGAGACAATCAACTACCGCACGCTCAAGCCGGAGAAGGACGGGCTCTTCTGCGAGAAGATCTTCGGGCCCACCCGGGACTGGGAGTGCTACTGCGGGAAGTACAAGCGCGTCCGCTTCAAGGGCATCATCTGCGAGCGGTGCGGCGTCGAGGTCACCCGCTCCAAGGTCCGCCGGGAGCGGATGGGCCACATCGAGCTGGCCGCCCCGGTCACCCACATCTGGTACTTCAAGGGCGTCCCGTCCCGGCTGGGCTACCTCCTCGACCTGGCGCCGAAGAACCTCGAGAAGATCATCTACTTCGCCGCCCACCTGATCACCTGGGTCGACGAGGAGCGCCGCCACCGTGACCTGAGCTCGCTCGAGGCCAAGCACCGGGCCGAGATCGAGCAGGTCGAGCGCGACCGCGACCTGTGGATCGACAACCGGTTCAAGGAGCTCGAGAGCGACCTCGAGGAGCTCGAGGGCTCCGGCGCCAAGGACTCCGAGCTCAACAAGCTCCGCAAGGCGGCCGAGAAGGAGATCGGCGACTACCGCGAGCGGCGCAACAACGAGATCGAGCACCTCAAGACGGTGTTCGACACGTTCGCCCAGCTGGCCCCCAAGCAGCTCATCGACGACGAGCGGGTGTGGCGCGACCTGCAGGACCGCTACGCCGAGTACTTCGCCGGCGGTATGGGCGCCCAGGCCGTGGAGGAGCTGATCTCCCGCCTCGACCTCAACGAGGAGGAGGAGAGCCTCCGGGAGACGATCTCCACCGGCAAGGGCCAGAAGAAGGCCAAGGCCATCAAGCGACTCAAGGTCGTGTCGGCCTTCAACCGCCGCAACGAGGAAGACCGGCTGGTGAACTCTCCGACCGGCATGGTGCTGCGCGCCGTCCCGGTCATCCCGCCCGACCTCCGGCCGATGGTCCAGCTCGACGGTGGCCGCTTCGCCACCTCCGACCTGAACGACCTCTACCGCCGGGTCATCAACCGGAACAACCGGCTGAAGCGTCTGCTCGACCTCGGCGCCCCCGAGATCATCGTCAACAACGAGAAGCGGATGCTCCAGGAGGCCGTCGACGCCCTCTTCGACAACGGGCGCCGCGGCCGGCCGGTGACCGGCCCGGGCAACCGGCCGCTCAAGAGCCTGTCCGACATGCTGAAGGGCAAGCAGGGCCGGTTCCGCCAGAACCTGCTCGGCAAGCGGGTCGACTACTCCGGCCGTTCCGTCATCGTCGTCGGTCCCCAGCTGCGGCTCCACCAGTGCGGGCTGCCCAAGGCCATGGCCCTCGAGCTGTTCAAGCCGTTCGTGATGAAGCGGCTCGTCGACCTGGAGTTCGCCCAGAACATCAAGTCGGCCAAGCGGATGGTCGAGCGGTCGCGGCCCCAGGTGTGGGACGTGCTGGAGGAGGTCATCAAGGAGCACCCGGTGCTGCTCAACCGGGCCCCGACGCTCCACCGCCTGGGCATCCAGGCCTTCGAGCCGGTGCTGGTCGAGGGCAAGGCCATCCAGATCCACCCGCTGGTCTGCGCCGCCTTCAACGCCGACTTCGACGGCGACCAGATGGCCGTGCACCTGCCGCTGTCGGCCGAGGCCCAGGCCGAGGCCCGGATCCTGATGCTGTCGGCCAACAACATCCTCTCCCCGGCCCACGGCCGGCCGATCGCCATCCCCACCCAGGACATGGTCATCGGCGGCTACTACCTGACCGAGGAGGTCGAGGGCGCGCCGGGCGAGGGCCGCTACTTCGGCTCGCTGCCGGAGGCCGAGATGGCCTTCGACCGGGCGTCGTACGACCCCGAGGCGGCGCCGCTGGCCATCCACGCCAGGATCCGCGTCCGGGTCCCGGCCTCGAAGTTCCCGGAGGACCGGTTCCCGGAGCGCTCCGACGCCAACGCCGACGCCATCGTCGTGAAGCGCCTCGAGTCCCACAACGGTGACGAGCCCAAGGTCGTCGTCGAGACGACGCTCGGCCGGCTGCTGTTCAACGAGGCCTTCCCGCCCGACTTCCCCTTCGTCAACACGGTGGTGAAGAAGCGGGACATGACGACGATCGTCGACGACCTCGTCCGCCTCTACCCGAAGGCGGTCGTGGCCCAGAGCCTCGACAACCTGAAGGACCTGGGCTTCCACTTCTCGACCCGGTCCGGCCTCACGATCTCCATCGACGACGTCCGCACCCCGCCCGACAAGGCCACGATCCTCGACGGCTTCGAGCGGGAAGCGGAGAAGGTCGAGACGCAGTTCCGCAAGGGCGTCATCACCGACGACGAGCGGCGCCAGAAGGAGATCGAGATCTGGACGGAGGCCACCGACAAGGTGCGGGAGGCCATGCAGCGCTCGATGGCCGCCGAGAAGTTCAACCCGATCGACATGATGGTGGGCTCCGGAGCCCGAGGGAACATCATGCAGGTCCGCCAGATCGCCGGTATGCGGGGTCTGGTGGCCAACCCCCGGGGTGAGATCATCCCCCGGCCGATCAAGTCGAACTTCCGTGAGGGCCTCTCCGTCCTCGAGTACTTCATCTCGACCCACGGTGCCCGGAAGGGTCTGGCCGACACCGCCCTGCGGACGGCCGACTCCGGCTACCTGACCCGCCGCCTCGTCGACGTGGCCCAGGAGCTCATCGTCCGGGAGGAGGACTGCGGCAGCACCCGGGGCATCGTCGTCGACACGACCGCCGACGAGCGGATCCTCGAGACGAAGATCCTCGGCCGGGTGCCGGCGGAGGACATCACGCTCTCCGACGGCACGGTCATCCCCCGCAACGAGCGGGAGATCGGCGAACTGGAGATGGAGCAGATCGCCGCCGACGAGTCCGTGACCAGGATCCGGGTGCGGTCGGTGCTGACCTGCGACGCCTCCGTGGGGATCTGCGCCAAGTGCTACGGCCGGATGATGGCGACCGGCACGATGGTCGACCTCGGCGAGGCCGTGGGGATCATCGCCGCCCAGTCCATCGGCGAGCCCGGCACGCAGCTGACCATGCGGACGTTCCACACCGGTGGTGTGGCCGGGGAGGACATCACCCACGGTCTGCCCCGGGTGGTCGAGCTGTTCGAGGCCCGCAGCCCCAAGGGCAAGGCCACCCTGGCCCGCACCTCCGGCGTCGTCCGGGTCGGTGAGAGCGACCGGGGCGAGCGGACGATCACCATCGTCGGTGACGACGGCACCGAGGACAGCTACCCGGCCGTGTCCCGCCGGGTGCTCCTGGCCGTGAAGGACGGCGACGAGGTCCAGGCCGGCCAGCGCCTCATCGGCGACGCCAAGACGCCCCTCGACCCCAAGGAACTGCTCGACATCAAGGGCATCCGGGAGACCCAGGTGTACCTCGTCGACGAGGTCCAGCGGGTCTACCGGGAGCAGGGCGTGTCGATCCACGACAAGCACGTCGAGCTGATCGTCCGCCAGATGCTGCGGCGGGTGGCGGTCTCCGAGCCCGGCGACTCCGAGTTCCTGCCCGGCGAGAAGGTCGACACGCGGATCTACGCCGAGACCAACCGCCGCCTGGTGGAGGAGGGCAAGCAGCCCGCCGAGGGCCGCCCCGAGCTCATGGGGATCACCAAGGCGTCGCTGGCCACCGACTCCTGGCTGTCGGCGGCGTCGTTCCAGGAGACCACCCGGGTGCTGACCGAGGCGGCCATCGAGGGTCGCTCCGACCAGCTGCTCGGCCTCAAGGAGAACGTCATCATCGGCAAGCTGATCCCGGCGGGGACGGGCATGCTGCGCTACCGCTCCATCGAGACCGTGGCGCCCGAGGCCCAGCCGCTGCCGTTCTACTCCAGCGACACCGACCAGGACCTGGCCGAGTGGCTCCGTTCGCTCGGCGAGACCCCGTCGGTGCTGGGCGACGGCACGAGCCGCGTCGAGCCGGGCGAGTCCTTCGGCGGCGTCGCCAACCTCGGCGGCACCGGGACAGAGGAATAACGCTCTAGCCGCAGGCGCAGGGGATGCTCCCGCAGCGGGGGCACCCCTGCGCGTAGCGCGCCGCGGCCTCGTCGAGGGAGAGGCCCAGCTGGTCGGCCAGTGACGCCAACCAGGCCAGCACGTCGCCCAGCTCGTGGAGCTGCTCGTCGGGCGTGCCCTTGCGCGCCGCCCGGGCCAGTTCGCCGAGTTCCTCGGCCAGCCAGGCCACGGTGGCGTCGCGACCCCGGGCCCGGTCGCGGGCGCCGTACGTCCGGGCCATCACCTCCTGGAAGCGGGCGATGTCGACGGCGGTGCCCCCATCAGTCCGGCGGTGTCAGCAGCCGCCGACCCGCAGCTCCTGCCGGGCGGTCTGGACCCGGTTGTTCCGGATGTCGACGGCGCTGATCCACCAGTGCACATGGCCCGGCGTGTCGAACGGCCCGAGGGCCCCCCGGTAGGAGGACTGCGCTTCGGCGCTCATCGGGCTCACCTGCTCCACCCCGCCGTCCCGCCGCCAGTGCAGTTCGACGGCGGCCAGCCCCGATTCCTCCACGATCGCCGCTCGGACGTGGGCCGGCGTCGACCCGGGGCAGCGCCGCACCATCACGGTCTGGGGGGTCACCTCGACGGCCGAGATCTCCGGCGCCCGTTCGACCACCGCCCGGACGGGCACCACGGCCGAGCCCCCGTTGGACTGGATCCGGATGTCGCTGTCGGCCGCGCCCTCCGGCGCCCGGGCCCGGTCGAGGACGACCGACACGACGGCACTTCCCCCGGGGTCGATCGTGCCTTCGCCGCCGACGAACGAAATCCAGGGGACGGGCGACCGGGTCTCGAAGACCAGGGGTTCCCGCCCGGTGTTCGTGATCCGTACCCCGCCCTGGCCGGCCGTCGGCCCGAACTCGACGGGGGTGGTGTCGACGGCGAGTTGACCGCCCGGCGCGGCGGTGGGGGCGATCTCGCCGCTTCGGTCGGGCCAGAGCACGGCCAAGGCCACCGCCACCACGAGGACACCGGCGCCGGCCGCCACCAGGCTGCGCTGCCGCCGGCGCGACCGGCGCTCGACTCTCATCCGGGCCGGGGTCGGGGTCGCTCCGGTCGGCCGCAGTGCCCGGACGATGCCGCCTCGGCGTCGCAGATCGGCCGGCCTCTTCAACTCGGCGGGAGCTGGCACCGGCGGAAGGTTGGCCAGCAGCGTGGTGACCTGGACCAGCGCCCGGCGGCGGTCGCCGCAGGCCGGGCAGCTCTCACCGTGCTCCACCACCGCCGCGGCCAGCTTCTCGGCCGGTGCGCCGACGGTCTCGAGACTGATGTCGGTCAGTCCGGGGCAGTCGTCACGGCCGACCCGGGCCAGGAGGACCGCCCCGATGATGTGCTCCGCCTGGTCGGTGGCGGCCTGCACTGAGAGGGAAGCCAGGCCAGGGGTGACCCCGAGCGCTTCGCTCAGCTCCTCGCCTTCCAGGTTTTGCCGCAACGCCAGGTCGAGGCAGCCGCGCTGGATCGGATCCAGCAGCATGGTGGCGCGCCGGGCCAGCCGCTGCAGTTCGTCGGGCGATCCCGGCCCGGACTCGATCAGCGCGACGTCGAGCGCGGGGGGCGGCACGGCCGATCGGGCGGCGACGGCGAAGACGCAGCCGAGCAGGCGGGCCCGGTCGAGGCGGGCGCCGTAGGACTCGACGGCGCCGACCACCGCCTCCCGGACGGCGGCCACGGCGCGATCGGAATCGCCGGTCACGGCCAGGGCGAAGTCGTAGAGGGCGTCGCCGTGCTCTCGCAGGATGCGGTCCGGCGACCCCGGCCGCGTCGTTTTCGGCGCCCCCACGGCGGGTCAGCCTACGACCGCCACGGAGCGATGAACAATTGCTCTCTCTCCGCTTACCGTCGGGCGTCGGGACCGACCCGGCGCCACCGGGCGTGGTTTGATCGGCTATTCTCGTTCTCCGCTAACGTTCCTCCCGGCTGTCTGGGCGCGCCCCCGACCCGCCCGGACCAGTTTCTGCTGCACATCGCAAGGAGTGTCGTGCCCACCATCGAGCAACTCGTCCGCAAGGGACGTGAGTCGAAGCCGGAGAAGACGAAGACGGCCGCGCTCAAGGGAGCGCCGCAGCGTCGGGGCGTCTGCACCCGCGTCTACACGACCACCCCGAAGAAGCCGAACTCGGCCCTCCGGAAGGTGGCCCGGGTGCGGCTGACCTCGGGCGTGGAGGTGACGGCCTACATTCCGGGGATCGGGCACAACCTCCAGGAGCACTCGATCGTGCTCGTCCGCGGCGGCCGCGTGAAGGACCTGCCGGGCGTCCGCTACAAGGTCATCCGGGGAACGCTCGACGCCAGCGGTGTCCGCAACCGCAAGCAGGCCCGCAGCCGCTACGGCGCCAAGAAGGAGAGCTGATGCCCCGTAAAGGCCCCGCCCCCCGGCGCGACCTGATGCCCGACCCGATCCACCGGTCGGTGCTCGTCACCCAGCTGGTCAACAAGGTGCTCCTCCGGGGCAAGCGTTCCGTGGCCGAGAAGATCGTCTACGACGCGCTGGCCGAGATGGAGCGCAAGACCGGCACCGACCCGCTGGCCACCCTCAAGCGGGCGCTCGACAACGTGAAGCCGGCCCTCGAGGTGAAGAGCCGCCGGGTCGGTGGGGCCACCTACCAGGTGCCGGTCGAGGTCCGTCCCCGCCGGTCGACGACGCTGGCCATCCGCTGGATCATCGGCTACTCCCGCCAGCGCCGGGAGAAGACGATGGCCGAGCGCCTGGCCGCCGAACTGCTCGACGCCTCCAACGGCATCGGCACCTCGGTCAAGCGCCGCGACGACATGCACAAGATGGCTGAATCCAACAAGGCCTTCGCTCACTACCGCTGGTAAGGAGATCGGCAAGCCCTTGACGCGTACAGAAACCAAGAAGACGGAGGTGGGTAGGAACCGGTAGCCGGTCCCTCCAGTCCCAGGGCGGACTCCGGTCCGCACCCACCGGCCGGGCGGAACGCCCGGCCGTCTGTTTGCTCCCGAAACGAGAAGAGAAGCCCGCACATGGCCGCCCCCCAGATCCGTGAGTTCCCCCTCGCCAGGACCCGCAACATCGGGATCATGGCTCACATCGACGCGGGGAAAACGACCACGACCGAGCGAATCCTCTACTACACGGGCCGTACCTACAAGATCGGCGAGGTCCACGAGGGCGCGGCGGTCATGGACTGGATGGTCCAGGAGCAGGAGCGGGGCATCACGATCACCAGCGCCGCCACCACCTGCAAGTGGAAGGACACCTGGATCAACCTGATCGACACGCCGGGGCACGTCGACTTCACCATCGAGGTCGAGCGGTCGCTGCGGGTGCTGGACGGGGCGGTGGCGGTCTTCGACGCCGTGGCCGGTGTCGAGCCCCAGACCGAGACGGTCTGGCGCCAGGCCAACAAGTACCGCGTCCCCCGCATCTGCTTCATCAACAAGATGGACCGGATCGGGGCCGACTTCTACCGGGCCGTCCAGATGATCCGGGACCGGCTCGACGCCTCGCCCGCCGTCGTTCAGCTGCCGATCGGCGCCGAAGGTCTCTTCAAGGGCGTGATCGACCTTCTCGAGATGAAGGCCCACGTGTGGGACGAAACGTCCCGGGGCGAGGAGTGGCAGACCATCGACATTCCCGGCGAGCTCCAGGCCGACGCCGAGCACTGGCGCCACGAGCTCGTCGACGTCGTCTCCCAGCACGACGAGGTCGTCCTCGAGAAGTACGTCGGCGAGGAGGAGATCACCGCCGCCGACCTCCGCCGGGCGCTGCGCAACGGCACGATCGCCAACGATTTCGTGCCGGTCCTCTGTGGCACGGCCTTCAAGAACAAGGGCGTGCAGCCCCTCCTCGACGCCATCATCGACTACCTCCCGAGCCCCCTCGACGTGCCCCCGGTGACCGGCACCGACCTCAAGGGCATCGAGGAGCTGGAGCGCCGGCCCGACGACACGGAGCCCTTCGCCGCTCTGGCCTTCAAGATCATGAGCGACCCCTACGTCGGGAAGCTCACCTACTTCCGGGTCTACTCCGGCACCCTGGCGGCCGGCAGCGCCGTGCAGAACTCCATCAAGGAGAAGAAGGAGCGCGTCGGGCGCATCCTCCAGATGCACGCCAACCACCGGGAGGACAAGCAGGCGGTCTTCGCCGGCGACATCGTGGCCGCCGTGGGCCTCAAGTTCACGACGACCGGCGACACGCTCTGCGATCCGAACCATCCGATCATCCTGGAGCGGATGGAGTTCCCCGAGCCGGTGATCTCCGTCGCCATCGAACCCAAGACCAAGGTCGACCAGGACAAGCTGGGCAAGGCCCTCTTCGCCCTCCAGGAGGAGGACCCGACGTTCCAGGTCCGCACCGACGAGGACACCGGCCAGACGATCATCTGGGGGATGGGCGAGCTGCACCTCGAGGTGCTCGTCGACCGCATGATGCGGGAGTTCTCGGTGGCCGCCAATGTCGGCAAGCCCCAGGTGGCCTACCGGGAGACGATCACGGAGCCCGTCCGCAAGATCGAGCAGCGCTACGTCCGCCAGACCGGTGGTCGTGGCCAGTACGGCCACGTCGTCATCGACCTCGAACCGACCGGCCCCGGCGGTGGCTACGAGTTCGTCGACAAGATCACCGGCGGCGTCATCCCCCGGGAGTACATCCCGGCCGTCGACGCCGGCATCCAGGAAGCCCTCGAATCCGGCGTCCTGGCCGGTTATCCCATCGTCGACGTGCGGGCCATCCTCACGTTCGGCTCGTACCACGACGTCGATTCGTCGGAAATGGCCTTCAAGATCGCGGGGTCGCTGGCGTTCAAGGAGGGGGCCCGCAAGGCCAAGCCGGCGCTGCTCGAGCCGATCATGGCGGTGGAGGTCGTCACCCCCGAGGAATACATGGGCGACGTCATCGGAGATTTGTCGTCACGGCGGGGAAAGGTCGGCGGGATGGAGCCGCGCGGCAACTCCCAGGTGGTACGGGCTCAAGTCCCGTTGGCTGAGATGTTCGGGTATGCTACCGACCTTCGTTCGCGCACCCAGGGTCGCGCGACGTACACGATGCAGTTCCACTCCTACAGCCAGGTTCCCGAATCCATTGCGCGTGAAATCGTGGCTCGGGTACGGGGTGAGTGACGAGTAACGGTCCCTTCCTAAGGAGCCAGGGGTACTTCTATGGCCAAGCAGAAGTTTGAGCGCACCAAGCCCCATCTGAACATTGGCACGATCGGGCACATCGACCACGGGAAAACGACGCTCACTGCGGCGATCACGAAGGTCTTGGCCGAAAAGGACCCGACGGTCAACTACACGCCCTTCGACCAGATCGACAAGGCGCCGGAGGAGAAGGCCCGAGGCATCACCATCGCCATCGCCCACGTCGAATACCAGACCGAGAACCGGCACTACGCCCACGTCGACTGCCCCGGTCACGCCGACTACATCAAGAACATGATCACCGGTGCCGCCCAGATGGACGGGGCGATCCTGGTGGTGGCGGCGACCGACGGCCCGATGCCCCAGACCCGGGAGCACGTGCTCCTCGCCCGCCAGGTCGGCGTGCCCAACATCGTGGTGGCGCTCAACAAGGCCGACATGGTCGACGACGAGGAGATCCTCGAGCTCGTCGAGCTCGAGGTCCGGGAGCTGCTCTCGGAGTACGAGTTCCCCGGCGACGACATCCCGGTCGTGCGGGTCTCGGCCCTCAAGGCGCTCGAAGGCGACCCGACGTGGACGCCCAAGATCATCGAGCTGATGGACGCCGTCGACTCGTACTTCCCCGACCCCGAGCGCGACATCGACAAGCCGTTCCTGATGCCCATCGAGGACGTCTTCACCATCACCGGCCGGGGCACCGTCGTCACCGGCCGGGTGGAGCGGGGCATGATCAAGGTCGGCGAGGAGATCGAGATCGTCGGCATCCGGCCGACGACCAAGACCGTCTGCACCGGCGTGGAGATGTTCCGCAAGCTCCTCGACGAGGGCCGGGCCGGTGACAACATCGGCGCCCTCCTGCGGGGCACCAAGAAGGAAGACGTGGAGCGGGGCCAGGTCCTGGCCAAGCCGGGGTCGATCACCCCCCACACCAACTTCCAGGCCCAGGTCTACGTACTGACCAAGGAGGAGGGCGGCCGGCACACGCCGTTCTTCAACAACTACCGGCCGCAGTTCTACTTCCGCACGACCGACATCACCGGTGCCGTCGACCTCCCGTCCGGGACGGAGATGGTCATGCCCGGCGACAACACGGAGATGACGGTCGAGCTCATCAACCCGATCGCCATGGAGGAAGGCCTCCGCTTCGCCATCCGCGAAGGCGGGCGCACCGTGGGCGCCGGTCGGGTGATCAAGATCCTCAAGTAACTCTCGACCCAGGAAGCGAGCGGGACCCCCCATGGCGGACGCCAAAGGCCAGAAGATCCGGATCAGGCTCAAGGCCTACGATCACGAGATCATCGACCAGTCGACGAAGAAGATCGTCGAGACGGTCGTGCGGACCCAGGCCCGCGTGAGGGGCCCCGTCCCGCTCCCGACCGAGATCCACCGCTACTGCGTGATCCGGTCGCCGCACATCGACAAGGACTCCCGCGAGCACTTCGAGATGCGGGTCCACAAGCGGCTGCTCGACATCCTCGAGCCTTCTCCGAAGACCGTCGACTCCCTCCAGCGGCTCGACCTGCCGGCGGGCGTCGACATCGAAATCAAGATCCAGCAGGCGTAGCGCGATGGCGAGCAAACGAGGCATCCTCGGCCAGAAGGTCGGCATGACGCAGATCTGGGACGAGCAGAACCGAGCCGTCCCGGTCACCGTCATCCAGGCCGGTCCCTGCCGCGTGGTCCAGGTGAAGACGCCGGAGCGCGACGGCTACTCGGCCATCCAGCTGGCCTTCGGCGACGTGAAGCCCCGGCGGGTCAACAAGCCGGAGACCGGTCACTTCAAGAAGGCCAACCAGGCCCCGGCCAAGCACCTGGCCGAGATGCGGGTCGACGACAGCTCGGCGTTCTCGATCGGCCAGGTCATCCAGGCCGACGTGTTCGCCTCGGGCGACAAGGTCGACGTGACCGGGATCTCCAAGGGTCACGGCTTCTCCGGCCACATGAAGCGGCACAACTTCAAGGGCCAGGGCGGTTCGCACGGTAACCACAAGAAGCACCGGGCGCCCGGCTCCGTCGGCGCCTGTGCCACGCCCGCCCGGGTGTTCAAGGGCATGCGGATGGCCGGCCAGTACGGCAACGTGCGGACCACGACGCTCAACCTCGAGGTGATCGAGGGCGACGCCGAGCGGGGCCTGCTGCTCGTCAAGGGCGCCGTCCCCGGCCCGACCGGCGGTCTCGTCTTCGTCCGCAACGCGGTCAAGGGGGCGAGTCGCTGATGGCCGAGGTCCTCAACAACGCCCCGCTGCCGGAGGCGATCTTCGGGATCCAGCCCAACGTGCCGGTCATGCACCAGGTCGTCACCGCCCAGCTGGCGGCGGCCCGGGCCGGCACCCACTCCACCAAGAGCCGGTCCGAGGTGTCGGGCGGCGGGGCCAAGCCCTGGCGCCAGAAGGGCACCGGCCGGGCCCGCCAGGGCTCGACTCGGGCGCCCCACTGGCGGGGCGGCGGTGTGGCCCACGGCCCCCAGCCCCGCAGCTACCGGCAGCGCACCCCCAAGAAGATGGTCTGGCTGGCGCTGCGATCCGCGCTGTCCGACCGGGCCGCCTCCGGCATGGTCACCGTCGTCGACGACTGGGGCTTCGCCGCTCCGAAGACGAAGGACGCCGTGGCCGCCCTGAAGTCGGTCGGCGTGGCCGACACCGAGAAGGTGCTGGTGGTGCTGGGCCGCGACGACGAGGCGGCCTGGAAGTCGTTCCGGAACCTCGGCGAGCGGGTCGACCTGGTGAGCGTCGAGGAGCTCAACACCTACGACGTGCTCGTCGCCGACCGGGTGATCTTCACCTCGGCCACGCTCGCCGCACTGTCGGCCCGGGGAGGTGGCGAGGTATGAGCAAGGACCCGCGGGACATCATCCTGCAGCCGGTGGTGTCCGAGAAGTCGTACGCCCTGCTCGACGACAACGTCTACACGTTCCTGGTCGCGCCGAGCGCCAACAAGATCGAGATCCGCCAGGCGGTGGAGGAGATCTTCAACGTCAAGGTGCTCAACGTGTCCACCATGACGCGCCAGGGGAAGCGCAAGCGGAACCGGCGCACGAACACATTCGGTCAGCGGCCCACCACGAAGCGTGCGGTTGTCAAGGTTGCGGCTGACGACCGGATCGACATCTTCGGGAGCTGACGCCGATGCCGCTGCGTAAGCGCAAGCCAACCAGCCCGGGGCGCCGGTTCCAGTCGGTCTCGGACTTCGCCGAGATCACGACCGACAAGCCCGAGAAGTCGCTGCTGCGGGCCAAGCCCCACACGGGCGGCCGCAACGTCCACGGCCGGCTCACGGCCCGCAACGTCGGTGGCGGTCACAAGCAGAAGTACCGGGTGATCGACTTCAAGCGGTCGAAGGACGGCATCCCGGCCAAGGTCGCCACCATCGAATACGACCCGAACCGCAACGCCCGCATCGCCCTTCTCCACTACGCCGACGGCGAGAAGCGCTACATCCTCGCCCCGGCCCGGATCGCGGTGGGCGACGTGCTGATGTCGGGTCAGGGCGCCGAGATCCGGCCCGGCAACGCTCTGCCGCTGCGCTACATCCCGGTCGGTACGGTCGTCCACAACGTCGAACTCAAGCCCGGCGCCGGCGGCAAGATCGCCCGGGGGGCGGGGATGAGCATCCAGCTGGTGGCCAAGGAGGGCGACTTCGCCACTCTGCGGCTCCCGTCGACGGAGATGCGCCGGGTCCCGATCGACTGCCGGGCCACCGTCGGCGCGGTCGGCAACCCCGAGGCCGAGCTGGTCTCGCTGGGCAAGGCCGGACGGGCCCGCTGGAAGGGTCGGCGTCCCCACACCCGGGGCGTGGCCATGAACCCGGTCGACCACCCTCTCGGCGGCGGTGAGGGGAAGAGCTCCGGTGGGCGCCACCCGACGTCCCCCTGGGGCAAGAAAGAGGGCCGCACACGAGCCAAGCACAAGGCCTCCGACGAGATGATCATCCGCCGGCGGCGGGGCCGTGGAGCCCGGAGGTAGATAGGGAATGCCGAGAAGTCTCAAGAAGGGCCCGTTCATCGACGACCACCTGCGGGTCAAGGTCGAGCGGCTGAACCAGACGGGGGAGAAGCGCGTCGTGAAGACGTGGTCGCGCCGCTCCACGATCATCCCCGACATGGTGGGCCACACGATCGCCGTCCACGACGGGCGCAAGCACGTCCCCGTCTACGTCACCGAGGCCATGGTCGGGCACAAGCTCGGCGAGTTCGCGCCGACCCGCACCTTCCGGTACCACGCCGGCCAGGAGCGGTCGAGCCGCCGGTAAGGAATGAGCGCGTATGCCTGACACCCTCACCAAGGACACGCCGCAGACGAGGGCCACCCTCAAGTACCTCCGCACCTCGGCCTACAAGGTCCGGGAGGTCCTCGATCTCATCCGGGGCCTCGACGTCGACGACGCCCGCCACGTGCTGCAGTTCAGCGAGCGCGGGGCGGCCGCCGAGGTGCTCAAGGTTCTGAACTCGGCGGTGGCCAACGCCGACCACACCCTGAACATCCCGGCCGACGAACTGAAGATCGCCGCCGCTTACGCCGACGAGGGCCCGACGATCAAGCGGTGGCGCCCCCGGGCCCGGGGTCGGGCCACCCGTATCCGCAAGCGGACGTGCCACATCACGATCGTCGTGGCCCGCCTCACCGACGCCGAGCTCCAGGCCCGGCAGCGGCGTGACGGCGCGGCCGGCACCCAGCGCCGTCGGGGTGTGATCCCCGGCCGGCGCCGGAAGCAGGAAGAGGCCGCACCGAAGGCCGAGAAGGCTCAGGCCGCGGCTCCGGAGGAAGCTCCCGAACAGGAAGCGGCCCCGCCCGAGGCAGCCACTGAGGAAGCCTCGGCGGCGCAGCCCGAAGCTGTCATTTCGGGGGACACCCCCGAACCCCCGGGGCCTGAAGAGAAGGCGGCCCGCTACGAGAGCCTGGGTCGTGAGGAAGCTCCCGCGGCGGAGGCCGACGAGGCCGAGCCCGCCGCCGAGGCTTCCGAAGAACAGGAAGAAGAAGGGAAGTCGTAATGGGCCAGAAGGTGAACCCCTACGGGTTCCGCCTCGGGATCGTCACCGACTGGAAGTCACGTTGGTTCGCGGATCGCGAGTACACGGACTACCTCAGCGAGGACGTCAAGATCCGCAAATACCTCGACGCCCAGCTCCGCCGGGCGGCCGTCAGCCGCGTGGAGATCGAGCGCACCCGGGACCGGCTACGGATCGACGTCCACACCGCCCGCCCGGGCATCGTCATCGGCCGCCGTGGTGTGGAGGCCGACCGTCTGCGGCAGGGGCTGTTCAAAATCTCGGGCAACCCGAAGATCCAGCTCAACATCCAGGAGATCAAGCAGCCCGAACTCGACGCCAACCTCATCGCCCAGGGCGTGGCCGACCAGCTGACCGGCCGGGTCTCGTTCCGCCGGGCCATGAAGCGGGCCGTCCAGACGGCGATGAAAGCCGGCGCCCAGGGCATCCGGGTGCAGTGCTCCGGCCGCCTCGGCGGCGCCGAGATGGCCCGCCGGGAGTGGTACCGCGAAGGCCGGGTGCCGCTCCACACCCTCCGGGCCGACATCGACTACGGCCTGGCCGAGGCCCGCACGACGTTCGGGCGCATCGGCGTGAAGGTCTGGATCTACAAGGGCGACATCCTGCCCTACCGGGCCGGCAGCGAAGACAAGATCGCCAAGGAAGCGGCCATGGCCGTCGGCGAGACCGCCGGCCAGGCCCGGCCCCGGCGGGTCATCAGCGCCGGTGGCGGCCGTCGCCGGCCTGACGCCGAGCCGGTCCCGGTCGAGCAGGTCGCCTCCGACGAAGGGCCGGAGACCCCGCCGACCTCGGTGGTCAAGGAAGCCGATCCCGAGCTCGAGCGCCTCCTGGCCGAGGAAGAGGAGATCGAGCGGCGGACGCGCCAACACCACGAGGCCCCCCACTTCCGGGGCGACGAGGACTAGGACCCGATTGTCATGTTGATGCCCAAGAAGGTCCGGCACCGGAAGGTGCAACGAGGACGGATGGACGGGGTCGCCAAGGGGGCCACCAAGGTCAACTTCGGCGACTACGGCCTCCAGGCTCTGGAGCCGGGCTGGATCACCAACCGGCAGATCGAGGCCGCCCGTGTCGCCATGACCCGCTACATCAAGCGTGGTGGAAAGGTCTGGATCAACATCTTCCCCGACAAGCCCATCACCGAGAAGCCGGCCGAGACCCGCATGGGCTCCGGCAAGGGCAACCCCGAGCGCTGGGTGGCGGTCGTGCGTCCGGGCCGGATCATGTTCGAGCTCTCCGGAGTTCCGGAGCCCACGGCTCGCGAGGCCATCCGCCTGGCCGCCCACAAGCTGCCGATCAAGTCACGCTTCGTGCTGCGGGAGGAGGAGTCCTGATGGCCAAGGCAGCCGAGCTGCGCGACGCCGACGAGAGCGAACTCGAGACGCGCCTGGCCGAGGCCAAGCAGGAGCTGTTCAACCTGCGGTTCCAGATCGTGACCGGCCAGCTCGACAACTCCGCCCGCCTGCGGACCGTGCGGCGGGACATCGCCCGGATCCTGACCGTCCTCCGGGAGAAGGAAATCGAAGCGGCCGAAGCCGCCGAAGCCGGTGAGAGCGCATGAGCGAGACAACGCCCACAGCCACTGAGCGTCCCAACCGGAGGAAGGTCCGGGAGGGGACGGTCGTGTCCACCAAGATGCAGAAGACGGTGGTCGTGGCCGTCGTCGACCGGGTCCGGCACAGCCGCTACCAGAAGACGCTCCAGCGCACGACCCGGCTCTACGCCCACGACGAGGTCAACGACCTCAAGGAGGGCGACCGGGTGCGCGTCCAGGAGACCCGTCCGACGTCGAAGCTGAAGCGGTGGCGGGTCGTCGAAGTCATCGAACGGGCCCGGTGAGACGATGATCCAGCAGGAGAGCCGCCTCAAGGTCGCCGACAACTCCGGGGCCAAGACCGTCCTGTGCATCAAGGTCCTGGGCGGGACGCGGCGCCGCTACGCCACGATCGGCGACGTCTTCGTGGCCACCGTGAAGGACGCCATCCCCGGCGCGGCGGTGAAGAAGGGCGACGTCGTCAAGTGCGTGGTCGTCCGGACCACCAAGGAAAAGCGCCGCCCCGACGGCAGCTACATTCGTTTCGACGAGAACGCCGCGGTGCTGGTCAACGACCAGATGCAACCCCGCGGCACCCGCATCTTCGGCCCGGTGGGCCGGGAGCTGCGGGACCGGAAGTTCATGCGAATCATCTCCCTCGCCCCCGAGGTGCTGTAGCCGTGAAGTTGAAGAAAGGCGACCGCGTCAAGGTCATCGCCGGGAAGGATCTCGGCAAGGACGGCGTGATCATGCGCGTCATCCCGGAGAAGAACAAGGTCATCGTCGAGGGCGTCAACATCGCCAAGAAGCACCAGCGGCCGACCCGGGCGACGATGCAGGGCGGGATCATCGACAAGGACATGCCGATCCACGCCTCCAACGTCGCCCTGATCTGCGGCTCGTGCGGCGCCACCCGCCTCGGTTACCGCTTCGACGACCAGGGCAAGAAGATCCGGATCTGCCGCAAGTGCAAGGCGGACGTCTGATGGCCACCGACACTCTCGAGGCCCCTCCGAAGCCCCGCCTCCGGGCCCGCTACGACGACGAGATCAAGGCGCGCCTCAAGGAGCAGCTCGGGCTGGCGAACCCCATGGAGGTCCCGCGCCTCCAGAAGATCGTCATCAACATCGGGGTTGGCAAGGCCACCCAGCAGGCCTCACTGCTCGAAGGGGCGGTGGCCGATCTGCGGCTCATCACCGGTCAGAAGCCCCTTGTCACCCGGGCGAAGAAGTCGATCGCCGGCTTCAAGCTCCGGGAAGGCAACGCCATCGGCGTCAAGGTGACGCTCCGGGGCGACCGGATGTGGGAGTTCTTCGACCGGCTGATCACGCTGGCCATCCCCCGGATCCGTGACTTCCGGGGCCTCGACCCGGACGGGTTCGACGGCAGCGGCAACTACAACTTCGGAGTGACCGAGCAGCTGATCTTCCCGGAGATCGACTACGACAAGGTCGACACCGTGCGGGGCATGAACATCACGATCGTGACCACGGCCCGCACGAACGCTGAAGGTAAGGCTCTGTTGGACGCCTTCAACTTCCCGTTCCGGCGGCCCGGGGAAAGGACGTAAGCGACCGTGGCCAAGAAGGCGCTCATCGAAAAGCAGCAGCGCAAGCCCAAGTTCAAGGTGCGGGCCTACACCCGTTGCCGGCGTTGTGGCCGGTCGAAGGCCGTCTATCGCAGGTTCGGCCTGTGCCGGATCTGCCTGCGGGAGATGGCCCATGCGGGCGAGGTCCCCGGCGTGACGAAGTCATCCTGGTGATTACCTTGCCGGTAATCACAATTGGCATCCTGGTAGGTACGACATGACGATGACCGATCCGATCGCCGACATGCTGACCCGCATCCGCAACGGGAACGTCGCCATGCACGACGAGGTCGTGATGCCCTCCTCGAAGCTGAAGGAGGCGCTGGCCGCGATCCTCGAACGCGAGGGCTACATCTCCGGCTACCGGGTGGAGGGTGACGCCGGCCATCCCGGCCGCAAGCTGATCGTGGCGATGAAGTACACCCCTGAGCGCAAGCGGACGATCACCGGCATCAAGCGGGTGTCGAAGCCGGGCCTGCGCGTCTATAGCAAGGCCGACAGCGTCGGCCGGGTCCTCGGCGGCATGGGTGTCGCCATTCTCTCGACGAACCAGGGTCTCCTCACCGACCGGGAGGCGCGCGAGCGCCGGGTCGGTGGCGAGGTCCTCTGCCACGTCTGGTAGGAGCTGAAGCGATGTCCCGCATCGGCCGGAAGCCGATCCCCATCCCGAGCGGCGTCGAGGTGACGCTCAACGGCGCCCACGTGGTCGTGAAGGGCCCCAAGGGCACCCTCGAGCGCGACCTGGTGCCCGACATCACCGTCACCCGCGAGGGCGACGAGCTGATCGTCACCCGCCCCTCCGACGAGCGCCAGCACCGGGCGCTCCACGGCCTGACCCGCTCGCTGGTCAACAACATGGTGGTCGGCGTGTCGGACGGGTTCGTCCGGGAACTCGAGATCGTCGGGGTCGGCTACCGGGCCACGTCCCAGGGGCCGAACCGCATCGAGCTGGCCCTGGGCTTCTCGCACCCCGTCCACGTCGACGCCCCCGAAGGCATCACCTTCGAGGTGCCGGCCCCCACCCGCATCGCCGTGCGGGGCTCCGACAAGGAGCTCGTCGGCCAGGTGGCGGCCAACATCCGCAAGATCCGCAAGCCCGAGCCCTACAAGGGCAAGGGCATCCGGTACGCCGGGGAGCGCATCCTCCGGAAGGCCGGCAAGGCCGGGAAGAAGTAGGAGAGACGATGGCAGTTCGGAGCGCCGAGGCGCGCGTCAAGAGGCACCGCCGGGTCCGCAAGAAGGTCAGCGGCACCACCGAGCGGCCGCGTCTGGCGGTGTTCCGGTCCAACCGGCACATCTACGCCCAGGTCATCGACGACACGACCGGGCGCACCCTGGCCGCCGCCTCCACGGCGGAGCCCGGGCTGCGCGGCGGCTCGACGGCCACCGTCGAGGCCGCCAAGGCGGTGGGCCAGCTCGTGGGCGAGCGGGCCCGGGCCGCCGGTATCTCCCGCGTGGTCTTCGACCGCGGCGGGTTCCGCTACCACGGCCGCATCGCCGCCCTCTGTGACGGCGCCCGAGCGGCCGGACTCGAGGTTTAAGGGATGGCTGGTCAAAGAGGAGGCGGTGGCGGGCAGCGACGGGAGTCGTCGCCCGACAGCCAGTACGAGGAGCGGGTCATCGAGATCCGCCGGGTGGCCAAGGTCGTCAAGGGCGGCCGGCGGTTCTCGTTCTCGGCCCTCGTGGTCGTGGGCGACGGGCAGGGCCAGGTCGGCCTGGGTCTCGGCAAGGCCAAAGAGGTCCCGGCGGCGATCCAGAAGGGCATCGAGGAAGCCAAGAAGAACCTGATCCCGGTGCCGCTGGCCGGCTCCACCATCACCCATCAGATCATCGGTGAGCACGGCGCCGGCCGGGTGCTCCTCAAGCCCGCCGCCCCCGGTACGGGGGTCATCGCCGGTGGCGCCGGCCGGGCCATCCTGGAGGCGGCCGGCGTGCACGACGTGCTGGCCAAGTCGCTCGGCTCGGCCAACCCCATCAACGTCGCCCGGTCGGTCATCAACGGGCTCCAGAGCCTGAAGCGGCCGGAGGAGATCGCCCGGCTGCGGGGCAAGTCGGCTGAGGAGGTCACTCCGGCCGGCATGCTGCGGGCCTACACCGAGCGCAACCGGCCCCAGAAGGCCGTCGTCGAGGTCCAGTGATGGCGGGGCAGCTCAAGGTCACGCTCATCAAGTCGGCCATCGGCTCGAAGCCGAAGGCCCGCGGCACGGTGCGGGCTCTCGGGCTGCGCCGCATCAACTCGTCGAACGTCCTGCCCGACCGCCCGGAGATCCGGGGGATGCTGGCCCGGGTGCCGCACCTGGTGCAGGTGGAGGAGCAGTAGGAGCATGAAGGTCCACGATCTGAAGCCTGCCCCCGGGTCGCACCCGAAGAAGCAGCGGGTCGCCCGGGGTACTGCCGGTCGGCGGGGCAAGACGGCCGGTACCGGTACGAAGGGTCAGGGCACCCGCGACACGATCAAGCCCGGATTCGAGGGCGGCCAGACCCCGCTGACCCGGCGGACGCCGAAGCTGAAGGGGTTCAAGAACCCGTTCCGGATCGAGTACACGGTGATCAACCTCGATCACCTCGACGGCTTCGACGCCGGGGCCGAGGTGACCCCGGAATCGCTCCGGGCCCGGGGCCTCGTCCACAAGCACGGCCTGGTGAAGGTGCTCGGCCGGGGCGACATCGGAAAGGCGCTGACCGTCCGGGTCCACGCCGTGTCGGCCGGGGCGGCGGAGAAGATCCGCGCCGCCGGGGGCACGGTGGAGATCGTCGAGCCGCCCGGTGGGGCAAAGCGGCCGCCCGCCCGGGGGAACGCGCTCACAAACCGGTAGACTCGGGGGGCTTACCTGCCCCCCGTGAGGCACACTGTTCCCCCGCGCTGCTCCCTGAGGAGGTCTGAAGGCCGATGCTGTCTCGCCTGCGGAACATGTTCCGGGTGGCCGACCTTCGGAACAAGATCCTCTTCACGCTGCTGATCATCGCCGTCTACCGGCTGGGATCGCACCTGCCCCTGCCCTATGTCGACTTCTCGGCCATCCAGTCGCTGAAGGACCGGGCGGCCGAGGGCGGAGCGCTCGAGTTCCTCGACCTCTTCTCCGGCGGCGCGCTCACCAACGTGGCGGTCTTCGCCCTCGGGATCATGCCCTACATCACCAGCTCGATCATCATGCAGCTGCTGGCGGTGGTGATCCCCAAGCTGGAGGAGTGGCAGCAGCAGGGCCAGGTCGGTCAGAAGAAGATCACCCAGTGGACCCGCTACCTCACGGTGGCGCTGGCGCTCATGCAGTCGACCGGCATCGTCTTCGCCCTCCACCAGGGCGGGGGCAGTTTCCTCGGCGGGTCGGCCGCGCTGCAGGGCATCGACCTGATCCCGAATTTCAACGCCCCCCGGGTGATGTTGATCGTGACGACGCTCACGGCCGGCACGGCCATGATCATGTGGATGGGTGAGCTCATCACCCAGCGGGGCATCGGCAACGGCATGTCGCTGCTCATCTTCGCCTCGGTGGTCTCCACGCTCCCGGCCCAGGGCGGTGCCATCTGGGCCACGGGGAACTACTTCCAGTTCACCGTGATCATCCTCATGGGCATCGCCATGATCGTCGGGATCGTCTTCGTGGAGCAGGGCCAGCGGCGGATCCCGGTCCAGTTCGCCAAGCGGGTCGTCGGCCGGCGGATGTACGGCGGGCAGAGCACCTACATCCCGCTCAAGGTCAACCAGTCGGGCGTGATCCCGATCATCTTCGCCAGCTCGGTGCTGTACTTCCCGGCCCTGATCACCGGCGTCCTGCCGTGGGACAACGTCCAGACCTGGGTCAACAACAACATCGTCAACCAGCGGGCGGCGTTCCACATCCTGGCCTACGCCCTGCTGATCATCTTCTTCGCCTACTTCTACACGGCCATCGCCTTCAACCCCCAGCAGCAGGCCGACATCATCCGCAAGCAGGGCGGCTTCATCCCCGGCATCCGACCCGGCCCGCCCACCGAGCGCTACCTCCAGCAGGTCCTCAACCGGATCACCCTCCCCGGCTCCCTCTTCCTGATGGTCATCGCCGTGATCCCACTTTTGGTCTTCGCGGCCTGGGATATCGCACAATTCCCCTTCGGAGGCACCGCCATCCTGATCACCGTCGGTGTCGCCCTGGAGACGATGAAGCAGATCGACAGCCAGCTCATGATGCGGAACTACGAGGGGTTTTTGCGCTAACTCATGGCTTCGGGGGTACGGCTCCTCGTCCTCGGTAAGCAGGGGGCGGGTAAGGGCACTCAGGCGATCCGGATCGCGGGGCACTACGGCGTGCCCCACATCTCGACCGGGGACATGTTCCGGGCGGCGGCCGCCGCCGGGACTCCGTTCGGCCTGCGGGCCCAGGAGTACATGAAGCGGGGCGAGCTCGTCCCCGACGACGTCGTCATCGGCGTCGTGGCCGAGCGGCTGGCCAAGGACGACGCCGTCGACCACGGGTTCGTCCTCGACGGCTTCCCGCGGACGAGGGTGCAGGCCGAAGAGCTCCAGCGGCTCCTCGGCCCCGGTGGGCTCGACGCCGCCGTCGACATCGACGTCCCCACCGAGGTGGTGATCGAGCGGATCTCCGGCCGGCGGGTGTGCCGTACCTGCGGGGCGACCTACCACGTCAGCGCGCCGCCCAAGGTCGACTGGATCTGCGACAAGGACGGCGGCGAGGTGGTCCAGCGGGAGGACGACACGCCGGAGGCGGTGACGAAGCGGCTGGAGCTGTACACGAAGGCCACCCAGCCGTTGCTGGACTTCTACGAGGGCCTCGGCCTGCTGGTCACGATCGACGGGGTGGGCGACCCCGACGGCGTATTCGACCGGATCCTCGATGGCGTCGAGGCGGTCCGCCAGCTCCGGCTCTCCTCGCCCGGCGCTCCCCGGTGACCGCGACCGGGAGCGGGCCGTGATCACCCGGAAGACTCCGGCCCAGATCGCCCTCATGCGCAAGGCCGGCCGCGTGGTGGCCGAGATGCACGAGAAGTGCACCGAGGCCGCCCGGCCCGGGGTCACCACCCTGCAGATCGACAAGGTCGCCCGCGAGGTACTCGAGAAGCGGGGCGCCCGCTCCAACTTCCTCGGCTACCACGGTTTCCCGGCCGTGATCTGCACCTCGCCCAACGACGTGATCGTCCACGGGATCCCCGGCGACTACCGCCTGGAGGAGGGCGACATCCTCTCGATCGACGCCGGGGCGATCATCGAGGGCTGGCACGCCGACGCCGCCGTCACGATCCCGATCGGCCAGGTGGATCCCGCGGCCCAGCGGCTCATGGACGTCACCCGCCGATCGTTGGAGGACGCCATCGCCCAGATCAAGGCCGGCAACCACCTCGGCGACGTCGGGGCGGCGGTGGAGGCGGTGGCGGTCGAGGCCGGGTTCACGGTGGTCCGCGAGTACGTCGGCCACGGCATCGGCACCGCCATGCACGAGGAGCCGCCCGTCCCCAACTACGGCCAGCCCGGGCGGGGGGTGCGGATCAAGGAGGGCTACGTCCTGGCCATCGAGCCGATGGTCAACCAGGGCAAGCCCGAGACCGAGACCCTGGACGACGGTTGGACGGTGGTCACCCGGGACGGGTCGCTCTCGGCCCACTTCGAGCACACGATCGCCGTCACCGACCACGGCCCCGAAGTCCTCACGCTCCCCTAGACGGCTCACCGGGGCACGGCTTTCGTGGCGGGGCGCGATGCCGCTTATACTGTGCGGTCTGGCTCGAGCGGCCTGCTGGACGCTCGCGGCGCCGAAACCTGTGGAAGCGTAGGTGAATCCCCCTGGCGAAGCCCAAAGACGATGCCATCCTCGTGGAAGGAACGGTTGTCGAGCCGCTCCCGAACGCCATGTTCCGGGTCGAGCTCGAGAACGGCCACAAGGTGCTGGCGCACATCTCCGGAAAGATGCGGATGAACTACATCCGGATCCTGCCCGGCGACCGGGTTCAGGTGGAGCTCACTCCCTACGACCTCACCCGGGGTCGCATCACGTATCGCTACAAGTAGGAGCCATGAAGGTACGCCCGAGCGTCAAACCGATCTGTGAGAAGTGCAAGACCATCCGTCGCCACGGCGTCGTGATGGTCATCTGCGAGAACCCCCGGCACAAGCAGCGCCAGGGCTAGGAGAGGACGGGCATGGCACGTATTGCCGGGGTCGACATCCCTCGGGAGAAGCGGCTCGAGATCTCGCTCACCTACATCTTCGGGATCGGGTCTCCGACCGCCAAGCAGGTCTGCGCCGCGACGGAGATCTCGCCCGACACCCGGGTGCGGGACCTGACGGAGGAGGAGGTCGCCCGCCTGCGGACGTGGATCGACGCCAACCTCCAGGTCGAGGGTGACCTGCGCCGGGAGATCGCCCAGGACATCAAGCGGAAGATGGAGATCGGCTGCTACGCCGGCCTCCGTCACCGCCGCGGCCTCCCTGTTCGGGGGCAGCGCACCCGGACCAACGCCCGGACCAGGAAGGGTCCGAAGAAGACCGTGGCCGGGAAGAAGAAGGCCCGGAAGCACTAAGGGACTTAGGAGAGCAGTGGCAAAGCCCAAGCCAGGGGGACGGCGACCTCGCCGCCGCGAGCGGAAGAACATCGCCTACGGCGTCGCCCACATCAAGTCGTCGTTCAACAACACGATCGTCACCATCACCGACCAGGAAGGGAACACCATCTCCTGGGCCACGGCCGGCAACGTGGGCTTCAAGGGCTCCCGGAAGTCGACCCCCTTCGCCGCCCAGATGGCGGCCGAGGCGGCGGCCCGGCGGGCCATGGAGCACGGCGTCCGCAAGGTCGATGTGCTGGTGAAGGGGCCCGGCTCCGGCCGGGAGACGGCCATCCGGTCGATTCAGAACACCGGGATCGAGGTGGCCGGCATCAAGGACGTCACCCCGATCCCCCACAACGGGTGCCGCGCCTCCAAGCGGCGGAGGGTGTAGCCCGCATGGCCCGTTACACCGGCCCGGTCTGCCGGCTCTGCCGTCGGGAGAAGATGAAGCTCTTCCTCAAGGGGCCCAAGTGCGACTCGATGAAGTGCCCCATCGAGCGCCGCCCCTACCCGCCCGGTGAGCACGGCCGCGGCCGGATCCGGGAGAGCGAGTACATGATCCAGCTGCGGGAGAAGCAGAAGGCCCGCCGGATCTACGGGGTCCTCGAGAAGCAGTTCCGCCGCCTGTACGAGGAGGCCACCCGCCAGAAGGGGATCACGGGTGAGAACCTCCTCCGTATGCTGGAAACCCGCCTCGACAACGTCGCCTACCGGGCGATGTTCGGGGCCAGCCGGAACCAGGCCCGCCAGCTCGTCCGCCACGGTCACGTGTCGGTCAACGGGAAGCGGGTGACCATCCCCTCCTACCAGGTGCGGAAGGGTGACGTCGTCGAACTGCGCTCCAAGGCGCAGAACATGATCGTCATCCAGCACAACCTCGACACGCTCGACCGGACCGTGCCTCCCTGGCTCGAAGTCGACGGCACCAGCCGCAGCAAGGTCACCGTCCGGGACCTGCCGATGCGGGAGCACATCGACGTTCCTGTCCGGGAGCAGCTGATCGTCGAGCTGTATTCGAAGTAATACGCGGGAGTCGCCTCACATGCTGATGATCCAGCGCCCGACCGTGGAGCCGCTCGGCGAAGCCGAGGGCAACCGGCAGCGCTTCACGATTTCACCGCTCGAGCCGGGCTTCGGCCACACGCTCGGCAACAGCCTCCGCCGTACCCTCCTGTCCTCGATTCCGGGCACGGCGGTCACCTCCGTGCGCTTCGACGACGCCCTCCACGAATTCGACGTCGTCCCCGGCGTGAAGGAAGACGTCACCGACATCATCCTCAACCTGAAGGACCTCGTGCTGCGCTCGGAGTCCCCCGAGCCGGTCATCCTCCGCCTCGACAAGCGCGGCCCGGCCGACGTGACGGCCGCCGACATCCAGACCACCGCCGACGTCGAGATCCTCAACCCCGACCTCCACATCGCCACCGTCAACGGCAAGGGCCGGCTGGCGCTCGACATCACCGTCGAGCAGGGCCGCGGCTACCTCTCGGTCGACCGGGCCAAGCGCTCCTCGACCATCGGCGTGATCCCGGTCGACTCGATCTTCTCGCCCGTCCGGCGAGTGGCCTTCGCCGTCGAGCCCACCCGGGTCGAGCAGGCCACGAACTACGACCGCCTGACCCTCGACATCGAGACCGACGGCTCGATCTCGCCCAAGGAGGCGCTGGCCTCGGCGGGGGAGACCCTGCGGAACCTGGTCGGCCTGCTGGCCGAGCTGTCGTCGGTCCCCCGGGGCCTGGAACTGGGCGACACCGCCGTCGGCGGGTCGACCTCGCTCGACCTCGACCTGCCGATCGAGGAGCTCGACCTCTCGGAACGGCCCCGCAACTGCCTCAAGCGGGCCCAGATCGACACCATCGGCCAGCTCGTGGAGCGGACCGAGGACGACCTGCTGGCCATCACCAACTTCGGGCAGAAGTCGCTCGAAGAGGTCGTCCAGAAGCTCGACGAGCGGGGCCTGTCCCTCCGGGTCAAGGAATAAAGGGAGCTCTGTCATGCCCGCGCCGAAGAAGGGTCCGCGTCTGGGGGGCAGCCCCTCGCACCAGCGGCTGATGATGGCCAACATGGCCGCCCACCTCTTCGCCTCCGAGGGGATCGTGACGACCGAGGCCCGGGCCAAGGCACTCCGCCCGATCGCCGAACGGCTCATCACCAAGGCCAAGAAGGGTGGCCTCCACGAGAAGCGGCAGGTGATGTCGGTCATCACCGATCGCGACGTGGCGGCCAAACTCTTCTCCGAGATCGCCCCCCGCTACGCCGAGCGCAACGGTGGCTACCTGCGGATCCTGAAGCTCGGGCCCCGGCCGGGTGACAACGCCCCCATGGCGAGGATCGAACTGGTCTGAGCCTGTTTGAATCGGTCCCGTCGCAGTCGGCGAAGCTGAAGCTCGTCGTCGCCTACGACGGGACGGATTTCCACGGCTTCGCCGCCCAGCCCGACGTCCGGACCGTGGCCGGCGTCCTCGCCCCGGCGCTGGAGAAGGTGCTCCGCCACGAGCCCGACATCACCTGCGCCGGGCGGACCGACGCCGGCGTCCACGCCTGGGGTCAGGTCGTCAGTCTGCCCTGCGAGCCCGACGTCGACCCCCGCCGCCTGCAGAAGGCCCTCAACGGCATGCTGGCGCCGGAGGTCGTCGTGCGGTCATGTGAGGTCGTCGATGGCGCCTTCGACGCCCGGCACTCGGCCCGGTGGCGGGCCTACCGCTACACCGTCGTCAACCGGCCGGTGCCCGACCCGTTCCTGGCCCGCTACGCCTGGTGGGTGCCGGGAGAGCTGCGGCTGGAGGCCATGCAGCTCGGCGCCGACCCGTTCGTGGGCGAGCACGACTTCGCCGCCTTCTGCCGGGGCGGCCCGCCGGGCTCCACGACGGTCCGGCGGGTGGAGGAGTCGCGGTGGCTGGAGGCCGGCGACGGCGTCCTGTGGTTCGACATCCGGGCGACGGCCTTCTGCTGGCAGATGGTCCGGTCGATCGTCGGCACGCTCGTCGACATCGGAACGGGCGCCCGCCGGGCCGGCGAGGTGATGGGCATGCTGCGGGCCAGGGACCGGTCGGCGGCGGGCAAGGTGGCCCCACCGCAGGGGCTTTGCCTCCGCGAAGTGGGCTACTGAGGCTCTCCTAACCACCAAAGCCGGTCTTGGTCATTACGGGGGCCGGGTAGATTGCCAGCTATGGCCATCGAGCCGGAGCGGCTGACGCTGTTCGAGGAGATGCGGGCGGACGAACTCGACGCCGCCGCCCTCTACCGGGCGCTGGCCGAGGCGTCCGAGGGCCGCCGGCGCGCCGTGCTCAACCGCCTGGCCGACGCCGAGGAACGTCACGCCGCCCACTGGGAGCGCCTTCTCCGGGAGGCGGGCGTCACGAACTTCCCGCCCCCGAAGCGGACCCTCAGGACCCGGGTCCTCTCCGCCCTCGGTCGCCGGTTCGGGGCAGACGCCGTCCTGCCGCTCGTGCTGCGGCTCGAGGCCAGCGACGCCGCCCGCTACCGGGACATGGAGGACGCCACGGCCACGATGTCGGCGGAGGAGATGGCCCACGGCCGAACGCTCGCCGCCCTGCACGGCGAGGGGAAGGGCGAACAGATCGCCCTGTCGGAGGGCCGGCACCGGGCGGCGGTCGGCGGCGCCCTCCGGGCGGCGGTGTTCGGCGTCAACGACGGTCTGGTGTCGAACGTGCTGTTGATCCTCGGTGTCGCCGGCGGCACCTCGAACCGGAACATCATCCTGCTGGCCGCCCTGGCCGGGCTCCTGGCCGGCGCCTTCTCGATGGCCGCCGGGGAGTGGGTCTCCGTCCAGTCCCAGCGGGAGCTCTACGAGCGCGAGATCAACATCGAACGGGAAGAGGTGGCGGCCTTCCCCGACGAGGAGCTCGAGGAGCTGATCCTCATCTACCAGGCGAAGGGTCTGTCCGACGATGAGGCGAAGGCCCTGGCCCGGCGGATCATGCGCCGGCCCGAGAGCGCGCTCGACACGCTGACCCGCGAGGAGCTCGGTCTGGCGCCCGGCGACCTGGGCTCGCCGTGGGTGGCGGCCGGGTCGTCGTTCGCCTCCTTCGCCGTGGGGGCGCTCATCCCCGTGCTCCCCTTCCTCTTCGGAGCCGGGGCGGCGGCCCTCGTCATCTCCACCGTGCTGTCGGCCGTCACGCTGTTCGTGGTCGGCTCGGCCATCGCCATCCTCACCGGGCGGAGTCCGGTTCGAGGCGGTCTACGCATGGTCGCCATCGCCACCGTCGTCGGCCTGGCCAGTCACCTCATCGGCCGGCTCATCGGCGAGGGCGTGTCGGTCTAACTCCCAGGGGCCATCAACCGGAGGCGGTCGAAGAGCGCTTCGAGGTGGGCCCGTCCGAGCGTGTCGTAGATCCGGTAGGTGCAGGCCTGGTCGGGCAGGGTCAGGACGGCCTCGTAGGCCGACGTGTTCGGGTCGTAGTTACCGGGGGCGGCGCCGCCGACGTCGGGCGAGTACTTCGCCACTGAGCCGTCGGACCAGGTCCGGGTGTAGCTCGGGCCGGTCGAGGGCTTGTCGGTCCGGGCGGCCTTGTCGAAGAGGCCGAGGACTTCGACGCTGCCGGCCCGGCCGGCCAGGAAGATGTCCCAGCCCCGGTCCTCGGGCGTCTTCCCGGCGGTCGGCGTGGCGTCGGGCAGTTCGGGCCCGCCGTCGAGGGGAAACAGCAGCGCGCACCGCCTGCGGTTGCCGGCCCGGTCCCACGCCTCGGTGAAGGGAGCGGGGACGGCCGCCCGGGGGACCGGGCCCGCCCGCCAGGGGGCCGGCGGGTAGTCCCCGGCGGTGTCGAGGGCGGTGACGTCGGTGGTGCGAGGCTCGGAACCGCCGTCGCTGACGACGGCCAGGACCGTGACGGCGGCGGCGATCGTCACGGCGGCGATCACGGCCAGACCGAGGGCGGGGCGCGGGGGGAGGCGGGTCGTGGGCGGGATGCGTCGATGGTACCGGCGGTAGGATCGGCCTCCTGGTTGCCTCGACCCCCCCGCTCGTCACCCTCGACGACATCGAGGCGGCCCGGCGCCTCCTCGCCCCGGTCGTGCGCCGCACGCCGGTCGAGGGCTCGGAGCACCTGTCGGTGCTGGCCGGCCGGCCCATCCTCCTCAAGGCTGAGCACCTCCAGCGGACGGGCTCGTTCAAGATCCGGGGCGCCTATCACCGCATCGCCCGGCTCGACCCGACCGAGCGGGCGGCGGGTGTGGTGGCAGCCAGCGCCGGCAACCACGCCCAGGGCGTCGCGCTGGCCGCGTCACTGCTCGGCGTGAAGTCGACGATCTTCATGCCCGACACCGCTCCGTTCCCCAAGGTGGCAGCCACCCGGGGCTACGGCGCCGAAGTCGTACTCGGTGGCGTCGTGTTCGATGACTGCCTCGCCGACGCGCTGGCCCACGCCGAGGCGACCGGCGCCCGGTTCGTGTCGCCGTTCGATGATCCCCTGGTCATCGCCGGCCAGGGGACCATCGGCCTGGAGGTGGCCGAGCAGGCTCCCCAGGCCGGGATGGCGGTGGTGTCGGTCGGCGGCGGAGGACTGATCAGCGGGGTGGCGGCAGCCCTCAAGGCCCTCCGGCCGGGGCTCAGGGTCGTCGGCGTGGAGGCGGAGGGAGCGGCGTCGATGACGGCGTCGCTGGCCGCCGGTCACACGGTCGCGCTCGACCGGATCGACACGATGGCCGACGGCATCGCCGTGAAGCGGGTGTCCGACCTCACCCTGGCCCACGTCGGCGCGCTGGTGGACGAGATGGTGACGGTCTCCGAGGAGGACCTGTCCCGGGCGCTGCTCCTGCTTCTGGAACGCACGAAGGCGGTGGTAGAACCGGCCGGGGCGGCGCCGCTGGCCGCGGCCCTGGCCGGCAAGCTCCCCGAGTCCGACGGCGAAGCGGCCTGCCTCCTGCTCTCCGGCGGGAACATCGATCCGACGCTGCTGATCCGGGTGATCCGCCACGGCCTCACCGCGGCCGGCCGGTACCTCCTGCTGCGCGTCGCCCTCCACGACCGGCCGGGCGAGCTGCACCGCCTGACGGGGCTGCTGGCCGGCCTCGGTCTCAACGTGGTCGACATCGAGCACCACCGCAGCGGCGTCCACCTGGCCGTCGACGAGGTGGAAGTCCACATGACCACCGAGACCCGCGACCCCGAACACCGGGCCCAGGTCCTGGAGACTCTCCGGGCGGCGGGCTACCGCGCCGAAGCGCGCTAGCGGGTGGCCGGGTCGAGATAGACGAAGCCGTGGCCCTCGTCGCGGAAGGCGACGCCGGCCGCGGCCAGGGCGGCGTCCCAGTCGCCCCTGATCTCGGGGTTGGTCTCCTCCATGCCGTGGTCGGCGACGAGCAGGAAGGCCGTGTCGTCGAAGGCCCCGGCCCGCTCGACGGCGGCGATGATCTCGCCGATCCGCCCGTCGGTGTCGGCGATGGCCGCCTCGGCGATGTCCGAGCGGGGGCCGCCGGCGTGCATGCCGCAGTCGGTCAGCTGGAAGCTCACCCAGCAGAACCGGGGCGCGGGGTAGTCGGCGTCGCGGTAGCGCCCGTCCCACAGACCGACCGCCTGTTCCATGGCCATGTGGTCGATGATCGTGTTGAACCGGTAGTCGCCCAGGGGCCCGGCGAAGCGCATCGTCACGTGGGGCAGGTCCTCCGGCTGGGGGAACGGCGGCAGGTCGCCCCGGCGGAAGAAGTCGAAGGTCGAGAACGTCGCGCCCCGGTCGGCCGGCTCGTTGACGGCGGCGGTGAAGGCGGCCGGCTCGGCCGCCCGGATGGCCTCGAAGATCGTCTCGATGCCCGGCGCCAGGCGGGTCATGGCCGTGGGCCAGGCGGCCGGGGAGTTGGTGGTCACGACCTCGCCGGAGAGGCGGTCCCACCAGGCGTTGTGGAGGATCCGGTGGTGGCCGGGGAGGGCGCCGGTGATCAGCGACGTATGGTTGGCCAGCGTGACCGTCGGCATGCCGGCCATGGCGCCGTGGCGGAAGGCCGTCCCCATACCCATCAGGCGGGCGACGTTGGGGGCGGCGCCGGACTCGGCCAGCCGGTAGAGCGTGTTCGGGTTGCACCCGTCCATCAGGAAGCCGACGACGTGGCGGGGCGCCTCGCCGGGAACGAGGAGATCCGAGAGGGGATCGCCGTCCTGGCGGGCGAGGTAGGCGTCGGCCCGGTGCAGGCCGTTGAGGCCCCGGCCGAGCCGGTGCGGCAGCCCCAGGAGCCGGGCCAGGGTCGGCGCGACGTCGACCAGGCGGCAGGATCGGTCGACCAGTCCGTCGGCCCGCACGCCCCGGCCGGCCAGCACGAACGGCGCCCGGGCCTGGACGACGTCGAGGGAACCGTGCTCGCCCCGGTGGCCGCCGCGGTCCTCGTAGTTGTGGGCGGCGCTGTGGACCACGCACAGGTCGGGCGACATCGGCGCCTCGAAGAACTGCACGACCTGCTCGTAGCCGTGGGGATAGGCGTTGGCCGACCGGTTCGGGTAACGGCCGGCGGCCTCGGCGGCGGCGCCGGCGAAACGCCCGCAGTCCTGGTCGCCGAGGGGGTTGCGGCCGGCGACGTCGAGAACGTCGTAGCGCCACCCCGTCCGGTCGATCCGGCGGGCGAAGCGGACGGAGCCATCGGCGGAGTGGGCCTCGTAGGCCCCGTCCCGCACCGTCAGGACCATCTCCACGATGGGCTCCAGGGACCGGTCGGTCAGGACCTCGAGGGCGGCGGCGGCCGAGGCGGCGCGAGCCGCGCCGGGACCGGCGCTGTCGGGAGGCGGCACCATGGTCACAGAGTGTGATTCCTCACCGCTGGTTGTCGCACCTGCGTCTCTCACTGCTAGCCTTATCGACCTGCCGCTTGCCGTATTGGGCGGCCGCGCCCGATGAAAGGAAGTTCCGGGTGAGGACTTTCTCCCCAAAGCAATCTGACGTCACCCGCGCCTGGCACCTCGTCGACGCCGAGGGCATGGTGCTGGGTCGGCTGGCCAGTGAGATCGCCCGCATTCTGCGGGGGAAGCACAAGCCGATTTACGCCCCTCACATCGACACGGGCGATTTCGTCGTCGTGGTCAATGCTTCCAAGATCGCCGTCGACCCCAAGAAGGGGGCCGACAAGCGCTACTACCGGCACTCGCAGTACCCCGGCGGGTTCCGGTCGGAGAACCTGGCCAGCCTCATGGAGCGCAACCCGGAGCGGGTGCTGCGCCTGGCGGTGAAGGGCATGCTGCCGAAGGGCCCCCTCGGCCGGCAGATGCTGAAGAAGCTCAAGATCCATCCCGGCCCGACGCATCCCCACACCGCCCAGCAGCCGCAGCCGCTCCAGCCGCCGTACGCCCGCAAGGCGCGCACGGCCTAAGCGAGATCGAAGGAGTTCACGGAAGTGCCGAAGCCCCTCATCCAGACCACCGGACGTCGCAAGGAAGCGGTGGCGCGGGTGCGGCTCCGCCCCGGTACCGGGGTGATCCTCTGCAACAAGCGTCCCTTCGAGCAGTTCTTCCCCAACGCCACGCACCGGATGATCGTGACCGAGCCGCTGCGCCTCACGCAGACCGCCGAGGTCTACGACGTGGACTGCACGCTGGCCGGCGGAGGCGTGAGCGGGCAGGCGGGGGCCATGCGCCTCGGGATCGCCCGGGCGCTCGTGACGCTCGATCCCGACCTGCGGCCCCAGGTGAAGAAGGCCGGGCTGCTCACCCGCGACGCCCGGGAGAAGGAACGCAAGAAGTACGGCCTCAAGAAGGCCCGCAAGGCGCCTCAGTACTCGAAGCGGTAGCCCGCCGGGCTCGCCGCCACCGCCGCGCCCCATGACGTTGCGCTTCGGTACCGACGGGGTCCGGGGCCTGGCCAATGTCGAGCTGACGCCGGAGCTGGCGCTGGCCCTCGGGCGGGCGGCGGCCCGGGTGCTCGGCGTCCACCGGCCGTTCGTGCTGGCCCGCGACACCCGCCGGTCGGGCCCGATGCTGGAGGCGGCCCTGTCGGCCGGCCTGGCCGCCGAAGGCGCCGAGGTGGTGCTGGCCGGCGTGCTGCCCACCCCGGGGGCGGCCTATCTGAGCGCCCAGCGGGACTGCCCGGCGGCCGTCCTGTCGGCCAGCCACAACCCGTTCCCCGACAACGGGATCAAGTTCTTCGAACGGGGCGGCCGCAAGCTCAGCGATGAGGTGGAGGAGCGGCTGGAAGCCGAGCTGGACGCCATCCTCGCCGGCCGGTCGGCCCCGACCCGGGTCGAGGGGGCGGCCGTCGGAACGGCGCACCGCGACGACCTCACGCAGGCCTACGCCACGCACCTGCTCACGGTGCTGGAGGGCCGGCGGCTCGATGGCCTGCGGGTCGTGACCGACTGCGGCAACGGGGCGGCCACCGTCACCGCCCCCTGGGTCCTGGCCCAGCTCGGCGCCAAGGTCGACAACCTGGCGCTCGGCGCCCGGCCGGATGGCACGAACATCAACGCCGGCTGCGGCTCGACCGACGTCGGGCCGCTGCAGGCCGAGGTGGTCGCCACCGGTGCGGCGGCCGGCCTGGCCTTCGACGGCGACGCCGACCGGCTCGTGGCGGTCGACGAGCGGGGCGGCCTCGTCGACGGCGATCACATCCTGGCCATCGCCGCCCTCGACCTCCGGGCCCGGGGTCGGCTCCGCCATGACACGGTCGTCGCCACGGTGATGGCCAACCTCGGCTTCCACCACGCCATGGCCGCCGAGGGCATCCGGGTCGAGACGACGCCGGTCGGCGACCGGTCGGTCCTCGAGGCCATGGAAGCGGGCGGCTTCAGTCTCGGCGGCGAGCAGTCGGGTCACATCATCTTCGGGGACCTCGCCACCACGGGCGACGGGCTCCTGTCGGGGCTCGTCCTGCTCGACGTCCTCGTCCGCTCCGGGCGTCCCTTGTCGGAGCTGGCGTCGGTGGTCGTCAAGCTGCCCCAGGTGCTCCGCAACGTCCGGGTGGCCGACCGGGCCGGCCTGCCCGATGCCACGGCCTTCTGGGCCGAGGTCGCCGCCGTCGAGGCGGAGCTGGCCGACGGTGGCCGGGTCCTGGTCCGCCCGTCCGGCACCGAGCCCGTCGTCCGGATCATGGTCGAGGCGCCGGCCGAAGAGACGGCGACGGGCTACACCGACCGCCTCGAAGCCGCCCTCACCGCCGCCCTCGGCGACCCCTGAGCTCCTTCAACAGCGGGATCGCGGCGATCTTCTCGTCGGTCAGTTCGTCCCAGCGGATGGCGGCCGGGGGACGGCGTTGGCGGCGGGGGATTTCGATGACGCGGTCGGGGGTGACGATCAGGTCGAGGAGGACGTCGTGGTCGGTGGTGGGGATCTCACCGGCGGGGAGGACCTGCGCTTCGTGGACGGTCGTCACCACCACCGTGTCGGGCCCGATCAGGCCGGCTTCGGAGGCGACGGCGAACTCGAGGTCGGAGAAGCCACCGCCCTTGCCGAGGCGGGCGCCGTCGAGGCCGGCGGCCACGGTGCCGGCCACCACGAGGTCGACGGGCTTCAGTTGGCCGAGGCCGACCGGCCGGGCCGACTTCGAGGCGCCCTTGATCGACGACGCCTCCCGGGCCGACGCCGCCAGCTGCTCCGGGTCGAGCAGGAAGAAAGGCTCCGGCTCGGCCAGGCGGGGGACGGCCATGAACAGGAGCTTCCCGTCCTCCAGGGCCCGCTGGCGGACGGGCCACTGCGGCGAATCGGGGTTGGCCTTGAGGGTGGCGGCCGCCTGCCAGAGCTCAGTGCTCCGCAAAAGCTCCGCTGCAGCCTCGGCACCGACGAAGTTCGGGATCCGCCCCTCGGGGCCGGGGAAGCGGGTCGCCTTGGCGGCCCGGAGCGCGGCCCAGATCTCCTTCCGCAGCTCGGCCTTGGCGGCCAGGAGCTCCGGGGAGCCGCCGGCGTCGTGGTCATGGCGAGGAGTCGAGCGGGGCATCGCCACACTCTGCCCGCCCGTGCGCTAGGACGGGGAGCGTGATCCCGGGAGGCGAGGTCGTCGGCGTCGGGATCGACGCCGTCGACGTGGAGCGGTTCCGCGTCGTTCTCGGCCGACGGCGTGGTTTTGCGGAGCGGGTCTTCACGGAGGCGGAGCGGGCCGAGGCCGCCGGCCGGCACGATCCCGTCCCCGGCCTGGCCGCCCGGTTCGCGGCCAAGGAAGCGGTGATGAAGTCGCTGTCGGTCGGCCTCGGCGCCTTCGACTTCGCCGACGTGGAAGTCGTCCGGGGCGAAGGGGGAGCGCCGGCGCTCACGGTCGCCGGCCGGGCCGCGGCCCTGGCGGAGGAGCGCGCTGTCCGGGGTTGGCACGTTTCCCTGACCCACACGGCGACGATGGCGATGGCGATCGCCGTCGCCTACCGCTGAACGGCGGCGCCGAGGGTAAGGACCGTTCCTTCGGCCGCCGCTTCGACGGGCAGCGGCGCACCCTCGTCGGCCAGGGCGGCGACGAGCTCGTTGATCTCGTGGTCGGTGCGGGCCGGGTCGTGGTGGAACAGCATCAGGCGGCGGGCCGCCGCCCGCTGCGCCAGGCCGACGGCGTAGTCGACGGCGGAATGGCCGAAGCCCGCCCGGGCCGCCCACTCCGCTGCCGTGTACTGGGCGTCGTGGAACAGGACGTCGACGCCGTCGGCCAGCGCCACCGCATCGGGGTGATACGGCCCGAACCCGTCCGGGCCGTCGCCCAGCGCGACCGGCCCGTGATCCGAGAGGTAGGCCAGCGAACCCGAACCGTCGCTGACCCGGTAGCCGAACGTCCGGCCGCCCTTGTGAGGGATCTCGAGGGCCAGCACCGTGAAGCCCTCGATGACGTGGACGCCCGGCGCCAGCCCGGCGAAACGCCAGTCGCCCCGGAGGCCGGTCGGGTCGACGGGGAAGAACGGCGGGGCGATCATCCGGGCCAGGACGGCGAGGGCATCGCCCTGCTCGGGCATCAGAACCTCGACCCGGGCATCGGGCCGGTCGCCGGCGGTGAAGAACGGCAGGCCCTGGGTGTGGTCCCAGTGCAGGTGGCCGAGGAGGATCGTCCCCCGGAACGGCTCGCCGTCGAGCAGCTCAGGAACCCGGCGGATCCCCGTCCCGGCGTCGAGGAGCAGCGTCGGCGGCTCGCCGTCGTGGGCCAGCGCCAGACACGAGGTGTGGCCGCCGTAGCGGATGAACGCCGCACCCGGCGCCGGGGTCGACCCCCGCACGCCGCAGACGTGGATGCGCACGACTACGACGGCTCTTCGCGCCGGTGACCCCGGCTCACCGCCTCCAGTTCGGCGCGGTCGAGCAGTCCCGCCTGCACCACCGCCACCCGGCACGGTGTCACCGCGGTCAGCGTCGCCGTGCGCCGGCCACCTTCGAGCCCGGCCCGCTCGCCGAGCAGCGCGCCCGGTCCGATCTCGGCCAGCCGCCGGCCTTGCGCCTCGACCCGCAGGACTCCGTCGAGCAGCAGGTAGAGGTCGTCGCCCTCCTCGCCTTCCCGGACGAGGACGCCGCCGCGTTCGAGCCTACGGAACATCGGCGCCTCGGCGCCCTGCATGATCCTCGTCGACAGCCGCCGTTCCAGGGCGGTCTCCGCCGCCGTCACCAGCGCCGGCGACTCCTCGTCACCCCAGGGGCTGTGCCGGCCGAAGGCGCTGCGCCACCAGCGGCGGAAGTCGGCCAGCCCGACCTTGCCGGCCAGCTTGCCGTCGGGGCCGTAGATCCAGTGGCGGGGGAACGGCGAGGCGCCGACCACCTCCCACTCCTCCCGGCCGTCGGCGTGCAGCGTCAGGGCCAGAGTGGTCCACACCAGCGGGGCGCGGAACTGCACGTACGGCTTTCGCCGTACCCGCCGGGGAGCGGGCAGGCCCGTCCGCCCGCCGGTCGTCTGGACGAACCGCACCCAGCCGTCGCCGACCTCCGGTTCGTGGCGGATCTCGGGCATGGCGAAGGCCTGGAACGTCACCCGGGCCGGACCGGCCTGGACGGTCGTGGCCCCCATCACGCCGCCGCTGGCGGCGCCGTAGCCGTAGGCGGTGATCCTGCCGTCCTCCGCCTCAATCCAGGCGTCGAGCCGGTTGGCGAAGCGGAAGCGGTCATGGGCCCGGAGCGCCTCGACGTCCTCGGCGCCGGCGACGGTGTCGGGCGGCGGGGCGTCGTAGTGCGTGAAGCCCGATTCGAAGCCGAGTTTCGTCATTCCCTCGACGGCTTCGGAGGGGATCCAGGACAGGGACGTGACGGTGGCGTGGCGCCGCATGGGAACCTCCATCAGGGGCCGGGGAACCAGCGCTTGAAGGCGCGGCCCGGGCCGGAGAACGAGAGACGGGAGTCGTCGGCGGCGAGGCGGCCGAGGGCGAAGCGCAGGATGGTCGAGTCGTCCTCCGCCGCCACGACGGCGCCGGCATCCCCGGTACCGGAGGGGCCCGGCAGCGGATCGCCGGCGTCGGCAGCGCTCCACCGGCCGTCGCCGAAGCGGAGCCGGAGATCGACGGTGGCGCCCCGCAGGGCGACGACCGTCCCGGCCGGTGGTGTCGCCGAGGCCCCGGCCGCCAGGACGGGCAGGAACGTCACGAGAAAGTTGGTGGTGGCGACGACCACGTCGTCGGCCAGCGGTGCGGCGGCATCGCCCCCGGCGGCGAGGTCGTCGGCGTGGATGCCGGCTTCCATGACCAGGATCGGCAGGAAGAGCGCCCGGGGCAGCTCGCCGTAGGGCAGGGGGACGATCCGCTCTCCGTCGTGGTCGTCGAGGACCGCCAACTCGTCAAGCAGGGCTTGGCGGGCGGCCACGAGCCCGGAGACGATCTCCTCCGGCCCGGCCCGCGCCGGGTCGAGGGTGCGGCCCTCGGCCGGTTCCCGCCGCCCGGCACCGGCCCGGCGCAGGGCGTCGGCCTCCATGGAGATGCCCCAGACGGCGTGGACGGCGAGGTCGGAGACCGTCCAGCCCTGGCAGCGGGTGGCGACCCGCCACCCCGGCCCGTCGTCGGCGGCGGGGAGGCGGGCGATGAACCGCTCCCATTCCCGGGCGACCGCGGCCCGTACGTCGGCCACTGCCAGTGCCTTCATGGCCGGCCCCGCACGCCGAGCGCCCGCCGGGCGAGCAGCCGTTCGACGTCGTCGGCGGCGCCGGACATCCCGAGGCGACGGGCATCGACCGCCGCCCGCTCCAGGAGCTCGAGGGCGGCGTCGGGCCGGCCGAGGAGCGACAACGTCCGGGCCAGCTCGACCCGGGAAAGGGTGGCGGCCGGTCGGGCCGCCATCGCATCGTTCATGGTCATGGCCTCCGTGAGGTGGGCGACCGCCGTCTCGGGGTCCCCGGCGGTCCGGGCGGCGAGCCCGACGAAGTGGGAGGCGGCCCCGAGACAGACGGCCCCCGAGCCGAGGACGACGTTGTGGCCGGCCCACGGTTCGAGCAGGGGCAGGAGGCGGGCGGCGACGGCGGCGTCGTCGAGGAGGGCGGCGGCCTCGGCGCACAACGACAGGACGTAGCTCCGGCTCAGGTCGTCGGGAACGGCGGCCAGTTCATCGGCGGTGACCACATCGAGTTGGCGGCGGGCGTCGTCCGACATCCCGGCCTGGGCGTAGCACCAGGCCAGGATGGGAGCGGACCGGACCGGGGCCCGGGCGGCCACCGCCTCGACCACCGGTCGGGCCAGATCGGCCCGGCCCCGCCCACCGTGGAGCTGCAGGACCTGGACGGCGTGGACCAGGTCGGCGTCGCGGTAGTGCCACCGGTCCCCTTCGGCCCGGAAGTGCTCGATCAGGCCGGCGGCGGTGTCGAAGTCGCCGGCGAAGAGGGCACCCATGGCCCGCCACATCGGTGGATACCAGAAGAACAAGGGCCGGCGCAGCGAGGTGATGATCTCCGTGGCCCGGCGCTCGGCCCGGCCGGCGGCCACGATGTCACCCGCCTCCAGGAGATCGATGAAGTGGAGCCGAACGCCTTCCAGTTCGGCCTCGAGGTCGCCGGCGGCGTGGGCGGCCCGCATGAGCTCCTCACCGGCGGCGAGGCGGACCGGCAGCTCCTCCGGAGCGGTCAGGCCCGCCCTCCGGCTGACCAGGGCGTAGGCCAGGGCGCTGCCGTCACCGGCGGCCCGGGCGACGTCGAGCGCCTCGGCACCGGCGGCGGCACCGGCCTGCGGTGCACCTTCGTAGACCCGGGCCCGTCCCAGCGCGGCGAGCAGCCGGGCCCGGCGCCCGTCGGCGCCCGGGTTGGCGGCCAGTGCCGCGTCCAGCAGCCGCTGCCCGGTCGCGCCCCACTCGGCCCGCGGGAGGCGGCTCTCGAACAGGGCGTCTTCGTAACCGAGGGCGGCGTCGGCGACGGCGGCGGGGTCCGCTCCGCCCACCGCCAGGTCCCCGGCGTCGGCGAAGGCCCGGAGGGCCTGCTCGAGCCGGCCCGAACGGCGCAACGCTTCACCGAGGCGCAGCTGGCGCCGGAGCGCCGCCGCGTCGTCCGGATCGGTGAGCCGCCGGGCCCGGGCCAGCAGTTCGGCTGCCCGCTGCGGGGCGCCGGCCAACCGGTCGGCGGCGGCCCGCTCGAGCCACGAAGCGGCCCGGGCGGCGAGCTCGGCCCGGGAGAGCCCGTCCCCGGTGCCGGTCAGCTCGGAGGACTCGTCGTAGGCGGCCGCGAGGTGCTCGGCCACGATCTCGGCTCCGGCCTCGGGGCGGACGTTGCCCTCGACCCATTCGGCGAAGCGCAGGTGGAGCTCCACCCGCCGCGAACGCGGCAGGGCGGCGTAGGCGGTGTCGCGCAGGAGACCGTGGCGGTAGGTGTACGACGCGGCGTTCACGAGATCGGGATGGGGCCCGGTGAGCAGACCGGTCTCGGTCAGAAAACCCAGTGAGTGGTCGGGCTCGTCGATCCCGAGGACGGGCAGCGCAGGACCGGGGAACGTCGTCCCCGGCACCGAGCCGGTGTCGACGACGGTGCGGGGGCCGTCGGGCAGATCGTCGAGTTGGCCGAGGTAGATCGCCTTGACGGTGGTCGGGATGTCGAGCCGGTCGCCGCCGCCGGTGAAGACCAGGGCGCTGTGGTCGCCGCGCCGCAGGACACCGGCCTGCAGCCACGACCGCAGCAGCTCCTCGACGAAGAGGGGGTTGCCGGCCGACGCCGTGCACACCGCGGCGGCGACCTCGGGCGGCAGGACCCCGGCGCCGGTCAGCGACTCGACCAGCTCGGCGGTGGCGTCGCCGGTGAGCGGCTCCAGGTTGAGGACGTCGAAGTCGGCGAACGGTTCCCCTTCCGCGGCCGGCAGCATCGCCGGTCGGCCGGCGATGACCAGGAGCCGGTTGCGCCGGTGCGGCTCCTGCCGGGCGTGGGCCAGGAACGCCCGCACGTCAGCGGAGGCCAGGTGGACGTCTTCCACGATCCACACCGGCGTCTCGGAGCCGTCGTGGGCGTCGAGCATGGCCGTCCACGATCGCCACAGTTCGGTGGGTTCGGCGTCGAGCGGCGCGCCGGAGAGCAGCGCCAGAGTGTGTTCCGCACTGAGTTCGGCCCGGGGCCCCACATGTCCGCACCGGGCGAGGCGCTCGAGGAGGAGCGGCCTCGGTTCAGGACCGGCCACCGCCGCGCCGAGGGCGGCCTGCAGCAGGTCGGCGATCGGCTCGTAGGCCGTGCCGGTCGTCCTGGTGATCCGGACGGTCCACACCGGGACGCCCCGGACGAGAGCCCGGCGGCGGAGCTCGTCGACCAGCCGGCTCTTGCCGACGCCGGGCGGAGCGATAATGAACAGCCCGCCGGCCGCATCGGCGGCCGCGGCCTGGGCCCGATCGAGCTGCGCCAGCTCCCGGCCGCGGCCGATGGTGGGGGCGCGCAGGCCCTCGAGGATCCATTCCCGGGAGGGGATGGGGCGGGGCCGCACGATCCGCCGGGCGGTCACCGTGCCCGTCTTGCCTTTGAGGGCCAGCTCGCCGACCGGTTCGGTCACGAAGGCGTGGTCGGCGGCGAAGGCGGTGTCGGGACCGACGAAGATCGTCCCCGGCTCGGCCGCGGCCTGGAGGCGGGCGGCGACGTTGACCGCGTCGCCGGCCAGCCGCCACGTCCCGTCCTGAGCGTGGACGACGACGACCTCACCGGTGTTGATCCCGACCCGGACGCGCAGCGTTCCCCGTTCGAGCCCGAGCTCGGCCTCCACCCAGGAGACCGTCTCGATGATCGCCAGCCCGGCCCGGATGGCCCGCTCGGGATCGTCGTCGCCGGCGTGGGGAACTCCGAATGTCGCCACCACGGCGTCGCCGATGAACTTCTCGACCTGCCCGCCGTGGTCGGCGATGGCCGAGGCGGCACCGGCGAAGTAGCCGTCCTGGACGAGGGCGACGTCTTCGGCGTCGAGCCGTTCAGCCAGGGTGGTGAACCCGACGAGATCGGCGAAGACGACGGTCACCACCCGCCGTTGCGTCCTCGCCATCAGGGCCCTCCATCCATCCGAAGCAGCAGTGCGCGCCACACCGGCTCGGACGGTTCAGGGCGGCCCGGTCATGGTACGGGCGGGGCTGCGGAGCCAGCCCGAGCGGCGTTTGCACTTGCCTGCTATGGGCCGGTTTCGGACCGGCGACGGTTCAGCGGGAGCGGGTCAGCGGGAGCGGCGCCGCCGGCGGCTGCGGCCCGGTTGGCCGGGCCAGGGGGCGAAGAGCAGGAGGAGGCCGACGATCGCCGCGCTGGCGGGGCCGGAGGCGACGGAGGCGGTAGAGGACGACGAGGCGGGGGTCGACGAGGCCGCCGCCGACTTGTCCTCGTCCGTGCCCGAGTCCCGGCCGCCGTCCTTCTTGCCCTGGCTCTTGCGTTCTTTCGCGGTCGACGAGGTGCTCGGCTCGGTCGACGAAGTGCTCGGCTCGGTCGACGAGGTGGTCGGGTTCGTCGGGTCGACCGGGAGCGTGGTCAACGTGGTCGAGACCGGCAACGTCGTGGTCGTGGTCTCCTCCGGCTTGGTCGTGGTGGTCGTGGTGCCCGCCGGGCCGGTGGTGGTGGTCGTCGTCTCCGGCGGGGACGGGCCCGTCCCGTCCGCCAGGGGCGGGGCCACCGGCTTGGCCTCGTCGTTGGCGTCGACCGGCCGCTCGACGAACGAGGCCTTCTCGATCGGGGGCGGGACCAGCTCCACCCACGTGCGGCCGGGCAGAAGACGGGCATAGCGGCCGTCCGCCCCCCGGAAGACGGTGACGTCGTTGTGGTCCTTCTTCTCCCACCGAACCGGAACGAGGTATCCGGCCGACAGGATCCAGGCGTCGCCGCTGCCGACCACACCGGCCTCGGGCACCTTGGCGCCGGAACTGTCGACGTAGCCGGTGTTCCGGTAGTCGACGAACTGGAAGATGACGTTCGTCGGGGCGACCTTCCGCCCCTCGCTGTCGACGTGCAGCGAGCCGTTCTGGATTCGTGTCCAGGCGTTGGCGCCGGCGTCCCAGTCGTAGCTGATGTGGGTCCGTTCCTTGCCGTCGTAGAAGAAGTTCGCCGACGCCCGCGAGATCGGGCGGGCACCCGGCTCCGACGGGCGTGTGCCGGCGTCACGGTAGGAGAACAACGGCGGCGGCGCCTTGGCGTCCGGCGAGGCCAGGCTGTGGAGCCGCGAGGTGTTGGAGAACAGATTCTGCGGCGACTTGCGGCCCTTGTGCCGGTAGTACATCCCGGGGAAGTTGTCGACGCCGACGTCGACCATCGACGACTCCCGGATCATCCTCTGGAAGTCCCGGTTGGCTCCGGAGTACGAGAACAGCGGGTGGTACAGCGGCGCCAGCAGGGCGACGTCGGTGGAACGAGCCGATCGAATCGGGCCCACCGGGTCGGCGGGGGTCGAGTGGAAGACGGCGGCGAACCGGGTGAAGCCGCCTTCGACCATCTCCTCGAAGACCACGTCGGCTTCGTTGATTCCCTGCTGGGGCCGGGCGGCCCCCACGTTGTCGATCTTCACCACCAGGGCCGGGTGGCCGGTGGTGTACCCGCCCACCCCGATTCCGGTCAACGGTGAGTCACCGGGCAACGGCACCGCCTTGGGCGCCGGCGGGGGAGGCGGCGGAGGGGGAGGGGGCGGCGGGGGCTTCGGGGCCCGCGGCGGCGGGGGTAGGCGGACCGGCGGGGGTGGCGGCGGGGGAGCCACCACGGTGGTCGTGGTGGTCGACGCCGTGGTGGTCGTCGTCACCAGTTCGGGCATCTTGCCCATGGTGTCGACCCACAGGAAATCCGCCCCGCAGGCGGGAGCGAGAAGCGTAAGGCCCAGCAGTCGCGTGGCAGTTCGGAGCCGCCCCGGCCTCACCGCTCCCAACGTGTCACCTCCCCTTTAAACCTTACCTTTAGGCCGGTCCCGGTAGGTCGCGATGGTCCACGGAGCGTGGCTCATTCGGCCGTACCATTGGTTTGGATGCGCCCAATCCTCACACCTGCCGAGATGGCCGCCCGTGATGCCGCCGCCATCGCCGGTGGGGTCAGCGAAGCGACGCTGGTTGACCGGGCCGGCGGAGCGGTCGCCCGCGGGGCCCGGCGCCTGCTTGGCGGTGCCTACGGCCGACGGGTCGTGATCGTCTGCGGGAAGGGTAACAACGGCGCCGATGGCCGTGTCGCCGGGCAGCGACTGGCCGGCTGGGGTGCCCGCGTCGACCGTTTCGACCTGGCCGGCCTCGAACGGCCGCGTCTCAGCCGGGCACTGGATCGGGCCGACCTGGCCGTCGACGCCATGTACGGGACGGGCTTTCGGGGGGCCCTCGAGGGCGACGCCGCCTTCGCCGCCGATTCCATGCGCGCCGCCGACTGCCCGGTGCTGGCCGTCGACATCCCCTCCGGCGTCGACGGGCTGACCGGGGCCGTCGCCGGCCCGGCCGTCGAGGCCGTGGCCACGGTGTGCCTGGCCGCCCTCAAGCCCGGCCTCGTCTTCTATCCCGGCGCCGCCCTGGCCGGTGACGTCGAAGTGGCGGACATCGGCATCGACCCCGCCACACCCCCGCCCTCGCTGGAGCTCACCGAAGAGGCGGACGTCGCCGCCTGGTTACCCCGGCGCCAGCCCGAGAGTCACAAGTGGTCGGTGGGGGGCGTCTACGTGGTCGGGGGCTCGCAGGGCATGACTGGCGCGGTCATGCTGGCCGGCCGGGCCGCCCTCCGGGCCGGCGCCGGCATCGTCGTGGCCGGCCTCCCGGGCGGCGCCGCCGCCCGGGCCTCGGGGAGTGAGGTCATCACCCGGGCGCTGCCGGCCACGCCGTCCGGCGCCCTCGACGAGGACGCGGCCAAGGAGGTGCTCGACGGGCTGGAGCGGTTCCGGGCCCTCATCGTCGGGCCCGGCCTCGGGCAGGCCGCGGCCACGGTGGCGGCCGTTCGCCGGCTGGTGGCCGAGGCGCCCATCCCGCTCGTGCTCGATGCCGACGGGCTCAACGCCCTGGGCGGCGACGTCGGCCTCCTGGCCGGCCGGCCGGCGGCCACCGTGGTGACGCCGCACGCCGGGGAGTACGCCCGGCTGGCCGGCGAGCCGGTGGGCGACGACCGGGTCGGCGCCGCCCGCCGCCTGGCCGAACGGGCCGGCGCCGTGGTGCTCCTCAAGGGCAGCCGGACGGTGGTGGCCGACCCCGCCGGGCCGGTCGCCGTCAACATCACCGGGGGGCCGTGGCTGGCCACCGCCGGGACGGGCGACGTCCTCTCCGGAGTGGTGGGGGCACTGGCCGCCCAGGGCCTCCCGGTCTTCCGGGCCGCTGCCGCCGGGGCCTGGATCCACGGCCGGTGCAGCGATGTTCGGGGGCTTCACCTGCCTCTCCGGAACCACCCCACCGGCCTCGTGGCCGGCGATCTCATCGACGCATTGCCTCAAGTTCTCAGCGGGTTGGCTGCATGATGACTCCAAGCTCCACGAACCGCCCCAACCACCCGAAGTCGGCCCAATGAGCCGCTCGGCCGCCATCCATCCGTTCCCGATTCCGCCCCGGGCGGTAAGAAGGGGGAGTACCCCCTCTGGAGGTCATAAGCGGATGCTGCTCCCGCACGAGGCGACGCAACCCCACCCGGCGCTCCGGGATCTCGACACCCCGGGGTCGTTCACGCTGTCGAAGCCCTACCGTCCGGCGTGGGCAGAGGTTGACCTGAACAACATCCGCCACAATGTGGTGCAGCTGGCTCGGCTGGTCGCCCCGGCGGGCCTGATGGCCGTGGTCAAGGCCGACGGGTACGGCCACGGTTCGGTGGCCGCCGCCTACGCCGCGCTCGAGGCCGGTGCCACTTGGCTCGGCGTCGCCCTGGTCGAGGAGGGCGTCGAACTGCGCGACGCCGGGATCGACATGCCGATCCTCCTGCTGTCGCAGCCGCCCGCCGAGGCCGCCCGGGCCGTCGTCGACGCCCGGCTCACTCCCGTGGTGCACAGCCTGCGGTTCGTCGACGCCCTGGCCAAGGCGGCGGCCGACGCCGGGGTCGACTCCCAGCCCGTCCACCTCAAGGTCGACACCGGGATGCACCGCATCGGCTGCTCCCCGAGCGAGGCGCTCGACCTCGCCCCGGCCATCAAGAAACACCGGGAGCTGCACCTCCAGGGGCTCCTGACCCACTTCGCCGTGGCCGACGAGCCGGAGAACCCCTACACCGCCCGGCAGGTGGCGGTGTTCGAGGCGGTCCGCAAGGAACTGGGCCGGATGGGCATCCGCCCGCCGCTGGTCCACGCCGCCAACTCGGCCGGGGTCCTCACCGCTCCGGAGGCCCGCTACGACCTCGTCCGCTGCGGCATCTCGATCTACGGCATCGCCCCGGCCGCCGAGCTGAACGGGCGGCTCCCGCTGCGGCCCGCCCTCAGCCTCAAGGCGCGGGTCAGCTACGTGCGGCGTCTGGTGGCCGGCGAGCGGCTGTCGTACGGGTTGCGCTACGAGCTCGAGGTCCCCTCGACCGTGGCCACCGTGCCGGTCGGCTACGCCGACGGTGTACCCCGCCGGCTGGGGCAGGTCGGCGGAGAGGTCCTGATCGGCGGCCGGCGCAAGCCGATCGCCGGGACCGTCACCATGGACCAGCTGCTGGTGGACCTCGGCCCCGGCGCCGACGCCGACGCCGTCGAGGTCGGCACCGAGGTCGTGCTGCTCGGCCGGCAGGGTGACGACGAGATCTCGGCCGCCGAGTGGGCCGATCGGCTGGGGACGATCCCCTATGAGGTGTGCTGCGGGATCGGGGAGCGGGTTCCCCGCCGCTACGTCGGCTGACCGGCGGCGTGTGGCCCGGCCCGCCTGAGGCCCGGCGATGGCGATGACGATCACCGATGTCCCCGGCATCCGGGTCGGGCACTGGACCGGCCCCGACACCGGGGTCACCGTCGTGTGGGCGCCGGCCGGCACGGTCGGCTCGGGCGAGGTGCGGGGCGGCGCGCCGGCCACCCGGGAGACCGCCCTGCTGGAGCCGGCCCGGCTGGTGGACCGGGTCGATGCCGTGGTGCTGGCCGGCGGATCGGCCTTCGGGCTGGCGGCCGCCGACGGCGTCATGCGGTTCCTGGCCGAGCGGGGCCAGGGGTTCCCCACCGCCGCCGGACCGGTCCCGATCGTGGTGGCGGCGGCGCTCTTCGACCTGCCGGTGGCCCAGACGCCGGGGGCGGAGGAGGGCTGGGCGGCGGCCGTCGACGCCGGCCGGGGAGAGCCGGCGACCTCGGGACGGATCGGCGCCGGTCGCGGCGCCACGGTGGGGAAGTGGCGGGGACGGGAGCACGCCGTGGCCGGCGGTCTGGGGACGGCGGCGCAGCGGGTCGGCGACGCCACCGTCGGCGCCCTCGTGGCCTGCAATCCCCTGGGCGACGTCGTCGGTCCCGACGGCGCGGTCCTGGCCGGCTCGGCCGCTCCGCCCGACGACCCGTCGTTCCCGGCACCGACCCCCTTCGAGCACACGACGCTGGTGGTCGTGGCCACCGACGCCCGGATCGACAAGGCGGAGTGCCTCCTGCTGGCCCAGTCGGCCCACGACGGCCTGGCGCAAGCGATCCGCCCCGCCCACACCCGCTACGACGGGGACTTCGCCGCCGTGCTGGCCACCGGCGCCGTCGAGGCCCACCCCGACCGGCTCCGGGTGGCCGCCACCGAGGCCGTGGCCCGGGCGGTGCGGGCCGCCGTCGGCCACCCCTGACGCTCCCCTGACACCACCTAGCGCGCCTGGGGTAAGATCCCTCGTCCCGATTCCCTGAACAGGCCCCGGCGTCCGACGCGCGGGTTGTGGATCCCATGAAGGTCGTCACCCGTTCCGTCGAGGAGACCCGGGCCCTGGGCGAACAGCTCGGGCGCGAGGTGCTGCAGGCCGGCGACGTCGTCGTCCTCTCCGGCGAGCTCGGCACCGGCAAGACCGCGCTGGCCCAGGGCATCGGCCGGGGGCTCGGCGTCGACGGGCCGGTGGTCAGCCCGACGTTCACGCTGGTGCGGGAGTACGAGGGCCGGATCCGCCTCTGCCACGTCGACATCTACCGTCTCGAGCGGGTCCAGGAGATCCACGAGCTCGGTATCGAGGAGCATCTGGAGGAGAGCGTCACGCTGATCGAGTGGGGTGAGGTGGCGGCCAGCGCCCTGCCGTCCGACCGGCTCGAGGTGCGGTTGGCGGCCGGCGCCGGCCCCGACGAGCGGATCATCGAACTGGTGCTGCTCGGTGAGTCGTGGCGGCGCCGGAACCGCCGGCTGGCCGAGATCGTCGAGGAGCTCGCCCCCGACGAGGACCACCGGACGCCGGGGGCGTAGCCGACCATGTTGCTGCTCTGCCTCGACACCTCCACGCCCCAGGTCGGGGTGGCCATCGGCTCCGATGACCAGATCATCGGCCGGGTTCAGCTGGCCCGTCCCCAGCACCACGCCGAGCACCTGGCGCCGGCCATCGCCTATCTCCTGGAGCAGCTCGACCTGTCACTCGACCAGCTGTCGGCCATCGGCGTGGGCATCGGCCCCGGGCTCTTCACCGGGCTGCGGGTCGGGGTGACCACCGCCAAGGTCATGGCCCAGGCGCTGCGGATCCCGCTCATCGGCGTGCCCAGCCTGGACCTGCTGGCCTTCGAGGTGCGCTACACCGACCGCCTCGTCGTCCCCGCCCTCGACGCTCGACGGGGCGAGGTCTTCTTCGCCACCTACCGCCAGGTTCCCGGCGGCGTCCAGCGCCTGACCGATTACGAGGTTGGGTCCCCGGCCGACCTCTGCGCCGAGCTGATGTCGCGCAGCGAGGAGGTGCTCCTCCTCGGCGACGGCGCTATCCGCTACCGCGAGGAGTTCTTCCACCTGGAGCGGGTGGAGTTCGGCCCGGCCGCCCTCTCCTACCCCAGCGTGTCGGCCCTGGTGGAGCTGACCCGGGCCAAGTTCCAGCGGGAGGATTTCTCGCAGCCCCGCGACGTCCACCCGCTCTACCTGCGTCTCTCCGACGCCGAGATGAACTGGGTGAAGCAAGCCCGTTGATGATGGCGGCCGATCTCGAGCCCGGCGACCTCGACGTCCGCCTCCTGGCGATGCGGCGTCGCCATCTGCGCTCGGTGCTGCGCATCGAGTCGAAGGTCTATCCGGTGCCGTGGAGCATGTCGCTGTTCCTGTCGGAGCTGGCCCTGCGCTCCACCCGGGCGTACTACGTGGCCTGCGTCGGGCGGCAGATCGTCGGCTACGCCGGGCTGATGATGACCCTCGACGACGGGCACATCACCACCATCGCCGTCGACCCGGCCTGGCACCGCCACAAGATCGGCACCCGCCTGCTGGTGGCCCTGGCCCACGAGGCCCGGCGGCGGGGGGCGACCAGCCTCACGCTGGAGGTGCGGCTCGGCAACAAGCCGGCCCAGAACCTCTACCGCCGCTTCGGGTTCCGGCCGGTCGGAGTGCGGAAGAACTACTACGCCGAGACCAAGGAGGACGCCCTCGTCATGTGGGCCGAGGACGTCGCCAGCGAGGAGTACGGCCAGCTCCTCCGGGCCATCGAGGCCGGCGTGCCCGGCACGACCGAGGTGGAGGACCAGCCCCTGTGAGACTTCAACCGTGAACATCCTCGGGATCGAGACGTCATGTGACGAGACCGCCGTCGGCGTAGTCGAGGACGGCACGAACCTGAAGTCCTCGGTGGTGGCCAGCCAGGGCGACCTCCACGCCCGGTTCGGCGGCGTCGTCCCCGAGATCGCCAGCCGGGCCCATCTCGAGCTCGTGAACCCGGTCATCGCCCAGGCGCTGGTCGAGGCGGGCATGGACCTGTCCGACCTGGACGCCGTGGCCGCCTGCTCCGGCCCCGGCCTGGCCGGCTCGCTCCTCGTCGGCGTCAGCGCGGCCAAGGCCGTGGCGCTGTGCCAGGGGATCCCCTACATCGGGGTCAACCACCTGGAGGGCCACCTCTACGCCGCCTTCCTCGAGGAACCTGACCTCACCCCGCCGCTGGCCTTTCTGCTGGTGTCCGGCGGCCACACGCTGATCGTCACGATGGAGGGCCACGGCCGCTATCGGGTGCTGGGCCAGACCATCGACGACGCCGCCGGCGAGGCCTTCGACAAGGTCGCCCGCCACATCGGCCTGGGCTATCCCGGGGGCCCGGAGATCGACCGGCTCGCCGCCCAGGGCGATCCCGAGGCCATCAGCTTCCCCCGGCCCATGCTCGACGAGGGCTTCGATTTCTCCTTCTCGGGGTTGAAGACGGCGGTGGCCACCTACGTCAAACGGGAGCCCGACGCCGAGGTGACCGACGTCGCCGCCGCCTTCCAGGAGGCCGTCGTCGACGTCTGCATCACCAAGCTCCTGCGGGCGGCGGCCGAGGTCGACGCCAAGACCGTCGTCATCGGCGGCGGGGTGGCGGCCAACTCCCGGTTGCGCACCCGCCTCCTCGACGCCGCCGAGGCGGACGGGCGCCGAGCCTTCCTCCCGAGCCCGTCGCTGTGCACCGACAACGGGGCGATGATCGCCGCCGCCGCCTGGTGGCGGCTGCAGTCCGACGGCCCGACGGCCCTGTCCGGCGGTGCCCAACCGGGCCTCCGGCTGCCGACCGTGGACTGATTGTCGCTGAGAATTTCCGTAGCTTGCAGCCCTGACAGCGGCTTGCTACGGTGCGCTTCGTTAGCACTCTCAAGGCTAGAGTGCTAAGCGATTCGCACCACACGGAAACTCTTTCAGGAGGGCTCTGTCGCATGAACCTGCAGCCGCTGGATGACCGGATCGTCGTCCGTCCGAGCGAGGCGGAGGAGAAGACCGCGAGCGGCCTGGTCATCCCCGACACCGCCAAGGAGAAGCCCCAGCAGGGCACCGTCCTGGCTGTCGGCCCGGGCCGGCGCTCGGAGCAGTCGGGCGAGATCATCCCCCTCGGGATCGATGTCGGCGACACGGTCGTCTACTCCAAGTACGGCGGCACGGAGATCTCCGTCGACGGCGAGGACGTGCTGATCCTCACGAGCCGCGACGTGCTGGCCAAGGTCGCTCCGGCGGGCAAGAAGAAGTAGCCACCGGAACGGAACCCGGGCGAACGCCCGTAGGCGGCGCCCCCGGGGGGCGCCGCCGCCGCGCATGAGGTCACGTCAGACGAGGACGGAGAGATGGCAAAGAAGCTGAGTTACCACAGCGAGGCCCGGGAAGGCCTCGAGGCCGGTGTCAACAAGCTGGCCAGGGCGGTGCGGGTGACGCTCGGCCCCCGGGGTCGCAACGTGGTGATCGAGAAGAAGTTCGGCGCGCCGACGATCACCAACGACGGTGTGACGATCGCCAAGGAGGTCGATCTGGAGAACCCCTACGAGAACATGGGGGCCCAGCTCGCCAAGGAGGTCGCCACCAAGACCAACGACATCGCCGGGGACGGGACGACCACCGCCACCGTGCTGGCCCAGGCCCTCATTCGTGAGGGGCTGCGCAACGTCGCCGCCGGGGCCAACCCCATGGACCTGAAGAAGGGCATCGAGCAGGGCGTGAAGGTCGCCGCGGCCTTCATCGCCCGGATCCGCAAGGACGTCGAGACCAAGGAGGAGATCGCCCAGGTCGGGGCCATCTCCGCCGGCGATCCCGAGATCGGCGAGCTGATCGCCGACGCCTTCGACAAGGTGGGCCGCGACGGCGTCGTGTCGGTCGAAGAGGGCAACACCTTCGGGCTGGAGCTCGAGTACACCGAGGGTCTCCAGTTCGACAAGGGCTACATCTCGCCCCACTTCATCACCGACCAGGAGCGGATGGAGGCCGTCCTCGACGACGCCTTCATCCTCATCGTGAACCAGAAGATCGCCTCGGTGCGCGACATCCTGCCGTTGCTGGAGAAGGTCATGCAGGCCGGCCGGCCGCTGCTTCTCATCGCCGAGGACGTCGAGGGCGAGGCGCTGGCCACCCTGGTGGTGAACCGGGTGCGGGGGACGTTCTCGTCCTGCGCCGTCAAGGCTCCCGGCTTCGGCGATCGCCGCAAGGCCATGATGGAGGACATCGCCGTCCTGACCGGCGGCCAGGTCGTCTCCCTCGATCTCGGCATCAAGCTCGAGAACGTTACGCTCGACATGCTGGGCCGGGCCCGCAAGATCACCGTGACCAAGGACGAGACGACGATCATCGAGGGCGCCGGCGACCCGGAGAAGGTCAGCGGCCGGATCGCCCAGCTCAAGCGGGAGATGGAGGAGACCGACTCCGACTGGGACAAGGAGAAGCTCCAGGAGCGGCTGGCCAAACTGGCCGGTGGCGTGGCGGTGATCCGGGTCGGAGCGGCCACCGAAGTGGAGCTGAAGGAGAAGAAGCACCGCATCGAGGACGCTCTGTCCGCCACCCGGGCGGCCATCGAAGAGGGCATCGTTCCCGGTGGCGGCACTGCTCTGCTGCGGGCCCGGGAGGCCGTCCGGGAGGCGGCGGGCCTGCTTCCCGGCGACGTGGCCACCGGCTGTCGCATCGTGGCCTACGCCCTGGCGGAGCCGCTGCGGTGGATCGCCCAGAACGCCGGCCTGAACGGCGGGGTGATCATCGGGGAGGTCGAGGCGGCAGACGTGGGAACCATCGGGCTCGACGCCACCACCGGGGAGCTGGTCGACCTCATGAAGATCGGCGTGATCGACCCGGCGATGGTGACCCGGGCCGCCCTGGAGAACGCCGCCTCCGTGGCGGCCCTCCTGCTGACCACCGAGGCCCTGGTGGCCGAGAAGCCGGAGAAGAAGCCGGCCGCCCCGGCCATGCCCGGCGGCGGCATGGGTGGAATGGGCGGCATGGGTGGCATGGGAGGCATGGGAGGGATGGGCGGCTTCTAGCCCGTCCGCCCTTCCCCGCTCCTTCAAACTGGCGTTCCTTTTCCGCTGTATTGCGGTAAAGGAACGCCAGTTTCGTTTTGGGGGGCCGACCGCGGGGGCGGCGGCCCTCTGCCACTAGGCTGGCGCACGTGGAAAAGCCCCCGATCGACCCGGCCAAGCTGCTCGCCACCTGGATGGAATGGGAGCGGGGCGAGACCCCGCCCGGGCAGGTCATGGCCAATCTGAAGACGGGCGGAATGAAGGAGTTGCTGGAGGAGCTGACGTCGCAGCTCCAATCGGCCGAGTAGTGCCGAGGGGCGACGGCTGATGCCGGGCGCGCAGCGGATCCCCCGTCCGCCGACGATCCGGTTCGGCGGCCCGGCGCCGTGGGCGGGCCTGGCGCCCGAGGCCCGCCGGCTGCCGCTCGACGAGGTGCGGCGCCGCATCCAGGCCTTTCCGGAACCGAAGCGCCCGCCCCGGGTGCCCGACGTCCAGGCCGCAGCGGTGCTCATGCCGCTGTTCGAAGCGGGCGGCGAGACGCGGGTCATCCTGACCCGCCGGCCCGACACGATGCCGTCCCACCGGGGTGACGTCGCCTTTCCGGGGGGGAAGTTCCATCCCGAGGTCGACCCGACGCTGCGGGACGCCGCCCTGCGGGAGTGCGAGGAGGAGATCGGTCTGCCCCGGGAGGCGGTGGAGATCGTGGCGGAGCTCGACACGATCTCCACGGTCACGAGCCGGTTCCTCGTGGCGCCCTACGTGGGAGTGCTCGATGCGCCGCCGGAACTGAAACCCGACCCCCGGGAGGTCGAGCGGGTCTTCGACGTGGCGCTGTCGGAGCTGATGGCCGACGGGGTGCACCGGGAGGAGCACTGGGGCACCGGCGTGCTCACCCGCGACGTCCACATCTTCGAGCTGGAGGACGAGACGGTGTGGGGTCTGACGGCCCGGATCCTGTCCGGTTTCCTCACGCTCCTCATGCGTGTCTAACCGTTCGGCGAAGAGCCGGGTCCTGTCCCACCTGGCGGCTATCTTGGGTCATCGGGCGTTGGGATAAAGGGAGTGGGGCCACATGGAAGTTGAGATCGGCATCGGCAAATCGGGGCGACGGGCCTACGGCTTCGACGACATCGCCATCGTCCCCAGCCGGCGGACGCGCGACCCGGAGGACGTTGACATCTCCTGGGAGCTCGATGCCTTCCGGTTCGAGCTGCCGCTCATGGCGGCGGCGATGGACGGGGCGGTGTCCCCGGCGACCGCCATCGAGATCGGCCGCATCGGCGGTCTCGCCGTCCTCAACCTCGAGGGGTTGTGGACCCGCTACGAGAACCCCGAGCCGCTCCTGGAGGAGATCGCCAAGCTCCCACCGGAGAAGGCGACGCTGCGGATGCAGCAGATCTACGCCGAGCCGATCAAGGAGGAGCTGATCGGCGCCCGCATCGAGGAGATCAAGGCCTCCGGTGTGACCACGGCAGCGTCGCTCACGCCGCAGAAGACGGTGCGCTACGCCAAGGCGGTGCTCGACGCCGAGCTCGACATCCTGGTCATCCAGGGCACGGTCGTCTCCGCCGAGCACGTGAGCAAGAACGCCGAGCCCCTCAACCTGAAGAAGTTCATCCGGGAGTTCGAGCTGCCGGTCATCGTCGGCGGCTGCGCCTCCTACTCCACCGCCCTGCACCTCATGCGGACGGGCGCGGTCGGCGTCCTCGTCGGCGTCGGTCCCGGCCAGGCCTGCACCAGCCGGGGCGTGCTCGGCATCGGCGTACCCCAGGCCACGGCCATCGCCGACGCCGCCGGCGCCCGCATGCGCCACCTCGACGAGACCGGCGTGTACGTCCACGTGATCGCCGACGGCGGCATGCGGACGGGGGGCGACATCGCCAAGGCGATCGCCTGCGGCGCCGACGCGGTGATGATCGGCTCGCCGCTGGCCTCGGCCTACGAGTCGCCCGGCAAGGGCTACCACTGGGGGATGGCCACCTTCCATCCGACGCTGCCCCGGGGCGCCCGGGTCCACGTCGGTCAGAAGGGTTCGCTGGCCGAGATTCTCGTCGGGCCGGCCCACGAGAACGACGGCACCCTCAACCTCTTCGGCGCCCTGCGCACCTCGATGGCCACCTGCGGCTACGAGACCGTGAAGGAGTTCCAGAAGGCGGAGGTGATGGTGGCCCCGGCGCTGAAGACGGAGGGCAAGTCCCTCCAGCGCAGCCAGGGCATCGGGATGGGCAAGTAGGTGCCTGTCGGCCTCAAGCCCGAAGACGTCGACACCATCCTCGTCGTCGACTTCGGCGCGCAGTACGCCCAGCTGATCGCCCGCCGGGTGCGGGAGGCCAACGTCTACTCCGAGATCGTGCCCCGCGACATGCCCGTCGCCGAGATGCTGGCCCGTAAGCCCAAGGGGATCATCTTCTCCGGCGGCCCGGCATCGGTGCATGTGGAAGGGGCGCCGTCGATCGACGCCTCGATCTACGAGTCCGGCGTGCCGCTCCTCGGTATCTGCTACGGCTGCCAGCTCATCGCCCAGCAGCTCGGCGGCGAAGTCCGCCGGACGGGGACGGGCGAGTACGGTCGCACGCCCCTCAACGTCGTCGATTCGTCGCTGTTGTTCGCCAACCTGCCGGTGGAGCAGGAAGTGTGGATGAGCCACGGCGACTCGATCGTGCTGGCGCCGCCGGGGTTCCGGACGACGGCGTCGTCGGCTGCGCCGGTGGCCGCCCTGGAGGACGCGGAGCGGGCCATCTACGGCGTGCAGTTCCATCCCGAGGTGATCCACACCGCCCGGGGCATGGAGATCCTCAAGGCGTTCCTCTACGACGTGTGCGGCGCCCGGCCCACCTGGACGCGGGTGTCGATCATCGAGCAGGCGGTGGAGGCCATCCAGGCCCAGGTGGGCGACGGCGCCGTCATCTGCGGCCTGTCCGGCGGGGTCGACTCGGCGGTGGCGGCGGCGCTGGTCCACAAGGCGGTGGGCGACCAGCTGACCTGTGTCTTCGTCGACACCGGGCTGCTGCGGGCCGGCGAGGCCGAGCAGGTGGAGGAGACGTTCCTCCGCCAGTTCCACGTCGACCTGGTGCACGTGAAGGCGGCCGACCGGTTCCTGGCCGTGCTGGCCGGGGTGACCGACCCGGAGCAGAAGCGCAAGGCCATCGGCGAGACGTTCATCCGGGTGTTCGAGGAGGCGGCCAAGGAGCTCGGAAAGGGTGCCCGGTTCCTGGTCCAGGGCACGCTGTATCCCGACGTCATCGAGTCGGGCACCCGGGACGCGGCCAAGATCAAGTCCCACCACAACGTCGGCGGCCTCCCGGAGGACATGGACTTCGAGCTCGTCGAGCCGCTGCGCCTTCTGTTCAAGGACGAGGTGCGGGCGGTGGGCGAGGAGCTCGGCCTCCCGGAGGACATCGTGTGGCGCCAGCCGTTCCCGGGGCCGGGTCTGGCGGTGCGCATCGTCGGCGAGGTGACGGCCGAACGGGTCGACGTGCTGCAGCGGGCCGACGCCGTGGTCGTCGAAGAGGTCAAGCGGGCCGGTCTGTACCGTGACCTGTGGCAGAGCTTCGCCGTCCTGCCCGCCGTGCGGTCGGTCGGGGTCATGGGCGACGAGCGCACCTACGCCTATCCGATCGTCATCCGGGCCGTCACGTCCGACGACGCGATGACCGCCGACTGGGCCCGGCTGCCCTACGACCTGCTGGAGCGGATCTCGTCCCGCCTGATCAACGAGGTCCCCGGCGTCAACCGGGTGGCCTACGACATCACGTCGAAACCTCCCGGCACCATCGAGTGGGAGTGAGGGGCTGGGCTAGCCTTCGTCCGGATTTCTCGACCGAGCGAGGTGTGCCATGGCCTGGGACATCAGCGGCACCTATTTCGAGAACTGCTCCTGCAACGTGCTGTGCCCCTGCAACGCCTCGTCACTGGCCGTGCCGGCCGACGGGGACCGCTGCCGGGCGCTGGTCGCCTTCCACATCGCCGAAGGGCAGGCGGACGGCATCGACCTCGCCGATCTGAACGCCGCCATCTTCCTCGACGGCCCGGCGATGATGATCGAAGGCGGCTGGAACTACGGGGTGATCGTCGACCAGCGGGCCAACGACGAACAGGCCAAGAAACTCGGCGGCATCTTCTCCGGCACCGTCGGCGGCCCGCTCGAACCGATCGTCGGTCTCATCGGCAACCACATGGGGGTGGAACGACTGCCGATCGAGATCTCGGAAGAGGGGCGGCGCCACCATCTCCGGATCGGCGACGGGACCGACGTCGAGGTGGAGGACATCCACCCCGAGGGCCAGCCGGAACCGACCAAGATCGCCAACGTCAACATCCCGTTCAACACGACGCTGACCGTGGCCCAGGCGGTCCGGTCCCGGATCAACCTGTTCGGGTTCGAACTCGACCACGAGGGGAAGTCCGGGGCGTCGGCGCCGTTCGCCTGGAGCGGTGCCTGACCGACGGGGCTACATACCGGGCATGCCGTCCATCGGGGCCATCGGGTCGGCCCCGGAGACGGTCGGAAGCAGATCCGGGAAGGCGATGAGCAGCAGCCCGAGGGCGATCAGCGCCGTGCCCATCACTCTCGTGAGCGAATCGCCGTAGCGCCACGTCTTCTCGGCCAGAAAGACCAGCGCCAGCGCCGCCATCCAGATCAGGTTCATGAGGCCCATGACGACGAGCACCGTCATGAGGGCCCAACAGCAGCCGAGACAGAAGGCGCCGTGCCCCACCCCGGCCCGGAGGGCTCCGAGGCTCCCGGTTCCGAAGTCGTGGGTCAGGACGAATCCCAGGGGCGACCGGCAGGCCCGGAGGCACACCGCCTTCCACCGCGTGAACTGGTAGGCCCCGGCGACGCCGACGATCACACCGGCCAGCGTGGCGAGCCACCGCCCGTCGGCCGTCGTGGCGCTGATGTGCGAGAAGCCCACCACCGCGGCGAGCGGGACGACGCCCGCCACCGCCCAGACCAGCAGGTAGCCGGCCACGAAGGCGACGGTCGGAGCCGACCCCTCGCCCCGGCGCTGCACCACCATCCGGTGGGCCAGGACCATCGGGATCACGGTGGGGAACATCATCGCCACCATCATCCCGGTCCACATCCCGAGGAACGTCAGGGCCGCCGGCGCGCCATGGACTCCGGTCCCGACCTCGGCCAGACCCATGAGCCGGTGGTCCATCGTCGTGGGCTGGCGGACGGTGAGAACCCAGGCCAGCCCGGCAAAGCCCACCAGCCAGATGACAACCCCGGCGGTCAGCCGACGGTGAAGCAACGGCAACGTCGTCCGCAACGGGCTCTGCACATCGGCCATGGACGAACCGGGTCGTACCACGCCCGGCCGAACAGCGTCAAAGACCGGGCAGACTGTCGGGAATGCGGGCGCTCATTCAGCGGGTGAACCGGGCGGCGGTCACGGTGGCGGGGGAGGTCGTCGGGGAGATCGGGCGGGGACTGTGCGTCTTTGTCGGGGTGACCCACTCCGATGACGAGGCGGTGGCGGAGAAGCTGGCCGAACGGGTGTGGCGGCTGCGGGTCTTCGACGACGAGGCGGGGTTCATGAACGTGCCGGTGGCCGAGGCCGGCGGGGAGGTGCTGGTCGTCAGCCAGTTCACGCTCTACGGCGACACCCGGAAGGGGCGGCGGCCGTCGTGGGCGGCGGCGGCCCGACCGGAGCAGGCCGAGCCGCTCATCGAGAAGTTCACCGCCGCCCTCGAGGCCCTCGGGGCCCGGGTGGCCACCGGACGGTTCGCCGCCCACATGCACGTGGAGCTCGTCAACGACGGGCCCGTCACCGTGACCGTGGAAATCTGACAAATGGTCACGCTGCGTCAAACCAGACCGGCCGAGGCGGCCGGGGGGCGGGCATGGAGGCGCGATTGTCGGCGGGCCGCTAGCCTTTCCCCGGGGGTCATCCCGAGACCCTGGGTCCGGGATGTCCCGAGACGGGAGTGTCGGAATGGAACGCATCGATTCGTGCCACAGCATCTGGCTCTTCGACACGGAGCGGATGCGGTTCCGGCGGGTCCCGAAAGAGACGAGCATCGACACGCCGGCGCTCGAGAGCGACTGGGAGCCGTACTACGGCCTGGAGATTTCCCCGGAATCCGGGGCTTTCGCGGTGGCCCTCAACCCGTCCCGGACGCGGCTCCTGCGGTCCTGGCGCCACACCGAACCGTGCGAGCACTGCGTCCCGGTGACGGTCGACGTCGACTCCACGGGCGAGGTGGCCGTGGTCGAGGCCACCGACAACTCGACCGGCTGATCGGCCGGGAGCCGGCGGCGCGGAGGCGGCCGTGACGTCGCCCCCCGGGGTGGCCGACCGGCGGGTCGTCGTCCTCGACGGTTCGCCGCTCTCCGTGGCCGACGTGGTGGCGGTCGCCCGCCACGGCGCGCCCGTCAGGGTCGCTCCCGAGGCCGTCGAACGGATGGCCCCGGCCCGGGCCGTCGTGGAGCGGATCGTGGCCGAGGGCTCGACGGTCTACGGCGTCACCACCGGCTTCGGGGCGCTGGCCTCGGTCAAGGTGTCGCCGGCCGAGGCGAGCCGGCTCCAGCTGTCGCTGGTCCTGAGCCACGCCGCCGGGATGGGGGACCTGGTCGAGCCGGAGGTCGTCCGGGCGATGATGCTCCTCCGGGCCCGCACGCTGGCCGCCGGTCTGTCCGGTACCCGGCCGCGGCTCGTCGAAGGGCTGGTGGCGCTGCTCTCGGCCGGTCTGACCCCGGTCGTCCCCGAGCTCGGCAGCCTCGGCGCCTCCGGCGACCTGGCCCCGCTGGCCCACGTGGGCGCGGTCCTCGTCGGGGCCGGTGAGGTCGTCGACGCCGGCGGCCGCCGGCTCCCCGGCCCCGACGCCCTGGCCGCCGCCGGCCTCTCGCCCATCGTGCTGGAGGCCAAGGAGGGCCTGTCGCTCCTCAACGGCACCGAGGGGATGCTGGCCCACCTCTGTCTCGCCCTGGCCGACCTGGACCGGCTGGCGGCCACTGCCGACGTCGCCTGCGCCATCACCGTCGAGGCCCTGCTCGGCACCGACGCCACCTACCGCCCGGAGCTCCACACGATCCGACCCCATCCCGGCCAGGAACGCAGCGCGGCCAACTTCCGGCGCCTGCTGGCCGGCTCGGAGATCGTGGCCAGCCACGGCCCGTCCGACCACGCCGTGCAGGACGCCTACTCGCTGCGCTGCGCCCCCCAGGTCCACGGCGCCAGCCGGGACGTGTTCTCCTTCGCCCGCCAGGTCACCGAGCGGGAGCTGGCCTCGGTGACCGACAACCCGGTCGTCCTGCCCGGCGCCGCCGGCGGGGTCGGCGAGGTCGCCTCCACCGGCAACTTCCACGGCCAGCCGCTCGCTTTCGCCGCCGACTTCTGCGCCATCGCCCTGGCCGACCTGGCCGCCATCTCCGAACGCCGCACCGACCGGCTCATGGACCCGGCCCGCTCCCAGGGCCTCCCCGCCTTCCTGGCCGTCGAGGCGGGCATCAACTCCGGGTTCATGCTGGCCCACTACACGGCGGCGGCCGCCGTCAACCGGCTGCGGACCCACGCCGCTCCGGCGTCGGTCGACTCCATCTCGACCAGCGGCGGCCAGGAGGACCACGTCTCGATGGGCTGGAACGCCTGCCGCAAGCTGCGGACCTCGATCGACGACGCCGGCCGGGCACTGGCCATCGAGATCCTCTGCGCCGCCCAGGCCCTGGAGCTGCGCCGGGAGGCGTCCGGCGCGCTGCGCCCGTCCCCGGAAACGGAGGCGGTCATCGCCCGGCTGCGGGCGGAGGTCCCGGCGCTGCCGACCGACCGTTTCCTGGCCCCCGACCTCGCCGCCGCCGAGCGACTCGTCCGGTCCGGCGCCCTGCTGCCCGAATGGATCCTGACGTAGGCTCGCCGCCGTGGGTGCGGCAGAGCCCTCTCCCCGGCTGACGACGCTCGGCGCACCCCTGCGGTGCCGCACCTGGCTGGCCGAGGCGGCCCTGCGGTGCCTGGAGAACAACCTCCATCCCGACGTCGCCGAGGACCCCGAGCACCTCGTCGTCTATGGCGGCCGGGGCAAAGCCGCCCGGGACCACGCCAGCCTGGCCGCCATCAAGGCCACGCTGGTCGACCTGGCCCCCGACGAGACGCTCCTCGTGCAGTCGGGCAAGCCGGTGGCCGTCTTCCCGACCCACCCCTTCGCCCCCCGGGTGCTGATCGCCAACTCGCTGCTGGTGCCGGAGTGGGCCACCTGGGAGGAGTTCTGGCGGCTCGAGGCCCTCGGCCTGACGATGTACGGCCAGATGACGGCCGGTTCCTGGATCTACATCGGGACCCAGGGCATCGTGCAGGGCACCTACCAGACGTTCCTTGCCCTGGCGGCGAAGCGCTTCGGCGGCACGCTGGCCGGGCGGGTGGTGCTCACCGCCGGCCTCGGCGGCATGGGCGGCGCCCAGCCGCTGGCCGTCACCATGAACGGCGGGGTGGCGTTGTGCATCGAGGTCGACCCGGCCCGGCTGCGGCGACGACTCGACACCGGCTGGCTCGACGAGGAGGCGTCCTCGGTGGAGGACGGGCTCCGCCGGGCCCGGGCGGCGGCCGACGCCGGCCAGGCCGTGTCCATCGGGGTGGTGGCCAACGCTGCCGAGGCCTTTCCGGCCCTGCTGGCTGCCGGAGCCGGCATCGACGCCGTCACCGACCAGACCAGCGCCCACGACCCGCTCCACGGCTACATCCCGCCCGGGCTCACGCTCGACGAGGCGGCGGCACTGCGGTCCTCGGACCCGGTGGAGTACGTGCGGCGGGCCCGGGCCGGGATGGCCGTCCACTGCGAAGCGATGGCCGGGTTCGCCGACGCCGGGGCCGAGGTCTTCGACTACGGCAACTCGTTGCGGGCCGGCGCGGTCGACGGAGGCCTCGACCGCCAGCGGGCCTTCTCCTATCCGGGGTTCGTGGCGGCCTACCTGCGACCGTTGTTCTGCGAGGGGATGGGCCCGTTCCGGTGGGTGGCCCTCTCGGGCGACCCGGCCGACATCGCCGCCACCGACGCCGCCGTCCGGCGGGCCTTCCCCGACGACGACGGGCTGCAGCGCTGGCTGCGCCTGGCGGCGGAGCGGGTGCCGTTCCAGGGGCTGCCGGCCCGCATCTGCTGGCTGGGGTACGGCCAGCGGGACGCCGCCGGACTGGCCTTCAACGAGCTCGTCCGCCGGGGGGACGTCGCGGCGCCGATCGTGATCGGCCGGGACCACCTCGACTCCGGCTCGGTCGCCTCGCCCTACCGGGAGACGGAGGGCATGGCCGACGGCTCCGACGCCATCGCCGACTGGCCGATCCTCAATGCCCTGCTCAACGTGGCCAGCGGCGCCGCCTGGGTGGCCGTCCACCACGGCGGCGGCGTCGGGATGGGCCGCTCCATCCACGCCGGCGCCCAGGTGGTGGCCGACGGCACCGACGACGCCGCGCTGCGCCTGTCGCTGGTGCTGCGCAACGACCCCGGCACCGGCGTCGTCCGCCACGCCGACGCCGGCTACCCCGAAGCGGCGGCCGTGGCCCGGGAGCGCGGCGTGCGGATGCCGATGCTCCCCGACGCCCCGAAAGGCAGCGGATGAGTGCGACGAAGCTCCTCGTGCGGAACGCGTCGCAGGTCGTGACCTGCGAAGGGCGGCGGCCGTTCGACCTCGGCGTCATCGAGGACGGCGCCGTCCTCATCGAGGGCGGGAAGGTGGCCTGGGTCGGGCCGCAACGGCGCCTGGCCGCCGGGCTCGGTGACATGGAGGAGCTCGACGCCGGCGGCGGCTGCGTGCTGCCGGGGTTCGTCGACGCCCACACGCACCTGGCCTTCGCCGGTGACCGGGCCGTCGAGCACCGGGCGCGGCTGCGGGGCGAGCGGTACTCCACCGGCGGGATCATGACCACGGTGGCCGCCACCCGGGCGGCGAGCACCGAGGCGCTGATCGCCGAGACCGAGGCCCGGGCCCGGTCGGCGCTGGCGTCGGGGACCACGACCCTGGAGGCCAAGTCGGGCTACGGCCTCGACACCGCGACCGAGGTCCGCCTGCTGGAGGTCATCGCCGCCGTGGCCGAGCGGACGCCGCTGCGGATCTACCCCACGTTCCTCGGCGCCCACCTGCTGCCCGAGCCGGGCTACCTCGACCTGCTGGTGGAGGAGATGCTGCCGGCCTGCGCGCCGCTGGCCGAAGGGTGCGACGCCTTCTGTGACCTCGGCGCCCTCACCGTCGCCGAGGCCCGCAAGGCCCTCGAGGCGGGCAAGGCCCACGGCCTCGTGCCCCGGATCCACGCCGAGGAGCTGGCCCACACCGGCGGTGCGCTGCTGGCCGCCGAGCTGGGCTGCGCCAGCGCCGACCACCTCGTCCACGCCACCGAGGACGACGCCCGGGCGCTGGCCTTCGCCAATGTCGTGGCCGTGCTGCTGCCGGCGACGTCGTTCTGCCTGCGGTCGGCCTACGCGCCCGCCCGCCGGCTGCTCGACCGGGGCGCGACCATCGCCCTGGCCACCGACTGCAACCCCGGCACGAGCTACACGACGTCGATGCCGTTCGTGATCGCGCTGGCCTGCTCCGAGCTGCGCCTCTCGGCCGAGGAGGCGGTGCGGGCCGCGACCGCCGGCGGGGCGGCGGCACTGCGGCGGCCGGAGCTCGGCCGCCTGACCGTCGGCAGCGCCGGCGATCTCGTGGTGCTGGCCGGGGAGACCTACGTCGACCTGGCCTACCACCCGGGGATGGACCGCATCGCCGCCGTCGCCGTCGGCGGCGAGATCGTCAAAGGTGGAACCGGGTGAGACGCCGGGATCCGCTCTGGCCCACGGCCGCCGACTGGCTCCGGCCGGGGACCGAAGCGGCGCCCACGGAGCCGGAGCTGGCGGTCATCGGCATCCCGCTGTCGGTGACGTCGATCACCCAACCGGCCGGCGCCCACCAGACGCCGGCGGCGATCCGGCGCCGGCTGGCCTTCCTGTCGACCTACCACTCGGAGCGGGACGTCGACGTCAGCGACCTGGCCGCCGTCGACCACGGCGACCTCGACGCCCAGCCGTCCAACAAGGAGATCGCCTCCGCCGCCCGGGATGTCGTGCGGGGGGCGGCGATGGCCGTCCTCCTCGGGGGCGACAACGCCCTCACCTATCCCGCCATGCTCGGCATGGCCGGAGAGGGCATCGAGGGCTGGGGCCTCGTCACGCTCGACGCCCACCACGACGTCCGCACGTTCGAGGGCCGTCCGGGGAACGGATCGCCGGTCCGGGCGCTGATCGAGGCCGGCCTGCCCGGCAACCAGGTGGTGCAGGTCGGCATCGCCGGGTTCTCCAACTCGGTGGCCTACCGCCGCTGGTGCGACGACGTCGGCATCGACGTGGTCACCGCCGCCGAGGTCCGCTTCGGCACCATCGAGGACGTCCTCGTCGAGGCCTTCGACCGGCTGGCCCTGTCGGTCGATCATCTCTACGTCGACCTCGACGTCGACGTCCTCGACTCGGCCTACGCCCCGGCCTGCCCCGGGGCCCGCCCCGGCGGGCTCTCGCCCGGCGAGCTGCAGGCCGCCGCCTTCCTGGCCGGCCGCAACCCCCGGGTCCGGGCCATCGACATCGTCGAGGTCGACGCCACCCGTGACGTCGCCGACCGCACCGTCGACGTCGCCGCCCTCTGTCTCCTCAACGCCGCCGCCGGCCTCCACGAACGGCTGCGCTAGCCGTCGGCCGTCCCACCGACCCTTTACGATGGCGGCAGATGACCGCCGAGCCGCTGCCGTTCGAGAAGCCAAGCACCTTGCTTGATGGGCTGAATCCCGTCCAGCGGGAAGCGGTCGTCCACCCCGGCGGGCCGATCCTCGTCGTGGCCGGAGCGGGGTCGGGAAAGACCCGGGTGCTGACCCACCGGGTGGCCCACCTCATCAAAGATCTCAAGGTCTCGCCCTTCGCCGTCCTGGCCATCACCTTCACCAACAAGGCGGCCGACGAGATGAAGGAGCGGGTCGGCCACCTCGTCGGGCCGGTGGCCCAGAAGATGTGGGTGTCGACGTTCCACTCGGCCTGCGCCCGGATCCTGCGCCGGGAGGCGGCCCATCTGGGGCTGCGGTCGTCGTTTTCGATCTATGACCAGTCCGACGCCGTCCGGCTCACCGGCTACATCCTGCGCGACCTCAACCTCGACCCCAAGCGGCTGCCGCCCCGCCAGGTCCACGCCGCCATCTCGGCGGCCAAGAACGAGCTGATCGGCCCGGGCGAGATGCTGGAGCGGGCCCTCACCCCCTACGACAAGAAGCTGGCCGAGGTCTACGCCGAATACCAGAAGCGCCTCACCGACGCCTCGGCCCTCGACTTCGACGACCTGCTGACCTCGGCGGTGAACCTGTTCCGCCGCCACCCCGACGTGGCCTCCCAGTGGCGGGCCCGGTTCCGGCACATCCTGGTCGACGAGTTCCAGGACACGAACCTCGCCCAGTGGGAGCTCGTCCGCACCCTGGCCGAGGAGCACCGCAACATCATGGTGGTGGGCGACGCCGACCAGGCCATCTACCGCTTCCGGGGCGCCGACTACCGCAACCTCATGCGGTTCGAGGAGGCGTTCCCCGACGCCACGGTGATCGTGCTGGAGCAGAACTACCGCTCCACGCAGACGATCCTCGACGCGGCCAACGCCGTCATCGCCAACAACGCCGGGCGCCGCCCCAAGCACCTGTGGACCGATGCGATCGGCGGCGAACTGATCTGCCGCTACCTCGGGGAGGACGAGCGGGACGAGGCGCTGTACCTGGCCCGGGAGATCCACCGGCTCGTCGAGGAGTGCCCCTACCGCTACGGCGACCTGGCCGTCTTCTACCGGACCAACGCCCAGAGCCGGGTGCTGGAGGAGGTGTTCGTCCGCAGCGGCATCCCCTACCGGGTGGTGGGCGGCGTGAAGTTCTACGACCGCAAGGAAGTGAAGGACGTCCTGGCCTATCTGCGGGCGCTGGCCAACCCCGACGACGAGGTCAGCCTCAAGCGGATCGTCAACGTCCCCAAGCGGGGGGTGGGCGACACGTCGGTGGCCAAGGTCGAGGCCTACGCCAACGAGCGGAACCTGACCTTCGGCGGCGCCCTGGCCCGGGCGATCGACGCCGGTGTGAGCGGCAAGGCCCTGGGCGGGATCCGGGTGCTGCTCGACGTGCTCGAGGAGCTGGCCGACGTGTCGGAGCACGGCGTGGCCGCCACCGTCGAGGCCGTCCTGGAACGCACCGGCTACCTGGCCGAGCTGGAGGCCGAGCGGTCGATCGAGGCCGCCGGGCGGATCGAGAACCTCCGGGAGCTCGTCGGCGTGGCCCGGGAGTTCGACGAGGCGCTGGAGCGGGGCGACGTCGTGGGGGCGGCGGCCAACTCGGTGGCGGCCGCCCTCGGCGCCGACGACGAGGCCGGCGCCGGAGACGCCGGGGGCGACGAAGGGGAGGAGCCCGCTCCGCTGGTCGTGCCGGTGGGGATCCCCCGGATCCAGGCGTTCCTCGAGGCCCTCTCACTGGTGACCGACATGGACGAGTACGACCCCGAGCAGAGCGCCGTCACGCTCATGACCCTCCACTCCGCCAAGGGGCTCGAGTTCCCGGTCGTGTTCATGACCGGCATGGAGGAGAACGTCTTCCCCCACGTCCGCTCGCTCGGCGACCCCGACCAGCTCGACGAGGAGCGCCGCCTCTGTTATGTCGGCATCACCCGGGCCCGGGAGCGGCTCTACCTCTGCCACGCCTGGTGCCGGAACCTCTTCGGCTCGACCCAGTACAACCCGGCCAGCCGGTTCCTGGCCGAGGTGCCCGAGCAGCTCGTCAAGCTGACCGGGCGGACGGCGCCGGGCCGGGGTTCCATCCGCGAGCGGCAGCTGGGGACGGGTGTGGTCGGCGCCCCCCGCGGTCCCGGCGGCGGGCCGGTGACCGGTGCCGCCGGCGCCGAGAAGCTCGGGCTCAAGGTGGGCGACGACGTCGCCCACGACAAGTTCGGCGAAGGCGTGATCATCGGCCTCGAAGGCGAGGGCGACAAGGCCGAAGCGCTCGTCCGCTTCCGCGACGCCGGGGAGAAACGCCTGCTGCTCTCCTGGGCGCCCCTCAAGCGTCTCGGCGGCTAGCTCAGGCCGCGGCGAGGCGCAGCGCCTCGGCGCGCTGGGCGTCGCTGAGGGAGCCGATCCAGCGTCTCAGTTCCCGGCCGTCGGCGGAGACGAGGACTGAGGCCGGCTGGCCCTGGATTCCGAAGTGGTCCCAGGACGCGAACCCCCGGTCCCACAGCATCCGGAAGGTGATGCCGTGCCGGGCGACGAACGCCTGGGCCTGACTGAAGTCGTCCTGCGTTCCGAGGCCGACCACGTTGACCTCTCCGGCATGATCCCGAGCGAACCGCTCGAGGCCCGGGGCTTCCCGGGCGCAGAACCGTCAGTGCGGCGCCCAGAACCAGTAGAGGGTCGGTCGCTCGGGCAGGCCGAGGGCCCGGAGGTTCACGTCCGCGCCGGTGGCGACGTCGCGGACCACGACGTCGGGGACGGCGGTCCGAGCCGAGCTCGTCGCGGTGGCGGCCGGCGGCGCGGTCGTCGCCGAGGCGGCGGTCGTGGGCGGTGCGGAACCCGACGAGTCCTCCTCGCCTCCGCCGCAGGCCACGGCGAGCAGCAGCACCGCACCCAGGACAGAACCTCGGCCGCGCACCATCCGGTCACCGTACCGCCCGTCGGCCACAATTGGCGGGCATGGCCGACCAACCGGAGTGCCACAAGGTCGAGTGGACCCGCCTCGAGATCGGCGACCGGTCGTGGCGGGTCAAGCTCGAATACGGCTGAGACGAGCAGTGGTCGGCGCTCGCCATCGGTGAGACCTACATCGAGGCGATGGGCCGCGGCGCCTCCCGTGCGGAGGTCCTCGACACGCTCGCCTGGCGCTTACAGAACGACCGCTAAGCCGGCGGCGGCGTCGTCTCCCGGACGTCGACGAACACGCTGACCTTGTCGCTGATCTCCCGGGTCAGGACCGGGAAGCGGGCCAGGGTGTTGCGGTCGACGGGCGCGTCGTGGCAGTCCTCGTAGCGCTTGTCCTTGCGGTCCCACTGCACCAGGCAGGCCGTCGTTCCCCCGGGCGGGACCACGTGGACGGCGATGAACCGGTCGCCGTCGAGGTCGAGGCAGAAGGAGCGTTCACCCCGTTTCGGATCCGGGTAGCAGACCGGGCCGCCGTCTCTGATCTGCTTGCTGACGCGGTCGGCCGTCCCGACGAAAAACGGCTGGTAGGGCTGCGGCTCCGCTCCTCCGCCCCCGGCGTTGATGATGGCGATGGCGACGATCCCCACCGCCAGGCCGGCCACGACCCCGGCGGTGGCCACGATCACCCGCGTGCCTTTGTCCAGCTTGCGCCTCGCCATCAGGCACTCAATCTAGAAGCGACCGTCAGAACTGCTGGAGCGGCGGCGGGAGCACGGTGCCGTGATGGTTGATCATCAGCACCTCGGCGGCGAAGAGGGCCCGGGTCACCGGCTCGGTGACGCAGTTGCCCTCGTAGGGCGGGGCCAGCTTCACCGGCCCCCGCAGGGTCGGCGTAGCGATCTCGCCCGCCGCCGCCACCACGAACCGCTGGGCCTCCTGCATGTGCCACACCATGGCGCCGCTGCGCATCACGTAGTCGACCATGCCCGTCCCCACGTGCTGGAGACACGGACCACCGGGCACGGGCAGCGCGGCGTAGGTGCCCGACCCGGTGAACGGCCCGGAACCGAAGATCCGGTAGCCCTTGATGACACCGTTGCAGGTGATCTGGCCCGGGCTGATGGTCCAGGTCCCGGAGTCACCGGTGGCGGCGGTGGCCGACGGACGGGAGAACGTGATCGTGCCGGTGATCAGGCAGGCGGCCCCGCCGAGAGCCTGGGCGGGCGGGACGAAACCGACGACCGTCGGTACGAGCGCACTCAACACGATGAGCAGGCGGCGTCCCAAGGGCCTGACTGTACCAATCAGGCGGGCAGGAAAGAGAGTCGCACCCGGCGCTGCGGGTTGTCGGCATTCAAGTCGACCAGCACCAGGCTCTGCCACGTCCCCAGCGCCATCCGGCCGCCGACGACGGGGATCACCAGCGACGGGCTGACGAGGACGGGCAGGAGGTGATCGGCGCCGTGACCGCGGCTGCCGTGGCGGTGGCGGTAGCGGTCGTCCCGGGGCAACAGCCGCTCCAGCGCCTCGGCCAGGTCGGGCTCCGAGCCCGACCCGAGCTCCATGAGGGCCACGCCGGCGGTGGCGTGGGGCGCGAACACCGACAGCAGCCCGTCCCCCCGGGAGCGGCAGAACTGCGCCGCTTCGGCCGTCAGGTCGACGACGTGGTTCCCCCGGGTGTCGAGGGGGAACTCAGTGGTGTCCATCCTCCCGGGGGCCGATCGGCAGCTCCCGGGCCAGGATCGCCTGGGCGACGAACGTGGCCCTCGTCACCGGCGTGGTGACGCAGTCGCCCTCGAAGGGCGGCATCTGCACGAAGCTGCCCCGCAGCGACGGCGTCGTGAAGCTGCCCGCGCCGGCCAGGACGAACTGGTGCTCCTCCTTGACGTGGAGTGGCGCCCCGGACGTCGGGACGGTGTACTCCACCATCCCCGTCCCCGCCTGGTAGAGGCAGCCGCCGGTCCCGGTGGGGAGAGCGGAGTAGGAGCCGGAACCGGCGAACGGACCCTGACCGAGGAAGCGTTCGGGGCCCCGGTTCAACCCATGACAGGTGATGGCCGCCGGGCCGATACGCCAGGCCCCCTCGGTCGACGGGGCCACGGTCGGATCGAAGCTGATCGTCCCCGTGATGGTGCAGACGCCCGCGCCGATGGCGTCAGCCGGCGGTGCCGTCGCCACCAACGGCACCGCGACCAGGCACGACAACAAGGCGAACAGACGCTTCAAACCGACTCCCCCTGACGCCGGGACCCTACCCGCGATTCCCCCAGCGAATGCCGGAACTGTAGCAATTGCGATCTATCGTTTGACCTCGTGCAGAGGCCTTACAGAGTCGTCGTCGCCAAGCCCGGGCTCGACGGGCACGACCGCGGCGCCAAGGTGATCGCCCGGGCGCTGCGGGACGCCGGGTTCGAAGTGATCTACACCGGGCTCCACCAGACGCCGGAACAGGTGGCCGAGACCGTCATCCAGGAGGACGCCGACGCCGTCGGCCTGTCGCTCCTCTCCGGCGCCCACAACACGCTCTTCCCCAAGGTCATCGCCCAGCTCAACGAGAAGGGCGCGGGGGACGTGCTGGTCTTCGGCGGGGGCATCATCCCCGAGGCCGACATCCCGCCCCTCAAGGAGCAGGGCGTGGCGGCCATCTTCACCCCCGGCACGCCGATGCAGGCCATCGTCGACTGGCTGGCCGGCGCCCTCGACGAGCGCGAAGGTCAACTGGCCAGCTGACTTCGGCAACGCCGCGCGCCGCCACATAGTCTGCGGACCACGCAGGGCGACGACGCTGGAGGCGACGTGGATCTCTTCGAGTACCAGGGCAAGCAGCTGTTGGCGCGCTTCGGCGTGCCCGTCTCGGCCGGCGAAGCCGTCGACACCGTCGACGACGCCGTGGCCGCCGCCGAGCGGCTCGACTACCCGGTGGTGGTCAAGGCCCAGGTGCAGGTGGGAGGGCGGGGCAAGGCCGGTGGCATCAAACTGGCCAACACCACCGACGAGGTGCGCCTCCACGCCTCCAACATCCTCGGCATGGACATCAAGGGCCATGTCGTGCGGCGGCTGTGGATCGAGAAGGCCAGCGACATCGCCGAGGAGTACTACGCCTCGTTCACCCTCGACCGGGCGGCCAAGAAGCACCTCGGCATGGTGAGCGCCAAGGGCGGTGTCGACATCGAGCAGGTGGCCGAGGAGGACCCGGCGGCCATCGCCCGGGTCCACATCGACCCGCTCGTCGGCATCGAGGACTACCACGCCCGCCAGCTCGTCTTCGGCGCCAAGCTCAACCCCCTCGCCCGGCCCGGTGCCCTGTCGATCCTCAAGCAGCTCTACAAGGCGTTCGTCGAGCTCGACGCCGACCTCGTCGAGGTCAACCCGCTGATCCTCACGCCCGACGGCCGGGTCCACGCCCTCGACGCCAAGGTGTCCCTCGACGACAACGCCGCCTTCCGCCACCCCGAGTTCGAGGACTTCCGCAACACCGCCTCGGCCGACCCCCGGGAGCAGATGGCCCGGGAGCGGGGCCTCAACTACATCGGTCTCGACGGCGAGGTCGGCATCATCGGCAACGGCGCCGGGCTCGTCATGAGCACGCTCGACGTCGTCAACCAGGCCGGCGGGCGGGCGGCCAACTTCCTCGACGTCGGCGGCGGCGCCGGGGCCAAGACCATCGCCAACGCCCTCGAGGTGATCACCAGCGACCCCAACGTGCGGTCGGTGCTGATCAACATCTTCGGCGGGATCACCCGCTGCGACCTCGTGGCCCAGGGCATCATCGACGGGTTCGCGGCCATCGACGTCACGGTCCCGGTGGTCGTGCGCCTCGACGGCACCAGCGCCGAAGAGGGCCGGGCGATCCTGGCCGCCAATGCCCGGGAGGGGCTGGTGCCGGCGGCCACCATGCTGGAGGCGGCCAGCCGGGCCGTCGAACTCGCCAAGACCGGTACGGAGGCCTGAGAACGATGGCGATCATCATCGACGAGAACACCCGGGTCGTCGTCCAGGGCCTGACCGGCCGGGAGGGCCGCTTCCACGCCCTGCGCAACCGGGACTACGGCACCAATATCGTGGCCGGCGTCACACCGGGCAAGGGCGGCACCGACGTCGAGGGCATCCCGGTCTTCGACACCGTCGTCGAGGCCGTCGCCGAGACCGGGGCCAACGCCGCCGTCATCTTCGTGCCGGCCCGCTTCGCCGGTGACGCCGTCTACGAGGCGGCCGATGCCGGCGTCGGCGTCATCGTCTGCATCACCGAGGGGATCCCGGCCCACGACGAGGCCCGGTTCGTCAACTACGTCCGCAGCCGCTACCCCGACACGGCGCTGATCGGGCCGAACTGCCCCGGGCTCATCTCCCCCGGCAAGTGCAACATCGGGATCATGCCCGGCGAGATCACCCTGCCCGGCGGCCCCGTCGGGCTGGTGTCGCGCTCGGGCACGCTCACCTACCAGGCGGTCCACGAGCTGACCCAGCGGGGGATCGGCCAGACCACCTGCGTCGGCATCGGCGGTGACCCGGTGCCCGGGACGGGCTTCATCGACTGCCTGTCCCGCTTCGAGGCCGACCCCGACACCAAGGCCTGCGTGATGATCGGCGAGATCGGCGGCTCCGACGAGGAGACGGCGGCGGCGTTCATCGCCTCCGAGATGACGAAGCCGGTCGTGGCCTACGTGGCCGGGGTGACCGCCCCGCCGGGGAAGAAGATGGGCCACGCCGGCGCCATCGTCTCCGGCTCCAAGGGCACGGCGGCGGCCAAGATCGAAGCGCTGGAAAAGGCCGGTTGCCGGGTCGGGCGCAATCCGTCCGAAATCGGCGAACTCATGGCCGAGGTGCTCAAGAGCGTCTAAAGCCGCTCCGACCCCCGGTGCCCGGCCCTCTAGGGTGGGCGCCGATGAACCTGCGCGTCCTCTTCCTCCTTCTGGCAATCACCGGCATGGCCTGCTCGTCCGGTTCTCCGGACGGGGAGAGGGCGGCCCCGTCGACATCGGCGCCTCCGGCCGAGACCACGTCCAGCTCGGCCGACCCGGAGACCTCGGTGACGAGCGCCCCGACCACCGCTTCCTTCGAGCCGGCGACCACCGCCACGACGGCCGGTGGTACGACGACGACCGCCACGGCGAAGCCGGTCGCGCCACCGCAGCCGCCACCGGGCAAGCGCGTCGCCGCCTCCGGGGCGTTCGTCGTCGGTCCGTCCGGTGCGGCAGTGGCGGCCGAGCCCGGCGGGCGGGTGCTCCGGCGACTACGGGCCGGCGTGGTGATGGGCGTCGACGCGCTGGACGGCGGATGGGCGCACGTCACGACCCCTTGCGAGAACTCGTTGTGGGTGAAGACCTCCGACGGGCACATCGAGCAGACCGCCGACGTCGTGCTCGACCCGGGCCACGGCGGGGGAGAGCCGGGCGCCGTCGGCCCCACCGGTCTCAGCGAGAAGGAACTCAACCTCGTCGTCGCCGAGATGACGGCCGAGGCGCTGAGGGCGGAGGGCGTGAGGGTCGTCCTGGCCCGCACCAGTGACTACCGCCAGTCGTTGGCGGCCCGGGTGGCGGTCGCCACGTCGCTGGAGCCCAAGGCCTTCGTCTCCATCCACCACAACGCCGCCCCCGACGCGCCGTGGCCGAAGCCCGGCACCGAGACCTACTACCAGACGGGCAAGAGCGTCCCGCCGGCGAAGGTGGCGGAGTCGAAGCGGCTGGCCGGGCTGATCTACGAGGAGGTCCTCAAGGCGCTGTCGGCGTACTCCGCGGCGTGGGTGGCCGACCGCGACGCCGGGGCCAAGTACCGCCTCGGCGACTCGGGCGACGACTACTACGGCATCCTGCGCCGGTCGGCGGCCAGGGGGATCGTTGCCAGCCTGGCCGAGCTGGCCTTCATCTCCAACCCGTCGGAGGAGGCGCTGCTGCAGCGCGACGAGGTCCGCCGGGCCATGGCCAACGCGCTGTCCCGGGGCATCGTCCGGTTCCTGCGGACCAACGACCCCGGCAGCGGCTTCACCACGCCCTACCCGAGGACGGAGCCGGCCGGCGGCGGGGGCGGCACCGAAGGCTGCGTCGACCCGACCTGACCAAACTGGCGTTCCTTTACCGGAATACAGCGGAAATCGAACGCCAGTTGGAGGGGGGGGGTCAGGCCCGGCGCTTCAGGGACCACATCTGGGCGGCGCGTTCGGCGTCGAGGGCCACGCCCCAGGTGGCCGTCGGCGGGCCGAGCTCGTTGCGGAACGAGCGGGCGGTCCGCCGGGCCAGCTGGGGATCGGCGCCGGCCCGGGCGGCCAGCTCCCGGGCCCGCTCCTCGACCTCCCCGTCGGGCCGGGCCTCCCAGGCGATGCCGAGGTCGGCGGCCCGCTTTCCGCTGATCTCCTCGCCGAAGAGGCCGAGGGCGGCGGTCGTCTCCCGCCCCGCCGTCCGGCCCGACAGCACGAAGAACCCGCCGCCGGGGTGGAGGCCGATCCGCAGGAAGCCGGCCAGGAGTCGGGCGTCGTCGGCCACGACCCGCAGGTCGGTGGCGAAGGCCAGGTTGATGCCGGCCCCCACGGCGCCGCCCCGGATGGCGGCCACCGTCGGCGGCTCCAGCTCGCCCACCCGGGCGAAGGAGCGGTAGACGACGGTGAGATTCGAGTGGTTGGGCTCGCCGAGCGGGTCGGCACCGGCGCCGGCCAGGGTGTCGCGGTGGGCGCCGGCGCAGAAGTACGGCCCACCGGTCACGACGACGGCGCCGATGTCGGCGTTGCGGTCGATCTCCTCACAGGCCGCGACCAGATCGGCGGCCATGGCCGGCGTGAGGGCGTTGCGCCGGTCGTGGGCGGCCAGGGTGATGACGGCCACCGGGCCGTCGACGGAAAGCTCGATCTCGCTCACAGGGTCGGAAGCTAGCGTGAGGGTCACGGGTGTCACGGAGCGGAGGAGATCGATGGGGACGGGCGTGAAGCTGGGCGTGCTGGCCTCGGGGAGCGGCACGAATCTGCAGGCGATCATCGACGCCGGCCTGCCGGTGGCGGTGGTCGTCACCGACCGGCCGGGGGTGGCGGCGCTCGACCGGGCGGCCGCCGCCGGGATCCCGACGGTCGTCGTCGACCGGAGCGAGCACCTGCCCGACCGCGTCTCGTTCACCAACGCCATCGTCGACGCGCTCAGAGCCCACGGCGTCGACCTCGTGGCCATGGCGGGATTCATGACGGTGCTGGCCGAGCCGATCTTCACCGCCTTTCCCGGCAAGGTCATCAACACCCATCCCAGCCTGCTGCCGTCGTTCCGGGGCGCCCACGCCGTGGCCGACGCCCTGGCGGCCGGCGTGAAGGTCACGGGCTGCACCATCCACATCGCCACCATCGAGGTCGACGACGGGCCGATCCTGGCCCAGGAAGCCGTGCCGATCCTCGAGGGCGACGACGAGGACACGCTCCACGAGCGGATCAAGGCCGTCGAGCACCGGCTCTACCCCGGCGTGCTGGCCGACCTCGTCGCCGGCGGAACGGAGGCGGTCGGCGAGCCCACGACGGTCGAGGCCGATGTCGTGCCGCTGTCGGCCGACGGTCCGATCCCGATCCGGCGCGCCCTCGTCTCCGTCTACGACAAGACCGGCCTCATCGACTTCGCCCGCGGTCTGGCCGACCTCGGCGTGACACTGCTCGCCTCCGGCGGCACGGCCACGGCACTGGCCGACGCCGGGATTCCCGTCACCCCGGTCGAGGAGGTCACCGGCGCACCGGAGATGCTGGGCGGGCGGGTCAAGACGCTGCACCCCCGCATCCACGGGGGGATCCTGGCCGACCGGGGCCAGGCCGCCCACGGCGCCGACCTCGCCGAGCAGGGGATCGAACCGATCGACCTCGTGGTGGTGAACCTCTACCCGTTCCTGGAGCGGCCGTCGATCGAGACCATCGACATCGGCGGGCCGACCATGGTGCGGGCGGCGGCCAAGAACCACGCCTGGGTGGGGGTGGTGACCGACCCGGCCCGCTACGACGCCATCCTGGCCGAGCTGCGGGCCGACGGAGGGCGCCTCTCCGCCGCCACCCGGCGGGATCTCGCCCTCGAGGCCTTCGCCCACACCGCCGGCTACGACGCCGCCATCGTCCGCTGGCTCGACACGCAGATCAATGGTGACGGGCCGCTGCCCCGCCATCTGATCCTGCCCCTGGAGAAGGTCGCCTCGCTGCGCTACGGCGAGAACCCGCACCAGGCCGGCGCCCGGTACCGCGACCGGCTGGGCGGCGGTTGGCTCGACGGGATGATCCAGCACGGCGGCAAGGAGCTGTCGTTCATCAACCTGCTCGACTCGGAGTCGGCCTGGCGGCTGGTGAACAGCTTCGACGTCCCCGCCTGTGTGATCGTCAAGCACGCCAACCCCTGCGGCGTCGCCCTCGGCGCGACGCCGGCCGAGGCCTACCGCAAGGCGTTCGAGTGCGACTCGCTGTCGGCCTTCGGCGGCGTGGTGGCCCTCAACCGTCCGCTCGACGAGGAGACGGCGGCCGCCATCGGCGAGGTGTTCACCGAAGTCGTGCTGGCCCCGGGCTTCGCCCCGGCGGCGCTCGAGGCGCTGGCGGTGAAGAAGAACCTGCGGCTGCTGGAGTGCCCGCCGCCCCTTCCCGGCGGGCTCGACCTGCGCCGGGCCGGCGGTGGCTTCCTGGTCCAGGAGACCGACCCGCCCGACGAGGACCGCTCGACGTGGAAGGTGGTCACCAAGGTGGCGCCCACCGATCAGCAGCTGGACGATCTGGCCTTCGCCATGAAGGTCTGCGCCGCCACCGGCAGCAACGCCATCGTCCTGGCCAAGGACGGCGTGGCCTACGGGATCGGAGCCGGGCAGCAGAGCCGCGTCCATTCGGCGGAGATGGCGGCCAAGAAGGCCGACGGCCGGGCCCGGGGCGGCGTCTGCGCCAGCGACGCCTTCTTCCCGTTCCGCGACGCCGTCGACACCGCCGTGGCGGCCGGCGCGGCGGCCATCGTCCAGCCCGGCGGGTCGGTGAGCGACGACAAGGTGATCGCCGCCGCCGACGAAGCCGGTGTGGCCATGGTCTTCACCGGCCGGCGGCACTTCCGCCACTGACGCCACAGAGCGAGCTTGGGAGAGCTATGACCGCACTGATCCTCGACGGCAAAGCGGCGTCGGCGGCGGTGAAGGCCGACCTGACCGAACGCTGCGCCCGGCTGGCCGAGCGGGGCGTCGTGCCCGGCCTGGCCACGATCCTGGTGGGCGACGATCCCGGCAGCCACTCCTACGTCGGCGGCAAACACAAGGCCTCGGCCGCCGTCGGCGTGAAGTCCTTCCGCCACGACCTGCCGGCCGACACGTCGCAGGACAAGGTCCTCGACCTCGTGGCCGAGCTCAACGCCGATGAGGCCGTCGACGGCTACATCGTCCAGCTGCCGCTGCCCGACCACCTCGACGCCGGGGCGATCCTCATGGCCGTCAGCCCGGACAAGGACGCCGACGGCCTCCATCCGGTGAACCTCGGCCGCCTGGCGCTCGGGCTTCCCGGGCCGCGGCCCTGCACGCCGCTCGGCATCCAGGAACTGCTGGCCCGCAACGACGTGCCCATCGCCGGCCGGCACGTGGTCGTCGTCGGCCGGGGCACCACCGTCGGGCGGCCGCTGGCCATGCTCCTCAGCCTGAAGGAGCCCAACGCCAACGCCACCGTGACGCAGTGCCACACCGGCACCCGGGATCTTCCGTCGTTCACCAGGGAGGCCGACATCCTGGTGGTGGCCATCGGCCGGGCCGGGTTCGTCACCGCCGAGATGGTCAAGCCTGGCGCCGCCGTCTTCGACGTCGGCATCACCCGGACCGAGGCGGGCCTCGTCGGTGACGTGGCGCCCGAGGTTCGGGAGGTGGCCGGCTGGCTGGCGCCGATGCCGGGCGGCGTCGGGCCGATGACCGTGGCCCTGTTGCTGCGCAACGCCGTCGAGGCGGCCGAACGGCGGGCGGGCATCTAGCCTCACACCACGATGAAGATCATCTACACGCACACCGACGAGGCGCCGGCGCTGGCGACCTACTCCTTTCTCCCGATCATCCAGGCGTTCGGGGCCGCGGCCGGCGTGGAGATCGAGAGCCGCGACATCTCACTGGCCGGGCGGATCCTGGCCCAGTTCCCGGACTACCTGACCGGCGAGCAGCGCGTCGGCGATGCCCTGGCCGAGCTCGGCGAACTGGCCAAGACCCCCGAGGCCAACATCATCAAGCTGCCGAACATCAGCGCCTCCATCCCGCAGCTCAAGGCGGCCATCGCCGAGCTGCAGGGCAAGGGCTACGGGCTGCCCGAGTATCCCGACGAGCCGGCGACCGACGAGGAGCGGGAGATCCAGGCCCGGTACAAGAAGGTGACGGGCAGCGCGGTCAACCCCGTGCTGCGGGAAGGGAACTCCGACCGGCGCGCTCCCGCCTCGGTCAAGAACTACGCCCGCCGGCATCCCCACAAGATGGGCCCCTGGTCATCCGATTCCAAGACCCACGTGGCGACCATGAGCACCGGCGACTTCCGGTCCAACGAGCGGTCCGTCACGGTCGCCGAGCCCACCGAGGTCACCATCCAGCTGGTGGCGGCCGACGGCTCCGTCACGCCGCTGCGGGCGCCGGTCAGCCTCCAGGCCGGCGAGATCCTCGACGCCACCGTGATGGGCAAGGCGGCGCTGTGCGACTTTCTGGCCCGGGAGATCGCCGACGCCAAGCAACAGGGCGTCCTGTTCTCGCTGCACCTCAAGGCCACGATGATGAAGGTCTCCGACCCCATCCTCTTCGGGCATGCGGTGCGGGTCTTCTGCGCCGACGTCTTCGCCCGCCACGGTGCGACGCTGGAGCGGATCGGCGCCAATCCCAACAACGGGCTGGCCAGCATCCTCACCGCCCTCGGCAAGCTGGAGGAGTCGGAGCGGGCGGCCATCGAGGCCGACATCCGGGCCGCCTTCGAGACCGGCCCGGCCGTGGCCATGGTCGACTCCGACCGCGGCATCACCAACCTCCACGTGCCGTCGGACGTCATCATCGACGCCTCCATGCCGCCGATGATCCGGGACTCCGGGAAGATGTGGAACGCCGCCGGGGAGCTGCAGGACACCAAGTGCGTCATCCCCGACCACAGCTACGCCCCCATCTACCAGGCGGTCATCGACTTCTGCCGGGAACACGGCGCCTTCGACCCGGCGACGATGGGCTCCGTGCCGAACGTGGGGCTCATGGCCCAGGCCGCCGAGGAGTACGGATCCCACGACAAGACGTTCGAGATACCGGCCGCCGGCACGGTGCAGGTCGTCGACGCCGCCGGCAACGTCCTGCTGGAGCACACCGTGGAACCGGGCGACATCTGGCGGGCCTGCCAGACCAAGGACGCGCCGGTCCGCAACTGGGTCGAGCTGGCCGTGAACCGGGCCCGGGCCACCGGTGACCCGGCGGTCTTCTGGCTCGACCGGTCGCGGGCCCACGACGCCGAGATCCTCAAGAAGGTCGACCGCTACCTGCCCGACCACGACACCGACGGCCTCCAGATCGAGATCCTCCCGCCGGCCGAAGCGGCCCGGCTGTCGGTGGAGCGCATCGCCAAGGGCGAGAACACCATCTCGGTGACCGGCAACGTGCTGCGCGACTACCTCACCGACCTCTTCCCCATCCTCGAGCTGGGGACGAGCGCCAAGATGCTCTCGATCGTCCCGCTGATGAACGGCGGGGGGTTGTTCGAGACCGGCGCCGGTGGGTCGGCGCCCAAGCACGTGCAGCAGTTCCTGAAGGAGAACCACCTCCGGTGGGACTCGCTGGGCGAGTTCCTCGCCCTGGCGGTCTCGTTCGAGCTGCTGGCCGGTGCGACCGGCAACCGCGGCGCCCAGATTCTGGCCGAGACGCTCGACCAGGCAACGGGCGAGCTCCTCGACAACGAGAAGTCGCCCTCCCGCAAGTGCGGCGAGCTCGACAACCGGGGCAGCCACTTCTACCTGACGCTCTACTGGGCCCGGGCCCTGGCCGCCCAGACCGCGGACCCGGGGCTGGCCGCCCGCTTCGCGCCGCTGGCCGAGCGGCTGGCAGCCGACGAGGCGACCATCGTCGACGAGCTCAACGCCGTGCAGGGCCGGCCGGTCGACATCGGCGGGTACTACGCCCCCGACCCGGCGCGGGCGTTGGCGGCGATGCGGCCGAGCCCGACGTTCAACGCCGCGCTGGCCGCCCTCTGATCTCAAGGGCTTCCTAAGGCGGCCCCGTTCGGGAGGATTCGACCCACTCCCGTCGAATCTCACGCTGGGGCACTGGTTATCCGATTTCGGCATGCATGGGCGAACGCGCCCAGGGCCGAGCAACCGGCGTGGTGGCCGGTGGTGAAGAAAGAGGGAGATCCTTGTCCAAGAAGACGCAACGGCGTGCCGTTGTCGCGGCCCTGAGCTTCACGCTCGGTGCGGCCGGCACCATTCCCGCTCTGGCGGCGAGCTCGGGCGACGCCCCTGACGCCGATGTTCCCAGCTACATCGACAGCCTCGGTGACACGCTCTACGACCTGCCGTTCGTGAGCTACCTGCCGGGCCAGGAAGTGCTCGACGAGACCGTCGACGTCGTGGACGACGCCGGCCAGGTCGTCGAGGAGGGCGGCGGCGGCATCGTCGGCGGCCTCGGCGGCGTTGTCGGCGGCCTGCCCGTCGTGGGCGGCCTCCTCGGCGGTGGCGGCGGCGGTCTGCCGATCGTCGGTGGCCTGCCGATCGTCGGTGGCCTGCTCGGCGGTGGCAGCGGCGGCCTGCCCGTCGTCGGTGGCCTGCCCATCGTGGGCGGCGTCGTCAACAGCCTGCCGATCGTCGGCGGCGGTGGCGGTGCCTCCATCGCCCCCGAGGGTGGCCTGCCGGTCGTCGGTGGCCTGCCCATCGTGGGTGGCCTCGTCAGCAGCCTGCCCGTCGTCGGTGGCGGTGGTGGCGGCCTGCTCGGCGGTCTGCTCGGTGGCGCCGGCGGGCTGCTCGGCGGCAGCTTCCTGTAAGCCCTTTCTCATCCAAGATCACCGGCCTGCTGGGCGGCCGGTAACGCACGACATCCCACGTAGCGGTCATCCCGCTGGCCGGTACGGTGCCCAGCCTGTGCAGTGCAGTGCATGACACAAGCAAGTGCAGTGAACCGAGAACCGCAGGCCATCCCGCTGGTGGCCTGCGGTTCTGCTTTTCGGCGATTTCCCTCTGTCCCGGAAGGTGCCACACCGCCGGATTCGCGCGGAGAGAGGTGATGGCGCTCGTTTGGTCGAATTGTCAGTCGGGCTGACCTTCCACTTCCGCCATCGGCCCCGTGGCGGAAGCCAGGGCATGCCCGAGCTGTGGCAGTACGAGATGACGGCAGTGACAGCGGCGGGAGGAGAGCCGGCGCCGGCGCCGGCCGACACAGGGAGAAGTGCATTGGTATCGGTACGACGGGTTGGTGCGGCCGGGCTGGCGCTCGGTCTGTGCATCGGAGCGGCCGGCACGGTGTCCGCTTCGGCAGACGTCACTGAGCCGGTCCGCGCCGTCGACGGTCTCCTCGGGTCCGTCGACGGAGGCCTCCTCGGCGGCCTCGTGGACGGTCTGCTCCATGGCGAGGGCGGTCTCTTCGGCCATGAGGGCGGTGTGGTGGCCGGCGACGACAAGCTGGGCGACGTGGTCGGCGGTTTCGCCGAGGAAAGCGGCGGGCTCTTCGGCGCGACGGAAGTCGTCGGCGCGGTCGGCGATGTGCTGGCCGACCCCAACATCGGCGGTGAGGGCAGCTTCGGCGGCCCGTCCGTCGGAGGTGGCGTTCTCGGCGGCACGCTCGGCGGCGTCCTCGGTGGCCTGCTGAGCGGCGGGACCGGCCTCCTCGGAGGAGTCTTCTAGTTCCCTTTCACACATCTGCTTGCGCACCGACGTTGCCGGCCGCCCACGGGCGGCCGGCAACGTGGCGCCCGCGCGCCCACACCGCAGAGCAAAAAAAGAATTTGCGAGATATTTCGCGCCCAAAGAGAGGACTTGACCACTTTGCGGGGAATTGTCTTCCCGGGTTCATCAGGAAGGCACCGGGGGGACGGTGTCGGGGGATTCAAGGAGAACTGAGTTGAAGAGCATCCGACGCGCCGGCGTCGTCGGCATTGCCCTGGGCCTCGGCCTCGGGCTCGCCGCATGGCCGGCCCTGGCGAGTGACAAGCACGACAGCTGGGGCGGCTGGCACCACCGCTCCGACGACCACGGTGACGTCTGGGGCCTCGAAGAGGCCGGCGACGACGGCCCGGCCTGGGGTCTCGAGGTCACCGACCACGGCCCGGCCTGGGGCGTGCCCGTCGACGACGACGACGAGTTCGACCTGCCCATCGTCTTCGACGACGACGTCCTCGGTGAGGACGGTTCCGGTTGGGACATGGGCCTGTCGGCCTACGGCATCGACGACGCCTCGTGGACCGGCGACAACCCGGTGGCCGACGCCTACCTCGGCCAGTCCGGCCAGGGCCTGCCCGTCAGCACCATCGGCTGGGACAACGACCGCCAGGGCTGGCTCGGCGGCCTGCTCGGCGACGACAGCTGGGTCCTCGGGGGTCTCTTCTAGACAACCGCCACTGCGATACGGCGCATCTCGCTGCCGGCCGCCCTCCGGGGTGGCCGGCAGCGCCATTTCCCGGGTCCACTCCCGCGCCATTCTCAGCCGGAGCGGGCATGCTGGGGGGATGCTGCTGGCCGAGCTGACCATCCGCCACACCCGGCGGCACATGCCGACCCGGCGGGTGGCGCTCGGCGACCGGCTGCTCCCGACCGCCCACCCGGGGTACGGTCCGCTCCTGCTGAGCTGTGTGGCGGCCACGGCGGTGGAGGGCCTCGACGAGGAACAGACCGAGGCGCTCGGTCCCCTGCTCCGGGAGGCCCGCAACGGGCTCTCGGTGCCGCGACGGGCGCTGCGGTTCCGCCTCCAGGTCGACACCGAAGGCCTGGCCTACTCCCGGCACCGCCTGCTCGGGGAGGGCTCGGGGCTCGTGGTCGAGCTCGACGTCCACGGTCTGCATCCCGTTCCCCAGCTGCTCGGAGCGGTGATGGCCGCGGCGGCCATGGCCCCCTATCCCCGCCAGCTCTGTCTGCGGGCCATCGAGGCGGCCGTGGAGCGGCCCGGCGTGCTGCCCGAGGGCATCACGCCCCGCTGGGTCACCCACGTGCAGCAGTCCTCGTTCGACTTCATCTCCGGGCCGGCGGCCGCTCCGCCGGGCAAGGGACGGGCCGCCGACGTCTGGTGGGGCGTGCCGGCCGAGCTCCGCTGGGCCATGGAGGTCTTCGGGTTCCCACCGGGGACGGCCCTGGAGCGGGAGGAGATCCTCCGCCGGTTCCGCCGGCTCGTCCGCCTGGCCCATCCCGATCACGGCGCGGCGCACGGCGGCGCGGCCGAACGCATCGTGGAGCTGGGCGAGGCCCGGCGGGTTCTGCTCCACGAGCGATAACGGCCTTTCGACCGGCCGGTTATAGAGTCGGCGACCTCCCCGTTGGATCGTCAGGAGAGGTCAGCCGCCATGAAGGTCACGATCGTCGGATCCGGTTTCTACGGTTCCACCACCGCTCTGCGCATCGCCGAAGCCGACATCGTCGACGAGGTAGTGATGGTCGACATCATCGAGGACAAGCCCCAGGGCCTGGCCCTCGACATGATGCAGAGCCGGCCGATCGAGCGGTTCGAGACCCGCATCGTCGGCAGCAACTCCTACGAGGAGACCGCCGGTTCCGACGTCTGCGTCATCACCGCCGGCCTGCCCCGCAAGCCGGGCATGAGCCGGATGGACCTCCTCGAGGTCAACGCCAAGATCGTGGGCGACGTGACCCGTCAGTTGGTGGCCGGCTCGCCCGACTCGATCCTCATCGTGGTGTCGAACCCGCTCGACGAGATGACCGCCCTGGCCGCCCAGGTGAGCGGCTTCCCCCACCAGCGGGTGATGGGTCAGGCCGGCATGCTCGACACCGCCCGGTTCCAGCACTTCGTGGCTGAACGGTTCGGCATCTCGCCGCTGGAGGTGGAGGCCATCACCCTGGGCAGCCACGGCGACACGATGGTGCCCGTGCCGAGCCAGGTGAAGGTGGCCGGGAAGCCCCTGGCCGAGGTGGCCGACGCCGAGACGATCGAAGAGCTCGTCCGCAAGACCCGCGACGGCGGCGCCGAGATCGTCGGGCTGCTCAAGACGGGCTCGGCGTACTACGCCCCGTCGTCGGCGGCGGCGGCCATGGTCAAGGCCGTCGTGACTGACAGCAAGGCGCTCATGCCCGTCTGCGCCTGGATGACCGGGCAGTACGGAATCGCCGATGTCTACCTCGGTGTGCCGGCCAAGCTCGGCCGGGGCGGGGTGGAGGAGATCGTGGAGCTGCCGCTGACCGACGACGAGCTGGCCAACCTCCGCAGCGCGGCGGACGCCGTCCGCTCGAAGCAGGCCGACGTCGGTCAGTTCGTCGGTTAGGGCGCCGGGAGCGGCGCCGGGATCTCGACCTTGTCGATCACGGTGCCGTCCACGGCGACGGCGGTGATCGCCATCCGGTCGGAGAAGACCTCGACGCCAGTGAAGTGGTGCTTCACCGCGCCGGCCCGCATCTGGGGCGGTGAGCAGGTGGGGATCAGCGGGTACAGCTCCCGCCCTCCGCCGCCGGTGACGATGAACGTCGTGCCTTCGGCGCTGAGGAACCGCTGGTAGTCGTGATCGTGCCCGGTGAGGACGAGCGCCACCTTGCCGGAGTTGAGCAGCGGGTACCAGTGCTCGATGACGGTCCGCGTGTTGCCGTGCAGCCCGCAGGAGAAGACCGGCTGGTGGAAGACCGCCACGGTGAAGAGCGGCGGGGCGGGATCGGCCAGCTGCTCGGCCAGCCACCGCTTCTGGGCCTCGTCCCCCGGCCGGTTGGCGTCGAGGAACAGGAAGCGCACGCCGGGCAGGGTCTTGGCGTAAGGCAGGGCGGGCAGCCCGAGGAACTCGAGTTGTTCGGCGCCGTGGCCGCGGGCCACGTCGTGGTTGCCGAGCGTCGCCCACATCGGCCGGCCGGTGTTCTGCAGCGCCCGGTAGGGCGCCTTGAGGTAGGCCTCGAAGAACTTGGGCTCCCCGAAGTCGTAGACGTTGTCACCGGTGGTGACGAGGACGTCGACCCGGTGGCCGTCGCGGGCCCACTGCAGCATGCTGGCCGCCACCGCCCCCTGGGCCGGGCCGCCGCCGAAGTCGCCGAAGGCCACGAAGCCCGACATGGGATTGACCCGGTCGAAGGGCGGCTGCCCGTCGTCGACCGCCAACGGCGGCGGGGCGGTGGTGGTCGTGGTGGTGGGCGCCGTGGTCGTCGTGGAGGACGCCGCTTCCGTGCCCTGTTCCCGTCGTGTCGGAGAGCAGGCGACGAACAGCCCGGCGCCGAGGAGCCCGAGCATCTGCCGGCGGGAGAGCGGCGCAGGCGCCATACAGCCACGGTACCGGGGCCCCGATCAGGCTTGGCCGCGGCAATCGGGCAAGTGTGGTGGTGTGGTGGGAATGGTCCGAGGGAGTGACGAATTCCGCCGGTCCGCCGGGCCCGAGCCGCTGTGGGCCGACGCCTGGGAGATCGATTTCGCCGGAGAGGCCGGAGTCGGCGGCTTCGTCCGGCTGAGCCTGCTCCCGAATCAGGGTGTCGCCTGGTGGTGGACGAGCCTGATCACGCCCCGGCTCGTGGCCGTGCGGGACCACGAGGTGCCGTTGCCTCGCGGCGACCTCCTCGAGGTGCGGGCGGACGGGCTGTGGGGGGAGCTCGTCTGTGAAACCCCGCTGGAGCACTGGAGCGTCGGCCTGGAGGCCTTCGGCATCGCCTACGACGACCCGGCCGACGCCTGGGGAGACGAGTGGGGCGAGCGCCTCCCGGTCGGGCTCGACCTGGAGTGGGAGGCGACCGCCGAGCCCGGCGGCCTCCCGGCGGCCGGCCCCGACCCCGGGCCGGGTGGTGTGTCCTACCGCCAGCCCGGCCGCGTCCACGGCGAGATCCTGGTCGGCCCCGACCGGCGCATCGCCCTGGAGGGGACGGGCTTCCGCTCCCGGGCGTCCGGCGAGCTGGACTGGTGGTCGGCACCGCTCCGCCGCCGCCTGGCCTGGATCGGCCGAGAGGACCAGGTCAGTGTCGTCGACGACCCGGAGACCGTGGACCGCACCGTCCTCGGAGAGGCCCCGGTGCTCGTCACCGCCCCGTCCATGAAGCCGGCCCGGCTGGCCCGGGCCCTCTGCCGTGTGGAGGGCAAGGGCGGAGGCCTGGGCTGGGCGGAGGGCTAGACGGGAGGGTTAGACGAGCCGGGGACCGGTGATCGACCTGACTGTGGCGGCGTCGAGCCGGCCGGTGGCCGGCAGCCCGAAGCGGGTCTGGAGGGCGGCGATAGCCGCCCGGGTGGCCGGGCCGAACGTGCCGTCCTGGGCTACGGGATGGCCGAGCAGGTTGAGCACCCGCTGGAGAAAGACGGCGGCCGCGCCGTTGGCGGCGCGGCCGATGGGGAGCTCCCAGGCGATCGCTTCGTCGATCGCTTGGAACTGTTCAGGTGTGGCGTGGTTCCAGACCCAGAAGGACACAGCCACCGCGCCCTTGGCATGGGCCGTGTTCATGAAGGCGACAAGCTGTTCCTTTGGTGGGTCGCGGTCCGGCCCGCCCTCGGGCCCGCCGTTGTAGGCCTGCCCGATCGGCATGATCGGCTTGTTGAACTGGGCCAGGTAGTCGATGGCGCCGGCGACGTCGGTGGCCGGATCCCGGTTCTGCCAGTAGACCATCGGCGCGATGGCGTCGAAGGCGGCGGTCGCTTCGGCGAACGGGAACCACCGCTTGGGGCTGGGCCGGGGCACCGTGGCGATCAGCGGGTAGCTCGGGCCGACCAGCTCCCGGAGCTTGGCGCCGTAGGCGGCGGCCCCTTCGGCTGTCAGGTTGACCCCCTCGGCGTTCGTCTCGATGTCGGCCGAGAAGGCGTCGATCCGGTGGCCGTCGGGGGTGGTGTAGTCGATCTCGGCCTTGGACCGCAGGGCGTCGGCGATGGGGTCCGTGAGATAGACGAAATCCCACCCGATGACCTTGATGCCGGCCGCGTGGGCCACCGGCAGCAGCTTGTTGAGCTCGTCCTGGGCGTAGAACCCCTTCTTCGACGAGCCGAGCCGGGTGTAGAGGTGGGTGAGGCCCAGGGCCTTGGCCTTGCTGACGACCTTGTTGGCGTCACCGCCTTCCGACATCGACAGCTGGTAGAGCCACATGCCCTTGCCGAGCGGGAGGATCGGCTTGGCCGGCGCCGGCGGTGCGGCGACCTCGGCGGGAGCGGGGGCGGGCGGGGCCTCCTGCGGTGTGATGGCGTCGGCGGCCCGCTCGGCCGGCGGGGCGGCCGGCGTCGTGGTCGTCGTGTCGGCCGGGGCGGTGGTCGCCGTCTCGGCCGGAGTGGCCGGCACGCTCGGCGGGACGTCGACGAACTCGTCGGCGAAAGACACGGCGGTTTCCAGCGGCGTCGACGGGTCGGAGGAACGGCTCACGCCGGCGGCAACGCCGACGATCAAAACCAGCAGCGACAGGACGAGCACTCGGATTTGGCGCGGCTGCCCAGAAAGATGGCGCAGAGGCATGGAGTGTCTCCTTTCTGGGTAGCTCCCAGCAGTACAACGAGGACAGGTGGTCGGTGTGACGCGGATGTAATCCGCTCGGCGTCTTTCTCGACGCGTCGCCCGCTCGCCTTGAGATTCCTAGCGCTTTTGCGCGCTCAACGGAATGAAATTCTTCCGTGGCGCGCCCGGTAATTGCTGGAATCCCAGCCGGTTCTCAGCCACCTATTGGAAAAACTGGAAAGGCCCTCCAGATCAGGTCTGTTGGACCTCCAGATCGCCCTCGGCGTACTGCGCCCGCAGCACCTTCTTGTCGAACTTGCCGACGCTCGTCTTGGGCACCTCGTCGATGAAGGTCCACCGCTCGGGCAGCCACCACTTCGCCACCCGGTCGGCCAGGAAGCCCTTGAGGTCGTCGACCGAGGCGCTCTCGCCCTCCTTCAGCACCACGCAGGCCAGCGGGCGCTCGTCCCACCGCTCGTCGGGCACGCCGACGACGGCCGCCTCCTTCACGGCCGGATGGGCCATCAGCGTCCCCTCCAGCTCGACCGACGAGATCCACTCGCCGCCCGACTTGATGACGTCCTTGGCCCGGTCGGTGATCTGGACGAAGCCGTTGGGCTCCACGGAGCCGACGTCGCCCGTCCGCAGCCAACCGTCGTGGAACTTCTCGGGGTCGTCGTCCTTGTAGTACGACGCGGTGATCCACGGCCCACGGACCTCGATCTCGCCCACGGCCTCGCCGTCCCAGGGGAGGACGGAGCCGTCGTCGGCGGTGATGCGCATCTCCACGCCGGCGATCACCCGGCCGGTCTTCGACCGCCAGTTCATGTCCTCCTCGGCCGGCGCGTGCTTGGGCGGCATGGCCACGGCGGCGATGGGCGACGTCTCGGTCATGCCCCAGGCCTGGATGATCTTCACGCCGTGGCGCTGCTCGAACGCCTCCATGAGTGCCCGGGGCACGGCCGAGCCGCCGCAGGGCACGAGCCGGAGCGACGTGAGATCGACGCTGTCCTTGTTCTTGTCGGCATAGGCCAGGATGTCGTTCCAGACCGTGGGGACGGCGCCCGACACCGTCGGCTTCTCGGCCATGATCAGCTTGCACAGGGGCTCGCCCTGGAGGAACCGGTTCGGCATGACGAAGTCGGAGCCGGCCATCCACCCGGCGTAGGGCAGGCCCCAGGCGTTGGCGTGGAACATTGGCACGATGGGCAGGATGCGATCGCGCTCGGTCAGGGCGAAGGTCGTGCCGCTCGTCGCCGCCATGGAGTGCAGGAACGTCGAGCGGTGGCTGTAGACCACGCCCTTGGGATTGCCGGTGGTGCCGCTCGTGTAGCACATGGCCGCCGCCGACCGTTCGTCGACATCGGGGTAGGCGTAGGCGTCGCCCGACTCGGCGGCCAGCAGCTCCTCGTAGGACAGGATGTTGCTTCCCAGGGGGCTGCCGTCGCCGTCGCCCATGATCACGAACTGCTCGACGGTCTTGAGCTCTGCCGCCACCCGGGCCAGGAGCGGGATGAGGGTGCCGTCGACGAGGATGATCCTGTCCTCGGCGTGGTTGGCGATGTAGGTCAGCTGCTCGGGAAACAGCCGCAGGTTCAGCGTGTGCAGCACGGCGCCCATCGACGGGACGGCCAGGTAGGCCTCGAGGTGCTCCTGCGTGTTCCAGGCGAAGGTGGCCACCCGGTCACCCTCTCGCACCCCGAGCCCGCGGAGGGCCGAGGCCAGCCGGTCGGCCCGCGCCGCCACCTCGGCGAAGCTCGCCCGCCGGCACGACTCGCCCTCGAATGTCACCACCTCGCTGTCGCCGAAGACGCGGCGGCCGTGGCGGAAGATGGCCGAGATCGTGAGCGGGAAGTCCTGCATCGTGGAGAGCATCTCTCTGGAACCTCCAGGCCAGGGCACCGGACGAGGAGTGAACGATACCGGCGGGGTCCAGGCGGCGACGAGTCACGCCCCACGAGCAGCTTTGCCCGCTTTGCGGGGCGTGGAGCACCGCCTCGGCGGGAAAAAGGGGGTTGTGACAGAGAGACGCGAATTGTAACATCGTGACCCCAATGGCACCCGTCGCCGCGTCTCGGGCCAAACGGTCGTCCAACGGCCCGGTGGGCGACACCGCGACCCGGATTCTCGACGCCACGCTGGCCACGATGGCCGACCACGGCATCGCCCGGCTGTCGCTGGAGGACGTGGCCCGCCGGGCCCGGCTCTCCCGGCAGACGGTCTACCGCTACTTCCCGTCCAAGAAGGAGCTCTTCGAGGCCACGGTCCTGCGGGAGGAGCAGGTCTTCATCGCCAACATGGTCGCCGCCGCCGGACGGCACCGGGAGCTGGAGCCGGCGCTGCGAGCGGCCATCGAGGCGGCCATGCGGACGGGGCAGGCCCACGCCCTCCTCAACCGCCTGCTGGCCACCGAACCCAACTCGCTGGTGGCGCTGGTCACCACCGACCGCGGCCCGGTGCTGTCCGCCGCCCGCCAGGCTCTGGAGGAGATCCTGGCCGGGTGGCTGCCCCGGGCGCCCAAGCCCCGCCTGACGATGGCGGCCGACGCCGTCGCCCGCCTCCTCGTCAGCTACGTCGTGAACCCGCCGGCCGATCCGCCGCCCCAGGTGGCGAACCGTCTGGCCCGACTCCTCGTCCACGGCCTACCGGGCGCGCCCTGAGGGCGACCGCAGGGAAGGAGAGGGGGGAAGTGTGATGGAAGGCCAAGGCCCGGGGCACGAATCGAGCCCGGCGGAGACCGAGGTGGCCACCGTCTCCGGGCGGCCGCTCACGATTCCCGCCGCCCCGCCCGTCGAGACACCGGAGGAGGAACGGCGGCGGCCGTTCCCGAACCCGCTCAAGCCGCTCGACCGGGGGCTGGCCCAGACGGGCGAGATGCTCTGGCTCTTCCTCCTCGTGGTCAAGAGCGCGGTGCGCCACCCGCGGGGCTACTGGGGCGACGTGCACGACCAGATGTACTCCATCCTGCGGCTGTGCTGGGTGCCGATGGTCATCTCCACCTTCTGCTTCGGGTTCGGCGCTCCCGGCCTGCAGGCGCTGAACTTCTTCGCCATCTTCGGCATCCCCGAGCGGCTCGGCTCCTTTTTCATCATGGCCTCGGTGCGGGAGTTCGCTCCCTGGATCAACGCCATGGTGGTGGCCGGAGTGGTCGGGACCGCCATCACCGCCGACCTCGGTGCCCGCCGCATCCGGGAGGAGATCGACGCCATGGAGGTGCTCGGCGTCGACCCCCTCCGCACGCTAGTCCTGCCCCGCATCGTCGCCCTGTTCTTCATGACCGGGCTGCTCGACATCGTCGCCCTGCTGTTCGGAACCCTGGGCGGCTTCGTGGCCGCCGTCGGGGTGGGCGGCGCCACGCCGGCGGCGTTCATCGACAACTTCTTCGACAACGCCACCCTGCCCGACCTAGTGGGCAGCGTCGTCAAGACCGCCCTCTTCGGCCTCATCATCGGCGTCGTCTGCTGCTACAAGGGTTTCCGGGCCGAGGGCGGCCCGGCCGGCGTGGGGCGGGCCGTCAACCAGGCGGTGGTCGTCGCCTTCGCCGGGATCTGGATCTTCAACTACGTGTTCACCACGATCCTGCTGGGCCTCAATCCCGGAATGCAGGTGTTCAAGTGACCACCACCGATCGCACCGAGTTCGATTCCCCGGATGCCGATTGGAAGGTGCTCGGGCCCGGCACGCTGTGGTCCAAGGGCCGGGGGATCCTGGAGACGGCGGGCGACATCACCCGCTTCTCCTTCGAGGCGCTGCGCACGATTCCGAAGCTGCGCCTCTACCCCTCGGAGGTGTTCCGCCAGGCGGCGATCCTCATCGTCAGCTCGGGCTTCATCGTGTGGCTGATGGAGTTCGTCATCGGGCTGCAGTGCGGCCTGGAGGGCAACTACACCCTCCGGCAGATCGGCGCTCCCGGTTACTCCGGGATCTTCGCCGCCTGGTGCGCCATCCGGGAGATGGCGCCCTACATGTGGGGCTACATCCTGGCCGCCAAGGTGGGCTGCGGCCTGGTGGCGGAGATCGGCTCGATGCGGATCTCCGAGGAGATCGACGCCCTCGAGGTCATCGGCGTCCGCCCGATGCCGTACATCGTGGCCACCCGCATCGTGGGGGCGTGGATCGCCCTGCCGTTCCTGTACATCGTGGGGCTCGGCGTCATGTACTTCGCCGAATGGCTCGTCGTGGTCAAGCAGCTCGGCGAGGTGTCGAACGGCGGATATCTCCTCACGTTCTGGTTGTTCCAGAACCCGACCGACTTCCTGTACTCGCTGATGAAGATCATGGCCATGGGGACGGTCATCGTCTTCGTCGGTTGCTACTACGGCTACAAGGCGGCGGGCGGTCCGGTGGGGGTGGGCTGGAACACCGCCAAGTCGATGATGCTCAACATGGTTCTCGTCCACGTGATCGGGATGTTCGGCACGCAGCTGTTCTGGGGGCTGTCGCCGAACGCGCCGATCGCCAACTAGGAGACGCATGGGCGCCGCCATCGAAGTCGACGACGTCTACAAGGCCTTCAACGGTTTCAAGGTTCTCAACGGCCTCACGGTCGACTTCGTCGAGGGGGCCATCACCACCGTGCTCGGCCCGTCGGGGACGGGCAAGAGCGTGCTCCTCAAGCACATCATCGCCCTGCTGTATCCGGATGCGGGCGACATCCGGGTCTTCGGTCAGAGCGTCACGAAGATGAACGAGGACGAGCTGTTCGCCATGCGGGAAGGCTTCGGCGTTCTATTCCAGGACGGGGCGCTGTTCGGCTCGATGAACATCTACGACAACGTCGCCTTCCCGCTGCGCAAGCACACCAAGCTGCCCGAAGACAAGATCCGCGCCGTCGTCATGCAGCGCCTCAAAGAGGTCGGCCTGGAAGGCGCCACCCGCAAGATGCCCAACGAGATCTCCGGTGGCATGCGCAAGCGGGCGGGGTTCGCCCGGGCGCTGGTCCTCAACCCCAAGATCGTCCTCTTCGACGAACCGGACTCCGGGCTCGACCCGGTGCGCACCAGCCTGCTGTGCGACCTGATCCTCGACGTGCACAGGGAACACGGCGGGACCTACCTGCTGGTGACCCACAACATCCCGACCGCCCAGAAGGTGTCGGACTACATCGGCCTGCTGTGGCAGGGGCGCCTGGCCCACTACGGGCCCACCGAGGAGGCCTTCCACTCCTCCGATCCCTTCGTGCGCCAGTTCCTGGCCGGCGAGTCCGCCGGACCGCTGGGGATGGACTGACGTGTTCCGGGGAACCAGGGGCCAGGTAGCGCTGCCGAGACTCGTCTCGCTCGGCGCCGCCCTGGTGCTGGCCGTCGCCCTCGTCGGTGGCGGGCTGAGACTGGCCGGCGTCGGGTCGGGCGGCGGCTATCGGGCCACGTTCGTGTTCCCCCACGCCACCAACCTCTTTTCCGGGAGCCGGGCGCAGATCGACGGGTTCAACGTCGGCCGGGTCGACGGGCTCGAGGTCCGCGACGGCAAGGCGCTGGTGAAGGTGAGGCTCGACGACCGGCACGCCCCGCTGCGGGAAGGCACGACCGCCCGGATCGACTACCAGTCGCTGCCCGGGGAGCGCATCGTGCAGATCACCCCGGGGCCGAAGTCCAACGCCGCGCTGCCCGACGGGGCGATGATCACCGCCACCACACCCCGGGTGGAGCTCGACCAGATCCTGGCCGCCCTCGACCCCGACACCCGGGCCGCGCTCCGGCGGATCATTCCCGGTCTGGAAGAGGCGCTGGCGGGCCGGGAGGAGGACCTCGGCCGGACACTGGAGTCGGCCGGTCCGGCGCTCCACGCCGCCACCGACGTCCTGGAGGCGATCGGTTCCGACGGGCCGGCGCTGGAGACGCTGCTGACCTCGGTGCGGGACCTGGCCGAGCGGCTCGTCGCCCGCCGGGACAGCGTGCGGGGAATCATCGACGGGTTCGACCGGAACCTGGCCCAGACGGCCCAGCGCAGCGAGGAGCTGGCCGCCGGCCTCGACGAGCTGCCCGCCACGCTGCGGACGGCCGACTCCGTGCTGGGCCGGGTGCCGCCGGCGGCGGCGGCGTCCCTGCCGCTGCTGCGGGATCTGCTGCCGGCCGTCGAGGCCTTGCCGGCGGCGGCCGCCGACCTCCGGCCCTTCCTGGCCGAACTGCGGCCCACGCTGGCCGAGCTGCGCCCGGCGCTGGTGTCGCTGGCCGCCGTCCTCGGCGAGACACCGAGCCTGCTCGACAAGGCCCACGCCGTGGTCCCGCCGGTCACCGGCGTGCTGTCGTCGCTGCTGCCGGTCCTCGACTACCTCCGGCCCTACACCCCGGAGCTGGCCGGTCTCATCGCCAACCTGAATTCGGCGTCGGCCAACTACGATGCCAACGGCCACTTCCTGCGGGTCTACGTGAGCGGCGGCCTGCTGACGGCCGGCGTGTTGAACCCGGCGATCAGGCAGAACCCGGATCGCCGGCCCGGTGAGCTCGAAGGCCAGCCGCTCACCGACGCCGCCGGGAGCTCGGTCCGATGAAGCTCGGCGGCTTCACCAGGCTCCCCCGAGGCAGGCTCGGCCCGCTCCGCGGGGCCGTCGCCCTGGTCTCGAGCGCCCTGCTGGTGGCCGTGGCCGCCGGCGGTGTGACCGCGGCCGAGGAGCACCCGGCCGTCACCGTCCACGCCGAGTTCACCGACGCCGGCGCCATCATCCCGGGCAACGACGTCATGGTCGACGGGGTGAAGGCCGGCGAGGTCAAGAAGCTGCGCCTGGTCGACGGCAAGGCCCGGGTCACGATCTCCGTCGGCTCGGCCTTCACGCCGCTCCACACCGACGCCAAGGTCACCATCCGGGCCATCAGCCTGCTGGGGGAGCGCTATATCCACGTCGACCGGGGTTCGCCCTCGGCTCCGATCCTGGACGACGGCGGGATCATCCCGGCCACCCAGACGTCGCGGACGATCGAACTGCAGGAGTTCCTCGACGTCGTGAACGAGCCCGCCGGGGCGGCGCTGGCGGCGCTGATCGTGGCGCTCGGGGAAGGCCTGTCGGGCCGAGGCGAGGACGCCGCCGCCGCCCTCGACGCCCTCGAGCCGGCCCTCACCGAGACCACCAAGCTGCTCGAGATCCTCGGCGGTCAGAACCAGCTCCTGACGGCGCTCATCGACCGGGCCGAACCGGTGGCCCAGGCGCTGGCCGCCGACCGGGGTCAGCGGCTCGACAAGGTGGTGGCGGCCACCGACCAGCTGTTGGCCGCCACGGCGGCCGGCAAGGCCGAACTCGACGGCGCCCTCCGCCGGCTCCCCACCGCGCTGGCCACCGCCCGTTCCGCCCTCGCCGAGCTGACCGCGCTGGCCGGCCAGACCACGCCGGTTCTCGCTTCGTTGCGGCCCCTGTCCGGCGACCTGCGCCAGATCGCCACCGAACTGCAGAACTTCGCCGACGCCGCCGGGCCGGCCCTCGTCAGCACCGAGCCCGTCCTGCAACGGCTCCGGGAGCTCATCACCGCCGCGTCCCCCGTCACCGCCGACCTGCGGGCCGCCGCGCCCGACGTGCAGGCGGCGGCCAAGGCCACCCGCACCGTCGTCGAGGCCCTCCCCGAGGATCTCTCCAACCTGCTCGACTGGGTCCGCAACGCCGCGCTGGCCACCGCCGGGCACGACGGCATCAGCCACTACCTGCGGATCTTCGCCTTGGCCACCGGCAAGGAGGTCGGCCCGTCCGAGCCGCCGGAGACGCCGGGCGCCACCGCCCCCGCCGGTCCGCCCGCCGGCCCGCCGCTGGCCCCTGCACCACCGCTCGGCGGGGCGCCGGTCGGGCCGCTCCTCGGCCCGTCCACCCCGGTGGTCGGAGGCCTGCTCGGCGGCGCCCTCGACACCCTGGTCGGCGGCGCTTCGCCCGCCACCGACCCCGGATCGGCGACCGGCCTCACCGAACAGCAGGAACGGTCGCTGCTCGGCTACCTGCTCGGAGGCGGTTGATGTTCCGGCGCGGACTCCCCATCAACCCGAGGCTCCTCGGCCTGGCGGTGATCGCCCTGTCCGTGGCGGCGCTGGCCTTCGCCTTCGTGTCGCACAAGGGCATGCCGGGCCGGAGCTACTCGTACGCCACGCTGGCCTTCGAGGAGGTGCCGCCCGGACTGCGGGCCGGCAGCGAGGTGCGGGTGCGGGGCCAGCGGGTCGGGCAGGTCCACCGCGTCTCCTTCAAGGACGGGCCGCGGATCGAAGTCCAGCTGCCCGGCGGGTTCGACATCTACCAGGACGCCACCGCCCGCATCCGCTCCCGGTCGCTCCTCGGCCAGAAGTACGTGCAGATCGATCCCGGCACCCCGGCCGCCGGCGAGCTCGGCGACGCCGTCCTCGGCCGGGACCGCACCACCACGGTGGTCGACATCGTCGACCTCGTCGACACGTTCGACGACACCACCCGTCGGGCGCTGCACACCGCCCTGCTGGAGACGGGGACGGGCGTCGGTGGCCGCGGCCCCGATCTCAACGACCTCATCGCCGCCTCGCCCGACCTGCTGGCCGACCTCAACCTGACCGGCCGCACCCTCACCGCCGAGGAGACCCGCCTCGTCGCCTTCCTGGCCACCGCCGAGCGTCTGTCCGGTCGGTTCAACGGCCGGGAAGCCGAACTCGAGGCCCTGATCCGCCAGATGGGCGACACCCTGCTGGCGGTGGCCACCGACGAGGGCCAGCCGCTGGGCGACACCGTCGAGAAGCTGCCCTCCACACTCGACGCTCTGACGCCGGCCCTGTCCGACCTCGGGTCGGCGGCCGCCGCCCTCGGCCCTGCTGTCGGCGACCTCGGCCCCAGCGCCGCCGCCCTCGGCGCCGTCACGCCCGACCTCCGGGCCGCCCTGCGGGAGAGCGTCCCCGTCCTCGGCAAGGTCCCGCCGGTCAGCCAACAGGCGACCCCGGCACTGTCCGCCCTGACCACGACCTTCGACGACGCCCGGCCGCTGGCCCCCGCCCTCGGCCGCCTCTTCGACTCGGCCGCCGCCCAGCTCACGGTCCTGGCTCCCTACGCCCCCGAGCTCAACCTGCTCCTCGACGGCCTGCGGGACGCCTTCGCCCAGGGCGACGCCAACGGCAAATGGCTCCGGGTGGCCAGCATCTTCACCGCCGTCAACCAGGCCGGGAACCGCAATCCCTATCCCGCCCCGGGCGAGGCGGCCAAGGACGGCGCCCGCTACAACCCCTTGGGGACACCATGAGGCGGATCTTCGCTCCCGTCGGACGGGTGCTGGCACCGGCCGGGTCCTGGCTCGCCCGGCGGTCCAAGCTCCAGCTCGGGGTGATGTGGCTCGTCAGCATCGTCCTCATCGGCGCCGTCCTCATGAAGAAGCAGGATCTCCTGCTGTCGATCCGGCCGGGTGACACCATCACCGCCGAGTTCGCCTCCCGCTACAAGGTGGCGGGGGTGGTGTCCAAGGTCGAGGTGGCCGGCGTCAAGGTCGGCCAGATCACCCGGGTGCGCCCACTCGACGGCGGCGGGGCGGCGGTGGAGATGAAGCTCGACAAGGGCACCCTCGACGCCCTCGGCTCGGCGCCGAAGGCGGCCATCCGGCCCGCCACCTTCCTCGGCGGCCCCGGCCTGTCGGCCTACGTCGAGCTGACCCCGGGCGGCGCCCCCGGCCGGTTCGACGGCGACCGCATCCCCCAGGACCGCACGCATGTGCCGGTCGAGTTCGACCGGGTGAACGAGGTGCTCCAGGACACCGCCCGCCACGGGCTCCAGACGACGGTGGCCGGGCTCGACACCGCCCTGGCCGACGGCGGGAAGGAAGCACTCGGCGCGGTGCTGGCCGACGCCCCGCCGGCGCTGGCCCCCACCGGCCGGGTCCTCGAGGCGATGGGCGGCACCGCCGAAGGTGACCTCCACCGGCTGGTGGTGCAGCTGTCCCGGGCGGCGGCCGTCCTCACCGCCACCGACGGCGAGATCGAGTCGGTGGTCGACGACCTCGCCACCGTGGCCGGGACGCTGGCCGACCGCGCACCGGAGCTGGAACGCAGCATCGCCACCATGCCGGCCACCTTGCGGCAGGCCCGGGCCGGCCTCAGCGCCCTCGACGGCACGCTGGCCCGGCTCCAGGCCACCGCCCCCGGGGCCCGGCCCTCGGTCGCCCGCCTCACCGAACTGCTCGGCAAGCTACCGCCCGTCCTCCGGAAGGCGACGCCGCTGCTCGCCGACCTGCGGCCCGTGGTGGCCGACCTGAAACCCGCCCTCGACGACCTGGCCCCGACCGCCGGCCTGCTCCGGCAGCTGCTGGGCGACCTGGAGGATCCCGTCCTGGGTCGCCTGCGGGACCAGATCGTCCCCGCCGTGCTCGCGCCCTACACCGGCACGGGGCGGGACACCAGGCTGTACGAGGAACTGGGCCACTTCCTGGCCGGCTTCGACGGGGTGTCGAGCTTCGTCAATCCCGAGGGCTCGCAGCTGAACTTCTACATCGGCCTCAACGGGGACTCGATCAGCCTCGGCGGGACGTCCACCGGACCGGCGAATCCCGGCTCCGGCCCGATGTTCAGGAGCGTCGAATGAGCCAGTTCCGGCGCACGCTGCACAACACCTGGACCCGCATCCGGGCCACCAAGGGGCTCGGCCGCGATCTGGCGGTCATCGCCGCCCTCATCGTCCTTGCCGCCGGCGTCGGCGGCTACATCCTCTCCCACCAGCGGGTGTCGTTCCCCTGGGAGGAGAAGGTGACGTACCGGGCGGACTTCGAGGAGGCGCCCGGCGTCGCCCCGGGGCAGGGCCAGGAGGTCCGCATCGCCGGTGTGCCGGTGGGGGAGATCACCAAGGCCGACATCACCGGGGACGGGCGGGCCCGGCTCACCCTGTCGCTCAAGAAGCGCTACGGCACCGTCCACGCCAACGCCCGGGCGTTCCTCCGGCCCAAGAGCCAGCTCAACGAGATGTACGTGCTGCTCGACCCGGGCGGGAAACCGGCCAAGGTCCTCGATCCGAGGTCCGTCATTCCGCTGGCCCAGACGGTGCGGCCCATCCAGCTCGACGAGGTGCTCTCCCACCTCGACGACCGGGCCCGCACCGCCGGCCGCATCGCCCTCGAGGAGTCGGACGCCGCCCTGGCCCGGCCGGGCGTAATCCCGGGGGACCTGAAGGCCGCCGACGCCACCATGCTCGCTCTCCGGCCGGTCATGGAGGCGCTCGACACCCGGCGGGAGAAGATCGCCCGGCTCGTCACGGCCTTCGCCGACATCGCCACCGCCGCCGGGGAGGACGACGCCCGGCTGGCCCGCATGCTGGACTCCGCCCGGGAGACGCTCGACACCCTCGCCGCCCGCGACTCCGAACTCGACGCCACCCTGCGGCAGCTCCCCGGCTTCGGCGACGAGCTGCGCACGGCCTCGGGTGCCGTCTCCGAGCTCGCCACCCAGCTCAACCCCACCCTCGACGGGATCAAGGCGGCTTCCGACCGGCTCCCCGGCGCCCTGGCCGGGATGTCGGGCGTGGTCGACCGGCTGGACCGCACCGCCGATCTGGCCCGGCCGGTGGTCGACGGCGCCCGGCCCCTGGTCGCCGACCTGCGCCCGCTGCTGGCCTCGGCCCGGCCGGCGCTGGCCGACACGGTGGCCTGGAGCCACCGGCTGGATCCGTTGACCGGCAAGGTGGTCGGCGACGAAACCAACCCCGGTTACCTCTCCGACCTCGCCGCCTTCGTCTATCAGGGCAACGACGTCTTCAAGCTCGAGGACGCCAACGGCCCGATCCTGCGGGGTCTCGTCATCGCCGGGGCGGAGACGATCCTCTGCGTTCTCGTGCCCTGCCCGGTGAAGCCATGAGGTGCTCCCCGGCCTTCCTGCGCCACGCCCGCCAGGCGACGATGGCCGTCTTCCTCGTGACGATGGCCGTCACGTTCGCCGTGCTGTGGGTCAACTTCGGCGGTTCCCTTCCCGGCGTCACCGGGGGGTACTCGGTGACGGCCTCGCTGGCCGACACGCAGAACCTCGTCTACGACTCCGAGGTCCGGATGGCCGGGGTGCCGGTGGGCAAGATCCGGGGTCTCGAGCGCACCGCCGAGTCCGTCGACGTGAAGATGGAACTGCGGGGCGACGCCGTGCCCCTCCACGAGGGGGCCAAGGTCGTGCTCCGGGCCAAGACCCTCATCGAGGAGACGTACCTGGAGATCACCGACGGCACCGGTCCCGCCATCGCCGACGGCGGGCGGCTCCCGGCCTCGGCCGAGCAGCTGTCGGTGAAGTTCGACGATCTCCTCGACACGCTGCCGTTCGAAACGCGGGAGCAGCTCGCTTCGCTGGTCCGCAGGCTCGGCGTCGCCACCGACGGCGAAGCCCAGCATCTCGCCGACACGCTGGCCGCGTTGGGCCGGCTGGGGCGCGACGGCCACGACGCCCTCGACGTCCTCGCCGCCCAGTCCGACAACCTCTCGGCGCTGGTGCGGGAAGGCACCCGGCTGCTGGCCGTGCTCGACGAGGGCGAAGGCCAGATCGCCCGGATGGCCACGTCCGCCGAGCGGCTCTTCCGGGCCACCGCCAGCCGCGACGAGAAGCTGGCCGAGACCGTCCGGCTCCTTCCCGGCCTGCTCGACCGGGTGAAGGCCGCCTCGCCGCCGGTGCGGGAGCTGGCCGGCGCGCTCACGCCGCTGGCCGATCCGCTGGTGCGGGCCGCCCCCCACCTCGAGGCCGCCCTGGCCGAGCTGCCCGGCGCCACTGCCGAGCTGCGGGGGCTGCTGCCCCATCTCGACACGAACCTCGGCCTGCTGCCCGGGACTCTCACCCGCACCCCGGCGGTGGCGGCCGACGCCTCAGCGCTCCTCCCCGTTCTGCGGGTCGGCCTGGCCGACGTGAACCCGATGCTGGCCTACCTCGCTCCCTACGCCCACGACATCGGCGCCTTCGCCGCCAACGCCGCTCAGGTGGTCACGGCCTCGGGCCTCGACGCCGGCCGGTTCCTGCTCGTCATCGACGCCGGGTCCTTCACCGGCGACGCGGTCAGCACCAAGGTCCACAACGCCTATCCGCCGGCCGGCGGGGCCACGAACCCCCAGCCCTTCAGCGGCACGGTGCCCCGGGTCCCGGAGGATCCCAACTGAGAGTGGCGTCCGGGAGGAGGCGGGCGCTCCTGGTGGCCGGGGTCCTGGCGGTGCTGGCCGCCGCCACCACGCTGGGCCTCACCCGCCTCGAGGTCGACACGGCCATCGGCTCGCTGCTCCCGACCGGCGACGAGGCGGTGAGCGAATGGGAGGAGACCCAGGCTGCCTTCGGCGCCGACCCCGTCGTCGTCCTGATCGAGACGGACACCGCCGGCGGGCTGCTGATGCCCGACGTGGTGAAGCGGATGGTGGCGCTGGAGAGTGGGCTGGCGGCGCTCCCCAACGTGGCCGTCGTCTACGGCCCCGGCACCACCCTCAACCAGATCGCCATTCAGCTCAACGAGTTGCTGGTGTCGATCACCGCCCGGCGGGACGGGCTGCGGGCCGAGGCGGTCGACGCCGCCCGGGCGGCCGGGAAGACGGAGGCGGAAGCGGAGGCGGCCGGCCGGGCGGCGGTGGCGGTCTACGAGCAGCGCTACGGCGCGCTCGTCGCCGCCGGCCTCCCGCTGGGGCTGCCGTCGGTGTCGAACCCCACGTTCAACCGGACGGTGTTCTTCGACCAGCACGGCCGGGTCAAGCCGCAGCTGCGCTGGATCGTGCCCGACGACCGGCACGCCGCGGTCTACGTCCGGCCCCGGGAGGGCCTCGCCCAGGCCGCCACCGACCGGCTGGTGCGGGCCGTCCGGTCCGAAGCCGGGCGGGCCGGTCTGGGGACGGGCGTGACGGTCACCGGCGCTCCCGTCCTCGTCAGCGCCCTCGGCGCCGAAGTCCGCCGGGAGCTGCCCCGCCTCGGGCTCGTGGCGCTGGCCGCGGTCGCCGTTGCCTTTCTCGTGACCCACCGTCCGGGGCGGAGACGAGTCGTCCGGCGCCTGCTCCCGCTGGCCCTCGGGCTGGCCGCCACGGCGGTGGTCCTCGGGTTCTTCGGGCTGCGGGGGACGCCGCTGTCGCTCGGGATGCTCGCCTTCCTGCCGGTGATGCTGGGGGTGGGCAGCGACATGCCGGTCCAGGCCGCCTATCCGGCCCGCCGCCGGATCCTCCTGGCCGCCACCGCGGCCAGCGCCGCCGGCTTCGCCGTCCTGACCCTGTCCCCGCTGCCGTTCGTCCGCCACCTCGGTCTGGCGCTGGCCGCCGGCGTGACCGTCTCGACGCTGCTGGCGCTGGCCTTCCGGCCGGCGACGGCGGAGCCAGCCCCAACTGGCGTTCCTTTACCGGAATACAGCGGAAAAGGAACGCCAGTTTCAGCCTCGTTGCCAACTGGCGTTCGTTTACCGGGATACAGCGGAAAAGGAACGCCAGTTGGAGAGGCGGCCCACGGCGTGTCGGGGCGGCGGAGAGCGGTGCTGGCCGTGGCGGGCGGGTTGGCGGTGCTGGGCTGGGCCCTCCTGCCGTCGATCCCGGTCGAGGCCCGGCCGGAGCGGCTGGCCGAGGGGCTGCCGGCGCTGGCCGACGCCCGGCGGGCCGAGGCGGTGCTGGGCGCCTCGGGTGAGGTGGCGGTGCGGGTCCGGGCGGCCGACGTCGTCTCGCCCGAGATGCTGGCCTGGTTTCGGGCGGCCGAGGAGGCGGTGGTGGCGCCCTTCGGGGACCGGGTGCGGCCGGTGGTCTCGCCCCTCCGGCTCCTGTCCTGGCTGGGGCCGGACGCCACGGCCGCCCAGATCGACGCCGCCCTCGACATCCTTCCCCGCTACCTCGTCGGCGCCAGCGTCCGCAGCGACCGCAAGGAGGCGGTGGCCGGCTACGGGCTGCCGCTCGGGGATCTCGCCGACCAGACCGACCTGCTGGAACGGATCCGGGCCGCCCTGCCGACCCCTCCTCCCGGGGCCGAAGTCACGCTCACCGGGCTGCCGGTGGTGGCCAGCCGGGGCTACGAGCTCCTCTCCGGCGGGCGGCTGGCCGGCAGCCTGGCCGGTCCCCTGGCGGCGGGGGCGGTGCTCCTGCTGCTGGTACCCCGGCGCCGGCACGCCCTGCTGGCGGTCGGGTGGGGCGCCCTGGCCTTGTGGGTCACCGGCGTCGACCTCACCCCCCTGACCGTCGGTCTCGGGTCGCTGACCGCCGCTGTCGGGTGCGAGTTCACCCTCTTCACGCTGGAGCGGAGGGCGGCGGGCGCCGAGGGCCCGCCGGAAGCAGCGGTGGGTGCCGGCCCGCCTGCCGCCGGCGCCGACGTCCCGCCGGGAGCAAGCGTGAGGGCCGGCCCGCCTGCCGCCGGCGCCGACGTCCCGCCGGGAGCAAGCGTGAGGGCCGCCCCGCCAACCGCCGGCGCCGACGTCCCGCCGGAAGCGGCGGTGAGTGCCGGCCCTCCTGGCGCCGGCGCCTTCCGGGGGGCAGTCACCGCCGCGGCCACGGCCGCGGCCGGCTTCGCCGCCCTGGC
>JBFLYK010000021.1:0-112054 GCA_040756995.1 Actinomycetota bacterium | reverse complement strand
GGGTGCTGGCCGACGACCCAGCCGCCACCGGATCAGAGCCCCCCACCATCCCCGGCGCCTGCGACTGCCCCGAATCGGCCACCGGCCCATCAGTCATGACTGGCTCCCGTACCGACGTGTCACCCGGGGCCGACACCGCCCCGTCACCTCGGACTGTTACCGGAGACCCCGCTGCCGCGGCGGCGAGCCGGGCCAGCGCATCCTCTGACGCCGGTCGGCGGTTCCCGCAGGCGACCGGCACCAACCCGACGGCCATGACGACACAACTGGACAGCCACCGCCGAGACCTCATCACGATTCCCCCCGCACCGAAGGTCAAGCCCTCCGGGAGCTCAAAACGTTGAGTCTGAAGCGTACCTGCCAGCGGACGGGCCCAGAGGTCGGAGTGCCCGACCACGAAGGCCTCCGGAGGCCGTTGCACCAAACAATTGTACAGTGTAAACTGCCGGCGGGCAAAGGTCGCCGGTCCGGGCACTTCGCCTATCGGGGTTCGGCACGCCAAGCCCCGTGGTTGTCGGCGACAAGGGGGCTTCGCTTCGCCCTGATGCCGGCGTCCCACAGGCACCGGGCCAGAGCTTGCCGATAACAGCGCCCCTCCTCCTGGATCTGGTGTACGTCCGAGACGAAATGGCTGGAGCAGCGAACGTGAGCACCCTTGACACCGTCGCCGGGATCACCGACGACGAGATCACCCGGCTGCGGGCCCGAATCGGGTACGCCGCGACATCGCAACTCTCGGGGCGGTGGCCCTACTACTCGGTCGCCACGACCGACGGCTTCCGCCACTTCGCCAATGGCTACGGTGACGACAACCCGCTGTTCTGCGATCCGAGCTACGGAGCCCGGTCACGCTACGGCGCGGCGATCGCCCCGCCGACGTTCGTGGTGACGCTGGGCGTGCCGCAGGGCCCGAAGGCGCCGCCGGAGGTGTTGCAGGCGGCGGCGGGGGCCCTCGCCCACGCCCACGCCTTCCAGGCAGGAAGTGAATGGGAGTTCTACCGCCCGCTCTACGAGGGCGACCGGCTGGCCACGGCCAACGTGATCACCGACGTGGAGGTCAAGGAGAGCCGGTTCGGAGGGGGCCGGTCGGTGATCATCCATCACCGCCAGCTGTGGTGGCGCGAGGGTCCGGTCAACGACGCGGACCGCCTCGTCGCCTCCTACCGCTGCTGGTTCGTCAACACCGATCGCCGCTCCTCATCGGCGGCCACGAAGGCGCGGGCGGAACCGGCCGAACCGCGGTACACGCCGGAGATGATCGCCGCGATCGACGCGGCTTACGAGGCTGAGGAGCGGCGGGGCGCCCAGCCGCGCTTCGCTACCGACATCGAGACCGGAGAGGACATCGCTGGAATCGTCAAGGGCCCGCTCACCGTGACGGACATGATCACGTTCCACATGGGGTGGGGCTGGAGCGGTCAGGGAATGTTCGCCTCCCGGCTGGGCTGGATGCACCGCCGGGCCCGGCCCGGCCTCTGGAAGCCCGACCGGTTCGGGGCACCCGATGTCGTCCAGCGGGTGCACTGGGACGACGACATGGCCCGCCGGGTCGGGGCGCAGCGGGCCTACGACTACGGATTCCTGAGAACCTGCTGGTTCATCCATGCGCTGACCAACTGGATGGGTGACGAGGCGTGGCTGTGGCGCTACCGCGATCGGATCACCGGCTTCAACTACGTCGGGGACACGACCTGGATCGGCGGCGCGGTGACCGCCACGAGACCGGAGGCCGGGCAGGTCGACCTCACGCTGGAGGCGTGGAACCAGGACAAGCGTCCGACGGCGTCGGCGTCGGCGACCGTGCTCCTGCCGGCACAGGCAGGAAGTGAGATCGTCACGCCGGCCCCGGATGGCGATGTCCTCGAGTTGCTGGCTCGCTGCCGAGCTGCCGCGGGCGCGTCTGCACCAGCCGCGAAGCTGACGGACGTCGAACCGTGATGCCACCACGGGCTCCGAGAGGGGAGTGCTCGCCATGACATTCAACCCGTTCGACCCTGCGCAACTGGTCGATCCGTACCCGGCGCTCGCCGAGCTCCGCCAGAAATGCCCGGTGAGCAACCCAGTTCCGGGGATTCACCTGGTCGTGCGGCATGCCGACGTCCGGGAGATCCTGAACGACCACGAGCGGTTTCCCCAGGCCGGGTTCACGCCACTGGCGGACCGCGACCCGGAGGAACTCGGCCTCGGCGAGCTCGACCCTCCCCAACACACCGTCGTCCGCAAGCTCGTCCTCACGGCCTTCGGGGCCAGCAAGGTCCGCCAGGCCCAGAGCTTCATCGACGCCGCCTCCCGGCAGCTCGTCGCCGCGTTCCTTCCCGCCGGGCGGGCCGACCTCGTCGCCCAGTTCGCCAAGCCGCTGCCCACGATGGTCGTCGCCCACGTGATGGGGGTCTCCGAAGCCGACAGCCGGGACTTCCGCCGGTTGACGGACGAAGTCGTGGACAACCTGGACCCGACCCAGGGCTCGGGTGATTTCGTGCCCGTCGAGCTGTTCCAATACCTGGGCGGGTTGGTCCGCCAGCACCGCGAGGCGGCCGATCCGCCCGACAACCTCGTGTCGCAGATGTGCAACTACGTCGGGGAGGACGGCCGGCCTTTCACCGACCGCCAGATCATCACCCAACTGATGAACGTGATCACCGGCGGAATCGAGACGACCACCCACCTCATCGGAAACCTGTTCTTCGAGCTGGCGCAACGCCCGGAGCTGTACCAGCGGCTGCGCGCCGACCGCAGCCTCGTCGCCCGGGCCATCGAAGAGTCTCTGCGCCACGTCGCCCCGATCCAGTTCCTGTTCCGGCGCTGCCCCGAGGGCGCCCAGTTCGGCGACGGGATCGTCCCGCCGGGCGGAACGATCGCCATGTCCTTCACGAGCGCGAACCGCGACGAAACCGTCTGGGATCACCCCGATGAGTTCGACCTCGACCGAGGCGGCGAAGGGCACCTCGCCTTCGGATTCGGGATTCACCACTGCGTGGGCGCGCAGCTGGCCCGCCTCGAAGTGAATCTCGCCCTGAACGCCTTCCTCGACGCCGTGGAGACCTTCCAGCTCGACGAGGGCCAGGGATATGAGCGGGTGAAGTTCGTCATGATGCGGGGCCCCCGCCGCCTGAACGTCGAGTTTCAGACCGTCACGGCCCCGGTGGCGCACTGAGCGCCGCCGAACAGGAGAGGACGATGGAATACGACTACATCGTGGTCGGGGCCGGTTCTTCGGGCGCAGTGCTGGCCGCCCGACTGACGGAGAACGAGGGGCGCCGCGTGCTGGTGCTCGAGGCCGGTCCGGCGGAATCCGACGCCGGCGCCGACGATCTGTACGACCTGACCTTCGCCCTCGGCGCCCATGACTGGGGCCTATCGGCGCGGGCGTTCGGTGACCGGCAGGTCCCGTACCCGCAGGGGAAGGTCGCCGGTGGCGGGTCGGCCGTCAACGGCGCGCTGGCGGTGCGCGGTGTGCCGGCCGATTACGACGGGTGGGCGGCATTGGGGAACACCCAGTGGAGCTGGACCGAAATGCTGCCTTGTTTCTGCCGGTTGGAGGACGACCCGCAGGTGCCGGGCGAGTTCCACGGCCGGGGCGGGCCGCTCCCCATCTCTCGGTGGGGGGTGGATGAGCTCGCTCCGGTGCAGTCGGCGTTCCTGGATGCCTGCCGGGCGCTCGGCATCCCGTACTGCGCCGACCTCAACGATCCTCGGGCGACCGGTGTCGGGCCCTGGCCGATGAACCGGCAGGGGATGACACGGATCTCGACGAACCTCGGGTACCTCCGCCCGGTTCGGTCGCGGGACAACCTCCGCCTCGAACCGCACAGCCTCGCCATCCGGGTGCTCTTCGACGGAAACCGGGCTGTCGGCGTCGAGTTCGAGCAGGCCGGGGAAGTGAGGCAGGCGTTCGGCGGTGAGGTCATTCTGTGCGCCGGGGCGCTCCAGACCCCGGGGATCCTCTGGCGTTCCGGCATCGGTCCGGTCGAAGAGCTGCACCGGATCGGCGTCAGGTGCCGGCTCGACCGGCCCGGTGTCGGGCGGAACCTCAGGGAGCACGCCGGCAGCTTCGTCTTCTTCGTCCCGGCCGAGGGCATGTACCGCACGGATGTGCCTCAGTACCAGCTGGGGATGCGGTGGACGAGCCCGGGGAGCAGCGAAGAGAACGACGTCATCCTCGGGCTCATGAGCTACTTCGACCTCAGCCCGCTGCCTGGTCTCGCCACGCTCGTCGGCACCTCCACGGTCTTCGCCATGTCCGCCGGTGTGCAGCTGCCCGAATCCCGGGGCCGCCTGTCGTGGTCCAGCGCCGATCATCGCGCCAGCCCGGACATCGAGCTCAACCTGTGCGCCGAACCGGCCGACCGCCAGACGTTGGCCGCCGGCCTACGGCAGTGCTGGGAGATCGCCAACACCGCCCCGCTCTCGAACTACGTCGCCGGGCTGGCACTGCCCGATCCCGCCTGCTTCGCCGACCCTGCCGCTCTCGACGCGTATGTCGCTGGCTCGGCGACGCCGTGGTTCCATCCGGCCGGCACCTGCCGGATGGGCCCTGACAGCGATCCGACGGCCGTGGTGGACCCGAACTGTTTCGTCCGGGGGGTGGATGGCCTCCGTGTGGTGGATGCGTCGATCATGCCCACGATTCCCCGGGCGAACATCAATCTCACCTGCGTGGCCATCGGAGAGCGAGCGGCGCAGTTGATCCAAGAGGCCGATGCCGTAGCAGTGGGCGGCACCGAAAAGGGAGCAGGCTGATGGCGCGACACCCGACGAGGTTCCGGGGCCGAAGGGAACGTCGATGAGGTTTCCCGAGTACGCGACCCGTTTCGAAACCGTGAGGTTGGAGCGCAGCGACGGCATCCTGGAGTGCTCCGTCCACACCGCCGGCGGCCCCTTGCGGTGGAGTTCCGAAGCGCACCGGGAGTTGGGCGAGGCGTTTCACGCCATCGGCTCCGACCCCGACAACGACGTGGTGATCTTCACCGGGACAGGGGAGGAGTTCTGCGCCGACGCCGACGCCGCCAGCTTCGCCGATGTCGGCACCCCGGCTGGGTGGGAGCGCACCTTCTGGGAAGGAACCCGCCTGCTGGGCAACTTCCTCGACATCGGTGTCCCGGTGATCTCGGCGATCAACGGGCCCGCCGTCATCCACGCCGAACTGCCGCTCCTCGCTGACATCGTGCTCTGTGCTGACACCGCGACTTTCCAGGACGCGGCCCATTTCCTCCTCGGCGGGGTTCCGGGTGACGGCGTGCACATCGTGTGGCCAGCGCTCCTCGGGCCCAATCGTGGCCGGTATTTCCTCCTGACCGGGCAATGCATCACTGCCAGCGAGGCACTTTCCCTCGGGATCGTCGCCGAGGTTCTGCCCTCCGCCGACCTCATGGCCCGCGCCCGCGACCTCGCCGCCCAGGTCGCCGCCCGCCCCCGCCTCACCCGGCGGTACACGAAGAGCGCCCTCAGTTGGGAACTCAAGCGGGCCCTCCACGACGGGCTCAGCCAGGGACTCGCACTCCAGGGACTGGCCTTCCAGGCAATGGCCTTCCCGCCCGAGAGCATCCGGGACACGAATGAGGTGCGCACGTGAGCGAACTCTACGACCCGTACTCGCACGACCTGCACCAAGATCCCTACTCGGTGTACAAGACGCTGCGCGACGAGCATCCTCTGTACCGCATCGAATCGAGAAACTGCTGGGTCCTCTCCCGCTTCGAGGACGTCATCGACGCCGCCTTGAACTGGCAGCGGTTCATCTCCGGCGAAGGGGTGCTCCTCGACCGCGGCGACCTGACCGGCGACGCCGGTGGGCTGCCGATGCTCGTCATGATGGATCCCCCCCGGCATACGACCCTACGGCGCATCGTGAGCCGCGCCTTCACGCCCCGGCGGGTGGCCGAGATGGAACCCCGGATCCGCCAGACCGCTCGGGAGCTCCTCGACGGGGTGGCAGCCGCCGGGAGGGAAGGGGACTTCGTCCACGCCGTGGCCGGGCCGCTTCCGAGCACCGTCATCGCCGACATGATGGGGGTCCCGAAGACTGACCAGGATGCCTTCCGGGAATGGTCGGACAGCATCATGCGCGGCGATCCGAGCGACGAGGAGTCGACCGAGGCGTCGCTGTTTGCCATCGGAAGCCTGTTCGACTACTTCGACGGCATCATCGAGGCGCGCCGCCGGACCCCCGGGGAGGATCTGGTCACTGCATTGGTCCATACGGACCTCGAACCGGGTGAGGAGCTGACCACCGACGAGTTGATGTGGTTCTGCGTGCTGCTGCTCGTGGCCGGCAACGAAACGACGACCAACCTCATCAGCAACGGAATGGTCACCCTGGCCCGTCACCCCGACCAGCGGGCGGCGCTGGCTGCCTCCCCGACACGGATCGGGAACGCCGTCGAAGAGATCCTGCGCTACGAATCCCCGGTGCAGGTGCTCGCCCGGACCGTGGCCGAACCAACCGAGATCCACGGGACGAGGCTGGAGCCGGGGGAGAAGGTCCTCCTGAATTGGGGGTCAGCCAATCGGGACGAGCGGGAGTTCGAGGCCCCCGACGTCTTCGACGTCGACCGGAAGATCGTCCGCCACGCCGCCTTCGGCCACGGGATCCACTTCTGTCTGGGCGCGTCGCTGGCTCGTCTGGAAGGACGGGTGACCTTCGAGGAGCTGCTGGCCCGGTTCCCGTCCTATGAGCTCACCGGCGAACCGGAATTGCTCCACAGCGGGATCATCCGCGGCTTCGACTCCATCCCGTTCGCCCTGGGGGAGCCGGTTCGTTCCGCCTGGCAACAAGCCGGCTTGGCCGCCCGGGCATGAGATGAGCGAGGCAGACATGGACCTGCGACCCGAAGCGGAAACGATCGAGTTCAACCCCTTCGCCGATCACGCCGAGGTTCCCTATGACCTCTTTGCCTCCTTGCGGGCACACTGCCCCGTGGCGAGGACCCCGCTCGGACCACGCTTCGTCACGCGCCATTCGGACGTGGTGAACGCCTTCCGGGACTGGCGTACCTTCTCGAGTGTCGGCGGGATGCGGGTTCCCGGTTTCGACATTCCCGAAGCGGAACGCATCCTCAGCGAACTCGACGGCGCTCGGCACCAGCGCCGCCGCAAACTGATGATGAGCGCGCTCGCCCCGCCGGCCATCCGCGCCGTGGAGCCGTACATCGAGCAGGTCAGCGCCGATCTGCTGCGACGGGCCCTGGAGCGGGGCCAGGTGGACCTGGTGGCGGAGTTCACCGGTCCGTTGCCGGGTTCGGTCATCGCCCATCTCATCGGCATCCCGGTCGAGGACCACGAGCGGTTCCGGCAATGGTCCGACGACGTGATCGCCGATCACGAGTTCGTCACGACGAACCGCAACGCTCGGGGTGTCGGCTTGAAAGCCGCCCATCCGGAGTTCGCCGACTACATCGACGAGCAGGTGGCTCTTCGCCGGTCGATGGAGGATCCACCTGACGACTTCGTGACCCGGGTGATGCTTGCCGAGGAGGAAGGTGACCGGCTGACCGACACCGAGATCCGGGCCACCATCTTCCACCTGATCGTGGCAGGCCACGAGACGACCACCAACCTGCTCGGCAACATGCTCTACGAGCTGATCCGGCAGCCGGACCTGCTTGCTGCGGTCCGTCGGGACCGGTCGCTCATCCCTGTCGTGGTGGAGGAGTCGCTGCGTCACGATTCGCCGGCGCAGATGATGGTGCGGGACTGCACGAGGCCCACTGACATTGCCGGCGTGAAGGTCGACGCTGGCGAGAAGGTGATTCTCAGCATTGCCTCGGCCAACCGGGACGAGGCGGTCTACGACGACCCCGGTGCGTTCCGCCTCGACCGCGGCGAGGACCTCGACCACGTCGCCTTCGGCTTTGGCCGTCATCTGTGTCTGGGTGCACCCTTGGCGCGTCTCGAGGCGGTCGTCGCCCTGCGCGTGTTCCTCGACCTGGTGGAGCACGTCGAGTTCGCGCCGGGATACCGCTACGAGAAGAACCCGGCTTTCTGGGTGCTCGGGCCCCTCCGGCTCGATGTCGTGCTCCGATGTGGCCTGGAAAAGGTGATGGAATCGTGAACATGGCCGATGCTGGCGAAGGGCCCGTGGGTGGCACGGTCCCGGAGAGCCTTCGGGTATCCGGTGACTTCGGACGATCGACGTTCGACCCCAACCGGATGCGCCGGGAACGGCACCAGCGGCTGGTGTCGTCAATGGTGGCCCACGGACTCGACGCCTTGATCCTGACCTACCCACCCAATGTGACCTATGCCACGGGCTTTGTCGGAACGACCGCCGATCCCAGCTACTGCCACATGGTTCCCGCCGTGGCCGTGGTCACGGCGGACGGGGCGCTGCCACACCTGTTCGCTCCCCGAGGCACTGGGATCCCGGAGTTGGAAGCGTCGCACCACCACGCCATCTCCGTCGAGACGGAGAGCGGGGCGGCCGCGCTGGCGGCAGCTGTGCGGGACATCGTCGGGCGGCCCGGAGCGATCGGCATCGACGAGATGCCCGGGGCCCTCATCGGGACGCTGCCCGACATCCTCGAAGTCGACGCGCTGGCCGATCCATCGACGGCCATCGCCCAGGCCAGGATCGCCAAGACGGCCGACGAGGTTGAGTGCATCTACCGGGCGCAGTTCCTGAACGAGTTGGCCATGTACGACGTGCAGGCCGAACTCCGTCCCGGGCTCCGTCAGTGCGACCTCACCGCGTTGTTCCTCGACCGGATCTGCCGGTTGGGGACCGCCAGTGTTCTCGACCCCATCTGGCAGGTGACCCCTCGGCACCGGGCCGGCGGGCCACGATCCTCCAACGGCGAACTTCCCTTCCCGACGCCGACGTCCGACCGGATCCTGCGTCGGGGCGACCTCGTCGTGGTCGACACCGGCATCGCCTACGAAGGGTACGCCTCGGATTTCGGTCGGACCTGGATCGTCGGCGAGTCGAGCGTGTCCGGCCGGGATCGCGGCTACTTCGAGGCGTGGTGCGAGGTCGTTTCCCGGGTCCTCGATGTCCTCCGGCCCGGTGTGACCGGCGCCGAGCTGACCGCCGCCGCCAGCCTCGACGGCAAGGCCAAGCCGTGGCTGGCGCACTTCTATCTGGCGCACGGCATCGGCCTCGAGAGCGCCGAGATGCCGCTGGTCGGGACGGACCTCGGTCCCGACTTCGACGCCTCGATGGTGATGGCCCCGGGCATGATGCTCGTCCTCGAACCGGTCATCTGGGAGGACGGCTACGGCGGCTACCGCGGTGAGGAGATTGTCGTGGTCACCGCCGACGGCTACGAGGTACTCAGCCGGTATCCGTATGATCCGTTCGGTGAGGGAAGGGTGGCGTGTTGGTGATCCCGGGCATGATCGCGCTCGACGACGGCCCGACCGTCGACTTTGCTGAGATCCGACGAGCCCGCCGTGAACGGGTACAGCGCGAAATGGAGGCGGAAGGGGTCGAGCTGCTGCTCCTGGGCCGGGAGGACCTCGCTCGCTTCGCCACCGGCGCACGCCGTCTCTGGACGGCGGGAACCCGTCCGTTCGCACCGACCTGCATCCTGACCGCGGCAGGCGAGGTGCGGCTCATGTCGCAGTACGACGACGGTGTCCCACCCGAGATCCCGCTCGAGCACCTGTTCCCTCTCACCTGGAACCCGCTGAACTTCCTGGAGGTCATCGGGTCGATCCCCGGTGCGTCGGCTGCCGGGCGCGTAGCCGTCGACGGGATCAGCCCGCTCTTCAACCAGCTGCTGCGGGCGGCCCTGCCTTCGGCCCGGTTCGTCGATGCGTTGCCCCTGCTCCGCCGGGCGCAGCGGGTCAAGTCTGCCGCCGAGCTGACCTGCCTGCGGCTCGCCTGTGCGGTGACCGAAGCCGGGGTCGCCGCCGCGCAGCGGCGCCTGCAGGCCGGGGCCCGCGCCGCCGGCCTCCTCGCCGGGTATCGAGCCGCCACCGCGCACCTCGGGGTGACGACCGTGGGCGTCGAGGGTCCCGTCGGAGTCCTCACCAGCGGCCCGCCCCACGTCTCCGATCGGCTCTTCACCGTCGGGGTGCCGGTCGCCATCGGCGGCGGGTCGGCCTACGCCGGCTACCTGGGAGTGGTCGGCGGTACCTGGTCGTGCCCGCCGCCGGGGAGCACAGCGGCGCCCATCGGCGAATGGCGGATCGTCCGTGACGCGGTCGTCGACGCCTGCCGGCCGGGCGCCAGCGGGGATGATCTCCGGAAGGCGTACGTCGGCGCCGGCGGTGTCCTCGTGGCCGGGATCCCGGCCGTGAGTTCGGTCGGTGTGGGCTTCGAAGGGGTGGTGGTCGGGGCCGAGAACCCGCACGGCCAGTCGCCCTACGCGGAACTCGAGGCCGGGATGGCGCTGGCCCTGCAGGTTGTGGTGTCCGGGGATCCACCGTCGTACGGTGCCTGCACCGTGCACGTGACGGACGGGCCAGCCGAATTGCTCAACGTCGACCCGATGCCAGGGGAATCGCAGTGAGCCAGACCATCTCCGACGAGCAGGCCATCGGGGCGCAAGGTCCTCCCAGCCGTCCGGCGCTGGAGGCCATCGCCGCCGCGGCCCGCCGCCTGGCCGACGAGCGACTGGCCCCTTTGGCCGAGGTGATCGACCGCCATCAGACCTTCTCGGAGGAGCTCTGGAAGGCGGTGTTCGAATTCGGCCTGGCCGGGATCCCGTACCCGGTCGAAGTCGGCGGCGGCGGCGGGTCGTTCGTGGCCTACGCCGTGGCGCTGGAGGAGATCTCACGCCGAGCGGCCGTCGCGCTTCACTACCACTCTCCGGCGGCGATGGTGGCCCGAGCCCTCCTGGGCGGCAACCCTGAGCTCGCCACCCGCTTCGTGCCTGCACTGCTGAGCGGGGAGCTGCGGGCCAGCTGGGCCTTCACCGAACCCCAGACCGGCTCAGACCCCAAGCAGATCGCCACGCGGGCCCGGCGAGTGGGCGGTGACTGGGTGATCAGCGGCCAGAAGATGTTCATCACGCTCGCCCCGATCTGCGACATCGCGCTGGTGTTCTGCCAGACCGGTGAGCGGCTCAGCGCGATCTGCGTGGAGACCGACCAGGCCGGCTGGCAACCGGGCTCGCCGCTCCCCACCATGTCGTTCGGCGGCTGCCTGACCACGCCGGTGGCCCTCGACGACGTTCGGGCACCGGCCTCCAATCTCGTCGGGGACGAAGGGGACGGCTTCCGGGTCCTGCTCACCAGCGAGGCCGAGGGCAAGCTCCGCATCGCCGCGGCCTGTGTCGGCCTCGCCCAACGCGCCCAGGAACTGGCCGTCGCCTATGCTCTCGACCGGACACACCGCGGCACTCCCATCGGCCGGAAGTTCCAGACGATCCAATGGCTCCTGGGCGACATCGGAGCGGCAGTGGCATCGGCTCGTGCCCTCACGCGAGAGGTCGCCGGCCGGCTCGACGCCGGCGCCGACGTATCGGCCGGCGCGGCCGCAGCCCGGATCAGTGCCGCCCGGAGCGCCGAGGAGTCGGCGTCGAACGCAATGCAGGTCCACGGCTCCTACGGGCTGGTCCAAGGTTCCGAGGTGGAACGACTCTACCGGGAAGCGAAGTTCTTCAGTGTCGGACAAGGCGTGATCGAACTCCAGAGGATCGTCGTCGCCCGAGCCCTGCTCGACGACGCTGAACGGCGGAGGGCGATAGGGCCAGAACGATGACGCCGACGAACCTCGCGACCCTGCTCCTCGACCCTGCCGCTCCGCTACCCGGCGAACTCATCCACTTCGGCGACCGGGTGGTCGAGCAGTCGGACGTCGTCGCGGCTGCCCGCCACGTCGCCGGCCGCCTCCAGGAGGCGGGGATCCGGGCGGGAATGGCGGTCGGTGGTCTCCTCCCGAACCACCCGGATGCCATCGCGGCGATCTTCGGCGTCTGGGCGGCCGACGCGGTCTACGTACCCCTGAATCCCCGGGCTCCCCGGGCCGAAATCGAGCGGGCCGCCTCCGATGTCGGCCTCGCCGCCGTCATCGGTGAAGCCGCCACGCTCCATACGCAAGGGGACGCCTTCGGCGGGATCCTGCGCATGACCCTCGGTGAGTGGGGCCTGGACGGCGTCATCCCGCCCCAGGCGCGCGGTCATCCCCCGGACCTCGCTCTCATCCTCTCGACATCGGGGACGACCGGCAACCCGAAGCCGGTGGCGCTCCGCCACACCGCCTGGTGTGACGGGATCGAGACCGTCCTGCGCAAACTGAAGCCAGCGCGTCCGGAGGCTCAGCCCCGGCGGCCGGGTGGGGCGGTGAACATCATTCCCTTCTCCCTGTCGCTGGGTGCCGGGATCTGGAACACCTGCTTCTCGTTCCGTGCCGGCCGGGGCGTGGCGCTCATGAAGGAGTTCCAACCCGACGAGTTCGCCCGGCTCGTCAACCGGTTCTCGGTCACCGCGGCGGTGCTGGCGCCGGCCATGATCGCCATGCTGCTCGAGGACGAATCGGTCACCAGCCTCTCCCCGCTGCGCTCGGTCCGCACCATCACCGCTCCCTTGCCCGCCCACCACGCCCGGGAGCTCTACGAGCGCTTCGGCGTCTTCCCCCTCAACGGCTACGGGCAGACGGAACTGGGCGAGGTGATCGGCTGGAACGCCGATGACATCCGCCAGTTCGGGACCGACAAGCTCGGATCGGTCGGCCGGGCCCACCCTGGCGTCTCGATCCGCTTCTCCGGCGACGGCGAGCTGCTGGTGCGATCTCCATACATGATGGACGGCTACCTCGACGGCGGTATGAGCGACCGGCTGGACGAGGACGGATTTCTGGCCACGGGCGACATCGGCTTCATCGACGAAGACGGGTTCGTGTGGCTGTCGGGCCGCAAGTCCGACATGATCAACCGAGGGGGGCTCAAGGTGTTCCCGGGCGAGGTCGAGGAGGTCATCCTCCGGCACCCCGCCGTCCGAGAGGTGGCCGTCGTGGGGATGCCGGACGACCGCCTTGGTGAGGTGCCCTGGGCGTTCGTCGTGACGGTCGGTGGCGAGGCGGGCTCCGGACTGGCCGACGACCTCCGGGCGTGGTGCGCCCGATCGCTCGTCCCCTACAAGGTGCCGGTTCGGTTCGTGGCGATGGAAGCGCTGCCCCGCAACGACGCCGGCAAGGTGCTTCGCCGGAACCTCGCCACCGACGACGGGCGGCAAGCCGAGGTGTTCCGTGGTCGCTGAGCGCCGCCCAGAGACGGTTCCCCAGGTCCTCGACGTCGCCGCGGAGCGGTTCGGAGACCGGGAGGCCCTGGTCGACGGCAGCAGACGCCTGACCTTCGCCGGCCTGCGGGACTCGGCGCGGCAGGTGGCCGGCGCGTTCATCGCGGCCGGTTTGGGCCCCGGGGACCGTGTCGCGATCTGGGCGCCGAACCGGGTCGAATGGGTTCTCGCCCTCCTCGGAGCGCACCTCGCCGGCGCCGCGCTCGTCCCGATCAACACCCGGTTCAAAGGCCGGGAAGCAGCCTATGCCCTCCGGCGCAGCCGGGCCGCCTGCCTCGTCGTGAGCGGACGCTTCCTCGGGACCGACTACCTGGCGATGCTCTCGCCCTACCGGGCCGAACTCCCGGCCCTCGACCGGGTGATCATCCTCGACGACGGCGGTCCGGACGGATGGGCTGCGTTCATCGACGGCGGGGCCGCAGTCTCCGACGACGAGGTCGCCCGAACCGCCTCAGGCGTCACCGCCGCCGATGTGTCCGATCTGATGTTCACCTCGGGAACGACTGGCGAGCCGAAAGCGGTGGTCGCCACTCAGGGGCAGACGGTGTGGGCCTACGACGAGTGGAGCCGGCTGGCGGGGTTGGCCGAAGGAGACCGCTACCTCGTCGTGAACCCGTTCTTCCACTCCTTCGGCTACAAGGCGGGCATCCTGGCCTGCCTCCTGCGAGGTGCGACGATCATCCCCGAGCCGGTGTTCGACGCCCGTGCGGTCGCCGAGACGGTCGCCCGGGAAGCGGTGTCCGTGCTGCCCGGCCCGCCCACGCTGTTCCAGTCGCTTCTCGCCGACCGCGGCGGCTGGGACCGGCAATCGCCCCTCCGGCTGGCGGTCACCGGTGCGGCCAACGTACCGGCCGAGCTCATCTTCCGCATGCGCGACGAACTCGGCTTCGAGGATGTGCTCACCGGCTACGGCCTGACCGAGGCGACCGGCGTGGTCGCCACCTGCCGTGTCGGTGATGATGCCGACCGGGTTTCACGGACGTGCGGCGCGCCACTTCCCGGTGTGGAGGTGAAGGCCGTCGCCGACGACGGCGCTGAGTCGCCCTCCGGGACGCCCGGTGAGCTCTTCGTTCGGGGCTACAACGTGATGCAGGGCTACTTCGAGGAACCGGACCGAACCGCAGAGGTGATCACACCCGACGGGTGGTTGCGCACCGGTGACGTCGCCGTCATCGACCAGGACGGGTACATCTCGATCGTCGATCGCAAGAAGGACATGTTCATCGTCGGCGGGTTCAACGCCTATCCCGCCGAGATCGAGAACCTCCTCGGCCAGCATCCGGAAGTCTCTCAGGTTGCGGTGGTCGGCGCGCCCGATGAACGGCTCGGAGAGGTCGGCGTGGCGTTCGTCGTGCCCGCTCCGGGGACCGAGTTCGATGCAGATTCGTTCGTCACCTGGTGCCGCGAGAACGTGGCCAACTACAAGGTGCCGCGGCGCGTGCATGTCGTCGACCGACTGCCGACCAATGCGAGCGGAAAGGTCTTGAAGCGTGAGCTGCGGGCTCGTGTTTCCTGACGTCGTGCCCGGCGCGCCCCACGGCCGCGGCGGGACAGGCACGCCGCCAGGGACGTCAGGTCCGGCGGGACCGGGATCGTCGCGGGGCCGTGGTGGCCGGTGGTCGTGCCTGATCGGTCGCCGGTGGGGCACGGCGCATCCGCGCCAGATCCTGCTGGAACCCCTCGAGGAGTCGAGCGAGCCCGTAATCGAACAGGCCGGCATTGCCGAAATCGCCCAGAAACTCGGCGATTTGGATCAGCGTCGGGTACTCGCCCGACAGAATGCTCGCCGATGCATCGGGCGGTGCCTTTGGTCGTTCCCGAAGGTGCACCTGGCCGGTCACATAGATGTACAGGGCCGCGAAGGCGGCCGCCGCCGACCGGGCGTCGAAACCCGCATTGAGGAGGAGCGAAGTGGCGGCATCGGCCAGGCGCAGCGACGCAGGGGTGATGAGCAGCGGATTCTGGTTGAGGACCCACGTGGCGAGGCCCGGCGCCTGCGACAGGGCGTCACAGATCTGGTGCGCCAGGACCTCGAGCTCCTCCGCCCAGCGAGCCCGATTTCCCTCGGGCGAGGGCACCTGCGAGAGCACGTGTTCCGCCAGCAGAACGAGCAGCTCCTCCTTGTTCGAGACATGCCAGTAGCAGGCCATCGGGGACACGCCCAGATCCGAGGCCAGGCGCCGCATGGTGATGGCGCTCAACCCTTCGGTCTGGGCGATCCGGAGGGCAGACCGAAGGATTTCCTCTCGGCTGACCGGCTCGCGGCGACGAACTGCGGATTTCACAAATCCAACTGTACAGGGTAGAGGCTTCGGGTGGCGGGCTGACCGAGGTGCGGACGCCGGATCGTCGGCCCGCCCCCACCTCACGGCGGGGATACCGCCTGTCGATCGGAGGACTGTGGAGTCGCTGACGAACAAGATCGCCGTCGTCACGGGCGCTGGCTCGGGAATCGGGCGGGCCACGGCGCTCACCTTGGCCCGCCACGGCGCCACCGTGGCCCTGGCCGACATCGACATGGCCTCGGCCAAGGAGACCGCGGCGTTGGTGGAGCGGGCGGCGCGAACGAGCGTCCATCAGGTCGACGTGACCTCGGAGAGCGCCGTGCGGGCGTTCGTCGACGACGTCCTCGACGACCACGGAACCGTCGACGTCGTCGTCAACAACGCCGGCATCGCCCCGGCGCCCGCTTGCGCCCAGGACGTCCCACTCGCGACCTACCGTCGCATCATGGACGTGAACTACTGGGGCATGGTCTACGGGTCACTCTTCTTCCTGCCGCACCTCCTGCGTCGCCCGGAGGCAAACCTGGTGAACGTTGCCAGCAACGCCGGGATCATCGCCTATCCCCGTCTGGCGCCCTATTCCGCCAGCAAGTTCGCCCTCCGAGGGTTCTCCGAGTCGCTGCGTATGGAGTTGCGCAACACCCGGGTGCAGGTCACCGTGGTCTGCCCCGGTGCAACGCACACGAGAATCATCCAGAACAGCCCGGTCGTGGCCGACTCGCAGCGGGAACGCCTCCAGGAGCGCTTCGACAAGACATTCGGTCGACCGCCACAGGCGGTGGCCGACGCCATCATCCGGGCCATCCGCCAGAACCGGCCCCGGGCTCTGGCCGGCCCGGAGACCATCGTCTTCGACGCTCTGGCTCGGATCGCCCCGGCCCGCTACGGGCGGTGGCTGGCGCCGGCCATCGACCGGTTCATCGAGTCAGCCATCCGTTGATCACCGACCCAGGGGTCGCTCACCGCCGGTAGACGAGGGCGCGGAAGAGAAGCCGGGTCAGTCCCGGGCTCAGCCGGCGCAGCCACAGCATCGCCGGTGTTCCCGGGCCCGGAAGGACGAGAAGCTGTCGTCCCGGCAGCGCCTTGTCGATGGCGTCGATGACCACGTCAGGGGTGATCGGCTTCATGTACTTCTCGATCCGGGGCCCGAACGTACCGTCCATGACTTCGGCCAGCATCGGCGTGTCGACCGGCGGCGGGCAGACCGCGACCACCCGGATGCCGTCCCGGCGGACCTCTTCGGCCAGCGTTTCCGTGAACCCCAGGACGGCGAACTTGCTGGTGACATAGGCGTTCACCCCCGGCGTGGGGAGGAACCCGGCCACCGAGGCGAAGTTCACGATCTCTCCGCGCCCCCTCTGGCGCATCGCCGGGAGGACCGCGTTGACCCAGAACATCGTCCCGAGGCAGTTGATCTCGATCGTCCTTCGGACGTCGGGCGTCGACAGTTCGCCGGCCTCGCCCCGGAGCAGGATCCCCGCGGCGTTTACCAGTCGGTCGATGTCGCCCAGCCGGGAACAGATTTCCGACCGGACGCGCTCGACCGCCTGCTCGTCGCTCACGTCGCACTCGAAGGCCGAGATGTTGGGCTCGATGGCCTCCAGTTCCTTCAGTGCCTCGGCCGAGCGGTCGACGGCGGCCACCAGGGCGCCGCGGCGGGCCCAGCGCGTTGCCGCCGCCCGGCCCATCCCACTCGCCGCGCCTGTGACGACGATCACGCGTGGCTGCATCTCGTCCCTCCGATCATGGACCGAATCTCGGCGGGGAAGCGACGGGATTGTCCCCTCCCCACAGGTACTGTACAGTGTACGAGTGGCTTGATCCGGCGGCAACCAGACGGTTCCCCACCGTCGGAGTACTCGCCGCCTGAGGCAGATCCGCACCCATTTCGAGGTGCAGCCGATGGCACCTCGCTCAACCGCGAGAAAGAGCGCAACCATGGAATTCATCGAGTACGAAGTCGACTCCGACGTGGCAGTCATCACGCTGAACCGGCCCGAGCAGAGCAACGCGCAGCATGCGCCGCTCCTGCAGGAACTCGACGGGGCCTGGGCGGCGGCGGCCAGCGATGACAACGTCCGGGTCATCGTGCTCAAGGCAAACGGCAAGCACTTCTCCGCCGGCCACGACCTCAGCGTCATGCCGGAGGAGGCCGGAATCGATTTGAAGGGCAAGGGGCTCGAGGCACTGTACAACTTCGAACGGGTGCACTACATCGGCTACAGCCGACGGTGGCGGGACGTTCCGAAGCCGTCCATCGCGGCCGTCCAGGGAGCGTGCATCGCCGGCGGGTTGATGCTGTGCTGGCCCTGCGACCTGATCATCGCGGCCGACGACGCCTTCTTCAGCGACCCGGTGGTGAGGATGGGGATCGGAGGCGTGGAGTACCACGGACACACCTGGGAGCTCGGGGCCCGCAAGGCGAAGGAGCTGCTGTTCACCGCCGGCAAGATCAACGCCGAGGAGGCCCACCGGCTGGGGATGGTGAACCGCGTCGTCCCCCGCGATTCCCTCGTGAACGAGGTGATGGAACTGGCGCACGAGATCGCCCAGCACCATCCCTTCGCCCTGGCCCAGGCGAAACGCGCCGTCAACCAGACCCTCGACGTGATGGGCCAGTACGCCGCCATGCAAACCGTCTTTGACATCCACACCACGTGCCACGGAAACGCCATGACCTTGACCGGATGGCCGGCGCTCGTCGGTCTGAAGCAGATGCAGGCCTCCGGTCGCGCCGACGGCGGCTCGCCCAGTGACACCGACCGATGAGCGAAAGCGGACACGGGACCGGCAACCGATCAGCTCAGATCGTGATCGTCGGCGCCGGGGTGGCGGGAATCTGCATGGGGATCAAACTCAAGCAGGCCGGCATCGACAACTTCACGATCTATGAGAAAGCACCGTCGCTCGGCGGGACATGGCGGGAGAACACCTACCCCGGCTTGGCCTGCGACGTCCCGTCCCGGTTCTACACCTACTCGTTCGAGCCGAATCCGCAGTGGACCCGGTATTTCTCTTCCGGAGCGGAGATCCTGCGGTACCTCGAACGGACGGCGGCCCGCTACGGCGTCGACCGGCACATCCGCTTCGGGCAGGAGGTCATCGAAGGACGCTTCGGAGAAGGCCGCTGGCAGATCCGGACCTCCACCGGGGAGGAGACAACCGCCGATTTCCTGGTCACCGCCACGGGGTTCCTCCACCATCCGAAGATCCCGGACATTCCCGGTCTCGACCGCTTCGATGGGCCGGTCTTCCACTCGGCGCGCTGGGACCACGAAGTCGAGCTGGCCGGGCGGCGGGTGGCGCTCCTGGGCACCGGATCGTCGGGAGTGCAGATCACCGTCGGGATCGCCGGGATGGTCGAACGGCTCCTGGTGTTCCAGCGCACCGCCCAGTGGATCTTCCCCGCTCCCAACCGGCCGTACACGAGAGCGGCGCGCTGGGCCCTCGGGCGGTTCGAGCGGCTCGACCGCCTCGGCTACCGGGGATACCGGTGGATCTTCGAGCGCTTCTTCGCTCCGGCGATGCTCGAGGATTCCTGGAAGCGCAAGGTCGTCACGTGGATCTGCCGGCAGTGGCTGAAGACAATCCGGGATCCCAACCTGCGGCGGCGCATGACACCCAGTTACGAGCCGATGTGCAAGCGGCTGGTGATGTCAGGGAGCTACTTCGGTGTGATGCAGCGGCCGAACGTCGAGCTCGTCACCGAAGCCATCGACCACGCCGACGAACGCGGGATCGTCACGGCCGACGGCGTGCGGCACGACGTTGATGTCATCGTGCTGGCGACCGGCTTCGACGGACACGCCTACATGCGCCCCATGAACCTCGTCGGTGAAGACGGGCGGACCCTGGCCGATGTGTGGAAGGACGGGCCCCGGGCCTATCGCACCGTGGCCCTGCCGGGCTTCCCGAATCTCTTCATGCTGGTGGGGCCGAACAGCCCCGTCGGTTCCCAGAACGTGATGACCGTGGTCGAGGCTCAGGTCGACCACGTGATGGAGTGGGTTCGCCGGTTCCGCGCCGGGCTGATCACGCGGGTCGCCCCCACCGAGGAGGCGACTGACCGGTTCAACCACGAAGTCGTCGAGGCCCTCCCGGGCACGGTGTGGCTGACCGGATGCAACAGCTGGTACATGACCGAACAAGGTCTTCCGGATGTCTTTCCCTGGGGGCCGGACCGTCACCGGCAACTGCTCTCGGAGGTCGACTGGAACGAATTGCAGGTCGACCGGCCCGACCGGGAGCGGCTCCCCGCCGATTGAGAGCCGACACGGAAGGGGAACTCGTGCCGATCGTCACCGTCAAGCAGATCCTGGAGTGCCTCGAGTTGCAGCCGGCCCCGTCCGGCTTCACCGCTTCGAACCTCCCGATCGAGTATCACCGCGTCTTCGGCGGGCAGGTTCTCGCCCAGGCCCTCGTGGCCGCGGCGAGAACGGTCGAGGACAAGGTGCCCAAGAGCCTGAGCGCCACGTTCTGCCGCGAAGGCCGCCCCGAGGAACCGATCACCTACGACGTGCAGGTGACCCATGACGGAAGGGCGTTCGCCACCCGGTCGGTGACCGCCCGGCAGGACGACCGCGTGATCGCGGTGCTGACGGTGTCCCTGGCCCGGCCCGAAACGGAACACAGTCTCGATTACCAGATCCGCACTGCACCTCCCGGGCCGCCCGAGAGGGGCGACATCGACCTCGTCATGGTCCCGTTCGAATCGCGGCTGGCCAACGGGGTGGATCTGGGGTCGGTCGCTTCGGAGCCTCCGGAGCTGGTGATCTGGATGCGAGGTTGCGACGTCCCGAGGGACGAGGTCACACAACGGGCTGTCCTGGCGTATGTGACCAACCCGACGCTCATCGGAACGGCGCTGCGGGCCCTCGACGGCGTCAGCGTCAACGAGGCCTATGCGACGACGCAGACGGCGATTACGACCCACAGCCTCTGGTTCCACCGCCCAGTGGACCTCGACGGGTGGTTCGTCCTCGATCAGACGGCACCGGTGGCCGCCGGTGGGCAGGCGTTCGGCTTCGGCCACGCCTTCGACCGGTCGGGTTCCCACCTCGCGTCGTACGCCCAGGAGTCGATGATCCGGGCGGGTTGACGCTAACCCTGCTGGGGCAGTCGTAGCACCCGGGCGGCGAGGATGTTCTTCTGAATCTCCCGGGTCCCTCCGTAAACGGACGCTGAGCGGGCGTACAGGTACGCTTTGAACCAGGACGCCTCCGCCAGCAATGTCTCCGGTCCGAGAATCGCCAGCGCCGCCGTGGTCAGTTGCTGCTCGGTGGAGGCCATCAGGAGCTTGTCGACCGAGCCCTCCGGGCCGGGCGGTTCGGCGCTCTCGATCCGCGTGGTGAGGCTGCGCAGGCACTGCAGGCGGAGAACCTCCACGGCCACCGCCGCTGACGCCAGCGTCCGGCGGACCTCCGGATCGTCCCCGCGGCCCCGCCGGGTCGCCTCATCCACGAGGCGAGCGAGGAAGCGTTCGAAGCGGGCCTGGAAACCGATGTCCACCGGGCCACGCTCGTAGGCCAGTGTGGTGAGCGCGATCTCCCATCCCTGCCCGACGTTGCCGACGACGTTGTCCTTCGGGACTTCGACCTCGTCGAGGAACACCTCACAGAACTCGGCGTCGCCCGTCGACATCGTGAGCGGTCGGACGGTCACGCCGGGAGATCGCATGTCGAGGACGAGAGCCGTGATCCCGGCATGCTTCGGCTTCGTCGGGTCGGTGCGGGCCAGCAGGAGGCAGAAGTCTGCGAACTGGGCGAAGCTCGTCCACACCTTCTGACCCGACACGACGAATCGGTCGCCGGTGTCGACCGCCCGGGTGGACAGGCCGGCCAGGTCGGACCCGGCGTCGGGTTCCGAGAAGCCCTGGCACCAGAGCTCTTCGCTGGCCAGCATCGGGGGCAGGTACCGCTGCTTCTGGGCCTCGGAGCCGTAGTGGAGCAGGGGACGGCCGATGTAGCCGAAGTGCGGGCCGGCGGGGGCTTCGGCGAGCCCGAGTTCGAAGTTGAAGATGCTCTCTTCGATCACCCCCAAGCCCCGCCCGCCGTACCGGGCCGGCCACGAGATACCGGTCCAGCCTCCGTCATGCAGCCGGCGATGCCAGGCCCTGAGGAACTGGTGGCGTTCGGGCAGCGTCTCCGGTGGAGGCTCTGCGGGAGCATGGTCGTGGAGCCAGGCTCGCAGGTCCTGCCGGAACGAGGCTTCTTCAGCGGTGTCGGCCAGGTCGATCACCGGAGGCCCTCCCGGTCGGCGAACAAGGCGTCGGCCACGAACTCGAGATCGGCGTGGCCGGGGCAGAAGGCCGCTCGCACCAGATGGGATCCCCGGAGGTAGAGATGCATATCGCATTCCCAGGTCATTCCGATCCCCCCGTGGACCTGCATGGCGGCTTCGCAGACGCGGACGGCGGCCGACGCACACCACGCTTTGGCCGTCGCCGCCGCCGTGGCGGCCCGGGCCGGCGCAGCGTGCTCCACCGCCCAGGCAGCCCCATAGACGGCGGAGCGGGCGGCTTCGGTGTCAACCAGCATCTCGGCACAGAGATGCTGCATGGCTTGGAACGATCCGATGGCCCGGCCAAACTGGCGCCGGTTCTGCGCGTATTCGACGGTGCGCCTGAGAGCGCCGTCCATCATCCCGAGCAGAAGGGCGCTCAGGCCGACCCGGGCGGTCGCCAGGAAACGGTCGACTTCAGCGCCGCCCGGGATTGGGCCCCGCGGCAGTTGCTCCACGCGGGCGGTGGGTCGGAGGAGGTCGACCGTCGGGAGCGGGCAGACCTCCAGGTCGGGACGGGGGCTCAGAATGCCGTCGTCGACGACGAGGAGCGTATCTCCTTCGGTCCACTCCCAGGCGAGGCCGCTGTCTGACGTCGGCGGCCAGCGGAAGTCCTCCCCGAGGACCACCGAAAACCGGCAGGTGCCGGCGGCGAGGTCGGCCAACAGGCCTTGATCGGAACCGATCGCCCGCAGCCCCGCAGCGGCGATGACGGCGTTGCCCACGTACGGAACGGGGACGAGGTGGCGGGCGAGGGCTTCGGCGACGATGCAGGCATCGACCAGCGATCCTCCTGATCCGCCGGCTTCGTCGGGGATGGTGACGCCCAGCCACCCCAGCTCGGAGATCTGCCCCCACAGATCTCCGAGAGGAACGGCCTTGCCGGCGACGGCGGCCCGGGTGAACCCGTGGTCGGACTGCTGGCGAGCCCACTGCTCCGCCGACTCGGCCAGGATTTGCTGCTCCGGTGAAAAGGAGAATCGCACAGGTTGCCCCCGGTTCAGTGACGGCGTTCCAGGAACTGCGCCACCCGGTCGCGGTGCTCCGGCAACGAGAACGTCTCGCTCTGGGCGGCGAGGGCGAAGTTGAGGACGGTGGCCACCGCCTGCTCGATGTGGAGGTTGATGGCCCGCTTGGTGTCCTGCAGCGCCCGACTCGGGAGCGCGCTCAGTCGGTGGGCGAAAGCCATCGCCTCGTCGAGCAGCTTGTCCCGGGGCACGGCCCGGTTGGCCAGGCCGAGGCGGACCGCCTCTTCGGCCGGAACACGGTCTCCGGTGAAGAGGAGCTCCTTCGCCCGCAACGGCCCGATCAGGTAGGGCCACATGAGCGCCCCTCCGTCTCCGGCCACAAGCCCTACGGCCACATGCGGGTCGGCGAGGTAGGCGTCGTCGGCGATGAGGACAACGTCACTGAGGACGGCCACGCTGCATCCCAGCCCGACGGCGGGGCCGTTGACCGCCGCGATCACCGGCAACGGGCAGTGGAGCATCTCGACGACCAGGTCGCGGGCCTCCCGCATGAGGACCGCTCGCCGATCGGCGTCGCCCTGCACGGCGGAGAGCCACGCCATGTCCCCTCCGGCGCTGAAGGCCTGGCCGGCCCCGGTGATCACCACGGCTCGGACCTCGGGGTCATGGCCGAGCAGCTTCCACACCCTGACGAGAGCCGAGTGGAGGGCGTCGTTGACCGCGTTGTAGACCTCGGGCCGGTTGATGGTGACGATCGCGACGGGACCGTCGCGGGTCACGGCCAGTTCGTCGGGAAGGTCGTAGTGGTCGATCGTCCTACCTCCAGAGTGCGGTTCGCCGGCCCGGTGGGGCGTTCCCCAGGTGATTCCCGTCAGCTGCTCACCCCTCGAGCCGGTTCCAGGTTCGGCGGGTCGTCGATTGATGTGACGTCGATCTCGGGGGAGCGTGCGACGAGATGGTGACGGTCCTCGATCTGGCGGACGAGGGCCCGGTGCCGGCGAGGCGTCCACGGCCACAGCTCCGGGAGTCCGTCCTTGCCGATGTACCAGCTCGTACATCCCGACGCCCAGCGCGTTCTGGGAAGGGCTGACCGCAGGTCGTCATTGTAGGTCCCTGTGGCGGTCCCGGATGGAGCAACGTGGTGAACCTCACCGCGGCGGATCCGTTCGATCCACGCCAAGGCGTAGTCGGCCTGCGACTCGGCGATCGTGATCAGCGAGTTGTTGCCGATCGGGCTGTGCGGGCCGATCAGCATGAAAAGGTTCGGGAAGCGGGGGAGCGCGACCGTACGGTAGGCGTAGGGCCCGTCCGCCCATGCCTCGTCCAGCGTCAAGCCGCCGTCTCCGACGATGGTGATCGGCCGCATGTAGGCGTGGGCGTCGAAGCCGGTGGCGAGGACGATGACGTCGCAAGCAACGAGATCGCCGTTGCGCAGCCTGATGCCGTCGGGTTCGATACGCTCGATGTCGTCGGTGATCAGCTCGACGTCGGGGCGTTGGACCGCCGGGTAGAAGCCGGGGGTGAAGATGAGCCGGCGGCACATCGGCTCGTGGTCAGGGGTGAGCCGCCGGCGGAGTTCGGGGTTGCGCACGCTCAGCCGGAGGCTCATCCGGCAGGCCGTGGACATCGCCCAGCGCGCCACCCCCGGGTTCGTGACGCCCCGGGAGAGTGCCTCGATGAAAAAGCGGTAGCCGTGGTAGGCAGCCCGGTTGAACCCCGGGAACCGGGACATGAGCCTCCGGGTCAGCTGGCCGTACCGGTGGTTCGGCACCCGGAGTACCCACTGCGCGGTGCGTTGGAACACGAACAGGCGGCCGGCCACGCCGGCCAGGGCGCTCACGATCTGGGTCCCGGTCGAGCCGGTCCCGATGACCGCCACCCGACGCCCTTCGATGGGCACGGAGTGGTCCCAGCGGGCGGAGTGGAAGACGGAACCGGAGAACGCGGCCAGGCCTTCAATGGAGGGATAGCGGGGATGGTGCAGGACACCGGTGGCCGTGACGAGGACGTCGGCGCGGCGCACGGTGCCGTCCCTGGTCTCGACGTCCCAGTGGCTTCCCGTCCAGACGGCCTTGGTGACCTCCGCCCCGAAGACGAGGTGGGGCCGGAGCCCGAGCTCGTCCACCGACGCCAGGAAGTACTCCTCGATCTCCGGCCCGGGTGAGAACAGCATGCTCCAGTTCGGGTTCGGCAGGAAGGAGAACGAGTAGTACCGGGACGGAAGATCGCAGGTGAGCCCCGGGTACGTGTTCTCCCGCCAGGTGCCGCCGACGGTCGCCGCCTTCTCCAGGATCGTGAAGGACTCGATCCCCGCTGCCTTGAGTTTGGCGCCCATGCACAGGCCGGACATGCCTGCACCGACGATGAGCACTTCCGGTCTGTGGGTGTCGAAGAGGTGGCGCCCGACGGCGCGAGCCAGACGCTCGATCGCCCGGTCAGCGTCGGGAAGCAGGCCGGCACAGAGGTGGAAGGCGTGCCAGAGCCCGGGGTACTCGACCAGTTCGATCGCCGCACCGGCCTCACCGGCCAGCCGCTCGAGGCGCCGGGCGTCCTCGGCGAGGAGGTCCCGGCCGGCCGCGTGGACGATGAGGGGCGGGAGCCCGTCCAGCCGGCCGTGGAGCGGTGAAGCGGAGGGGTCGGTGCGCCGGGCGGGATCGGGGACGTAGTCCGCCGCGAAGGCGCGCAGTGCGTCGCCGCTCAGTACGCCGTCTCCCGGCTGGCCGGAATGGTCAGCGGCCACGTCAAGCCAGGGGCAGACCATGGCCACCGCCGCCGGTGGCGGTTGGCCGGTGTCCCGGAGCGACATGGCCACGGCCAGGGCCAGGCCGCCACCGGCCGAGTCGCCGGCCAGGACGATGCGCCCGGGCCTGACTCCGGCGGCGATGAGGCCGCGGTAGGCCTCGATGGCATCGGTGACCGCTGCGGGCCACGGAGTCTCGGGACCTCGCCGGTAGTGGGGAATGAAGGCCGGGACACCGACCGCGGCGGCTAGTCGGGCGACGACGTTGCGGTGGCTGCGGGCCGACCCGATCACATAGCCGCCGCCGTGGAGGTAGAGGATGCAGCCGTCCGACGTGGCGGCGTGCGGCTGGACCCAGATGCCGGAGACGCCCCCGATCGTGCGAGCCCGGGAGACGGTCCCCTTCGGTGGCCGGCCGATCAGGTTCGACGACACGTCCGTGAACCATCGGCGGACCGGAAGTGGCACCCGGGGTGAGCAGGCCAGTGGTGCGGCTCCCGAGACGGCTGCGTGGACGGCGCGACGGCGGAGCTGCGAGAAGAACCCGGCCGAGCCGGGGCTGTCGATGTTGGCAGTCATGCTGTCGGAGATCTCCAACTCGGTGGCGACGCGGCGGATCGGCAGAACACGCCCCCGCCGTCGCTGGCGGACGTACGCACGTTGCGGCCCAAGCGAGGAAGTCAGACGGGAACCGCTGCCTGGTCGGGATCGAAGGTCATCGGCAGTCGCGAGAGCCCCCTGATCATCCCGGTGCTGTATCGCTCGGCCCCCGAGGCGTCGACTTCGTAATCGGGCAGGACGCTGAGCAACTCCTCGATCGCGATTCTCGTCTCGAGCCGCCCGAGAGCCGCCCCGAGGCAGTAGTGGATCCCGTTCCCGAAGGTGAGGGTGCGCTCGATGTCCCGGGTGACGTCGAGCTGTTCGGGTTCGTCGTACTCCCGCTCGTCATGGAGTGCGGAGCCGAAGATGATGCCGATCCGGCCGCCCTTCGGGATTCTCTGGCCGTGAAGTTCGACGTCCCGGGTCGTGATCCGGGCGACGGCCTGCACCGGCGAGTCGAACCGCAGCAGCTCATCGACGGCTCGCGGCATGATCGTCGGATCGGCGAGAAGCTTCGCCCGCTGCTCGGGGTGCGTGGCGAGGTGGAAGGCCGACGAGGCGATCGAGTTGGCGGTGGTCTCGTTCCCGGCCAGCAGCAGGACACCGCACACCGACAGGAGCTCTTCGCTGTCCAGGCTGTGGTCACCGTCACGAGCGATGCAGAGGGCGCTGATCAGGTCGTCGCGCGGGTCCTTCTGCCGTTCCTGGATGACCTCGTCCAGGTAGCCGAAGAGCTCGATCATGGCTTCGGTGGCCTGCTCGATCGATGCCGCCGAGCGGGTGTCGATCGCCACGATCCGGTTCGACCATTCCCGGAACTGGAAGCGGTCCTCGGTGGGGATCCCGAGCATTTCGGCGATGACGATGACCGGCAGCTGCCCGCTCAGGTCGCGGACGAAGTCACAACTTCCGCTCGGCAGGAAATCGCGAATCAGTTCCCGGGTGATCTCGCGGATGTGCGGTTCCAGCGCCGCGACGCGGCGCGGGGTGAACGCACGGTTCACGAGGCCGCGAAGTCTGGTGTGCTGGGGCGGATCCGTCGTGATGATCATCGGGAAAGCCGTCATCGCGTTGTCCTGCAGGGTGATGGCCCCGACCGATGAGAAGGTCGCCGGGTCCCGTACCACCTCGAAAACATCCTGAAAGCGGCTCAGGGCCCAGAGATTGAGTTCCTCGTTGTAGTAACACGGATGTTCGGCCCGCAGCAGCCGATACACCGGGTACGGATTGTCCCGGATCTCATCGGAGTAAGGGCTGTATGAGAACGCTGTGGTCACTGGCCGCTTCTTCCCCTCATGCTTCAGCCGGCTCCCCGTGAACGGCTGCGCCCGGACGCTCCGAAGCCCCACGCGCCGCGGCCCTTCGGGGCGGAGGCTGGAGGATCGCTTGCGCCGCTTGCCTTGGCTACTGTACAGTGTAAACTGATTTCGAGTCAAGGTGAAGGTGCTGATGAGACGGCGCCTCGAGTTCCCCGGAAGGCTCCGAACGGCGGGTCGTCAGACTTCGAATGATCTTCGCCGGTCCGGCCGTCGTTGCCGGACACGGCCTCGGGCCCGGTCCCTTGCGGCAGGGCAGGCTTCGTGTGAAGGGACAAGACGATGACCAGTGAAATTGTCCTTGATTACCGACTCTTCGACGCTGACAACCACTACTACGAGCCGCGGGACGCGTTCACCCGTCATATCGAGAAACGCCACGCGGACAAGGCGGTGCGTGTCATCATCGACGACCGAGGATTCGACCGGATCCTCATCGGCGACGAGCCCTTCAATTTCCTGTTCCCGCTGTTCAGGGATGCACCGGCACCGGGCGGTCTCGCCGAGCTGATGCGGGGTAAGAAGGACGACGGGCGCCGGCCTCACTATCCGATGCGGCCCGAGTATCAGGACCGTTCCGCCCGCCTGCGGGCGATGGACGAGCAGGGTGTGGAGGCGGCGATCATGCTGCCGACGCTGGGCGTCACCGTCGAGCACCAGATGCGTCACGACGTCGAAGGCACGTACGCGAACCTCCGGTCCTTCAACCGCTGGTTGGAGGAGGATTGGGGCTTCAGCTACGACAACCGGATCTTCGGGGTGCCGTTGCTGTCCCTCGTCGACGTCGAGCTCGCCGTGCAGGAGCTCGAGCGTGTGCTCGAGGAGGGAGCGCGGCTCGTTCACCTCCGGCCCGGCCCGGTGAACGGGCAGAATCCGGCCCATCCGAAGTTCGACCGGTTCTGGGCCCGGCTGAACGAGGCGGAGGTACCGGTTGTCTTCCATCTCGCCGAGTCCGGCTACAACGAGTTGATGTCGGTTCAGTGGGGCGAGCAGCCGAACCCCAACTCGCACAAGCAGTCGGCCTTCCAGTGGGCGATGTTCTATGGCGACCGCCCGATCATGGACACGATCGCGGCGCTGATCTACGGGAATCTCTTTGGCCGGTTCCCCCGGCTGCGCGCCGTGAGCATCGAGAACGGGACGTCGTGGCTGCCGTACCTCCTGAAGCGTCTCGACAAGATGAAGGGAATGGGCCGGCGGGGCGAATGGATCGGCGGGAAGCCCGAAGGGCGGCCCAGTGACATCTTCCGGCGCCATTTCCTGATCTCGCCGTTCTTCGAGGAGGATCACGCCGAACTGCTGAAGCTCCTCGGTCCCGATTCGATCATCTTCGGGTCGGACTGGCCGCACCCTGAAGGTCTTCCGCAACCCATCGACTACCTGGCCAGCCTGCCCCCGTCCACTCCGCCGGAGCACGTCCGCATGATCATGCGGGACAACGCTCGGGCTCTCGTCGGCCTGCCGGCGCTGGTGTGACGGGGAGTCGCCGGCCTGGCGGGCACAAGCCAAGATCTTGGAGGGAAGAGAGATGACCGGTGCGCTGCCTGACTTCGAAGTCTGGGACGCCGACAACCACTTCTACGAGCCGGTCGATGCGCTGACACGGCACCTCCCGAAGGAGTACCGGGGAGCGATCGAGTACGTCGAGGTCCGGGGCAGGACGAAGATCGCCGTCCGGAACCGGATCGTCCACTACATCCCGAACCCGACCTTCGAAGTCGTCGCGGCCCCCGGTGTCTGGGAGGACTACTTCCGGGGCAGGAACACCGAAGGCAAGTCCCTGCGCGAGCTCACCGGTGAGCCGATACGGTGCCGCCCCGAGTTCCGGAACCCCGAGGACCGCCTCCGCCTGCTCGACCAGCAGGGCATCGCCGCGGCGCAGATATTCCCCACGCTCGTCAGCCTGGTCGAGGAACGGATGAAGGACGACATCGAACTCACCCACGCGGTGATCCACGCCTTCAACCAGTGGCTCTTCGACGACTGGTCGTTCAACTTCAAGGATCGCATCTTCTCGGTACCGGTCATCACCCTCCCGGACGTCAGGCGGGCGATCGCCGAGCTCGAATGGTGCCTGGAACGAGGGGCCCGCACGGTCCTCATCCGTCCGGCCCCGGTTCCCATGGTCAACGGCCGTTCGATCTCGCCCGGTGTGGAGCGCTTCGACCCGTTCTGGCGGCGTGTCCAGGAGGCCGGTATTCCTGTCATGATGCACGCCTCCGACTCTGGCTACGACGTGTACACCCGGGCGTGGGAAGGGACCGGCGACGAGTGGTTGCCGTTCGAGCCCACCGCACTCTCGCTGCTCATGGACAACGACAGCCGGCCGATCGTCGACACGTTGTCCGCCGCGATCGCCCACGGCATGTTCGCCCGCAACCCCGGCGTGCGGGTCGGTGTGATCGAGAACGGCGCCCGATGGGTACCGCGGCTGCTCGAGAACCTCGACCACGTCTATCACAAGTCGCCCCGCAGCTTCGCCGAGCCCCCGGTCGAGACGTTCCGCCGCCACGTGTGGGTCCACCCGTTCCATGAGGACGACATCCCGGCCATTGCGTCGACGGTTGGCGCCGACCACGTCCTCTTCGGTTCGGACTTCCCGCATCCCGAGGGCCTTCGCGAGCCGCTGTCGTTCGTCGACGACCTGGCCGCCCTGTCTCCCGAAGATGTCCGCCGCGTGATGGGCCAGAACCTCCGGGACCTTCTCGAGCCACAGCCCGCGGGAGCGTGAGGCGTGTGCGCCACGGAGCCGAACGGCTGGGTGACCGGAGCGGCGGCCGCCGCCGCTTCGGCGGAGCACGGAAGATAAGGGGCTCCTCATGCCGACGTTGTACGACGCGGTGGCGGCCCACGCCGGCGCCGATCCTGGCCGACTGGCCATCCTCTCCGAGGAGGATGGCGACCGGACCTACGGGGAGCTGGCGGCGACCGCCGCGGCGCTGGCCGGGGCCCTGAGCGACTTCGGTATCGCACAAGGTGACCGGGTCTGCCTCTGGGCGGAGAACCTGCCGCAGTGGATCGAGATGTTCGTGGCCGCGGCGGCGGGCGGCTGCGTCCCGGTCCCCGCCAACCCGCAGTGGACCGACAAGGAGCTGGAGTTCGTACTTCGCCACTCCGGGGCCCGCCTGCTGGCCTGCCAATCGCACCTCGTGACCCGGGCCGTCGCCGTTGCCGAGCGAGTTGACTCGATCGTCCGGGTGATCGCCCTGGACGACGCCAGCGGAGTACCGACGGTGGGGAAACTGGCCGAGGCCTTCGCCGGCACCGGCGGACCCCGGGCGAGTTCGGCGGCCGGCGCGATTCTGTACACGTCGGGGACGACCAGCGGCACACCGAAGGCCGTCCGCATTGACGCCAAGATGCTCGCCGGAGGGGGCATCAGCTACCAGGACATGTTCGGTCTGGCCGCTTCGGACCGGGCGATGGTCGTCACCCCGTTCTTCCACGGGAACGGCATGGGGGGTGCACTTTCGGCGCTCGGTGCCGGGGCCAGCGTGGTGTTCCCGCGTCGTTTCTCAGCCCGGTCGTTCTGGCCGCTCGTCGACCGGTACCGGCCCACCTACTTCTTCACGCTGGTGCCGATCGTCAACATCCTGCTCAGTCTGCCGGAGCGACCCTTCGACCGGCGGCACGGTATGCGCGTCTGGATCGTTCTCGGGTCGAGTCCCATCTGCGCCACCATCGAACGTCGCTACGGCGTACCGGTGATCGACTGGTACGCCATGACGGAATGCGGCCAGGGGACGTACACCAGGCTCGACGAGGAGCGTCGGCCCGGCTCGGCCGGCCGGGTGTTTCCCGGCTCCGACATGCGGATCCTCCTCGAGGACGGTACGGAGGCGACCCCCGGTCAGGTCGGCGAGGTCGTGTTCCGCCGGAGCAACCTCGGGTTCGACGGGTACCTCGGCAACCCGGAGGCCACGAGTCAGGTCCTGCGGGGCGACTGGTTCCACACCGGTGACATGGGTTATTTCGACGCGGACGGCTACTTCTTCTTCGTGGACCGGAAGAAGGACATCGTGCGGCGCGGCGGCGAGAACATCTCCAGCATGGAGGTCGAAGGCGTCCTGCGGGAGCATCCCGACGTCGCTGACGCGGCCGTCGTCGGCGCGCCGGATGCCGTCCTCGGAGAGCGGGTCGCGGCGTTCGTCACCGTCAGCGAGGGAAAGGCCGCGCCGGATATCGGGGCGCTCCAGGACTTCGCCGCCCAGTACCTCGCACCGTTCAAGGTTCCCGAACATATCGTGGTGGTCGACGAGTTGCCTCGGACGACGAACGGCAAGGTGGAGAAGTTCCGCCTCCGGGAGCAGGTGGCGGGCCTGCTGGCCGGGCACTCCTCCAGGGGGGAATGACGGCGCGGTGGACCTCGACCTGAGCGACGAGCAACAGCATTTGCGCGACACGTTCGACGCGCTGCTTGCCAAGCACTGCACCGTGGGCCACGTTCGGGACGCCGAATCCACCGGCTTCGACCCGCACTTGTGGGATCTCCTGACTCGGACCGGGCTCGTCGGACTCGCCGTTCCCGAGGCGTCGGGGGGAGCGGGTGGTGGGCTCCTCGAGTTGGGCCTCGTGGCGGAAGCCTGCGGTGCCAGTCTGGCACCGGTTCCCTTTGTCGAGGCCCCGGTGGCGGCGAGACTCCTGTCGTCCTTCGCCGCAGTGGCGCCGGACACGTTCGACGACGTGCTGTCCGGTGACCGACTCGTCGTCTTCACCCCGGGCATCGTGGCGGCGGAGGACCTGGCGCCGCTCGTACCGTTCGGTGCGGTGGCCGAGCGGGTCGTGGCCCTCCATCGGGATCGTCTCGTCATGACGACGCCACCATCGCCCCTTCCCCGGAGGCCTAATCTCGGCGCGGGAGCCTTGGCCGACGTCCCCCTCGGCTCGCCCGGCTCCGGTGATGTGGTGCTGGCCGCCGGAGACGACGCCTCCCCCCGCTATGCCGCAGCCCTCCGAGAGTGGCGCACGGTGATGGCCGCGGCCCTGACCGGCCTGGCCGCCCGGGCCCTGGCGATCGCCGTGGAATACGTGACCGAGCGCCGCCAGTTCGGCCGGCCCATCGGATCGTTCCAGGTCGTCGGTCACCGCTTGGCCGACGTGGCCACCGAGGTGGACGGTGCCCGGCTGCTGTGGCAGGAAGCCGCCTGCGCCCTCGACGAAGGCGATGAGAACGCCCCGGTGCTCGCCCGGATGGCCTTCCTGTTCGCTTCGGACGTCGCCGAGCGCGCGACAAGCTGGAGCCTGCACTTCCACGGCGGGTACGGGTTCATGCTCGAGTATGACATCCAGCTGTTCTACCGGCGCGCCAAGGCGTGGCCGTTGGCCGTGGGATCGCGGCGGAGCGAACTGCAGCGTTTCGCCGACGGGATGTTCGGATCCAACGTGGGGCAGCCGTGGATTTTCGGCTAGGCGACGACAGCGCGGCGTTTCGCGCCGAAGTTCGAACGTTCCTGGCGGAACATCTCACGCCGGAGATCCGCGAACGCGCTCACCGGACCGGCACTCACCACGACTGGGAGTTCCACCGCCGGCTGGCCGAACGGGGCTGGCTCAACGCCCACTGGCCGAAAGCCGAGGGAGGCCAGGGCCGGGGGCCGCTCGAGATGATGGCCTTCCACGAAGAGCTGGCTCTCACCGGAGCGCCGGTCGACGGGCTGGGCATCACCATGCTGGTGGCCGACGTGATCCGCGCCGTCGGGGCATCCGAGCAGAAGGACCGGATTCTGCCCACCGTGTTGGCGGGGGACTGCCTCTTTTGCCTCGGATACACCGAGCCGGACGCCGGCTCCGACGTTGCCGCCGTGGTGACACGGGCCCGGCGGGACGGCGACGAGTGGATCATCAACGGACAGAAGATGTTCACGACACTCGCCCACGAGGCGAACTATGTCTTCCTCCTCACCCGCACGACGAACGACGGCCCGAAGCACCGCGGCCTCACGATGTTCCTCGTGCCGATGACGCTGCCCGGCATCGACATCCAACCGGTCCACACCATGGGTGGGGAGCGCACGAACATCACCTTCTACACCGACGTCCGCGTGCCCGACTGGCTCCGGGTCGGAGCGGTCGACGGCGGCTGGGACATCATGCGGATCGCCTTGGCCTTCGAACGGGGCGGCGCGATGGGAACCGAACTGGGTCGCCACCTCCGCCTCGCCGTCGACTGGTCACGGACGCCGGCCGGGCCGGACGGCGGTTGCCCCTGCGACGACCCCGAGGTCAGGGCCACACTGGCCCGGGTGGCCATCCGGGCCGAAGTCGGCCGCCTCCTCAACCTGCGCACGATCTGGGACTCCGCCAACCATGGCGTGCCCAGCCCGGTGTTCGGGTCGATGGCGAAGCTCTACCTCACCGAGGCGCTCGTCGCTAGTGTCTCGGAATTGCTCGATCGGCTCGGCTCGGCGGGCGTTCTGCAAAACGGAGATCCCGACGCTCCGGCCGACGGCTGGCTCGAGGCGGCGTTCCGGCACGTGCCGGTCACGACCATCTACGGCGGGACGAGCGAGGTCCAGCGCTCGATCATCGCCGAACAGGGTTTGGGCCTTCCCCGGACCCGATGATCGGTGACGAAGCAGTATCCCAGATCCACACGACAGAGGGGGAGAAGACGATGACAGGGCGACTTGACGGCAAGGTTGCGCTGATCACCGGCGGCGCTCGGGGCCAGGGCGCGGCTGAGGTGCGGGCGTTCACGGCCGAGGGGGCCACGGTCATCGTGGCCGACGTCCTCGTCGATGAGGCCAAGCAGGTGGCCAGCGAGTGTGGGGCCGCCGCCGTGCCCGTCGCCCTCGACGTCACCGACGAGCGGAACTGGGAACGCGTCGCGGCCGAGATCCGGAGCGAACACGGTCGTCTCGACGTCCTGGTGAACAACGCCGGAGTTCTGGCCCTGACGCCCATCGAGACGACGAGCCTCGCTGACTACGAGCGGGTGATCGCCGTGAACCAGACCGGCGTGTTTCTCGGGATGCGGGCAGCCATCCCGCTCATGGAGGGCAACGGTGGTTCTATCGTCAACGTCTCCTCGGTGGGGGGTCTCGCCGGCATGCCGATGATGTTCGCCTATGTCGCCTCGAAGTTCGCCGTCCGGGGAATGTCCCGGACGGCCGCCGTGGAGCTCGCGCCGAGAGGCATCAGGGTCAACTCCGTCCACCCCGGCGGTGTCGAGACTCCCATGCTCCAAGAACTCGGGCTGCCTCCGGACCTCATGACCCAGGCCGCGCCGTTGGGCCGCCTGGCGCGCCCCGAGGAGGTCGCAGCCCTCGTCCTGTTCCTGGCCTCGGATGAAAGCTCCTATTGCACCGGTTCCGAGTTCGTGGTCGATGGCGGTCTCGTCGCCGGTGTTCCCCGGCCCAGCAATCTGCAATTCTGAGCCGCGCCAACCGCCACTCATCATCAGCAGAAAGGATCGGACGGCGTCATGGCGGATGAAGCCTCTGAGCAGCTCCCGATCGGCCCCGACTCCGATCCCTCAGAGGTTCGCGAGGTGGTGCGTGCCTGGGTGAAGGAACAGGTGCCGGCTTCGTGGCGGGAGGCGGCGGAGCAGGGTGGTCTCGATGCCATCCGGTCGGTGAGGTCAGTCGATGACTACCGGTCGTGGTATCCGGTGTTCGCCGGCTCGGGGCTCGTCGCCCCGACGTGGCCTCGCCGGTACGGAGGTCTGTCACTCCCGAACAGACTTGCTCGCGTCGCCGAGGAGGAGTTGCGCCTCTACCGGCTGGGGCGGCTCAACATGATCGGCCTGAACCTGGCCGGTCCCACGCTTCTCCGGTGGGGCTCCGGGGAGCAGTGCGAGCGGTTCCTCCGGCCGATTCTCCACAACACCGAGATCTGGTGCCAGCTCTTCAGCGAACCGGGGGCAGGGTCCGATCTGCCCTCGCTGGCAACCCGGGCGCAACGCGGCAACGGCGAATGGATCGTCTCGGGCCAGAAGGTCTGGAACACGTGGGCTCACCTCTCCGATTTCGGGCTGCTGCTGGCTCGCACCGATCCCGACCGCCCGAACCGTGAGGGGATCACGGCGTTCGTGCTGCCCCTCCGACAACCCGGCGTCGAAGTCCGGCCGCTGCGTCAGATGACCGGGGAGGCCGATTTCAACGAGGTCTACCTGGACGAAGCCCTCATCCCGGACGAATTCCGGATCGGCCCCGTCGACGGCGGGTGGAACGTGGCCCGCTCCACGTTGAGCGGCGAACGTCAGGTCTTCGGCGGCCCCGGTTCCGGATCTGATCTCGACAATCTCGGTGGACGGACGATCCTACGGCTCTGGGAACGGGCCTGGGACATCGCCCGGGATGGCGAATCCGGTCTGGCTGACCCCGTGCTGCGCCAGCGGCTGACGAAGCTGTGGAGCGAATGGCAGGTCCTGCAGTGGACGAACGTCCGAGCCCGGGACAACCGGCGGGCCAACCGCCCACCGGGGCCCGAGAGTTCGATCGGAAAGCTCATGCAGACCGAGCTCAATCAGCGTGTCCAGGAAGCCTGGGTCGACTTGATGGGGATGCGGGTCCTCGCCCACTACCGCGACGACGAGGACAGCCGGCGCCTCGCGTACGGCTTCCTCCGCAGCCGGGCCAACACCATTGAGGGCGGTACCTCGGAGATCCAGCGCAACACCCTCGGCGAACAGGTCCTCGGTCTTCCCCGGGAGCCGGACCTCTGGCGTGGGAAGCCCTGGAAGGATGTCCCACGCAGCCAAGCGTGACCGGCTGGACATCCGGGCGGTTCCGTCGATGAGGGACGTCGGTTCCCGGTCCGACTGAAAGGATGGTGCACGAATGGCGAAAGCGATTCTCGTGGTCCAGGCGAATCCGAGCAATCCGGAACGTGAGGACGAGTTCAATCGCTGGTACAACGAAACGCATCTGCCCGATGTCGTCCGCGTCGAGGGCTACATCGCGGCGCAGCGGTTCCGTGTGGTCGAGGGAGTGCCGCTGGCCGAGGGCCTACCGCCTCCGCCCCACCGCTACCTGGCGGTGTACGAGCTGGATACGGATGACCTGGAGGGGGCCGCTCAGCGCCTCCGGGACCAGGTGCTTCAGGGGGCCATCGGCATCAGCGACACTCTGGACCTCCAGTCCGTGTCGGTGAGCTTCTATACGCCAATCACCGAACGACTGACGTCAGAAGACTGGGACCGGACGTCGACCGCTGACGGCTCGGCGGGGAAGGCCCGCTGATCCAAGGCTTGACGGGTCGGCTTCCCGCTCAGCGTTGTGGGGCAAGATCCCCAACGTGGGTGGAAGAGCCCTCCAGCGACGAGAAGCCATCGACGCTCGATCACTCGAGCCTTCCGGACACTGTCGTCTGCCACGGATATCCCTTCAACTTCAGGTTTCCGGAACAACTATACGTTGTACGATAGGCTCGTGCTTGTCAATGTCTCGTCGAACACACCTCGCCTCCCGGGGTCGTACTGACGAGACTTCACCTCCGACTTCGTGTTCCACCGACAGCGAAAGGCGAAGAGACATGGGCGACGGCACTGGTCCGCAGCTTGGGACGCTCCCGTTCTACGAGGAGATGGCCCGAGTTCTCAACAGTGACCCGGGATGGCAGGAGAAAGGCAAGTCGATCACGTGCACGATGGTGCACGCCTACGGCCCGCCGGTGAACAGGACGTTCTTCACAAGGTTCGAGGAGGGGCAAGTGACCGAGGTGGCTGAACTGTCAGCCGACGAGCAGCGTGCGGCCGATTTCGTCATCAGCGGCCCAGCCGAGAACTGGAACGCGGTGCTGCAGAAGCAGATCAAGCCGACGACCGCGATGACCACCGGGAAGCTCAAAGTCGAAGGACGGCAGATCTACCTCCTCCGCAACATGGCCGCCTTTTCGCACATGCTGGACCTCATGACCACGCTGGAGCCCTCGGCTTGAGTGGGCGGCCCATGGCCGGGCGAGCGCCCCGCCGGGCGGTGGCCAGGCGATCAAGGCGGCGGCGGAGCAGCGCTCGACCAGCTCCGGCGGCCCAGCCAGCGCCAGTGACGGCCGCCCGGCGGCGCAAAGCTCAGACAGCGTCGCTGCAGTCCGGCCCACGGAGTCGAATCCGATTCACCGGGCGGCGTTGGGCGATCCTGTGGCTTCGGCGATGGCGCCGACGCGGGACTGGCCGGCGGCGCCCACCGTCCCGGATCGGCCTCTTCAACGATTGTTGAATTACGGCGAGGGTAGGTCGCACCCCGCCGCCCGATCAAACGGCACGTTTGACCACCGCGTCTGAAGCGCCGACGCGAGACCCGCCGCACCCGGAGCCTCAGTCCGGCCGGGGATCATCCTTCTCAGGGCCGCTCCTCCCTAAACTGAGTGGCGTCCCCTCCGCCGCCCAGGATCGTGGAGGTTGTTGGTGCGAACGCTGCCTGTCGCCATTGTCGACAACGAAGCGGTCATGGCCGAGACGTTCGCCGGGCGCGGCTTTGACGAGACGCGGATGGAGGATCTGGCCGAAGCGACCGGGGTGCCGAAAGCGACGCTCTACTACCACTTCGGCGGGAAGGACGAGATCCTGGCCTGGCTGATGCGCTCCATGCTCAGCGCACTCGGCGAGGCGGTGGCCGAAGCGGCATCGGGTCGGGGGGGCGCCCGGCGCCGCCTGGAAGCGGTCGTGCGGGCCCAGCTGCGGGTGATGGCCGAGCGTCCGGCCTCCTGCCGCATCCTCATCGCCGACCTCGGCCGCGCCGCCCGGATCCCTGAGCTCGCCGAGGCGCTCGGCCGGGCCTTCCACGCCCCGGTTCTCCGTCTCCTCGCCGACGGCGCCGCCGACGGATCCTGGCGCAAAGTCAAAGATCCCACCACCGTCGCCTCGTCGATGTTCGGAGCCGTGGTGATCCCAGCGCTCGACACCCTCATCGCCGGCGAACCACTCGACCCCGACCAGGTCGCCCCACCCATCCTCCGGTTCATCTTCACCGGCCTGATCGGACGCTGACCGCCTCGTACGAGACGACCGGCCGCGTCCGCGGCTCCTCTTACATGGTCCGCGCGGCGGCATCAAGATCGGCCGTCTTGCGGTGCGTGTCTACTCGGTCCTCGGCGGTACCGCCATCGAGCACCTCGCTCGAGAACACGGGGCGGAGGTCCCGCGGCGAAACCGATCGTGCGAGAACCTGGCTCGAACCAACCGCGCCGTTCCTGGAAGAGCGTCCGCTGCCGCCCAGCCGTCGTCCCTCGATGGCGCTGGTGATAGCACTTAGCCTAGCGATTCTGCTACAGTGGGGCATGGCCACCCAGATCAATATCCGGCTCGACGAGCAGACCGTGGCCGCCCTCGACGAGATGGCGGCACGGGAAGGAGCGACGAGAGCCGAGCTCGTCAGGGCCGCGGTGGTTCGCCTGGTGCGGGCCGCGGAGCGTGCGGCGGTTGCGTCGGCCTATCGCGAGGCCTACGCAGACCAGCCGGAGACGGGGGCAGAGATGCGCCGCGCCCAACGCTCCGCCACACGCTTGACGGCGGAAGAGTCGTGGGAGCGCTGGTGGTAGCCAAGGGCGAGCTGTGGTGGCTGGAGACACCCGACGAGAAAGGCCGCCCGGTGCTGGTCATCGGCCGAGACGAGGCCAACGCCGTCATGCGACGCGTGATGATCGCCCCCGTGACCCGCACCCTCCGATCCGCCCCGAGCCACCTGCTGCTCGGACGGGACGAGGGGCTGCCCGTCGAGTCAGCGGCCAATTTCGATGACCTGGCCAGCGTTCCCAAGTCGCTGCTCGTCCGAAGGCTCGGCGATCTGGGCCCCCGCCTCCCTGAACTCTGCGAGCGACTCCGGGCCATGGCCGACTGCTGAATTCGGCGAGTTGCACGACAGGTTGACGAGCGTGGGTCAGCCGTGTCGCGGTGCGGTCGTTTGCAGGGACCGGAGCCAGGCGAGGCCCCGCTGCTGGCAGGGGCGGAGCTCACCGGCGAAGGAGCCGGGGGTGGGGACGGGCTCGAGGCCGCGGTCGCCGTCGGCGCCGAGGAGCGTTCCGAGCCAGCCGCCGGCCTCGACGTCGATCACTGGGAGCGTCCGGGGACGGGTCGAGCCCGACGCGCAGGACCTCCGCCGCGGTCATCTGATGGGGCCTTCTCGGTGCGCAGCAGGGCGCGGGCGGCAGCGTCGCCCGGTCCCCAACTCGACCCACCGGCCCCGCACCCGCACCAGCGGCGCCTTGCAGCGGGCCAGGTCGGCGAGTTCGGCTGCGGCGCTCCGGGGGCGCCACCTCTTTGGTGGGCCCTTTGTGGCATTACCCCAGCCCCGTCGCTCGGGACGCCGCCCGTCGGCTGCCTGGTGGATGACCGACCCGCACTGTTGCGTATGAGAGTTTAGACTATAGATCCAAGGACCTGACGAGGTTTCGATGGGGGAGCGGCGGTGTCGATGAACGGCGGGTGCCTTCCCGCGGCGGTGTCGCACCGGGTGTCGTTTCGGGTGGGATTGGGGTGCGGCTCGTCGGGCAGGCTCAGGGTGATCCGAACCGGCTGGCGCTGCTGTCCCTCCAGGGCGGCGGGCAGATGCGCCGCTGCTGGACAGTGCGGTGGCTGCGATGGCGTAGCGGCGCCTGGCGGAGTCTCACCCGGCGGCCAGTTTCGCGGCGCTCGAGTAGTCCATTCCCCGCTCGAGAAGACGCGGTCCGGGGCGCTCGTCTACCACCCCGTCGACGTACCTGCAGCGCGAGCCTGCTCTTGACCGTCCCGAATCAGAACGATAATCTGATCGTAACGGTTTGTCTCTCTCTGCGTCATATGGCGATACGTGTCCGGGCCCGGTGCGCGCATTCGAGTTGGGGAGACGCGGGCTCGAGGGAAGCACGGCGGTACGCGTCCAGGGGAACTCTGTCCCGGAGCGGTGAGCTCCGAGCTTAGGGGGGTGGGTTGGTGTACATCGACCGCACAAAGTTCTTCGTCGGGGCTGTGGTCGTCTCGTTGCTGTTGAACGTGGTCCTGGGCGTGGCGCTGCTGGATCTCAGCTCGGGTGGTGACGTCCGACTGGTGGCTGGTGGGGCCGGTCAAGTCGTCCCGAGCGCCGATGCCTCGAGCGGGGACGCCCCGAGCGCCGGGGATGCGGTCGCGGAGGCGGCGCAACCAGCGCCTTCCGCGGAGGAGCCCGGTTCGGTCGCCACGACGACCGTCACGCGTCGGTCTTCGGGGCCGGTGGCCGGTGGTTCTCGTTTCTCTTCCGGGTCAGGCTCGGGGCCGAGAACGGCTGCCCCTGGCGCGGTGGCGTCCGCCGGCCAGAGCAGCGCGGGGGCTCCAGCCGCCGCCGGGCAGTCCGCTTCCGGCTCCGGTGCGAGCGCTGGGCCCGTCGGCGGCGGGTCCTCTGCGGCACCGGGGATTGACCCGGCGCTGGTCAGGGCAACTCCTGTACCTCCCGCCCTCGAACGCCAAGGCGTGACCGACACGACGATCAAGGTGGGGGGCATCACGTCCACGTCTGGTGCGCTCAGCTACCAGAACGTCGTCGACACGGTCAAGGCGTACTTCCAGTTCGTGAACGAGCAGGGTGGTGTCAACGGCAGGAAGCTGGCCTACGTCTCCTATGACGACGGGCTCGACCCGGCCCGGGGGATGGAGGCAGCCAAGCGGCTGGCGGAGCAGGACCGGGTGTTCGCCTTGCTCGGTAACTTCGCCATCGCCACGACGCCCCAGTTGGTGACGAGCGGCTATCTCCAGCGCAACGCCATGCCGCTGTTCGGGAACCATGGGGTGGAGGAGGAGACCTTCCAGACACCGTGGGCGTGGCCGATCGGCATCGCCGCCTACCGTTCGGGGTTCACTCAGGCGCAATGGCTCATCACCGAAAAGAAGCTCACCAAGATCTGCGGCATCTATCTCGATCTCAAGCCGGCTCGGTGGTCGCTCAAGGGCCTCCGAGAGGGTGCGCAGAAGTTCGGGTCGCCGCTGGTCAAGGAGGTCGCAGCCAGCCTGGCCCAGCCTGACTACGGTTCCCTGCTGCAAACCTGCGTCAACGCCGGCGCCGAGGCGATCGTCGGTATCACCGACGCCGGTGGCGGCATCCGGATGATGCAAGCGCATGCCCGCCTCGGGCTCAAGGTGCCGGTGATCGGGACGGAGGACTACGGCGGTGAGGCGATCAAAACCCAAGCGGGAGCGGCCGCCAAGGGGCTGATCGCCGTCGATGTTTGGGAGGTCTATGGCGATACTCCCTCCGCCCGGGAATACCGTGAAACCATGAAGCGGCTCGCGCCGAGGACCCAGAATACGGGGCTCTCGACTACTGCTTGGGTAGCGGCGAAATTTTTCGTCGGTTGCCTGAAGAAGGCCGGTCAAGACGTGACCAGGTCCGCGGTGATTGCCTGCTACAACAGCACAAAGAATTGGGAGAGTGGTTTCGGGCCGACGGTCAGCTACAGCCCTGAAGACCATGACGGCAACAAGGTGCCGTATTTCATTCAGCTGCAAGAGGTCAACGGGAAGCTCGAATGGGTGCCGATATCGCAGCGCATCGCGGCCGACATTCCCCGCTATACCAAGGCCGACTAGGGGCGCTGGAGCGTGCGAACTTGGCTTCCGTACATCACCAGCGGTCTCGCCACCGGGACGATCTATGCGTTGGCCGCCTTGGGCGTGGCAATCGTCTACAAGGGCTCGCGCGTACTGAACTTTGCCCACGGATCGATTGCCACCGCCGGGGTGCTCGTGTTCTCCCGCATGGTCGATACGGTGCCGGTCGGGTTGGCCGTCGTGATTGGTGTCCTGGCCGGGGCGATCTTGGGTGTGGCGAGCGACGTACTGGTGTTTCGGCCCCTTGCTGGTGAGCGAGAAGCGACGAAGGTCATGGCCAGCGTGGCGCTCCTGTCCTTGCTCCAAGCCCTCATCGTGCCGCTGTTCGAAGGGCGTTTCCTTCGGCTGTTTCCCACCCGGGTGCTCCGCGCCGGGGGCCTCTTCATCGGCGTTGATCAGCTGCTGGTCATCGTCATCACCGTCGGGCTGACCCTGCTGTTGGCGCTGTTTTTCCGGGGGAACAGCTGGGGGATCGCCATTCGGGCGGTGGCTGACGATCCGCGGTCCACGGCGCTGCTCGGGGTCGCTCCCACCATGGTCTCGGCCATGGCGTGGGCCCTGGGCGGCGGGCTGGCCGCCCTCTCGGGCATTCTGCTCGCTCCGTTCCTCTCCCAGGACCCGATTCTCCTGACGCTCATCGTGATCCACGCCATGGCGGCCGTTGTCGTCGGGGCGCTGGAGAGTCTTCCCGTGATCTTCACCGCCGCGATCGGATTGGGTTTGGTGGAAAGCCTCGGCTCACGATGGATCACGGTTGCGGGATACAGCGACGTGGTCCCGCTGATTGCCATCCTCGGGACGCTCGTCCTGATGGCCCGCCGGAAGGGGGTCGCATGGCGACCGGCGTGAACAACCTTCTCGGCTCGGCCGGTTCCGCCCTCGATGTCATGACCGGCCGCCTGGGAGCGCTGTCGCGATCTCGATGGAGTGTGCCGTTGATCCTTGCGGTGCTGGTTGCCGCCCCCGTGGTCCTGAGCGGCTACTACCTGTATGTCCTGACGAGCGGGTTGATCATGGCCCTGGCCCTGCTCGGCCTCACGCTGGTGGTGGGGGGCCTTGGCGAATTGTCCCTCGCGCAGGCGGCGTTCATGGGATTGGGTGGGTTCGGGGCAGCCCGGTTCCACACGCTGTACCAGTTCGGTCTGTTGGAGAATCTCGTTGCCCTGGTCGTGATCTGCATCCCCATTGCCTCGATCGTCGCGATCCCGGCGCTGCATGCCCGAGCTTCGGTGCTCACCATCACGACCCTCGCCGTCGCCGTGGCTGCGGACGCCTACGTCTTCAAACAGGACAGCGTCCTTCTGGGCGGCGGAGGAAGTACGTCGCTGGCGGTTCAGCGGCCGGATCTGTTCGGGTGGAGCCTATCGTCCGACCGGGCGTTCTATGTCGTCGTGGTCGCCGCATTGGTCGTCGCCAGCCTTGTCCAGCGGACGCTCGCTCGTGGGGAGCTCGGTGACCGCCTCCGGGCCGTGCGCGACTCCGAGGTCGTCGCCGCCAGCCGAGCCGTCGACGTGCGCTGGACCCGGCTCACCGCGTTCGTGGTGTCCAGCGTGTACGCCACCGTCGCCGGCGTCCTCTTTGCCTATCACCAGCAAGCGGTGAACGCCATCAGCTTCGACGTGTTCCATGGCGCCACCCTCGCCGTCCTGGCCGTCCTGAGTGGAGGCAGCGCCATCGGCGCCGGCGTCGTCGGTGCCGCCTACGCCCTGCTTCCCGCCGCCTTCCGGGACATCACGTTCCTCTCCGCGCAGTATGTCCCCGCCCTCTTCGGTGCCGCCGTGGTGCTGGTCCTGCGGCTGCAGGCACGCCGCCGTTCCCGCGTGCAGCGAATCGGACAATCGGCGGGCGCCACCACGGCGGGATTCGCTTCTGAGGCCAATGGCGGCTGGAGGTTCACAAGCGAAGGCGATCGGCCCACCACCGTCCTGGAAATCCGAGGGGTCTCGAAGCGGTTTGGCGGGGTTCGAGCGCTGAGTGACGTCAGTTTGACAGTGGGTCCCGAGCAAGGCGACATCGTCGGTCTCATCGGGCCCAATGGCTGTGGGAAGACGACGTTGTTCAACTGCATCTCCGGCGTCATCGCTCCCGACTCAGGTGAGGTCCTGCTCGACGGCACGGATCTCACGCCGTGGCCTCCGCACTGGCGAGCGCGCTACGGGCTGGCCAGGTCGTTCCAAGGGGTCAAGCTCTTCGACTCGATGACCGTTCGATCCAACCTGCTCGTGACAGCTCGGTCGCTGCGCAACCAGCTGCCCGAGCTCCGGCCGGAGGAGCTGGTCGACCGGGCGGTCGAGTTGCTCGGAATCGAACGGGTCCTTCCTGCGACGCCGGGAGCGCTGCCGCTCGGCATTCGCCGACGGGTCGACCTGGCCGCCGCACTCTGTTCGGCGCCCCGGATCCTGCTCCTCGACGAGCCGGCCTCGGGGATGGACGTGACCGAGAGTGCCGAGTTCGCTGATGTCCTGCGTCTGGTGGCCGGGACCGGTGTCCGGATTCTGCTGGTCGAGCACGACATGGATCTCATGCTCGATGTCGCCGACTACCTCTACGTGCTCGACTTCGGCGAGCTCATCGCCCAAGGACGCCCCGGTGATGTCCGACACGACCCGCTCGTCATTGAGGCGTACCTCGGGACGTTGGGAGCGAAAACGGCGGTGATCTCATGACCGCACCTCGCCTGACCGTCGAGGATCTGGTCGTCGACTACGGCACCGTCCGCGCCGTGGACGGCGTGAGTCTCACCGCCGGGGCCGGAGAGACCGTGGCGCTGCTCGGCGCCAACGGCGCCGGAAAGAGCTCGTTGCTCCAGGCGGTGGCCGGCGCCGTACGGCCCAGCTCGGGAACGGTCTGCCTCGACGGGGACTCCGTGCAACGAACTCCGGTTCACCGCCGGGCCCGCGCCGGTTTGGTCCTCGCCCCCGAAGGCCGCGGCCTGCTCCCACGCCTCTCCGTGAGTGAGAACCTCCGCTTGGCGGCGTTCGGGATGGGGCTCCGGCGCTCGAGCTCCGCGGAGCTTCGAGCCCGGGTCGAGGAGGCGCTCGGTCCGTTCCCGGTGTTGGGGCAGCGTCTGGATCAGCCAGCCGGGACGCTGAGCGGCGGCGAACAGCAGATGCTCGTCATCGCGCGGGCGCTGGTCATGCGGCCGAAAGTCCTCCTGCTCGACGAGGTGTCACTCGGTCTCGCCCCTGCCGTGGTCGAGCAGCTGTATGAGATCCTCGAGGGTCTGGCGGCTGGGGGGCTCACTATGGTGCTGGTCGAGCAGTACGCCTCTCTGGCGCTGAGCATGGCGCAACGAGCGTATGTGCTCCGCAAAGGCCGGGTCGTGTTTCAAGGCACCGGGATGGAAGGGCTGGCCGATCCCGAGGCGCTGCATCGGGCTTATCTCGGCGGGGACTCGGAACGTTCTGGCGGCGGCGCGGTGGGGCCGCCACCACGAAACGGAGCCCGCCCGAGGGCCGCACGGCCAGAAGTTGGCCGTGCCGGGAAGTGAGCAATGCGGAGAGAGAAGGCAGCACGAGGAGGAGTGGGGGGATGATTCGTCGACGTATCCGATGGGCTCCGGTGCTGGCCGCCGGAACCCTGGCCATGATGTCGCTCGCTCCTCGGGGGGCGGAAGCGGCCGGCACCGAACCGAAACCGCTGGCAACACCGCGCCTCACGGACAGCGAACAGGCGATGAACCTCGTCCGGGCGCTCGGAACGCCGCTCGGAGAACTGGCCTCCACCATCGCCAGCGCGCAAGGAGCAGCCGCGGCGCCCGCCGCCGCCTCTGAACCTCTCCGCCGCCCCGTTCAGCAGTTGGCGGCCATCGTCGGTGCCCTGCAGAGTCGATTCGTCCGCAATCCGACGGCGGCAAAAGCGGCGGGGCTTGCCGACGCCCTGCGCCAGAGCATGGGCCACGCGGCGCTCACCGCCGAAGAGCCGGCCCCCGGCATCGGCGCGTTGCGGGAGCCGCTCGTGCCCGCCCTGCAGTTCTTCTGCCCCGGGTTCTACGCGGTCTCCGGACTCGTCCTCGGATCGCTCCCACCCATCCCCGTCGACGGAGCGGTGAGCGCGGTCGACGTGCTGTGCAAAGACCTTCCCCAACCCGCCGGGCCTCCGGTCGTGACGCCGCCCTCGGGGGAGCTGTCCTACTTCGATGCCCGGACCACCGCCGAACTGGTCCGTTTCGGTGCGCAGTCGGCGTTCCTCCCGGGAACACCGCTGGTGGACCAGGGCGTCGGCCTGTCGGCGGCGGCTGCCGACTCCAACGGGTCATCCGGGTTCTCCGCCAGCCTGTATCCGGGTGCCCTCGTCGAAGCGGTTCCCGGAGTGGTTGCCCTTCTGGGCTTCCCGCTCACGCTTCCGCCGCTCTACCCGTACATCGCCCGTGCCGCCAACCCCGGACCGGCCACATCCGACGCCAGCATCGTGCCCTCCCAGTCAGCAGCCGCTTACCAGTTCGATGCCCTGTCCTCGAAGGCGGAGACACCGACGCCTGACTCGGCCAGAGCCGAATCGGCCTTGGTGAAGGCCGCTCAGCCGGGGCTCGTCGAACTGGCGGCGGCGCAGGCCACCTCGACAGTGGAACGCAGTGGAGCGATGCTCCGCTCGGTCTCCCGGGCCCGCCTGCAAGGCATCGAGATCGCGGGAGGTTTCGTCTCCATCGGCGAGCTGGTGAGCACGCTTTCGGTGTCGAACACCGGCGTCACGCATCAAGCGGGAATCGACCACAAGGTGTCCCTGGCCGGGGTCCGGGTGCTCGGGATCCCAGTCGAGGTGACCGGTCGGGGCCTGGTCGTCTCCACCGTCGGCGCCAACCCCGCGTCTGCCGATGCCGGTCGGCAGCTGGCCGAAACGGTGAAAGCGTTCAACCTGGAGGTCCAGGCCTTGAGCCCCGTCGTGACCGAGACGGTGGAGGCGGGAGGGCGACTCGTGGAGGTCGTCAGTCCCGGGCTGCGGATCGCCTACAAGGTCCCCGACGACGTGGGGTCGCTTCCCATCCCCGTGGCCCAGGCCGTCCTGAACAACGCCCGGGCAGAGTTCAAGCTCGGTTACACGGCGGCCTTCTCCAACGTCGCGGAAGCGGCGGCAACGGCTGGGCCGTCGGCGGCGGTCGACGTGCCAGCGAGCACCGGCACCAGCACCGGTCCGGCAATGTCCGAGCCGTCACCGGCTGCCGCCGCCTCCGGCTTCGAGAGTGGCGGCGACGTGCCTCCCGCGGCGGATGGCGAGGAGGAGAGCGTCCTGGACGACGACCCCTCCGTCGGGGCCTTGCCCGCCGATTCGGTCGCCCAGACGGCAGCACCGGTCTTGGAGGTGCATCAGCCGATGGCTGCCGTTCCCGTGGCCACGACGCTGGCCCTGTCGCAACCAGCACGACGCAACGCGTACATCTTCAGCCTGGTGCTCATCAGCGTGGGCCTCGTCGTGGTCGGCTGGCGCACCGTGCTCTACAACCCGGGCCCGCCCCGGCCGGCCGGCTCGAAGCGACCCGACGACGGCATCGCGACATGACCTTCCCCATTGCACAGAACGGGAGCTGACCGGAAGTGATCAACGCCGAGCACGCCCTCTACATCGGAGGGCAGTGGATCGAGCCCGAAGACGGATTCACCGAGCTGTTCGACCCTGCCCGACTCGAAGTCATCGGCAAGGCACCGATGGCCTCGACGGCTCAGGTTGACAAGGCCGTCACCGCCGCCAGAGAGGCGTTCGAGACCGGGCCGTGGCCGCGGCTCACCAGGCTCGAACGCGCCGACCTTCTGAGCCGGGTGGCCGACGCGCTCGCCGGGGCCGCCGACGAGGGCCTGGTGGAGTTGGAGAGCGCCAACACCGGCGCCCCGATGCGGCTCGCCACGATGCTGCACGTCGGCGGCCCGATCACCCACGCCCTCCATTTCGCCGAACTCGCCCGACGCCCGTTGGACAGCGCCCTGGCACCGGAGTCCATTCCCTACCTCGGCGCGAGCACGATACTCCGAGAACCCGACGGTGTGTGCGCCGGAATCGCCCCGTCCAACTACCCGCTTCTCGGCGCGGTCTGGAAGACCTTCCCGGCGCTGGCCGCGGGGTGCACCGTCGTCGTCAAAGCCCACGAGCTGACGTGGCTGTCGACGGGGGTCCTCGCCGCTCTCTTCGACGAAGTTGGCTTCCCCCCGGGAGTGGTCAACTTCCTGTCCGGCCCGGGCCCGACCGTCGGTGCCGCCTTGGCGGCCCATCCGGGCGTGGACCACGTGAGCCTGACCGGTTCGGTGGCGGTCGGCCGGTCGATCATGGCCGCCGCCGCCGCGACCGTGAAGAAGCTCACCCTGGAGCTCGGAGGGAAGTCGCCGAACATCCTGCTTCCCGACGCCGATCTTGACCTCGCGGTGGAGGGAAGCCTGTGGGCGGCCTTCGGCCACGGCGGGCAGATGTGCACGGCCGGCACCAGGCTCCTCGTTCCCACAAGTCTGCGGGACGAGGTCATCGAGCGTCTCTGTGCCGGGGCGGCCACGCTCAGGGTGGGTGATCCGGCGGACTGGTCAACCGACATGGGGCCGCTCATCTCCGCGGCTGCCATCGAGAAGGTGGAGCGGTACGTCGAACTCGCGGCGGCCGAAGGCGCCACCGTCGCCCATGGCGGGCGGCGGGCCGAGGTGGGCCTGCCCGGCCACTTCTACGAGCCGACGGTCCTGGCCGGGGTCGACAACCGTTCCCGGGTGGCGCAAGAGGAGATCTTCGGGCCGGTGGTGTCGGTGATCGAATACGCCGACGTCGACGAGGCCGTTTGTCTCGCCAACGACTGCGACCTCGGCCTCGCCGCCGGGGTCTGGTCCAAGGACCCGGAACGGGCCTGGGACGTCGCCCGCCGGATCCGGGCCGGCACCGTGTGGATCAACGACTGGAACATGATCCCCGCCGACGCACCCTTCGGCGGCTACAAGCAATCCGGTCTGGGACGGGAGTTGGGTATGAACGGAATCCTTGAATACACGCAGGTCAAGCACGTTTACATGGCGCTCGCGGCCCGGGAACGCCGGCTGTACGGTGTCGTCGTACCCTCATGAGTTCGGCGCCGTCGTTGGGAAACTATGGGGTACCTCTCCCGACTCTCGCTTCAGCCGGGATGACGACACTTCCGAGCTATCTACAACGCATTTTTAACTACCAATGCTGCCCTTGATAGAGGGAGAAGGGGTGCCGTGTTACTAAAGCAGCAGACAACCGTAGCGCACTCGAGAACCGGACAGTCTGGCATCCCCAAAAGGTCTGTCCGCGGTTTCCCGCCTTTAGCCATCGTTTCGCGTCCTGTCGCCTTCATGGGGCTTGTTGCGTTGGTTATCGTGCTCGGGAGTCCCGTTTCCTTCGCAGAAGAGAGCGAGGCGGGGGGCTTCTTCAGCGGCCGCGCAAACATCTCGCTCGTGCGCCTTCAGGCCGATACACCCGGATTCCTACCGATTGCCGGCCTTGTTGATGTGTCATTCGGGCGGGCTGAGGTGTCGCTCTCCAGTTTCAGTGACTCCTTCGCAGAAGCAGGGGCGGTGCATCCCGGGTGGGCGAAGTCGTACCAAGCCGTACCTTCATTGCTTGGGCTTCCGTTGCCTTCTAGCTCGCTCCCCGAAGTCCCGTTGATAGCGACGGCCACATATCCCAGCGGGCCATCCGAATCCGATGTTGCAGTCGGATCCGATGAAGTTAGGCAGTACGCAAAGGCATCCGAACTGAGTGCTTTGGCGCGGGGCCATTTTGCGGCAATCCGCGTGCCGAACAGCGAACGAGCTGAAGAGCCCCCAGTAAAGGCGGCCATGACTCGCCTGTCGGACGCGATCCGGTCTGCGGCGGAGCGCACACCAGACGCACTTGGAAATGGCCGGGGTCTCCGTGATGGGAGGGCGCCGGTTCAGACCACTAGGCCAGTTCTGTCTCCACAAGAAACGGACACAGCGATCATCCGGATTTCGAATGGATCTACCCTCACTATCACCGACACGGATTCCAGGAGCGCGGCTGCTCACGGAAACCTGGCCGGGCTCTCCCTCTTAGGTGGGGCCATTACGGCAGCCAATGTTGATGTCAGCTACGCATTGGCAGACAACGGTAAGCCGACCGCGAAGACATCAATAGCAGACTTGCGCGTCGCAGGAGTTCCCGTGACGCTTGATAGCCAAGGGTTTCGTGTGTCCGAGGCGGTTGCAGTTCCAGTGGACGACGGCGGCCTGCGGATGGTTCCAGAAAAGATTGTGCAGCCGCTTCTGGAGCAGTTCGCTTCAGAAGCGGGATTTAGCTTGACAGCTCTCAATGCGAGCACAACTGAGAGCAGCAACGGTTGGTCTGTCGGGAAGGGCGGTGCGTTTAGAATAGGCATACGCACAATCCTTCGCGACCCGTTCTTCGTGCCAACTGAACTGATCATCACCGTTGGCGGCGGCGAAGCCGCAACGCAAATGACCCGTGATGGGGCGGTCGGTAAAGGAGAAGAAGATGGGCCGATAAAGCGGCCGCCAACTACGGGCGCTGAAGGCAGCATAGTCAGACGAGGACCTTTACAGCTGAGTTCGCGGGACAGTTCATCAAGACCCGCCCCGCTTGAGGCGCAGGCTACGGGCTCGTCTCCGGCGGCCGTGCACGGCACCAATCAACCCCGTCAGACTATCGGAGCCATCCCCTTGATCCCGGCCAGTGAGAACAGGCCAGTCGTCTTAGCAGCTGGGAGTTTCGCGACGTGGGAGCTGGCTGGCCTGTCAGCTGGGGTGATCTTACTCGCCTACGGGGTGTTGCGCATCGCCAAGGTGGCACGGTCAGGAGGCGCCGCCGAGGGAGAATTCGTATCCAACGGAGACATCTAACGCAAGAACGCAATCTATTTGTGCGGGTATGACGGCTACGACGGAATCGATTAAGGCGTCAGTCGCCACATAAGGGGAGGTAAGCCGGTGCCGCAGTGGGCTAATAACCTAAAGGATCGAACAGCAGTTATTTCCATAAGTCTCGGCTTGGTCTTGATGCTTGCGTTCGGCACATTAGCGCTGACCGGCAGTAGTGACGACGGAATCGCGGTGAGCACGGAACGGGAGACCAGCGCTGAGGGGCCAAACAGAGCCTTAGATCCTGACTCGTCTCTCCCTACGGCGGCCGGCGGGGAAGAGCAGACCGGAGGTGAGGCTCCGACGGCAGACACATCCGCCTCTCAAGAGGCATCGTCGGGTGGCGTGGCCGATGCCGCTGGGGGGCCGCCGAGAGCGGCCGGCACGTCACCCGTAACAGAAGGGTCCCGGTCGAAAGCGTCGAAGACCCCTGGCGTACCGGGTGGAAACGCTAGGAGTGGAGCCCAAAAGCCTGGCAGCCAGGGGACATCATCTCCCGGGGGTTCCGGCGGGAAGGCGGAGACTCCGGCAGTCACGGCGACTCCGCCAGCCGTAGAGCCAGCAGGTGGGGGGCCGCTGGCGCCGGGGGAACGAGACGGCGTGAGCGAAGACAAGATCCGGATCGGAGGAATTTTCGCGCTAAGCGGGCCGGTATCACACTATGGGAAGTACTCCAGTACGTCGGTTAAGGCCTTCTTCAATATGATCAACGAACAAGGAGGGATCAACGGACGAAAGGTGGAGTACATCGCATACGACGATGCCGTTGACTCCAATCGCGCGCTCGCCGCGGCCAAGCGTGCGATCGAGCAGGACAAGGTGTTCGCCTTAGTCGGTGACCAACAGATTTTTACCTATAGCGCGACTGGCCCGTACATCACCTCTAAGAACGTTCCTGTCATCACGTCCGGTATCGGTGCATGGGCTACTAATCCCAAAGCGACAAACTCGGTCACGGTCGGCCTCTCGACTGGCTGTCAGGGAATTCTTCAGGCGAAAGCGATGATCGCCCGAAAGATAAAGAAGCCGGGGTTTCTCTATTTCAGCGGACTAGAAGAGCCACTCAACTCAAGAGACAAGACATACGAGTATCTGAAGGCGCGCGGGGTAGATATCGCCTATGAAGAAGCCGTCAGTTTGGCCCAGCCGGATTTTACGGCAACGGTAGCTCGTATGCGCGCTCGCGGGGTCGATGGCTTCGCCAACCTAATCGACACCTCGGCGATCTTCCGCCTCTTCCAATCGATGCAACGGGCGAACTACGTAATCCCCTCGGTCGGCCCGATTTCCGACTATGACACGACGTACGAGACGCTGGGGAAGCAGTATGGTGAGCTGACGAAGCAGCATTCGATCGTCGCTCAGATGGAAAATATCAACGCCACGGAGAATCCCGAAGTCCGGCTCCACCGCGAGACCCTCAAGAAGTATTATCCGGATGTCTACGGGGCTGGGGGTGGTTACGGTATGTGGACACTGTACGCCTGGGATGCCGGGCGGCTCTTCGTCGATGCGCTCGGCCCGCTTGGCCGAGATATCACAAGGAGCAAATTGCTCGCAGCAATGCAGGGATTGAAGAACTGGTCACACGGGCTCCATCCGCCGTTCCCTCAAATCGGAGCAGGCGCGGAAAATAACTTCACCGCGAAGGTGCTGGCACCGGGCGACGACTTCAAATTCCGTCCACTCGCCGGGCGCGACTTTTGGTGGAACTGTAACCCAGACGAGGATCCTCCAACTCTCTGAGCGAGGGAAAACTCTAAGTAGTAATTACGCGATTCAATCGGCGAATTTAGGTAGTTTGTGCGGAACCGCCTCCGTGGTCTCGGGAAATCCCCGGTCGACAGGAGTCGGGGGGTCCCGCCCAACTTGGACGCTCTTGGGGCGGGCCTGCTCTGAGTATAGGACCGTGTTCCGAATCCTAAAGCGGGGCGGTTCCGCCAAACAATCTCCGGCCATTGTGATCTCGACCCTGCTGACGGGTCCTAGTGCACGGTTCCGAAAGTTTCCGAGAGTGACTGAAGTGCCCGTGGCCAGCGACGATTCAAATCTGCGACACGCGGCGGCGCTGGTGCGTCACCATCAATCGGCCGTTAGAAGCACGTTTAGAGAGAGACTTTCAACCTGTGGAAACACTTCTCATACTTGGGCTCTCCGGCCTGTTTCTCGGTTCAATCTACGCGATCGGCGCGGTCGGTTTAGTTGTCGGCTATAAGGCGAGTCGGCTGTTGAATTTTGGCCACGTGGCGGTGGCGACCGTTTCCCCTTATCTATTCATGAACGTCTTCCGCCCTCGGATGGGGCTATGGGCGGGAGTCATCTGCACAGTGCTTGCCGGAGCCGCATTAGGTGCCGGACTCTATTGGGCGGTCGTTCGGCCCCTCCAAAAGAACCTCCTTATGGCGGTGGTAGCCTCCCTAGCCAGTCTCATCGTGTCTGTGGAGCTGGTAGGCGTGGTTTGGGGGACGCAGCTCCAGCCGATCGTCTCGTTCCTGCCGCAAGGCACTCTCTTCGAAGTCGGGGGCTTTTCCTGGGGCAAGGATCTGGCGGTCTTATCTTTGGTAGTGGTGGCTCTCGGGATTGCGGTAGATCTGGCTTTTCGGCTCTCGCCTATTGGGCTGCGGATCGACTGCTTGGCCCAAGACGCCGCAGCGGCAGCGGCCTGTGGTATCGACGAGCGCCTATACGGTGCACTGAGTTGGGGGCTGGGCGGTGCGCTCGCTGCTACATCAGGGGTCCTTGTCGCCCCATTCCTCGGGCTGAAGCCCACGATTGCCGTCGAGTTGTTTGTTCCGACAGCGGCAGCGGCACTCATAGGAGGGCTCAGTTCTCCATGGCTCGCGCTTGCCGGAGGGTTGGCGATAGGGGTCCTCGAAAGCCTAGCCACCTGGATCTCAACGACGGCTGGGTACTCTCAGGGGGTAGGGCTAATTGTAATCTTGGCAGTACTGGCCCTTCGCGGACGTTCGCTTGGCTGGCGAGAGTCAGATGAGAGCAGAAGTTCAGAGGGTGTCTTAAGAAGTACCCGAAGCTTGCCGGCGCCCGTTCGTATGGCCCCGTTAGCTCTCCTCCTCTGCGGGCTGGTCACCGTCTCGGTGGCGCTTTCCGGCTACTGGGTGTACGTGATGACCTCGGCCGCCGCGTCGAGCCTAGGTGTCGCAAGCGTGATCCTCTTGCGACGACTTGGCCAGGTATCACTGGGGCAGGCGGCCTTCATGGGTGTCGGCGCCTTTGGTGCGGCCGCCTCTTGGGAAGAACTCAAAGTGCCCTATGTCGTTGCACTCTTTGGCGGAATCGCCCTCGCGGGTTGTATCGGTGTGGCTTGCGGACTGCCAGCACTCCGGATCCGCGGCCTCAATCTCACCGTCGTCACGCTGGCGGTGGGCGTCTTCTTCAGCGATCGGGTGTTTCGTTGGTATTGGTTTTCCGGCGGTGAACAAGGCGGCCGATCCTTGGGCAGGCCTTGGCTATTCGAGAGCGATTTACGGTTCATGTGGTTTTCTTGGGCGGTTGCAGTGGGGGTGATCATCCTAATCGAAAACTTGGCCCGCGGACTCAGGGGCCGGATTTTCCGGACGCTGCAAGAGAGTGAGGTCGCGTGCATGGCGGTCGGACTGAACCCCCGTCGGTACAAGATCATGGGTTTCGCTCTGAGTGCCATGGTGGCGGCGACTGGCGGGATACTCTTCGGTTCGCTGCAGGGCCGTATCGGCCAAGAGAACTTTGGATTTTTGGCCTCGATGACAATGCTCATTGGTGGCGTCATCGCTGGCAGTGGTTCACTGTTCGCCAGTTTCGTTGGCGGCCTGTTGATAACGGCAAGTCCCGAGATACTAAAGATCCTATGGAACCCGGAATACTCGCAATTTGTGCTTGGCACCTTTCTCTTAGCGAGTAGTCGGATGCTGCCGGAAGGGATTTTCGGACTGTGGGCGTCGACTGCTGCGGCGGTGGCCCGACGGACCGGAGAATTGAAAACCAAAGGTCGTGCAGCGGGACTCAGCGACCCAGAACTGGCCGGAGCCGCTTTCCCCGCATCGGTGGTCAACGTCGGCGGGGTGGCGCAGGAGAGGGATTAGGGGAAATGCCAGTCGAGACGGGATTAGACCTAGAGAATGTCACCGTTCGGTTCGGAGGTGTCTCGGCCCTTACCGACGTGACGCTCTCGATCCAAGGGGGCTCGGTCAGCGCGATCATCGGTCCGAACGGGGCAGGTAAGACGACGCTCTTCAATGTGATCTGCGGCTACAGCGCTCCGACCTCCGGAAGGGTCCTGTTGGCGGGGGCGGACGTGACGAGTCGCAGCCCTTGGGAAAGGGCGCGCTTGGGCATCGCCCGCACCTTCCAGCGCGTAGAGATTCCGGAGACGTTATTGGGGTGGGAAGCCATCTCGTTAGGGGCGGCGAGACGGGCTCGGGCAACGGTGATCGGGGAGTTCCTTCGGAGTCGGTTGGCTCGTCAGGAGGAGGACAAGTTTCGTACTCGAGCGGAGGAGATCGCATCGCTCCTGAACCTCAATCCTTGGCTCGATGTACCAGTGGGCGTGATGCCGTTAGGTGTTCGCCGTCGATTGGAACTGGGTCGTGCCATGGCCCTTCGCCCACGGATCCTTTTGCTCGATGAGGTAGCTTCAGGTGTAGACGTCGCGGAAACGCAGCAGATTGCGGAGGCGATCCGTTTAGTGCATCAGAGCAGCCCGTTGACCGTTGTTCTCGTGGAGCACGACGTTGAATTCGTAATGAAACTGGCCGATACAGTCTATGTCTTGGACCAGGGAAGGTTGATCGCGAGCGGTGCGCCAGAGTCGATCGCTGCGGACGAGTCCGTCCAGCGAGCATATCTGGGAACAGTCAGGGTCTAACTGAGGAGCTTTTTAAAGTGCTTCCTGGCAATGGCGAAGGCGTCGTCCTCGGCGTGGAGAACCTCGGTGTCCGTTACGGCAGCCTAGCGGCAGTAGGCGGGGCCAATTTGCAAGTGGGGCAGGGAGAACTCCTTCTCGTGCTGGGGTCGAACGGCGCAGGCAAGAGTTCGCTCCTCGGAGGAATCTCGGGGATGGCTCCGGTCTGTAGCGGGCGAGTAGTCTTGGGTGGAGTTGATATCACTGGTGTCCCCGCTGCTCGGCGCCGGCACCTGGGGGTCGCCCATGTCCTGGAGGGCAGAGGCGTATTCCCAAAGCTGTCTGTAGGCGACAATTTAAAAGCCGCGTATTTCGGTCCCAGGCGACGGCGCCGGGAAGCCTTCGAGAGAGCGACGGATCGGTTTCCGATCCTCGCCCAGCGCTGGCGCCAGCGTGCCGGCAGTCTTAGCGGCGGGGAGCAACAAATGCTCGTCCTCGGGCGAGCTCTAGTATCGGAGCCGAAGTTCCTCCTCGTTGACGAACCGAGTCTGGGGCTCGCTCCATTAGTTGTAGCCCAGCTCATGGTGGAATTGGGCCGCTTGAAGGCCGCTGGAATTGGCATCGTACTTGTAGAACAACCTTCGGAAGACGTCCTGAGGGTAGCTGATCGCTGCTTGGTGATGAAGAAGGGTTTTCTCGTCGCGTCAGTCGACGCGATCGAGGCCAGAATGAATCGCGGCGCCTTAGCGCGGGAGGTTGGAATTTCGTTGGGTCCTTCTTAGCGCAGGTTGAGGGTTCGTTTGTGTTGTATTGACCTTAATTCGTCTGGATCGCCCTGTGGTCCGGCTTCCTGAGGAGCCCGGTACGCCACAGGTCGCCGTCTTAGAAGAGACCGGGAGAGTAAGGCGCTAATGACAAGTGCTACGCCGCTCGCAGAATTCCGATGCAGAACCCGCTTGCTGTTTGGAAAAGACTCCCGATTCGAGATCGGCCATGAGCTTCGAACGATGGGCGCGTCCAGACCACTCGTGGTGACGGACCGTGGTGTGGAGGAGTCGGGCGTGGTCGATCTCTGCCTAACGGCTCTCCGAACCAGTAACACCGAACCTGCGGGAATCTACGCATCGGTCAGACAGGACGCCCCGATTGGCTGCGTTGATGAGGCGGCCGCGGTGGGACGGGAGCACCAAGCCGATTCAGTCATCGCGATCGGGGGAGGAAGCGTTCTCGACGCGGCGAAGGCTGTGTGCATCCTCCTTTCTGAGGGGGAAGTATCGTTCCGTACGTATCTCACTGATTCAATGGGCTTCGCACCGCAGCCGACCCCGCTCCTCCCCCATATCGGCGTCCCCACTACAGCGGGCACGGGAGCAGAAGTGACGTGGGGCGCGATCTACCTAGATGAGGAGAATCACCAGAAGTGCGGCTATCTGCATCTGTATATGTCGCCCGACGTCGCAGTCCTGGACCCAGAGTTCACCGTAGGTCTACCCCCTTTCATTACCGCTACCACGGCGTTTGACGCAATTACGCATGGTATCGAAGGATCAACTTGCTTGACCGCGACGCCATTGGGCGATGCGGTCGCCCTTCAGGGCATTGAGTTGCTCTGTGGGAATCTGGCCCGCGTGATGGAGGAGCCAACAAATCGTGGGGCTCGCCTGAACATGCAGATTGGGGCATCGCTAACGGCGCTTGCTGCGGTTAACTACATCGGCGGGGTCGTCCACGCGCTGTCGCATACCGTGGGTGCGGTCGCGGGTGTTCCACATGGACTCGGGAACGCACTCGCGCTCCCTCTCGGCCTTCGTTTTAACGGTCCCGTATATGACTTCGAGAAGATCGTCGCTATCGCCCGCGCAGTAGGCATTAAGGGCAGTCTTCCTGATTCGGCTGAAAGTGTGGCGAATGTCGTAGCTGACGCGATTGAGGGCCTGCGTGCGTCGTGTGGGCTGCCGTCGAATCTTCGCGATGCTGGTTACGCTGTTGACGGGGAAAAACTGGAGGCGTTGGCCACACAAGCGCTTACAGACCCGGAGACCTTTGGCAATCCCCGGCCCATCTCGGGAGAGGACTTCGTGTCCCTCTTTCGCACCCTATTAGGGCACTAGCTTCCCATCCCAAATTCGTCACGAGAAAGGTAGCCGATACATGGGCCGCTTCATCGAGAGCGCAACAATGGGCGAAGAGCTCTTTTCAGAGCTGCTGCGGCGCGTTGGCAAGATCGATTCTCTTCGCGAAGAGATGATGAAAATGGGCATGCTCGCTGCGTATCGATGCACCGAGCCCGAGTTCACAGTCTGGTTGGATACGCGAGACGGAAAGTATGAAGTGGGTGTGGGGGAACCCGGAGATGAACCGGGTGTCTCGATCAGTTACAGCGCGGACGTCGCTCACCAGTCGTGGCTGAACAAGCTCAACGCCACAATGGCTATGACTAGGGGAACGATTAAGGTCACGGGGTCCATAACTGCATTGCTGCGGTTCGTTCCCCTTCAGTCACGGGTGGCCGAGGTTTATGCGGAACTCTTGGTGGAACGTGGTTTGGCCCATCTCCAAGAGGCGTAGACGGTCCTTGTGAGTCAGGTAACTATCGCAATATGTCCCTCCGCTTCGGTCCAGCAACGAGTAAGAAAAGGGTGGTCGGAAATGACATCTGACGGACAGGTAGCAAGCAAATTGGCCATCCAGGAGCTCTGCGCCCGGTACTGTCATCTCCTCGACAGCGGCGATATGGATGCCTGGCAAGAACTCTTTTCTAGTGCGGCGGTGTTCGAAGTGCCCGCGTTCGGATGGCTGGCGCAAGGAAAAGAAGAGATTCCAGCTTTTATTCGGAAAATCCTTCCCTTCGAGTTTGGCGACTTCAAACATCTTCCATCGAGTCATGCGATCGAGGCAAGTGATGACGGGAACTTTGCTTCCGGAATGCTTGATTTCCAGTTCGTAGCATTGAATCAACAAGAGCCAGTCGTTGCGATGGTTGGCTACTACACCGACGAATACGTGAAGGAAGGCCAGCAATGGCGCTTCATGCGTCGCTGCATCCACCCGATGATGGTGGGTAGTGCCTTGACGAATGCGTTGGCGGCAAAGGGAGCGCTCTAGGTCAGTTCAAACAAGCTTAAAGGATTCGGAAAAATCGGACTCGAAAGGTCGCAACGTGAAGAGAAAGGGTTCTCCCCCGATGGTGCAGCTGGACGGCGAGAACGCGTCCATCCAGTACGTAAATTTTGATCATCACGATGTCGGGAAATTGGGGGATGATCCCTTCTCGGTGTACCGGGAGCTGCGGAATCGATGCCCAATTGGCTGGAGTGAGAAATATGGTGGCTTTTGGGTGGTGACCGGTTACGATCCGGTTTATCGACTCGCTGAGGCCTGGCGAACCTGTTCATCTGCTCAGGGCATGACGCTGCCGGACATCAATCCATTCCTGCGTTTCATACCGATCGATTACGACCCACCTGCTCAGCAGAAGTATCGGCACTTATTGCTACCGTATTTCTCTCCACGGGCTCTCGCTGAGTTTGCAGAACCTATTCGCCGATACACCCGCGCGCTGGTCACGTCGGTCGGCCAGAGCCGGAAGGCAGAGTTGGTCGCTGAAATCGCGTCGAAGGTCCCAATGTTTGCGATTTGCTTGATCTTGGGCGTTCCGTTGGCCGACCAAGATCGATTCAAGTCGTGGGCGCATCAGATGGCGCATCCAGGTGACAATCAGGAGGAAGGTGTCGCCGCGGCCGGTGAGCTTATGGCTTACATGCTCGGGATGATCGATTCGCGACGTGGAAACTCAGCGTCCGACCTAATCAGTGAACTCACTCGTGCCAAATTGGATGGCCGGACACTTACCGACGATGAGATTCTGAGCATGGTCTTTCTGCTCCTTCCCGCAGGCTTTGACACCACCGAGTCAGCACTGGGAGCGATCTTTTACCTGTTGGCGAACGACGCAGGTCTTCAGGAGCGGTTGGCTAGCGCCGAGCTCTCCTCTGCGGTGGAGGAGCTTCTACGCTACGTGTCGCCCGTGCAGTGTACGAGTCGAGTCTTCACGGGGGATGCGGAACTTGGGGGCGAGAAGGCGACAGCTGGGCAGCGTGCGCTTCTCGTTTTCGGAGCAGCGAATCGCGATGAGGCCGAATTCAGCGAGCCAGATGCGATCGTCCTGGATCGGCATCCGAATCGGCACCTTGCGTTCGGCGTCGGCGTCCACCGCTGCGTGGGTGCACATCTGGCCCGTTTGGAGTTGCGCATCGTTCTTGAAGAGGTACTGAGCGGCTTGCCGCGCTTTCGGCTTGATTGCGCAGAGGGTGTCGCATGGCACACGGGGCATATTCGGGGCGCGGTCCGAGTTCCCGTGTTGTTCGAGGTGTAGAACGCGGGGTTCCAGCAAATCCTTCGGTGCTATTGGAGTTGTCCGCTGATGTTCGGTCTCCCGGGGCATAGGGAACGCAAGATGCTGTACACCCCTCTTTGGCTCATGGTAGTGGTTGGCGTTTTGGCCGCTTGGTTGCTCAAGGTGCCGGACCGCGTGAGCCCGTCCCATGACGCCATGCCAAGTGCATGGCGGGACATACAGGAGGCGGCCAGCTATGACGTGGTCTACAGGACGTGGGAACGGGGTGTGGGCGATCTAGAGGAGAGGATCCTCGTTCGCCGACCATATTGGAGTCATATTACCTCAAGACGACTGAACGACGGGAAGCTCATCTTCGAGACTATAACCAACGCGTCCGGATATTTCATCCATAATTTTGAGCGGAACAATTACCTCAAGGATGAGACGGCTGCGCGTTGGTCAGCGTTTGATTATCGCCCGCTGTCGGTGATTGATTTGCTTGAGCCCCGCGGCCTTCTTGAGGTCTTAGGGCTAGGTTCGCACCAAGGTGAGGACTGCCTCAGATTGCGGCTCGGAAGCGCTTCCGGAGAGCTCTTGAGCCCGCCAACAGAAGGTGATTGGAACGAAATCTGTGTGGGAAGATCGGGAGTGATTTTGCGGGAAAAGTGGGTGGTCGGGCACAACCAGTTACGGTTGAGGGAAGCCCGCTCAGTCAAGCTTGGAGTGCTGCCGAGCTTGAAAGAGTTCGATGTTACAGGGGAAATCGTCAGATCCGAAAACCCTCTCGAGGATTCGGTGATCAAAGATGACCCTAATCTTGGCGCGTTGACCCTGCGCGGCGGCTTTGTTTCGAATCAAGGGTCATCCAGAGTAATTGAAGGCGGGACGTCCTTGACCGTCTACCGCTTCCGAAGTGCGGCTGATCAGGTCCTGGAAGTTGTTTCTCTAGGCGAGCAGGGTTCCGTCGATGGGCTAGCTAGATCATGGCGTTTGAAGTTGAAAGAGGGGAAGGAAGTTCCAGTTCGTGTCGCGCTATGGGGCACCGAGTTGGCTCTGGAACAGGGAAAGCGTTACTACATCGTTAGGGGCCCAGATCCGGAGACAGTCATAGCGGCAGCGCGCGTATTGGTCGAGAGGTCTTAGGAAAGGGAGGGCGAGGGTTGAGAATGAAATTGTTAGTCGATCGGGACCGGTGTCAAGGGCACGGTCGGTGCAATAGCATCGCTCCGGAACTATTTGATCTTGATGAGCTCGGCTACAGCGTGGTGCTCTGCGAAGCGGGTCAGGTGCCTGACCAATTGAGCGATCGCGCGATTCGGGCAGTCGGTGCATGTCCCGAACGGGCGATCCGTGTAGAGGAACGTGTAGATGAAGCGGTGTGAAACAAGAGGTGAGGCGCGTATATTCCGACTTGCGGGGCCAGAAACCTGGAGTTACACTTTCTGAGACTTAGTGTATCGAGGGGTGGAGCGGCGGTTAGTGATGGCCTTTAGGAGATACTGGTATCCCGAGCTTGAACGTCTGGACCGCAAAGAACTTCTAAGCGTCCAATGGGTCAAGCTGCAGTCCCAGCTGGAGCACGTCTGGGTCACGAATCCGTTCCACCGGGAACGGCTCCGGGCGGCCGGCGTGAACAGCCCCGACGACATCGCATCACTTGATGCGTTCCGGGAGCTCGTCCCGTTCTCGGTCAAGGCCGACCACATCGCCGACCAGGACGCGGCGCCGCCCTACGGCACCCGCCTGGGGGTGGACGTCTCCCAGCTGGCGACGCACTGCCTCACAGCCGGCACGTCGGGGAAGGGGCAGGAGGCGTACGGCTTCACCCGCCTCGACCTCGAGCTCACCGCCTCCGACACCGCCCAGCTGTTTCACTGGGCCGGTCTCGAATCCGGCGACCGGCTCCTCGGGCTCACCCCGGTCGGCTACAACCTGGCCGGCTGGGCCACCATTTTCGCCTCCGAGAAGGCAGGGCTCGTCTGTTACATGGTCGATCCGTTGACGTCGCCCGCTCGGGTGGCCTTCATGCGCCGGTTCACGCCCGACGGCCTGTTCCTTACCACCCCGAGCCACCTGACCCGGCTCAGCGTGCTGGCCAAGGAGGCGGGGCTGGTACCGGCTCGTGACCTCCCGAATCTCAAGGCGGTGCTCATTTCGGGAGAGAACTTCCCGATTCCTTGGGCGGAGGCCATGGAGGAGTTCTGGGGCTGCGCGGTCAAGGAGACCTACGGGGCGATGCCCTACGGGTTCACCAGCGCGGTGTGCGAGGAGCCGGTCTACCGGTCGGACACCGAGCGGGGCTGCATGCATCTGGGGGAGCACACCGTGCTCGTCGAGGTGCTCCGGCCCGGGACGAACGAACACGTCGAAGCGGGGGAACGGGGGGAACTCGTCGTCACCCAGCTCCACCGGGAGGCGTCACCGGTGCTGCGGTACCGGTCGGCCGACTCGGCGGTCTACCTGGGAGCGGACGCCTGCCCCTGCGGGCGGCCGTCGGTGTGCATCGAGTCGGGCACGATCGGCCGCTACGACGACATGATGAAGATCCGGGCCAACAACATCTGGCCGATGACCGTCGACGACATCGTTCTTTCCCATCCGGCGGTCGCCGAGTACCGGGGCCGGGTGTACCTGAACGACGCGGGCAAGGACGACGTCGTCATCACCGTCGCGCTCCAGCCCGAGTACCGGGGTCGCCCAAAGGAGGAGCGGGTGGCGGTGCTGGCGGAGCTCGGCCGGTTCCTCAAGGACGGGACCAACCTCACCATGCGGATCGAGGAGGTCCCTGAGCTGCCTGAGTTCGAGTACAAGGCCCGCCGCTGGACGGATGACCGGCAGGCGACGATGACCGACCTGGCGACCCGCAGTCACTGAGAACGACGGAGACCGGGTCCGCACCTGAGTGGGAAGAAAGGGAGAGAACAGACGTGGACTTCACCGTAGAGGAAGAACGGGAGATCCTGCGCAAGACGGTGCGGAGCTTCCTCGACCGCGAGGTGCCCCGGGAGCTGGCCCGACAGCTCGATGAGGAGCGCGAGTTGCCGCTCGATCTCTTCGCCAAGATCGGAGCGCAGGGGTGGATGGGTCTCACCATCGACGAGGCGCACGGCGGGGCCGGAGGCGACTACGTCGACCTGGCGATCGTCATCGAGGAACTGTCGAGGCGGATGGCCGCCCTGGCGTTCATCGTGGCCGCGCCGGTGTTCATGTGCGGTGCCTCCATCGGCCGGTACGGCACCGAGGAGCAGAAGCAGCAGTACCTGCCTCGGATCGCGGACGGGAGCGACCGGTGGTGCATCGCTCTGACGGAGCCGGGAGGCGGCACGGATGTCCTGGCGATGAAGACCCGGGCGACCGAGTACGAGCCGGGCCGGTGGCGGATCAACGGGAGCAAGGTGTTCATCACCGGCGCTCATCTGGCCACGCACATGCTGGCCGTTGTCCGCACCGGGACCGGGGAACGCAAGACCGACGGCATTTCGCTCTTCGTCGTCGATCCGAAAGCCCGTGGTGTCACGATCAACCACGTGCCGACGGTCGGGTTGCGGGCGGTGAAGACGAACGAGGTGTTCTTCGACGATGTGGAGGTCACCGAAGCTGACGCTGTCGGCACGATCGGTGGAGCCTGGTACAACCTTGCCCAGACCCTGAACGCCGAGCGGGTCATCATCGCCGCGATGGCGGTGGGGGTTGCCCAGGCGGCCTTCGAGGACGCGCTCGACTACGCCAAGCAGCGGGAGATTTTCGGGAAGTCGCTCGGGCAGTTCCAGGTTCCCCAGCACTGGCTGGCCGACATGGCCCTCGAGATCGATGCCGCCCGGACGCTCACCCACCGGGCCGGGTGGCTCTACAGCAAAGGAAAGCCGTGCCACCTGGAGGCGGCGGGGGCCAAGCTGTTCGCCTCCGAGGTCGCCGAACGGGCGACCCGCAACGGGATGCAGATGATGGGAGGCCACGGCTTCACCATGGCCCACGACATGCAGCGCTACTGGCGCGACGCCCGACTGTTCGCCTTCGCTCCGCTCAACAACGAAATGGTGCGCAGCATGATCGGCGAGGGCCTCGGCCTCCCCCGGTCCTTCTAGCTATAGGAGCCCGCAGTTGCAGAACGTGGATGTGACCGCGACGAGTGTGCCACTGAACGATCAGGTCCGCAGCCTCCACATCATCCTGGAGGAAGCCCGACGGTTGCGCTCTTCGGACGTTCCCTCCGTGGCGTCGAGCATGACCAAGGTGGTTGCGGCCGTGACGCAGATTTTGCGCACGGTGGAACCGTCCGCCTTCACGGACCGGGCACTGCCATGGGAGTGAGACATCCATGCGGAGAGCCGACGAGTGTCGACGATGACGAGGAGTAGTGGTGGGTGAGACCGGCCGCGTGGCCTGCTTCGTGGGTCCCCGCAAGCCATTCGAACTGCGGGAGTATCCTCTTCCCGACCCGGAGCCCGGCGCCATCTTGCTGCAGGTCACCAGGGCCAATGTGTGCGGCTCCGACCTCCATTTCTGGGGCGGCGACTTCGACCTGGAGGCCTTCGGGCTGCCGGTCCCGACCGTGCTCGGCCACGAGGTGACCGGGCGAGTCGCCCGCCTGGGACCCGGGGTCGACACCGACGCCACGGGGGCGCCGCTGCGGGAAGGGGACAGGGTCGTCTTCAAGTACTTCTACCCGTGTGGGCGGTGCCGGGACTGCCTGAGGGGCAATGCGGCGGCGTGTCTGGCCAGCCAGGGTTCCATCATGCAGGACCCGGATTTCGAGCCGCACTTCACCGGCGGGTTCGGGGACTACCTGTACCTCATGCCCGGGCATACCGTCCTCAGAGCCCCCGACGGTGTCCCCGACGAGGTGCTGGCCGGGCTGAACTGCGGGCTGGCCGAGGTACTCTTCGGCCTGCAGCGGGCGCGGCTGGACCTCGGCGACGCCGTGGTCGTCCAAGGCTGCGGCGGCTTGGGGCTCTACGCCGTGGCGCTGGCCCGTGAGATGGGCGCCGGCCGGGTCATCGCCGTCGACGCCCAAGCTGATCGGCTCGAACTGGCCCGCCGCTTCGGCGCCGACGAGACCGTGTCGGTGGCCGAGTTCACCCACCCCGATGACCGGGTGCGGCGTGTCCAGGACCTGACGGGTGGCTGGGGAGCGGACGTGGCGGTGGAGGTGGTGGGGCATCCGGCGGTCGTCGACGAGGGCCTGCGGATGCTGGCCGCCGGCGGTCGCTACATCGAGATCGGCAACATCAGCCCGGGGCGGACCTGCACGCTCGACCCGTCGCTGCTCACCGTCTTCTCCCGCAGCCTGATCGGCGTGGTGCTCTACAGCACCGACGCGCTCATGCGGGGCCTCGACTTCCTGGCCCGGGCCCACGAGCGGTACCCCTTCGAGGCGATGAACTCGGCGACGTTTCCTCTGGCCCGGATCGACGAGGCCTTCGCCGCGGCCGAACGCCACGACGTGATCAGGGCCAGCCTCGTTCCCTAGAGAGACCGCCCCCGTTTGCACGACACCAAGGAGCGTGATGGGCATGGCAGTGTTCAAGTCAGCCGCGGCCGCCGAGGAACTCCTCGCCGGTGCGCTGATCCGGGCCATGGAGATCCCCGAGGTCCGCGAGAAGTTCGAAAAGGCGAACCTGAAGATCCTCCTCCACTACACCGACCCCGATTTCGACGTGGCCATCGACTCCACGGAGCGCCCGCCAGCGGTGAGCGTCGGCACTCCGCCCTCCGAGTACCCGAACGTCCTCACTCTCAGCTGTGACACCGGCCACAAGTTCTGGAGTGGTCAGCTCAACATGACGAAGGCCACCGTCACCGGGCAGATCAAGGTCAGCGGTTCGATGGCCAAGCTCATGGGCCTCGTCCCCGCCGTCAAACCGGTGTTCCCCGTCTACCAGGACCTGGCTCGGGAGCTGGGCTACGACCTCGCGGCCTCCTAGATGACGAACGCGACACGGACCCTGGCGGGATCGCCGGCGTCGCCGGCTGACGCCGCCTCCTTGCCGAGCGCCCCCCTCGACGTGGTGCCGTTGCTGGCCGAGGCGGCGGAGGCGGCGGCGACCGGGTGGCGGCCAGTGGCGGAACTCGCGGAAGACGCCGTGGTGGCCGCTCTCGCCCAGCGGGCAGGGATCCCTGCCGTCGCCGGCATGCGAGCCGGGCTCAGTGAGCACGATCCCGGCGACCACCCCTGGGGGATCACCACCGTGTCGGGGACGGCGCCGCTGGTGCTCGAAGGAGAGAAGGCGAGAGTGGCCCGGTCGGTGACAGGCTCCTACGTGGTGCTGGCACGGCGGGGCGCGGACCTCAAGCTGGTCGTAGCCCACGACGGCTGCGCCGGCGTCGACGTGAAGGCCGCCGGGCCGGACGCCTTCGGCGTGGACCGTGTCGACCTCGCTCTGTCCAGGTGCCCGGTCGAGGAGCTGTATGCCATCGGCGGGGACGCCGTCGAGCACGCCCGGCTGCTGGCCGCCCTGGTGGTGGCGGCCGGAGCGGTGGAGCGCCTCCGCCTGCTCGTCGGTACGGCCGGCGCAGCGGCTCGCGACCTGCCGGCGGGGCGGTCGCCGCTCCGACATCAGGACGGCCAGTTCGCCCTGGCTGACATGTGGCGCGACGGTGCCGCCGCGGCCCGTCTGATCGCCCGCGCCGGGGACCTCCTGGCCGAACGGGGCTGGACCAGCCCGGAAGCTCAGGAGGCGGCCTGCGTCGCTGCAGTGGCGGCGACGGAGGGGCTGGTGCGGGCCGTCAACGGATTGCTCCGCATCTTCGAGCACGACGGTGAGCGGATTCCTGGCCTGGCCGCCGAGGTCCTGGCCGCCCACGAGGCCGGCGCGGCGTTCGTGTCCAACCGGCGGCTGCGGCTGCGCATCGCCGGCCTGCGGGGGATGGGCGCATGAGCGGCTGGACGCGGCTGGGCGAGGACCACGAAGAACTCCGGGCCTTCGTCCGCGGGCTCGCCGAGCAGAAAATCGCACCACGGGCGGCGGCGATCGACGACGCCGACACGTTCCCCTGGGACATGGTCACCGTCCTCAAGGACGCCGGGCTGTACGGCTTCGTGGCCGACGAGGAATATGGCGGGTTCGGATTCAGCACCCTCAAGCTCTGCTTGATCGTGGAGGAGATCGCTCGGGTCTCGGCCAGCGTGGCGATGCTCTACGAACAAGTGGGAGGCGCCCTGCCGCTCCACCTGGCCGGCTCCCACGAGCAGAAGGACACCTTCCTGCGCCGCCTGGCCAGCGGCGCTGCGCTGAGCGCGTACGCCATGACCGAGCCCGGGGCGGGCTCCGACGTCCAAGGCGTGGCCACGCGGGCGGTACGCGACGGCGACGAGTACGTGGTGAGCGGCCGCAAGCACTTCGTCACCAACGGGGGGGTCTCCACCTGGTACGCCGTCCTGTGCCGAACAAGCCGCGAGGCGCCGGCCTCGAAGGCCTTCTCGGTCATCCTGGTCGAATCGGACCGGCCGGGGTTCTCCGTCGGCCGGGTGGAGCGCAAGATGGGCCTGCGCGGCTCGCAGACCGGCGAACTCATCTTCGACGACGTCCGGGTGCCGGTCGGGAACCTGATCGGCGAGGACGGCACCGGCTTCGGGTTGACGATGAAGGTGCTCGACCACGCCCGGACGGTCGCCGGTGCCATGGCCCTCGGCATCGCCCAGGGTGCCATCGGCTGCGCCGTCGAGTACAGCAAGGAGCGTTGCCAGTTCGGGGCGCCGATCGCCCGGCTCGAAGCGCTGCAACTGATGGCGGCCGACGCCCTGATCGGCATCGAAGAAAGCCGCAGCCTCGTCTACGCCGCCGCCGAGGCGTTGGACCGAGGCGACCCGGCGGGAACGCCCCTGTCGGCGGCGGCCAAGTACACCGCCAGCGACACGGCCATGCGGGTCACCACCGACGCCGTCCAGATGATGGGCGGCTACGGCTACATGAAGGACTACCCGGTCGAGCGCGGCATGCGGGACGCCAAGATCTACCAGATCCTCGGAGGGACCAACCAGATCCAGCGGTTGGTCGTGGCCCGGCAGGTGGCGGTCGCCCGATGAGCGCACTCACTCTTGCGGACGGCACGACGCTAGCGCTGTCGGGCCCGGAGCGGGCACCGGTCCTCTTCCTGCACGGAGGGGCGGGGACGGCGAGGCGTCACTGGGGCGGACCCATGACCCGCCTTCCGGGACGGTACCGGCCTTTCGGGATCGATCTTCGTGGCCACGGCGCCTCGACGGGGGAGATCACCGGCGGGCTCACGCAGGTCGTCGACGACGTGCTCGACGTGCTGCGAGCCACGTCCGGCGACGGAGGCGTCCACGTGGTCGGCTTCTCGATGGGAGGCTGCGCGGCGCTCAAGGCGGCGTTGCGCGAACCGCACCATTTCCGGTCGCTCACGCTCCTTGGTGTCCACGCTCGCCTCCCCGCCGGAGTCGATGCCCAATCGAAGCAGCGGTTCACGGAATGGGCCACCCTCGAAGTGGACCGTCTCCGTGGACATCACCGCGACGGGCGGGACTGGGCCGGCTTTCTGGCCAACCTCACCGCGCTGCAGAACGACGTCTCCGACGAGGAGCTCCGGCTGCTCGAGGTTCCCGTTCTCGTCGTCCACGGCGATCGGGACGAGTACGTGCCGGTGGGCTGCGCGCTCCATCTCGCGTCACTGCTGCCCAACGCCGAGCTCAGCGTGCTGCCTGATGCTCGCCATCTCGCCCATCAGGATTGCCCCGAACTCTTCGACGTCGTCCTCCACCGCTTCCTGGACGGCGTCGAACGTTCGGTGTCCCCCTCCGTCATGTCCACTCCGCCGCCGGCGAATCCACAAGGAGTTCAACGATGACCACACCCCTTCAGGGAGCGCTTACCCTGACGTCACCGTCCCCCCAGCTGCAGGCGTTGCGGGAGCGGGCCGCCCGCTTCTCCGACGAGGTGGTCCAGCCCCGAGCCAAGGACATCGACCTGAGCGACGAGTTCCCCTGGGACGTCATCGAGGCCGCCCACCGGGAGGGACTCCTCGCCCTCACCGTGCCGAAGGAGTTCGGTGGTGGCGGCGCCAGCATGACCGAAGCGACTGTCGTCATCGAGGAACTGGCCCGCAACTCCATCTCCGTGGCCGTCCCGATCTGTGCCAACATCACCGGTGGGCTCTACCTGCGGAACTGGCCCGCGTCGGAGCACCTCCGCCGCCAGCTCTTCGAGCCCATGGTCGAGGGGAAACTGCTCGGCTTCGGCGGCACCGAACCCCAGGCCGGCACCGACCCGGCCGGTTACCGCACCACAGCGGTGCGCGACGGTGACGTGTACCGGCTGAACGGCCAGAAGTGGGCCACCACCAACGGCGGGGTGGCCGAGGTCTACGTCATCTTCGCCATGACGGACCCGGAAGCCCGGAACCGGGGAATGTCGGCCTTCCTGGTCAACGGGGACATGCCGGGCCTCAAACTCGATGGCTTCCTCGACAAGTGCGGCTGGCGGGGATGCCGGGAGGCGGAACTGACGCTCGACAATCTTGAGGTGCCGGTCGAGAACCGCATCGGCGAAGAAGGCGAAGGCTTCAAGGTCCTCATGAAGTGCTTCGAGATGGGTCGCATCACGGTGGCGGCGAACTGCATCGGGCTCGCCCAAGGCTCGCTGGACTACGCCTTCCGCTACGCCCAGCAGCGCGAGGCGTATCAGCAGCCCATCATCGGGTTCCAAGCCATCCAGAACATGCTGGCCGACGCCGCCATCGGCCTCACCACAGCGCGCCTCCTGCTGCGCTCGGTCACCGAGCGCTGGGACAACGGCGAGCGCGAATCCACCAACTTTCACGCGGCCATGGCCAAGTACCACGCGGTGGAGGTGGCCAAGAAGACCACCACCGACATGGTCGACGTTCTCGGCGGCCACGGGTTCATGCGGGACCACCCCGTCGAACGGATGTGGCGCGACCACAAGGCGTTCTGGGCCGGGGAAGGCGCTCAGCCGATCCAGCGTCAAGTCATCGTCAAGGAGTTGCAGCACCGCTACCCGCTCTGAGACGCAACGTTGTGCGAAACATTACAGTCTGATACAGTTCTGTGGTGCCGAAGGGACGGAGGACGCGAATGCAGGTCATCGAAGTCGCCAGGGAGGATTGGGGGCCGGCTCCCGATCGGCTGATCGAGCCGGGTGACGAAGCCCCGGAGGAGTACTTCGCCGAGGTCCGCAAGATGGTGGTGTTCCAGGCGGTGGCGGAGATCGTCGGCACCACGATGGTGGCGCCCTGGGTGGGGAAGGCCCCGACGTTCCTGCGCAAGCAGATCATCACCGCCAAGGTGCAGGACGAGATCGGCCACGGGCAGGTCTGCACGCGGGTGGCGGAGGACCTCGGGGTGTCCCGGGAGGACCTGATCGAGGGATATCTGAGCGGGCGCTACAAGCTGCTCAACGCCTTCCAGTACGACATCGATTCGTGGGCCGAGTTCGCCATCTCGTCGATCCTCAACAACTCGGCGGCCATGGTGCAGTTCCGCACCCTGGTCCACGGCTCCTACGGCCCGTACGTGCGAGCCTTGAAGAAGATCATCGCCGAGGAGTCGTTCCACTACCAGCAGGCCCTCGACCTGGTGCGGACGCTGCTCGACGACGGGGACCGGTGGCGGCCGGCAATCGAGGCCGGCCTGGAGAAGTGGTTCCCGATCATGCTGGCGTTCTTCGGCCCGGCCCAGGAGGACCCGAAGCGGGCCGAGCTGCTCCAGCGGTGGAGGATCAAGCCCCGCACCAACGAGGAGATCCGCCAGCAGTGGCTCACCAAGATGGTGCCAGTCCTCACCAACTTCGGGCTGCGGATCCCCGACGAGCGGCTCTCGCTCGACGCCGAGACCGGCACCTGGTCGTACACCGAGCCGGACTGGCTGGAGGTCAAGTGGGTCATCGACGGTCACGGCCCCGCCTCGGAGCGGCGCAGGGAGTTGGTGCGGCAGGGCTGGGAACGGCACCGGTGGCTCCGGGCGGCGCTGGCCGCGGCCTGATGCCGGTCGGGAACGAGACGAGAACCGGGAACTGAGAACTGGGGACGTAGGGGATGAGGACGTACGAGGTGTTTCTCCGGCGGCGGGGCCGAGACGACGAGGGCAGCTTCCGGCATGTGGGCTCGGTCCAGGCCCCCTCTTCCCACCTGGCGCTCGATTACGGCCATGAGGTCTTCGGCCGGCGGGCCGACGTCGAGGACCTCTGGGTGGTCGACCGCACCGACATCAACGGGGTCACGGCGGCCGACCGGGCATCACTGGCTGTCCCGGCCCGGCGTCCCTATCGCCTGCCGGGCTTCTTCATCGCCCGGGGCCGGACCCGGGGGATCGACCCGTCGGAGCTCGACGAATGACCACACCGGGATCGGACCAATGGCGGCACCACCTCCAGGCCTGGGCTGACGACGAGTTCGTCCTCGGCCATCAGCTCGGCGACCTCGTCGGGTCGTACTTCGACCTGGAGGAGGCCGTGGCGCTCGGTTCGCTGGCCCAGGACCACCTGGTCCACGCCCGCGAGCTCTACGGGCTGCTGGGCATCGACGGCGACGACCTCGACCGGTTCGTCTTCGAGCGGGTCCCGGGCGAGTTCCGCAACTCGCAGCTCGTCGAAGCCCGGGTCGATGACGACTTCGCCGCTCTGGTGGTGAAGATGGCGCTCTACGCCAGCGCCGAAGAACTCCGGGCCCTCGCCGCCGTGGCCGACGGCACCGCCGGCGACGTCGCCGCCCGCATCCTCGAGGAGGAGGCCTACCACCGGGAGCACTGGTGGGACTGGCTGGCCGTCCTGGCCGGCAGCGACGAAGGCCACCAGCGGGTGGAGCAGGCCCTGCAGCGCCTCGTGCCGCTCGGTGCCGACTTCTTCGACGACGGCCAGGGCCCCGCTGACGGGACGGCCCAGGCCGAGGAGTGGCGGACGGGCCTGAGCCGGCGGCTCGACGAACTGGGCCTCGGCCCGCTTCCTGGCGCGCCGGTCTCGCCGGCGAGCGGGCGGCGAGGTGCCCACAGCCCCGACCTGGCCCACTCGCTGGCGTCGCTGGCGGCGGTGCGGGAACCGGGACGGAGCGAGGTGACGTGGGGATGACCCTCCGACCCGGCGACGTGCTCGAGGCGCTGCGCGACGTGTCCGACCCGGAGCTGCCCGTCAGCATCGTCGACCTGGGCCTCGTCGAGGACGTCTCCGTCGACGACACCGGCATCCGGGTCCGGCTCGTGACCACGTTCATGGCCTGCCCCGGCCGGCGCCAGATGACCGAGGACGTCCTGGCCCGGATCCGAGCCCTCGTCCAGGAGCAGGCCGCCGGTGCGTGCGGGGTCGAGGTCGAGTTCGACCCGGCGACCTCGTGGTCGCCCGACCGGGTGAGCAGCGCCGGCCGGGCGGCCCTGGCCGAGGTCGGCTGCGGCTGGGGGGCGCGCTGTCCCCATTGCGGCTCCGAGCTGGTGGAGCTGGAGTCTTCGTTCGGGAGCTCGGTGTGCAGTGCCCGGGCCTACTGCCGGGCGTGCCGCACACCGTTCGAGCTCATGAAAGGCGCCCGGCAGCTCCTTCCCCTTCCCACCGTGCGGAGGTAGCGACGACATGAGCGGAACGCTGCTGGGCGACACCCTCCATCGGGTCAGCGAGGCTGCGGTGCTGGAGTACCGCAAGGTGATGGGCCTGCCGCTGCCCGATCCCAGCGCGGCGCTCGCCGCCCCGGCGGTCGTGCCGTTCAACCCCCAGATCTACGACGACACGGCGGTGGTGCGCTCGCTCGGCCTCGACTTCTCCCGGACGCTGGCACTGGGGTTCGACGTCGATCAGTTCGCCCCCGTGGCGGCGGGGGAGGTCCTGCGGGCGGAGACGACCCTGGCCCGGGACGACCGGAACAACGGCGCCCGCTTCGTCGACATCGAGACGACGTTCTTCCGGGAGGGCGTCGCCGTCCGGCGCTGGGTCCTCCACCTGATCGAGCAGAGCGGAGGGAACAAGTGAACGTGGGTCCTGTCGGCCGGGTGCACTTCGCCCGCTTCGCCGCCGCCACCAACGATTTCAACCCGGTGCACGTCGATGACGACTTCGCCCGGACGGCCGGCCTGCCCAGCGTGGTCGGCAGCGGGTTGCTGGCCGTGGCCGTCATCGCCGAGACACTGGGGGAGCGGACCATCGGCCGGCGCCTGTCGGTCCGGTTCAAGCAACCGATCCTCCCCGGAGCGGTCCTCGCCTGCGAACCAGCCCACGACGGGTCCTGCGAGGTCCGTACCCAGGACGGCCAGGTGGTGGCCGTCGGCCGCGTCGATTCCCTCCCCCCGGCGGCCGACGGCCCCGCCGGCCAGGCGGTGTCGACCTCGGGGGCGGGCAGCCGATGAGCGGCGAGCGGGTGCTGATCGAGGGGGCGGGCATGACCCGCTTCGCCCGCCAGCCGGAACGAGGCCTCAAGGCACTGGCTTCCGAAGCAGTGTCGGCCGCCCTCAGCGACGCCGGCTGCGACCTGGCCGACATCGAAGCGGTGTGGGTGGCGAACTCCCTGGCCGGGCTGGTCACCGGCCAGGAAGCGGTCCGGGGCCAGACCATCACCCGTTCGCTGGGGCTCGACTACGTGCCGGTGTTCAACATCGACAACGCCTGCGCCAGCGGCGCGTCGGCCGCCTACCTCGCCTGGCAGGCGATGCGGGCCGGGGCGTTCGGCCGAGTGCTGGTGGTGGGAGTCGAGCAGCTGAGCCACCCCGACAAGCGCCGCACCTTCGCTGCCCTGGCCGCCGCCGCCGACGTCGAGGAGACGCAGGGCGAGGAAGGCCGGTCGGTGTTCATGGACATCTACGCCGAAGCCGCCCGGCGGCACATGGACCGCTACGGCGTCACCGCCGACGACTACGCCTGGATCGCGGCCAAGAACCACACCCACGCCGTCAACAACCCCAACGCCCAGTACCGCACCGCCATGACCACCGGCGACGTGCTCGCCGCCACCGCGGTGCTTCCCCCGCTGACCCTGCCGATGTGCTCACCGGTGGGGGACGGCGCCGCCGCCGTGGTCCTCACCGCCGCGACCGCCGGCCGCCGCGACCGCCGGCCGGCCGTCACGATCGCCGCCGCGGCGGTGGGCAGCGGCGGGGCCGCCTCCGGCGGCGACCCGACCGCGGCGCTCATCCCGGTGGCGCAAGGCGTCTACGAGGCGGCGGGGATCGGCCCCGCCGACATCGACGTCGCCGAAGTCCACGACGCCGTCTCGCCGGCCGAACTCTTCGCCTACGAGGGGCTCGGGTTGTGCCCGCCCGGCGACGGAGTGAAACTGGTCCGGGAGGAGGCCACCCGCCTGGGGGGGCGGATCCCCGTCAACCCCAGCGGCGGGCTGGTCAGCAAGGGCCACCCGGTGGCAGCCACCGGCGTCGCCCAACTCGTGGAGCTCACGACCCAGCTGCGGGGCCAGGCCGGAGCCCGCCAGGTCGAAGGGGCGCGGGTGGGTCTCGCCCACAACGGCGGCGGCTACGTCGGCGGTGACGTCGCGGCCGTGGCCGTCACCCTCGTGGTCGGAGAGGACGCCTGATGAGCTGGCCGTTCCGCGACGAGCACGAGGAACTGCGGGTGGCGCTGGCCCGCTTCGTCGACGCCGAGTTGCGGCCGCACCTCGACGAGTGGGACGACGCCGGCTACTTCCCCGACGACGTCTTCCTCCGGCTCGGCGAACTCGGCTACCTCGGGTTGCTCATCCCCGGCGAGTACGGCGGCAGCGGGCCCGACCTGCTGGCCCAGGCCGTCGTCATCGAAGAGCTCGGTGCCGCCGGCTGCGGCGGCCTCGCCGCCGGCGTCGGCGCCCACACCAACATCGCCACGCCGCCGGTGCTGCGGTTCGGTACCGAGGCGCAGAAGCAGCGGTACCTGCCCGACGCAGTCGCCGGCCGGCGGGTCGGGGCGCTGGCCATCACCGAACCCGACGCCGGCAGCGACGTCGCCGGGATCCGCACCGCCGCCCGCAAAGCCGACGGCGGGTTCGTCCTTCAGGGCACCAAGCTGTTCATCACCAACGGGGTACGGGCCGGGTTCGTGGTCGTCGTCGCCCGCACCAGCCCCGCCGAACGCCGCCACCACGGGCTGTCCCTGTTCGTCGTCGACGCCGGCACCCCGGGCTTTTCGGCGTCCCGGTCCCTCAAGAAGCTCGGGTGGCGGGCATCGGACACCGCCGAACTCGTCTTCGACGACTGCTTCGTCCCCGAAGACGCCCTGCTCGGAGAAGAAGGCCGCGGGTTCTACCACGTGATGGCGAACTTCCAGCAAGAACGGCTCGCCATCGCGCTGACCGCCGTCGGCGAAGCCCGCTTCGCGCTGTCCGAAGCGGCCCGGTTCGCCACCCAGCGCAAGGCGTTCGGCACCACGATCGGGAGCTTCCAGGCCATCCGCCACCTCATCGCCGACTGCGCCACCGAACTGGAAGCCGCCCGCAGCCTCACCTACCGAGCGCTGGCCATGATGGCTGAGGGGGTGGACGCCATCACCGAGGTCACCATGGCCAAGCTGTTCGCCACCGAGGTGTCGCACCGGATCGCCGACCGCTGCCTCCAGGTGCACGGCGGCTACGGCTACACCCGCGAGTTCCCCATCGAACGGGTCTTCCGGGACAGTCGCCTCGGCCCGATCGGCGGCGGAACCAGCCAGATCATGCGGGACATCATCGGCCAGGCCATCCTGCGCCGGGCCGAGGCGACATGAAGGCGTTCGTGGCAATGGGCGGCGGGGTGCTCGAACCCCGCGAGGTCGACGAGCCCGAACCGGCCGCCGGGCAGGCGGTGGTCACCGTCACCGCCTGCACGCTGTGCGGATCGGACCTGCACGACCTGCACGCCGCACAGCCGACACCACGGGTCCTGGGCCACGAACTCGCCGGGATCGTCGCGGCCGTGGGAGCCGGGGTGGAGGTGGAGCCGGGCACGGCGGTCGCCGTTCTGCCCACCGCAGCCTGCGGGGCATGCCCGCCGTGCGAGGCCGGGCGGCCGAACCTGTGCCGACAGAGTTACGCCATGACCCTCGGCTACGGCCTGCCCGGCGGGCTGGCCGAACAGGTGTTGGTGCCCCGCGCTGAGGTGGGCCGCACCCTGTTCCCCCTGCCCGACGGCACCGACCCGGTCGTCGGGGCGCTGGCCGAGCCGGCGGCGGTGGCCCTGCGGGCCGCCCGACGGGCGGAAGCGGGCCCGGGGGTGTCCGTCCTGACCCTGGGGGCGGGCCCCATCGGCCTGCTCGTCTCGCTGTGCTGCCGCCTACTCGGCGCCGAACCGGTCGTCATCGTCGAGCCCCGGGCCCGGCGGCGGGAGACAGCCGCGGCGCTGGGCTTCCCGACCGGCGCGGACGCCCGAGACCCCGCCGTCACCGGGGCGTTCAGTCCGTCGCCGTTCGGCCGACCCGACGTCGTGGTCGACGCCGCCGGCGCGCCGGCCGCCCTGGAAGCCGCCGTCCGGGCGGTGCGGCCCGGTGGCCGGCTCCTGGCCGTGGCCGGCTACGGCGCTGCTCCGGCGCTCGACATGAACTATCTCATCCGCAAGGAAGTCGACATCGTGAGCTCCTTCGCCTACACCCCCGACGATTACGCCGAGGCGCTCCGTCTTCTCCTCGACGGCGCCCTCCCGGCCGGCGCCTTGATCACCCACCGCTTCCCCCACGCCGACGCCGCGGCAGCCTTCGACGTCGCCGCCGGCGACGACGCGGTCAAGGTGGCGGTGACGGGGGAGCGGCGATGACCGCCGCGCTCGACGCCAAGACCGCCAGCCGGATCCTGTGGTCCATGGCCGCCGGGCGGCGTTTCGAGGAACTCCAAGGCGAGCTGTTCGCCCGCGGCCAGATGCCCGGCTTCGCCCACCTCGGCATCGGCGAAGAAGGCACCTTCGTGGGTGCCGCCGCCGCCCTCGAGCCGCTCGACGCCCTGCTTCCCACCCACCGGGGAATCTCGGCCGTCATCTGCCGGGGCGTCCCGCTGCGCGACATCGCCGCCGAGATGCTCGGGAAGGCCACCGGCGCCGCCCGGGGACGGGGCGGGGTGCCCCACGTCGCCTCCGTGGAACACAACGTGCTCGGCATGAGCGGGACGGTCGGCGGGCAGTTCCCCATCGCCTTGGGCTACGGCCTCGCGGCGCGCCGCAAAGGCAGCGGGGCGGTGGTCCTGTGTTGCTTCGGGGACGGCACCTTCAACCGGGGCACGTTCCACGAAGCGGTCAACATGATGACGCTGTGGCGGGTGCCGGTCGTGCTGCTATGCGACAACAACCGCTACGCCACCTCGGTGCCGTTCACCGCCGCCCACCCGACGGCGACGATCGCCGAGCGAGTCGGCGGCTACGGCCTCGAGGCCGAGACCGTGGACGGCAACGACGCCGCTGCCGTCTTCGCGGCGGTGTCGGCGGCCGCGGGCCGGGCCCGAGCGGGAGACGGCCCCCAACTGGTCGAGGCGCTCACCTACCGGTGGCGGGGCCACTACGAGGGCGACTCGCTGACTTACCGTCCCGACGGCGAGCTCGAAACCTGGATGGAACGGGACCCGATCGAGGTCTTCCGGGCCGCGGCCGCCGCCGGCCTGGTGAGCAGCGACGAAGCCGAAGCCGCCATCAGCGCCGGCCGGGCCGACGCCGAAGAGGCCGTCCGAGCCGCCCAGCAAGACCCCTTGCCGGAGGCGACCGAGTTGCTCGACGGGCTGTTCGTCGACTGACGCAGCGGGACCAGGAAGCACCGGGGAGACGGGAAGCACGACGATGACGATGACGAAGTACTGGCGGGCCATCAACGACGCGATGGCCGAGGAGATGCGCCGCGACGACGACGTCGTCCTGTTCGGTGAGGACGTGGGCGAGTGGGGCGGCGCGTTCGGCGTCACCCGCGGGCTGTTCGGCGAGTTCGGCCCCGACCGCATTCTCGACACCCCCGTGTCGGAGACGGCCATCGCCGGCGCCGCGGTCGGTGCGGCCCTCGGTGGGCTGCGGCCGGTGGCCGAGATCCAATTCGCCGACTTCGCCCTCATCGCCGGCGACGAGATCTTCAACAAGGCAGCCAAGTGGCGCTACATGCACGGAAGCCAGCACCGCCTCCCGCTGGTCATCCGCATGCCCAACGGCTCGTCGGCCGGCGCCGGCCCGGAACACTCGCAGTGCCCGGAGGTGATGGCCTTGCACTTCCCGGGCACCAAGGTCGTCATCCCGGCCACCGCCCGCGACGCCAAGGGCCTCCTGAAAGCGGCCATCCGCTCCGACGACCCCGTGCTGTACTTCGAGCACAAGCAGCTCTACCGCACCAGCGACGACATCCCCGACGCCGACGAGGTCGTCCCCATCGGATCGGCCCGCCTGGCCCGGCCCGGCCGGGACGCCACCGTCGTGGCCGCCGGGTTGATGGTCCATCACGCCCTCTCCGTCGCCGACCAGCTGGCGCCCGCCGGGGTGGAACTCGAAGTGATCGACCTGCGGACCCTGATCCCCTGGGACCGGCACACCATCATCGAGTCCGTGGCCCGCACCGGCCGCCTGGTCACCATCGAGGAATCGGTCCGGGAGGGCGGCTGGGGCGCGGAGGTCGCCGCCACCGTGGTGGAAGAAGCCTTCGACGCGGTGGACGCTCCACCCCTGCGGGTCGGCGCCGCTTCGGTGCCGACCCCGGTCAGCCCCCCGCTCGAACAAGCGGCCGTCCCCACCCCTGAACGGGTGGCGGCGGCCATCCGGGGATGGCTCGGTCTTCGATGAGCGTCACCCTCGCCCTGCCCAAGCTGGGCCTCACCATGGAGGAAGCCGTCGTCGTCCGGTGGTTGGCCGGTCCCGGCCAGCCGGTCGAACCCGGCCAGCCTGTCCTCGTCGTCGAAACCGACAAGGTCGAAGTCGAGATCTGCGCCGAAAACGCCGGGTACCTCCAACCGGTCTCCCAACCCGGCGACGTCGTCCCCGTCGGGGCGACGCTCGGGCTGCTCCACCACGGGCCCGGCGAGGAGGCGATCCGTCCTCCGCACCCGGACACGAACCAGCAGACGGCCGCCCGGGCCGGTGCGGCCGGCCTGCCTGCCCCGGCCGGTTCGGCCGGCCTGCCCCCGCCGGGCGGTGCGGCCGGCCTGCCCCCGCCGGGCGGTTCGGCCAACAACGGCCACGCCCCGCCGTCGTGGCATGAGCTGCGCGCCTCCATGGCCGCCCGTTCCCTGGCCAGACACCACGCCGTCGACCTGAACGCCGTCACCGGTACCGGCCCCGGGGGCCGGATCATCGCCGCTGACGTCGAACAGGCTCTGGCCCGGGCCGACGCCACCGAACCGGCGCGGCCCAGCCCCAGCACGGCACCGCAACCGCTGGCGACGGCCCTGGAACCGGCCAGCACGATCCGCCTGTCCGGCCGGCGGGCAGCCGTCGCCCGCCACCTCGAGGCCGCCCGGGCCGGGGCCGTGCCGCTCACCCTCAACCGGTTTGCCCCCTGCGGCGGGCTCCTCGCACTGCGAAACCTCGCCGTGCGGCGCCACCCCGACCTGCGACCCACCGTCACCGAGGTCGCCGCCCGGCTCGTCGCCGCCGTCGCCGCCCGCCACCCGACGATCAATGCCCGGGCCACCGCCGAAGGCGCCGACTGCTACCGCCACGTCAACCTGGCCATCGCCGTCGACACCGACGACGGGCTGGTCGCCCCCGTCGTCCGCGACGCCGACCGGGTTGGCGTGGCGGAACTCGCCGCCCGGCTCCGCCAGCTCGTGGAGGCGGCCCGCCACGGCCGCCTCTCCACCACCGACGTCGAGTTCGGCACCTTCACGCTCACCAACCTCGGCGCCTACGGCGTCGATTTCGGCACTCCCGTCCTGAACTGGCCCCAGATCGCCATCCTCGGCCTCGGCCGGATCGCCGACGAGCCGCCCGACGGGCCCAGCGTCGGCCTGTCGCTCACCGTCGACCACCGCCTCGTCGACGGCGTCCCCGCGGCGCGCTTCCTCGACGACGTCGCCGCCGCCTTCGCTGACCCGGGGAGCGTCCTGCTGTGAGCCCAGAACGCGTCGGCTGCCTCGTCGTGGGCGGAGGACCGGGCGGGATCGAAGCAGCCACGTGGTTCGCCCGCTCCGGCCGACCGACGATGCTGGTGGAACGGGACGGCCTCGGCGGCGCCTGCCTCCACGTCGGTTGCATCCCCGCCAAGCTGCTGCTCGACCGGGCACACCGCCACGGCGATGGCGATGCGGGAGTGGCCTGGAAAGAGTTCCGCCGCGACCTGAGCGCCACCGTGGCCCGGCACGAACGGGGCGCGGCGGCCACGCTGCGGCGCGCCGGCGTCGAGGTCGTCCACGGTGAAGCCCGGCCGCATCCGGCCGGGGTAGCGGTCACCACCACCACCACCACCGGCGGCGACGAACGGGTCGTCCTTCCCGACCACCTGGTGCTCGCCACCGGATCGCGACCCTGCCCAGCGCCGTTCCCCGTCAACGGCGACGCCGTCCTCACCAGCGACGATATCTTCACGCTCGAAGCGCCGCCGGCCAGCCTCGTCGTCATCGGCGGCGGCGCCGTCGGTGCGGAGCTGGCCGACGCTTTCTGCGGCCTGGGCACCGCTGTCACGCTCGTCGAAGCCGCCCCTCAACTGCTTCCCGGTGAGGACACCGACCTCGCCGGCTCCCTGGCCGACGCACTGGCCGCCCGGGGAGTCAGCATCCATCTCGGCGTCGCCGTCGGCGGCGTCGACTCCGGCTCCGACGGCCGTTCCGTGCGGCTGGCGGACGGGCGAGTGCTGACCGCCGAGGCCGTCCTCCTCGCCGTCGGCCGCCAGCCCAACGCCGCTGATTGGCCACTCCCACCCGAAACCCGAATCCATGAGATCGGCGACCGTGCCGGCGGCGGCTTCGCCCACCAGGCCAGCGCCATGGGCCAGGCCGCCGCTTCCGCCGCGCCCGGGGCATCCCCTCCCGCCATCGGCGCCGTTGCCCGCTGCGTGTACACCAGCCCGGCGGTTGCCGCCGTGGGTCTCACCGCCGTCGAGGCGGCCGCCGCCGGCATCAACGCCGTCGAAGGGCGAGCCCCCTGGTCGGCCAACCCCATGGCCGACATCGCCGGTCTCGGCGGCCTCACCAAGGTCGTCGCCGAGCGAGCCACGGGCCGCCTCCTCGGCGTCCACATCGTCGGCGACGGCGCCCCCGAGCTCGCCGCCCTCGCCGCCGCCCTGGTCGACTTCGAAGCCGGCATCCACGACGCCACCTGGCTCGTGTTCCCGCACCCGACATTGAGCGAAACGGTCCGGGCGGCGGTCCTCGACGCCCATCGGCAGCTGGACGGCAACTGGTGAGCACCGGCCCCACTCCCGCCCTGCTCGTCGAACGCCTCCGCCGCGGCGGGCCGCTCGTTCCCACCGACGTGACGTTCAACCAGCCCCAGCTCGAGGCATACGGGCGGGCGGTCGGGATCGACACCCCCGCGGTCGTGCCCGAGCCGCTCCTCGTCGCCGCCTGCATCGCCGCCTTCGATCAGACCTTCGACCGGGTTCCCGGCACGCTGCACCTCGGACAGGACCTCACCGTGCACCGCCGGCCCCATCCCGGCCGGCCGGTCCACATCAGCGGCGAGATCACCGGGGGCGAGAACGCCCGGCGAGGCTGGCGCTTCTCGATCCGCTTCAGCGGGGTCTGCGACGACCAACCATGCTTCGACGCCGTCATGCACGGCCAGGTACTCCTATGACCCCCTCCTCAAGCCCGACGTCGAGCGATCCCACCGCAACCGGCGAACCCGGAACCGCGCCCCCGCCCGGGCGGCAGCAGCGAACCCTCGACCGGGGCGCCGTGGCGGACTACGCGGAGGCCACGGCCGACACCAATCCGATCCATCTCGACGACCGCGCCGCCCGCGCCGCCGGACTCCCCGCCGCCGTCGCCCACGGCATGCTGTCCGTGGCAGTGGCCCTCGAGGCGGCGCGCCGCCACCCCGGCGAGGCCCTCAGCCTCCGCGACGTCCGGTTCTTGCGCCCCGCCCCGGTGGGCGCCGAGATCACCGTCGCCCTCCATCCCGATGAGGACGGGTGGCAGTTCCGCATCGAGGCTTCAGGTGAACGTATCGTCGAAGGGGCGATCGTCCGGCCTGAAGGCCCAAGCGACCAGTGCTAACCGCCCCGTTTGGTCGCCGGGCGCGCCCGACGATCTCGTCCGTCGGAGGAGCCAGCCTCGGCCCGCAGGTCAACCTCGCCCGGTGCCAGCAAGCCGGTGAGGACGATGTCGACGAACTGTTCGGCGACCCGGTCGAGCGGCAGCGGCCCGCGCTCCCGATACCAGTCGATCACGCTCTGGGTCATCCCCAGGATGCCCTCCGCCGCCGTCAAGGCGTGCACCGATCGGAACTCTCCCTGGCGCATACCGGCTTCGATGATGTTGGCCGTGACGTGCAGGTACTGCCGCTGAGCATCGGCCAGCTGCTTGCGGCGATCCTCGCTCAGCTCCAGTTGCGTCCGCAATGTCAAACGAAACACCACCCGGTGCTGCACCAGCACTTTGGCATGGTTCGAGATCAGCGTGCGCAACTGTTCCGCCGGCGATGCGCTCGAGGACGCCACCGTGGTGATGATCTGCGACGTGTGCTCACCCGCCTGTTCGGTCAACGCCCACAAGATGTCTTCCTTGGAGGTGAAGTGCCGATAGAGCGTCGGCCGGGAGACGCCCGCTTCCTCGGCGATTTCCCCCATGGTGACCGACCCGTAGCCTCGCCCATCGAACAGCCGGACCGCGGCTGTCAAGAGCCGATCCCGAGACCGCACCTTGACCGCCATAAAACGCCTTTCCGCCGGTGTGACAAGTCATCTCAGTTTACATGACAGGATAGTTCATAACGATGAGACACGCATCATGAACAGCCACAAGGCTTCGGGTGGGGGCGTCACTCAGATGGCAGGCCGCGAATGAGCATCGACCTGGCCCGTCTCGCACGGCTCGACGGCAAAGCGGCCCTCATCACCGGCGCCAGCCGAGGGATCGGCCTTGCCATCGCCGAAGCCCTCGTCACCGCCGGCGCTTCCGTCTGCCTCAACGCCCGCAAGCCCGAGCCCCTCAACGCTGCACTGGAACGCCTCGCAGGCGACGCACGGGCGATTGGGGTGGCCGGTTCCGCCGCCGACGAAGGGATCGCGCAGGCCGCCGTGGCCCGCTGCCTCGACGCCTTCGGGCGACTCGACATCCTCGTCAACTGCGCCGCCACCAACCCGCAGTACGGCCCACTGGCCGAAGCCGAACCCACCGCCGCCGCAAAAGTGTGGCAGGTCAACCTGGAAGGGCCGCTCCGCTGCAGCCGCCTCGCATGGGGGGCATGGATGGCCGAGCACGGCGGCACCATCTTGAACCTGGCGTCGCTCGGCGGGCTCCAGGTCACACCGATGATCGGCGCCTACAACGTCTCCAAAGCCGCGCTCATCCATCTCACCCGGCAACTGGCCATCGAACTCGCCCCCACCGTGCGGGTCAACGCCATCGCCCCCGCCGTCGTCAAAACCGACTTCGCCAAAGTGTTCTGGGAAAACGGCGACGAGACCCTCGCCGCCCAATACCCACTCCGCAGACTCGGCACGCCCGAGGATGTCGCCGCGGCCGCCCTGTTCCTCGTCTCCGACGCCGCCTCATGGATCACCGGCCAGGTCCTCATCCTCGACGGAGGCGTCTCCCTGTCACCGCGCGGGATTCTGGAGCAGGTGGACGCGAACTAAAGAAGTAGTTCCCCAGCCACGAAGGCGGGCGTCGAACTCCTCGACGAGGAATGCCAGCTCAACGCCCGGCCCAGGCGACCGCCTGTCGGATGGTCGTCCCCGGCGAGTGAGTGTGACCGGCCGCCGAAAGCTGGTTCCAGAGGCGGCTCTCCATGGCCGCCCGACCCGCGCTTACGACCAGCCGATCTGGGGCTGGCGCGGACCGGGACCCCGATCGCCGGACCCACAGAGATGCAGAGTTCCCGGCGCTGAACTCGGTCTCGACCTTCATCGGTGCACCCTCGCCGCTGGCCTTGAAGTATCCGCCGGTGCGCACCGCCTGAGCGGCGAGCCGTTTAGGCTGACGCCGCGTCGTCGGGGCCGCGGTCGAGCATCAGCGCCGCGCCGGTGCTGGCGGCCAGCCAGATGTCCTTGGCGAGGGAGGCGCCCAGTGGTCGGTCGGACGGAGCCGGCCGGGTTGGTGCAGGCCAGGTGCCGTCCAGTAGACCCGCAGTAACCCCGCCGCGAATCCGACCAGGCCAGCGCCGAGGATCCCGGAGGGCACCAGCGGGATCAACAGCGAGCTGCCCAACGCGATCTCGGCTCGCGCCAGCAGGTCGACCAGCGACTCGGGTTCGAGGGGGGCGAGTTGGGGGAAGGCCTCGACGGTCAGGGCGTGGAGACGGTTGGCTTCCTCGTCGTTGAGGGCCCGTTTGGACAGCCCGGAGAGGAGGAGGACACCAGCGGCGGCGGCCCGAAGGGGCATGTTCCTGGCACGCATGTGTTCACCTCGTGGACGTGAGAAGCACCATCCGGGGTCGCCGGGGCGAAGGTTGGGATGGGGGTGATCCAACTTTGGCGGGGGATCCGCCGCCGGCTCGTAACCGCCTGGCCCTGCCGCTACCCACTGACACGGCCCTGTCGGCGGTGCGTCCTCCTGGCGCACCGCTCCGGTTGGACTCCGCGTGCATCGGTCCGGGGTGAACCACTTGGGTCAGGTTGAGGCGGCCTGGGTGACGCTGGCCGGGGTCAAGGACGGCGGGGAGGGGTCGGTGAGGTCGAGGGTGTCGTCGAGGAGGTCGTGGTCGGCGGACTTGGGGGTGCGGGCGGCGACGAGGACGGCTCCGGCGATGAGGGCGGCGGCGGCCGTGGTCATGGCGATGCCCCAGCCGTGCATGAAGGCGTTGCGGACGGCGTTGGCCATGGGGCCGCCGGCCGGGCCAAGACCGGCGGCGGTGTGCAGCCCGGCGGCGACGGAGTCTTTGGCCAGCCCTGACAGTTGGGTGGGGATGGCGGCGGAGGCGGCGATGGTGGCTCGGTAGGGGCCGTTGAAGGCGGAGCCGATGGCGGCGATGCCCAGAGCGCCGCCGAGTTCTCGGGAGACGTCGTTGATGGCGGAGGCGACGCCTTGTTTGGCGGCGGGTAGGGCACCGACGATGGCGGCGGTAGCGGGGGTGGCGGCGAGACCGAAACCAGCGCTGATGACGAGGAGTCCGGCGCAGAGTTGCCAGTAGCTGCTGGCGGTGCTCATGGGGACCAGGACGAGCGTGCCGAGGGCGGTGATGGCCATCCCGGCGGCGCTGATGCGGCCTCGCCCGTAGCGGCGGGTCAGCGGCTCGGCGAGGAGGGCGGCGGGGACGCAGAGGGCGCCGAGGGGAGCGAGGGCGACGCCGCTTTCGAGTTGGCCGTAGCCGAGCACGAAGGAGAGGTACTGGACGGTGAGGAACATGAGCCCGAAGACAGCGAAGAACTGGGTGGCCACCGCCACCGCACCGGCGGCGAAGCCCCGATGGGCGAAGACCCGCACGTCGAGGAGTGGCCGGCGGGAGTGGAGTTCCCAGCGGATGAACCCGGCGGCGGCGATGATCCCGGTGGCCAGGCCGGCCATGGTCAGCCGGTCGCTCCAGCCTCGCACCGGCCCTTCGGTCACGCCGAGGACGAGCCCCCCGACCGCCGCCGCGGAGAGGACTGCGCCGAGCGGGTCGAGGTGAGCGTGATCGGGATCGGCGCTGTTGGGGACGAGCGCGGCGGTGAGGACCAGGGTCGCCACCGCCACGGCGCCGGTGGCGACGAACACCGAACCCCACCAGTACGACTCGACCAGGGCCCCCGAACCGATCAGACCGACGATCCCGCCGATGGTGGCCGACGCCGCCCACAGGGCGATGCCAAGCCCCCGCCGGTCAGCAGGGAACACGGCGGTGATCGTCGACAGCGTGGCCGGGAAGACCAGGGCGGCGCCGGCCCCGGCCAGCATGCGGGCGCCGAGAAGTTCGACGGGGCTGCCCGCCCCTGCCCCCCAGGCCAGGGCGGCCAGGAGGGTGAGGAGACCGAGCAGCATCATGTGTTTGCGGCCGAAACGGTCGCCGAGCGCCCCGCCGGGCAGCACCAGGGCGGAGAGGGTCAAGGCGTAGCCGTCGACGATCCATTGCAACTCGGCCTGGTCGGCGCCGAGACCCAGCCCGATGTCGGGAAGAGCCAGGTTGAGGCTGGTCATCCCACCGACGACCAGCATCACCGCCAGGCACATCGGAAGAAGAACCCACTCAGTGCGCCGAAGCGCTACTGCGTGGGGTCCTGCCGGCCGTCGAGACAGCATCGCACCCCGTCCTCGCTCTCCAGCGATATAAGACAGTTTGTCTTGTTTCGGGAGTGTAATGCTGTCTTCGTGGTCGGTGGCCATCGGTACGATCCGCAGATGAGGCCCAAGGAGCGGGGCGAGCCCACAGCGGCCGGTGCCGGAACCGACGTGCGGGTGGAACGCACCCGGGGGGTCGTCCTCGCCGTGGCCAGGAACCTGCTGCTCGAGGAAGGGTGGGACGCGGTGACCCACCTGCGGGTGGCGGCGGCCAGTGGGGTGGCCCGAGCCACCGTGTACCGCCACTGGCCCTCCTGCGCCGATTTGCTCCACGACGTGCTCCGCCGGGAAGCCGAGATGAGCCACAGCCGCCCCACCGGCCGGTTACGCCAAGACCTCATCGCCGAACTCGATGCCCTCCGCCGCCAACTCGGCGCCCCGACCCTGGCCGGCGTCCTCGCCGTCCTGATGGAACGCTCCCTCTACGACCCGGAACTGGCCCCGGTCAAGCACAGCGTGGTCGCCGAGATCTCCCGGGTGCTGCGCCAATGCCTCTGTGACGGTATCGACGACGGCGATCTCCCTGCCACCCTCGACGTCGACCTCGCCATGGCGCGCCTGTTGGGCCCGCTGCTGTACCGGCGACTGGCGTCGGGAGAACGTCTGACGCCCACGGTGGTCGCCGCGGTCGTCGATTCCTTCCTCTCCAGCCCGGTATCACCAACCAAGCCAACCGCCGCGGTGCCACCCCGACGAGACCGCCGCCGCTGACGCGGTCGGCGTAGGCGAGGGATGCTCGCCGATCGCCCACGAGATCAGTCTCCGGCGCCCCACACGGCGGGAGGGAGGTCCCGCTCCCAGAGAGGCGAATCCGCGGCGTGCGGCATGATGCAGACCATGACCGCCGCTTCCGATGGGACGACCCGCCGGCGAGCGCCGGCCGAGCCGGTCCACCGGGATCCGTCGAGCGAGGGCGAGCCCCGGGAGCGGATCGCCGTCGCCGCCGTCGGGTGTTTCGAACGGTGGGGGATTGAGCGGACCCGCATGCAGGACATCGCCGACGCGGCCGGCATGCCCCGACCCCACCTGTACCGGCATTTCCCGAACAAAGAAGCGCTGATCGTCGAGGTGGTGCTGGGGGAGGTCCGCCTGATGAGCGCCCGCCTCGCCGGCGGCTTGCGGCTGCGGGGCCCCGTCCGCCGCGCCGTCGTGGAAGGCCTCCTCTTTGTGGTGGAAGGATCCCGGGACGACGAGTACGTCAAACTGCTCCTCCGGTCCGACGTCATGGGGACGACCGCCCGGATCGTTGCCCAGGCCGACTCGGTGGTGGAAGCGATCGCCGACTGCTTCCACCCCGTCTTCGACTACGCCGAGCGACAGGGCGCCCTCCGGGCGGGGCTCGACTGGAGCGAGACCAGCCGCTGGCTGACGTTCCTGCTCTTGGCCCATGCCGCCCTGCCGGAGTTGGTCGGAAGCCCGGACCAGGTCCGGTCCCACCTCGAACGGTTCGTCGTCCCCGCCCTGCTGGGTCCCTGAGCCGCAAGAGGGCGTCGGCGCCCCGCAGGACTCGTCGACAGTCCCGCCGGCACAGGGCCCGCAGAGCGTTCTCTGTACCTTCAAGCTGGGCGCTCGCCCCCCCCCGGGTGACCGGCGGGCGATGTTCGCCCGCGGCACGGCCGCGTACATGAGCCCGAAACCAGCCCTCGAAGCGGCTCATCCGGGCGGCGCAAGGGAAGCTCCCCCTCGTGATGTTGATGGTGATCGGGGGGATCGGCTGCCGGCTCGAAGGCCGCTGGTGACGGTGGTTTGGACTTCCCTGGGGGTGAGTCCGACGTCGAGGCCGGCACGGAGCAGGGCGCTGCGGACGGGTTCTTCGTGGAGGTGTCCGGCGGCGACGAGTTGGCCGAGGGCGAAGGAGGAGCGGTTGAGGGTGTGGTTGCGGGAGCCGTGGGTGGCGTTTCGGATCCGGGCCAGTTCGCCGTCGAGGGCCGCTCGTGCCCAGGGCCGGGTGTCGTTGGGAGCGGGGTGGTCGGGGAGGGAGATCGGCGGGTCGAGCCGGGTGGGTTCCCGGGCCAGTTGGAGGAGCCAGTCGGGGGCTGGGGCGAGGGGCTGTTGGGATGTCCACTGGTAGCGGCGTCCGCTGGCGTGGCGGCTGGGCGGGGCGATGATGTATCCGCCGTCGCCGCGGAGGTCGATGCCGGGGCCGAGACGGCCGGCGCTGTTGCGGAGGGGCGATCCGGGGTGGCGGAACCAGTAGTGGCGGCCGGTCCCGGTGCGCACCGTCGGGCTCGGGGGGAGCCGGCCGTGGCGCCGCTCGAGCTCGATGAGGCTGCGGAGCCCGCCGTGGTCGGGATCGACGTCGAGGACGATGAGACCGGACTCGCCGCCCGTCCGCACGCCGATGTTGGCGTCGGGCCAGCGGCGCCACCAGCGGGAGACGACCTCGGGATCGGTGGAGGCGTTGCGCAGGCCGTGCGGCGTGCGAGGGTGTTTCGCCGGGCTGGGGCAGTCGTCCCGGCGACAGCTGCATCGGCCCATGGCCGGTTCGTGGCAGGGAAAGACGGCCCAGCCTCGCTGGGCGTAGCTGAGGGCGGCGTCGAGCGGGGAGCGCATGCGACTTACCGGTCAACGGACAGTCCGTGGCCGGCGGACGTCGACGTGGGCCGGACGAGGGCGTCGCGGTGGTGGCGTTGCGCCAGGTGGGGCGGGAGGTGAGCGGCTTGGCGTCGGGTGAGCGGCGGGAGGGTCGGTCGCACCGCGAATCGCCCGTCGGTGATTTCGGCCAGGTTGAACCCCACCAGACGGACGAGCGACTTGGTCAGCGGTGCGCCCCGGCCGGTGCCGGCCCCGAGACCGATCTCTCGGGCCAGCGTGGGCAGGTGGACCGGGTAGCCATCGGGGTGGCGGTCGAGGCCGGCGGCGAGGCGTCGGTGGAGGATCGAGGCGGTCGGCCCGATGGTGGGTACCCAGTACTGCTCGGCGTAGGGGCTGGTGGGATGGTGCCCGAGGGTGTCGAGGACCGGGTTGTGGAGAGGGACGACGAGCAGGCCGTCGTGGGCGGCGAACCACCCGGCGAGGTCGGTCGACCGGTCCGGTCTGGTCCTGTCCGTCCCGTTGCTGGTGGTCATCGCTCGTGCCCCCAGGAGTGGGTGATCGACCGGTCGGCGCCGTGGCGAGCGATGCCGGGTTGGGCCCGATGGATCGGGTGGCTGGCGGTGGCTGGGGTCGGGTCGACGCCGTGGACCAGGCTGTGGCTGAGCAGGTCGAGACCGGGGATTTCATCGGGTCGTCCGGCCAGGAGACCGGCGTCGATGAGCCGGGCGATGGAGGGGCGGACGGGGACGGTGGCCACGACGGGGACGCCCAGGACGGCGCTGGTGTCGGCGGCGGAGAGGGCTCGGCCGGGCTCGGCGACGAGGATGACGCCGTCGGGGCGGAGGTCGGGGTGGGAGACGAGGGTGGCGAGGGCGAGGTAGCAGGGACCTCGCACGACGGCGTAGCGGCGGCCGTCGACGGGGAGTCGGGCGGCGGCCTGTTCGGCGTGGCCGGCGTCGATGATGGTCACGGTCTGCTTCGGCCCGTCGAGGCTGGCCACGGTGAGGGTGGGCCCGACAGCGAACGGTTCGGGCGGGGCGGGGATCGCTCCGGTGGTGCCGAGGAGTCGGGCCATGGCGGTGGGGTCGTGGGTCAGGAGGACGGTGGGGAGGTCGTCGGCGGCGTGGAGGGCGAGGGCGGCGGCGACGGTCGATGTGCCCTGCCCGCCGCGGGCGCCGACGAGCGTGATGGTGGTCATGAAGTGCTCCTTCTCGGATCGCTGGGTGGAGTGGGTCAGGCGATCTCGGCGCCGAGGTGGGCGGGGGTGGCGAGTCGCAGGCCACCGACCCGTCGGCCGAATCCGGGTGGGGCGGCGACGGCGTAGCCGTAGGTCAGCCGGGCTCGCCCGAGGCGGCTGCGGTTGAGGCGGACGACGCCGGCGGTGGGGAAGTCGATGACGGCGCTGCCGGCGGCGGGATCGACCAGGCGGACGTCACCGGGACAGCCTTGCGGGATGCCTCGACCGTCGGGTCGGCCGATGCCTCCCGGTCCGGCGACAACGCGGTCACCGGGGGCCAGTTCGACGTCCCCGGCGGCGACGGCCGGGCCGGCGAGTCGGCCGGCGGCGCGCAGGGTCGAGCGGGCGAGGAGGTTCAGGCTGCGGGCTTCGGCGGGGGAGGAGGCGAGCAGGACGAGCTCGCCGGGGGTGCCCCACTGGCGGGCCCAGGCATCGAGGACGGCCGAGCGGACGGCCCGGTCGGCCGGGGCGTTGCCGGCGATGGCGGCGGGGAGGGTCGGGTTGGGTCGGAGGGCGGGATGGAGGCGCTTGGTGTTGGTCATGGCCCGCACCCTGCGCCCGGGACTCGGGACCAAACTCGGGACCAAACCTGGGACCAACGAAATTCGGGAGAAGATTCCGGCGGGGCCCGCGGACCGATGGGTGGGGACGTCGGGCGGCGCGACGGTGGGTGTCGAGGTCGACTGCCCCCCGGGGCGTGGCGACGGCAGGCGAGGCGGACGGTCTCAGGCGGGCGGATCGAACACGGGTTCCCCGGTGGTCAGGCGGTACAGATCACGCCGTGTCCGCTACCGCGGCCACGGCCGTAGGGAGCGAGCGGGTGTCGGGCTCGGTCTGACTCGACGAGCAGGTCATGAGGTCGCCGCCGAGGACCTGCCAGGAAGGCGTTCTGGAAGCGTTCCGCCGGCTGGAGGGCTCCCACGGCCGGGACACGTTCCGCTTGGAGGAGATCGCCGCCGAGGTCCAGGCGCGGATCGTGGCGGCCGTCCACGCCGGCAACGGCTGCCTTGATCGGCCGAGACCGCCGGTCGCTCGCTCGTGGCCTGCTGGCGGTCCGCGAGGTGGCCGCAGGCGCCCGGCGAGATGCCCCCGAGGAACGGTCCTGAAGGGCGGTCCCGAGTCCGCCGTCCCGAGTTTGGTCCCGAGTTTGGTCCCGAGTGGGGAGGACGGACCCGGTCGAAAAAGTCGTCCTGACCGGCAGGTCCCGAGTCCGGTCCCGAGTTTGGTCCCAGGTCCGGTCCCGAGTCGATCGGGATCGTCGTCCCCATGGCTCGACTGTGGGATGGACTGGCGTTGGAGTGGGAATCGCTGGCGGCACGGCCGGAGAACTCCGCGGTCCTCGGCCGGTGGGCGGCGGCGGATGGTCGCCTGGCGGGCTTCGACAGCCTCGCCGAGGTGATCGCCTTCGTGCGGCTCAACCCCTCGGCCAGGGCGGCGAACGATGTCCTGGCGGCCCTGATTCGGGTCAGCGCCGACGATGGGTCGGCTCGCCGCTGTGCCCTGGAGGCGCTCCTGCCGGGTCTTCTTCGGCTGGCTGGGCAGTACCCGTCGGTCGGGGCGGATGACGACGACCGTCTCCAGAACCTCGTGATGCTCGCCGTGGAGCGGATCCACCAGCTGGGGGGCCAGGACCTCGAGTGGCCGGCCGCGGCGGTGATCGATTGGGTCCGGGATCGTCTGCGCCGGGTCGTCCGCCGGGTCCCTGACACCCCGACGATGCCTCTGGAGGCCGCCCTGACCGTGGCGGCGCCGCCAGAGCGCAGCGCAGCCGAGCGGCTGACCGGGCTGCTGGTGGCGGGGTTGCGGCAGGGGTCGATCCGCCGGGAGGACGCCGCACTGATCTATACGACTCGCGTCGCCGGCCATCCGGCGGCCGCCGTGGCCGCCGCCGTGGGGGTTGACCCGGTCGTGCTGCGGACCCGGCGCCGGCGGGCCGAACAGCGGCTGGCGGGGGCGTCGATGTCGGTGTGCTGAACGTCGCCGTCATCCGCTCGGTCGCCTACTACCTCGATCAGATCGCCCCTTCCCGGGCCGACTACTACGTCGGGCGGGGCGAGGCGCCGGGCCGGTGGCGCGGCGAACTGGCGGCATCCCTGGGCCTTGGGGGGACGGTCGACCCCGACGCCCTCCGCGCCCTCCTCGAAGGCCGGAACCCCATCACCGGCGACGCCTTTCTCCCCACCGGCCGCCCGACGCCACCCGACCAGGATCCCGGCGCCGGCGCCACCGGCGCGACGATCGGCGTCGACGCCGCGGCGGCAGCCCTGGGGGTCAGTGCCCGAACCGTCCGTCGCTGGGCGACCGCCGGCGAAGCGGCCTGGGCGGAGGCCCAAGCGGCCACGCCCGGCCGGACGCTGCGGACGGCGGGAGAGGTCCGGACCCGCCTTGGCGAGCTCGGATCACCGGCGGTCGCCTCCGGGGCGCCGGCCTGCCTGCTCGTCGCGCCGGCCGTCGGTCGACGGCGACGGTTCGACATCCCAGTGGGAGAGATCGAACGGCTCCGTCAGACGCGACGGGTGCCGTCGACCCGGCAGGGCTACGACGTCGTCTTCCGGCCCGCCAAGGGCTGGTCGGTGCTGTGGGCCGTCGGGCCGCCGCTGCTTCGCCGGGAGCTGCGCCGCATCCACCACCTGGCCGTCGACGACGCGCTCCGCTACCTGGAAGACACCGCCGCCCGGGGGCGGGCGACCGTCATCTGGCGCGACCGGCGGGTCCGGATCCGGGCCAGGGGCGAGGGGTTCGTCGTCGCCTGTTTCGACCACCGGGAGAGCCGGGCCAACGATCCGCTGCTCCATACCCATTGCCTGATCGCCAACGTCACCCGGCTGCCCGACGGCCGCCTCGGCGCCCTGGAGGCGTCGGGCCTGTTCCGCCAGCAGCGGGCCGCCGATGCCGTCTACCGGGCCACGTTCTTGCGCCTGGCCGGGGAGCGGCTCGGCATCCGCCCGGCGGGGGGCGACGATCCGTTCCCGGAACCCGACGGCGTGCCCCGATCGGTCATCGAGTGGTTCTCGAAACGGTCCGACGAGATCAGCGAGGAAGTCGCCCGCCACGGCAGCGCCTCGGCCGCCGCCCGCCAACTGGCCGCGTTGGCCACCCGCCGGGCCAAGGAGGTGGCGGCCCGCTCGGAGGACCTCCATGGGCGATGGCGGGCCGAAGCGGAGGCCCTGGGGTTCGGCGCCGCCGAAGTGGCCGCCTGTCTCGGCCATCCGTCACTGGCGCCGCCTACCGCCGAGGAAGTCGCGGCGGTCGAAGCCGTTCTCGCCGGCCCCGGCGGGCTCACCGCTGCCGCGGTCACCTTCGGTCGCGGTGACGCCGTGCGGGCCCTGGCCGATGCCTTCCCCGGCCGTCTGACCGGCCCGGAGGTCGTGGAGGCGGCCGACGCCTTCGTCGTCTCCCACGCCGTGATCCAGGTGCGCGAGCACCGGCCGGGCCGGCCACGGGGACGGGTCCTCGAAGCGGCCGGTGTCGTCGACGATCCTGCCCTCAGCCGCTTCTCCATCCCCGAACTCGCCCACGCCGAGGCCCGGCTCATCGCCGCCGCCGACCGGCACCGCGGGCCGGTCCTGCCCGACGACACCGTGGCCGCGGCCCTCGGCCGGTTCCCCCACCTCAGCAGCGAACAGGCCGACATGGTGCGGGCCGTCAGCCGGACCGCAGCGCTGCTCCGGCCGGTGGTCGGCCTCCCGGGATCGGGCAAGACCACCGCCACGGCGGCGCTGGTCGCTGCCTGCCAGGCGGCGGGTGTCCCGGTCGTGGGCTGCGCGGTCACGGCCACCGCGGCCGACGAACTGCAGCAGCGAACGGGCCTGGCCGTCTGCGACACCCTGGCCCGCACGCTGTTGGACCTGCAATCACCGGGTGGCGGACTGGCTTCCGGCGCCCTGGTGATCGCTGATGAGGCATCGATGCTCCCCACCCGGGGACTTGACCGGCTCGTCGCCCACACCGAAGCCGCCGGCGGCGCCGTCGTCCTCATCGGTGACCCCCACCAGCATCCCGCCGTCGGCCCCGGCTCGTTCTTCACCTGGCTCACCTCGCAGCGCCCGGCACCGACCCTGACCGGCAACCTCCGCCAGGTCGGCCCCACCGCGGCGGTCGACCGCCAAGCCGCCGCCGCCCTCCGCCAAGGTGACGTTGCCGCCTCCGTCAACCTGCGGGACGCCGCTGGGCTGCTCACCCGGGCATCGACGCCGGCCGAGCTCCACGAGCGGCTGGTCGCCGACTGGCAGGACCAGTGGGCGGCCACCCGGGATCCGATGATCGCCGCCTCGAACGACACCAGGCAGCGTCTCAACCTGGCCGCCCGCGCCCTGCTCAACGAAGCCGGCGTCCTGTCCGGCCCGGTGTGGCGGACACCCTCGAGCCACGAATTCCAAGCCGGCGACTGGATTGTCGCCCGCCACAACGACCGGCGCCTCCGGAACGAGAGCGGGTTCTGGGTCCGCAACGGCGCCTGCGGGGAGATCGTGGCGGTGGACCACCACCGCGGGGAGGTCGTGGTCGACTTCGCCGGCCACGGCGGCAGCCACCACCGCGTCCGCCTTCCCGGGTGGTATGTGGACACCCACGTTGAACACGGCTACGCCCTGACCGACTACGGCGTGCAAGGCCGCACGCTCTCCCGGGCCCTCACCGTGCTCGACAACGCCACCACGACCCCGGGCACCTACGTGGCCACCACCCGAGGCCGGCACGAGAACCGCCTCTACGTCGCCACCGGCGACAGCATCGACCACGACAACCTCGACGTGTCCCACGGAATCCCGACAACCGCCGCCCCCTCCCTCCAAGAGCTCACCGCCCGGATCGCCGCCCGCCAACCGGAAGCCATGCTCCACGACCGAGACCCCAACGTCGAAGCGGCCGCGCAGCTGGCCGAAACCACCACCGCCACCGAGCTGGAGCACACGCTGCACGATCTCGACCGTCTGCTCGACTCCATGCCCAACGATCAACGCGCCGCGATGCAGTCGGCCCTCGACGCCCGGCGTCATCTCGTACACAGCGACGGGTCAGGAGGATCAGCCCACCGGACCGGTGAGTCGTTGCGGCAGCGGATCGCCCGGCTCGACTCGGCCATCGAACGGCTCGCTCGCCGGCAGCGAGAACGGGAAGCAGCGCTGCAAAACCGTGACAGGCTCCAAGCCCGGCGAGCGGTCGTGGCCGACGCCCTCGCCATCCGCGCCTTCAAGGACCGGACGACGGCTGGCCGTTCCCACCGCCATGCCGGGCGCGACTCGGCGGAAGGCCCCGCTCAGGCCGGCGTACCTGAGCCGTGGCGGGGCGGAACTGGTCAACGATAGGTGAGAAACGCTGCGGTGAGAGTGTGAGTCGTCTGGCAATCCGACCGCCGGATCAGCGGCTGCAACAACAGCAGCAACAGCAGCCCTGAATCCACACCAGTTCGTCGTTCTGCGGCCCGGTTCACGACGTCATGAAGCCGTCGCGGCCGGAGATGCTGTCGTTGGGCTCAGCGGCGCCCGAGGGGATCACTGACAGGCGTCCAAGAAGTGGCGCACGACGGCAACGGCTTCCTGGCGGAGCCGTGCTTCCGCCTCCGCATCACCGCCTCCGCGGAGGAAGGCTCCGTAGGCCTGCGGACCATCGTGATCCACCGACTCGAAACGCCCGGCAAGGAGTTGCAGGGCCTCCTCAACTTGCCCGTCGTGGCGAATCGCACTGTGCGCGGCGATGCGGCCGGCTTCCTCTGGTCCTTCTCCCAAGTTGAGCAGGCAGTACACGAGGTCGTAGGAGTCCTTGTTCTCGTGGCGGTCCTGAAAGGCAAGGATCTTCAGCACGGTGTAGGACAGGATGTTGGCAACCCGCACCGTCACTCGGGAGCGGCCGCCGTCGTCGAGCCGATCGGCTTCGATCTCACGCTCGACGTAGTCTCGGGTGACGAGCTGGGCGCCCCGCACGTTGAACGCCCCGAGCCCCGATCCGGTGCCCTGGCCCTTTGGCTTGTAGATCTTCCCCGGTTCCACTTGGTCGGTCTCGCAGAGGAACTCGACCGTGACCGCCACGCCCTCGACGGTCTTCTTCCACCGGAACGACGTTTCCGCTGTGAAGCCGCCCTGCTTGAGGTTGTTCTCCAACGTCCGGTACGCCTCGGGACTTTCGTCCCCAACGGACAACCCGATCACGAGGTCGACGTCCGTGGTCCCGACATGCGGCCGAGCCCCCTCCGGAAGACTCCCGACGATGTAGCGGGGGGCGAGCCCGCCCGCCAGGTAGACGCGGGCGCTCCAAGGACCGATGTCGCCGAGGAGCGTGACCAGGGCTCGTTCACAGCGGGCCGTCGTCACCTCGTCATAGTCGCTGTGGTGGCGCTTGCTCAAAATCCGATGACCTCCTCCCGCAGACGGTCCGCCTGCTCTCGTCCACGCCGCGGATCCTGGCGGAGGTCATAGAAGAGCCGGAACGGGTTGGCGACCCACACCTCCTGGACGCGTTGCCGGAAGGCCAAGGGGGCGTCTCCCGGAAGCTGTCGCACCACGATGTTGTGACCATCGTGGACGCGGTCGGCTCCCACATCGCCCATGACCTCGTCGAGGCTTGCGGTCTCGGTCACCCAGACGTCGACCACGGGAATGGCGGTGATGAACGGGGCGAGCAGCGCTGCGCCTGCGGCACCGGTGACGGCGTGGTCGATGTTCGCCTCCACGAGGAACCGGCTGAGTGTCTTCGCCTGTCCCCGGGGATCCCGCGCCAGGCGGAAGGCGCGAGCTTCGGTGACCGAGCGGTCCCGCATCTCCTCGGCCCAGAGGTCCAGCAGTGCAGTTCGGTTGGTGACCCGCCGGGTCCTGTGCGGTCCCGCTCCCTTTGCCTCGACGAGCCGCTCACGTTCGAGGCGGACGAGGAGGCGGTGAGCCAGCGCCGTCGACACGCTCGCCCGCTCAGCCAAGTCACGGACCTTCCAATCCCTCTCCGGTTCCATCAGGAGCGCTTCGGCCGCGATGCCTGCCTTCCCGGTGAGCTTGACTGGCGGCTCATCGGGGCCACCCGGATGGCGTGGTGCCTCGCGGCGTCCTTCGGTCCATATGAAGAGCCCCGGCAACCGAACCCGCATGTTGCCGGCGGTGTCGAACAGCCCCACCCCGGCCTCTTCCAAGAGCTGGCGGGCGTCCCCGGTCGTGGTCCGGGCCACCACGATCAAATGGGTGTCGCCGGGCAACTCCTTTGCGTACTCGGCGAGCTGCCGCGCTGTGGCGGCGTTGGCCACCCGCTGCGCTTTGACCTCCACGACACAAGTGACGTCTCCAGCCTGTAGCACGGTCGCCGCCCGCCCCTTGGGTGTCGTCGGCTGAACAGTGACCTCCGGGATGTCCCGGAGGATGCGGACGGCGTCCCTCTCCAGCGGCCCCCCAAACTTTACAAAAACTGGCTTATTCACAGTGATTGTAAATATAGCCGAATCTATGAAGGTTCGCGAGGTACACCCGGCCACCGAGGGCGACCACGTGGAAGTCTAGAATGCCTGCCCTCAGGCGACTTTGCGCTCTTCGTCCTCGTCGCCCGGGTCGTTCGGTTGCAGGGTGAGGCGGGCGGGGGGCAGGTTGCCGTAGATGAGGAGGGCGTTGTAGTCGTCGAGGCGGCGGATGGCGTCGCCGGGGGCGGCGCGGCGGTAGATGCGGTGCTCGGACCAGGATTGCTGTCCGTCCCGGCTCTTGGAGAGGGTGCGTTCGGTGAGGGGCCGGTCGCCGACGAGACGGCTGGCCAGATCGAGGGTGGTCGGGTCGCTGATGCCGGAGCCGAAGATCTTGGCTTTGTGGTTGTTCACGATGGCGGTGCCCAGCTCGCCGTAGATGGAGCGGATCTGGGCGAGGTCCTGCCAGACGGTGACGAGGCTGATGCCGTGACCGCGGGCGGTGGTGATCCAGGCGGGGAGGTCTTTGGGGGCGGCGATGTTGCCGGCTTCGTCGAGGAGGACCAGGCAGGGGCGACCGAGCCGGCCGCCGTTGCGGTTGGCCCGCTCGTAGGCGGCCCGCACGGCGGCGGCGAGGAGGACGGTGAGGACGGGTCGCAGTCGGGCCTGGTCGTGTTCGGGGGCGACGAGGTAGATGGTGTTGGGCCCGGTCAGCCAGCGGCCGAAGTCGATGTCGCAGCCGGCGGCGGCGTCGGCCACGTTGGCGTCGGCGTAGCCGAGGAGGACGTTTTGGACGCTGGCGTAGACGGAGCTGCGCAGTCGTTCTTCTTTGGCCCAGAGCGCTTCGGCGGCGGCCAGGGCGCTGACCGCCCGGCCGCCTTTGCGCAACAGGAGGACTTCGAGTTCGGCCCGGACGGCGGCGTCGAGGTCGGCGGCGACCTTGTCTTCGAGCCGTTCGCGCCAGGGGAGGGGCCACGATCCTGGCTGTTTGGCGGCTTTGCGGGCCTGGGGTCCGCCGTCGGCGAGGACGGCCCGGCGGAGTTCGTCGATGGCCTGGGCCCGCACCGGCGCTTCGAGTTCGAAGGCGAGGCGGGCGGCGTCGGCGCTGACGGCGGCGGCGTCGACCAGGCCGGGTAGGCCGGCGGCCTCGGCGAGGGCGGCCCGGACGATCTCGACTTCTTGGACGTCGATCCAGCGGACGACGTCGGCCATGGTGGCGCCGGAGGTGGCGGCGGCGTGGAGGTGGGGAGCGAGGGCGATCTGCGCCTGGCTGTGCCACCAGTCGGCGTCGGTGACGGAGCGTTTGGGTTCGGTCGCTTCGCACAGCCAGGCGGCGATCCGCTGGGCACCGGCCCAGGTAGCGCAGGCGGGGAGGGGGCTCCAGCGTGCCGCGGGGAAGTTGGTGCAGGCGGTGGGGTCGTAGACCCACACCGACCCGGCCTCCCGGCGGGCACCGAAGGTGGCGGCCAGGAGGTCGGTCTTGACCGAGGTGGCGATGACCGGCCCGTCCCATTCCAGGAGGGCGGGGATGGCGAACCCCACCGTCTTGCCGCAGCCGGACGGGCCGACGACGGCCAGGCTGGCGGCCGGTTCGGCGGCCACGAGCCGCCCGCCGACCTGACCCAGGGTGATCCGCCCGGCGGTAGGGGCGGGGACCTCGAGGCGCCGCAGGCGGCTGGCGACGCCGGTGTCGGGATCGACCCCGAGGGGGCGGCGCCGCCGGTGGCGGCGGCGGAGAACGACCCGCACGCCAACGGTGCCCCCCAGGGCGACGGCGATGATCGGGGCGGCGAGCACCGCCCAGTAGGCGACCGGCCCTGGCAGGGCCGGGGCCAGGTTGGGGGGCCAGGCTTGGGCGGGGTCGGCCCAATGGTGGGGGAGTCGGCTGAGGGCGACGAGGGCGTCGCTCATGTGGGCGGGGAAGGGGCCGTGACCGAACAGGGCGGCGGCGGCCCGCGACGCCCACAAGAACAGGGCCGCGACGCCGGCGGCGGCGACGACGATGGCGAGGAAGGCGGCCTCGAGCAGGCCGCCCACACCGTCGTCTCGGCGGTCGGGGGTGGTCACGAAGCCTCCTTGCGGCGGAGGGTTTCGTAGAGCTGGGCGGTTTCCGGCTCGGGCGTGCCGAGCGGGTCGAGATCGGTGGCGATGCGCTGGGCGTCCCGCCAGGCCCGTTCGATCCCGGCCCGGTCGCCGGCGGCAGCGGCGATGCGCATGGCGAAACGGACCAGGCTCTCGGCGTGGGGGACACCACGCAGTCCCTGGGCCACCGCAAACCGTGCCGTTGCCAGATCGCCCGACGCGAGGGCGGTTTCGGCCAGGTCGCCAGCCGCGTCGGAGATGGCCGCTTCCATCACGCCATCGAGCCGTTCCACTTCCACCCAGGCGAAAGCCGATCCCTGGAAGGGACGTCCGCGAACCAGGGTGAGGGCGGCTTTGAGGGACATGGCGGCCTCACCGGGGTGGCGCCGGGCGTGGGCCACGTGTCGCTGGAACTCCAGCCAGTCACAGCCCACGGCGGGGGAGAGGCGCAGGGTGTTCGCCGTTCGCAACAGCAGGGAGTTGCCGTCGCGGTCGTCGCCGAGGGCGCCGCGCGCTTTGGTGGTCAACGCCCAGAAGGTGGCCGGGGCCCGTTCGTTGAAGCGCTCATCGTCGGCGGTGGTGGGCCACAACGCCAGCCGGGCCTCATCGGACGTGACGCTTCTGGGGTGGACGGCCAGGTAGGAGACGAACTCGCCGACCTGAGGCTTGGGCGTCTTGTGCTGCCAGGTGATCTCCACCGGGCCGAGCAGGCGGACCTCCACGACCGGGTCGATGGCCGCCATCGCTGCCGCGTTGGAGGCATCCTCGCCGACAGCGATGTCAGCATCGGCGTCGTCATCGTCATCGACATGAGGGTCGGCGTCGGCGTCGGTCTCGGCAACGGCGTCGGCTTCTGCCTCTGCGTCTGCGTCTGCATTGGCGCCAGCGGCGCGGTCGTGATCGGCATGGTGGGGCTCGGGAACTTCGGCTTGTTCGACCGCGACGGCCGCACCATCACCGTCGTCGTCGACGGGGACGTCGGCATCGGTGGCGGTAGCGGCGACCAGTTCCACGAGCTGGGTGGCAGTGGTGCACGGTCGGGCAGGGGTCACGGTCAGGCCCAGGGGATAGAGCATGGCGGTGTCGTCCTCGCAGCCGACGAGACGGAACCGGCCGGCAACGCCGCCACCGGGAGCAGCAGCAATGACGGCCAGGCGGCTGTGGGGTCGGGTGGCGGCCACGAGCCCGGCGAGGTCATCGGGGGGAAGGGCGCCAGCAGCGATCACGGCGATGGTCAGGGCGGCGGGGATGTCACCCCGGGCGCCGTCGGCCAACCCGTTCGTGCCCGGTTTGCCAACCAGCCGGGCGAGCTCGCCGGCGGCACCGTCAGCGGGCAGCGTCCGGACCCGTTCGAGGGCCTCGAGGCCGCCGGCGCCGCCGACGAGGCAGATGTCGCAGTTCTCCGACCAGGGCGCGGCGGCAAGTTCGGCGGCCATGGCAGCAACGATGGCATCGGCCCGTTCCCGGTCGGTTTCGACGACGAGGCTGCCGGCGGCGGCCAGGTCGACCAGCACCGCCCCCCGGGCCGTTTCCCCGACCGTGACCACCCCAGCGACGTAGGCAGGCGCGCCGGTGGTGAGGGCGGTGAGCTCCTCGAGGTCGAGGGCCGGGTCGAGCCGCCAGATCTGACCGTCGTCCTGGGGGAGGAACCGGCCCGGGGCCACCGGCCAGGGCGGCGAGACGAGCACTTCGACGCCACCCTCACCGGCGAGCACGGCCCGGATCGTCGGCGCCGGCGGCGCTCCATCTTCCGCCAGGGACGCGGCCAGGTGGCGCAGGGCGAGATCGACCCACTGGCCGGCGTCGGGTCGGGCCACCGCCCGCACTTGCCGCTCGGCGGCCTGCCGGGATGCGGTGGGGGCAGGGAAGCGGTGGTGACGACGGCGGCGCCGTTCTCGATCGCGGCGCAACGCACCGAGATACCCGAGCAGGACACCCCCGGTCAGGGAGGGGAACCCGATCAGCGCAACGGCGGGAATCCCCAGCCGAAGCCCGGCAGGTGGAATGGCGTCCTGCGGTGGAGGGCCGTCCGGCGATGGGCTCGTGGGAACCGTGTTGGTGGTCGGCGCTGACACCGGCGGTGCTGGTTCGGCCGGTGTGATCACCGGCCGGCCGCCGTCGCTGGGCTCACTCCACCGGTCGGGCGGGCCAGGACATTCGAGCGGCATCGACAGTACGGCGCTGTCCGGCGTCATTGACGCGGTTCCGCCGGCGGTCGGCAGGTTCGGCGGAGCTGAGGGCGGGGCGGGCAGCTCGAGACGCCACCCAGGACGCAGGAGGTCGGCGTCGTGCAAGCGGCGCCCGTCGGGCTGGAGCCGGTCCCGGTTGAGTTCGAAGACTTCCCGCCACCGGCGGGGATCACCGAGCTGGGTGCGGGCCACGTCCCAGAGGGTCTCGCCGGGCCGCACGATGTGCACCACCGTCGCCAGCCGGGTGGCGGCGACGCCCGGTTCCGGTTCGAGGAGGTGAACAGCCGGGGCGGTGCCACCCGAAGTGAAGGGACGCACAATGGCGGTCCGGGTCGGAAGCGGATCGGCGACAGCAGCACGGGGAGCCAGCGGCACAAGGACTGTCAGGGTGGCAGCGAGGCGCAGGGCGATGGGCCGGCACCACGCCGACCAGGGAACGGTGCGCCCAGGGAGCCCCGAGCGGATCGTGCGCAGCTCGCTCACGGTCACAGCAGCGATCTGGGCCCAGACGACCCAGGCAATGACGGCGAGGGCGGCGATCACGAAGCGGTCGTCCGGTCGCCACCCACCGCTGAAAGCGGCGGTCAGCGCTGCCCACGACGGCAGTCGTCGGGGGAGTGGCCAGCCAGCGGCGCGGACCAGCAGCGCCGGGATCCCAATGGCGTAGCCGGCGGCGCAGGCGGCGGCGGACAGCCGGCGGGCCAGGCTGTGGGGGACAGTCGGGGTCATGAGCCCTCCTTCGTGATCCCGCTGGCGGGACGGGCGGCGCCGTTGCCGTCGACGGTGAGGTGGTCGATCCCCACCAGGCGCAGCAGGGCGGTCGGCCGCTGCTGATGGATCACGACCGTGACCGCATCACGATCGATGGTGATGCGGGCGGTGGACGGGTCGATGCCTTCCCGGGCCAGCCATCCCTCGGCCGCCTCCCGGGCGGTGGTGGAGTCCAGGGTGACCCCGCCGCCTGGTTGGGGGGTCGAGCCGGCGACAGCGCCGGCCCGGGCGGCGTCCTGGGCGATATCGGACGCCCGGGCCGCCGCCGCGGTGGCGGTACCGCCGTCGACGACGAGACCCGCGGCCCCCAACAGGGCAGTGGCGAGGACCAGAGCGACGATGCTGATCGAGCCTTGCTCTTGGTTCATTGGATGGCCTTGTACCGATCGAGCGGCGCCACGGCCCGGGCGGCCACCTGGGCGGCACCGGGCAGGAACAGCCCAGCGTCACGGAGACGCACGTCGCAGGCGATGGTCACGGCCACGTCGCCGCCGGGCGTGAAGCGGGAGACATCGACGTCGACCCGCTCGGCCAGGCACGACCAGCGTTGGCCGGCCAAGCGGCGCTCGACGGCGGCCCGGGCGGCGGCGTCGGCGGCGGTGCCGCTGCGGGCGAGGGACGCCGCCCGGGCCGCCTCCCAGGCGGCGTCGTCCACCGCCGAACGGGCCCCCACCAGGGTGGCGGCCCCGGCGATGAACATCACCAACCCGATGAACACCGGGATGATGAGGGCCACTTCGAGTGTCAACGACCCTCGTTGCGATCTCATCGGGCGGCTCCCACGATCGGCGTGAAGGCCTCCACCGGCCCGGAAGACCGAGCAGTGATCGGCAACACGAACAACGGCAGCAGGGTGACGGCGTGGCCACTGATCCGGACCGACGCCACCCCGCCTCCAGCGGCGGCGTCCACCACCGGGTCGAGGACGAGCTGGGCACCATGTGTCGCCAGGAACTCCGACGCTCGCTGCCGACCGGCGGCGGCGTCGCCGGTGAGCCGGGCGGTGCGGGTGCCCTCCCGAGCAGCAGCGTCGGCGACCCCCGAGGCGTGGGCGAACAGCGCCGTCTGGATGATGGCCAGCAGGCTCACGACCAGCACGGGCAGGAGCAAGACCGCTTCCAGGCTCGCCGACCCCGACTCGGCGGCAGCGGCGGCGGCGGCATCTCGACGATCGTTCACTGCCCCGTGGGGATCGCCCGGGCCGCGTCGTTGACCCGGTTCATGATGGCCACGCCGGCGACCAGCGCGGCGCCGACCAGCGTGGTGGTGATCAGGATCTGCTCCAAGGTGATCGAGCCGTCCTCGGCTCGCCATCCCTTGAGGTGAGCGAACAGCAGGGCCAGGCAGGCGCGCAGGGTATCGAATTCAGGCACGGTGACCTCCGGTGTCAGAAAGGAACTGCAGCGGTGTACGAGCAGCCATGCGGGTTCAGAACGACGCGAGCAGACGGATGAGCTTGGGCACGCCGAGGCCGATCACCGGCACGGCGAGCCCGATGAGGCATGCGGTGAGGAGGATGGGTTCGAGGGTCACTTCTCCTCGTTCGTCGTGTCGCAGCGCCCGGAGCCGGGCGACCAGCACGGGCAAGAAGTCTTCGTTGATCGGTTCAGGCATGGTGAGGACCTCCGCGTCGGGGGTTGGGGGTTGGTTCGATGTCCTTCGGAATTCGTGAACCCATCGCTTTTTCAGAAGCCAGAGATGACCCTCGTTACGGCCGGGAATCCCAAGACGACGAGGAATCCGACGGCGAGGGCGACGACGGGGAACGTCATGCGTTCGGTGGCGGAAGCGGCTTGGGCTTGGACTCGGGCCAGTTCCCGGGCCCGGAGCGTGTCGGCCCGGGCGGCGAGCGATTCCCGGAGCCGGGAACCGGATGAGGAGGCCAGTGCCACGGCCGCGCCCAGCTCTTCGAGTTCGGCCAGCCCGAGACGCCGGCCGAGGTTGGTGAACGCCTCTCCGGGGGTCTGGCGGGTGAGCCGGGCGTCGCGCAGCGCGTCATGGAGGGTGCGCCAGGGCCAGTCGTCTCCCGCCTCAGCCGCGTTGACCAGGGCGCCTTCAATTCCTGACCCGGCGGCGAGGAGCAACACCACCAGGTCGGTATAGGCGGCGAGGTCGACGAGGAACTCCTGACGGCGTTCGCTGGCCTCGGCCCGGAGCACGGCGGTGGCGACCACCGGCCCCACCGCGGCGGCGGCCAGCGCCGCCCCGACGGTGACCGGGACCGGGATGGCCATGCCACCAAGGCCGATCCCGGCGGTGATGGCCACAGCCATGGCGGCGAACCACACCGCGGCCAGCACGCTGCGGGCGGCGTGGTCCTCCAGACACCGGCCGGTGACGGCGAGGTCGGCGGCTTGGCGCCGCCCCGGTGTCCACCGCACGGCGGCGGCGCCCCGGAGCACGGCCGGGCCGAGCTGGCCGCCCACCCGGGCGCCGAAGAGCCCCGTCCCATCCGTGCTGCCCGGCACCGCGGCGGGGGCGGGAACACCCCGCACACCGCGAGCGACCAGGAGTATCCCGACGCCTACCAGGGCGCCGGCCATGAGCACGGTGGTCACGAGGTCACCTCCCGCAGGTGCAGCCGCCGGGGTGGTGCCGGCCGTCCCAGGCGGGCCAGGCCCCAGAACCCGAGCCCGAACCAGGCGGCGGCCGCCACCCCGACGATCTGGCCCATCGGCGTCCGGTAGGGCGCCAGGTAGGACGGTTGCAGCACGACCAGCGCCACGAGGATGCCGACGGTGAGGGCGGCGATCGCCCGGGCGGTGGTCCGCATGCCGGCCCGGCCCGCTTCGGCGGCCAGGCGCAACGCCGTCCGCTGCCGGGTGGTACGGGCCAGAGCGCCGAGCAGGTCCGCCAGTTCCCGCACCTCCCGGGTGGCAGCCAACGTCAAGGTGGCGGCGACCAGGTCGGCCATCGGATCGGCCACCTCGTCGGCGAACGCCCGCAACGCCGGTGCCAGCGGCCCGCGCACGCTCCGGGCCCGCAAGCTCGCCGTCGCCTCCCGAATGGGCTCGGGGGCCAGGGGAGCGGTCAACGACACCGCTTCTTGGACCCCCCGCCCCGACGCCACGGCGTCCCGCAACATCTCGGTCCACGCCGCGATGGCCTCGACCACCGCCCGCTCGTCACGCCGCTGCCGTCGCCCTACCAGCCCGGCGGGCAGCCACCCGCCGGCCACCCCGATGGCGGCCGCAGCGGCCGGAGAACCCGTCGCTGTCAAGGCCACGACCGCGGCGGCGGCCGACAGACCAGCGCGGGTCACCCGGTTGGGCGGCGCCGGTCGGTGCGCACCCTTCTGGGGCCGCAGCTGAGGGCGCGCCGGGGTGGAGCGGGCAGCGACCACGGTCACCGCCAACCCCCCGCCGACCAGCGCCCCAGCCAAAGCAGCGGTCGTCACCATCGCTCCAACTCCTCCAGGCGGGCCGGGTCGTAACCGACCGCGGCCAGCCGCTCGGCCGTCTCGGCCCGGAACCCGGACCCCACCACCAGCCGACCGCCCCGCCAGGTGAGCACCTCATTCGACGTCACCCGACCGTCTTCACAGCCCGTCAGTTCCCGGATGGACGTGATGGCTCCCGGTGAACCCCCCGGAGCGGTCACCGGCCGGGGGGAGAGGAAGATCACCAGATCCACCGCCCCGGCGATCAGCGCCGCCGACGCCTCGAACGACAACCCTTCCGGGGCCATGGCCGCATAGGTGGCCAGCCGGAACCACACATCCCCGGAGCTGCGGGCGTGCACCGTCGACATCGACCCCTCGTTGCCCTGGCTCATGGCCAACAACATGGGCAGGACCTCGTGGCTTCGGGTTTCTCCGCAAATCACCCGATCGGGGCTGCCCCGCAGCGCCGAGCGGACCAGGTCGGCCAGCGAGAAGCCGCCCACCCCTTCGACGTTGTCCTCCCGCTTGACCATCGTCACCTGGTCCGGATGCAAATCGGGAAGCAGATCCAGACCCAGCTCGGGGGAGTCTTCGATGATGATCAGCCGCTCCCCCGAGGGGATGGCATTGCACTTCCCTCGCAGCAGCGTGGTCTTGCCCGTGCCCGTGCCACCCCCGATGATCGAGTTGAAGCGGGCCGCCACACACGCCTCGAGCAGCGTTTCCACCGGGGGTGGGAACATGCCCCGGGCGCCCAGCTCGTGGAGCCGGAGGAGCTCGCCGAAGTCATGCCGGCGGATGACCACGCAGGGAGGGTCCGTGACCCCCATGGCGGCCCACAGCCGATGCCCGCTCTCCAGCTGCATATCCAGCACCGGGTGGGCGGCGTCGAAGCGGCGTTCGCCCCCCGCTCCCGCCGACGCCTGCCGGGCCAGCGACTGCACCAAGGCCACCAGCTCGGTGTTGTCCTTGACCAGAGGGGGCAAGGGCTCCTTGCGGCCATCGGTACGGATGATGAACCCGACGGCGGCGCCGTTGAGACGGATCTCCCGCACGGTGGGATCGTCCAGGAAGGGCTGCAGGACCGCCGCGCCGAAGAGGGCGTCCAAGACCTGACGGGCGAGACGCTCCTCGTCCGGCGGGTCCAGCGGCACCAGGCCTTCGACGCTGCGTTCGGCGGCGAGCTCCACCAGCCACCGGCGGGTCAGGCTCGCCGCCAACGCCCGCTGATCCTCCCGGGACAGCGCCGGCCCGCCCGCCTCCAACTCGGCCACCGACGCCACCAGGCGGGTGTCAAGCTCGACGCGCAGCCGTTCCGCCAACCCGGCCAGGGACGCGTTGCCGTTGCCGCTGGCGGGGTTCACTTCGCGCTCCCCGGGAGCGACACCAGCGCCACCCGCCGGGCGGCGCCTTCGGCGGCGATCCGATCCGACATCGCTCCGTCCACCCGCACACGGGTCAACACCCCACCAGCACCAGCCGACGGGGCCACCTCCTCGACCACGCCGAGGCCCAACCGCAGCGAATCCGTCGACGCCTGGATCGGCCCGGTCGACGCCGAGACGACCGCCACATGATCGCCCGCCCGAAGCCCCGGCGGAAACCGGCCTGGCTCCAACAGCAGGCCCACAGCCGCCTGCCCATCACCGAGCCCCGCGGGAGAGCCCAGCTGGGCATCGACCAGCAGGCTTCCGGGGACCAGCGCCACCGCCGCCGGCCGGCCCACCACCTTCGCCCTGTTGGCAGCGGTGATGAACCCCACGCCCTTCGGCGGGGCCAGTTTCACCACCGCCACGTCATCAGCGGAGACGACATCACCCACCGCCACCGGGCGGTGCACCACCAGCACGTCTTGGCGGTGGTCGGACCCGGCGCTCACGGTGGCGAAGACCAACGCGCCCAACAGCGCCGCCAGCAGACCAGCGGCGATCAGCGGATACGACCGCCGCGCCACCACCGGTCCACCGGCCAGCCCGCCGGAGGCCGGATCGGCCCCGGGACGAAGACGAGAAGCAGAAACAGCCAACGCAGGATCTCCTTATGCTCTGGGCGCAATGTTGAGCGTCTGAACCTCGGCCACCGGAACCGGTATGGGCGCCGAACGCTGCGGGATCAAACCCAGATCCCCACCGCCAGGAGCGCCCTCCGCCGTCCAGGTCACCCGCCACAACGCCGTAGCCACCACCTGGTAAGCGGAATCCGGCTGCCCCAGCGACGGCCACGACCACACGTGGGAACAATCACCGTGGTCGCCTCGCACCGTTGGGTCCGGCGCTCGCCCCGGACCGGCACACACCTCCACGGCCCCGTCGCCGGTTTCCCAGCGCACCTCTTCCAAGGTCGCTGACACCACCACCCGCACCCCCGGCACCTCGGCAGTGGCGGAACGCGCCGTCGCATCCCCCTCGAGCCACAGGGCCGTGGGATAGTTCACGAACGTCCACGGCGACGCCGGCGAGAACTTCGGAGTCAGAACCGGAAACTGCAGGCGGGACTTCGCCTCTTCGATCAGATCGGGGACGTCGCGGGTGCGGATGAAGACCGGCTGGCGTTGTACTGCATGGATCTGCTGCATGATGGCCCGGATCTTGGAAGCCTCGTCGGCGTTCGGACTGGCCGAATCGCTGATCTTGGCCAACTCGCGGGTATCGACGCATTGCCGCTCAAACCACTGTCCATCGCCGTCGGGAACAATGGTTGTGCCGTCAGGGCGATAGAGAGTTGCGTCTGGGGGCATGGGCAACCTCGCGTACCGGCAGCTGATGGGATTCGATTTGCGACGACCTCTGGCGCGGTGCTCGCCGGAGATGGACGACGCCGCCTTCGCGTCGCAGCCATCACCCTCACAGGTGGTGTGGGCCTGGACCCGGGCGTCGGCCGGCGGGGCGGCACTGAGCAACAGAACGAGGGTGACCGTGGCGGTCACTGGACCCCTCATAGTTGGCACCTCTCGTCGTTCCCGCCTTGGGTGGAGACTTTCCAGGTGCCATCGGCGCGTTGCAGGACGGCGATGATCTTCGTGTACTGCCCAGGAGTCAGGGGTTGAACGTAGACGTTCTCCCGGGTATCGAAGATTCCTCCGAAATCGTCGGCGCAATCGATGACCACCGCCCGGTCGCCGGACAGTTCGGCGACCTGGGGTCGATGCTGATCGTTCTCCGAACCGCGGTAGACCCAGCCCTTCGCTCGGTCCAGTTGAAAGGTGTTGAAGAGGGAGTCGTATTGCGCGCCCACGGCGACGATCGAGAAGCGGTTCTTGAATTCGTTCGGGTCGAAGGGAGCCGCCTCGCTGCCATACGCGACGACGGTGCGCCAGTAGGCGAGGTAGGCGTCGATCACCGCCGCCTGTGCGTTACCGGCCGTCGTGGTGGCCGAGCTCGTTGTGGTCGTGGACGGCGCCGACTGGGCGACGCCGCCGCGGTCGGGCCGGCCGTTGCCGCCGTTGTTGCAGGCCGTCAGGGCGAGGGTGAGGATGCCGGCGCAGAGGCAGCGCTGCGCCATGGTTGTGGGTAGCATGGTGTGGTGTGGGCTCCTCTCGAGGGAGGTTCGAGAGCTGGGGGTGAGCCGTGATTCGTTCTCAACGGTGCGACGTGGAACGAGTCGGATCATGACGCCAGCTCCATCCTAAAGTTCGCAGATTTGGGCAATTCGTCACAGAAATTCGGTTTCTGGCCGAGGAGCGCTCCGTCGGTGTTGGCGAAGCGCCATTCCGACGGGGCCACGACGTGGTGGACAAGGGCGGAGGCCCCCGGGCGTTTCCAGATCGCTCGACCCCGGCTGAGGCGGGGAAGAAGATCGGCCTCGACTTTGGTGAGGCCGAGGAGGGCTTTGGCTTCGGGGACCTGGTCGGGAGCTTGGCGGAACAGGACCCGGGTTTCGGTGTCGCCGAGGAGGCCGGCGGCGATCTTGGCCAGGGAGGTGCCGTCGTCGGCCTGGGCGCGCAGGTCGGCGATGCGGTGGGCGACGGCGATGTTGGCCACGCCGTAGTCGCGGCAGAGTTTCCAGCTGGCCTGGAGGTGGCGGACGGAGGCCGGGTTGGCGAGCAGGGCCCAGGCCTCGTCGATGACCTGGAGGCGCTGGACGCCGTCGCGGCGGGCGAGGTGGGAGGCGATCCAGGCGGTGGCCGCCGCCATGACCACCCCGAGGACGGTCCGGTCGCCGTGGACGCCGGACAGGTCGATCACGACCCCGCAGTGGTGGGCGTCGGAACGGACGGTGGACTGTCCGTCGAACATGCCGCGGAGTTCCCGGTCCAGCAACTTGCCGAGCCCGAAGCGGAGGTCGTCGACCGAGCGGGCCAGGCCCTCGGGGGTGGTCCCGGCCCGCTGGGCCATCTCCGCGGTGGGGGCGGCCAGGAGGCCGGCAGCGTCGGCCAGGGTGGGGGTCGCACCGCGGTGGGCGGTGAGGGCGTCGAGGACCCAGCCGATGGCGGCGTCCTCGAGGGGAGTGAGGACCCGTCCCAGCAGACACGACGAGATGGCCGCCAGCAGCCCCGCTTGCCGCAGCCGGGTGTCGCCGTCGTCGCCGCCGCCCGGGTCGAGGGGATTGAGGCGGACGGGCCCACCGGGCCGCAGGGCCAGCAGTTCCAGGTCGAGGGTCCGGGCCAGAGCCCGGTATTCGCCTTTGGGGTCGCAGATGGCCACCCAGCGGGCCGGGTGGTGGCGCCGGCGGAGCCCGACCCAGCGGTGGAGCATGGTCTTGACCGCGGCGGATTTGCCGGCGCCGGGGTCGCCGAAGACGATCAGGTTGGGGTTGGCGGCCAGTCCGGCGGCGTAGGCGTCGAACGGATCGAACCGGTAGGCACCGCCGCCGAGGACGTCGGCGCCCAGGCACGCCGAACGGCCCAGCGGCGGGGGCGGAGCGACCCCGGGGTAGAGAACGGACAGCTGGGCCGTGGTCGCCCGCCGCCGGTGACGCCACAGGCTCATCGTCTCCACCCCGACGGGACCAGCGGGACCGGCAGGGTGGCGGCGAACGCCTCGGCCTGGCGTCCGTCGCAGGCGGCGAGCTCGACCCCGGCGGCGGCGGCCACCGACCGGGCCTGGGCCTCCAACTCGTCGAGCTCGTCGGCATCGGCGGCGGAGAGGACGACGAAGCCGGAGTAGTCGAACTCGGGGTGGCCGGCCACCAGCTCCCGCTCCCGGGCGGTCAGCTCGCTGCGGGTGGCTTCCTGCTCGGCGCCGACGCGGAACCCGGCCCGGCGGCGCTGTTCCTCGTCGGAGTCCAGCTTGGCGGCGAGCCGGTCGACCGCCCGGCGCGACGCCCGCCACCCCACCGGCTCGAAGACCACGCACACCACCCGGGTCAACGGCAAGGCCAGGAGCAGATCGGCGGTCCACCCCGGCGGGACCTCGGAGCGGGGCCACTCGACCAGGTGGTAGGCGCGATGGACCGTCCCGTCGAGCTGGAGGCAATGCCATCGTTCCCGCAGGCACAGCGGACCCGCCGCCGCCACCGACCCCGTCCCATCGGGGAGGGCGGCGAGCTGGGCCGGTGATCCCCGCCCCACCGGATCGAGGCGGCGCCGCAAGGCACCGGCGAACCCGGAGCTGTCCAGCGGCAGGGCCGACAAGCCGGCGCCCTGGAGGCGGTCCATGAGGAGGCGAACCTCATCGATGAGCATGTCGACCAGCGCACCCCCCTCACCGCGGGCTTTGCCGGCGGCGGTGACGGTGAGGAGGACCTCGTGGTGGGCCTCATCGGCCAACAGGTCGAGCACCTCCCGGTAGGCCGGGACCGCCGGGCCTTCGGCGGAGCCATCCCGGGGCGGGAGACCAGCCGGGGCCGCGAACGACACCCAGCGCAGTGAAGTCACCGGCCCACCCTCCCGGCACAAGGGAGCCAGCGCTTCGCCGAAGGTGTCCAGAAAGCGGATCTGGTCGTCCTCGTCGCAGAGCAGGAACGGGGCCGGCGCCGCCACCCGCACGGTCGCCGCCGCCAACCCGCTCCGCCCGTCCACCCCGATCAGGGCCGGACCATGACCGGTGTCGACCTCGACGAACTCGGCGCGGCCAAACGTTGCCGGCAGCCTCAGCTCGGGCCCCGGGAACGGAAACGGGGCGTCGAAGCGGCGGCGCTGCCACCGCCTCCCGTAGCCCATCGCCGTCGTGGCAGCCTCCAACAGCGGGACGCCACCCACCCGGATCAACGCCACGACCACAGCGGCGACAAAGGGCACCACCCCAGCGGTGACCGACCCCGTGCGGGCCACGATCACCACCGCCGCGGACACCCCGCCGGCCAGCGGGACAACCTGCGCCCCGCCAAGGCCAAGGACCCACCCCGTCCGATCCGCCGCCGGGAACCGATAAGTCCGGACGCTCACGACCAACTCCCCGGCCGACGAGGCCGACGGGCCCCCGGACGGCGCCCCGCCTCCGACGACAACCGATGCCGACCCGGACCCGAAC
>JBFLYK010000020.1:0-119222 GCA_040756995.1 Actinomycetota bacterium | reverse complement strand
GCTCGACCGGAATAATCCCGGTCGAGCGCGACTGTGAGCACGAGGCGGGAGCCCGGCGTCAGTGTCGGAGGGCGCCGGTACGCTGGCGGCCGCCATGGCTCGTTTCACGGCGGTACCCGACGACCTCCAAGCACCGGCCCGGGCGCTGTCGCGTCAGGAGCGTCTGGCCGAGATCCTCCGCCGCGACGGCGGGGAGTGCGTGTGGTGCGGGCGCAGCCTCGTCGGCCCCGATGACTCGCGCCGCGGTCGGGCCCTCGTGCGGGCCACCACCGATCATCTGATTCCGAAGCTCAAAGGCGGCCCGTCCTGGATGGAGAACGAAGTGGCCGCCTGCGCCCGGTGCAACCGGGCCCGAGGCCACCGGTCGCCGGCCGCCTGGCTCGAGGACTGCGAACGGCTCGGCCTGACCCCGAACCGGGAGGTCATCGTCCGCTGCCTGTCAGCCCTCGGCGCTGCGATTGAAGCCAACGGAGGCCAACGTCGGGCCCGCCCTTACCTGGCCGCCCAGCTCCGCCGCCTCACGAAGCCGTGACGGACCCGACCCGGGAAGCCATCCGCGCCATCGCCGCTCAGGTGGTCAGCGGCCAGCTCCCCCCGGTCGAAGGAGCGGAGCAGATCGCCGCCCAGGCCGCCCGGCTCGACGATCCCGGCGAACTCGCCGTCTTCGCCGACCTGGCCCGCACCCGCGCCGAAACCGAGATCCTCGAAGAGGTCTCCCTCCTCCTCGCCGACACCGCCTGACACCGGAAAGAGCGGGTGGCCTGAGCGCAATCGATTGCGCTCAGGTCGCACCGGCGGTCGCTGGTGGGTCAGGGGAAAGGTGCAGGCCCGGTCTGTGATCCTTCAGGCGGCGTCGGTCGACTCCTCGACGGGCTCGAGGCGGGCAGGGATGGGTTGTGCCCGCTGGTTCCGGCCCGGCGTTCCGGAGGGGGCGGACTTGTGCCGTGCCTATCGACAACCTATGTGCATAAGCACGGCGCAAGTGCGGTCAGGCGGCTCCCGGCGGCTCCTCGATCGCCGTGAGACGGGCGGGGACGTGTTTGTGCCAGGGGGTGCCGGCGTGGGGGTCGCGGGCGGCGGCGTCGGTCAGTTCGTTGGGGGCGAGGCCGGTCACCAGGGGGGCGCCGTTGTCCGAGGGGCTGAACAGACCGAGGCCGTTGGGGAGGGCCAGATGGCCGTCCTGCATGCGGTCGTCGACTTCGACGGTCACCACGCCCCCGCCCCGGCGGGTGGAGAGGTGGGCCTGCCCGCCGTCCACGAGGCCGAGCCGCCGCGCGTCGCCGGGGCTGACCCGCAGAGCGCCTGACGGGTCGCGCTTCCGCCAGGTGGGGTCGCGCATGATCGTGTTGGCGGTGAACGAGCGGCGCTCGCCGGCCGAGAGCACGAAGGGCCAGTCGCGATCGACCGCCACCGGCTCGCTCCCCAGGCCTCGCAGCTCCTCGAGCAGTTCGGGGATCGTGACGTGGATCAGCCCGTCCGGCGTACGGAGGCGGCGCCACGAGGTGTCGTACTCGTCGTCGGTGATGACCACGCCCGACGGGCTCGACAGGATCGCCTCGAAGAGCTGCTCGCCGGCCTCGAGGCCCTCACCGGTGAAACCGGCCCGGCGGACGCCCTCCGGGTTGGCCTGGGCGCACTTGTGGGCGGCGGCCCACAGCACGGCGGCCGCCGCCGCGCCGCCGGGCAGCGTCGGGCCGAGCGTGCGGTACAGCACCACCGGCGCCACCGCCCCGAGGTGAGGACCCGGGGGACGGGGGGTGTCCCCCCGATCCGGGCGGCGTGAGCCGCCACGGTCTGCGCCGACGGCGGCGAAAAAGGCCATGGCGAAGGCCGCCCGGCCCTGCCCCGCCGCCTCCCGCAGGGGAGCGAGGTCCTCCTCCGTCACCGCCCCCAGTGCCTCCACCAGCCGGGAGTGGATCTCCGGCTCGGGCAGCGGCCCGTCGGGCGGCTCCAGCAAAGGCCTGCGGAGGTGGAACACGTTGCGGGGGAACTCGAAGTTGAAAAACGTCGCTTCCCACTTCTCGTACTGCGTCGCCGCCGGCAGTACGTAGTGGGCGAGGCGGGCCGTCTCGGTCATGGCCACGTCGATGACCACCACGAGGTCGAGGGCCTCCAGCGCTTCCCGGAACCGCTTCGAGTCGGCCAGCGAGTGGGCCGGATTGGCGCTCTCCACGATCATCGCCCGGTACCGGGCCGGGTGATCGGTGAGGATCTCCTCGGCGATCACGTTGCAGGGCACGAGCCCGGAGATGAGCGGCATGCCCACCACCGGCGTCTTGCCCCGGACCTTCCCGCCGGCGGTGATGTCGACCAGGCTCGACGGCGAGTACTGCGCCCCCGGCTTGCCGAAGTTTCCGGTCAGCACCCAGACGACCTTCTCGAGCCATGACACCAGCGTCGAGTGGCGGTTCATCTGCACGCCGAGATCCTCGAAGACGGCCACGCCTCCGGTGGCGCCGGCGATACGCCGGGCCGCCGCCCGCACCAGGTCCTCGGAGACCCCGCTGCGGGCGCAGTACTCCGCCACCGGCACGGTGGCCAGCGCCTCCAGCGTCTCCTCCACGTCGGCGGCGTGGGCGGCCAGCCACTGGTGGGCGACGAGGTCCTCCTGCACGATCACCCCGGCCAGGGCGGCCAGCAGCCAGGCGTCGGTGCCGGGCTGCACCCGGAGGTGGAAGTCGGCCAGCTCGGCCGTCTCCGTGCGGCGGGGGTCGATGACGATCAGCGACCGCCCCGGGTCGCGGGCGATCTCCTTCAGCGTGGTGCGGGCGTGGGGGATGCTGTGGCTCTGCCAGGGGTTCTTCCCGACGAAGACCGCCACCTCGGCGTGCTCGAAGTCGGCCCGGACCATCGTGCCGAGCATCCGGTGGTTGACCCAGAACTCCCCCGTCTTCTCCTGGGCCAGGGCGCTGGAGCGGTACTTGCCGCCGACGGCCCGCAGCAGGGCGTTGCCGTACCCGCCGCCGAGGTGGTTTCCCTGCCCGCCGCCGCCGTAGTAGAAGATCGCCTCCCCGCCGACCTCGGGGCCGGCGGCCTCCTGCACCGCCTTCAGGCGGGCGGCGATCTCGGCGATGGCCACCTCCCAGCCGATCTGCTCGAAGGTGCCGTCGGGCCGGCGGCGGAGGGGAGAGAGGATCCGTCCCGACCGGCCGTTCTGGTAGTGGTCGAGCCGCAGCGCCTTCTCGCAGGTGTAGCCCTGTGACGCCGGATGGGTCTTGTCGCCCCGGATCCGTTCGAAGCGGCGCCCGTCCTCACCGCCGAGGCGGACCTCGATGCCGCAGTTGCACTCGCAGAGGATGCAGGCCGTCGGTTGCCAGTCGGCCCTGATCGCCGTATCGGTCATGCCCCCGCCTCCGCCAGCTCCTTGATGCCGGTGATGGTGGCGGTCATGTTCGTCTGCCATTCCTCGAGGCGGCGGGCGATGATCTTCTCCTCCTTGTCGGGCATCTGCTCGATGACGGCCGTCATGCCGGACGGGCCGGGCCCCATCTGAGCCCAGTACCGGAGGCGGGTGCCGTCACCTTCCGGTGTCAGCTCCAGGCGCCACACCGCCGACGGCCGATCGGGGTCGCCGACGGCCCATCCGAAGCGGCGCTCGGGGACGAGGTCGACGATCGTGCTGGTCGTCTCCCACTCGCCCCGGGCGGGATGGAAGTTGCGGCCCTTGAAGCGGGCCCCGAGGCACGGCAGGGCGCGGTCGCCGGGCTCGAGCCAGGCCGCCTCCTGCAGCTCGGTGCCGAAGCGGGCGGGGGTCATGATCTCGGTCACCAGCGGCCAGACGGCGGCCGGCGGGGCGGCCACATACACCTCGGTCTCGGTGGTGGGACGGTCGGCGAAGCGCACGGAAGCCTCCATCAGTTTCACCATTGAACTGACCCTAACCTGTGTCGGTTCTCTAGCGCAACTGTTAACCTGGCCAATGTGAAGCGGACCGAGTTCGCCTCCTGGCCGTGTTCCATCGCCCGGACCGTCGACCTGCTGGGCGACTGGTGGACTCCGCTCGTCCTCCGCGAGGCGTTCCTCGGCGTGCGCCGCTTCGACGACATGCAGCGGGAACTGGGGATCGGCCGCAACGTCCTCACCCAGCGGCTGAAGCGTCTGGTCGAGGAGGGCCTGCTGGAGCGGGTCCGGTACCAGGAGAAGCCCGACCGCTACGAGTACCTCCTCACCGACAAGGGCCGCGACTTCTATCCGGTGCTGGCGGCCATGATCGCCTGGGGCGACCGGTGGCTCTCCGGCGAAGAGGGCCCGCCCATCGTGTTGCAGCACACGCCGTGCGGGCACGACACCACCGCCCGGGTGGTGTGTTCCGAGTGTGGGGAGCCGATCGAGGCTCGCAACGTCCGAGCCCGCCTGGGCCCGGGCTACCCGGCCGACCAGCCGCCGCCCGGCCGGATCAGGGCTGTGCCGGACCGCGACCGGTCGCGCTGAGGGCCCCTATAGGGCCCTGATCGCGACCGGTCGCGATCAGGACGAGATAGGCGAGGTGGCGCGAGAGGGGACGGGGCTGGTCAGCCGGCGGAGGCCGAGGCGGCGGCCGCTATCACCTGCTCGGCCAGCTCGGGGCGGCAGATGATCAGGTCGGGCAGGTAGGGCGGGACCTGGTTGTAGACGAGCGGCGAACCGTCGAGGCGGGAGACGTGGAGCCCGGCGGCGGCGGCGACGCCGACCGGAGCGGCCGAGTCCCACTCCCACTGCCCGCCGCCGTGGACGTACACGTCGGCCTCGCCGAGCACGATCGCCATCGTCTTGGCCCCGGCCGAGCCCATGGGCAGCAGGTCACCGCCGAGGGCGGCCCGCACGATCTCCGTCTCGGCCGGCGGTCGGGTGCGGCTGACGACCAGGACCGGCGGCCGGTCGACCCGGGCCGCCAGCTTCGGCGGGTCGGCGGTCGACAGGGTCATCCCCAGGGCGGGCAGGGCCACGGCCGCCGCCGTGGGGAACCCGTTCTCCACCAGCGCCACGTGCACGGCCCAGTCGGTGCGGGGGTCCTCCCCGAACTCCCGGGTGCCGTCGAGCGGGTCGACGATCCAGGTCCGGGCGGCATTGATGCGGCTCGGGTCGTCGGCCCGCTCCTCGGACAGGATGGCGTCGTCGGGGTGGAGCTCGGCCAGCCGGCCGAGGATGAGCTCGTTGGAGCGCCGGTCACCCTCGTCCTTGAGCAGCGACGGGTCGAGTCGACCGGCGGCGGCCTCGGCCCGGATCTCGAGAAGCAGCGCCCCCGCCTCGGTCGCGATGCGGTGGGCGTCTTCGTGGTCACTCATCCCCGCGAGCGTAGACGGGTGCGCGAGCATCGGGGCCATGTCGCCCCTCGCCGCCCCCGCCGCCCGCAGCCACGTCGCCGAGGTCTGGACGAAGGAGATCGTCCCCGCCCTGTGCGACTTCATCCGCATCCCCAACGTGTCGGTCGCCTTCGACCCGGCGTGGTCGGAGGCCGGGCACATGGCCCGGGCGGTCGACCTGGTGGCCGGCTGGCTGCGGGCCCGGCCGATCGACGGCGCCACCGTCGAGGTGCAGGAGCTCCCGGGGCGCACGCCGGTGGTGCTGGTCGACGTTCCGGCCCATGGGGTGAGCGGCGACGGCCCCGGCGTCCTCCTCTACGGGCACCTCGACAAGCAGCCGCCGCTGGCCGAGTGGCGGACGGGTCTGGGGCCCTGGGAGCCCGTCCGGGAAGGCGAGCGTCTCTACGGCCGGGGCGGCGCCGACGACGGGTACGCTGCCTTCGCCGCCCTGTCGGCCATCGAGGCTGTGCGGGCCGCCGGCGGTGCCCACCGCCGCTGCCTGGTGCTGATCGAGGCCTCGGAGGAGTCGGGCAGCCCCGACCTGCCCGCCCACCTCGAGCGCCTCGGCGACCGCCTGGCCGGCACCGACCTCGTGATCGCCCTCGACTCCTGGTGCTGGAGCTACGACCGGCTGTGGGTCACGACGTCGCTCCGGGGCCTCCTCGGCGTGGAGCTGACCGTCGAGGTGCTGACCGAGGGCGTGCACTCGGGGATGGCCGGTGGCGTGGTGCCCTCGTCGTTCCGGATCCTGCGCCGGCTCCTCGACCGGGTGGAGGACTCCGCCACCGGGAAGATCCTCGTCGACGCCCTCCACGTCGACATCCCCGACGACCGGCTGCGGCAACTGGCCGACGTCGCCGGGGACATCGGCGACCTGACCGCCACCTATCCCTGGGCGGCGGGCGTCCAGCCGCTCGGGGCCGACACCGTCGAGCGGCTCCGGGCCCGCACCTGGGAACCGGCCCTGGAGGTGATCGCCGCCGAGGGCCTGCCGTCGCTGCGGGACGGCGGCAACGTCCTGCGGCCGAAGACCACGGCGGGCCTGTCGTTCCGCTTGCCGCCGTCCTGTGACGCCGGCAGCGCCGCCCGGGCGGTCGAGGCCGCCCTCACCGCCGAGCCCCGGCCCCACGGCGCCGTGGTGACGGCCAGGGCCACGACGGCCGAAGGCGGCTGGGCCGCCCCGCCGCTGGCGCCCTGGCTCGACACCGCCGTCACGGCCGCCTCGCAGGCGGCCTTCGGCGCCGACCCCCGCTACGTGGGCGAGGGCGGCACGATCCCGTTCATGGGCATGCTGGGCCGGTCGCTGCCGGAGGCGCAGTTCGTGATCACCGGCGTCCTCGGTCCCGGCAGCAACGCCCACGGCCCGAACGAGTTCCTCCACATCCCCACGGGCGAGAAGGTGACCGAGGCGGTGGCCCACCTGCTCGACGCCCACGCCCGCCGCTAGCCGCAAAAGAACGCGGGATCCTCAGTCGAGCAGCTCGGCGATCCGGCTCAGGATCGTGCGCAGCGGCGAGCCGGAGCCGAAGACGGCGCTCACGCCCATCTCGGCCAGGACGGGCTCGTCGGCCGGCGGCACGGTTCCGCCGAGCACCACCGGCACGCCCTCCACCCCGGCGGCCCGGAGCCCGTCGAGCACGGCCCGGCATTCCTCGAGATGGTTGCCGGACAACGAGGACAGGCCCACCAGGTCGGGGTCCTCCTGGACGACGGCGGTCACGAGCTGGTCCGGTGTGGCGTGGCCGAGGTACACGACCTCCATGCCGGCGTCCCGCAGGGCGTGGGCCACCACGATGACGCCCCGCCAGTGGGCGTCCATCCCGAGCTTGGCCACGACCGCCTTGCGGCCGATCAGGCGGGGATCGGCAGGCGCCGCGCCGGCGCCTGCTCGCACCTCAGCCATCCGGCGCCCCGCGCCAACAGAACCCTCCGGGCCGCCGGCTCGGCTTCGGCGCTCGGCTCACCACAGCGGGAACTGCCAGCGACCGAGGCTGTCGCGCAGGACCGTCCCGATCTCGCCCAGGGTGGCGTCGGCGGCGACGGCGGCGATGATCGGCCCCATCACGTTCTCGCCGTCCCGGGCGGCGGCGCCGATCGCCTCCAGCGCTCCGACCACCGCCCGCTCGTCCCGCCGGTGGCGGACGGCGTCGATCCGCCGTTGCTGCGCGTCCCGCGCCCCGGGCGGCAGCCGGAACGGCCGGACCTCGACGTCGCCCTCCAGGCCCGCGCCGCCACCGTCGCCGTCCTCGAGCCCGGCGTTGATGCCGACCACACGGCGCCGGCCGTCCTCCAACGCCTGCTGATCGGTGAAAGCCCGCTTCGCCAGTTCGGTGTGCACCCAGGCCGCCTCGGTGGCCGCCACCAGCCCGCCCAGCCCCTCGATCCGGTCGACCAGCGCCCCGGCCCGCTCCTCCATGGCGTCGGTCAGGTGCTCGACGAGATAGCTGCCTCCGAGCGGATCGGCGCTCCCCGCCACACCGGTCTCCCACAGGAGGACGTGCTGGGTGTGGAGCGCCACCAGCGCGGCGTGCTCGCCGGGGATCGACAGGGCCTCGTCGTAGGCGTCGACATGGAGCGACTGTGTCCCGCCCAGCACGGCGGCCAACGCCTGGATGGCGCTGCGGGCGATGTTCAGGTGCGGAAGCCGGGCGGTCATCGTCACACCCGACGTCTGCACGTGGAACCGGAACTTCTGCGCCGCCGCCTCGTGAACGCCGAGCTCGTCGCGCACGAACGACGCCCACATCCGCCGGGCGGCCCGGAACTTGGCGATCTCCTCGAAGAAGTCGGAGTGGGCGTCGAGGAAGAACGAGATCCTCGGCAACGCCGCTTCCGGCGCCAGACCCCGGCCGATCAGCTCCCGGGCCGCCGCCCGGCCGTGGGCCAGCGTCAACGCCAGCTCCAACGGCGCATCGGCCCCCGCCTCCCGGTAGTTGTAACCGGTGACGGAAATCGGGTTCCACCGCGGGAGCTCCCGGATGCAGAACTCGGCCACGTCGCACTCCACCCGGAACGACGCCGGCGGCGGCAGCGCCTCGGGGGCGATCGTGATGGCCGTCTCCATGAGGAAGTCGTTCTGACTCGTCCCGTCCAGCGCCGCCCGCCCATAGCCCCGCCGTTCCGCCGCGGCCAGGAACATGGCCAGGTGGGGCGCCGCCCCCACCGGCTGCGACGAGACCAGCGACACGCTGACCGCATCGAGGGGGATGCCGGCGAAGAGGTCGTCGAAGTCGTCGGTGACGTCGACCGCCACGCCGCCCCGGCCGACGTCCGACGCCGCCCGCGGATCATCCGAGCCGACCGCCCGCAGGCTGGGGTAGTCGAAGACGCCGTTGATGCCGGTGGCGCCCCGGTCGAGCAGCATCCGGTAGCGCTTGTTGGTGTCGGCGGCGGTGGCGAAACCGGCCAGCTGGCGGATCGTCCACGGCCGGGTGCGGTACATCTCGGGGTGGATGCCCCGGGTGAACGGGAACTCGCCGGGGCGGCCGAGGCGTTCCTCGAGCGCTGGCGCCACGTCGCCCGGCCCGGCGGCGGCCGGGAGCGGGATTCCCGAGGCCGTGGTGCGATCGCGGTCAGCCATCGAAGGGAGTGTTCCCCGGGGGCCGGGAAATCAGCGGGCGGCCCACACCGACCCCGCCACCGACAGCGCCGAGATGATGGCGGCGACGAGCACGCCGTCGATGACCGACCGGCGGGTCGTCGGCACCCGGAGCATGAACGCCCCGGCCAGGAATCCGCCGACCAGGCCCCCGAGGTGTCCGCCGATCGAGATGCCGGGGACGATGAAGGTGATGGCCAGGTTGACCACGATCAGCCCGCCCACCCCGCTCTGCCACACGTTGATGCCCCGCTGGTGCAATCCGATGGCGGCCGCCGCCACCAGACCGAAGACGGCCCCGGACGCACCCCCGGTGAAGGCGTGCGGCGACAGCGCCATCGCCCCGAACGACCCGCTGAGCAGCGAGGCCAGGTAGAGCCCGGCGTACCGGACGGGCCCCAGCGCCGGCTCGAGCATTTCCCCGAACCGGTAGAGGATCACCATGTTGAAGGCGATGTGGATCAGCCCGAAGTGGAGGAACCCGGCGGACACCAGCCGGTAGAGCTCCCACCACTGGCCGTACTCGATGGCCGGCCCGAACAGCGCCAGCTCGCCCTGCAGCCACCCGTCGCCGCTGAGATTCCCGTCGGCGGTCAGCACGCACAACACGAACACCGCCACGTTGATGGCGATGATCGCCTTGGTCACGACCGGGCCGGCGCCGGCGGCCCTCTGCCGTATCCGCTGCGCCGCCGGCGGCTGCGCCGCCCGCACGCACTCGAAGCAGTGTGAACCGACCGGCGCCTCGCGCAGGCAGTCCGGACAGGCCGGCCGGCCGCACCGGGTGCAGGCTCGCCCCGTCGGGCGGTCGCGGTGATGGAAGCAGGTTCTGGTCTCGACAGCCGAAGACTCTAAGGCGACGCTCAGAAGTCCGCGTTCTTCGGCGTGCGGGGGAAGGGGATCACGTCCCGGATGTTGGCCATGCCCGTGGCGTAGATGATCGTCCGCTCGAAGCCCAGCCCGAACCCGGCGTGGGGGACGGTGCCGTAGCGACGCAGATCCCGGTACCACCAGTAGGCGTCCCGGTCGAGACCCAGCTCCTCGATCCGCTGGTCGAGCCGGTCCAGGCGCTCCTCCCGCTGCGAACCGCCGATGATTTCGCCGATCCCCGGAGCCAGCACGTCCATGGCCGCCACCGTGCGGCCGTCGTCGTTCTGGCGCATGTAGAACGCTTTGATCTCCTTGGGGTAGTTCATGACGATCACCGGCCGGCCGACCAGCACCTCGGTGAGGTGCCGCTCGTGCTCCGACTGGAGATCGGCGCCCCACTCCACCGGGAACTCGAAGTTGACGCCGCCCTCGGCGGCCTTCTGCAGCGCGGCGATGGCCTCGCCGTAGTCCATCCGCTCGAAGGTCGAGTCGACCAGCGCCTCGAGCCGGGCGATGCAGCCCTCGTCGATCCGCTGATTGAAGAACGCCATGTCATCGGCCCGCTCGTCGAGCACCGCCCGGAAGATGTACTTGAGGCAGGCCTCGGCCAGGTCGGCGTTGTCGGACAGCGTGGCGAAGGCGATCTCCGGCTCCACCATCCAGAACTCGGCCAGGTGCCGGGCGGTGTTGGAGTTCTCGGCCCGGAACGTGGGGCCGAAGGTGTACACCTTGCTCATCGCCAGGCAGTAGGCCTCGACGTTGAGCTGACCGGAGACGGTCAGGTGGGCCTCCCGGCCGAAGAAATCCTCGGAGAAGTCGACGCCGCCGCCGTTCACCGCCGGCCGGAGGTTGGCCAGGTCGAGCGTCGACACCCGGAACATCGCCCCGGCGCCCTCGGCGTCGTTGGCGGTGATGATCGGCGTGTGGACCCAGAAGAAGCCCCGGTCGGAGAAGAAGCGGTGCAGCGCCATGGCCATGGAGTGCCGCACCCGGGTGACGGCCCCGAAGGTGTTCGTCCGGGGCCGGAGGTGGGCCACCTCCCGCAGGTACTCGAAGCTGTGCCGCTTGGCCGCCACCGGATACGTGTCGGGGTCGTCGACCCAGCCGACGACCTCCACCGCCGACGCCTGGATCTCGACCGACTGCCCCTTGCCCTGCGACTCCACCAGTTCGCCGGTCACGACGACGGCGCAGCCGGTCGTGACGTGAAGGACCTCGCTCTCGTAGTTCGGCAGCGTCGGATGGGCCACCGCCTGCACGGCGTCGAAGCACGAGCCGTCCGACACGGTGAGGAACGACAGGCCGCCACCGGCCTTGGAGTCCCGCCGCGTCCGGACCCAGCCCTTGACCGTGACGGTGGACCCCACCGCCACGCCCCCGCCCAGAACCTGGGCCACCGAGACGTCAGGCAACCGTCAGGCTGCCCTTCAGGACGTTATGGATAATGCAGTTGAAGCTGTACTTCCCGGGGGGAAGCGACGAGATGTTGGGGACGTCCCGGAAGGTTCCGGGCGGCACGACGCCGGAGTCGAACTTGGGCGTCACGCCTTCGGGCACCGTCTCGGTGAACGAGTGGCCCGGCCCCGCCGTCGGGTCGGAGTCGACGAAGCGGATCGACTCGCCCTGCTTGATCGTGATGGTGTCCGACGGGAAGTAGTCCCGCAGGAAGGCGAACACGTGGTGCTCCGGCACGGGGCCGGCCACCGGCGCGGCCGGCTGCGCCTGCACCGCCGGGACAGGACCAAGCAGCATGAGCACGGCGACAACGGCAGCAACCAGAAGCATGATCCCTCCCCCCGGGATTTTAGGACGGGCGGTTCGCCTCGACTTCCTTGATCATCTCGGTCCACGCCTCCCGGGCCTCCTCGACGGAACCCTCATCCTCGATGGTGGAGACGTCGCCGACGTCCTTCCCGGTCGCCACCGCCTTGAACACCCGACGCATGATCTTGCCGCTGCGGGTCTTGGGCAGCATGCCGACGAAGTGGCAGTCGGCGATGACGGCCACCGGGCCGAGTTCCTTGCGCACCGTGGCCAGCAGCTCGGCCTGCAGTTCCTCCGACGGCTCGTGGCCCGCCTTGAGGACGATGAAGGCCGAGATCACCTCGCCCCGCAGCTCGTCGGGCCGGCCGGTCACGCCCGCCTCGGCCACCGCCGGGTGGCGCAGGAACGCCGTCTCCACCTCGATGGTGCCGATGCGGTGCCCGGCGATCTTGATGATCTCGTCGGCCCGGCCGCTGAACCAGAAGTACCCGTCCTCGTCGTACTCGGCGGCGTCACCGGTGTAGTAGACACCGGGGAGGCGGCCCCAGTAGTCGCGCTCGTAGCGCTCCGGGTCGCCCCAGATCGTCGGCAGCATGCTGGGGAACGGCCGCTTGATCGTGACGATGCCCTTGACGCCGGGGCCCACGGGCTTGCCGTCCTCGTCGACGATCTCCACCTCCCAGCCGGGCAGCGGGATGCCGGCCGAGCCGGGCTTGATCGGCAGCATGGCGATTCCGTACGGGTTGCCGAACAGCGGCCCGCCGGTCTCGGTCTGCCACATGTGGTCGATGACGGGGATGCGGTCCTCCAGCAGAACCTTCTGCAGCCACTCCCAGGCCGGCGGGTTGAGGACTTCGCCGGCGCACACCACCCGGGTCAGTGACGTCAGGTCGATCCCGGCGGCCGCCTTCTCGCCGTAGCGCATGAGCAGCCGGGCCGCCGTCGGCGAGGTGAACATGCCCGTGACGAGGTTGTCCTCGATGATCTTGTAGAAGGCCTCGGGCCCGGGGTGGTCGATCGCCCCCTCGAAGGCGATGGTGGTCGCGCCGGCCAGCAGGGGGGCGTAGACGATGTAGCTGTGGCCGACGATCCAGCCGATGTCCGACGTCGACCACCACACGTCGTCGGGGGAGAGGTCCATGACCCACTGGCCGGTGGAGTTGATGCCGACCTGGTAGCCGCCGTGGACGTGGACGGCCAGCTTCGGGGCCGCCGTCGTGCCCGACGTGGCCAGGATGAAGGCCGGCTCGTTGGCCTCCATGGCCTCGTGGACGGTGCTCTGGCCCTCGCCGCCGGCCATGAACTCGTCCCAGGTGATGTCCCGGCCGGCCTCCATCGGGCAGCCCTCGGGCTGCCGCTGGAGGACCACGACCTTCTCCACGTCGTGCTCGCCGCCGGCGAGGGCGTTGTCGACGATGCCCTTCAGGTCGACGGCCTTCCCCTTCCGCCAGGTGATGTCGGCGGCGAAGACGGCCTTGGAGCCCGACAGGCGGATGCGGTCCCCGAGGGCGCCGGCGCCGAAGCCGGCGAAGACGACCGAGTGGATGGCCCCGATGCGGACGACGGCCAGCATGAGGATGATGGCCTCCGGCATCGTCGGCATGTAGACGGTGACCCGGTCGCCCTTCCGGATGCCCAGGCCCCGGAGGGCGCCGGCCACCCGCTCCACTTCCCGGAGCAGCTGACCGTAGGTGAAGGTGCGGCGCTCGCCGAGCTCGTTGACACCGATGAGGGCACCGTGCCCCGCCCGGCCGTTGGCCACATGGTGGTCGAGGCAGTTCCAGCACAGGTTCGTCTCGGCGCCGCTGAACCAGCGGAACGTCGGCGGCGTCCAGTCGAAGACGCTGTCCCACTTGCGGAACCACGGCAGGCGTTCGGCTTCCCGGGCCCAGAACCCGTCGGGGTCGAGGCGGGCCTCCTGCTGCATGCGGCGCACCATCGGGTTCACGACGTCCACGGCTCCCCCTTCACCCCTGCAATGTTCCTTCAGACCCGGCGACTACGGACCTTCGACGTTACCAACCAGATTCCGGCTCCCAGAACGGCGGCCGCCAAGGCAACGCCGCCGTAGAACAGCAGGTCGAAGCCCTCGTCCTCCTCCGCCTTGCCCAGCGCCCGGTCCCGCAGCGCCGCGATGGGCACGAACTCGGTGATGCCGTCGATGGTGCTTCGCCGGTCGCCGACGAGATAAGGGATCGACCAGGTTTTGACCGTGACGGCCTTCCCCCCGGCGATGACCGCCGCCGGGGGCTCACTGTTCGGCGCCGCCGCCCGGAGCTCCAGCCACTGCCAGCTGGGGCCGTCGGAGACCTTCTGCCACTTGGGCTGAGCCGCGGGATCGGTTTCCTCGGAGGGGTCCTTCCCGCTCGCCTGCTGGATCTCGGCCCACAGGGGGCTCTTCAGATTGACCTCGGTGAGGGCCGGACCGATACGGGCGAACGGCTCGTCCTCCTTGCCGAGGACCACGACCGGTTCGGCGGATTCGTTCTTCACGAAGATGGCCGGCACGACACGGCCGGCCACGACCTGGATGGTCAGGCCCGGGGCCGGCGCCTGCGGCGACTTCTGGACCATGTTGAACGAGCCCGTCGGGGGCTGGTACTCGAGGCGGCCCTTGATCTCCCCGGGCTGGTCGTCGATCCGGAAGGGGACAATCCAGCGACCGAGGACCGCCACCTTGTTGGCCCGGATGACCTCGGGCGGGACGGACCCGTTCGGCGGGTGCAGGCGATGGTCGTACCAGCCCCAGCTGGATTCTTTGGAGATCCTGCGCCAGATCGGCGGGACGTCGGCACCGGGCTTTGCCTGGGCGGGGAGCCGTTGCACGCCTTCCGGGACGTTGGCGTCGTAGTACGTCGGCGAGGCGAAGTTGCCGTGGACGCCGTCAGGTCCGATCCGGAGGAAGGGCTCGCCGGTGTCGGCCAGGAAGCTGATGGTGCGCGGGCTGGTGTTGCTGGCCACGAATTGGTAGTTGACCGAGAACACCACCTTGACGTCGATGCCCGGAAGCGTCGGCGCGATGGATTCGATGATCGGCTCGGCCTGCGGTTCCCCACCCCCGTGACCCGCCGCCGGCCTCGCCGGCGGCCCGGCGAGTCCCAGGAGCGCGACGACGAGCGCGGCGACGAACGTGGTCAGCGGGCGCCGAACAGCCAACGTCGTTGGGGGATGGCGACGGGCGCCGGCGGGGACGGATTCCCGGCCGAGCCGCCCGACGGGGCGGGAGCGTCATCGGGGAAGGGCTGCGGGGCATCGGCCAGGTCGGTGCGGCCGACGTCGACCATGTGCGCCACCGACGGGATCGGGCCCTGCAGGCTCTTCTTGTTCACCACCAGGTAGTAGGTGCCCGGCGGCGCCACGGTGCCGGACGGCGGGGCGGTGGCGGTCAGCGTGTGGGGGCCGGTGCGACTGAACTCCAGCCGCAGCGCCCGCTGGTCGGAGTCGTTGGCGTGCTCCGGCGACGGCGTCCGCAGGAGCACGACCGACTCGATGAGGCCGGCGTCGGGCGTGGTGAGGTTGAACGTCTCGCCGTAGCCCACGCCGCGCTGGACCCGCACCACCGTCGGCCGGGGGCCTCGGAAGAGATACGGCGGGCTCCAGATCTCGAAGCTCGGATCGTTGTCGTTCCCGCCGAGCAGGACCCGCAGGTCGGGCAGCAGGAGCGCTGAGCTGTGGTAGCCCCGGGCCCGGATGTGGGGCGCGACCGGCGTCCAGGTGTCGGTCGTCGGGTCGTAGAGCTCGGGGGTCGTGACCGGGCCGCCCAGGCCGGGGCTGAAGGCGTCGTCCTTGTCGGTCCCCCCGACGGCCAGCACCTGGCCGTCGGGCAGGAGGACACCGGAGGAGTGCCAGCGGGCGTGGTTCAGCGACCCGCCGTTGCGGTTGGTGACGTTGCCGTTGCCGTCGATCGTCGTGAGCGCCGTCAACGGGTTGGCCGGCTGCCCCGGTGTGGGGCCCAACACGCCACCCCAGGTGACGAGCGTCATCCTGTCGTAGGGCGGCACCAGCGTGAGAGGCACCACGAAGGCGCCGCTGCGGGGGCCGTAGGGGGCGGCGCCGGAGACCGTCCACGCCTTGGTCTTGGGGTCGAAGAACTGGAAGAACCCCGTCATGGCCTCGTCGACGGCATGCCCGAAGGGCCCTCCCATCTCCCCGGCGGCGGCGTAGAAGAACTGGCCGTTGGGCGCCAGGACGATACGGGGCTGGAGCGGCAGGGTGGCCTCCGACTGCGGCCCGGCGTAGTTCTCGTCCCAGGTGTTGGCGTCGGCCCGGTAGGTCTCGGTGCGCCGGACGTTGCCCGTCTGCGGGTCGGTGACGAGTTGCGCCACTCCCCCGAAGACCGTGGGGTTCCCGTCCGGACCGATGACGAGATGGGGATACCACCGCCCGTACTTCATCGGTGCCGCCGCTTCGACCCCGTTCGTCTCGGGGTCGAACAGCCACGAGTTGCGCAGCCCCTCCGCCTCGAGGCCCCCGGCCATCAGCAGCTTGCCGTTGGGCAGGACGGTGATGTCGGTGCAGAACAGATCGCCGTCCTTGGCGGGGGCGCTCCACTGCGGAGCGCCCGACCGGAGGTCCAGGAGGCGGGCCTGGCTGTCGCGGGGCGCCGCCCCGACCGGGACGGCGCTCGGCTTCTGGGCGCTCTCACCGCTCTCGAGGCCGTTGAAGTACAGGACCCGCCCGTCGGCCAGGACGGCGGTCTGCACCGCCGTGGGCCGCCCTCCGGAGGCCGCGCCGGCTTCCTCGAACGGCAGGGTCCACTGGCCGATGGTGTCGGGCCCCTGGCCGCCGGAGGCCCGGGCGGGCACGTCGCCGGCGCCGGCGACAAGGGTCGACAGCATGGAAATTCCCACCACGCCGGCGGCCCATGTGCGCCTGCGCCTGACCATCGAACGAGCGACTCCCCTGTCGGTATTACGGCCCTGAAACGGCCCCGACAATATCCCCCAAAGCCTGAGAAACCGGCGCGCCGAAAAGAAACCGCCCGCCGGTTCGCCGGCGGGCGGTTTCCGAAGGCTGGGAGCCGGTTGCGTTAGTGCGAGGCGCACTCCGGCAGGCCGGCGGTGTGGAACCGGAAGTCGGAGATCACGAAGTTCGTCGGCGCCTTGTCGCCCTCGCTCTCCGGAATGGAGAACGTCATCTCGTTGGGACCGGGCCGGGCCTCGATCCGCTTGCCGCTGACCTGCACCATGAACTGCTTCTTGCCCGCCGCGCCGTAGTCGGCCGTAACGACCAGCTCGTCGAGCTCGATGGCCTTCGTGCTGTCGTTGAGGACCGTGGCCGTGAGCCCGTAGCGGCCGGGGCCGAGGGTGACGAGGTTGGCCTTGGCGCTGGCGCTCCCGGTGCCGCAGTCGATCACCTGGGGCTCGGCGGCGGCCTGGGTCGGGACGGGAACGGTCGTGGTGGTCGTCTGCCGGGGCCGGGGGCTGGTCACCGGAGTGATGGTCCGGCGGGCGGTCGTAGTGGTGACCCGGGCCAGCGTCGTGGTCGTCGTCGGCGCGGGAGCCGGAGCGGCCGTCGTGGTGGTGGTCTCCGGGGCGGCGGTGGTCGTGGTGGTGGCCGGGGCGGCCGCCTCCTCGATGACCGCGGGCTGGGAGGGAGCGGCGGCGAAACCGCCCTGGGAGCGCTTGGACTGCTCGTCCTTCTGCGGGTCACCGCTGTGGATCGCCGCTGTGAGCAACCCCACGCCGAGAAGCATCGGAATGGCGAGGGTCAGAAGCTTGCGCATTTTCCGTCCGATTCGCTGGGGAAGGCCCTGAGTCCTGCTCGAGCAGAAGTAACTAGCCCTGCCGGAGCAGTGTGCAATGGGCTCGGGTAACTAGTACAGAGACGCAAAGTGGACAATGCGGACAGAGCTTAAAACTGCCCTGCACAAAACTGGCGGATATCCCGGGTGAGCCCCAGAATTTCCTTGCGATTACCCTGCCGGCGTGACTAACGACGACCTGCTCGAGGTGCTGGTCGCGACCGCCGCTGCCGTCGAACGGGCGGTGCGCCTCGTGACCGGAAACGAGCGGCGGGGCCGCACCGACCGGGCCGGCCAGTACGCCATCGACCTGGTCGCCGACGCCGCCGCGCTGGAGGTGATGGGCCGGGCTCCGGTGGCGGTGCTCTCGGAGGAATCGGGCTGGAGCGGGCCGCCCGACGCCGCTTTGACCGTCGTCCTCGACCCGGTCGATGGTTCGACGAACGCGTCACGCCATATTCCCTACTGGGCCACTTCGGCCTGCGTCGTCGACGGCGACGGACCTCTGGTCGCCCTGGTCGTCAACCAGGCCACCGGCGTGGCGACCACGGCCGTGCGGGGCGAGGGCGCCCGGCGGGACGGGGAGGTCATCACGCCCCGCAAGGTCGAACGGGTGGAGGACGCCGTCGTCGCCCTGTCCGGCCGGCCGGGGGAGTGGCTGCCCTGGAAGCAGTTCCGGTCCCTGGGGTCGGCGGCGCTCAGCCTGTGCGACGTGGCGTCCGGGGCGATCGACGGCTTCGTCGACGGCGGTGCGTGGCACGCCGTGTGGGACTACCTGGGCGGCCTGTTGATCTGTCGGGAGGCGGGCGCCGAGCTCGTCGACGCCGCCGGCCGGGACCTGGTGGTGCTCGATTCCGATGTCCGCCGGCACCTGCTGGCCGCCGGGACGCCGGCGCTGCTCGGCGACCTGCGCCGGGCGCTGCCCACCCCGGGTCAGCCGACGTGACCGCTCTCAGCCCCGGCGACCTCAGCCGGCTCGGTGAGGTGGCCGAGGCCGCGGCCCGGCTCGGGGGCGGCGTCGTCGCCGGACACTTCGGACGGCTGGCGGCGGGGATCCACTCCAAGGCGCCCGGTGACTACGTGAGCGAGGTCGACCTCGACAGCGAGGAGACGATCCGGGAGGCCCTCGAGGGCGAGGAGCCCGGTATCGCCTTCTTCGGCGAGGAGGGCGGTGGCACGAAGGGCGACCTCTGGTGGGTGGTCGACCCTCTGGACGGCACGGCCAACTTCCTCCACGGCTTTCCGGTCGTCGGCGTCTCGGTGGCGCTGGTCGAGGCCGGGCGGCCGGTGGTGGGCGCCGTCCACGCGCCGTTGCTCGGCGGTGAGACGTTCACCGCCGTCCGGGGCGGGGGCGCCTTCCGCGACGGGCGGCCGATCCGGGTCGCCGATCGCGCGGTGGCCTCCGCCATCTGCAACACCGGCTTTCCGTTCAAACGCAAGCACCGGCTCGACGACTACCGCCGGGTCTTCGAGGGCGCCTTCCTGACCCTCGAGGATCTCCGCCGGGCCGGGGCGGCCAGCCTCGACCTGGCCTGGACGGCGGCCGGCGTCTTCGACGGTTTCTTCGAGATCGGCCTCGGCGCCTGGGACGTCGCCGCCGGCGCCCTGCTGGTGACGGAGGCCGGCGGCGTCGTGACCGACTGGGCCGGCGACGAGACCGCCTGGCTGGCCAGCGGCGACATCCTGGCCGCCCCGGAGGCGGTGCACGGCGTGCTGCTCGAACTGGCCCAGGGCGGCTGACCGCCCGCACACCCGACCCCCGAGGAGGTTTCCCCCGACGTGTCCGGCCCTCCCACGTTCTCGCTCGTCACCGCCGACGCCGTGATCCGGATCCTGGACGGCGACGTCGCCGCCGCCAAGCGGCTCGTCGAACGGGTCTACGTCCAGGCGGCCGGCGGCGGAGTCGTGAACCCACCGAGCCTGTTCCTGCGGCCTGAACCGGGCCGGGCCGAGCGCTTCATCGCCTTGCCGGCCGCCGTGGGCGAGCCCGCCCCGGCGGTGGGGATCAAGTGGATCGGCAGCTTTCCCGGGAACCTCGATCGGGGCCTGCCCCGGGCGTCGGCCGTCATCGTGTTGAACGATCCGGAGACCGGATTCCCGGTCGCCTGCCTCGAGGGCGCGGTGATCAGCGCCACCCGCACCGCACTGTCGGCCGTGGTCGGCGCCGAGACGCTGGCCGGCCGGCGGGAGACGGGCCGCCTGGCCGTCATCGGAGCCGGCGTCATCTCCCGGCGAACCGTGGAGATGCTGCTGGCCGGCGGCTGGCACCTCGGTGAGGTCACCGTCTTCGATCCCCGGGTCGAACAGGCCGACGGGCTGGTGCGCCAGCTGGCGGACGGTGGCGGAGGCGGGGCGGGGCGGGCCGTCGGGAGCCCGGAGGAGGCGGTGGCCGGGGCCGATCTGGTGCTCATCGCCACCACGGCGACAACGCCGTGGTTCGACGACCCGGCGCTGTCCCGACCCGGCGTCACCGTCCTCCACCTGTCGCTGCGGGACATCACGGCGGAGACGATGGCCGCCTGCGACCACGTCGTCGACGACCCGACGCACGCCGCCCGGGAGGGGACGTCGCTGGAGCTCGCCATCCGCCAGGCCGGGCTGGCGCCGGACGCCGTCCGGCCGATCGGAGCGCTGCTGTCGGGCGCTGTCCCGCCCCGTGACCCCGGCCGGTCGGTGATCTACTCGCCGTTCGGGCTCGGTTCCCTCGACGTGGCCCTGGCCCACTTCGTCCTCGAACGGGCCCGGGCCCGGGGCCTCGTCATCGAGGTCCCGGAGTTCTTCGGCCTCGGTTCCCGGGTCTAGGGCTTCGACCGGCCCCGGACGCGCCTCACCGCCCCTGACGGGCGACTCGATCTGGCTGGGGACAGTCGAGCCTGCACTCGTGAAGGAGCGGTGAGGGTTCCTGTGATGCGGGTCACAGGAGGCACGTCCATCACGATACGGATTCCGGCCTTCGGACAACATCCCGCCACCCGGCATCTTGCCGGTCGGGCCAGCCTTACCACCGAAACTTTCCGCTGCCCCGGGGCTCCCTCAGGTGCTCGGGCGGAAGGCCTCCGACATCGACCGGGCGGGCAGGCGGAGGTGGGCCAGCTCATCGCCGAAGGCCCGGTAGACGCCGTCGGTGAAGGCGAACATCCGCTGCTCGTTGCGGATCGGATCGGGCAGGCCGTTGGTCACGAGCACCATGACGAGGCCGGCGTCGGGGTCGGCCAGGCCCCGCGACGACGCCATCCCGCCGTGGCCGAACGCCCGGCGGCCCGGGCCGCCGCTCATGCCGCCCCCCACCTGCACGCCGAGCCCCCAGGGTGTCTTCATGCCGCCGAAGATCACGTCGGGCAGGCCGTAGCGGTGGACGGCGGCCATCACCTCGACGGTGCGGGCCTCGAGCAGCGGCGGCCCGAAGCTGAGGAGCGACTCGTAGAAGCGGCCCAGCTCCCGGGCCGGGCCCCGCATCCCGCCGCCCGGTTCGACCTTGGCCACGTGCCAGGGCTGATTGTGGATCTCCTCGATGTGGTACGGGAGCATGCGCAGCCCGCCGCTGTCCTGGATGGCGATGGCGTGGCCCTTCCAGGCGACGGGCACGAGGCGGTCGCCCAAGGTCGCCTGCTCCTCGACCGGAATGCCGAGGCGGCTCTCCTTCATCGCGGCCGGCGTCAGCACCTCGTCGGCCAGGTAGCGGTCGATGGGCCGCCCGTCGATCGCCTCGACGACGGCGCCGAGGATCTTCCATCCGCTCGTCGGGTGGTAGCCGGCTTTCGTCCCCGGCTCCCACTCGGCGGGGTGGGCGGCGATGCGGGCCACGGCCTCGGCGTAGGAGACGTCCCGGTCGAACAGCTCCCCCCGTCCGGCCATGGTGAAGCCGCCGGTGTGGATCAGGACGTGGCGGATCGTGACCCGCTCCTTCCCGGCACCCCACCCGGCGACGTAGTCCGCCACCCGGTCGTCGAGCCCGAGCCGCCCTCGTTCCCACAACTGGAGGACGGCCGTGGTCGTCAGCGGCTTGCCCGACGAGTACCAGAGCATGACGTCGTCCCGCTCGAGGGCCCGGCCGGGGGTCGACTCGCCGACGGCGACGTCGAGCAGCGGCTCCCCGAAGCGGGAGACGTAGGCCTGCGCACCGTCGTGAAACCCTTCGGCGCATTGACGCTGGAGCGTCTCAACGACTTGGTCGAAGGACAGATTGTCGGGATTGTGCGGGTTTCCCATCGACTTGGAAGCGTAGGTCCCAGAAATTCGTTTGACGTTCGCGTGGCGGCATGTTTCCCTGTCTGGTGATTGCCAATGGTCCGTGGGAAGCCGCGGGCCCGACGCTGGAAAGGGAAGGCCCCGTGATCAGAGGGATGCGCTTGACGAACAGCTGGGCTGGTGGCCCGGCCGTCGCGCGTCCCCGCGTGTGCGGCCTCGTCCTGATCGAGCTCCACGGCGCGCCGACGGCCGCCGCGGGTGCCGATGCCCGGTCGTTCGTTGCTCAGAAGCCGTACCCGGCCCGGCCAATCGAGGAGTCGCCCTAGAGGGCGCTGCAGTACCGACTCCTTGAGGCCGCCGGGCGAACCCGGCGGCCTTTTCGTTTGTTCGGGCCGCTTCCGCTTCCTCCGAAAGGAAACCACCGTGTTCGCTTACGAGCAGGTCCAGAAGGTGTGGTGGGACGACGCCCTGTGCAACGACGGTACCGGCGCGCTCCTCGACCTGTTCTTTTCCGAGCAGCTCGACGACATCGCCGTGGCCAAGGCCTTCTGCCAGCCCTGCCCGGTGCGGGAGGCCTGCCTGGCCGGAGCCCTGGCCCGGCGCGAGCCCTGGGGCGTGTGGGGCGGCGAGCTGTTCGCCAACGGCAAGGTCCTGGCTCAGAAGCGCAAGCGGGGTCGTCCCCCGAAGGTCCGCCCCGAGCTCCAGCCCGAGGCGCCGGCCGAAGTCCCCGCCGTTCCCCTCAGCGCCTGACCGCCCCAAAGCCAACTGGCGTTCCTGACCGCCCCAAAGCCAACTGGCGTTCCTTTTCCGGGATATAGCGGAAAAGGAACGCCAGTTCGGCGGGGCGGCTCGACCGACCGGGAGGGCCTGAGGGGCTGGCAAGCTGGTGGCGTGGGTGACGACAAGCCGCCGTTGGTGATCTCGGCCTGTCTGCTCGGGGTGGCGTGCAACCACGAGGGACGGGGGTCGCCCCGGGCGGTCGTCGACGAGCTGGCCCGGCACTACCGGCTGGTGCCGGTGTGCCCGGAGGTGCTCGGCGGGCTGCCCACGCCACGGGCGGCGGCCGAGCTCGTCGGCGGGGACGGCGCCGCCGTCCTGGCCGGGGCCGGCGACGCCCGGGTCGTCAACATCGAGGGCGAAGACGTCACCGCCGCCTACCGCCGAGGGGCGGAGGCGGCGGTGGCGGTCGCCAAAGCGGTGGGGGCGAGCCGGGCGGTGCTCAAGGCCCGGAGCCCGTCCTGCGGCTCGTCGGCCGTCTACGACGGCACCTTCAGCCGCCGCCTCGTGGCCGGCCGGGGGGTGACAGCAGCCGCCCTGGCCGCCGCCGGCCTGGAGGTCGGCTCGGAAGAGGACGCCGCCGCAGCTGCGTCAACGATCGGAGGTGTCCTCCCCGGGGAGGCGTCATCGGAACCCGACCGGGCCGAGACCGGTCATTGACGCCCGGCCGTCCTAGTAGCCGCCGTAGCTCCTGCGGCGGGTCGTCACTCTGCGTCGCTCGACCACCGGCCGGTCGTCGACGTCGACCACCCCGTCGTCGGTGTCGTCGATCTCGACGACCCGGGGCCGTCGCCGGCGCACGATCACGTCGCCGTCGTCGTCATAAGCCGACCGTCGCCGCGGCGCCCAGTCGTCCCACCAGACGAGGCTGGCCAGGAGCCCGACCAGGCCGAGGATGATGAGGATCACGCCGACGGTGTCGAGATTGATGCCCTCCGCCGAGACGTTGACGGCGAAGGCCAGGATCGCGCCGACGGCTATGAGAAAGATGCTCACACCGATGCCCATGCCGAGGTCTCCTTTCGGGTCCGTACTGCCCGTGTACCCCGGACGGAGACCAACGATTCGGCCGGCGGAACGCCTTGGGCGGTTCGTCCGTTTCGCCGCCGGCCGGCGTGGCACCATAGGACCTCCGGGCGCTTAGCTCAGCTGGAAGAGCGCTGCCCTTACAAGGCGGAGGTCGGGGGTTCGAGACCCTCAGCGCCCACCGGTAAAGCCGCAGGTCAGGACGTATGAGTGGCGGCCCGAGCGGCCGCCGACAGGCGGGCAGGGCGCGTGGAGGGCGCGGAAAGGGCGCGAAATTTCCTGCAGCCTCCGCGGGGCGCGGGAGTCGCGCCCCGAACAGGGCCTGGTAGCAAACAAACGTTCGATTAGCGCAAGTCCTGTGGCTGCCTGGCCGCCCACTCCGTGCCGGACTACGACCGCCGCCCAGCGCGACGCGCCGATGGCGGGCCTCCGGTGGGGCCGCCGTCAGTTCTTGATGATCCCGGGGAGAGCCTCCGGCAGGGCTCGGCGCCTGGTCGAGCAGGCCAGAGAGGGGATCGAAGCGGTAGCCCGCCGGTCGGCCGCCCGGCTGAAAGGGGCTGGCGATGCAGCGCCGAACAAGTCCGGGTTCTTCCGGAGCGACACCCTCGGCCCGTCGGCGACTTCGGCCGGGGTGCGGTGGAAGCCACGGCGCCATCGCGAGATTCGGGCTGAGATGACCGACGGCCTCGCTGCCCGGGATCTGTGACGATCGTCGTCGACACGGGCATTCTCCTCGGGAGCAACGGTATCGTGGTGCCGTGGCTCGTGATGCTGCAGACCTGCCCGCTGACCCGATCATCGTGGTGACGAACCCTGACGAGGACTGCTCGCCGGCGGCCTTCCGTGCCTTTATCGACGAGCTGTTGGCAGGTCCCGAACCCGAACTCGACAGCATCGGGGCCGCCGCGGCGCTGCACGAGTTGCGCGTCGACTCCGGGGCGTGACGCCGGTCGTCATCGACGCCTCGGCAGGCGCCGAGATCGTGACCGACACACGCCGGGGTCGGGCCCTGGCCGGGCTCATACCACCGGGTGCCGAAGGCTGGGTTCCCGAACACTTCTACGCCGAGGTGCTCGCGGTGGTGCGCCGCCGAATGCTGATCGATAAGACCATCACTGAAGTCCAGGCCACCGCCGCGCTGGGTCGGCTTCGCTCATGGCGCCTGCGCAAAGCATCGGTAGCGCCACTCGTCCAGGATGCCTGGGCTTACCGGCACAACATGACTGCAGCTGATGCCCTGTACGTGGTGCTGGCCGAGCATCTTGACGCCGACTTCCTCACCGACGACCACAAGCTGGTCGAAGGACCGACATTCCCACAGATCCTGAACGCGTTGCGGATCCCAAAACCCTGACGTGCTCGACGAGCCCGGAAGCAAGAGCGTCGAGGCTCTCTCCGGGTGGCTGCAGCGGGGAACCCGGCGCCTGAGGCGCTACGCCTGGGGAAGCCGCAGATCCAACGCGCCGAAGGCGGCCTCCAGGAGTTCGGCGAGATCAGCGGAGTCGTCGGCCCGCCACTGCTCGTAGGCCGTGACGGCGGCCCCGAGCGAATCGTGGCCGATGAGTTGGGGAAGCAGAGCCTCGACCGGCTGGTGAGTCCACAACTGGTCCGTGTCGATCCCGTGCGCGGCGAGCAGCGCAGTCGTCGGGTCGGGAACGAGCGTGTCGAAACCCTCGTTCTGGGTTCTCGACCCGTCTCGTCACCTCGTCCCGTCAAGCGACAACGGTGGGAGTCTCTTGCTCCGATCGTCGATGCACAGTGGCGTGCGGACGAGGACGGCATCGCCCGAGGCTTGGGCAACAATCTCGAAACCGAGCCGGCGGTAGAGGCGTTGGCGGGCCGGTCCGCTGGCCTCGGCCACGATGGTTGTGCCGGTGGCATCCGCCACGGCGCACAGGCCGCGGGCCAGGGCGACTCCGGCGCCCGGGGAGGCGGCGACGAGATTGGTGGCCTCGACAACTCCGGGGCCGCGCAGGTTGCGGCGGGCCTCCGCCAGGACGGGGACGCGCCGGCGCCGCCGGAGGAGATCGAGCAGAAGCACCATGAGGGTCAGGCACGCCACGAGCACTTCGTTCTCGGCGCCGGCTGCAAGGCCGATTGCGCCGAGCACCGCGATGGGCAGGACAACGCCGCTGAGCAGGAGGGGCATGAGCCGCAGCGCGGTCCTGTCCGTGCTGGGACGTGTCGACAGGATGGCCGTCCGTTGAGAGTTCATCCAGAGGCTCCTGCCTTCGAGGGCGAGGAGGGTGGCAGTGGCCGGCCAGAGCACGAGGCGCAGGAATCGCTCGACGACGGGTGCATCCCGGCGCCGTCGCCAGGCGCACCGTACCGCCAGGGCGGCGACGGCGGCGACGTCTCGGGGGCGGCAGAGGCGGACCGACGCCACCTGCTCGGCGGGCAGGTGGGCGACGACGGCCTCACGGATCGTCAAGGCGTCGGGCACACGAACCTCCGGATGTTTGTCATCGCCGTCCACACCGGGAAACGCACACCATTCGTCCCCATGACGCCTGCTCGGCCCGATTCGTCCCAGGCCGACTGGCGGGACGGGGCTCGTCGAACCTGGATCTCGATGGAGAGCCCGATGCGACGGATCACTGGCGACCCCACTTGCCATCAGGATTGGGCAACAGGACGGTCTCGCCCGGATACACGACATCGGGATCACCCGAGCCCAGGCGCCGCCGGTTGAGGTCGACGAGGCGCACCCAGTAGGGGGCGATGTCCCGAGATGAGAGGTCAGCGAGGCGCTTGCCGGTATGGAGGGCCACCTGGCTGGCGGCCACCGACCACAGGTGGTCGGTGGCGCGAAGCACGTAGGTCGGCGTCGGCGTGGGGCCCGGAAGGGCCGGAGCGGGGCGGATCCTCTCGACAGGGCCGTGGGCGGCGTCGGCCTCGCCGGCGGCGTGCGTCTGGACGGTAGGGGCAGCCGATGGTGGGGATGGGGCGGGCGGCTCCACGGTGTCCGGGTCGCCGGCCGGGTGGGGTGCATAGGCGTGGACGCCCTCGGCGGGGGCCGGAAGTAGCGGGTCGTCGGCCGGGTCCGGGACATAGAGATGGACGCCATCAGCGGGCGCCGGAAGCTTCACGGTGTCCGGGTCGCCAGCCGGCCGGGGGACGTAGAGATGGTGACCGTCAGCCGGTGCCCGGAACTCGGCGGCCAGGGGACCGGACGGCATGGCCGAGGCTGTACCTGGAACGGCCAGGGTCGAGGTGGCCACGACCGCGGTGGCGACGACCCCGTCGACGAGTCGCCGGACGCCCGGCAGGGTGACCCACCCGACGCTGCGGACGAGCGCCGGGAGGCGAGTGGCCGAGGCGATGGCGTAGAGGACCGTGCTGGCGGCGAGCCAGCCGGCCAGGATCAGGGCGAGGACTCGCACCGCGGCGACCACGGCGTCTTCCGGTGCCAGGCTGGGGATCTGGCCGAGGGTGCCGGTCGGCACTCGGAGCAACAGGACGAGGGCGCCGACCTCGCCGAGGAGGACGAGAAACAGGGTAATCGTGCGTCGTAGCATGCTTTTAGTGTAGTTTAAAGTAGTCAGACATAGGTAGCGGAGGCGAGGTCATGGGCGAGGATCCCGAGGACCAGGGTGACGACGACCTTCGGGAGCTGAGGTTCGAGCGGTTGGAGTTCGAGCAGATGTATCGGGAGGCCGTCGACGAGGGCGACCGGGCCAAGCGAGCGCTCGACGATGTGATCCTCGAGTTCCTGTTCCGGGGGGACGTCATCCGGGTGATGGTCGGCGAACGGGCGTGGACCGGTACGGTCACCCACGTCGGGTCCGAGCTCATGACCCTGGAAACGCCGGCCGGAATTGCTGTCGATCTCGGGTTCGGGGGGCTCAGCGCCATTCGGGTGGTGGAGCGGTCCCCGTCCGGTGGACGGGGCCTGGCCGGCCCACATCCCGGGGCCATGGTGGCCCGGCTGCGGGAACTGGCCTTGACCGGCGAGCTGGTCGAGATCGGAGGCCAGACGCTGCGGCCACCCCTCGAGGGAACCGTCGCCGCCGTGGCCGATTCGCATGCCGAGTTCCGGGGCAGAGACGGGGGCGAATGGATCGTGCCCCTGGCCAGCATCCACTTCGTGGTCCGGCAGCCGGCGAACGGCCGCCCCTGACCGGTCCGGTCAGCGCCCCCGCCGCTTCACCGCAGCGGGCGAAGCCTTCGCCGACTTAGTCGCGCCCGCCCTGCCCGCCGACGCACCTTTCTTGGTCGCCGAAGCCTTCGTCGCCGTCGCGGTCTTGACCGGTTCGGGTTGGATGCGGTGCTGGGTGAGGGTGGCGAGCACGTCCTCGAGGAGGAAGTGGTACTTGCGGCTGCCCGGAAGACGGCTGGCCGGGAGCCGGCCATCGTTGGCCATGACCATGACGGTGCGGACGTTGAGGCCGAGCAGTTCGGCGACCTGGGCCGTGGTGAGGATCGGGGGGTACCGGTCGCGGATCGAGTCGAGATGCTGCTCGTGGTTCGCCATAGCGCTGATCCTAACTCTCTTCGATTGATGTTTCCAGCTAACTGCCTTGACTGCGGCTAACTACGTTTAGTAGCGTCTTTGTCGCTGGGACCCGTCGGGGAGCGGTCTTTTCTCCCTTTCGTGTCATAACTCCTGCTTCGCTGCGTTATGCACCCTGGAGGAGGTGGTTGGCCATGCCCCCGAATGGCACTCTCATGACGGAACGACCGAACCCCACACGGTCGTGGACGGCCCGCTCTCGGCGGTCCCTGCTGGCGCGCTTCTCGACCGCCCACGGCCTGATGGTCCTGGCCGGGCTGCTGACGTTCGTGCTCGTCGTCTCGGCCACGAAGGGGTCCGACGCCCGCCTGGCGGTGGCGGTCGCCACGAACGACATCCCCGCCGGCGCGGCCGTCGGCGCGGGGCTGCTGCGGCGGGTCGAACTTCCTGCCGGCGCCGAGCTGGCACGAAGCACCGTCCCCTGGAACGGAATCGGCGCCGGCGATCGAGTGACGGCCCGTCCGATCGCCGCCGGCGAGTTCCTTCGCCCCAGCGATCTCGTTCCCGCGGCTGGAAGCGGGCGGGCCCAGCTGCGGGCCATGAGCATCCCGGTCAAGGCGGAACGGGCCGTCGGGGGCACGCTGCGCGTCGGGGATCGGGTCGACGTGGTCGATGTCGTCGACGGCAGCCCCCGCTGGGTGGTCACCGGGGCGCAGGTCATCGAAGTGCCCAGCGCACCGTCGGCCAGGGGCATCGTCCGTGACGCCGGCGCTGCCTACCACGTGGTCGTCGAGGTCGACGCTGTCCAAGCCCTCGCCCTCGCCCAAGCGCTCAGCCACGACAACGTCTCGGTCATCCGCTCCACCGGCGCACCCCCGCCGCCCCCGGTCTTCTCGGGGTTCTCGGGCCTGTCCAACCCGTCGCAGGCCAATCCGTCCACCCAGCCGACCGGGGGTCAGACCCCGGCTCCCGCCCCCGGGAGCTGAGCCATGGAACCGGAACTCACCATCGGCGCCGCCTTCACACCCCGCGACTGGCGGGCCTCGCTCCAGCGTCACGTGCGAGACCATGTGGCCGGCGTCGCCCTGCGGGTCATCCGCGACGCCCGCATGGCCGTGGAAGAACAAATCGACGTCCTGGTCGTCGACGACGAGGCGCCGTTCCTGTCGCCGCTGCTGATGTCGTCCCTCCGGGAGCGGGGCATCGCGGTGGTCGGCCTCTACGACCCCGAAGACGTCGACGGTGCCGGCGAGGGCATCCTGGCCCGCCTCGGCGTCGAAGTGAAGCTGGCGGTGGACGCCGCACCCGAGGAGTTGCTCGCCGCGGTGCGGGAGGCCACCGCCCGAGACGACGACCTCGACCCCCGCTTCGAGGAGGTGATCGCCGGCCTCGATCTCGACGACCCTACCGCTGTCGCCGCCGGCGGCTCGGGCAGTGTCGTCGCAGTCGGTGGCCCGGGCGGGGCTGGCGCCACCGAGGTGGCGGTGGCGCTGGCCCAGGTCTGGGCGAGCACCTCACGCACGATCCTCGTCGATGTCGACGAGGTGGCCCCTGGGGTGGCCCGCCGGCTGCAGCGGGCGCTGCACCCCCACCTCCTCACCGCCCTCGACGGCCTCCGAGGCGCCGCCATCGCCGCTCCGGACGGGGAGGAAGGCGACCTCCTCGACGCTTCCCTGGCCCGTCCGCTTGGTTCGGCGCCAGAGCTCCCCTTCGACGTCCTGGCCGGGCTGGCCGACCCCAGGGACTGGCCACTGGTCGGGCCCGACGACATTGACGCCGTCCTCGGGCTCCTGGCCCGGCGATGGTCGACGGTCGTGGTCAACCTCGGGCCCCACCTGGAGGACCTGTCCCGCTTCGTGGACCGCTACGGCCCCTCCCGAGCCGCGCTCGCCCGCTCCGACCATCTGATCGGCGTGTGCGAGGCGACGCCGCGAGGCGTCCTCCGCTTCCTCGACTGGCTCGTCGACGCCGTCGCCCTCGTTGGCGACCGGCCGGTGGACGTGATCGTGAACCGGGCGCCCCGAGGCGGCTTTGAGCGGGCGGAAGTCGGCGACGCCCTGCAGGAACACGCCGGCCCGCGCCTCGCCTCGGTCACCTTCGCGCCCGACGACAAGCGGGTCTCCAAGGCGGCGTGGGACGGGCGCCTCGTTCCCCACGGCCGCTTCCTGCGGGCCATCACCGAGGCGGCCGCCCATGTCGGCGTCTCACCCGCGGTTCCGGCGGTGGCCCGGTGACGGCGGTCGAGCTCCCCAAGAGCCCGCCCAACGGCGCCCGGCCCGCGGGTCGGGCAGCCCGTCCCCAGAACGGCCAGAACGGCCAGACCGGGGGAAGCCAAGGGCCGGTCGACACCTACGAGCAGCTCCGCCAGGAGGTCCTCGCCGAGATCCAGCGCCGCAGCGGGAGCGCCGACGACCCCGTCGCAGTCGAGACGCTCGCCAGGGCCGTCGTTGACGGCTACCAGGCCAAGGCCCGCAGTGGCTTCGGTGGACGGGCGCTCGCCAACCCCGGCGACGTGGTGGCCCGTCTGTGCCGCTCGGTGCTCGACTGGGGTCCCCTCACCCCGCACTTCACCGGGCAGGTCGTCTTCGAGGAGATGTTCTTCCACGGTGCCGACATCTCGTGGCTGGACGGGGAAGGCCGCCTCGTCAGCCTCGACGAACCGATCAGCGCCGCCGAGGTGCGCAGCATCGTCGATCGGCTCCTGGCCACCGCCGGCGCCGCCGTCGACGAGAGCCGGCCCATGATCCAGGTCCAGGTGCTCGACGGCCGGGCCCGCCTCGGTGTGGTCATCCCGCCGATCGCCGACGCGCTCGACGCCACCCTGCGCTGGTACATGATCCGCCGGGAGACCATGGACCTGCTCGTCCGCTGGGGTTCGCTCAGCCCCGAGGCGGCGAGCCTGCTCGTCGCCTGCATGGGCACCCCGACCGGGGTCCTCCTGGTCGGCCCGCCCGGCAGCGGCAAGACCAGCCTGGGCAACGCCATGCTGAAGGCCGTTCCGGCCGCCACGCGGGTGGTGTGCTGTGAGGACACCCCCGAACTCCAGACCGACCACCTCAACGCCTCCCGCTGGCGCACCCGGCCGACGACGCCCGACGGGACCGGCGAGGTGGCCCTGCGGGACCTGGTGCGCCAGGCGCTGGGAATGCGACCGGATCTGATCGTCGTCGGCGAGGTCAGGGGAGCCGAGGCCTATGAACTGACCCGCGCCGCCAACGCCGGCTGCGGCCTGCTCACGACGGTGCATGCCAACTCGGCCAAGCAGGGACTTCAGGCGCTCGTCTCCACCGCCATCATGGCCGGCCAGAACGTACCCGCCGACCAGGTCCGGGACGTGTTCGCCTCCACCGTCGACCTCGTCGTCCACATGGCCCGAGAACCGGTCGAACACAAGCGGCCCGGCGGTGGCCCCATCCGCCGCCAGGTGATGGAGATCGTCGCCTTGCCTCCGCACGCCGCCTCCAAGGTCGATTTCGCTGTCGAGCCGATCTTCAGCCGCGAGGAGTTCGGAGCGCCGCTGCGCTGGACCCAGAATCCACTCCCCGACGATCTCCGCGGCCGCCTCGACCGGGCGTTGCGGCCCCGGGGCGTCAGCGTGCAGGCGATCCTCGAAGGACGGGAGTCGCTGCTATGAGGCTCCTCGCCGGGCTCTGCGCCGCCATCTTTGCCTACCTCCTCGTGGGCGTGCTGACCGGCCACGCGCCTCGCTCACTTCCGCACCGACTCACGTCGAACCCCAGGCGGACACGAGCACGGGGGCGGGTGCCCCTCTCCACCTGGCTCGACCAGGCCGGAGCCTCCGTCAGCCCCGCACAGTTCGTCGGCGTGTCAGTCGGCGTCGCCATCTGCGCCTTCATCGTGGTGTGGGCCGTATCCGGCGCGGCGTCGGTCGCGCTCGTCCCCGCCGCCGTTGCCGGGTCCCTGCCCAGAGCCTGGTACGCCAGGCAGCGGGCCCGTGTCGTGCAGGAGCGGGTGGCGGCGTGGCCGGAGGCGCTGCGAGACCTCGTCGCCCATCTCGAGGTCCCCATGGCGCTCCACGGCAGCCTGGTGGAGTTGGGGCACAGCGGCCCGGAGCCGCTGCGGCCGACGTGGCGCCGCTACGCCACCCTGACCGCCGCGCTCGACGCCCGGGCGGCCCTCGAGGCGCTGCGGGAGCAGCTCGCCGACCCGGTGAGCGACCGGATCTTCGAAGTCCTCCTCGTCGCCCACGAACAGGGCGCCTCCGTCGCCATCGACGCCCTGCGGGACCTGGCGGCGAGCACGACGGCCGACCTGCGTCTCGCCGAGCAGATCGAGACCGCCCAGCTCGAACACAAGATCGAGGCTCGGGCCTGCGTCGTCCTGCCGTTCGTGGTGCTCGTCCTGCTCTGCTCGTCGTCGCCGCCGTACCGGGAGTTCTACGCCTCGCCGGGCGGATGGCTGGTCATCGCCACGGGTGCCGTCATGTCCCTCGGGGGAACCGTGATCATCGACCGTCTCGGGCGTCTCCCGGCCGAGGAACGCGTCCTCGCCGGCCGGGGCGGTCACCGGTGAGCGCCGCCGATCCCTCGGTGTTCGTCGCAGGCCTGTCCGCCGCGGTGGCCGCCGCCGGCGCGGTGGGGCTGGCCGTCCACCCGCCGCGACGGCTCGGAGGGAGGGTCCGGCCCTTCGCCCAGCTTGCCCGTTCCCGGCTCGGGACCGGGTCGGCGGACACCGCGGTTCTGCACGTCGAGGGCCCCACCGGCCACCCCGTCACCCGAGTCCTCGGCCCGCCCATCCGGCGCCTGGCCCAGGTCCTCTCCGACCTCCTCGATGCCGGGGGACCGGCGATCGTCGAGCTGCGCCTCCGCCAGGCGGGCTACCCCGACGTCACCGCCGACCAGTACCGGATGCGCCAGCTCGCCTGGGCCGCCGGCGGGTGTTCGCTCGGCGTCGCCCTGGGTGTCGTGACCGGTCAGCCCTCGGGAGTGGTCCTCCTTCTCGGGGGGCTGCTCGGCTTCCCGGGGGCCACCCGGTGGCGGTCCCGGCTGACCAGAGCCATCGACGCCCGCCGGGCCCGCATGCGAGTCGAGCTCGCCACCGTCGCCCAGGTCCTCGCCGTCTACGCCCGCACCGGTCATGGCCCGGTCGAGGCCGTCCGGGCGGTCACCCGGCGGGGAAGAGGCGAAGTCGTCGCCGAGCTCACCGAGGCGCTCGCCTGGATCACCGGCGGGGTCGACCCCCGCCGAGCCTACGAGCAGCTGGCCGAGCGAACCCCCGAACCGGCGGCGGCTCGTCTCTACCGGATCCTCGGTTCCGCCACCCGTTCCGGAGGCGACGTGGCCCGGTCGCTCCTGGCCTTCGCCGAGGATCTGCGGGCGGAACGAGCCGAAGAGGTCGCCCGCCGGGCGATCCGCCGCCGCAGCGCCATGTTGGTCCCGCTCCTCGTCCTCGTCGCCCCCGTCATGTTGCTCTTCGTTGCTGCCGGCCTTCCCCACGTGATCTTCGGAAGATGAAGGAGAACCCGCCATGACTGTGCTTGTCCACCACCTCCTCGCCGCCGCCCGCCGCTTCCGCCGGGACGAAACCGGCGCCGGTCTCGTCGAGTACATGGCCCTCGGCGCCCTCGGCGTGGCCGCCGCCGTGGTGATCAACGGCGCCCTCACCCGCCTCGGTCTCGACGTCGTTGAATGGGCCCGAGCTCAACTCGGCGTTTGAGCGACGCCATGAAGAGGCGGACGGGGGAGACCGGCAGCACGCTGCCGGCGTACGTGCTGGGCGTCGCCACCGTCCTCGTGTTCTTCGTGCTGCTGCTCCAGTTCGTGGCCTGGCAGTACGGGCGAGGCGTCGTGCGCTCCGCCCTCGACGAAGGGGCGAGGGCGGGAGCGGTCGCGTCCGCCGATCCCCGCACCTGCGAGGAGCGGGCCCACGACGTCCTCGCCGACCTGCTCGCCGGCCGCCTTGGCCGCGAAGTCGACGTGACCTGCGCCAACGAGGGCGACGAAATCGTCGCCCGTGCGCGCGTCACGTTCCGGTCCTGGCTCCCGCCGACCCCCGACTGGACCTTCGCCGTGGCCGCCACCGCCGTCAAGGAGCAGCTCCCGTGATGCGGCACTGGCGGAGCCAAGCGGGAACGGCGGTGATCGAGACTCCCCTCGCCGTCGTCCTCCTGCTGGTCCCCGTCGCGCTCCTCGTCATCACCCTTCCCGCCTGGCCCGAACGCCAGACCGTGGCCCGCGCCGCGGCGACCGAAGCCGCCCGCAGCGCCGTGCTCGCCGACAGCTGGGATGAGGCGGTCGCCACCGGCCAGGCCGTGGTCGAGCGGACCGCCGCCAACTACGGCCTCGCAGCCAACGACTTCGTGCTCGACTGGAGCGGTGCCCTCACCCGAGGAAGTGCTGTGACGGCCCGGGTCACCGTCCGCATGCCCGCCCTCGCCGTTCCCGGGCTCGGGTCGGTCGATGCCTGGACGTGGACGGCCAGCCACACGGAAAGCGTTGACCGGTACCGGAGCATCCCGTGAGGCGGGGCCGCGACGCCGAGGTGGGGAGCGTCACCATCTGGGTCCTTGGCATGTGCCTCATGATGCTCTTTGTGGGTGGCATCGCCCTCGATCTGTGGCGGGCGTTCTCCGAGCGCCGGGCTCTGTCCGGTGTCGTCGACGCAGCCGCTGTGGCAGGAGCCAGCGGCATCGACACCGACCGCTTCCGCGCCAGCGGCGAGGTACGCCTCGATCCCTCCAGGAGCGAAGCGCTGGCATGGGACAACCTCCGGACTCAGGAGGACACCCGTTCCCTCGTTGACGCCACGGTCGAAGCCAACCCGCAGGACGTGACCGTGACCGCCGTCGGACGCGTCGACTTCACCCTCCTGCGCATCTTCCTCTCGGGAGAAGAACCGTTACGCGTCACTGTCCGAGCCACCGCAGAGCCGAGGAGGTCCTCATGAAGTGGCTTGTCGGCATCGCGCTGCTGGCGAGCCTTACCGGCTGCAGTCGCGGCGCGGATAAGAAGCAAGATCTGTCGCAAGCGAACGGGGTGACGACGAGTTCGTCCACGATCACCACAGTGGCCGCGTCTCCCACCACGACGCAACCGCCCATGGAGTCCCGTGTTGAGCGGGTCCTGGCCAACCTTCTGCAGCGCCGAAATGAAGTGTTCGCCGCCCCGGACCCGGCGCGAGTTGATGAATACCTGACGCCGCATTGCAGCTGTTACGCCGATGAACGGAATTCCCTCACCACGCTGCGGGACAAGGGCTGGCACTGGGCTACTCCGATGTTCGAGGTTCTTGGCGTCCGAGTCGCAGACCGAAGGCAACCCGACCTTGTGACACTGACGGCCGTCGTCAGCCGGCCGCCCGAGCGTGTCGTCGACCAAGCGGGAAACCTCGCAACCCCTCAAGGGCCCGGCCTTGAGCCCACCGGGTACAGCTTCCTTCTCAGCCGCGAAACTGGGACGTGGAAGATCGCTGACACGTTCGGGCTCAGGCTTGCTCCAGAGACGATTCGGCAGATCATCGCCGAAGGAGTCCCGTCATGAGACGGACGCCGGTCGTCTTCCTGATCGTTGTCGCCATCGGGTTGGCCAACGTACCCGCCCAAGCAGACGTCAGCGGTGAAGGTGTGTTCTGTAACCTCCAGCCTGGAATCTGTGGAGGTCTCAAGCGCCACGACGATGGGTCCAGTGACGGCGCCGGCCATGTTCAACCACTGTCCCGCTTCTACTGGCGAATCTACGAGTACAGCGGCTCCCAGTTCTGCACCGGCCCCGACGGGCGACAGGAGTACATGCGCCTGGTCGACCGGCTCACCAGTCAGGTGATCGACTCGCGCTTCAGATGCCCCGACCCGACTGTGCACCGCTCAGCGGACCTTCCGCCCGTTCCGCCGCCCCCTACGGCGGTGTGGGAGCAAGTTCCCCTCCCAGTGCCCGATGTGAAGGTGAACCCCGGCCTCGAAGGTCTGACCGGCCTTGAGACCTACTTCTGGTACGACCAGCCCACGACGGCGAACCTCCAACTCAACCTCGACGGCTTCACCGTCACGGTCGACGCCCGGGTGGTCCGTCTTCGCTGGCGGACGGGCGACGGCGCGGAGCTCACGAGCATGGTGCCCGGAGACGCCACCCACCCGGCCGCGAAACATGTCTACGAAGCAAAGGGCACCTACACCGTCACCCTCGACGTCACCTGGTCAGGCACCTACAGCTTCGCTGGGCCCGGGTTCGACCCCATCACGGTGCCCCTCGGCGAACGGATCTTCTCGGGTCAGGCGCCATATGCAGTCGCCGAGATCAGGGGCGTGCGGCAATGACCGACACCATTGAAGTCGAGGTCGACGGCGTCGTCGAAGGCGGTCCAACGGGCCGGACGCCGGCCTGGGGCTTTCCCGCTGCCATCGCCCTGGTGAGCGTCCTCGCCTTGGTCGTGATCGTGCGGGCCGTCGCTCCAGGTCTGCGTTCGGGTCCGACGCCCGCCGGCGGACCTGCGCCCTCCCCGCCCGAGGTCAGCGTGACGGCGCCTGCAGATGCGCGGGTCGTGGCCGCCCGGGAAGCGCTGGCCGCCTGGGGACGCTTCGCCACCACTGGTGACCTCTCCGTAGTCGATGGATGGGTCGCTCCCGACGGCCCGCAGTACCGCAAGTTCACCGAAGAAGCACGTGCCGGCGCCGCCGGTGACCAGACCACACATGTCGTCACGGTGAGCGACGCGACCGTGCTCAGCGACGATGGCCACGAAGCCGTTGTTGCGCTGATGGCACACTGGACCCAGGCCAGCCAGTCCGCTGATGACTTCACCTGGGACGTAGTTCTTCGCTTTGACATCACGGGCCGGTGGATCGTCTGGACTGTCCGGGACCGCCCCCCAGGTGGGGAAACGCAATAACCCTCCGGCGAGCTTGCGGACAGCGGTCAACGACCGTCGGGTCGACCCGGAGGCTGGCGAACGGGCGCGGTTCAAATCGGCGATCGTGCCGCCGTGGTGCCCCAAGAGCCTCAAGGGCTGGCGGGGTAATGCACCTCCGCGTTCGTCGCCGTGCTCAGCCGAAGCGCCGGGCGATCTCCTGGTGCACTGTCCGCCGCAGGGTGGCCCACCGTGTCGCATCCTTGAGATCGTCGCGTCGTGAGGAAATGAAAGCGTCAAATGCCGCGTCCGCCACCGCCGCTCGTTGTTCCCAGGTGTCGTCCGGGTCGTTCTCGAGGGCGCCTCTCGCCACGCCTCCAGGAGCTCCACCTCAACCAGAACGGTTCCCGTGACTTCATAGAGGACAGGCGTCTCGACCGTCGTCCGGGTGAAGTGATGCGCCTGCCGCTGCTGGAGGAGCAGCACGCCACGGTCGTCGAGGCAGGCGATCCAGCGGCGCAGATCGAGCGTTTCCGTTCGCACTGGCCGCATGTCCTCGAAGGTGAGGACCCAGTGCCCCGACCGACCCGGGATCAGCTCCGGGAGCGGCAGGTACCGGTAGTTCCCCTTCCATGGCAGCGGGATGGGCTGGCTGCGCTCGGAGACCCGGCCCATGAGCAGCCGGGGACGGATTGTGGGGCCCTCTCGCATGCTGCAGGCGTGCGTGACGACCATCGCCAGACCGGCTCCGTCGTCGAGGCCGGGGATCTCGATGCCTTCGAACACGTCACCTTGGAAGATCGGGCGGGCCCTCGGGACGTCCTGGCCTCGGTAGCGGTAGAGCTCCTCGGGGGTTGCCGGTGACTCCAGCTCGGTCACGCCCGGTCATCGCCTCCGCCGGATCGACAGTTGACCATCGGTCGCCTCGAAGGTCTCGTGGTTGAGCCGCAGGTGTTCACGCCACTGCGGGTCGATTTCGTCGAGGGCATGCTCTGGGCTGGTTCGAAGATGGGCGAGCTCGAAGAGGATGTCGACATGCCCTTCCCTGTACAGGTCGAGATGTCGCGGCGCGTACCCGGCGACCACGGGCATTTCCAACCAGCTGGCCGGGTCGCGCACAGGGACGTCGCCGAGCAGCTCGAGGAACGCAGTCAGGCGAGCCACGGCGAGGCGGTTCTCACCGGTCGCGGGTTCTCCTTGCCGCCACTTCCGTAGCGCCTGGACACTCACGCCCACCAGCCGGGCGATGTCACTCCAGCCAAGGCCATAGTCGGCCACCAGCTTGGCGAGGAGCGTCGGGACATCCTCCCGGCTCCGGTCCTGAGCGAGCAGTTCCAGGGTGTACATCTGCACGCTGCGATGGTCGCTGCCCACGTCAGCGTCGAGGAGCGAGGTTCGGTCGCGCAGCATGCCGAAGTCCCGCGTGATCGATGCCATCGTCTGCGTGGGCGACCGTACCGGCTCCACCCCGGACGAGGTCGTTCCTGCCCCGGTGTCGATCTCGAACGGCACGGTGGTCATTGGCTCCTCCTCAGCACCTCATCTCGAAGTAGCTCAGTGATCGACTGTTCGAAGAGCTCGCCAACTGGCTCGTGCAGCCGATCGGCGACTGCCAATGCCCGGTCGACGGCGAACTCCTCCACCACGCCGGAGCGGGTCCAGAAGCTGTCGATGTCGATCAGGAAGAAGGGCCCGTCCTCGACGGGGGTGGGCAGCCTGAGCGGCCCGGAGTCGTCCACGACGTGGCCTTCGAGCGCTCCGAAGCGCATGAGCAGCTCCTGATCCTCGCCCGTCACGAGGTGCAACGCCCCTTGGATCGTCTTGATGGGACGCTTCCCGGCGAGGTGTCTCCCTGCGAGGAGGTTGTCGTTGATGTAGGGCACCCACCGTTCGATGGACAGCGCCTCATCCGGTACGCGGATCTCGTCGATGTAGCGCAGCCCAATCCGGTCCAACCCGGCGATCGCCTGGAGGTCCTCGCCGACCGCGCCGAGGACGGGCCGGATCATTTCGTCCCGGAAGGTCTCCCAGTGGCGATACGAGGTGATCTCGACCGCAAGCCGCGCCGAAGTAACGGTCACCGCCACGGTGCGATCCCGGGTCATGAGCCGGTACCCACCTCCGTCCACGGTTGGCAGGGCCGGTGGCCCCTCAGGGCCGAGCACCACCTGGACAGACTGAGGGACCCGCTCGATCACCGGGAGCATCTTGCCGAGCGCTCCCGCGACGACATGGAGCGCGTTGGCGCCGGCGAGAACGGGCGAGAGGGGAAACCGGAACTCTGTGGTCACCAGACGCAGCGGCGCGTTCGGATACACCTCCCTGCTCGGCACGCCCCTCCTTCAACTACAACCATTTCGACAACCAGATAGTATACTGAACGGTCCCGGGGCCCGCGGTCGGGACAGGTAGCGAGCATTTCGGCTCAAATCCTCGCTATTACCCGCAAGGCCGTTCTGCACCGGGATACGTCTTGGCAGCGGCCGACGAAACCATCCCACCTTCCGCGGGTCACGATTCACCAGGCCGATGCTTATCGGAGGTTGCATCTCCGCGGGCGATTTTCAGTGCTTGCCGCATGGGCCGCTGCCCAGGGCAAAGCGCCCAGTTCGAACGCCCCAACGAGCAAGTCACGGAATGTGGGTGGAGCAAGCCGCGTAGCCTGTACCACCTCCCCGAAATGAACGAACCCGACGAGCGCAGCGGAGGTCGGTCTTGGCGCCTTCAGCCACTTCGATGAAGGAACTGGACCTGATCGCCCCCGGCAGTCGGGTGGTCATCCGTGACCAGGACTGGCAGGTCGTCGAGGTCGAACGCCAGGCGATGGGCACGCGGGCGATTGTCCGGTGCGTAGGCCGCAGCGAGCTGGTTCAGAACCAGAGGGCGGCGTTCTTTTCCGACCTCGATCGAATCGAGCCTGAGGACCCGGCACGCACCCGGTTCCGGCTCGACACCTCGGCGCACGGAATCGAGACCCGCTTGGTGCTCGAGGCGCTCATCCGTCGCACCCCGTTACCGGTCTCGAACACGTCGCTCACGGTCGGTCATGCGCTGCTGGTCGACGACCTGCCCTACCAGCGGGAGCCGTTCCGGATGGCGAGCCTGCAGCTCCAGCCGCGGCTGCTCGTCGCCGACTCGGTCGGCCTCGGGAAGACGATCGAGGTCGGGATGCTCCTCGCCGAGCTTCAGCGACGGGGCAGGGCCAACCGGGTCCTTGCCGTGGTGCCCCGCCACATCCTCGACCAGATCCAGCACGAGCTGTGGTGCCGGGCCGGGTTCCCCCTGGTGCGGCTCGACTCCGAGGGGATCCAGCGGGTCCGTCAGAGGATCCCGGCCGGTCGCAACCCCTTCACCTACTTCAATAGGGTCATCGTCTCGATCGACACGCTGAAGAACCCGACGCGGTACCGCCACCACCTCGAGCGGGTCCGCTGGGACGTCGTTTGGATCGACGAGTCCCACAAGCTGGTGAACCGCGACACGTACAACAACCGCTTGGCCCAGGTTCTCGCCCCCAACGCTGACGCCCTCATCCTCACCTCGGCGACCCCGCACAATGGGCGGGCGAAGGCCTTCGCTCAACTGATCGACCTCCTGGACCCCACAGCGGTGGCGGACCCAGAAACGGTCACCGCCGACGACATCTCCCACCTGGTCGTCCGGCGCCACAAGCATTCCCCGGACGTCGCCGCCGTGATCGGGGACCGGTGGGCCGAACGGGCGGAGCCGCTGCCGATCACGGTGAAGCCCTCGCCGGCGGAAGAAGCGATCTTCGCCGAGTTGTCGGTCACGTGGCTCAGCGAGCATAAGAAGCCTCCGTGCGAGGACCGGCTCTTTCCCTGGACCCTCCTCAAGGCGGCCCTCTCATCACCGGCGGCGCTCTCGGAGACGATCGAAGGCCGGCTCACCCGCCGCCGGGCGGGCATCCTCAGGGACCCGACTGTCCCGGCGGAAACGCCGGAGGTCGAGGCGTTGCGGCGCCTGTGGGTCCTCGCCCAGGAAGCCGTGGAGAAGGGCTCGGCCAAGATCGCCCGGCTGCTCGACGTGCTCCGCGATATCGGTGTCGGCCCCAAGTCGGCGCGCCGGGTGGTGATCTTCTCGGAGCGGATCCGCACCCTCGACTGGATCCGCGAGGCGGTGTGCGAGCAGTTGGGGATGAGCGACGCCCAAGTGGAGACCTTCCACAACTCCAAGGCGGACGACGAGCAGCAGCAGATCATCGAGGCGTTCTCGATGGCCTCCGCCCCGATCCGCGTCCTGGTCACCTCCGACATCGCTGCCGAAGGGGTCAACCTCCACAAGCAGTGCCACCACCTCGTCCACTTCGACTTGCCCTGGTCGCTCATCACGCTGGAGCAGCGCAACGGCCGTATTGACCGCTACGGCCAGCTCCACCCTCCGGAGATCCGCTACCTCCTCTACACGCCCGCTGACCCGGAGATCGCGTCCGACGTGCGTGTGGTGTCCCGCCTCGTCGAGAAGGAGCACGCCGCCCACCGCGCTCTGGGCGACGCCGCCTCGGTAATGGGTCTCTACAACGCCGGTTCCGAGGAAGACGCCATCCGTGCGGCTCTCCAGGAGCGCGACGAGGCGGCACGGCTCGCCGCGCTCGAAGAGGTTGCTCCGACCGAGAGCGCGTTCGACCCGTGGGCCTTCGCCGGGCTCACCAGTCCGGCAGGCACGGACACGACCCCGGCCCGCCCGCAGGTGGTATCGATCGACCCGTTCCCGTCCCTCTTCAAAGGATCGGCGGAGTTTCTCGAGGCCAGCCTCCGTCACGTCTTCGGGGACCTTTCCAGCATCGGCTGGGAAGCCGACCCTCCGGTGGTGAGCTTCTGCGCCCCCGAAGACCTCATGGCCCGCCTGGAGGCGCTCCCCCAGTCCTACCTCCGGCAACGCAACCTCCGGGAGCGGCTCCGGCTCACCGCCGACCCGGTCACGGCCAACGCATCGCTGGCCGACGCGGTGAACCACAAAGCGGAAAGCGACGAGACTGGCACCGCCTGGCCAGAGGTCCACTATCTCAGTCCCCAGCATCCTGTCCTCGACTGGATCTGCGACAAGATTCTCTTCGGCGTCGCCCGCCACGAGGCGCTCGCCATCCCGTGCGACGTCGCCGAGCCAACGCTCCTCGTCTCCGGGGTGTGGTCAAACCAGCTCGGGGAGCCCATCGCGACCGCCTGGCTGGCCGCCACCATGGAAGACGGAATCGTGGTCTTTGCCGACCTCTTCGACACCCTCCGCCAAGCCGGCGTCCACGGCCCCATGGTGAACCCCGCCTGGTCCGGCGACCTCACCACCGTCGAGGCGCTCATCGACCCAGTCGTGACGGCGACCGAGCGACACCTCACTGACGCGTTGATCGCCCCGCTCACTCTGCTCGACGAGCGCCTGTCCCAGACGAAGGCGAGACTCCAGCGCTGGCAGGGCGCCGCCCGCGACGCCGCGGAGCGGATTCGCTCTGACCCGCACCGTATTCGCCGACTCGAGGACATCAAACGGATCACCCGCCAGATCGAAGGCCTCATCTCCGAACATGAACCAGCGGACTCGCCGCTTATTCGCATCGTCGGAGCTCTCCTCCCCAGCAGGTGACGTGATGCCCCCCAAGAAGCGCTCCAGCGACCTCGCCGCCGGGAAGATGATCCCCGCTCTGGTCAACCAGGGCTACTTCTCGGAGTACTACCTCGCCTACCGCCTCGACTCCGGCCTCCAGGACCTCTACAAGCGTTGGGACGCGACGGAGAAGGACGGCTACCCCACGCCCCGTACCCGGCTGCGAAGCCTCCCCACGGCGCTGGACAAGTACCGACTCGACGCCGCCCTGACCGCACCGGAGCCGAGCGACGACGGCGAGGACCAGCCAGTCGACCTGCGCCGCCTCTCCGCCGATGGCGTCGCGGCCCAGCGGGACCTGAACGACGCCATCCTCACAGCGTTGGGCTGGGCGCCGACCAGGGGCATCACGCTGGAGATGGTCTCAGGCGACCGGGCGTTCACTGTTCCCGTCGCTGGCCGCTGCGAGACCCACGCCGGGACGATCCTCGTCGCCCTCGACACCGTCTTCGCCACTGACCCGTCGACCGTCGTGGTGTCCAAGCAGGCCTCGGCCGGGACACTCCTCGATCCCATCCGTACCGGCGACCGCGTCGAAGCCCGCACTGCCCTGGAGGCGGCGCAGACCCTTTTCACCGCTGACGACCCGCCCAACTATCTGCTGCTGGTCTCGGGCGGGTCGATCACACTTCTTGACCGTGACCGGTGGGGCGAGGGGATCTACCTCGCCGCCAACATCGATGACGCCCTCGCCCGCCACGACACCAGGCCCCGAGGCGAACTCGCCGCCTTGGCCGCCCTGTTCTCCGCCGACGTCATCAACCCGGGCGAGGACGCCAAGAGCCTCCTCGCCGACCTTCTGGAAGCGGCGGCCAACGAATCGGCCGGCGTCTCCAAAGACCTCCGGCACGGTGTACGCCGCAGCGTGGAGCTCCTCGCCAACGCCGTTGTCCGTGATGTACGGGAACGCCAGAAGGGTGCGTGGCGGTCGATCGACCCGAAGGAACTCACCCGCCAGTGCCTTCGCTATCTGTATCGGATCATCGTGCTCCTCTTCGCCGAGGCCCGCCCGGAGCTTGGCATTCTCCCGGTCGACGACCCCGACTACCAGAGCGGATACAGCCTCGCCCGTCTCCGCGATGTGGCCCTGCGAGACCTCCACACCGACCACGGGCGGAACGCCCACCATGTCCAGGACTCGCTCGCCCTCCTTTTCCGGCTCGTCAACGACGGCTACGAACCAGAGGTCACCCTTGCCGCCGACGAGGACGGTCGCGGCCTTCGGTTCCGGGCACTCCGCTCCGTGCTCTTCTCGGAATCGGCCTGCCCCCTTATCGACCGGTCCCGCATTTCGGACGCGGTCCTCCAGAAGGTCTTCGAGCATCTCTGCTTCTCCCCCGAAAGGACAGGGAAGCAACGCCAGGCCCTCTCCTACGCCACGTTGGGTCTCAATCAGCTCGGCGCGGTCTACGAGGGTCTCATGGCCTACAGCGGCTTCCTCGCCACTGAGCCGCTCTACGAGGTCGACAAGCACGGCGACGCCGACAACGGCTCGTGGGTGATCCCGGTCACCCGCTCCGACGAATACCCTGACGATGTGTTCCTCACCGAGGAAGGCCCGGGTGGGGAACAACGCCGCGTCCGCTACGAGACGGGCGACTTCGTGTTCCGGCTCTCCGGGCGGGACCGCCAGCGGTCCGCCTCCTACTACACCCCCGAGGTCCTCACCGAGTTCACCGTCCGCCACGCCCTCGACGTCTTCTTCGCCGAGAACCCGGATCTCCGCGCCGCCGACATCCTCAACCTCACGGTGTGCGAACCGGCGCTCGGCTCTGGAGCATTCCTCAACGAGGCGATCAACCAACTCGCCGCCCGCTACCTCAAGTCCGCCCAGGACGAGACGGGCGAGGTGATCGACCCGGACCGCTACCAACACGAGCTCCAGAAAGCGAAAGCGCACTTTGCCGTCAACCAGGCCTTCGGTGTGGACCTCAACCAGACGGCGGTCGAACTGGCCGAGGTGAGCCTGTGGCTCAATTGCATGCACGCCGGACTGGACGCCCCCTGGTTCGGCGCCCGCCTGCGCCGGGGCAACAGCCTCATCGGCGGACGGCGAGCCACCTACACCGTCGATCAGGTGAAGCACGCGGCCTGGATCGGCAAGCAGAGGATTGCACCCACGGAGCAGCCGCCCCACCAGGTACCGTTCGGTGAGGCGACGGGCATCCACCACTTCCTCGTCCCTGGCGAAGGCTGGGGCTCCGTCGCGGACGCCGCAGAGATCAAGGAACTCGACCCCGGCTGGGTCGAGGCCGTCCAAGCCTGGCGGAACGCCATCCATGGCAAGCCGAACCGCCACCAGGCCGACCGTCTGGTTGCCCTCGCTGGCCGGGTGGAAGCGCTTTGGAAGCAGGCGGCGCGGGAAGTCGGCCAGTTGTGGGATGCCACCCGCCAGCACATCGCCGTTAGGGGAAGCGCCACACTTCCGGCCGGGACCCACTTCGGCGACGAGACGATCCGCCGCGTACTCTACGACCCGCGCTCCGCCGCCTGTCGGCTCCGACGCCTGATGGACGCCTGGTGCTCTTTGTGGATGTGGGGCCAGGAAAACGGAACCGCTCTGCCAACCCTCGACGAATGGCTCGACGGCGTCGACTCTCTCCTCGGTCGTCCCGACCCGGGCGCGGCCGGCGTCCTGTTCCTGGCTGGTGGCACCAACGAGGGAGTTGACGCAGTCGAGGACGCCGAGCACCAGCATCCATGGCTCGTCGCCTGCCGGGAAATCGCCGACCGGCAAGCATGGTTCCACTGGGAACTCGACTTCGGACCTATCTTCCAGCGGGGCGGGTTCGACGTCCAGATCGGAAACCCGCCATGGGTCAGGCCAATATGGATCGACGAGGTCGCACTCGCCGAACACGATCCCTGGTTCGGGCTGACTGACCCGATCCCCGAAGACGAGCGCCGGTCTCGGCGCCAAGTGGTGCTCGGGGACGGGAGCGCCCGGAGCCGTTACCTCGCTGACCGAGCCGAGAACCACGCCCTCAACGCTCTGATGGGATCAGTAACGCAGGAGCCGCTCCTCGCCGGGTTGGAGAACAACCTCTACCTCCAGTTCATCACGGGTACCTGGCGCCGCAGCGGGCCCGGAGGGACGATCGCGCTTCTCCACCCGGAAGGCCACCTCGGGTCCCCCAAGGCGTCCACGTTACGAGCAGCCTGCTATCGGCGCCTACGAGCCCATTACCACTTCATCAACGAACTCTTGCTCTTTCGAGAGATCAGTGACACGCGAGAGTACGGCGTCCACGTCTATGGCGACCTACGCGAACGCCCGTCCTTCCGGCAGGCCGCCTTCCTGTACCACCCCTCGGTGGTCGACCGGAGCCTCCAACACGACGGCGAGGGTGAACTCCCCGGACGCAAATTCCCCGAGGGCGGTTGGGACATCCGGCCCCACCGGCAGCGGTTCGTTGAAGTTGACGAGGCTGTTCTGGCTGCTTGGGCGGCACTGCTCGAATACCCAGATACGGCCAGTGTCCCCTTGATCCGCAACGTCACCACCGCGGAAGCGGAAGCGACAGAGGCACTTGCGAACTACCCGAGGCGGCTTGGTGGAACGAGCTACTTCTGGACACGCGGTTTTGACGAACAGGTTGCACCAAAACAAGGTCTGATCGAGAAACGCACTGCGCTGGCCATGAGATGGGAAGACGTCCTTCTCCAGGGTCCGCATTTTGGTATCTCGACACCATTCGCCAAGGAGCCGCGGGCGTCGGGCGCAAACCAACAGGACTATGACGCGCGCGACCTTCGCGATCTGCCCGAGCCGGTGATCCCCCGGACGAATTGGCAGCGAAAGGCACCGAGGGCGGTCTTCGATGCCCAAGTCGGCTCGTGGAACGGGAGAAGGCAGACCGAGCACTTCCGGCTCATCGCCAGGCGGCAGGTCCCGTCGAACATGTATCGATCCGTCTTCATGTCGCTGCTACCGCCAGGTCCCACCGCAGTCAGCGTTTGCTACATGGGACGGTTGGCAACCGATCTCGACACCACGACGTTCTGCGGCCTCGCCTCAAGCCTGCCGGCCGACTTCTTTGCTCGGATCGCCGGCGTGTCGGACCTGCACGACAATGTGGTGGCACGATTCCCCGTCGTGCCGGCCGATCATCCGCTCGCCAGCGCGATCGCTCATCGGGTGCTCCGCCTCAACTGTTTGACCCACGAGTTCGCGGAGTTCTGGCGCTCGGTGTACCAGCCGAGCTGGTCGGAAGACCAGTTCGTGCTGAAGGAGGCCGCCTCCAAGGGCTTGACGCCTGCGGCGCCTATATGGACGCCCCAGATTCCAGTGCGAAGCGAGGGCGACCGTTGGCTCTTGCTCACCGAACTCGACGCGCTCGCCGCATTGGTGCTGGGCATCAGCGAAGAAGCCCTGCTGGCAATCTACAGGTCACAGTTCCCCGTTCTTCGCAGTTACGAGCACGTGATGGTCTTCGACTCCGCAGGAAGCCAGATTTGCGGAAACCACAACGCTTACGGTTATGACCAGGCGCTGCTCGAGGCCAGAGCCAAAGCCGCCAACACGAAAGGATGGGTCAAGGTCTGGGATCGGGTCCTGGCGTGGCAGGCCGGCGACACCTCAGTGGATCTCGGGCCCTTCGTTCCGCCATTCCGTCCCGCCGACCGACAGGCGGCCATGAGCGCGGCTTATCGCGTCTTCTCCCAACAGCTTGCGGACGCATGATCCCGTCCCTCGTCGCCCGGGAACTAAGAGAGAGTGTCGTCGAGTACCTGGCCACGACCTTCGCCCTCTCCGACGATGAGGCTTACCACGCGCTCACCGAGTTCCTTCTCGACGAGGAGGACGGCATCTTTCGGGGGCCGTTCCTCCGGGTCCGGCTCCCGTTCGTGGAAGCTCCCGACGACGTCGAGCTCGGTGTGGCGTGGACGCCGCCCGGGTTCCGGCCCTATGCGCACCAGGTCGAAGCGTGGCGACGCCTGTCCGGGCGTGGGCGGGTACCGCAGCCGACGCTTATCACCACGGGCACGGGTTCCGGAAAGTCGGAGGGGTTCCTTGTTCCCATCATCGACCATTGCTTGTGGGCCAGACGGCACGGCCGGCAGGGGATCAAAGCGCTCGTCCTGTACCCGATGAACGCCCTGGTGACCGACCAGGAACGGCGCATTGCCGCCATGCTCGCCGACCCCACCGTCGCCGCCGTCGGCGTGCGGGGCGGGGTGTGGATCGGCGACGACGGGTCGGTCACCAACCGGCGGGACATGGACGCCACCCACCTGGTCTCGGATCCCCAGGCGCTCATGGAAGACCCGCCCGACATCCTCCTCACCAACTACAAGATGCTGGACCGGCTCCTCACCAACGCCTCGCGTCTGCGGCTGTGGGCAGCCAACATGAAGCCAGCGGGAGCCGAGGCCGGCTGGGATCAGCCCTTGGCGTACCTGGTCCTGGACGAGTTCCACAGCTATGACGGAGCGCAGGGCACCGACGTCGCCATGCTCCTGCGCCGTCTCGGGCACCGTCTCGGCACCATGACCGCGGCGTCGCCGCTGGCGGGGATCGGATGTGTGGGCACTTCGGCCACGCTGGGGTCGGCCGCCTCGGCGGCGGCGGACATGTGCGGCTTCGCCACCCGCGTGTTCGGCACCCGGTTCGACGCCGCGTCCATCGTGGGGGAGCAGCGCCGCACCGTCGCCGAAGTGTGCTCCGACATCGACTTCTCGATGCCCACACCGGAACCAGAAGCTGTCGCCGCCCTCGACGCCCGGGACCTCGACGCCTTGGCGGAGGCGTTCACGGGGGTGTTCTTCGACGACGCCCAGGACGTGGGAGATCGCCTGGTCCGACACCACCTCACCGCCAGCCTGCTGCGGGTGGCGTCCGACCGTCCCCGCGCCTGGCGGGACGCGGTGGCCGGCGTCGCCCAGCAGGTCCCGGCGTGGGGCGCGGCGCTGGCCCGCCACCCCGACGCGGTCGCGGAGGCCTTGGAGCGGTTCGTGGCGCTTGTCTCCCACGCCCGGGGCCGGACGGGTAGCGGGGGAGAGAGGCCGTTGTTCTCCGTGGAAGTTCAGGTCTGGATCCGCGAGGTGACCCGGCTCCTGCGGTCGGTATCCGACGCGCCCAGGTTCCGCTGGGCGGACTCCCCAGCGGCCATCGACGTCGACGCGGTGCTCGAGATGCCGGCCGTGTACTGCACGTCCTGCGGGCGTTCCGGGTGGATGGGGATCGCCAATAAGGCCGTCGGTCAGGGCGACGCGGCGATCGAACGGCTCGTCCACGAGGGGGAAACCGACCCGTACACCGTCTCGGTGCGGGCCCGGTCCCGCACCCGGACCATGGTGCGCGCCCACCCCGACGAACCCGACGTGTTGTGGCTCGACTCCACAAGCGGCCAGGTCCACGCCGCCGACACCGGCGGGCGGATCCCGGTCCTGGTTGGCGGGATGACCGGCGACGACCGGGGGGAAACGGCCCGCGACGAGGCAGCGAAACGGCAGCAGTGCCCGTCCTGCGGAACCCGCGACGCCATCCGCTTCCTGGGCTCCCGGGTCACCACCCTGGCGGCGGTGGGGATCACCCAGATGTTCGGCTCGCCCCACGTCGCCACCGACGAACGGAAGCTTCTGGCGTTCACCGACTCGGTGCAGGACGCCTCTCACCGCGCTGCGTTCTTCTCCGGTCGGACGCACCGGTTCAACCTCCGGGCCACAATGTCTCGCGCCCTGCAGGCCAAAGGGCGGGTGGCGCTCCCGGACGTGGCTGAAGTGGTCCTTGCTCAAGCCGACGCCGAGGAGCGACCCGAAGACGCCCTCTTCTCGCTGATCCCCGCCGACCTGCTCTGGGAACAGCGCCTTGGTGCCGCGTGGCAGTCACCTGGCACCACCGCCGCGAACGAAGCCCGCGCCGGGCTCGCCCAACGCCTCACGTTCGAAGCCGCCCTCGAAGCCGGGCTGCGGTCCCGGTTCGGGCGAACCCTGGAGACGACGGGAACGGCAGCAGCCGAAGTGATCGTCACCGAGGAGGAATGGGCCAGGGTCATCGCCTTTGCCATCGAGGCGGTGCAGGCCAACGCCGGCACGCTCGTCACCGAGCCCGACATGATCACTGCCTGGGCGGACGGTATCCTCGCCCGTCTCCGCCTCCGAGGCGGCATCTTCCATCCCTTCTTGGACCGCTATGTCACCGACGGCGGCAAACGCTGGTGGATCTGGGGTGGCGGAGACCGGCTCGCCCCGAAGTTCCCCAAAGGCATCTCCGCCCCAGCCTTCCTCACGTCGGTCGCCTCCGAGGAGTTCGACGCCATCGGCGGGGCCCAGACCTGGATCGCGCAGTGGACGAAGAAGGCACTTGGAGTGGACGGGTCCGCCGCGGAGCGGTGCGTCCGGGACCTCCTCCACGCCTTCGTCGATGCCGGCATCGTCGACACCCGCCCGTCCGGCAAAGGGGCAGCCTGGGGGTTGCCACCGCAACGGGTCGAGTTCGTCGACGTCCCTGCCAACGACAGGGGCTTCCCACCCACGGAAGTCCGCTGCGACCTGTGCGCCCACCGCCATTACGCGGCACCCGAACGCGTTGAACGGTGGGTCGGCCGGCCGTGCCTGCGGCTCCGCTGCCCGGGGCGGTACACCATCTCCACCCCGATCGGCGCCAACTACTACCGGCGGCTGTACCGGGCGGGGCGGATCCGGCGGGTCGTCGCTGCCGAACACACCGGGCTGCTCACCCGCCAGCAGCGCGAACGGGTCGAGAGCGGCTTCAAGGACGGAGGCCGGCCGGACGCCCCGAACCTCCTCACCGCCACCCCCACCCTTGAGATGGGGATCGACATCGGCGACCTCTCCGCCGTCATGCTCACCACCGTGCCCCCCACCCAGACGAACTACATCCAGCGGGTCGGCCGGGCGGGTCGGCGCACCGGCAACGCCTTCATCACCACCTTCGCCGAAGGCGACCCTCGCAGCCTGTACTACCTCCACGATCCCGAGCTGATGATCGCCGGGGAGATCCCGGCGCCGAACTGTTACCTCGACGCCATCGAGATCCTCCGCCGCCAGTACCTCGCCTTCCTCATCGACCGGGCCGCCGAAGGCACCGCGGGGCTGATCCCGACCGCGCCCACGATGCCTAACACCATCGGTCAGGCCGCCGCCCCGGCTGGGCTTCAGCCAGGAGGCTGGCTGCACGAAATCCTCGAGGCGGGACGGCAACCGGAGATGGTGAGCCGCTTCGTTCGCCTCTTCGGCGCCCACCTCGACCCGGCCGTCGCCGCCCGGCTCGCCATGTGGGCCGCCACCGACATGCGCACCCACGTCGAACGGATCCTCGAACGGTGGCTCGCCCAGATCAAGCTGCTGACCAACCAGCGGAGCCGGCTCCGGGAACGCGAACAGCCCCTCGCCGCCATCGCCAACCCCACCTCCGAAGACGAAGAAGCGCTCGGACGGGTGCTGGCCGAACTCCGTTACGTCGCCTGGAAGATCAACGAAGCCCGCCGGGAACCCACCCTCAACGCCCTCGAAGCCCTCGGACTGACCCCCAACTACACCCTCTTCGACGACACCGTCGCCCTCCAGGTGAGCCTATGGCGTCCCAACGACGACCATGACCCAGCCGCCTCCGGCTCGGCCCGGTTCAGCGCCACCCAAGCCGAATACACGCGGCCGGCCGCCGTCGCCATCCGTGAGCTCGCTCCCGGCCACTACTTCTACGTCGACGCCCACCGGGTCCGCATCGACGCCGTCGACAACGGTACCGAGAACGAACCCGCGCACGCCGCCTGGCGGCTCTGCCCCTCCTGTTCGTGGGCGACCACCGACGCCTCCGCCCAGCAGGCTGCATGCCCTCGGTGCGGGTCGGCCGGCGTCGCCGACCAGGGCGCAGTGCTCACTGTCCTGCCCATGCGGGTCGTGTCGTCCACGGAGCGGGAACTCACCGCTCGGGTCGGCGACGATAGTGAAGACCGCGACCGGGTCTTCCACGAAGTGCTCACCACCGTCGACGTCGCCCCCGAAGACATCACTGCGGCGTGGCTCCACACCAGCGTCGTCTTCGGCATCGAATCCGCCCGGGCCGCCACCATCCGCCACCTCAACCTCGGGCTCCACGCCTCACAGGCCGCCCAGGCCCGGCATCTGCGCATCGCCGGGAACGACCTGCAAGCCTCGCTGTTCACCGTCTGTCGCCACTGCGGCGGCGTGCGGGGGGTACGAGGCCAGTTCAACGAACCCGACGACCCCAACCACCACCGAGGCTGGTGCAAAGTCCGCTCTGGGGCCCGGGCGCCCCAGTGGGACACCCTCGCCCTCTCCCACGAACTCGTCACCGAGGCCGTCCGCGTGCTCCTGCCCGTCGCCGAATTCGAAGCCGCCGAGCGGGTCACCTCGTTCAAAGCCGCGCTGATGCTGGGACTGCGCGACTCCTTCGGCGGAGACCCGTCCCACCTGCGGGTCATCCGCTCCGAATTCCCCGCCCCCGGAGGCCCGGCCGACGCCGCCTGCAACCGCTTCGTGGTCATCCACGACACCGTCCCCGGCGGCACCGGATACCTGCCCCGCCTCGCTGACCCCGAACGGCTCCGCGGGATCCTCGGACGGGCGGTCGAGCTCATCTCCACCTGCGAATGCCAGACCAGGGGCAAGGCCGGCTGCCACAAGTGCCTCTACACCGCCGTGGCCCGCCACGAGATCCCCCTGGTATCACGAGCGGTGGCACTCGCCATCCTCGACGAGATCCTTACCAACTGGGGCCTCCACAAGCCCGAAAGCGGGACGATCACCGGCATCAACCTCGCTCCTGTCGTCCAATCGGAACTCGAGCGGATGTTCAAAGCGCTCCTGCACCGATGGGCAGAGAGCGGCGCCGCCCGCCTCACCGCCCGGCCCGACCCCGATGACTCCCGCCTCACCCGCTTCGACGTCCGCTTCCAGGACGGGCCCCACTGGGAGCTGCGCGAGCAGGTCAACCTGGCCGCCCACCACACCCGACCCGACTTCTACGCCACCCGCGTCGACAGCCCCGGGACGGCACCGGTGGCGATCTACCTCGACGGATGGGAGTTCCACGGGTCCGTCCCCGACCAAGTCGACCTCGACGCCCAGCGGCCCGCCTCACTCCGGGCCGGGGGTACGGTCGTCTGGGCTCTCACCTGGGCCGACATCAAAGCCGCCCTCCACGCCGCCAACCAGCACAGCACCGTCGGGCCGGTCACGCCGGTCGGCAACGCCATCCGCAGCGCCGCCCGCACCGGAGCCAGGCAACTCCACGGCTCGGACCACCCCGCGTTCGGCGCGCTCACCCAGGGAGCGTTCGGCCAACTCGTCTCCCACCTCCGGCACCCCGACCCGCTCACCTGGCAGCACCTGGTCACCGCCCTGACGCTCGCCCCCGGCCCCTCCGGCACCCACGTCCCCGTCGGCGACCGGCGGGCCACCATCGACCGCCTGGCCCGAGGCGGACAACCGGAGCCGTCCGCCACGCCGACCGGCATCGACACGATCACCTGGGAAACCACCGGCGGGCTCGTCGTCGCCACCCTCCTCGACAAGGACCCCGCCGTCCCGACCGTCACCGGCGTGGCATCACTCGATACCACCCGCGATCCCGATCGAGATCGCTGGGAAGACTGGACCCATCTGGGGAACCTCCTCCAGTTCCTCGGCGACGCCGCCATCCTCATCACCACCAGGACGTGGAGCCCCGAAGAAACACCGGCGCTCACCGCGACACCGGCGGCGCCGCCGACACCGCAACCACCGGGCGGGCCGGCCGCCGCCGAGCTCGACGACTGCTACGACGACGCCGCCCGAGCCCTAGCCGAGGCGGCGCTCGCCCACGGATACACCGACCTGGTTGTCGGCTACGAACCCGGCGACCCGGACGGCACCGTCCTCGAAGTCGCCTGGCCCGCCCGCAAGGTCGGCATCCTGCCGACCGGCGCGACCCAGCCCGGCGCCCTGACCGGCTGGGCCGTCCGAACCCCCGACCTGTGGGAGCCCGCCGACCTCCTCGCCGCCCTCGATGAAGGAGCGCACCCGTAGTGGCCACCCTCGTCTTCGCCAAACAGTTCCTCGATGACTTCGCCGGCCTTCAGCCGCCCGTCCGCCAGAAGGTCCGGGAACTGCCCGACAAGTTCGAAGACGCAACCCACACCGGTGTCCACCTGGAGAAGCTCACAAAGGCCGTTGACGACCGCATCCGGACGGTGCGGATCGACCAGTTCTGGCGAGGAGTCGTCGTCCGCCTCGGCGAAGGGCGCTACGCCCTGCTGCGGGTCATGGCCCACGACGACGCCAACGTCTGGGCCATCCGGCAACGCTTCGGCGTCAACCCCGTCACCGGGATCGTCGAAGTTCTCGACGTCCCCACCGTCGCCGACCACGTCGATGCCGTCACCGCCACCGCCCCCGAGGAAGTGCCAGGTCTCTTCGCCGAGCGACGCGACCGGGACTTCACCACCGTCGGTATCGACGAAGCCCTCATCCCCGTCCTCCGCCGGCTCACCAGCGAGGACGAGCTGTACGCCGTGGCGCACTACCTCCCCGACGCCCAAGCCGACGCCGTCTTGCTCCTCGCTGAAGGCAAGTCCACCGACGAGATCTGGGCCGCCCTGCAAGCCGACTACCAGGTCAAGGACACCCCCGTCGACCCGGAGGACATCGACACCGCCCTCGACCGGGCGGCCAGCAAGTCAGGCTTCGTCGTTACCACCAACGACACCGAACTCTTGGACCTGCTCTCAGGAGACTTCGAAGCGTGGCGGACCTTCCTGCATCCCACCCAACGGGACCTCGCCTACAAACCCGTCTACAACGGCCCCGTCAGAGTCACCGGCGGCGCAGGCACCGGCAAGACCATCGTCGCCATCCACCGCGCCCGCCACCTCGCCCGCGAACTCGCCGGACGGAGAGACACCACCAGCCGGGTCCTCGTCGCCACCTACACCAAGAGCCTGGCCGAGAACCTCGAACGCACCCTGCGGACGTTTTGCACCCCCGACGAACACCGCCGTCTCCACGTCGGCACCGTCGACGCCCTCGCCCACCAGACCCTCACCGCCGCCGGCGGCGCCAGACTGCGGCCCGTCGCCGAAGACGACCTGCGGGAGCTCGCCGAGTCCGCCGCCACCATGGCCGGTCTCGACGAACACGGCCTCGACGGCCGCTTCCTCATCGCCGAATGGGAACAGATCATCCTTGCCCGCCGCATCCACACCCTCCCCGAGTACGCCCAGACCCCCCGGCCCAACCGTGGGAGCCGCCTCACCCGGACGGCCCGCAAGACCGTCTGGAGCGCGGTCGAGCACCTCACCGCTGACCTCGTCCGCCGAGGCCAGGCGACCTTCCTCCAGTTCGCCGACCTCGCGGCCGAGACCCTCGCTGCCCGGTCCACCCCGCCGTTCGCCCACGCGGTCATCGACGAAGCCCAGGACCTTCACCCCGCCCAGTGGCGCCTCCTGCGGGCCGCGGTCCCGCCCGGTCCGAACGACCTCTTCATCGTCGGCGACGCTCACCAGCGGATCTACGACTACCGGGTGAGCCTCTCCGGCTTGGGGATCGAAACCCGGGGCCGGTCGCGGCGCCTCAAGATCAACTACCGCACCAGCCAGCAGATCCTCTCTTGGGCCCTGCCTATCATCACCGGCGAGGTGATCGACGATCTTGATGGGGAAGCCGAACCTCAGACCGGCTACCGCTCCGCCTTCGACGGCCCACCCCCTACTCTGGTCCGTTTCACGACCCCAGCGGAGGAAGCGGGCTACGTCGCCGAGCAGATCCGCGACTGGATAAAGGACGGCGTCAACCCCTCGGCCATCGGCGTGACCGCCCGCACCCGGCGGCATCTCAAGCCTGTCCAGGACGCCCTCGGTGAAGCCGGCGTCGACTGGGCGGATGTCGGATCTGAGCCGAAGAAGCCGTCCGTGCGCGTCGCGACGATGCACTCCGCCAAAGGCCTCGAGTTTGCACGGCTCGCCGTCGTCGCCGTCAACGCCGACACGATCCCGTTGCCCGTGGCCGTCACGGCAGTGCAGGTCGACCCCACCCAACACGACCTCGACCTGCAGCGCGAACGCTGCTTGCTCTACGTCGCGTGCACTCGAGCCCGGGACGAACTCGTTGTCACAGGTTCAGGCCCACCGAGCCCGCTGATCCGAACGGTCCAGACTGCCTGACGGCGACAGTTCGTCAACTGCGCCGCGTCCGTTGACGCCCTTTGGCAGTGCGGCGCAATGCCCACCCACCGAACCGATCCTCGTACGGCACGAGAGTTCCCTTGCGTGGCGATCTTTCGCACGACTCCTTGAGGCCGATGTGGGCGACGCGAAGTGTCTCGGGGCGGCCTTCGATGGATGTCCAGCAGGGGACGTAGCGGTGGCTCACCAGGCATCGTCGCTCACCTGCTTTGGGCATCAAGGAGTGATTCCTGCCGCTCGCACGGGCGCCGGACGAACAAGTGAGAAGTATATTATAGTAGTTTAGCGTAGACAAGCGTGTTGAAGCTACTCGAGGAGGATCCGTGGGCCGAGGAAGCGCGTCGTGGAGGACCACGGAGGGCCCGTCAAGCGGTCCGTCCAAGGAGACTCTGGGCTTGTGCTGCGTGGCGACCGTCGTCATCCTGAGTGCCGTTCACCTTGGCGCCGCCCAGGTCGCGACTCTCGTCGCCGGTCGCCCACCACTCCGTGTCGGGCTGGCGGATGCCGGTGTGGCGCTCGTCCGTCTCTGGTCCCACGCCGGCAACCCGAGGGAAGCATGGCCACCGCAAGCGGCAGCGGCTCTCCCTGGGCCCGTGCCGTACTGGGCTTGCCTGGCGCTCCTGATCGCCACCCTGATCGCCGTCGTGATCCTTGTGGCGCGGCGTCTGCACTCCTTCAGGCGCGCCCATCACGCCTTCGGGGTGGAACCCCACGCCGGGCTCGCGACGGCCCGGGAACTGCGGGCCCTCCGCGTACGGCAGCCGACGCCGGGTCGCCTCACCCTCGGGAGGATCGATGGGCACCTGATTGCCACGGAATCACAGGTGAGCCTTGCCGTGATCGGGCCCACCGGGTGCGGGAAGACGGTCGGGTTCGCGGTCCCGGCAATCCTGGAGTGGGACGGCCCGGTGATCTGCACGTCGGTGAAGACCGACCTGATCCGGACGACGTTGCGGCACCGCAGCAGCGTGGGGAAGGCGTGGGTGTTCGATCCCAGCGGGATCACGAAGGGCCTCGGGTCGACCTGGTCGCCCCTGTCGGCCTGCGGCGACTGGGGCGGCGCCATCCGCATGGCCGAGGCGCTCTGCGAGGCGGCCAAGCCGAGCCAGGACACGGTGACCGACCGGGACTACTGGTACAACCAGGCCTGCAAGGCGCTCGGCCCGCATCTCCATGCCGCTGCGCTGTCGGGGCGCACCATGCGGGACGTGGGGCGCTGGCTCGACCGGCAGGAGCAGGAGGCGGTGCGCACCGCCCTGTGCCGCGACGCCGGCGTGTTGGCCGCCGTCGAGGAGGCGATCGCCGGGATCGACGGCGACGAGCTGCGGCGCCAGATCGAGCCCCGGATCCGGGTCCAGATCCTCGAGTCGCTCCGCCACGTGCTGCGGGCCGACCCGGGACGGAGGGCGCAGCTTGCCGACCAGCCGGTCAGCGCCTGGCCCATCGAGATGCAGGAGCAGTACGACCAGCGGGTGGCCGCCGAGGTGGAGGCGAAGGTCCGCCAGGCCATCGAGGCCCGGGTGACGGCCGAGGCCCGGGAGTCGGGCGAACTCGACCCTCTCATCTCGATCGAGGCGCTGTGGATGCAGGAGGAGCGCCTCCGGGGCAGTGTCTACGCCACCGTCCAGAACGTCCTCACCTACTACGCCGACCCGACGGTGGCGGCGGCCACCGCCTCGTGCGACATCGACCTCGACCGGTGGCTGTCGGGCCCGAACACGATCTACGTGGCGGCCCCCTCCTTCGAGCAGGACCGGCTCCGGCCCATCTTCACCATCATGGTCCAGCAGGCCATCCGGCGGGCCTACGAGACGGCCAACGCCAACGGCGGGACGCTTCCGGTTCCCTGCCTCGTACTCCTGGAGGAGGCGGGCAACGTCGCGCCGCTTCACGACCTCCCCGCCTACGCGGCGACCGCCCGGAGCCACGGGATCAGCCTGGTGACGGTCTGGCAGGACCTCGCCCAGATCCGCTCGATCTACGACCGGCGGGCGTCCACGGTGCTGAACAACCACCGGGCCAAGATCTTCGGCCGGGAGATCTCCGATCCGGAGACGCTGGAGATGATCTCCGAGCTGGTCGGCGACGTCGAGTACGTCGAGCGGACGTGGTCCACCGACGTCTCGGCCGGGCGCCGGAGCATGAGCGAGCGGACCGAGCTGCGGCCGGCGCTGACCATGGACGTGATCCGCCGGATGCCGAAGGGCAAAGCGCTGCTGGTCTACGGCGGTGAACTCCCCGCCCTCCTCGATCTGCGGCCCTGGCACCTCGAGCGGGGCCTCCGGGAGCTGGGCGATCACCCTCCGTCCGGACCTCCCGGCCACCGCGCCAAGAAGCGGCAGCTTCCGCAGAATGCGGAAGCTGCATAATCTGTGGGCCTCATTTAGGGGTTCTTCAGTACTTCGGTTGGTTGGTTGAGTTTCGGTGTTGTCTTGCGTTGCTTCGCGTTGCGTTGGTTCTTGATTCGTTTGGGTTCGTTGGGTTTGGTGGTTCGTTCGGGTTGCTTCTTCGGGTAGTGCTGGAGGATTCGTCGGTGGTGGGTGTGCCCGGCGGGGAGCGGCGTCCGGCATCGCTGCCACTGCTGCTCCTGCGGACCGGTCCCCCTCATGCAGACGCCTCCACGTCGAGCGGCCAGTGCCGCCGGACGAGCGCCGCCAGCGGGCGGAGGCTCGGCAGCCGGGTGACCTGGTCGAGGAGCAAGCCGGCGTCGACCGCTCTCGCCACCCGAGGATCGACGGCTACCTCGGCGACGACAGGGACTGCGAGTACGTCGGCCACGTCGGCCGCCCGGAGCGCCCGACCAGGCTCCGATACCACGATCACTCCGTCGGCCGGCCAGGCGGCCTCCAGAGCCGCCCTGAGGGCCACGTAGCACGGGCCTCGCACGACCAGCCACCGGTGCCTGGCCGCGTGCGGGTCGCGGCCGGCGTCCAGGTCGTCGGCCCGGCCGCCGTCCACGATCGTGAGCGTGGCCGGACCATCGAACGGCGGACGGGCGGATGCGCACCCGGCGCACAGCGTGAGGCGGCGCGAGCTCGAGCGGCACCTGCTCGTCGCGCACTCCTGGGCCTGGGCTGATGCCGGCGATGACGCACACGTCCCGAGGCCGGGCGGCGACCAGCGCCGTCGGTCGGTGGCGGGCGGCCAGGGCGGCAAGGATGGTGGCGACCGTGGTCGTTCCCTGCCCGCCGACCGCACCGACGAGATGGGCCGAAGGGATTGCGAACGGGTGGGTGTCGCCGTTCACGCTCATCGTGATGTCCCGATGATCGGGGCCGGCGCCGGCCCGTCGGCGCCCTCGGCCGGGAGGGTGAGGATCGTGCCGGTGGGCTCGGCTTCGGACGGGGTGACGGTGCGGCATCCCGGTTGGCCGGTGAACGGCCGGGCGAGAGCGACGACGTTCATGGTGAGATCCTTCCTGCTGGTCGACGCAAGCGGGGGAGCGACCGGCGAGCGGAGGGATGACCGACTTCCCCGAACGGTCACCCCTCCGTCGCCTCGCCCGGGTGGCGGCCGACTCCCCGACGCCGCCCCGGGAGAAGGTCAACTGGCGGGATGGAGCGCCGCCAGCGCCGGTGGGAGGCGCGTCAGCTGGCGGCGGGTGAGCGGCGGCCAGGCCAGGCGGACCCGGTACAGCGACTGGGCGGGATGGTGACGGGCGAGCCCGAAGCGGGTCAGGCGGTCGAGCGTGCGGGTGATCGCGGACGACCGCCCGGCCTTCCCCGGCAATCCGAGCACGGCTCCGAGGAAAGCGACCTCGATCTCGTAGCCGTCCGGTTGATGGGCCAGCCCCTCGCTCAGGATCTCGGCGCACAGGAGGCTCGACGGGCCGACGAGTGGCAAGTAGTAGAACCGCCGCATATTCATCTGATGCAAGCGAATGGCCATGGCCAGAACTGGCCGTGAGCTGGCTGTTTGCGCTGGTGGGGGCGCCGGAGGCCTGGCCGGTGAAGTGAGCGATCTGGGGCCTGACGTGGGGGTATCCACCCGCCCTCGTCCTCGATGAGCGATTCTTTCATCTGATGCAAGCGGGCGGGGGAGGGGTCGCCAGTGCGTAATCGGGGTGATGAGCCGAGCTCGGCTGTGGTTCAGCTCGTGGGTGGCGTCACGCTGCTGCACCCCGAGGAGCAGGTGTGGGAGGGGATGTTGCGGGGCTTCGCCGTGCAGCAGCGGTCGCGGCTGTTGTGCACGACGACGATCGCCGGGCGGGAGGGGCAGCTGCGCCGGTTCGCGGCGTGGACGAACGAGTATCCGTGGCGGTGGCGGGCCCAGGACGTGGAGGAGTGGACGACGGCGGCGTTGGCGGAGCGGCGTCTGGCGCACTCGACGGTGCGGGGCGTGCACCTGTCGCTGCGGATCTTCATGGAGTACATCACCGATGCCCGCTACGAGTGGCCGTCGGAATGCGAGCGTCGCTTCGGCACCCACCCGGTTCAGATCTGCCACGAGTGGAACACCGCCGGCCACGTGGCCGACTACGAAGGTCGACCGAGCAACCGGCCGCTGACCCGAGAGGAACTTCAGGTGTTCTTCGACGCTGCCGACGAGCGGGTGGTGCGGATCCGCAACCAGGGACGCAAGGGTTGGTTGGCGGCGTTCCGGGACGCCACGCTGTGGAAGGTGGCCTACGGGTGGGGCCTCCGGCGCCGGGAGGCCGCCCGGTTGGAGACGGTGGATTGGTCCCGGAACTCCAAGGCTCCCGAGTTCGGCAACCACGGGGCGCTGTCGGTGCGGTGGGCGAAGTCTCTGCCGGGCGGGCCGCCCCGGCGACGGACGGTGTTGAGCGTGTTCGGCTGGGCGGTCGAGGTGGTGGAGGAGTACTTGACCGAGGTCCGGCCTCGCTACGACTTCGAAGGGTTGCCAGCGATGTGGCCGACCGAGCGCGGTGGTTTCGTGGCGGACGCCAACGTCTCGAAGATGTTCGCGGCGCTGCGGGATGAGGCCGGACTCCCGACCGAGCTGGGCCCGCACTGCTTGCGGCACAGCTACGTCACCCATCTGATCGAGGACGGCTTCGACCCGCTGTTCGTGCAGCAGCAGGTTGGCCACTCCTGGGCGTCGACGACGGCCCTCTACACCGGGGTCAGTTCCGATTACAAGAACACCGCCCTGCGCCAGGTCCTCGACCGGCGCCTGGAGGGCTGAGAGGAGCGGGAGATGGGACCCAAACTCGACTACCGCTGGAAATTGCGGGAGGTGATGGCCGCTCGGGGCCTGTGGGCCACCACCGATTTGGCGCCGCTGCTGGCCGAGCGAGGGATTGACCTGTCGGCGGCCCAGGTCTACCGGCTGGTGACCCAAACCCCGGAACGGCTGTCCCTCAAGACGCTCATGGCCTTGTGCGACGCGCTGGAGTGCACCAGCACGGATCTCATCGAGCCGGTGGAAGCCAAGGAGGTTCGAGTCAAGCGGCGGGTGTCCGGCGGTGGCGGCGAGGTCGCCCCCTTGCGGCCGAAACGCGCTCGCATCCTGCCCGATCGGTGAGCGTCCAGGACGGGTCACGCTGCGCCTCCTGTGGTCGGGCGGTGCGGCTGTCGCAGAACGGTCCGCAGGGTCGGATCTGCAGCGCGTGCTACGCCCGGGACCGACTGGAGGAGTGCGCCGCGTGCGGCCGGCACCAGACCCCCAACCGTCGCCGCCCAGACGGCCGGGCGTTGTGCCACACGTGCGTTCGTCGGCAGGATGCCGCCACTGAGGCCAGTGCCCTGCGGATCGACATCGCCGAGCTCGTCGCCGCGCTCGAACCGCACCTGGAACAGGACGTCATCGTCGAAGCGATCCGGCGAGCAGCCCGGGACCTGCGCCAGACCCGCTGGTTGGCTGACGCGCTCGCCGGCGGACCAGCGCCGCTGCTCGGAACCTCCACGGGCCCCGCGGTCGTCGGCCGGCTGGTGGCCGAACTCCAAACCGTCGGTGCCCTCACCGTGACGCCCCCGACGTGTTGTCGGTGCGGGACGACCCGCCGGCTGCGGGAACGCCTCGCCGGCCAGCGGATCTGCACCCCCTGCGCCTCGAAGCTCAAGCGATCGGAAGCGTGCTCGCGCTGCGGAAGGATTCAGCCGATCAACAACCGTCTCCCGGACGGCACGGGCTTGTGCGCCGCCTGCCGGTTGGCCCTGACCATCGAGGAGTGCGCCAGCTGCGGCCGAGTGGCCAAAGTCGCCCGGCGAGCGGCCGATGGCGGCGGACTCTGTGGTCGCTGCGTGCCGCCCCGGCCACTGGTGACCTGCTCGATCTGTGGCCGGACCCTCCCCGGCTATGGGATCCGGAACGGCAATCCTCGTTGCCAGACCTGCGCCAAACGGAGAACGGAGTGCGCCCGCTGCGGGCACCGGGCGATGGTCGCCGTCGTCTGGCCGGAAGGGCCGGTCTGCACCACCTGCCGCTACAAGACGCTCGAATCCCGGGGGCTGTGTGTCGGCTGCGGACAGGTCCGCCGCATTGACCCCCGCAACCGGAACGGACAGGCCCTGTGCTCCGACTGCGCCGGGCTGCCACCCCTGTCGGTCTGTGAGGAGTGCGGCGTCGAGGCCCGCCGCTACGCGGCCGGCCGTTGCTTCGCCTGCTCGCTGCGCCGCCGCCTGGATCAGCTCATCGGCGCCGCCCCTGCGCTCGACGGGCTCCGGACGACGCTGGCGGCGAGCTCGAGCCCCCGGGCGTGTCTGCGCTGGCTGGCCAACGCCGAGACCCGCCAGGTGCTGGGCGCGATGGCCGCCGGAGATCTCCCGTTGAGCCACGAAGCTCTTGACGACCTGCCGCCCACCAAGTCGCTGAGGCACCTGCGCCACGTCCTTGTCGCGGCCGGCGTGCTTCCCGAACGCCACGACGACACGGCAAGCCTGGAGGCATGGATCGACGCCCAACTGAACCTGATGGAACAGGCCGAGGACCGGCGGGTCCTCGAGGCCTTCGCCCGTTGGTGGGTGCTGCGACGCTACCGAGGCCGGGTCGCTCGCCGGGGAGCGTCGTCCATGTCCCACGCCCGGACGACAATCCGCGAAGCCATCCGCCTCATGGCCTGGCTTCAATCTCACGGCCGCACGTTGGCCACCTGCACCCAGGCCGACGTTGACCTCTGGTTGGCCGGCCCGCCCGGCCGACGTGGCGCTCGAGATTTTCTGCGGTGGGCCTGCCGGCAACGCCTGGCCAAGGACGTCGACATCGTTCGTCGACCCGATCCCACCCCCGGCCGCAGCGCGGACGCTGACGAACAAGCCGCTCTCGCCCGGCGTCTTCTCGTCGATGACAGTTTCCCGCTCAACATCAGGGTCGCCGGCATCATGCTGCTCTGCTACGGACAGCCTGTTGCTCGGATCGTCCGTCTTCGTCTCGATCATGTGCACGACGACGGAGACACCCTCTCCATCACCTTCGGCCGCACCGACGTCGTGCTTCCCATCGCCATCGCCGAGCTGGTCCGGTTGCTGGCCGTCCACCCTGGTCGAGCGGTCACCGGCCAGAGCGAGCGCCCCCAGTGGCTCTTTCCCGGCCAACACCCCGGTCGGCCGCTGAGCGCCGGCGGGCTCGAACAGCAGCTTCATCGCTACGGCATCGAGGCCCGTTCCGCCCGCAGTTCGGTCCTGCTCGACTTCGCCAGCGAAGTGCCGCCCGTTGTCCTTGCCGACCTCCTCGGTCTCCATCCCAACACCGCGGTCCGATGGGTCCAGAACGCCAGGGGCGACTGGGCCGCCTACGCCGCCGCCAAAGCGCAGCGCTGACACTCAGACCACCTCCAGGCCATCGCGCCCGGCTTGGACCACTCGCTCGTGCAGCCTGGTCAGAGGCGGGGTCAGCCGGGAGGCCTGCCGAGCCGTCAGCGGCGGCACCGTCTGCCGGATGCGCAGCACGTCGCCGTCCCATGACGCCAACCGAAAGCTGACGAGACGGTCGATCGTCCTGGACAGCACGGAACTCCGGCTGGTGCTCCGGCCAACACCCAAGCTCTGCGCCAAGTCGGGGAGGTCCACCCAGACGCCTTCCGGTCGTTCCGCCACCACGGCCGCTAAGCGACGCAGCGTCCAGGCCGCGGTCGGGCCGATCACCCCCAGCCAGCACGCCTCCAGGTAAGCGGACGAGACAGGAAACGTCGGGCTCCCGGGCGCTGGGTCAACCCACGGCACCACTCTGACGCGGCCGGGGAGACCGCCCCCGTTCATCGCCGGAACCCCCAGCCCGAGCCCCGACCAGGAAGGCATTCACCCAGAACGGATACGTCCCCACTACCGGTCCGGCGGCTGTAAGCGCTGCCCGGACGATGACCCACCGCTTCGATCACCGGATCCCGCAGCGCTTCGATCCTGAGCTGCTCTCCGATCCGGCTCTCGGACTCGTTCATCGGCGCTTGCATCGCCATCCTTCCCAGCTCCAAGGGTGACTGTCCGAACCTATGACCATCCAGCCGGAACTGTCAACGACTCAGTACGAAAAACCGGTATCTAATGAGAACACATCGGTTGACGCTGTAGCGTCAATGTGGGGCGGTGCCGAGGTGGCGTGGTGCCGCCGTGTTTGTGGGAAGGTTGCCAGTCTCCATGAGGTGCGCCCGCCCCTTGTGCCACGAACGGCGAAACCGGATCCCGCAGGAGATCCTCGCCTTACGCATTCGACGTTGACGCTGCAGCGTCAAGTCGATCAGCAGCCGCTCCTTCTGGGAGCGAGGAGTCTGTGGATCGGCGGCTTTCAGCCTTGGTGACCAAGGGACTGTGCGTCTACCCGAGCACGGCGAGACGGCCGGGGTCAGCCTGCATCGTTGCCACGTCATCGCGAAGGAGCCGACAGTGCGAAGCGAGGACGGCGGGCCACACCACCCGGATGGTCTCAAGTTTCCCGTGACGATGCCGATCCTTGAGCCGTGGAGGAGAACGTCCCGGAACCTCGGGCCACGAAGAGCAGGTTCAAGCGCCTCGTTCTCGCTGCCTGGGCCGCCATCCTCGTCGCCGTCGGAGGCGCGATCTATGCGGCGGCCCAGTCATCGCCGGAAATGGTCGCCGTCGAACAGGCCAGAACCACGGCCACCACGACGTCGACGACGCGGCTGATCCCGTTGCCGCCGGTCAATTCCGCACCGACCGTCGCCCCCCGGAGCACTGTCCCGGCCCTATCGGATGAGGTGATCTCCGACCTCCGCAGCCGGTTCGCCCCCAAGACTCCGCCGAACCTGACCGTTTCCTGCCCGGACACTGCCAGGTCCAGTGGCGCGACGGTGGCCGCCGCCTTCGGGCACCAGATCAAGGCAGGGAACTCCCCGGTGGCCCACTGGGAAGTCGACTACGGCGACGGGAAGCACTACCAGACCGACGAGAAGCCGGGAGCGGCGAAGGCCGTCTTCAACCACACCTACACCGAGAGCGGCTCGTTCATCTTCGCCGTCACCGTCACTGACCAGAACGGCCTGACCGACTACGACAGCTGCGTTTTCTCGTGGTTCAAGCCGTACGCGGGTTCGATCCCCAGCATCGCGGACCTTGACTATGACCTTCCGGACTACGACGACCCGTATCCGCCCGGCGGGTTCAACGACTCTGGGTGCCCCAGGGACCAGTGGGTCAACGGCTACTACCGCAAGGACGGGACGTATGTGAACGGCTACTATCGCAACAGCCCAACGGACGGCTGCGGCGGCGGCTGACGGCCAGGCTCACCGCCAGCCGGCCCACGGCCCGTCCCGTCTACGCCGGCGCACCTGCGCCTCGGTCCCTCCTGCGCGGAGGTGCCGGCCGTGCCCGGGCCGACGTGTCCCTCACCGCGCGGACCCAGCACCGCGAGACGACGAGATCACGTTGCCGGACGGCAGCAAGGCGACGCTCGGGCCACATCTCCGGCGGAGCGCGACCACCCGGCCGGGCACTACCGCGCTGCTACCTCCACATCGACGCCGCCGTCCTCGACTCCCGCCGGCACGGCATCGGCATCGGCCGCCACATCCCCTCCTGGCCGTGCCGAGCCACGCTGTGGAGGTCGACGGTTCCCCGTTCGTCAGCGCGGACTCAAGGCGTGCCGGTTGAGGCGCTCCTCCAGAAGGGCATGGATCGTCCCAGCGGAGTGTGCCCAGTGGAACGCCTCAATGTGCGGGAAGAGCAGCATGAGGCCGAGAGCGGGGCCTGGATCATCGTCGACGAGGTGCTTGGCGGCGTGGACCAGCACGCGCTCCACGTCGCCCGCCTCGCTGGCTCGATGCTCGAGGCCAGGCCAGTCGATCCGTCCCGCCTCAAGGTCTGTGTACAGCTCGGCGTCGATCGCCTGCAGCGCTGGGGAAGTGAAGAGGTAGGCGAGGGCCGCCCGGCTGGGGTGGGTCCGGATCGTCGCGGGAAGGCGTTCGAGCCAGGCCTCGACCGCCGGGCGCCAGCTGGGCAGGGCAGCTTGGAAGTTGGCGAGAGCGTTCATTCCGACTCGCTATCGGTTTCGTGGTCGTTGGGGCTCGGTGTCCCCCACCGTTTGTAGGCGGTCTGGCGGGTGAAGCCCATGGCTTCGCCGATCTCCTGCCAGCTGGCTCCTTCGTGGCGGCGGGCCAGGTGGACGAGGAGGCGGGCGAGGTCGTCGAGTTGGGCCTCGAGGCCGGCGACCCGCACGGCGAGCTCAAGGTAGCTGGGGGCGTCCTCGGCGCCGTCATGGCGCCGGTCGAGCGCCAGCGACAGGCGGAGGAGCGCTTGGGCCAGGGCCGGGTGCTCGACGGGCGGCACCTTCGGCTTCGCCGCGGATTTTCGTGGATTCAACGGAGGCGACCTCCGTGTCTTCGTGACACGACACTTTTACGGGGACCTGAGTTGACGGTCTCGAGACGGCGAGCCGTGATTCCTTTATAGCGCACCAGCCCCGACCGGGGGAACCTGTTGGCAGTTGACGCTACAGCGTCAACGAATGGGGAAGATCTCCTCGGCCGTACATCCCACCTTGACGGGGTCGAGCACCTGCCCGGACGCCGCTGTGCCGACGAGGAAGCTGAGCAGGGAGGCGCCGGTGACGACGGCGACGCCGGAGAGGCAGAGCGGTTCGACCGGGAGGGTCGGACCGTGCAGGCACAGGACGGGCTCGACGGCGACGGGCTGGTCGAGGCGGCGTCGGAGACCGAGGTCGACTTCGCCGGCCTCCCATCGGAGCCGGGCCAGCACTTCGTCGAAGGGGACGGGGCCATACCAGAGTTGTCCATCGTCGAGCAGCCTGAGTTCTCCCCGCCAGGCCTTCGTGTCGATGACGAAGATCCCTGCCGGGCCGATGGCAAGGTGGTCGATGTTGGCCGGGGATCCGGGCACGCGACGGTCGTGCAGGACTGTCCAGCCGACGTCGGCCAGGGGAGCGAGGAGACGGGCAGTGAGCTCCTCGCCGGCGGCTCCCCGTTCCCAGCACGCCCCTTCGGTGGAAGCCTCGGAGACCACCGGCCCGAGGAGGTCCTCGAGCGGGTCGGGGGCGCCGGGGCCCGTTGTTGGCAATTCCTGATGCAGGCGGGCTCCTCGGCGTCGAGCGGACTGACCGGCGGGGCAGGTGTCACCTGGGCCGAAGGGAAGGGGTACGGGATCGAGGGTCACGGAAGGAATGGGTTGGCGGCGTCGCGCCCGCGCTCGGGGGCGGCGGGTCGGGGACCGGGAAGGTCGATCGTCCGCAGGTCGATGGCATGCGCCGGAGGATGCTCGCCGGGAGCGCTCCGAGCGGCGGGGTGGCGAGGGTGACGGCCGCCGGCCTCGAGGCCGCTTCGGATCGTTGCCGCCACTTCTCGACCACCGAGCCCGACGGCGAGTCCGGCGTCGACGAGCAGGTCATGGACGAGGTCTGCGTCGAGATGGCCAGCGGCGACGAGTTGGCCGAGGGCGAAGGCGGCTCGGTTGAGGTCGTTGTTGCGCCGTCCCGGCTCGGAATGGCGGACGCGGGCGAGCTCGCTCAGCATGGCCTGGCTGGCCCAGGCGTTTGCCTGGCGGGGAGGACGAGCGTCCTGCGGTCGTGCTGGTGCCGCTCGGGGCGGCGGCTGCTCCAGCCAGGCCGGCAGGGCCTCCGGGCCCGCTTCGTTGGCCCACTGGTAGGTACCACCGGTGATGTGGCGGCTGGGCGGGGCGACCACGTAGCCGCCGTCGCCACGGACGTCCAGGCCGGGGCCGAGGACGCCGGCGCTGTTGCGGACCGGCTGGCCGGGGTGGGCGAAGTAGTAGTGGCGACCGCCGCTGCCGGTCGCGACGGTGAGCGTCCGGGGGAGGGGCCCATGCTCGGCGACGAGGCGGGCGAGGCTGGCGTCGCCGCCGTGGGCGGGGTCGACGTCGATGACGACCAGGCCGCTGGCCGCTCCCGTCCTGAGCGCGAGGTTGGCTGATGGCCAGCGCCGCCACCAGGCGGCCACCGTCTCGGGGTCGGTGGTGGCTTCGTTGAGTCCTCGGCGGGTGCGAGGGTGCTTGGCCGGGCTGGTGCAGTCAGCCCGCCCGCAGGAACAGGCACCGCGGCTGGCCGGTTCGTGGCAGGGAAGCACGGCCCAGCCCCGTAAGGCGTAGGCGAGGGCGGCGTCCCGGGTCCTCATGGTTCGATCTCTATGCCCGTGCGCCGGGGCGCAGGTTCGGGAGCCGGGTCGAGCGGAACGTCGACGTTGCGGAGATCGACGGCCTCGGATCGGGGAGCCGCGTTGAGCGGAAGGTCGATGCTCCGGAAATCGACAGCCTCGGTTGGGTGAGCCCGGTGGGGCTCCGGGTCTGGTTCCGCCGCATCGGAATCGGGGGCGGGGATTCGGTAGACGGTCGTCCGGGTGGGCGTGGCCCCAGGGCGGACCACCGTGGCGGACACCCGGGTCAGGCGCCGCTGGGTGCCGTTGTGCCCGACGGGTTGGAGGCGCCAGTGGGCCCGTCGGAGGTGGGTGACGGGCGACGCCCGCCCGCCTCCGGTGATGTTCGGCGCCGCCGACCGGTGATCTACGACGGGGGAGCGGCGGAGGTCGAGGACCCGGACACCGCCGGCGCCGCCGTGGGGTTCCCGCCGGCGGAACTCCCCTCGGCGGACGGCCTTGCGCCACGCCTTGGAGCGGGGATCGTCGGGGAGATCGACCGGGCGGGCTTCTCGCCATTCGCCCCAGGCGACGGCGGCGGCGAGATTCTCGGCCACCGGCGCAAGGTGCGCAAGAGAACGTCGTCCCCACACCTCGGACCGGAGCCGGTCGTGGGCGAGCTGGCCGGGCCCGTCACGATCAGGCTCGGCCGACAGGAGCCACAGGACATCATCGCTGAGGCCACCACCGGGCACTTCGGTGACGACGACTCCTTCGATGCCGCCGCCCCGGGCCCGCAGCTCGCCGAGGATGGTGCGCTGCGTGGTGGCACGCCCTTCAAGGTCGGCGGTGTGGTCCCAGGCGGGGGGCCAGTCGCAACTGTCCGGGGGCACCTCGAGGATCTCGGAGAGGAAGACGGCGATGCGCCGGTGAGGAAGACGGACTTCGGCGAGGACGTCGGGACCGGGAGGGTGACTGGCGAGGATGCCGGCCGCGACCTCGGCGTCGAGGAAGTGGGGGACCGCTTCGTAGATAACGCGGGCGTCGTCGAGGATGGTCCCGGTCCGGCAGGCCGCCTCGACGCGGGCCGCACGGCCGGCCCGCGGATCGGTGAGCACGCCCCGGTAGTGGTTGAGGTACTCGAAGTCGGTGACGACGGGCAGGGCCCGGAGGGCGAGCACGTCGCCGGGAAGGTAGGAGCGCGGGTCGGGCTGCCCGGGGCGCCACCGGCCACTGGCGTGCGCGACGGCGATGTCGCGGAGCACCCGGGCCGCGAGGCTTCGGACCTCCGGTTCGATCAGGGCCCACCCCTCGAGCGCCAGATCGGCCGCGCCCGCCGGTGCCCGGCGCGTGACCACTCCGAAGGTGGTGCGCAGGCCGGGAGTCATGCTCCGAGCTCCGGCGTAGGCGGCTCGCGCCGCCTGACCGTTCCGGGCGGGTCCGCTTGGCCGGGATCAGCGAGTGGCAGGTCGATGGTGCGCAGGTCCATGTCCGTCTCGCGGTGGTGGTCCGCTTCGGGATTCGGGCGCGACGCAGATGACTCGCCCGGGAAGGGGACGACGTCAGCGGTGGCGAACTCGGCGAGCCAGTCGAGGATGTCAGCGCGGCAGTCCCGGAACACCTCCAAGGTGCGTCGGGCTTCGGGATCGTGTTCCCGGCGGCACAGTTCCACCAGGGCGGCTTCGAAGTCCTCCAGGTGCCGCAAGCTCTCGGCGTAGGGGGTGGACCGCTGCGCGTCGGCCTCCAGCGCCTGGCGGCGCCTTTCAAGGAAGGAGTTGTCGACGACCGCGGCCGCAGGCGGCGTCGTCTCGGCGGTCTCGCGGCGCGCCCATTCCGGAGTGCGCTCCGCCGTCGGCGTCCGGCCGGCCACTCGGGGGTCTTCCGCGGTCTGCTCGCTGCCGACCTGGGGAGCGCGGGTGTCGGCGAACTGGCCGCCGCACCCTGCACAGAGGACGGGCGCGGCAGCGAGGACGGACGGGGCCATGCGCATCCGGCGCCCACAGCCGCAGATGGCGGTGACGGGTCGGCCGCTGCCTCGTCCCCGGCGGCCGCCGTTGGCGTCACCGCTGCTTCCCGCTGCGTTCTGGTCGGCGTCCGGTTCCGCGCCATTCCGGCTGGTGACTCTGGCGACGTGGCGGGCGAGGCGCATCTCCGTGGCGATGCCGGCGATCGCCTCGGCGTAGCGTTCCCGGGCGTCGGCTCCGAGGGTGGTTTCGGCCCAGCCGTGGGGTTTCATGCGGGAGACCGTCAAGCCGAGCTTCTCCGCTGCCTCCTTGAACGAGGCGTTGTGGTAGCGGCCGCCCCGGCTGGTGTCCTTGATGCCTCGGGCAGCGTTGATGCCGTGGGCCGCTTCGTGGGCGAGGACCTCGAAGACGGCTTCGGGGGAGAGGTGGAGGGCCTCTCCGGCGAGGAGCACCTCGGCCTGCTGACCCTGGTCGACGACCCACTGGCCGCCCCACCAGTGGCCGAGCTTGACGAGGCGGCCCCGCTCCATGCCCGTCCCCAGCACGATGACGGCGTCGGGGATCTCGGGATGCTCTGCTTGCAGCGCTCTCCAGGCCGCTTCGCACGCCGCCACCAGGCGGCTGGCAGCGGCGCGGGAGACGTCCTCGGCGGTCGGTCGGGTGTCGGGCTCAGGCGGGAGCGGGTCCTGGGTCTGTGGTTCGGTCGGTTGCATAGCGCCTCCTACGGCTCGAGGCCGGCGGCGGCGTCGGCCCCGGCCGGGGTGGGGGTGGGCGGGTCGTGTCGGGTCATGTCGAGGGCTTGGGCGGCGAGATCCCAGGCACGGCGGGCATCCCGGTCGTCCGGCCGAGGGCCCAGCAGCACAGCCGCTGCCGGCTCGGCCGAGTTGGCCGCGTCGGTTGCGGATTCGGGTGAGGGAGTGCCCCACCGGTCCTGGTAGGTGGCCGTCCGTTCGACGGCCCGGCGGTGGGCAAGGCGTTCCTGGCGGCGGCTCGGTTCGCCGGGCGGTGGCGGGCCGCCGAGGGCGGCAATGGTGTCGGGGGCGGCGAGACGCACCCTCGCCTCCCGCAAGGCGGCGGCGTCGCCGAGGATCTCGAGGGCGTCGCGCTGGGCAGCGGTGGCGTCCACGAACGCCTGGCGGGCCGCGTCGGCGGCCTGCAGGCTGGCGATGCGCCGAGTGATGGCGGCCAGCTGTCCGTCGATGGCGTGGACTACCCGGCGTTGGGCTTCCACCGCCTGCGATGTGCTGCCCCTCCGGGCGCCGGCCGCGCTGAGCGCGGCGGCGAGACGGTCTTCGGCGACCCGGCGGCGGGCGAGGAGCCTGGCCTGCCGGTGTTCTTGGGCGGCGAGCTGGTGGGACACGTCGGGTGGGCCGGACCGCAGCACTGCGTTCGTCTCTTCCGCCGTGGCGGCGAGGTCGGCGAGGCTGGCGCCGGCGGCGAGGGGGGCGGAGCGGGCCAGCCACGGGTCGATGGCATGGAGGATCGGGGCCGGCTCGTCGGCGGCGAGGCGTTCGGCGATCCGTTCCAGCGAGGTGGGCCGCTCCGCCGGCGAGCCGTGGCCGGTGTGCGGATCGGCGGCTTCGAGGACGGTTCCGTCGACGACGTAGATGCGGTTCTCGAACCGGCCTCGGGTGGTGGCCACGTAGGCGCCGGCGGCCCGGGTTGTGTCGTCGAGGACCGCCTTGGCCCTGCTCAGGGTGCGGCCCTGCACGCCGTAATCGGTGACGGCGTAGGCCCATTCCACGTAACCGGCGTCCAGATAGGAAGCGGGGAGCGCAACCCGATGGGTGGCTCCCTTCCGCCCGTCGAAGTCGACGAGGAGGCCACCGTCCTGATCGACGCTGACCACGGTGCCCCGGCTGCCGTTCTTCACGTACCAGGAGCCGTCGGCACTGCGTAGGCGCCGGTCGTTGTGGCGGGTGACGACGTACTCGCCGACGCGGATCTCCCGGCCGGCGGCGCGGACCGCCACGTCGCCGAGCTCCCCGGCCCCGATGCGCAGAATGCGGGCCCGGTGGTTCAGTTCGTCCCGGACGGAGTTGCGGGTGGCGATCATCGGGTCGCGAACCCCGGTGCGCCACTCCACGAACCAGTCCGTGGCCATGGTGTCGTAGAGGGCGCCGGCCGTCTCGGCCCGCACCACCAGTCCGGCGGCGTCGCGGCGGGCCAGGGACTCGGCGATGCGGCCGGCCCGGTACTCCTCGTTGGCCAGTCGTTCCTCGGCCAGGGAGACGACGCCCGTCCCGTCGCCGTCGGCGACGTCCCGCTGGCGGTGGTTCGCCGACAGCACCGAGACCTGCTCGGGAAGGTGCTCGACCGCCCAGGCGAAGAACCCGCCCGGCCCGACGGCGCCGTGCTGCTTCGGGTCACCCATGAGGACGAGAGCGCCGCCGGCCCGCTCCACGTGATGCCAGAGCCGGTCGAGGTGGCGGTGGGCGACCGTCGACGCCTCGTCCACGAGGACGACGGCACCCCGAGGGAGACCCCCGAACTCGCCGTCGTCGAGATCGACGAGCACCCGGGCGAGGGTGTCGCAGGTGCCTCCCGCCCAGCTGAGGCCGGTGGAGGCGGCGAGCTCGTCGGCGGCCTCGGCCGTGACGGCGGCGCCGACCACCGGGATGCCGGCCTGCCGGAAGGCGGCGACGGCCGCTTCGGCGGCGAAGGTCTTTCCCGCCCCGGGGTGACCGACGACGAGACGCAGCCGGCGGGGCGAGCAGCAGACGGCGCCGACCATGGCCCGCTGCTCGGCGTCGAGCTCCGGTCGCCCGGCGAGGACGGCGGCGACGGCCCCCTCGGACACCACCGGCGCCGGGCGGTCGCCGGGCTCGGCCTGAGCGGCACCGAGGAGCCGATCCTCGATGGCGACGAGCTCCGGCGTAGTGAACGACAAGCTGGCCAGATCGGTGGCGAATTGGCGATCCATGGTCAGGATGCGGGCCCGGGGCCGGCCGGGACGCTGTTCGGGCACGGCGCACACCCGCTCCGAGGCGAGGAACCGGTCGGCGAGGACCGGCAGTTCCCGGCCGTGGACGGCGCTGCCGAGCGCCGTGCCGAGCGCGCTGATCACGTTCGCCCGGGTGAAAGTGGCGGCCTGCTCGGTGAGGCCGTGCGGGCCGGCGAGCCGGTCGAAGAGCCCCTCCAGGCGGACCTCGTCCAACTGACGGGCGGCGCCTGCGGCTCGCCCCAGGCAGGCGGCCACCTCCTCGGGCCCGAACCCGACGGCGGCGGCTTCGGCCCGCCACCGCTCGTGCAGCCCCAGCCCGTCCTCGGCGCGGTCCTGCTTCGCCTGGCGGGTGGCCAGCGTGGCGATCTGGCGGGCCCGGGCGGAGTCGGACCCGACCCGGGCCAGTTCGGCGGCGATCTCGTCGGACCGCTTGGAGAAGTGCTCGACCACCGCCCGGGGAACACCCTCGACGTCGGCCCACCCGTTGACGACCGGTTCGGACACGAGCCCGAGCCGGCGTTCCGCCAGGTGCCGGAACGTCGCCTGGTAGACGGCGTCGGCGGCCATTCCATGGCGGTACAGGCCTCGAGGATCCAGCGCCACGAAGCGGCCGTCGCCCCGCCTCGTGACGTTGGCCACCACACAATGGCTGTGCAGCAACGGGTCACCCGCCCGGCTGTCGCGATGGTCGAAGACCGCCACCACGAGGCCCTCGGCCTCCGTGCGAACCACCCGGCGGTGGAAGGCGGTGCGGGCGGCGATGGCCGCGTCTTCGAGGTAGCCGATGGCGGCGTCGACCGCCTCGGAGTGGATCGCGTGGATGGCGCTGCCGAGCTCGTCACCCCCCACCGCCCAGAGCACCGAATAGCTCTTCGGAGGACGAAACACGAGGTCCCACCCCGCCTGAGCCGAGGTGGCCCGACGGCGCTGCTGGAAGGCCTCGACCTCGCCTCGGGGGACCAGCCAGCGGTTGTGGCCGGCACCGCGGCCGTCGGGGCGGCGCCGACCGACGAGGAACCGCTCCGGCAGCCCATCGGGGACCGCCCCGGCCGCTTCGAGTTCGGCGAGGCGGCGTCGGACGTCGACGGGATCGTTGAGCGGCTCATCGGGAGTCACCGCCTGGAGACAGGCCCTGGCACGCTCCCCGGCGGCCAGCCACTGGCGGACGGCCCGGGTGGAGACGTTCATCTGCGCCGCCGCCCGGGCCACGTCGACCTCCTGGCCGGGACCCGCCTCGTTGGCCCGTGAAGGAGCGGCGGACGCACCAGCGCGGCTGCGGGCCCGGGCGTTGCTCCCGATGGCGCTCACCAGCGGGTCGCCGGTCAGCGGATGGAGCCCGTCGAGGAGCCGGCGCAGCTGCAGCTCCTCCACCGACCCAGCCAGGCCCAACTCGGCAGCGAGCGAACCCGTCCAGCGCCCGGCGGCTTCCCCCCGGCCGAAGTAGTAGTCGGCCGCGGTGCGCGCGACCCCGCCGACGTAATACTCCACGCTGTCCGCCCGCAGCTTCCCGATGTTGAACACGCCCGCCTCCCCGATCCGGTCAGTGGCTCAGGGCCGGTCGCTCGGCGACCCGGGGAGCGCCGTCGAGGTACTCGAGGGACTGGGCCACGACCTCGTGGTGCGAGCGCCGACGCCCATCCGGCGCCGTCCACTCCCGATGCCCCAGGCGGCCGGTCACGCCGATGAGGCGCCCCTTGGCGAGGAAGGTCCCGGCGCTCAGCGCCAGGCGACCGAAACACACCACGTCGACGTAGACGGGCTCGTCGTCGTCCCGGGTCCGGGGAACGGCCAGGCGCAGCACCGTCATGGCCGTCTCCGTGGTCGTGTCCCGGATGTCGGGATCGCGGGTGAGTCTGCCGACCAGAACTACCGAATTCATCGCGGTTACCTCCAGCTACTTGCGCTTAACTGCACTAAAGTGTAAACAAGGGTAGGTACACGCAGTCAAGTGGTGGTTGGCGCGAGGCGCCGTGGAACGGAGGTGTCGCAGTGGGAACAGGGGTCGGCCCGGGAAGCTGGCTGGTGCTGGTGGCCCAGGTGCGGGTGTCGCCCGATCCGGGGGCGCTGCCCGGCGGTGCTCAGCTGCAGCAGATCGTCAACGGCCTGGCCGGGCTCTCCCTCATCGCCCTGGCCGGCGCCGCCATCGCCGGGGCGGTGTGGTGGGCGGTCGGCGCGGCGGGGTCACACCCCGCGTCGATCATGAACGGCAAGCGCATGGTCCTGGTCGCTGTGGTCGCTGCCCTCGTCGTGGGGGCGACGCCGGCGCTCATCAACTTCTTCCGGGCGCTGGGAGGCCAGCTGTGAGGGGTGCCCGCTTCGGCCTCGGCGTCGCGGCGGCTGTCGCCGCCGGCCTTGGCCTGGGAGCCTCGTGCGGTGGCGATCGCCGTTCATCGCCGCCGCCGGCGGGCCAGGCGCCGCAGGCGGTCGCCTCAGCGTTCTCGGACGGGCAGCACGCCGGGCCACGGGCAGTCGAAGCCGGCGTCCCGGTGGGCTACACCCGAAGCGCCGCCGGGGCGGCGGCCGCCGCCACCCAGTTCCTCGGTACGCTCACCCGCCTGGTGCATTCGGACGGGCCGACTCGAGAGGCGGCCCTGCGGCGCATCGCCGCTCCGTCAGCATCCGGCGTCGTGGACGGCGGGCTGGCCGCCTTGGGCGCCGTCGATCGCCTGGTCGCCGAGGCGCGGGCCCGACGGCCCGGCGCCCGGGTGCTGCTCACCGACGTTCCGGTCGCTTACCGCGTCGAACAGGCCGGCGGTGACACCGCCCGGGTCGATGTGTGGTCGGTCGGTCTGGTCCTCTTCGAAGGCGCGACGGAGGCGACCGAGGTGTGGTCCACCAGCAGCCTGGACTTCATCTGGTCAGGGGGCGACTGGCGAGTGGTGCAGTGGAGCCGAACCAGCGGACCGGCCCCGGCGGTCCGGCCGTCCACAGCCGCCCGGCCGGACGACGTGCTGAATGCGGTGGCTGACTGGAGGGGCTTCCGTCATGATCCGCTTCCCTGACCGTCCGCAGCGGAGCCGGCTGCTCGCGCTCATGCTTGCGGTGCCCGTCATCGTCGGGATGGGTACCCCGGCCGCGGCCGCGGTTCCCGGGGTCGACCGCCCTTCGGCGTTTGGGGCGCCGTGCGACGTCCCGGTGGTCTCCGTCGCCTGCGATGCCGTGGGAGGCGTCGTCGACCACGTCGCCGCTGTTCCCGGCTCGATGGCCGACGGGGTCATTCAGGGCTTCGCCTCGTGGGTGGCGTCGGGAGCCGCCCGCCTGGTCGACGCGGCCGGTGAAGCGATCTCCGAGAACACCACCGTGTCGCTCACCGGCGACAAGGCCCGGCCGTGGTTCCTCGACCACTACCGCCGCATGGCGAGCTTGGCCGGTCTGGTGCTCGCCCCGATGCTTCTCCTCGCCGCCTTGCACGCCGCGCTCACCGCCTCGGGGGCGTTGTTGTGGCGAGCGCTCGTCAACCTTCCGGTCGCCACGCTCGGGACCGCCGCCGCCGTCACTGTCACCCAGCTTCTCCTGGGCATCACTGACTGGGCCAGCGCCGAGCTGGCCGCGACGATTCCCGGCGACACCCGCAGCGCGCTCCTCACGGTGAGCCACGCGCTCATCGCCGCGCCGATGCCCGACCCGGCCGGCCGCGCTGCGGTCGGGGCGTTCGGCGTCGCCCTTCTCGGCCTGTTCATGGCCATCGTCGCCCTCGTCGTGTGGCTCGAACTCGTCGTGCGGGAGGCGGCCATCTACCTGACGGTCGTGTTCCTGCCCCTCGGGTTCGCCACCTTCGTGTGGCCCGCCCTCTCGCCGTGGCTGCGGCGGCTCTTCGAGATCATCGTCGCCCTCGTCCTCTCAAAGCTGGTCATCGTCGCCGCCCTCGCCCTCGCCGGAGGCGCCCTCGCCACCCAAGAGGGATTCGGGACGCTCGTCGCCGGGGCCGGGATGCTGCTCCTCGCCGCCTTCGCTCCCTTCGCGTTGTTCAAGCTGGTTCCCATCGCCTCGCTGGCCAGCATCTCGTCGCTCGAAGGCCTGGGCCGCCGGGCGCCTCGGGCCGTAGCGGCCCGCCTGCCATCCGTCGGCCAAGCCCGCCATCTCGCTGCCGTCTCCGCCCTGCCCGCCGCCGTCGGTTCCACCCGCCAACTCCCCGGCGGTGCCGCCGCCAGCGGGGGTGGGCGTCTGCCCCCGCCGCCGCCACCCCCCACCGGGCCTGCCCACCTCCCCAGCTTCGGCCGGCCCGGTGGCGGCGGGGGGGTTCCACCGACCACTGGCGGCGGAGCCAGCGTTGCCGGTGCAACAGGTGGCGCCGCGCTCGGCCTTGCCGAGCAGGCCCGGCGTCGGCTGGACACACCCTTGCCGTTCCCCGACGGAGACGAGCGCCGATGAATCCCTCTCCTCGTGCCGAACCGGCCCGCTACCGCTTTCCCCGCCCCGAGTACCGCAGCGTCCTCCTCGGCCTCCGGCCGCCGCAGGTGGGTGTCCTCGCGGTCGCGGTCATCTTCGCCGTCGCCGCCCTCGGCGCCATCCCGTCCGTCGCCGGGCTGCTCCTCGCTGCTGTGCTCCTCAGCGTGGCCGTCCCCGCTGCCGTGGCCCGCATCCGGGGACGCACCCTCGACCAGTGGGTGCCGGCGCTCATCGGCTGGGGGGCGCCCTGGCCCGCCGCCCGGCGCCGGTGGCGATCGTCGCTGCCAGCCCGTGGCGCCATGCCGGGTGACGCTCGCCCGGCCGACCCGCCCCCACCGCTGGCCGGACTGGTCCTCCTCCGGGCCCGCCAGCCTGCGACACGCCGAGAAGTGGCCGTCGCCAAGGACCAGAAGGCCGGGACCTGGACGGCGGTCGTCGCCTGCCGGGGACGGGCCCTGGCGCTGCTCGACGCCGACGAGCAGGAGCGGCTGCTCTCGCTGTGGGGCGACGCGCTCGCCGCCTACGCCCAGGAGGGCTCCCCAATCAGTCGCATCGGGTGGGTTGTCCGCGGCCTTCCCGACGATCCCGAGGTGCTCCGCCGCTTCTGCGCCGACTACGCCGCCCTGCCCGAGGACCACCCGGCCCGCCTCGTCTACGCCGAGGTGCTCGACGGGGCCACCGCGTCTCGACGCCACGAGGTCTACGTGACGCTCACCATCGGCTGCGACCGGGGCCGGCGGGCCATCCGCCAGGCCGGAGGCGGCGACCGTGGCGCGTGCTCCGTCCTCCTGCGGGAACTCGACACGCTCGCCCAGCGCCTCGGCCAGGCGGAGGTCGAAGTGGACGAGGTTCTGGCCCCCCACCGGCTCGCCGTCGTGCTGAGGGAGGCGTTCGATCCCGCCGCCGCCCGCACTCTTGCCCGGCGGCTGGCGGCCAACCGCTGTGACGGCGAACGACACGGCGACGAGTGGAGGCGGCCGCAAGGAGCCGACGCCTGGCCGCTCGCCACCGAGTCCGGCTGGGATCACTACCGCAGCGACTCCGGCGTCCACGCCACCTGGTGGGTCGCCGACTGGCCCCGACGCGATGTGCTCGCCGGGTTCCTCCAGCCATTGCTGCTGCGCGGCGACGGCCGCTGCGCCATGGCGGTCGTCATGGAGCCCATCCCGCCGTCCCGGGCCGCCCGGGTCGCCGAATCCGCCCGCGCCAGCCACCTCGCCGACGAGGAACTCCGGGCCAAGGCCGGCTACCTCCCGACCGCCCGCCGACGCAAGGAAGAGGAAGCCCTCGCCGCCCGAGAAGCGGAACTGGCCGCCGGGCACGGCGACTTCCGCTTCAGCGGCTACGCCACCGTCACCGCCCCCGACCGGGACGCACTCCAGCTCGCCGCGACGGACATCGAGGAAGCCGGATTCGACGCCGGCGTCGAGCTTCGCCGCCTCTACGGCGAGGCGGACCAGGCCTTCACCACCACCCTCCCGCTCGGGCGGGGCCTCGGCGACCGGCGCATCACCGGCCGCCCCGCCCACCGGGCCACCACCGCCACCGTCTGCGCTCTCTACCCCTTCGCCGGCGCGCCCGGCCTCGGCCACGATGCCCCCTACATCGGCGTCGAACTCTACGGCGGCGCCTTCTGCTACGACCCCTGGGTCCTCTACCGGCGGGGCCACCTCACCAATCCCAACGTCCTCGTCGCCGGCAAAGTGGGGCGGGGCAAGAGCGCGCTGGTCAAGAGCCTGCTGCTGCGCGGTGCCGTTTTCGGCCGCCGGGCCGCGGTCCTCGATCCCAAAGGCGAATACGCCGGGCTGGCGGTAGCGCTGGGAGTTGAGCCCATCCGGCTCCGCCCCGGCGGCGACGTCCGCCTCAACCCCCTCGACCCCGGCCCCGGTGCCGCGCAGCTCGGCCCCGACGAGGTTGCCCGGCGCCGCCTCGCACTCCTCTCCTCCGTGGCGGTCGCCGCGCTGCGACGCGACCTCCAACCCCTGGAGCGAGCCGCGCTCCAGGCCGCCCTGACCGCCGCCACCGACGGGCCGGCCGTGCCGACCCTGCCCCGGGTCGTCGACGCGCTCCTCGAGCCGTCGGCTTCCGCGGGTGCCGACATCCGGGCCAGCGCCCAGGTCCTCGCCAAAGCCGGCCACGACGTGGCGCTGGAGCTCCGCCGTCTCTGCGAGGGCGACCTCAAGGGCATGTTCGACGGGCCCACCACCGTCGACGTCGAGTGGGACGGACCCCTCGTGGTCGTCGACTTCTCCCAACTCCTCGACGACGACGGCCTGGGGATCCTGATGGCCTGCGCCAGCGCCTGGATCCAAGCGGCTGTCATGCGCCCCGGGGCCGGCGCCCGCTGGCTCGTCCTCGACGAGGCGTGGCGGCTCCTCAGCCACCTGGGAACCGCCCGGTGGCTGCGGGCCAGCCTCAAGCTCGCCCGCCAGTACGGCGTCGCCAACGTCCTCGTCATGCACCGCCTGTCCGACCTCCTCGCCGCCGGCGACGCCGGTTCGGAACAGGTCGCCCTCGCCAAAGGCCTCCTCTCCGACACCGAGACCCGCATCGTCTACGCCCAGCCCGACGGGGAGCTCGCCGCCACGGCCGAACTCCTCGGCCTCGGTGACACCGAACGGGCCACCGTCGGTTCCCTTCCCCGAGGCGTCGGCCTCTGGAAGGTCGGGTCCACCAGCCATGTGGTTGCCCACCACCTCGGCGCCGCCGAGCTCGAGGTGGTCGACACAGACGCAGGTATGAACCAGCCCCATGACCGCCAAGCGGCGGCATAGCCAACCCACTCGAAGGAGTTGCCGATGATGATCGAAGTTAGCGAGTTCCGCCGGGGTCGAGCCGTCATTCACCTCGGCGACCGGGTCCGGGTCCGTCCGACCCCCGGCCGCCGCAACGGCTTCGAAGCCGTCGTGCAGCGCATCCGCATCGATGAGGCAACCGGCCTCGTCCGGGAAGTCGACGTCTTCGGCGGCGCCCGGGGCCGCGCCATGTTCCGCACCTTCCGGCCCGAGCGCATCGAGCGCCTCGCCCGGCATCGCCAGGCCGGAACCGGCCGGGGACGGACGAACGGGCAAGCGGCGTCATGAACAGGCGTCGGGCCCGCTACCTCACCACCGACCAGATGGCGGAACTGGTCAGCGTCCGACCCAAGACGATCCGGGTCTGGATCGACCGTGGCCTGATCAACGCCGTCAAGCTCAACCGCCGCTGGCGCATCCCCGCCGGTGAACTCGAACGCCTGCTGGAGGCCGACGGTCATGGAGGATGAGCCGCTCTGGACAACGCGGCAAGTCGCCGCCTATCTCGCCGTTTCCGAAGCGACCGTCCGCTCCTGGCAGAACTCGCACCGCATCCCCTTCATCAAGGTCGGCGGTAGCATCCGCTACGTGCCTGGCCTGATCAGGAAGCTGATACACCAGTGCCAGGTGGATCCCAGGGAGGGGTGCAACGGAAACCAGGAACGGCAGGGTTGATGCCGTGTTCCCCGGCGATGGACGGCGCCGACACGAGAAATGGCTGCCGCGCCCGGCGGACAGATCGCCGGAGAGTGTCCAGCGGGTGGTCACCCGTGGTCAACGACGGCCAAAAGTGCCTTTGACCTGCACTGACGTCCCAAGAGGTTGGTCCTCATCGGTCGTCAATGGTCGACGGCGGCGTGACATTTCCGTGACACGGCCTGCTGATAGCGGATTTCAGCGGCTACCACGATTCGTGGCAATCGGCTGTCTTGGTGATCGCCGGCAGCCGACGCATGCCCGATGACCCGACAGACACTGGGCCGAGCAGGTCGCCAACGTCCGGCGGCCTCTGCCGCGACCGACCAGCGGCTTCTCGACCGGGTTCCTGGGCCGGTGGTCCGCTCCGCTTGGCCGATCCGGCGCGCCCGAGGCGTTCCGATGGTCGGTAGACCCCGGCGGTGACCAAGACCGCCACCCGTCTCGTTGCAGGGCAACCCGCTACCAGGTCGACCCCGCCCTGCTCGGCTACTGGGTCGAGCTCCGCTGACGACCCCGACGTCGGGCTCCCTACTCGAACCGTTTCAACGAATGTTGAATTCCGGTGGCGTTGGGTCACTGTCTTCCGCCCGATCAAACGGCAAGTCTGATGACCGCGTTTGAAACGCCGACGCGAGACCCGGGGCCCCGCGGCGTCAGCCCGGCTCGCAGATCATCCTTGAAAGGGGCTGCTTCACTTAGACTGAGGCAGGGCCTCGTGGCTTGCCCAGGATCGTGGAGGTTGCTTTTGCGAACGCTGCCTGCTGCCATCGTCGGCAATGAAGCGGTGATGGCGGAGACGTTCGCTGAGCGCGGCTTTGAAGCGACCCGGATGGAGGATCTGGCCGAGGCAACGGGGGTGCCGAAGGCCACGCTCTATTACCACTTCCGCGGGAAGGACGAGATCCTGGCCTGGCTGCTGCGGTCCATGTTGAGCGCACTCGGCGAGGCGGTGGCCGAGGCGGCATCGGGTCGGGGGACCGCCCGGCGCCGCTTGGAGGCGGTGGTGCGGGCTCAGCTGCGGGTGATGGCCGAACGTCCGGCCTCCTGTCGGATCCTCGTTGCTGGCCTGGGTCGCGCCGCCCGGATGCCCGAGCTGGCCGAGGGTGTCGGCCGGGCCTTCCACGCTCCGGTTCTCCGCCTCCTCGCCGACGGCGCCGCCGACGGGTCCTGGCGCAAAGTGAAAGATCCCACCACCGTCGCTTCCTCCATCTTCGGGGCCGTGCTGATCCCAGCCCTCAACACCCTCGTCGTCGGCCAGCCACTCGACCCCGACCAGGTCGCGCCACCCATCCTCCGGTTGATCTTCACCGGGCTGATCGGACGCTGACCGCCAGGCCACAGCGGCCGCTCGGCCTTGCCGCTCGATCACGACCCGGCGCGTTGCTACGGGGGGCGAGAGATGGTCTCTGGAATCCGCACCCGTCGGCGGTCGGCGTTGGGCATAGCGCGTCGGCGCCGCAGGTTCGGCTGGCGCTGACCGGCTCGAGGCGTCATCTGCGGGACCGGCCGGTTGCTGAACGAGGTCGGTGAAGGTCCCATCGGCGAGGTGCGGCCGCACGAAGAGCGGATGCCTGCTGGCGCCCTGGATCCTCCGCCTCTTGTCATCTCGGCGGTCTCCTCGATGCTGTTCGAGTCAGCAACTTTAAACATACAATCTCAATGGCCCATCCAATCGATCGGAAGGGCGATCCAGCGGCAGGCTCTACCTTGGGACGCCATCCAAACTATGGAGTCACCGGTTGACGAGGGAGGGCGCCATGAGCACGTATCTGTTCACTCACAATTGGGCTGGCGAGGAAGAACGGCTTGGCGGGTTGTCTCGCTTCTACGATCCCGGCACCCGTCGTCACCTGGATTCGATCGGTGTTGGGGCGGGATGGAACTGCCTTGAAGTCGGCGCCGGGGCGGGGTCGATCGCGTGCTGGCTCGCCTCGCGTGTCGGCCCCACCGGGCGGGTGGTGGCCACCGATCTCGACACGGGCCTGCTGGAGCAGCTGTCCGTCTCCAACCTGGAGGTCCGCCGCCACGACATCGTGACCGACGATCTTCCCGCCGGGGCGTTCGACCTGATCCACGCCCGGCTGGTGCTCGAGCACCTCGCCGGGCGGGACCAGGCGCTGGGCCGGATGGTGGCGGCACTGGCGCCCGGCGGGTGGCTGGTCGTCGAGGACCTCGACTGGGTCTCGGTCACCCCGGTCGCCGGCCGGGGCACCGGCGCCTTCCGGCGGTTTGTGCGGATGGCGCCCCTGGTGATGCGCCTGGCCGGCTACGACCCGGCGTATGGTCGGCGTCTGCCCGTGGAGATGGCGCGACTCGGTTTGGTTGAGGTTCGGGCCGAAGGCGCCGTCCCCGTGTTGCGGGGAGGCGACGACCGCCTCGATTGGGCCCAGCTCTCGATCCGCCGCATGGGGGAGGTGATGAGCTCGCTTGACTGCCGGGGTGGGCCGGCCCGGCGCTTGGCGGCCGAGGCCTGTCGCCGCTTTCCCGGCCTGTGGGAGCGAAGTCTCGATGGTGTCGGCCGTCTCCTCGACGACCCGTCGTTTTTCGCTCTCGGACCGGTCATGATGACTGCCTTTGGCCGTCGCGCCACTTGCTGACGAGTGGTTCCGCGTCGAGGCGACGAGGGGTCCGCGCTGGTGTCACGGTCTAAATAAAGGATCTAAGCTCTGCCTCTCGGCTCGACGAACGCCCTGCTGCGTGTGGCCCTCGGAGCGGCGATGCCGCGAGGGTGATCGAAGCTGAGACGACAAAGACGGCGGTCTCACGGTCACGACGTTGGTGCTTGCCCGGAGGCTCACGCGGCGTCAGCGCTGCGGCGCCCGGGGGGCGACGGCATGGTTCGACAGTGGAGGGGTGAGTGGAGGAGATGGTGCCGCAACCGAATCTGGAGGAGCGTTATGACCCTGCCGTCGCCGAGAAGCTCCTGGCCGCCAGCCGGGTGGGTGTCGGTGGCCTCCCGGACTATCTCGGGATCGAGCTCGTCCGCTTCGAGCCCGGGAAGCTGTGGTGCCGAGCGACGGTGCGCGAGGAGCTCCTGACACCGTTCGGCAACGCGCACGGCGGTGTGGTCGCCGGGATCGTCGACCACGTCACCGGCGTGGTGGTGTATCCGTTGATGAAGCCGGGGCAGTGGGCAGCCACGACCGAGATCAAGCTGAACTACATTGCCCCGGTCCGGGCCGGTGTGGTGAACACCGAGTCGACCGTCCTGGCCATGACGAACCGCAGCGCCGTCGTCCGCGGCGAACTCTACTCCGAGGGGAAACTCGTCTGTGCTGCCCAGGGCACCCTCACGATCGTCGACCCCCGGCCCGCCTGATCCCGCCAGCGCCTGCGTGAGTGCGGTTGGGAGGGGCAGCCAGCCCAAACGGCGTGCCCGGCCCGAAGACCAGGGTGGACCAGCCGGTGGCGCTCACACCGGCGCGGCCATCGCGTCGGGGGCTTCCAGGCCGCCCATCCGGGGCGCCACCTTGGTGGCGAACAGCTCGATGGACCGCATCAAGTCCGCATGCGGGATCAGGGCGTTCCACTCCCAGGCGAACAGCCACCGGGCTGGCACCCGCTCGAAGAGCCGTTCCAGCTGGCGGGTGACCGTGTCGACCGAACCCACCAGCGCCAGGCCGGCCTCGAGGAAGTCGGGCATCTCGCCCGTCTGGGGATGGGGGAGCCCCTGGTCGAAGCCGAAGGGCCGGAACCACGAGGCGAACCCGAACCGCGGCCCGTTGGCCCACAGCGCGAGTGCTTCCTCGTCGGTGTCGGCCACGACCACGTCGCGCAACAGAGCGATCCCGTCGCCCGGCGGCCGTCCCGAGGTCTCGGCGTAGACGGCGATCAGCTGCTGCTCGAGCAGCGGGTGCAGCGGTGGCAGCACGGCGGTGATGCCCTCCTCGGCGCACCACCGCACCGACCGCTCGGAGGAGGCGAAGGGCTGGAACACCGGCGGGTGGGGCTGCTGGAGGGGCTTGGGCACGGGCCCGAGGGCGGTCACCACGCCGTTTTCCACCCCGCCTCCGTACCGGGCGGTCGACTCGATGTCCCAGGGGGTGCCGGGGACGGGCACCTGCCAGAACTCGCCCTGAAGCGAGACGAGGTCCTGGGTCCACGCCGCCTTGATGAGCCGGTAGCACTCCTCGAAGGCGGCCCGGTTGGCCTCGTCGATCTCGTCGTGGCGGTGAGGCTGCACCCCGCGCACGCCGTGGGCGTGCTGGGCCATGGTGTCGACCCACCGTCGCTGGTAGCCGCGGGCGAAGCCGGCGTAGGCCCGTCCCCCCGACATGTGGTCGAGCATGGCGATGTTCTCGGCGACCCGGAGCGGGTTCTCGGCCGGGAGCACGATGCCGAGCTGGCCCACCCGCAGCCGCTGGGTCTGCATGGCCGCCCACAGGTCGAGCAGCACCGGGTTGTTGGACAGCTCAAAGCCCTCGACGTGGAAGTGGTGCTCGGTGAAACTCACCGAGTCGTAGCCCAGGGTGTCACCCAGGCGGATCTGCTCACCGACCTCCCGCAGCATCCGCTGGTACAGCTCGGGGCGCAGGCCGGCGAAGCCCTGCTCGATGTCCTCCCGGCCCCCGCAGCTCGGAAGGTAGAACATCGACGCCTTCATCGGTCGGCCACCGCCTGGTTGATCGCGGCCAGCTCCGGGGGCTGTGCGAGCCGGTGATCGAACCCTCCGAAGCTCAGCTGCGCGACATACGACAGAGACAGTCTCACGGCCATGCGAGCGACTCCCGGAAGGGCACGTCCTTGTCGATGCGGGGCTCGCCCGGCAGCCCGAGCACCCGCTCGCCGACGATGTTGCGCTGGATCTGATCGGTACCACCCCCGATGGAGACCATGAAGGCGGTGGCGATCGTTTCGAAGGCGCGGTCGTCGGCCAAGGGGTCGCCGCCTGCCAGCGTGCCGTACGGGCCCTGCAGGTCGAGGGCAGCCCGCCCGAGACGGTGCAGGTTCAGTGATGCCGCCATCTTCTGGACCGAGACGAGCGGCGTGGTGTCGGCGCCCGGCGCGCCGTGGGTCCGAGCTGTCTCGGTGGCAATCTTGATGCGGAGGTCGGCGATGCGGGCCACCTCGCCGGCGATGAAGCTGCGGGCGATCTCCTGGCGCACGAGCGGCTCGCCCAGGCGTCCGTGGCGGCGGGCCAGCTCGATGAGTAGCTGGTGGCCGCGGCGGAGGTGGGCCGCCCGGTCGACCTCGGCCGATGCCGCCTTCAGCAGGTCGGCGATGCGGGCATCGAGGTGATGGTCGGGGATGTCGAGGCGGCCGCCACCGCCCGACGCGTTGGCGCCGAGCCCGCTGCGCTCGTTGGTCAGGGTGGTCATCGCCACCCGCCAGCCGTCGTCGATGGCGCCGATCACGTTGTCGGCCGGGACCACGGCGTCGGTGAAGAACACCTCGTTGAACAGGGCGCGACCAGTCATTTCTCGGAGCGGCCGTACCTCCACGCCGCGCTGGCGCATGTCGATGACGAAGTACGTGATGCCCCGGTGCTTGGGGACGTCGGGGTTGGTGCGGGCGATGAGGATGCCGTAGGTGGCCTTGTGGGCGCCCGACGTCCACACCTTCTGCCCGTTGACGACCCAGTGATCGCCGTCGCGCTCGGCCCGGGTGCGCAGTCCGGCCAGGTCAGATCCGGCCCCCGGCTCGGAGAACAGTTGACACCAGATGTGCTCACCGGTGGCGATGCCGGGGAGGAACCGGTCGAGCTGGTCGCCGGTGCCGTGGGCCAGCAGGGTGGGCCCGACCAGCATGGTGGCGATGCCCTGGGGCGGGCCGAGGGCGCCGGCCCGGCGGCGCACCTCGGCGACGACGGAGGCCGTGTGGCTGGGGAGCCCCCGGCCGAACCGTCCCACCGGCCAGGCCGGAAATCCCCAGCCGGACTCGGCCAGCAGGCGCCACCATTCCCCGAGGGTGAGGTCGGTGCTCCAGTGCTCGGCAAACCAGTTGTGCGCGTCCGCTCGTACGGCGTCGAAACGGTCGATGCTCCTCGTCGCATGTTGGGTCCGGGGTTCCGCCATGGCGCCGAGCATAGGGGTTCGTCTCGATATGGGACGTTTGACGTCTGGGAGGTCGCCTCAGCCGGCCTTCCCGGGCCGGATCGCCGAGCACGGGGCTATCTGGCGTGCCCCAGCCGACGGGTGAACCCTGCCGTCGGCTCAGAAGCGACGCCGTGCGGGTGAGGGGTCAGGGACGCTCGACTTCGAGCCGACGACCGACGGCGGTGGCGATCCCTTTGAGGTGGTCAGGGTCGGAGCTGACGACGAGATCGTGGCGGCGCAGCGCTCCTTCAACCACGCAGGCATCGATGACGTCCGGCGTTCCGGCCCGGGCCGCCAGCTGGATCGAACCCACCGACCACTGCCTCCGGCAAGGCCCGGGGGCGGTTCAGGACCAGGCGCCGGCCATCCCCTCGAGGTCCATCCCGTAGGTTCGCATCTTCCGGTACAGCGTCGAGCGTGAGATACCGAGGGCGGCGGCGGCGTCGGACTTGCTGCCGGTTGCCTGGAGAGCGGCGGCGATGGCGTCCTGTTCGAGCTGCTCCATGCGGCTCAGCCGGCGCCGGGTGCTCGCCTGGAGGTAGGAGGCGGGCACGTCGGCAAGGCACAGGTCGCCCCGTCGCCGCCGGCGAACCATGCCGGCGATCAGGCTCTCCAGCTCCCGCACGTTGCCCGGCCACTCCAGCCGCATGAGGACCTGGAGGACCTCCGGGGCGGCGCGCACCTCGACTCCGTCGCCGGCGTGTTTCGTCAGGAACACCGGGACCAGGTCGGCGATGTCCTCGGGACGTTCCCGCAACGGCGGGACGCGGATCCTGGCCGGGAACGTGGCGGGCAGGATCCGGGCCAGCCCGTCACTCGGCTCGTCGTCGTTGAGGGTGGCGATCAGCCGGGGGGCCGTCTCGTCGGGTCGCAAGGTGTCGGCCAGGGCGAAGAACGCTCGGAGCGTGGTCCGGTCGAGCAGTTCGAGGTGGCGGACGAGGACGGTCCCGCCTGCGTCCCCCAGCGCCCGGCCGGCCGCCGCCAGCCAGGCCTTGGGGCCGTGGGCGGCGCACAGGCCGGCGTCGAGCAGCCGGAGGCGACCACCGGCAGGGTCGCAGCGGTGCACGGCACGGGCGGCGGTCGACTTCCCCGCTCCTGGTTCCCCGGCCACGAGGAGGGGGAGACGGTGGCCGGCGTGGTCGAGGACCTCGGCACAGAGGGTTCGATGGGCGTCGCTGCGGCCCACGAGGTCGCGCTGGCGGAGTGGGTCGGGAAGGAGGACACCGGCGACGGATCGACCGCCGCTCCGATGACGGTCGAGCTCGATCAGCACGCCGACGATGCCGTCGTCGTCGTGGAGGCCCTGGCAGCGCATCACCACCGGAGCCTCACCGCCGCTGCCGAGGTCCACGTCGAGCACGGCGGTGTTGCTGCTCCGCAGGGCCGCCATGGCCCGCTCCCACAGCAGCGCCTGGTCCGCCGGGCACAGCAGCGCCGCGGCCGCGGCGTTGGCCATGATGGTGTCTTCGTTGAGGCAGACGATGGCGCGGTTGGATCCCGTCTTGGCCCGGAGGAAGTGCTCGAGGAGCGTCCGCTCCCGCCGGGAGACCTGCTCGAGCAGTCGCTGCTCCACCGCCGAGGCGGCGTCGAGGATCGTCGGCAGCAGCAGGGCGTTGGTGTCCTGGTAGCGGCAGGTGATGTCGAGGACGCCTTCGAACCGCCCGGTGACGGGGTGCCGGATGGGCACCCCGATGCAGCTGAAGGCCCGCAGGGCCTCCACGAAGTGGTCGGGCCCGAAGACCTGGGCGACGCGCCGGTCCTCGACCGCGGTGCCGAGCCCGTTGGTGCCGGCGGCCGTCTCGTCATAGTGGGCGCCGGGGGCAGCCGAGACCTTGTCGAGCATGCCCTGGAGCGAAGGCTCGCCCGTCCAGCGGTCGAGGATGCGGGCGCGGGGATCGGTCAGGATCAGACACGTTGCGGTGCCGGACAGCGTTTCGACGAGATGGTCGACGACGGGCCGCGCCGCACGGATCAGGCGGCTCTCCCGGTCGAACTCGAGGTCGAAGCCCAGGCTGTCGAGGCGTGTCTCGGGCGTCAGGCCGCTCGCTTGGCACCGCTGCCACGACGCCTGGATGTCCGGCCGCAGATCCGGCGGCCGACGCGCGGCACGGGCTTTTCCAAGCCGCGGCCCCGGCCCGGTCGGTGTCGCACCATGCGGCATGGCTCGTGCCATCTCCCCCCTACCGCCGCCAGGACTGCGTGATGATCTCCCGCGTCCGCAGATGGCCCCCCGGGGCCCGGACAGGGTCATGATACGGCCGCTGGCTCTCCTGGCCGTGTGCCATCTTGGGACGCGGTCAGGGGCCGTGGCCCCCGGCCCACTGGCGGCGCAGGTGCTTCTTGTCGAACTTTCCCACCCCGGTCTTGGGGATCTCGGGGAGGAAGACGTAGTCGTCGGGCAGCCACCACTTGGCGAAGCGCCCAGCCAGGAACTCGCGCAGCTCCTCCTTGGCGGGGGGATGCTCCGGATCGGCGGCGACGATGCAGGCCAGCGGCCGCTCCAGCCATTTTTCGTGGGGGACGGCGATGACCGTGGCCTCGGCGATCCCGGGATGGGCCATGAGGGCGTTTTCCAGGTCGACGCTCGAGATCCACTCGCCGCCGCTCTTGATCAGGTCCTTGGTGCGGTCCACGAGCCGGACGTAGCCGTCGGGATCGATGGTGCCCACGTCCCCGATCCGGAACCATCCGTCGGTGAAGGATTCGGCGGACCGCTCGGGGTCGCGGTAGTAGGCGCAGGCCACCCAGGGGGCGCGCACCCACAGTTCCCCGGCGCTGTGCCCGTCCCAGGGGAGGTCGTGACCGGACTCGTCGACGACCCGGATCTCGACCCCGGGGAGCGGTATCCCCTGCTTCTCGCGTACCTGGTAGTGCAGCTCCACGTCGGAGCGTTCGGCGACCTTGCGTTTGAGGGAGGTGAAGGTCAGCAGCGGGGAGCACTCGGTCGAACCCCAGCCCTGGGGCACGTAGACGCCGTGGCGCTCCCCGAACCATTCCATGAGACCCCGGGGAGGTGCCTGCCCCCCGAGCCACAGGACCTGCAGGCTGGACAGGTCGTGGCGCTCGGGGGAGGACTGGAGGTAGTCGCGCAGCTGGATGCCGACCGTCACCGCCCCCACCGCGTGGGTGACCCGCTCGGCCTCGATGAGCTCGGCATAGACCCGGGCGTCGGGGCGGGGCCCGGGAAAGACCAGCTTCGTGCCCTGCATGGCGGCGGCGAACGGCGTGCCCCAGGAGTTGACGTGGAACATGGGGGAGATGGGCATGAGCGTCATGTCCTCCCGCACCCCGAAGTTCCCGTGGAGACCGAGGACCAGCGTGTGGAGGAACGTGCTGCGATGCGAGTACACCACGCCCTTGGGATCCCCGGTGGTGGCCGACGTGTAGCACATCCCGCAGGCGGTGTTCTCGTCCAGATCGGGGAAGGCGTCGTGAGGGCGGGCGGCGGCCAGCAGGTCCTCGTAGGCGTGGACAGGAGCCAGCCGGGTGGAGGGCACCTCGTCGGCGAGCACCACGAAGGCCCGCACCCCCGGGATCTGGTCCCGTAGATCCTCGACCATCGGGACGAGGTCGGGGTCGACGAGCAGCACGCGGTCGTCGGCGTGGTTGATGATGTGGGCGATCTGGTCGGGGAAGAGCCGCAGGTTGATCGTGTGGAGCACCGCCCCCATGCACGGCACGGCGAAGTAGGCCTCGAAGTGGCGGTGGGTGTTCCACGCCAGCGTCCCCACCCGATCCCCCCGCCCCACGCCCAGTTCCTCCAGGGCCCCGGCCAGGCGGCGAACGCGGGCGGCGTAGTCGCCGTAGGTGTAGCGGTGGCGATGCCCTCCCTCGAGGCGGCTGACCACCTCCTGGTCGCCGAAGACCCGCTCCGCACGCCACAACAGGGTCTTGAGCAGGAGCGGCCGGTCCATCATGAGGCCGTCCATGGCTTTCTCCGTCACCGGTAATTCGCCCGGCGTCGGCCTCCGCGCCGTCACTCGTAGACGTAGCCCGCCTGGAACTGGATCGCCTGGAACTCCGAGTGTTCGTGGTGCTGCTTGATGCCGGTTTCGGAGTGGCCCGGGAAGACGAAGGCCTCGTGCTCCCGGGCCACCTGGCGGATCTTCTCCACCGACTGCGCCCAGTGGCCCACGTCCCAGGTGATGGGGGTGCCCACAGCCGGGGGCCCGTAGGTGTCGTGGGTGTAGAGAGCGTCGGAGGTGAGCAGCACCGGGCCGGTGTGGTCGAGGTCGATGAGCAGGCCCATGGTGCCGGGAGTGTGACCGGGGACGCTGATGAGCTGAAGGCCCCGGAGGAGCTCCTCGTCGCCGGAGACGAGGGTCGGCTTCTTCACGTCTTTGAGCAGGGCGAAGTCGGCCGGCACGAAGAAGTTCTCGGCCGACTGCAGGTTCTCCACGTGGCGCCACTCGTTTTCGTGGACCACGATCTCCGCCCCGGCGTCCTGGAAGAGACGCAGCCCGCCGGCGTGGTCGGTGTGGAGGTGACCCTGGACCACGTAGCGGAAGTCGTCGGGTCCGAGGCCGAGCCCCTTGAGGCGGTTCTCGAGGCACACCTCAGGGGTGACCCCGTTCAGGTCGATGAGCCACTGCCACTCCGGCAGCCACTCCTCCGGCCAGTTGGCCGAGATCCCCGTCTCCCACAGCACTCGGCCGTCGGGGTGGTCGATGATGTAGCTGATGGCCGGGCACTGGTACCAGGTCTTCTGCCTCTCCTGCTTGTCGGTGTGGAGGACGTAGCTGGGATGGGGGAACACGAGGATCTCGTAGTCGAGCCCCATGTAGCCCAGGTTCACGCCCCGCAACTTGATACCCACGGCGTCTCTCCTCCTGATCGCGATCCGGCTACGCCGGGGTGGACGGCACGAGCGGGTCGAGGCGGGCCGAGCTCTCCGGCTGCGGTGTGTGGCCGTACTCGCGGTGGAGGACCGGCATGATCTCCTCGGCGAAGTACTGCATCTGGGCCTCGATCTCTTCGGAATGGAACCCGCCGAGCTCGAACCAGGTGTGGAACATGAAGTCGTCGTAGCCGCACTGCTCCTTGATCTTCATGATGGTGTCGATCACGTACTGCTTGCTGCCGTGGATGGCGACTTCCTTTTGGCGGAGCAGGTCGGCGGTGACCTTCATGTTGAGGTCGTAGAACGGCTCGTCGGCGTCGGCGAGGACGGCGGCGAAGCCGAACGGGCCGTAGTAGTCCCATTGCAGCTCCATGGCCCGGCCGGCCCGGTCCATGTCACCGAGACCCTTCTCGACCACGTGGATGTACCGGCAGGTGACCACGCCACGGTGCTTCTCGCAGTCCCAGCCGAACTTGAACTGGCCGCGATCCTGACGGTCCGGCCAGCCGGCCTTCTCCGCCTCCTCGTAGTACAGCTCGATGTTCTGCCTCAGGCGCGAGTTCGGCTCGACGATGAAGTACCCGTTGACGCCTCGTTGGGCGGCCCACTTGATCGAGCGGGGGCTGGTCAGCGGCTCCCACATCTGCGGGTACGGCTGCTGCAGCGGCTGGGGGTAGACCTGGATCTCCTTCAGCGTGGTCGTCGTCGCCTGCACCGGGTTGCCGGCCGCGTACATGTCGGGCGGCCCGAGCTTGAGCACCTCGTCGAGTGTCCGTCCGACCTTGGGTTCGCTGAAGTAGGCGATGGTCTGCTTGTGGTTCCACTTGGTGTACGACGGAGGGACCGAATAGAACTCGCCCCGGTGCTGGAACGACGGCTCCGTCCAGCACTTGAGGATGAGGTCGTAGGCCTCCTCGTAGTAGGACCGGTTCCGTTCCTGGTCCTGGATGGTCGACCCGTAGGGCCAGCCGAACGTCTCGTTCTCCCGGGGCTGGTAGCCCCGCCCGATGCCGAACTCCAGCCGGCCTCCGCTGATCACGTCGAGCATGGCCGCCTGCTCGGCGATGCGCACGGGATGCCACCAGGTGATGATGTTCGCCGCCTGACCCAGCCGGATCCGCTTGGTTCTCGACGCGATGGCCATCTCGGACAGAATCGGGCTGGGGCTCAGCTCGGCGCCCTCGGGTTGAAAGTGGTGCTCGGTCTGGAACCAGTAGTCGAAGCCCAGCCGGTCGGCCAGGATGCCCTGACGGACCTGCGATTCGATGATCCGCTGGGCGGAGAGGTGGGTCGCTTCGAGGTCACCGTCGTTCACGACCACGCCGTTGTCGGTCGTTTTGGCCGGCAGGTCCGAAGCCCCGTTGTGGAAGACGCCGATCTCAATCGCCATGTCCTGTGGCCCTCCCGGTTTCTGGCTCGTTGAACACCGTCATCGGCACGGGCCGTCAGCGCTCCTGGTGCCGGGTCGGCACGACGCTGGCCTCGATGCCCAAGCCTCTGCTGATCGTCGCGTCCGGTACGCCGTCTGGCTGTCCCAATTCGCGCCCTGCGTGTCGCATCTTGCGACATCCAGCAGGGCCGCCCGGACGTCCGGTCAGCCGGCTTCGGCGCTGTCTGGCTCCACCCAGAGGAAGGCGAACTCCTCGCCCCGCCGCTCCACCTCGACCCGCACCCGCCGGCCGAGTTCGAGGGCGGAGGGATCGAGACCTCGCAAGGCGCCGATCACCCTCGGCCCCTCGTCCAGCTCGACCACCACGGTGGCGTAGGGCGTCTCCTCCGCCCAGCCGGGGTCGAAGGTGCGGTGGCTCACCGTGAAGGAGTGCACCGATCCCCGCTCGCTCGACGGCACCAGCTCCCGGTCGGGCGAGGAGCAGGCGAGGCAGTAATAGCGAGGCGGGTGGCAGAAGACCCCGCAGTCGGCGCAGCGTTGGAGATGCAGCCGGCCGGTCTCGACCGCCCGGCGATGGAACTCCAGGTTGAGGCCCTCGAGGGACGGCAGGTACTTGCCGGGGGAGCTCACCGGCCGCCCCGAGCGAGGATGGCGACGCTGCCGTCGCCCAGGTCGCCATAGCCGGTGACCAGCCCGAGCTCGCACCCCTCGACCTGGGCCGCCCCCGCGTCGTGGCGGAGCTGGCGGGTGGCCTCGACGAGGTGGTTGAGCCCCCAGCAGTGGCCCTGGGACAGCAGGCCCCCATGGGTGTTGAGCGGGTAGCGGCCGCCGAGGTCGATCGTGCCGTCCCGAACGAACTCTGGCGCGCCCCCCGGCTCGGCGAACCCGAGCGCCTCGAGTTGGAGGAGGACCACGTAGGTGAAGCAGTCGTAGACCTGGAGGAAATCCATGTCGAAGGGGGCGACGCCGGCCATGGCAAAGGCCCGGGGGGCGGCGGCGTGCAGGCCCAGGGACAGCACGTCGGTGCGGTTGGTCAGCTCGTCGGCCGGATAGGGGTGACCCTCGGCGCCACCCAGGTAGAGCACCGGAGGGTGGGGGAGATCCCGGGCCCGCTCGGTGGAGGTCAGCACCAGGGCGGCGGCGCAGTCGGTCTCCAGGCAGCAGTCGAGCAAGCGCAGCGGTTCGGCCACGAACGGCGAGGCCAGGTAGTCGTCGAGCGTGAGGTCCCGGCCTCGCATGAGCGCCTTGGGGTTGAGCTGGGCGTGGCGGCGGCAGGCCAGGGCGACAGCCGCCGCCGCCTCCGGCTCCACCCCGTAGTGGCGGACGTAGCGGGTGAGATAGAGCGAGTACCACTGCGCGGCAGAGCGCAGCCCGTAGGGGGCATAGAAGGTGGCCGCCGCTTCCTGCAGGCCACTCAACTCCAGGCGCCGGCGGGTGGGACGGGCGTCGGGCCGGGGACGCAGCGCGGAGTAGCCGTTCCACCCCACGGTGACCAGCACGGTGGTCGCCACCCCGGCGGCGATCGCCATCGCCGCGCTCTGGAGCGAGGCGGTCGGCCCAGCCCCGCCCTGGTGGACCGTCACCGCATAGCGCACGTCCCGAATGCCGAGGTGGGCAGCGATCTCCTCCCAGGCGACATACCCTGGCGGCGGGATGATGCCATCAACGTCGCCGGGGTGCAGCCCCGCGTCCCGGATCGCCTCCATGCACGCGTCGAGGACCAACTCCGGTACGGGCTGTTCCGCGCCCCGCAGGTAGTCGGTCTCTCCGACGCCGACAATGGCCGCTTTCCCGGAAATCCCCCGCGTGTCCACCACGCCTTCTTCCATCTCCTACCGGCTCAGAGGTTTGCCCGGCGCGGTTATCGAACCCATAGTTTGAACATAACGTCCAACCCGGTGCTCGACCACGGCATGACCAGGAACGTGTCCCGTGGCCTTTGGCTCAGCGTCATGGTGACTTGGCGGGATGACACGTGCCGCGGGTCAGGTCGTCGTGGCGTGGACCTGACCGTCGGGGGTCCCCGGTTCGAGGGACGCGTCGGTGAGGTCAAGGGTTTCGTCGAGGAGGTCGTGGTCGACGGCCTTGGGGGTGCGGGCGAAGACGAGGGCGGTCATGGCGATCAGGGCGGCGGCGGCGACGGTCATGGCGATGCCCCAGCCGTGCATGAAGGCGGTGCGCACGGCGTGGGCCATGGGTGCCCCGGCCTCGCCGAGGGCGGTGGCGGTGTGGAGCCCGGCGGCGACGGAGTCCTTGGCCAGACCCGTCACTTGCGTCGGGATGGCCTCGGAGGCGGCGATGCGAGCCCGGTAGGGGCCGTTGAAGGCGGACCCGATGGCGGCGATGCCCAAGGCGCCGCCGAGTTCCCGGGAGACGTCGTTGATGGCGGACGCGACGCCCTGTTTGGCGGCGGGCAGCGCGCCGACGATGGCGGCGGTGGCCGGGGTGGCGGCGAGGCCGAACCCGGCGCTGATGACGAGGAGTCCGGCGCAGAGTTGCCAGTAGCTGCTGGCGGCGCTCATGGGCACCAGGAGCAGCGTGCCGAGGGCGGTGACGGCCATCCCCACGGCGCTGATGCGACCTCGCCCGTAGCGGCGGGCCAGCGGCTCCGCGAACAGGGCGGTGGGGACGCACAGGGCGCCCAGGGGAGCGAGGGCGACGCCGCTGGCGAATTGGCCGTATCCGAGCACGAAGGAGAGGTACTGCACGGTGAGGAACATGACACCGAAGACGGCGAAGAACTGGGTGGCCACCACCACGGCGCCCGCGGCGAATCCCCGGTGGGTGAACACCCGCACGTCGAGGAGCGGCCGCTCACAGCGGAGTTCCCAGCGGACGAAGCCGGCGGCGGCGGTGACTCCGATGGCCAGGCCCGCCATGGTCAGCCCGTCACTCCAGCCCCGCACCGGGCCTTCGGTCACGCCGAGGACGAACCCCCCGACGGCCGCCGCGGAGAGGACCGCGCCGACCGGGTCGAGATGGGCGTGGGCGGGATCGGCCGTGTTGGGGACGAGGGCGGCGGTGAGGACCAGGGTCGCCAGGGCGACGGCGCCGGTGGCGACGAACACCGATCCCCACCAGTACGACTCCACCAGCGCTCCGGAGCCGATGAGGCCGACGATCCCGCCGATGGTGGCCGACGCCGCCCACAAAGCGATCCCGAGGCCTCGCCGGGTGGCGGGGAACACGGCGGTGATGGTCGACAGGGTGGCCGGAAAGACCAGGGCGGCGCCGGCTCCGGCCAGCATGCGGGCGCCGAGGAGCTCGCCGGGGCTGCCGGCCCCCGCCCCCCAGGCGAGCGCCGCCAACAGAACGACGAGACCGACGAGCATGACGCGTTTGCGGCCGAAGCGGTCACCGAGCGCCCCACCGGGCAGGACCAGGGCCGACAAGGCCAGCGCATACCCGTCGATGATCCACTGGAGCTCGGCCTGGTCGGCGCCGAGGCTCAACCCGATGTCGGGAAGCGCCAGGTTCAGGCTCGTCATTCCGCCGACGACGAGCATGACCGCGAGACACGTCGGAACGAGAACGCCGTCGGCGCGCCGGGAAGTCGCTGGCTGGGGAACTGCTGGTTGTCGAGACGGCATCCGCCGGTCCTTCCTCGCCGGAGATACAAGACAGTATGTCTCATAGCGGGAGCGGCGGGCGACCTGCATGGCGCATGTCCTCGGTACGATCAACGAGATGCGCCAGAAGGAGCGGGGCGAACCCATCGCCTCCGGGACCCACACCGACGCCCGAGTGGAACGCACCCGGGCGGCCGTCCTAGCCGCCGCCAGGACCCTGCTCCTCGACGAGGGGTGGGACGCGGTGACCCACCTGCGGGTGGCGGCGGCCAGTGGGGTGGCCCGGGCCACCGTGTACCGCCACTGGCCGTCATGCGCCGATCTGCTCCATGACGTCTTGCGCCGAGAAGCGGAGATGAGCCACAGCCGTCCCTCCGGTCGGCTGCGCCACGACCTTGTCGCCGAAGCCGACGCCCTCCGCCGCCAGCTAGGCACGCCGGCTCTGTCCGGCGTCCTGGCCGTGCTCATGGAACGATCGCTGCACGACCCCGGACTGGCCCGGGTCAAGCGCAGCGTGGTGGCCGAGATCTCCCGGGTGTTGCGCCAATGCCTCCGGGACGGCATCGCTGACGGCGACCTCCCCGGCGCACTCGACGTGGACCTCGCCGTCGCCCAGCTGTTGGGCCCGCTCCTGTACCGGCGGCTGGCGTCGGCCGAACCCCTGACCCCAGCCGTCGTCGCCGCCATCGTCGATTCCTTTCTCCGCAGCTCGGTCCCAGCAGGGAAGCCGACCTCCAAGGCGCCGGCCCGAACACTCCGCCGCCGCTGACGCCGTCGCGGTGGGTCGGAGACAACGACCCGCCGCTTGTCTACGTGCTGGACACGGTCCGATCCTCGCTCTCGTCCGCCGCAGCGCTCGGGCGGCCCTGGGGCTGAAGTTGCCGGCGAGCGGACTCGGTGCGGGACGCAGCAGCTGCGGCGCACACCGGAGCCAGTGGCGGCGCCTTCAGAAACGACGTCATCGTATGGCAACGCTCGGCGAGACCGGCCGAGCGGCACTCCTGGCCACCGCACGATCTCCCGGTCGGCGCCGTAGTGCCGTTGGGCCGACCGCCACTGCGCCGTTCAGTTGAGCAGCTTCTCTTGCGCTAACCGGCGTTGCTCCGCCTTCACCTTGACCCGGTGGACCAAGCTCTCGGCCTGGTCTTCGGCGATCTCGTGGAAGAGGCCCCGCATGCGCCCAGCCATACCGTGCCGGACGTCGATATGCCCCTGGTAGCCAAGTTTGGTCTCGTTCTCGGCGATCGACGCCAGTTCGATGGTGGCCTCGGAGTGCACGCCAAGGGCCGGTCCGTCGATGGTGAAGGTGAGGTGCTGACGGGGCTGGATGTCGACGATCGCGATTTCGAGCTCGACTGTCCACTTCACCGGGCCCCATGCGAGCTTGGCCTTACCGCGGGCCTTCTGCCCCCCGGGCGCGACGTCGTACTCGGAGACCTGCGGCGACTTGGCCAGGATCTGCTCCAGGGAGCCCATCTCCTCCCACACGAGCTGGAGCGAGGCCATGATGCGCTCGTGCCGTTGCACCTCGACTTCCATTGCGCTCCCTTTAGGACCGCCGCGGCCGCTGCTGGCCGGCCCGCCTTCGGGCGATGGGCTTCAGCGATGGGTCGGCAGCTGATTCCTCCCGCGTGATGCCGTTGCGCCGGTGCCTTCCCGTGGTCACAGCACTCCTCGCTCGACTCCCAGGGGTTGGTACCCCGCTCCAGTGAGAATTACACCCTGCGTAGGGGGCGGTCAAGGACAGCCGGGACAGGTGGCGCGGGATCGCGGGTCCAGGCCTCTTCCAGCGCCGGACGGGCCCGCGTCCGGTAGCGACCGCCCATTCCCGCCGCCTCCGCTGCCGGAGCCTTCCTCTAGAGAGCCGGGTCCCGTCGTGAATGCCGAGTCCGCTCCACCTCCGGAAGCTTGAACATATAGTCTAAACGTCGACTGGAAACGGGCTCGCGCTGGGCGGGCCGTCCATCGCTTCCCGAACGGAGGTAGTGCGTGCAAACGAACGGCGTCCGCACCGCCGAGATCCGTCAGGAGGCAGCGCAAGCGCTGCGAAATTTGGCGCATGCTCTCGTCGCTCACGACGCGGACGAGACCACGCTGGCGCCGATCGCCGCCGAGGTGGCCCGGATGGTGAAGGAGGTGGAGCGAGGGCGGCCACGGCGCCGAGTGGACGACGTGGCCGAATGGCTTCCCTTGATCACTGACCCGGACCCGGTGGGCTTCTCGTCGGTGCTCCTCGAGCGGCCAGTGTCCGGAGCAGGCAACCCGACGGCGGCCGACGTCACGTTTCGCCGGGAAGGCGATGAGATCGTGGCCGACGTCCGGTTCGGCCCGGCCTTCGAGGGCGCACCGGGGCGGGTCCACGGGGGGATGGTGGCGGCCGTATTCGACGACGTGACCGGGGGAGCATTAGCCCTGGCTCGAGCTCCCGCCTACACCGCCCGGCTGACGGTCGAATACCTGGCCCCTGTGCCAGTCGACGTGCCGGTGGAATTTCGCAGCCGGTTGGAGGGGCGCGATGGCCGCAAGCTCTACGTAGCCTCCGAAGCCCGGCACGGGGCGGACATTCTGGCCCGGGCCACAGCGCTGTTCATCGTCGTCGAGCCGGATCACTTCCAATTCGGCCAGCGGGAGCGGTGACGGGCATCAGACCTCAGCGTCGGCCCGGCGGCGTTGCCCGCTGGAGCGCTCGCAACGGATCCGGCCGGAGGCGCGCTTGCCGTCGGAGTCCTTCGTGGGCCAAGCGGCTAATGGTCTTGCGTTTCGAGGTTCTGCATGAACTCAAGTTTAAACGTCTAGTCCAGCGCCTTTCCAGGATGCATCGGCCGGTCCTATCATGGTGAACCTTCGCCTGTTGAACCTAGGCGCTCGAAGCTACGGTCGCGGCGGCGTACTTGGACCGGACACGGGGACCGAAGTGAGCCCCGAGTCCACCACCGGTCTGTGGCAGGCATGCCGATCGCTGAGCCCGTATACACCTCGCGTTCTCGACCTGTCCCCTTCTTGCGCGGTATGGGCGCTGCGGTTGCGCTACACGCTGGCCATTGACGCTTCGCACGATGGGCGATGGGCGATCGACGCCGGACCCGCACGGCTTCACTTGGACCGGCTCACCGAACCAGCCGCCCGCCTCAAGGGAGCGGGGCCACTGTTGATCCTCGAGGGCTGCCTCGCGCGGCGGTGGAGCGCGATTCCCGTTGTGGTGGAGCTCTCCCCGTGGTCGGGGCGGCAAAGTGAACTGGCCGTGCGCAGCTGGCGGTGGCCCAATCAGCCTCGCTGGTACTTCCCGTCCACGGTGGCTGCGCTGCGAACCCTGCAGTCGGAGATCACCGCCTGGTCCTACCGCGCCTGACATGGGGTGCACCTTCGTTGCCCCAGTGCCGTCAACTCCGTGACGCTGCTCCGTGGCCCGAACGCCCGGCTGCCGAAACATCGGAATCAGCGCCGCAGGAAGATTCAGCGGCGCAGGAACCCGGGCTGGTCGAAGTGGGCAACGCGGGTGGGGCGGGCGTGAAGGGCGACTTCCCGGAATTGATAGAGGATCGCGGCGGTGGGGGCGTGGATGAACACGCCAGGCGCGATGGGCATGCGGATCACAGGCCGAGCGGGATCGTCGCCGGGAACGATTGTCGGGGCGTCCGGCAGGTCGAGCGTGGAGAGAGGGAGCCGGTACACCGCGGACACTTCGCGTAGATCGACGGGCCAGGAGAAGGCGTCGTCGACGACGCCACCCCAGACGACGACCGGTGTGATGGCGAATCCGGAGTGAGTGACGTAGTCATCGAGCAGGCCGAGAACTGCGGCGGCATCCACGTTGAGCCCGACCTCTTCGCGGAGTTCCCGGAGCGCGGTGGTTTCTACCGATTCGTCGCCGTCGAGCCGACCGCCGGGCAGGGCGAACTGGCCGGGGTGGGCTCGCAGCGTCGCCGCCCGCCGTGTCAGGAGAAAGGACGGCGGACCGTCCGGGCTGGTGAGCACGACCAGCGCCACCGCCGAGCGCCGAAAACCCTCGCCTGCATCGCCGACCCGCTCGAATCGTTCCAGGTTCCCAGTGATCTGGCGGCGGAGTTCGTCACGCATGCAGGACACGAGTGCTTGCACCTCCGGCGGCGAGCCTACTGGTGGTCGCTTCGGCATGGCGGCAACGACACGGTGGTGACTTGTGGCCGCGAAACCCCGGAGCGGAAGCGGCTGGGCTCGCTGCGATCTACGTTTGCAGAGACTGTAAACGCGAAGGCCTCCCGAAGCCCAGCAACGGTGCGGGTCAGCGTCAGCATGTGCGTGGCGAGAAGTTGGTCGGCCGGTGGGCGGGCAATGCCGTCCCGACATCGGCGTGCAAACCGCTGTTTCCACAGACCAGGCAGGTGCTCGTCCTGCCGCCACACCGAGGACAGGGCTCGTCCGGGGAACCGACGGCCGTCCAGACCCCGCTGCGGGCGGACCTTGCGGTGCCTTGTGCCCGGGGGCGGAGACGAGGGCCCGCCGTCCGCTTGGCCGACGCGGCGGCGGAAGGCGGATCGGCGCGATCGACCGGCGGGTCGACGGAGTGGCGTGGTGGCGCATGTATCTCTGGCCCACGGGTCTCAGTTCGGGTCTGTGAAGTATTGATGCGGGATCGCTGGATCCAGGCCTTGACGTCCGAGGCGGGCAGTTCGAAGCCGGCGGCGGGAAGGTGGCGGACGACATCGTCGGCCAAGACGTCGGCGAGGGCTCGGGCCCAGTCGTTGAGCCCGCTGGTTTCGCACGTCGGGCAGTCCGATTGGTCGTCGCAAGCGGAGCATCGCGCGTCGGGCCCGAGGGTCTCGGCCAGCAGGGTTCGGGCGAGTTGACGGGCGGCCGAGCCGGATTTGCCCCAAGCGAGGCTCGCACCGGAGGGGACAGCGAGCGGTGACAGTACCGTTCCTCGGAGGACCGCCACCCGCTGGTCGCCGTCAGGGCCCTTCCAACCGAAATACGTCACATCGCTTGTCGCGGTAAGGCTCAGGATCTCGTCGCGCCAGCCGGTGTAGCTGCGGTCGGCGGCGAGATCAGCGACCGAGGTCATCGGAGAGGAGAGGCCATGCGTCAGGTCGGCGGCAGCGGCGGCAATCTCTCCGGGGGATCGGGAGTGCACGACCACATCGACGCTGACAGTCACACCGGAGCCGGCAACGGTGGCCTCGGTCAGGAGGCGGAGCGCCTGGCGCAGGCGGGGATCGCCGACGCGGGCCGGATCAGCCGGATCGTCAGCGACGACAAGAACGCCGGCGTGATCAGCAAGCAGCGGCGTCACTGCGGAAAGAGCGTCGACCCGGGCCAGAAGGTCGTGCATGCGCGAGCCGGCCGGCCCCGGCTCGCCGTTTCCGAGCCGAGCCTCCCGGGAGAGTTGCACATAGCAATTGATCCGGGCCGACCGCCGGGTCCTGTCCGAATGGGTGGGTTCAGGACGGTCGAAGACCTTCTGGAAGCCTTCAGCCTGCAACGCGGCAGCGACCGCGGCGGCTCGCTCAGGCGGGCCGTCCACCAGGGCCATGCTCACGGCGAACCTCCATTCTCGATTGACGGGCCAGACGCGGAGCGGCAGAGCAGCGTGCCTCGGCGGAGAGGTGGGCTCTTACGGCACAAGCATCGAGCGTTGATCGGCGCGCATCGACCGCAGCACCCAGGACTAAGAGATGGGTGCCCACCTCCGCACCGATGCTAAACCGCTGCTCACGTAGTGTCCGTGGCCATGTCAAAGTCCCCAGTAGTGGCCAACTGAAAGTCCCCACTGGCGGCCACGTCGAGGTCCCCATCCCCGCATCCTGAAATCCACCTGGTCGGTGCTCCGGGGTGGTTTCGGTGGTTGGTGCCAACCCACCACCGAGGACCACCCCGGAGGCACACCAGTGAAATCTGCGGAGGAGCGGATGTACATCGTGGACGCCTATCTGGAGCTCGGCACGTTTCGGGCGGCGGCCGAGCGCTGCGGGACGACGCACAAGACGGTGCGGCGGGTAGTCGAGCAGTGGAAGGCCGGGACCCTCGGGCAGCCTCGGCTCCGGCCGCCGAGAACCAAGAACACCGACCCGGTCCAGGAGCTGATCGCGGCCAAGGTCCGGGCCACCGACGGGCGGATCTCGGCCAAGCGGTTGTTGCCAGCGGCCCGAGCGGCCGGATACGCGGGATCGGCTCGCAACTTCCGGCGAGCGGTGGCCCAAGCGAAGGCACGCTGGCGTCGGCAACGGCGGGTGTTCCAACCGTGGCGGCCGTCGATCGGTGAACACCTCGTCATCGACTGGAGCACCAAGGCCGGTCTGCAGATGTTCTGCGCCATCGCACCGTGGAGCCGGTGGCGGTGGGTCCGCTTCGCCGGTGATCAGCGCCGGGAAACGACGCTGCGGCTGCTGGGCGAGTGTCTGGAGGGCCTCGGCGGCGTTCCCGCGATCGTGCTCACCGATCGGATGGGCTGCCTCAAGGCGTCGGTGGTGGCCAACGTGGTCGTCCCTCACCCGGACTACGTCCGCTTCGCCACCCACTTCGGCTTCCGGCCCGACTTCTGCGAGAGCTACGACGCCCCCTCGAAAGGCGTCGTGGAGCGCCTGGTCGGCTACGCCGCCGACGACCTGGTGGTGCCGGCCGGCGGCTGGGCCAGCGTCGAGGAAGCCAACCAGGCGGCCATCGCCTGGTGCGAGGAGGTGAATGGCCAGATGCACTCCGAGATCGCCGCCGTCCCAGCCGAACGACTGGTGCAGGAACGCCAAGCGCTCCGTCCACTGCCCCAGCTCCGAGCCCCACTGCGGCGAGGCGTGCTGCGCAAGGTCGACAGGCTGTCCTGCGTGCGGATCGGGTCGGCTCGCTACTCGGTCCCCGTCGAGCTGGTCGGTCGCCACGTCGAGGTCATCGCCGCCGAGACGGAAGTCATCGTCCTGTTGGGCGCTGAGGAGATCGCCCGCCACCGGCTGGTCGCTCCCGGCGAGTGCTCCATCATGGACGACCACTACGGCGGTCGGCGTGTCCGCCCGGCGCGCCAGGTCCGGCCTCGCTCCGCCGCCGAGCGAGCCTTCCTCGGTCTGGGCGAGGTCGCCGAGCGGTTCCTGCGGGCCGCCGCTGTCGCCGGCACCCCGCGGCTGGCTGCCGAGCTTGAGGCGATCGTCGCTCTCGAACATGACTGGGGGCGCAACCAGCTCTGCGGTGCGCTGGAACGAGCGGTCGCCTTCCGCCGCTTCCGAGCCGCTGACGTCCGGGCCATTCTCGCTGCCGGGCCCGGGGCCCCCGAGCCCCGGTCGCAAGGCGAGGCGCTCGTGGTCAACCTGCCGGCCGTCCCGGTCCGCTCTCTCGATGACTACCGACTCGAGCGGCTGGAGGCGACACGATGAGTGCTCCCGCCCCGGCGCTGGACGCCGACCTGGAAGCGGGGCTGCGCCGCTTGAAGCTGGCCGCCATTCGAGCCATGGCCCCTGAGGTCATGGCCACCGCCAAGGTTCAGCGTTGGGCGCCCGAGGAACTGCTCCGCACCCTCATCGAGGCCGAGATTGTCGCCCGGGATGAAGCCAACCGGCGCAACCGGCTGCGCCAGGCCAACTTCCCCGTTGTCAAGTCCCTCGACGAGTTCGACCTGGCGGCCTCGTCGGTCCCGCCGGCCACGTTCGACTACCTCGTCTCGCTCGAATGGATCCGAGCCAAAGAGACGCTGTGTCTGGTCGGGCCGTCTGGCACCGGCAAGTCGCACCTCCTGGTTGCCCTCGGGGCCAGCGCCGTCGACGCCGGCTACCGCGTCCGCTACTTCAAAGCCGACGAACTCATCGAACTCCTCTACCGGGGAATCGCCGACAACACCGTCGGCCGGATCATCGACGGGATCCTCCGGGCCGATCTCGTCACGATCGATGAACTCGGATTCGCCCCGCTCGACGCCACCGGCACCCAGCTCCTCTTCCGCTTCGTCGCCGCCGCCTACGAACGACGAGCCATCGGCGTCGCCTCCCACCATCCCTTCGAGGACTGGGGCCACTTCCTGCCGGAGCACTCCACCGCCGTCGCCATCCTCGATCGCCTGCTCCACCACAGCGTGGTCCTCGTCACCCAAGGCGAATCGTTTCGCATGAAAGAAGCCCGCCAGAAAGGAGGACACCTACCCCGACCCGACAACAACTGATCACCCGGGGGTGGGGACTTCTACCTGGCCACCAGTGGGGACTTCAACCTGGCCATTGACACGTAGCAGCTTTGCCCTCAGCCGGACCGCCGCGAGCCCCTTCCGGTCTTGCCCCCGCCCGCCCGCCGGTCGCACCGGCAGGGGGAACCGAGCCGGGCGACCGGGCGGCCACGACTGAGGAATTCTGCAGCGTAGACGCCCGGCCGAGGCCTTCCGGCGGCGGGGACGGCCACAGCCCCGGGGAAGAATGCCTGCACCATGCAGGCTCGAAGTAGATCATCCAGACACCCGGCGATGTCGAGTCGTTGACGGGACTGGCAGGCCGCGTCGCATGGAGAACAGGTCGACCCGATGGGCCGGGACAACGGTCCAGCGTCGGGTGTGAGGGGCGCAGCCAGGGCGACGCCAGCGTCGCCTCAATACTCCGTGATGGCGGCCATCTCGTCTTGGAGCGACTTCCATTCCGGCGAGCTGGTGATCGGCAGCAGCGACAGGAGCTTGGCTACGTCGCCGCACACCTTGAGCTTGCCCTTCATGAAGGCGGCGGTGGGGTCGAGCTCACCCCGCTGCATCTTCGCCTGGTCGTCATACGAGCTCGTCATGGCGAAGTCCGAATCGCCGATCGTGCCGCGCTTGGCGTCGACGATCCTGCCGCCGTCGACGATCCAGTAGTAATCGATGTCCCCCGCGGGGCCGTCGGTGATTTTGTACTGGACCTTGACTGTCACCCCAGGCCGGATTGGCTGATCGGCCGACATCTTCACGAACTGGTCCAGCCACTCTTGCGATAAGTACTGAGGCATGAAGTTCCCTCGATCGGCCCGGTGAAGCCTGGCCTTGGTCGTGCCTGCCGGCTCGGTCGTAGCGGCGAGGCCCGTGCACCAGCTGGGACGCAGGAATGCCGCGCGGTGAAGTCGTGGAAGGATGGCGGCCACCATGCCGGTGAGGTGGGGGCCCTCAGAGGCGGAGCGTCCTCGAGGAAGCACCGGCGGTCGGGCGTTACCAAGATTGGCATCAGCTCAGCTACCGCGAGCCTCCATCGGTCTCCCGCCGCATTGGCGCTACCCTAAATCTGAAGTCGCTGTCCAAACAAGGCCTTGAATTGAGACCCGATGGGAGGCTATCCATCGCAAACCTGGAGCGACGTCGGCTCGGTACAGCGCCGCTCTGCCCGGTGGCTCGGCTATCTTCACCGTAGATCGGACGGGGGCGAAGCGATGGTCGGGAGCAGCCTCAGGTTGGGACTCGCCATCGTCGATCTGACCGGGCGGACGGTCGCCGAGCTGGTCGACGTGGCGACCGTGGCCCGGCCGGTGGTCAAGATCCCGCCACGGGCGTTGCGCCACGGGTTGCTGACGTTCCAATCATCGATCCACGGGCGGATCCCCGAAGTTCTCGGGGAAGACGAGGAGGAGCGGATCGAGACCCTCGTCGCTCTCCTCGACGGCACGTCGGAGGAAGACCTCAATACGGTGATCAGCGCGGCGGTCGAGGCGTTGAACCGCCTCGAGGATACGGGCCGCCGACATGGCCGGCGGCGCCGGCCCGGGCGTCGTCGGCGCGAGCGGAGGTGGTAGGCGGCCGAACGCGGGCGGTCGCCGTGAGCCGCTCGGTCAACGCCAGGTCGGCGAAACGGCGCTACGGATACGGCAGACACCATCACCAGCGCTGCCTCCGCTCATCCTCGCCGCGGGCCAGGTGGACGTTGCCGCCACCCCAGCTTTCGGTCCCGCTGAACATCTCCCGCAGCGTGGCAAGCTGCTCCGCCCATGCGGCGGCCTCGGCCCGGCGGCGTCGCTCGAGATCATTGCGGATCAACCCACTCGTCTCCTTGAGGACCGTGCGCCACCAGTTCACTGACTCGGTGCGCGTTGATCGGCGTCGTGTCACGGGCGGGCCTGCGGAGTCGCTCGGAACGTCATCTTCATCGAACACGGAGTCGTTGGTCACCATAGGTTGTGGCGGAGGGCGGGCGTGTCGCCGGCGGCCCGTCTGACATCTCCGGTTTGACCATCTACCCGATTGCACGATGGTCCACCGGTTCAAGGAAGCATCCTCGGCGGCGCGACTCGGCCGTACACTGACTCGCTATCGCGCCCATGGTCTTGGAGGGACGCTCGTACCCACGCTGCCTGCCGCCATCACGATCAGTGAAACGGTCATCGGGCCGAGACCATCGCTGAGCGCGGCTATGACGAGACCCGCATGGAGGATCTGGCCGAAGCGACCGGAGCGCCCAAGGCGACGCTGTATTACCACTTCAGCGGCAAGGAAGCGATCCTGGCCTGGCTGCTGCGTTCCGCGCTCAGTGCGGTTGGAGAGGCAGTGGCCGAGGCCGCAGCGGGGCGGGGCACCGCCCGCCGCCTCGAGGCGATGAGCTGGCCCAGCTTCACGTAGGTGGGCCCCAGCTCCTCGAAGGCGTGCCGCAGCTCGCCCGCCGCCGCCCGTCCCGGGCGTCCCGGGGGCGGGCGACCCGCTCGGGCGAGGAGCCGAGTCCGTGCCTGGCGAAAACCCCGACGGTGACGGCCATCCGACGGGCCGCCGGGGAAGCGTCCTCGAGCAGGGGGCCGGCCTGGCCCGCAGGCGCAGTCGGCTCAGCCTTCGGCACGTCGCCGGGTGGGGTCAGCGCTCGCTCGTCCGGGCGAAGAACCGGCGCCGAGGCTGTCCAGCTTGGCGTTCAGCATGGCGAGCGACTGCTTGAGTTCGGCCACCTCGCTGGCCAATGTCTGCTCATCGTCATCATCCCGCAACCGGCCGATGCCGTCATCGACCAGGCTCTTCGTCTCGTCGATGACGGTCTGCCACCAGTCAAGCACGCCGGTGCGGAGTGAACGCCGCTTGGTCATGGTGATCCTCCCGGGCGAAGGGGGTTGGAGTCATAGTACAAATTCAACATACGTTGAACGGCGTCGGCTGGTCAACGAATGCTCCTTTCTCCCGATGGCTGGTTTAGATACTGTGTCTAAATCCAGTGCGCGTCAGCTGGCGCGGCGTGCCGGCGCCGGTCGGTGGGATAGCGGGAGGGAGGTGACGGTGCGAGCAGTTCCCCGGTGGCTGGCGGAGGCGGAGGAGACCATCGCGGCGGTGTTCGCCCGGCAGGGCTACGACCACACCCGCATGGAGGATCTCTCGGCTGCCACCGGCGTGCCCCGGGCGACGCTCTACTACCACTTCGCCGGCAAGGAAGAGGTGCTGGAGTGGCTGCTTCGGTCGACGCTCGTCGAGGTGGCGGAAGCGGTAGCCGGAGCGGTGAAGGAGCCGGGGGACGCCCGCCGACGGCTGGAACTGGTCGTCCGGGCGTTGCTGGCGTCGATGGGGCGACGGCCGGCGGCGTGCCGGGTGCTGCTCGCCGACCTGGGCCGGGCCGGGCATCTGGGTGAGATCGCGGCGGGGATCATGGAGGGGTTTCACGGCCCGGTCCTCGACCTGCTGGCGGAAGGCGCGGCGGACGGGTCGTTGCGGCCGGTCGCCGATCCGGTGCGGGTGGCGGCGGCGGTGTTCGGGGCGGTGACCGTGGCCGCGCTCCAGTCGTTGCTGCTCGATGCGGGCTTGGACGAAGACGGGGTGGCCTCCGTCGTGCTCGATGTGGTGTTCGGCGGGCTGGAGGAACGCTGATGTTCGCCCGCTTGGCCCGTTTCGTGGATCGCCGGCCCGCCGTGGTGGTGGCGGTGTGGGTCGCCGCGACGGTGTGGATCTCCTTGGCGGCGCCATCGCTGAGTGAGCTCGGCACGGCCGATCAGACGGCCTTCGTGCCGGACTCAGCGCCGTCGGGTCGGGCCGACGACTTGTTGCGCCGCGAATTCCCGGACGACCCCACCCGGGATCCAGCGGTGCTGGTCCTGGCCCGCCCGGGCGGTCTGGCCGAACCGGACCGGGCCTATGTTGGCTCGCTGGCGGCATTTCTGGCGTCGCCCACGGCGGCGGAGCACGTCAAGGCGGTGCAGACGGCGGCCACCGCCCCGGAGCTGGCCCCGGTGCTACGGGCGCCGGACGGTGCCGCCGAGTTGGTCATCGTCAGCCTCAAGGCGGGGGTGTTCACCGCCTCGGGCAACGAGGCGGTGGCGTTCCTGCGCGGTCATCTGGCCGCGACTGCCCCGGCGGGGTTGGAGCATCACGTCACTGGTCTCGCCGCGCTGGCGTCGGATCAGGCCGACGCCACACTGGAGGCGTTCGACCGCACCGCGGTGGCCACCGTGCTCCTGGTGCTGGTGATCCTGGTGCTCGTCTACCGCTCGGCGCTGGCCCCGCTCATCTCCCTGGTCAGCATCGGTTGCGCTTTCCTGGTGGCCCGGGGCCTGTCGGGGTTCCTGGCCGAGGCGGGCGTGGAGGTGGCCAGCCTGGTGGAGACGTTCATGGTGGTGATGGCCTTCGGGGCGGGAACCGACTATGCCCTGTTCGTCATCTCCCGGTTCCGGGAGCTCCGCTCCGACCCGGCCGGGCTGCGCCGCGCCCTGCAAGGGGCGTCGACGGCGGTCGGCCCGGTCATCAGCGCCTCGGCGGCCACCGTGATCATCGGCTTCTTCGCCTTCCTGGCCGGCGAACTGGGACTGTTCCGCTCCTTCGGGCCCGTCCTCGGATTGGCCATCGCCGTGACGCTGGCCGCCGGTCTCACGCTCACCCCCGCGTTGCTGCGCCTGGCCGGAGCGGCCACCTTCTGGCCCAGCGGGAACGGCCGCCACCATCTCGGGGAGCGGGCCCGGTGGGAGCGGGTCGCCGCCGTGGTCGCCCGCCGCCCGGCCGCTGTCCTGGCCGCCGGCACGCTGGTGCTGGCCGTGCCGGCGGCGGGGGTGACCGCCATGCACCAGTCCTTCGACATTCCCTCCGAGCTGCCGCCGGACGCCGGGGCCCGCCAGGGCTTCGAGGCGCTGGCCCGCCACTATCCCGCCGGCCTGCTGGCCCCCATATTCCTGGTGGTCTCCACCGACGGGTCGATCCTGGCCGGCCGGCGCCTGGAGGCGATCGACCGGCTCACCGACGCGCTCCGCCACGTCCCCGGCGTGGCCGAGGTGCGATCGATCACCCAGCCGGCCGGCGTGCCGCTCACCGCCCAGACCATCTCCCGGCTCACCGGCGGCTCGGCCGACCTCAAGGCGCTGGGTCTGGATCCGGACCAGGTCGACGTCACCCCCCTGGTCAACGCCCTGGCGTCGGAACGGGGCCTGCGCATCGACGCCGGCATCCTGGCCGCCTACCCGCCCCTGCGGGACCGCCTCGGGTTCTTCCTCGGCCCCCAGGAGCACACCACCCGGATCGTGGTCGCCTTGGACGGCAGCCCCTATGCCCGCCGGGCCCTCCAGGTGGTCCGGGAGCTCGACGACCGGGCGGCCGCCGAGCTGGCCGGCGGGCCCCTGGCCGGCGCCCGCCTGGCGGTGGCCGGGCCCAGTGCCTTCTTCGCCGACATCGAGGATCTCGCCGGCCAGGATCTGCGCACGGTCGGCGCCCTCGCGGTCGGCGCCGTGCTGGTCATCCTGGCCGTGCTGCTCCGCTCGGTGGTGGCGCCGCTGTACCTGTTGGCCAGCGTGCTGCTGTCGCTGCTGGCCGCCATGGGCATCTCCGTGGCCGTGTTCCAGGGGATCCTGGGTCAACCTGGCCTCGCCTTCTGGCTCCCGCCGTTCCTGTTCGTGATCCTCGTCGCCCTCGGTGCCGACTACAACATCTTCATCGCCGGGCGGATCCGGGAAGAACTCGACGCCGGCCGGTCGGTCCAGGAGGCCGCCCAGCACGGCCTGGTCCTCACCGGCGGCACGATCACCTCCGCTGGGTTCATCCTGGCCGGCACCTTCGCCGCCCTGCTCCTCACCCCCATCCCCAGCGTCCGCCAGATCGGCTTCGGCGTCGGCGTGGGCATCCTCCTCGACACCTTCGTCGTCCGCACCCTGCTCGTCCCCGCCGCCACCATGCTCCTCGGCCGCTACGCCTTCTGGCCCTCCACCGCCCCGGTCGGCGACCCCGGTCGGCGCCGGGTCGCCGTCGGCCTGTCCGGCGCCGGCATCGCCGTGCTCGCCGCCACCCTCGTCGGGGTGGGGCTGAGTGGCCGACCCGAGGCGCCCGTGGTGCGGGTCGCGGCCGGATCGGAGGGCGAAGCGGCCGCCTCGATAGACGGTCGCGGTGCGACGCCCACGTCCACAGCGCCCCCGGCCGCCGGCCATGGTGGTCCCACCGCCACGGCCGGCCCGGCAGAAGCTCCGGACGCCGCCGTCGGCGGCAACCCTCCGGCCCGCCCGACCACCACCCGGCCGTCGGCCCCTTCGACCACCGGCCAAGCAACCACCTCGACCGTCACCACCCGCCCGCCGGCGCCCGCCGCCGGGTCGGCCACCACCGCTCCCTCGCCGGCCAGCACCGCGCCGGGCGCCGGCCCCACTCCTTCCGACCGGGTGGCCGTCCCGGCGCTGGGTGGCTGGCGGTACCGGGCGGAAGGCACCCGCAAGATCGGCCTGGCCGGCAGCACCCAACCCTTCAACGAGGAAACGACGACCCAGGTCAGCCGGGTCGGCGGCGACGACCACACCCCCGAACTGCGGCTCCTCACCGAATCAGGATCCGGCACCGTCGACGAACGGCGCCGCTACGGCCCCGCCGCGGTCGAACTCCTCGCCCTGCGCGTCTCCTCCGCCGGCCTCGCCTACGGCGGAACTTTCACCCCGCCCCAGCTCCTCCTGCGCTGGCCCACCCGCATCGGCGACACCTGGACCAGCCACTGGACCACCGACGACACCCGAGGCAGCACCACCGCCAAAGTCGTCGAGGAACGCACCGTCACCGTCGCCGGCCGGACCCTGCGCTGCTACCTCGTTGACCGCAACACCACCTTCAGCGGCGCAGTCGAGGGCACCCAGCACCAACGCTCCTGCTGGTCCCGCGACCTCGGCATGGTGGCCGACGACCAACAGGAATTCCAGGGTACCTACCAGGGCGTCCGCTTCGAAGGCCGGGCTCACCTAACCCTGCTCAGCACCCCATGATTCTTCGGAGTCACCCGCTCTCGCGACGAACTATTAGCGGGAGGGGGCGGATCGGCAGCCTCTGAGTCGTCGGAAGAGAAGGGCACATCGGCTTCGGCGTACCCGGCTGCGGTGACTCTGCACGGCCGACGAAGGCCGGGAACGGGCCCAGGAGGCCTCGACGTGTGGTCACCCGGGTCGGCGCCATCGCCCGTTCGTCACGCGTCTCACACCGTGCCCTCGGCTGGGAGCTGGCGGGGTCGGCCTGACCGCCCGCTGCCCTGTCGAAGGCGCCCAGATGCACGTGGTCACCGGCGGTCACCAGGCCGTGGTGCGCTCCCCGGAGCGAGCCGGCGCCGTCCGTAGTTCGGCACCAGGGCCCGGAAACTTCCGCCACCTCCACCAGGGTGGCGTCGTCATCGTCATGGGCCACCAGGACCTCGACCAGCTGGCGGGATCTGCTGGCGCTGCAAACTGGGCTGGGGAGGGGGCAGTGGGCTTGGGAGCGGCTGACGGGGGCTTCTCGGGCGTGGGAAAGGTCGCATGAAACTCAACGGCTCTTTCCTGGTTGCGACGGGGTCGTTCCCGGAATCTGAACTAAAATTCCGGATTCACTGTACGAAGGGCGAGTGAGGCGGGAAGACATGCGGACCGGCCCGGGAGACCATCGCCAGCCGCCTCGACGCAGCGGCGACGCTCCTTGCCGAAAGGGGGTTTCGAGGCCACCCAGGTGGAGGACGTGGCCGCCGCCACGGGCGTGCCCAAGACGACCTCTACTACGACTTCGACGGCAACAAGACGTGCTCCACTGGCTTCTCCGCCGGGTGCGCGCAGCGCGGCAAGACGCTGTCCAGGACGCCGCCACCCCGGCCGGGGACGGCTCCGGCTCGCCTGGGAGGGGTGGTGCGGGCGCAGCTCGGGGAGATGGCGGCCCGCCCCGATGGCTACCGCGTCCTCCTGGCCGAGCTGCGTCGGACCGCGACCATGCCTGAGATCGCGGCCGACGCCTTCCGCCAGCGGTGGCCCGTCTCTTGGCCGACGGAGCCGACGACGACTCGCTGGGCCCGCCCGGCAGCCGCGAGGCGGTCACCTCGGTCATCGTCGGTGCCGTCACCATGACCGGCTTGGAGCATCTGATGGCTCGCGGGAATCTCGTCGCCGAATGGACGGACGACGACGTGCGCGCTGTCCTCCTCGGGGGGTCTCGGCGGGCACCGCCGCGCCCGGAATGGGCGAGCCGCGGCGGTCGAGGCTTGACGCCGGCAAACATGCGCTATGACCTCGTAAGGAAAGGGGAAGAGGTCCAGGTGCCCTTGGGGGGTGAACGAGCGGCATGATCCTGGATCAGCGTTTCGAGCTGCTGGAACCAGTACCGCTCGATGACCAGATCCATCACCTGGCGGGCGTGGACCGCCACGCCGCCGCCGACGTGGTCGTCTCCACGGTATCGCTCTCAGGCCTGACAGCGTCGGCGCGCCGGAAACTTGAGGAGGAGGCACAGCGCTTGCGGGTCATCGAGAGCCCCTGCCTTCCCCGGGTGCTCGCGGTGGGCGGCGACGTCGACGTCTTCTGGGTCGTCGCCGAGCGGGTCTCGGGGACGACGTTACGGAGCCGCCTCGCCCGGATGGGGCCGCTCGACGTCGACGACGCCACGGCCGTGGGCTCCTCCATCCTGCGGGGCCTGGCCGACCTGCACGCGGCGGGGCTGCTGCACGGAGGGGTCCGGCCCGAGAACGTGATCGTGTCCGGGGTTGAGGCGCTCGATCGGGTCACCCTGGTCGGAAGGGATTTCCCTGCCAGTCTCGGCCGGACGCCGCCGCTGGCAGTGGCCCACGCACGGATCGCCTATCTCTCCCCCGAGCAGGCCGGCGTCCTCCGGTCCCCGGTCGACGAACGCTCGGATGTGTATTCCGCCGGTGTGGTCCTCTTCGAGGCGCTGGCCGGCCGGCCCCCGTTCACGGCCCAGGGGCTCGGGGAGGCGCTCCGGCAGCACCTGACCGCCTCTCTGCCCCGGTTCTCCGAGCTCGGGATCGACGTGCCGCCCCCACTCGAGGACGTCGTGAGCCAGATGTTGGCCAAAGAGCCCGGGGAGCGTTACCCGTCGGCGGGGGATGCCCTGGCCGATCTCGAAGCAGTACGCGGCATCCTCGGAGGCAAGGACCGGGTTCGCCCCTTGGCGCTGAATGTCCGCTCGCCGTCACGGGCGCTCAACGAGCCGGTGCTGGTGGGCCGGCAGGAGGAACTCGGCCAACTCGAACAGAGGTTGGAGCTGGCCAGGGACGGTCGGGGAGGGCTTGTGCTCCTCGCCGGCGAGTCGGGGTCGGGCAAGACCCGCCTCCTCGACGAGCTGGCCATCGGCGCCGAGGCCGCCGGCGGGTGGGTGGTCCGTGGGCGGGTCGACGCCGGGCCGCAACGGCCCCTCGACCTGCTGGCGGCGGCGGCCGCCGATGTGGTGGCGGGAGCACGAGCCCGTCCCGAGCGCCGCCTTCGCCTCCAGCAGCGGGTAGAGCACGTCCGTGACCGGGTGGTGCGGGCGCTGCCCCTCCTGGCCGAGGTGCTTGGGGCCGCACCGGCCCCCGAACCCGTCGCGTCGGGGTTCCTCGAGGAAGATCTCACCCTCGACGCCCTCGCCGCTTTCCTCGACGCGCTCGGGAGCCCGGACGAACCGGCGCTCGTGCTCCTGGACGATTGCCAGTGGAGCGACGACGTCACCAACCGTCTGCTTGTCTCCTGGCGGGACCGACACCGAGAGGATCGCCACGTCTTCATTGTGGTCGCCTACCGCACCGAGGAGGTGGCCGCGGGGCACCCGCTCGACGCCGTGGGTGACCGAGTGCACTTGGCTCCCCTCGACGGCCGCGAGGTTCGGGCGCTGGCGGAATCGATGGCCGGCCTGGTCCCCGAGGCCGCCATCGAGACCGTGGTACGCCTGGCCGGCGGCAGCCCGTTCATGGCCCAAGCGGTCCTGCGCGGCCTCATCGAATCCGGCGCCCTTCTCCCCTCGGCCGAAGGATGGAGCGTCGACGCCGGTGTGCTCGACCGGGTGCAGGCGTCGAGCGCGATGGCGGCGGCACTCACCCGCCGGCTCGAGTTACTTCCCCCCGACGCCCTCCACCTGCTGTCCGTGGCGGCCGTGATCGGGCGGGAGTTCGACGTCGACCTCGCCAGCCGTCTCGCTGGCCTCACCGACGACGACACCCGGGCGGGGTTGCTCGAGGCGACTCGACGGCACATGGTGTGGGTCACCTCCGGTCGGGCGGCGTTCGTCCATGACCGGCTGCGGGAAGCGTTCCTGGATCGGCTCGACGACGAAAACCGGCGCTCCCTCCACCGTGAGCTGGCCCTCGAGCTCGAGTCCCGCGCCGGGGTGTCGGCCTTTGACGTCGCTTATCACTTCGACGCCGGTGGTGCGCCCGACCGGGCGCTGCCCTTCGCTCTCGACGCCGCCCGCCAGGCGCGCGCCCAGTACGCCCTCGCCCTCGCCGAGCAGCTCTACCGCATCGCCGAACGGGGTGTGGCGCCGAGCGACCTCGTGTCCCGCCGGGAGCTGTCCGAAGGCCTGGGTGAGGTCCTCATGCTGCGGGGCAACTACGCCGAGGCGAGCCGTTGCTTCCAGCAGGCTCTGCCTCTCCTGGAAGGCCAACCGGAAGCGACGGGTCGGGAGTCCCACCTGGAGACGGCCCGGCTCGAGGGCCAACTCGGTGAGCTCGCCTTCAAGCAGGACAAGGTCGGCGAGGCGAGCGAGTGGTTCCAGCGCGGACTCCGACTCCTCGGCTACTCCGTTCCTGGAGGACGGCTGGCGGTCATCTTCCACATCGTGCGGGAGGTCCTCGTCCAGCTCGCCCACCGGATCATTCCGCCGACCCGGCGACGGGCCCCGGCGAGCGACGCCGCCCGCGACCTGCTGGCGGCGCACCTCCACTGCCGGCTCGGGTTCGCCTGGTGGCTCGAAGGTGGCGGCCCCCGCCTGTTCTGGGCGTCGCTCCGCCACCTCAACCTGACGGAACGACACCCGCCCAGCGAGGAGCTCGGCCAAGCCTACGCGACCACCGGTGTTGCCCTGGCCGCCACCTGGCCCCGTCTGGTTCCACTGGGAATCCGATTCCTGGAACGGTCACTGGCCGTTCGCCGGCAACTCGGCAATCTGTGGGGCGAGGGGCAGGCCCTCCACTTCCAGGGGGTGGTGCTCCACGCCGGTGGGCGCTACGCCGAGGCGATCACCCGGTTCGACGAGGCGGTGGCCCTCCTGGAGCGGACCGGAGACCGGTGGGAGCTCAATACGGCCCGCTGGCACCGGGCTCTCTGCCGCTACCGGCTGGGACAGCTGACAACGGCCATCGACGAGGCGAAGTCGGTGTTCACCGATGCACACTCGATTGGCGATGTCGAGGCATCGGGGGTCGCCGTCGAGGTGTGGGCCAAGGCGTCGGCGGGGGCGCTCCCCGCCGAGGTCACCGCCGAGGCCATCGCCGGTCGGGAAGGCGTCGAAAGCGATGTGCAGACGACCGTCGCTGTGCTGCAGGCCGAGGCGGTCCGGCTTCTCCGGCTCGACCGGTTCGGGGAGGCGGTCGGGCGGCTTGACGAAGCCGCCCGGCTGGTGGCGTCGGTGCGCGTCCGCAATGTTTATGTTGCCTCGGTGGCGGTCTGGCGAGCCACGGCCTTGCGGCGAGCGGTGGAAGCGGGTGTCGTGCCGGCCGGTCAGAGCCACACGGCTGCCCTCCGGAGCGCCGACCGAGCGGCGCGCCATGCCCTGCGGGTCGCCCGCCGGTACCGCAACGATCTGCCCCACGCGCTGCGGGAGGCCGGCCTCACCGCCGCCATGCGGGCGAGGTTGCGGCGGGCCCGGCGGCTTCTGGATCGCAGCGTCACGATGGCGGAGGATCAAGACGCACGCCATGAGCTCGCGGTCAGTTTGCGCGCCCGGGGAGACCTCGGCCGCCGTCTCGGCTGGGACGGCTCGGCGGCGGACACGCTGAGAGCCGGGGAACTCTTCGGCGGGACCAGCGAGGTGCTGACGTGGGGGGTGGCGGAAGCGGCCCCGGGCCCCACGCTGTCCTTGGCCGACCGGTTCGAGGGGCTCCTCGGCGCCGGGCGTGAGGTCACGGCCCCGACGACACCCCGGGGCATCATGGCCGCCACCCGCGAGGCGGTCCTCTCGCTCCTCCGAGCGGAGGACTGCGTGGTCGTGGACCTGGCTGGGACTCCGGGACGGCGGCACCCGAATGGTTCCACTTCGGGTTCGCCAGGCCCGCCACCGGATGCCATCCGGCGGGCGGTGGAGGCACAACGCCCGGTGATCCCGGATGTCGTTCCTGCCGAGGACGGCAGGCCGGGGACCGCCGGCGACCAAGAGGCACGCTCGGCGATCTGCCTGCCGATCCTCGTCCACCAGGAGCCCGTCGCCTGCCTCTACGCCCGGCACACCCGGGTGGCCGGGCTGTTCGGACCGGAAGAGGTCAGGCTGGCCGCGTTCATCGCCAGCCTGGCCGGCGCGGCGCTCGAGCGGGAACAGCTCCGTCACGATACGACGATCCGCACCGTGGAAGCGCAGGAAGCCGAGCGGGCCCGGGTGGCCCGCGATCTCCACGACCAGGTGGGCCAGGGACTGACGTCGGTGCTCCTCACACTGCAGTTCCTGGAAGACTCACTGCACGCCGGGGCCGTCGACGATGCGATCGCCCGCAGCGAAGGCCTCCGGGAGCTGCTCTCCGACGTCCTCCAGGACGTCCGCAGCATCGCCTTCGAGTTGCGCCCCACGCTCCTCGACGACCTCGGCTTGTCCGCCGCGCTCCGCCGCCTGATTCGCGATGTCAGCGGCCGTCATGACCTGACGGTGGACCTGGCCGTGAATGGACTCGACGCCCGCCGCCTGCCTCCCGAGATCGAAACCACCGCCTACCGGGTCACTCAGGAGGCGCTCACCAACGTCGTGCGCCACTCCCAGGCCCGGCGCTGCGCGGTAGTGGTCGAAGCAGCCGACGACAACCTCGCGGTCGCCATCAGCGACGACGGGTGCGGGTTCGACCCTTCGGTGGTCTCGACGGAATCGCTCGGGCTGCGCAACATGGCGGAACGGGCTGAACTCGTCGGGGGCACACTGACCTTTTCGTCGTCGTCGAGAGGCACGATGGTGACGCTGGACGTGCCGCTGCCATGAGTCCGATCCGCGTGGCCCTGTGCGACGACCATGCCGTCGTCCGCAGCGGCCTGCGCCTGATCCTCGAGAACGCATCCGACGTCGAGGTCGTCGGTGAGGTCGGCACCTCCGTCGAGGCCGTGGAGCTGGCCGCCGCCCAGCAGCCCGATGTATTTCTGGTCGACCTCACCCTGGGTGACGACTCGGGGATCGATACCACCAGGCGGATCCGGGAAGTGGCGCCGGAGACACAGGTCCTCGTCCTCACCATGCACGACGATGTCGAGTATCTGCGCGGCGCGTTCGGGGCCGGCGCGGCGGGTTACCTCGTGAAGGAAGCCGCCAGCGTCGAACTGCTGCTGGCGGTGCGGGCGGTGGCGGCTGGTCAAGGCTACGTCCATCCCCGCCTCGGAGCGGCCCTCCTCGCCGACAATCCGGCCGCCGCCGAGCCTGACGCTACGCCACAGCGTCCATGCCGGGACCTGTCACCCCGCGAAGTGGAGGTGCTCCGCCTGCTGGCCGCCGGGCACACCAACGCGGAAGTGGCGACGAAACTCTTTCTCTCCCCGCGGACGATTGAGACGCACCGACTCCGGATTCAGCAGAAGCTCGGATTGCGCACCCGGGCCGAGCTGCTTCGCTACGCCCGCAACGAAGGGATCGAGTGACGGAGCGTCCGTCAACGGTCACGACACCGATGGCAACGGCGATTCCGTAGTTCGTCCGGAAGCCGACCCGCGCGGCCGGGTGGCACCATCGCGGTTGTTGCTTCGTTGGATGAGTGTCCTTTTCGGTACCTGGTGAGACGCGGAGGTGCCCGTGCGGGAGACCTTCCCAGGCCAAGGGCCACGGGTCGCGGTGGCGGTTGACCATCCTGTGATGCGGTCGCTGGTCACCGAGCTTCTGGCTCGCGAGCTGGGTTGCGTCGTCGTCGAAGATGACGGCAGGGACGCGATCTTGGATCTGACCCGTAGCGACGTCGAGCTCGTGATCGTCGACGGTACGGCGTTCTCGGCGGCCTGCGAGGACGACTCCCTGCCTGACGAGGCACCGGCGGTCATCGTCCTCGGGCCGGAGCCCGACCCTGGATACCGGGACTATGCCCTGGCCCGGGGAGCGAAGGCCTGGCTGGCACGCGAGCAGATTGCCCGGGAGCTGCTGGCGGAGTCCCGCCGGCTCCTCTCGGGCGGCGTCGGGGGGTCTCACCCGAAGTCGGACGGCGCGCGCAATGCCGGGATTCTTCCGGATGTCCAGATTGAGGAGGACGTTTAGCCTCGATCGGGGAAACTGATTGACCGAATCGACGGAGGACGACCGAAAGTCGTAGGGGGAAACCGTCCGGGGGGAGAGTTGTCGGGGGGGCACCAGCTGGGGGGGCAGAGCTGCCTGTCATACCGGCGGCCTTCTCTCGTCGGAACCTCGCCGCGGGATCTCCCAGGCGAGTGCTTGGGCGACAAGGAGGTTCATACGGTGGCAGCTGGCTTCTCACGGGGTTCCCGACTCGGGATCTCCCTTACCCTGGTGCTCCTGCTGGGTGCCTGCGGGACGCGCGCCTCAAACGACAACACCGGAGCCGCGGCTGGTCCCGTCGCGGGGAGCGAGACGACCGACACGGGCGCCGGAGCCGAAGCGCCGGTCAGCCCCGGTACCGAGGCCCCAGCCGAAGCACCGGCCGCCGCCGGC